>JBAZUV010000014.1:0-116752 GCA_041661185.1 Elusimicrobiota bacterium
ATGACGGACAGCGCGATGGGAGCCGAGTTGGACTCTCCGGCAAGAAATTCGAAGCCAGTTGGGCTCTATCGGGCTTCCGGTCCGGCCGAGGCCCTTAAAATCAGGGCTTTTTCAGCAGCCTGCTAGTACCGGTTATCCGCCCCATCTTGAAAGTTCCCGAATCACGCCTGCTCAAGCAAGGTGAATTAGAACGCGCGGTGGAACTGGCGGCGAACAAGCTCGATGGCCAGGGAGGAATCCTCATCTTGCTGGACTGCGACGACGGCTGTCCCGCCAATGAGGGACCGAAGTTACTGGCACGAGCGGTGGCGGCCCGGCGAGACATCCCCATCTCCGTTGTCCTCGCGAAGAGAGAGTTTGAAGCATGGTTCCTAGCCTCCGCTGAATCCTTACGCGGTCATCGAGGATTGGCCGATGATCTGACAGCGCCGCAAAACCCTGAGGCCGTACGCGGCGCGAAAGAATGGCTGGCCGACAGAATGCCGCTGAATCAAACGTATTCGGAAACCACCGATCAGCCCGCGCTCACGGCGCGTTTCGATCTAAAAGCCGCCCGCCATTCGGACTCTTTCGACAAGTGCTACCGAGAAATCGTCCGACTTCTCACAAACATCCGGCGTGGATAATCGCAGATGTTTCTAGCAGTTGTCATTTCCCTTTTGCCCTGTTTCACGCAAGCTCAGACATTCACGCCGTCGATAGTCCCTGCGCCGGCGATCAGCGCGCCGATCCCGCTCTTGCCCGCGCCATCGATGATGCTCCCGGCGCCGCAGCTCAAGCTCGACACGCCCTTACTGCTGCCGCAGACTCAGCCTCAACCCTCGCAAGAGGCAACGGCAGTCCCCGAACCCGGCATAGGCAGTCCCGCAGCTCTCATGGAGAAAGACCTCTCCATGGAGTCCATCCTCAAGATGCAGGGATTCCTCTTGGGCATCCTGTCCGAACGCAGCGGACAGACCCCGACTCTGATCTCCATGCTCATGGCTATCCAAAAGAACGGTCTGAACATGACCGATTACGCGGAGATCCTGCGCAGCCTCATCGAGATCGAAGCCTCTCCGGAGGAGATCCGACAAGCCGTGCTCGACGCGACGAAAGACACCCCTTTCGCCCGGCCCCTGGGTCCTGAGAACCGTCCGGATGAAGGCGACTATGCCCTGCTGCGCGCGATGCTCCTGGAGACGGTCTCGGAAGTCGAGATCCTGCGCAGCCATAGATTCTTCTCTTGGATCCAGCGATGGGAATCAGGGGATTTCTCCGTCAAGCTCCTGCCGCAAGTAGAAGTGCGCCGGCTCGATGACGGAAGGGTCTTCATCCGTTTGGGCGCTCTCATCAGCGAGGGAACCGTCGCGCCCCTGAGCATCGTCATGCACCCTATGCAGGGGCACAAACCGGACCTGTCGACCTTCCTCGACCGGCTCCTGCGTTCGCCCGGCTTGAGCGAGGAAGACCGCTCATCTCTCCTGCGTCTGGCCCGTTCCTTGGAACAGGAAGGCCTGCTCCCTCCTGGATAGTCCTGTACGATTCAAACGCATGCAGGGAGATTCTCTTATTTTTGACTGCGGGACGTCGGGCCGGACGATCCTGGGGGGCCGTCGGACAATATCCGGATAAGGGCATTTCCCCGAGTTATTTTTTCGGAGGAAAAAACGGTTGCTCAGGCAGCTTGATGTTGCCTTTACCGACCTCGTTCAATGCGATCTGGGCTTGGGGATTCGGATCCAACTTCCAGCGGGCTCTCCAGTTCCATAGGGCATAATCCGAGCACGTTCCCCCGTGCCATCCGATCCATTGACGGAAGTTGTTGTAAGTCTCATAGGATTGCTGTCCCCATCGGATGTCCGGGGCGTCTAGATCATAGATCCTGTCTCCTTCATCAGGAATAAGGCGCTGATAAACGGGTTTCGAGGTGTCCATCCGCCAATCGGGCGTGCTTGATTGCGCCGGGAAACCATCGACCCAATTATGAGACCAGACCTCGCGTTCGAATGTCCAGCCGCTTTTGACGATCCGGGAGACTCCTTTCGGAAACAACGTCGCGATCGGTACGACTTTCGCGGAGGCTCCCATGTTCCTGACGAATCGTCCCTCCTCCTCATCGACGATCGACTCCGTCAGGCTGGGATAAACGACTGCGCCCAGCTTGTCGGATTGATCCCTAGTCCCCGGATCGAAAGGCGCCGCGCCCTTGGGCCGCATCCCGTCCATCTTAATCTCGATCGATGCCCAAAGTATCCAAATATCCACGGATTCGCTCGTCGGCCCGAGCGCGGCTGAGACACGAAAAGTCTTGCTGTCCGCGCAGGAGACCTGCCGCTGATTCGGCTTCCCTTCGACCGGTGCCCCCCCGGACCATTGGATCTGCTCCCACTCGTCCGTGGAATTGCGCGGATAGGTGACAGCTTCGACGGTAACGCTTCGTCCGTCATGCTTGAGCGTCGCCCAGTTCTTCGCGCCCTGGACGTTCCGTTGGGTCGCGCCATTGACGGTGAACCGGACGATCTTGAAGGGAGACGCGGGACTTGCGGCTATGCCGCGCTCGGAAGCGCCCGTCATCCTGTCGCGGGGATCCAGGCGGCTGACGCCTGATGAAGATTGCTGCGGATCTGCCATGGTTCTTTATCGAGACCGGCCCTCAATGAAGTTCTGACAACGGAATGAAAGAAAAATGCCTCTGCCTTCTGAAAAGCGGCGGAGGGCTCTCCTCTAATATCGCTTGCCTCCTCCACGCTTGAGAGCCCTCATCGTAGCTCATCGCCGGGAGGAAGTCGACGGAATGAACGATCTTGTAGTTGATGCCGATGTCCGTGGTCACCATGCATTCATCGATGCTCAGGATCACGAAGAGTCCTTGGCCTTGCGAAGCGGCACGCGCGATCGATGCGCTCGATGCCCGCCACTTTTCTTCGAAGCGTCTTTTGATCTCCGTTTCGACCGATGCATTATACGCCGAGCCCATCACCATTCCTACTGCTTGAGCAACAGCGGAGCCCGTGGCAAATCGCTGCTGATATCGCGCGACGCTATCCAATGTCCCCTGCAGCACTTGGTCTGCCGTGAAGGGTGTTTCAGCAGGCCTTTGAATAGGCTCCCTCTCCGCAGGCCTCACGCCCAAGGCCCGGCCCGCATCGCGCGGACGGCCTTCCGTTGTTCCTCTCTCTCTGGGGAGGGGTGTCTGTGCGGCTTGAGGCCTCCGAGGCGCAGGAGCAACCGGTCTTAGGAACTCTTCGATCCTGGCGGAGGAATGAGGATCGCCGTCGATGGTGATGCGCGGATTATCCCGCGCGTTTCCGACCCCAATCGATGTTTCCCATATCGTGGTGGCGGTCGCGTTCCGCACCGCTTCCAAAGTGTATTGGATCTCTGCGAGGCGAAGAGTGCCGGGGTGCGCTCTTGTCACGGTCGTCAGATAGAACTCGACATCGGCGGCCTTTTGTTCGAAGAACGATCGAAGCTCTCTCTCCACGGCACGCTGGAGGACGAGATTGACTTCCGGAGGGGCGTACAAGATGCCGGCGGGACTCTCGATGCCGAGCTCGGCGGGCTGGCTATGCGCCCGCTGCCAGCCGGGCAGGCCGACCTCAATGCCCGGCAGCAAGCGCCGTTCGAATCCTTGCCTGCTCTGCGGGGGAGCAAGCCTATTGCGGATCCACGTCTCGCCATTGACGCGTCTTTCGAAAACGGCGTCAGGCGCGGTCATCGCGGAGGGTCACCCTTCGGCCCCATCTCCCACCACAAGATCGCTTTGCCCGTCGGATTCGACGACGGTGACACGCTCGATGTCCGGATCGCCGAGCTTCCTTGCGGTGATGAGATCCTGCCGGCGTACGTTTTCGAGGCGCAAGCGCTCCTTTTCTTCAAGCGCCTTCAGGACATCGACATACCGATGCAGCCGCTTGAAATCCTCGAGCGCCGGGCTCGCACCGGCGTCGAGATCGAGCAGCAGGTTGTTTGTCTCAAGCAGGAATCGGCGGGTGTTCTCACGCAAGAACAGATAGTCCAAATATCGATCCCGGACGAGCTGCTTCGTGCCGTCCCCAAGATTCTCCCACGTATCGGCGCCCGGATCGGCTTCGAAGGCCGTAGCAAGCGCCGGAACATAGTCCGCCATGTCCGCCAGGAGCTCATCGGAGAAAACCGCTTCTTCTTGACTGCGAGGAGGAAGCGTCTCCCTCCAGCAATACGCCCGATAATCGGGATCCTCCAGGATCGGCGTCGGCTGCAGGGTGATCGACCACGTGTCGCCCTCGCGCATGCCGGTGCTTCCATCCATGACGTCCAGCACGAGTTTGACTCCCTCGAAACGCAACGGCTCTCCGGCGGCATATGGAGACTTCAATACTTCGACGGTCCCGTCCGCACCGGAAGGTTCACCGGCATCCGGAGGACGCGTCACAACGAGGAGTCCTGTCTGATAGCGGACGGTATATGCCGTTTGCGGTCGGAGAGGGACGTCGGCGAGCGCTTGCGTGATGATAGCATCGCCGGCACCGGATGTTCGGACGGCCACGACGGCCGTTTTCGCATAGGTCGCCCGCAGCTGACGCAGAGGCAGCAGACCCTCGTCCGTGAGCTGGCTGGGACGAAGATTGTAGATGGCATAGTTGCCCGCAAAGCCTATCGGTCCGGCGGGATTGACCACCTCGGCGAGAGGGCGCAGTTTTTCCGCGATGTATTTCCCGGGGACGTTCCCGACGGCGTCCCGAGGACCGGTCGCCACGAACTTCCATTCTATCGGAGCCTGGATGTTGGAGAAACGAAGCATCCGCTGTTCCGGGTCCTCTGCGCTCCATATGGCTCGACAGTAATGCAGGACATTGTCGATGATGTGCTGTCGGAAGCGGTTGAGGCGGAGCTTATAGAGCCGTTCCTGGTCGGTCCGGGTGCGTTTGCGTTCGATCTCCCGCTCGTAGGCATCCTGGGGCGTCTTAAAGATGTCCGGCAGAGTCCCCACAAGGCTGCTGTAGTTCGGCAGGCCTGACTTGAACTGATCCATCAGCCCCGCGATCTTTTCGTCCACGTCGCGCTCCGCGTCCGTCTGTGGGGGGATGCGATTGCGGACCTCTCCCAAGTCGTCGGCGAACGAGGCATCGAGGAGATTTTGCGCGAGGATCCAGCCGTAGCGTTGGATCCAATCCTCATCGATCTCCTCCGGCCGAGGGAGTTCTTCCGCGACGAAGACGACGGTCGCAACTTCGGCGAGCCGGGTCTGAATCTCGTATTGCCGCTGCAAGCGGGTGTAGACGTACGTGATGGAAATCTCCTCGTTCGGGTTGACGAGCTCAGAGCTACTCGTCTCTTCGAAGTTGGTCTCTCCCTCGGTGCTGACGACCACCTTGCTCTCGCTTCGCATCTTGCTGGCGGTCTTCTCCATCGTTTCGTTGAGATGGGATTTGGTCTCCTTGCTGGAGGACGCGCTTTCTCCTCCTGCGCTGGCTTTCATGCTCGCGCTGCCCCATCCCCAGCCCGCCGAAGCCGAACCCTCAACGTCCCATTTGGATTTCTCCGAAGCCTCTTGGATTACTTCGCTCGCGTCCTTCGATGCATCGGATTCCTCTCTCGAGGTCTCTGTCGATCGGAGCGTTTCCGTGGAGCGAGCCGTCTTGTCTCTGCGCGTGAAACGGGTGGAGACCTTGATGATCTGCTTGGGACCAAGAGGGATCGTGCGTACGATCTCGCCGGGCTGGATGCCGAGCGGGGACCAGGTTTGGCGGAAAACGAGCCGCAGGCCGTAATTCACGGTCCCCGCGATGTAGGCGTCGAAGGGGTAGCGCCGCGGCAGGCTGTTCGTCGGATCCCAGTCGGACAGGAGCTTTATGATCTCGTCTGCGATCCAGCGCCCGATCTGGTCCCAGCCGCTGAGCGCCGGGTAGTCGAGGAAGCGGAGGAGCTCGGAGTAGCCGTCCGTTCTGCCGCCATTCTCGTATTCGAGACGCAGCTGCTCCAGCCTTTCGTGAAAAAGCGCGATGAATTTTTGGATCGTCCAGTCTCGTTCCTGGAAGGCTTTCGACCGGTAGATCACGTAGAGGCGCGGCGCCGCGGTTTCGATGAACATCGCGTGGAAATCTTCGGTCAGCTTTTCATTGGTCCATCGGGAGGTATGGGATCGGATGAGGGTACTCGTCCCATAAGGATCCCTGATCTGGTCGGGCACTCCGCGCAGGAACTGCGCGATCGCCTTGCGGAACTCTCCGATGAACGGGCTCCACCAATGCAGTTCTCCGGCCGGAATCTCGCCGGAAGCGAACTCCGCGCCTGTGAGCGGTTTGGAAAACAGCACGTATTGGTGGAAGTCTTTGAACGCGGTTTCGCAGATTCGCCTGGAAGAGAATGCCAGCGCCGGTGCGTCTGCGCGCTCCCCCAGCATCTTGGCGGCGATATCTTCCGGAGTCGTGGTCAAGGGACTCATCGAGGATCTCCTTTGGATTTTGAGGTGGTTGCCGGCTTGATGATCTTGCTGATCGAGGCCGTGCGCGATCCGATCAATTGCTCGAGGCGGTCCTGCAATCGTTTTGCACGGAGCCTATCCTCTAGACTGAGGTTGTCCTGGGCACTCTTCGATGAAAGCCGTTTGGATTCCGACTGCAATTGGGACAGCTCGCGGCGTAAGGCCAAAGGATTCGGGGTGGACAGTTTCGGGGAGGGTGCGCCGCGCGACTCAAGCTTGAAGGGCAGGGCCGTCAAAGCGACTTTGGACCCGTTCCGCGCATCTTCCGGAGGAGTCCAACTCCCGGCCTGCGCCAGAAGCGCGCGCAATTCCTGTTCCGAGCCGGTGAAATCGGCTGCGTCACCGCGCGCGGGGGCGTCTTTCCAATCGATGATGCGTATGTTTTCGTGGCCTGATCCGGATAGTTCAATCGCGACCTGCTCCATGTGACGTCTCCCGATCGGATCGTTGTCCGGCCAAAGCAGGACCGGGCGTCCCGTCAGCGCGTTCAAGGCGCGCCGCGTAGGCGTATACGTGGCGCCCATCTGAGTCCCGACGGCGGCTATGCCTCGCGCCAACAGCGCGTCGGCCGCTTTCTCCCCCTCGCAGACGACGACCGCTTCTTGTTCCGATGCCGCCGGAAGACGGTCTGCCGCATAGAGTGGGAATAGATTGAAAATGTCCTGAGGAAGGAATTGCGACAAGCGGCCGTCGAGTACGAACCAATACTGCTTCCAGAGTCTTCCTCCGCGAGTCTCATAGTCGCGACGGATCTTTTGGGCATTGCGGCCGTCAAAGAGCTTGTACTCCCAGGTCTGTTCATTGCGCAGCTTCGCGAGTTTCGGATCGCTCAGGCTGCGCAAGCGCCATCCGGGGACTTTCCGGGGAACGCGGGGAGGCGGCGATCCGCTGGCCAGCGTGGTAAGGGCCTTGTTCTGTTCAGACAATTTTTCGGCCCTGCACCGCGCTTCGAGGGGGAGCCGGCTCCAATGGACTTCCGCTTCGACGGGAGCAGGGCGCATCCAGCGCGGAAGGTCTCGAACTGCTCCTTGTCCTCGGGGAGTCGCCAATCCGTGAGGGGCGCTTGTCGAAAGGACTGCCATGTCGGCCGGCACAAAAAAGCCGCGTGGCCGAGAAGGTTCGGTCGAGAATATTTTCTTTAGCCAATTGGTTGACATGAGCGGAATGCTAATAAGTCGGCAATGTCGTGTCAAGACAGCAGGCAGACCGACCGGCCAAGGGAGAAACAGCTATAATCGCGCCCATGCCTCTTTCGCAGATGCTCCGCTTAGCGCACGCCTATCGGCGCCAAGCGGCCGCGGCGGCCTTGGCAGGCGCGGCCCTGGGGATCTTCCTTCTCTTCGGGCCGCCCAAGCTGCTGGAGCACTCGGAGTCCCCGGCATTCTGCGCCGCCTGCCACATCCACGGGCCGGAATATGAAGCCTTCATTCACGCGGGCGCGCACCGGCGGCTGCTCTGCGTGGACTGCCATCTGCCCAATGACAACATCCCCCATCATTTCGTGTGGAAATCCATCGACGGGATGAAAGACGCGGCCTCTTTCTACGGCGGTTTGGCGCCGGAGGACATCCGGCTCAGCGCGCACGGAAGCCGCACCGTACAGGACAACTGCATCCGCTGCCACGCGACCATGGCGCAGAACGTGAACCCCGCTCGCGAGTGCTGGCAGTGCCATCGACGCATGGCGCACAAGACCTCATCCCTGATTGAAAGCCCGGAGACCCCATGAAGATTCCCCTCGATCTTAACCTCAGAAACTACAAATCCTGCGCCGCGTCCATCGCCGCGCTCACGGCATTCGCGCTCTTCGCCTGCGCCTGCGCGCCCGAGAAGCCGCAGATGACGCGCGCCAACCCAGTCCCGGACGGGACCGTGGAACCCGCGCTCTGGGGCAAGGACTTCCCCGACCACTACGCGCTCTGGCAGAAGACCGCGGAAGCTTGGCCCGCGGGGAAGAGCCGCTACAAGAAAGGCTCGGATAAGGACCGCCATCCCGTGGACAAGCTATCGGAATATCCTTACCTGGCCCTCCTCTTCAAAGGCTGGGGCTTCGGCGTGGAATACAACGAGCCCCGCGGGCATGTCCATATGCTCGAAGACGTGCTGGCGGTGGACCCCTCCCGCATCAAGGCCGGAGGCGTGTGCCTGACCTGCAAGACGCCCTATGCGCCCAAGCTCGAAAAAGAGCTCGGCAAGGACTACTACGGCCGGCCCTTCGCCGAGGTCCATGCCAAGATCCCCGCCCTGCATCAGAAGCTCGGCGTCTCCTGCATCGACTGCCACGACAACCGCGATATGTCCCTGAAGATCTCCCGGCAGTTCACGCTGGGCAAGGCGCTCTCCTCCATCGGCCGCGATCCGGGAAAGCTCTCCCGCCAGGAGATGCGCTCCGCGGTCTGCGCCCAGTGCCACGTGAGCTATGCCATCCCCAAGGACGCGGCCATGCATTCGCTGGGAGTATTCCTCCCCTGGAAAGGCGGGCATTGGGGAGGGATCTCCATCGAGGACATCATCACGCACGTGCGCGTCACCCCGGAATGGACCCAGGCGGTGACGGGCTTCAAGCTGGGCTTCCTGCGCCACCCGGAGTTCGAGCTCTTCTCCAACGACAGCACGCACTGGAACGCGGGCGCCGCCTGCGCGGACTGCCACATGCCCTACACGCGCGTGGGCGCGGTCAAGCTCTCGGACCACCGAGTGACCAGCCCTCTTAAGAACGACATGAAGGCCTGCATCCAGTGCCACGCCGAGACACCCCAGTGGCTCAAGGACCGCGTGTTCGCCATCCAAGACCGCACGGCCTCCATGCTGATGCGCGCAGGCTACGCCAACGCCGTCGCGGCCAAGCTCTTCGAGAAGGCCCATGAGGCCTGCGCCAAGGGAAAGACCGTGGACGCCGGGCTCTACGACGAGGCAAAAAAGGACTATGAAGAGGCTTTCTACCGCTTGGTCTTCATCGGCGCGGAGAACTCCACGGGCTTCCACAACCCGGCCGAGGCCCTGCGCGTGCTGGGAGACTCCATCGCCTTCGCGGGCAAGGCGGAATCCCTGCTCCGCCAAGCCCTGGCGCAAGCCGGGGTCTCGCTGCCCGCCAAGCTCGACCTGGAACTGCCAAAATACCTGAACGCCCGCGGAGAGAAAAAGCTAGGATTCGACAAGGCCGTGGAGATCCAAGACCCGTTCAAGAACCAAGTCAAGTTCTAAAGGAGGCAGACATGCTGGAAGAAACCTTGCGGAAACTCGAAAATGCCGTCAGGAACATCCGCTCCGCTGAAAGAAACGACAAGCAGGAACTCCTGACGCTGCTGACGAAGCTGACGACCGAAGTCCAGGAACTCTCGCGGACCCACACGGAACATGCGCACAGCATCGCGGGCTTCGCGGAACTCTCCGCGCATGAAGCCGCGCGCAAGGACAAGTCCCCGGACCTGCTCGCGCACTCCGTCAAAGGCTTGTCGCTCTCAGTCGACGAATTCCGGACCTCTCATCCCCGCCTGGTCGAGACCATCGACGGTCTCTGCACGATGCTCGCCCGCATCGGGATATAGCGCGCGATGAGGGATCTCCAAGGAGAATAACCGACATGAGCATCACGATAACAAACGCCGCGGGCTTCTTGCTCGTGGCCGGAGTGCTCTGCATCGTCGCCGGCATCTGCAGGATCAGCTTAAAGTGGCAAGGATTCAGCTTCACCCTAGATAAACTCAGGGGCAACATCCTCTGCGGCTTCGGCCTTATTCTGATAGCAGCCGCCGCACTCCTTTACGGCCGCATGACGCCGCCGCCGCTCCTAGTGATACAGTGATCGGTCCGACAAGGTTCAGGAATCGGTCGGGCTTCGCTTGGCGAAGCCCAGGATCACGCCCAAGGCCACGCTGAGCAGGGCCGCGAACAGGACCCGGAAGTTCTCGGGCAGAAGGAAAGTGACGGTGTGCGCCGGGAGCCAGAACCAGGCGATGGAATAGATCGCCGTTTCCATCCCCGCCCAGTTCCACCGCTGGTCCGCCAGATTATCCAAGAACCGATGAGCATACATGAGAAAAGGCGAGAAGAACATGTTCATCTGAAAGCTCACGGCCAGAGCAAAGGCCAGGCTTCCGGCATGGCCGCAGGCGGAAGGCAGGAGCCCTCGCTCGGACTGAGCGAGCACCAGCAGGACGAAGCTTGAGAATATCCATTTGATGAGCACGCCCAAGAGCGCCCAGATCGCGGCCTTGGCCCACAGCTTATAAAGCGGGAAAGGACGCCAGCTCACGCGCGAACGGAGCACCGCGCCCAGCCACTCGCCCAAAGTCCCCAAGACCAGGAACTTTAGCGCCGAGGAAACATACGGATAATCCGGCGTGAACTCGTAGAAAAACCAATGCATAATGCCGTTACCCCTTAGAAACGGTGCCAGGGGTCATTTAACTCGCATAACTTTCTAAGAAAGTTATGCGAGTTAAATGACCCCTGGCACCGTTCCGTAAAACTCAACCCTTGATACCGGACTTTTTAAACATCATCGCAGTCATCAGGACGGCCAGCGCGGTCACGAAGACGGTGGCCGCGATGAGGATGTTGGTCATGGAGAGGATCGCTGCGACCGCGGGAAAGAGCCTCGCCGCGCTCACGGCAAGGAAGAGCGGCAGCATGGCGAGTATGCTCGCGGTCATCATCCACTTCGAGAGATCGCCCTGCTGCGCCTGGGTCAGGCGCTGCGCGTAGTACCCCATCCACTTATTGGAGTTGATCGTGATCACCCCGCCCAAGATCCCGCTGAGCACGTAGCTCAAAATCGGGATCGCCAGGAAGGTCGAGGCCATGAACGCCGCGGCCGCGACCCCGGCCAGCACGGCCCAGCCCTTGCGCCCAAGGGACTTCTCCGGCAAGAGCGCCAAGGTCGCCAGCATGCCGGCCAGCCAGCTCCCCCCGTCGTAAAGCCCGATCACGGTCCCGGCAGCGGCAGGATTGGCGAACACTCCCAGCGCGAGCACCGTGGCCATGACCCCGTACATCATGAAGTGCATGAAGCGGAAGAACATGTAGGGCAGATAGTCTCCCAGCCCGAAGACGGAGGAAAGACTCGAAGACTTCTCCTGCGCGGACTCAAGCGCGGGCTTCTGCCACGGCTCGCGGAACTTCAAGCTCATGTAGACGGCCGCGGAGAACGCCATGACCCCGCAGGAGAGCCACATGAGCGCCGGTCCGCCGAAGAGATTGAGCATGGGCACGGCCAAAAAGAGCGCGGTCCCGATGCAGCCCAGTTCCACCCACTGGTAGGCATAGTTCATGCCCAATTCGAACTTGGCCGGGTCCTCGCTGCCGATGATCATCCTCGCCAGAAGATTCTCGGCGACGCCGCGGTTGACCCCGTAGGCCGTCCCCTCGACGACGGAATTGAACAGGAGCGCTGAAAGCATCAGCCCAGAAGACGCATGGAACGCCGCAGCCAAGGGGATAGTCATCCCGGCCAAGGCGACGGCCGCTACGGCCGCGAAATTGACCCACTTGGGATTGAAGCGCTTCATGAAGAAAGAACCCGTCCAGGCTCCCGCGATGCGCATGAGGAATCCCGCGCCGGTCACGGCCAGAGCCGCGGGCAAGCCGAAGAGGCCCGCCGTGAAAAGAGGCACGGCCACGGCCTGAAGTTCCTGCGATACGCCGTTGAGGGTCCAAGCCGGGGTGAAGCCCCACAGGAAGGACGCGGGCAAAGACCGGATGCGCTCGAAGACGCCGACCTTCGCCTTCTCCACGGGCTTTGCCTGTGAGGAAGTCTTTGCGGCATCGAGCGGCAGGGTTTCCGGCTGCGCCTGCATGCCGACGGGCTCCGGAATCGGCCCCGACTCCGCCTGCTGCTCTTCGACGACGCCCGCGGAGGCGAGGTCTGAACCCGCGCCGGGGGTCTTCTCAGCGGATTCCGAGACGACCGGTTCATCTCCACCGATCGCGCGGCGTCCATCGAAGAGATTGTCCGAGGAGAGTTCAGACCCGGCTTGCCGCGAGGAGGAGGCATCCTCCTCGGAGAACGACTTCCCCATCTCTCCGAGGAACCGCGGCACGGCGAACACCGAAGAGCCCTTTTCCGGCTGGACCTGCATCTGTTCCGTCGCAAACGGTTTGCGGCTCTGATTCGGCAGGGTCAGGGACTGCTTCACAACAACCGAGGACCCCGACCTTATCGGAACGATGCGTTCGCTGGAGCGTCCGACCGGGATCAATGCGGAAGGCAGTTGGACCTGCGAAAGAAGAGAGCGCGTCCCTAAAAAAGAAGTCTGCGTTCCTGCGATGCCGCCCGCATCCTGCAAGTGCAGGACCGCGGCCACAGGCACGACGACTGCTCCGGCCGCGGACTGCTGAAAGGACGCGATGTTCTGCGCGAAGCTCGGTCCCGCAGAGGACAACAGCAAAGACGCGGATAAGATAGACGCAAAAAATGACCTGAACATGCGCAGTTCTCCTTAAGCTTGGGGTCGCGCGCGCAAACAGCGCCCTATACCCATTTAGATTCTACAACGACAGTCTAACGCCACTATGGGCCTTTCGGGGAAGAATCCCGCGGCCTTTAGGCCCCCTGCCACGCAGGGCGCAAGCCCCCCTATAAAACGGGTCAGGCCTTAATTGGAAAAGTGAGAACGGTGCAAAGTTCGGCAACCCCTGGCACCACATCCCCATGCCTGGATTCCGGCTTTCGCCGGAATGACGATGCGGGACGTTACTGCTTGAGCGGCTTGATGGCGGCCCGGCAGAGCAGGGCGGCCAGCAGGATGAAGGTCCCGGCGGAGACGACGTCCGCGTACGGGCCGCAGGCCGCGACCACGTTGTACTGCGCTCCGAAATCGAGCGCCTTGGCGAATCGGCCTTCCTGCATGCCGGCCAGGACCGCGATGGCCACTCCGGCCAACGAGCCTCCGGCCACCAAGCCCGTGGAATAGAGCATGCCGGGACTGACCTCGCTCTCGACGGCATCCTTCTTGCCCGGCTTGAACCAGCCCACGACCACGTGGAGCATGCCTCCGACAAAGATCGGGAAGGTCGTGGAAAGCGGCAGGTACACGCCCACGGCCACGGGCAGGGAGCGCACGCCCAGGAGTTCCACGAACACGGAGATGAGCATCCCCGCGAACACCAAGCCCCAGGGCAGTTCCCGCGCGAGCAGCCCCTTGACCAATGTGGCCATGAGCGTGGCCTGCGGCGCCGCCAGCTTCTCGGAGCCGATGGGTCCGTAGGCCGAATTATGCAGGAGGAAGAGCGTGATGCCGATGACCACGGTGGAAGCCAGCACGCCGATCAAGAGGCCCAACTGCTGTTTATACGGCGTGGCACCGAGCAGAAAGCCGGTCTTCAAGTCCTGGCTCGTGGCTCCGGCGTTGGCCGCGGCGATGCAGACCACTCCGCCCACGAAGAGCGCCATGGCCTGGTAGGACTCTCCCGTGAGCCCGAGCGCCACGAAGATGAGGCAGGTCGCCATGAGCGTGCCGATCGTCATCCCGGAGATGGGATTGGACGAAGAGCCGATGATGCCCACGATGCGGCTGGACACCGTCACGAAGAAGAAGCCGAAGATCAGGATGAGGAAAGACATGAGCAGGGTCCCTGGGAAC
Organism: Elusimicrobiota bacterium; assembly: GCA_041661185.1. GTDB lineage: Bacteria > Elusimicrobiota > Elusimicrobia > UBA1565 > UBA1565 > JBAZUV01. Next base: position 14,032 of record JBAZUV010000014.1, read on the forward strand.
TTCCCCGGAAACTGCGGCAGCACGGCCATGACCAACGCCAAAAGAGAGGAGCCGATGATCACGTACTTCATGGGGATGTCCCGCTGGGTGCGCGCGCGTGAGCCCTGCGCGCCGGAACCTCGCAGGTCCTTATAGCTGCCCGCAAACGAGGAGATGATCGTCGGGATCGTGCGGATGAGCGTGAAGAGCCCTCCGGCAGCCACCGCGCCCGCGCCGATGTATTTCACATACCCTTTATAAATCTCCATGGGCGACATCTGGCTGATGAGCAGGCCCTTCCAGCCGGGCAGCACCAACGCGGGGATCTGGTCTCCGAACATGGTGATGAGCGGGATGAGCACCATCCAGGAGAGCACGCCGCCGGCCACGATGTTGGCCGCGCCCTGGGGGCCGATGATATAACCCACGCCCAGGTACTCGGGCGTGATCTCGGAGCAGAGCGTGGCATTGGGGAATTGGCAGGCGCGGGAAGTCACGTAGGAGGGAGTGTCCTTCCACAAGCCGAACACGCTCATGAACAACTTATAGCCGATCGCGGTCCAGAGACCGTGGAAGACCCGCTGAGCCAGCTTGCCGCCCTTCTCTCCGGCGATGAGCACGTCCGCGCACGCGGTTCCCTCGGGATAGGGCAGGGTCCCGTGCTCCTTGACGATAAGGGCCCGGCGCAAGGGGATCATGAAGAGCACTCCCAGCACGCCGCCCACCAAGGACAGGATGAAGATGTTGAAATAGCGGAAGTACTGCGCGCCATCCTGGAGGAAGAGCAGGGCGGGCAGAGTGAAGACCACGCCCGCGGCCACGGACTCGCCGGCCGAGCCGATGGTCTGCACGATGTTGTTCTCCAGGATGGTGGAGTTGCCGAGCTTCTTGAACACCGCGATGGCCAGCACCGCGATCGGGATGGAGGCCGAGACCGTGAGGCCCGCGCGCAAGGCCAGATACACGGTCGAGGCTCCGAAGAGCAGGCCGAAGAACGCTCCCAGGACCACGGCCTTGAGCGAGAACTCCGCGAGTTCCGTCGCGTCGTCGATATACGGCTTGAATTCGGACATGATTTCCCCCTCTCAGCCTCGCGGCATCGCAGACGCCTGCCGCATCGCCCCTACCTTACCACAGGCAAGCGCGGAGTGAACATAGAACCATCGGCCCAAAAATCCTAGGCCCTTATTGGGCGGACTTTTTGGCTTTTCGATTGAGGAACGCGTCCAGGACGACCACTCCGGTCAGGTCGCCCATGACGTTGATGCCCGTGCGCGCCATGTCCAGGATGCGGTCGACTCCCAGGATGAGCGCGATGCCCTGCAGAGGGATGCCGAAGGAGCTCAAGACCGAAGAAAGCACGGCCATGCCCGCGCCCGGAGCGCCCGGCGTCCCGAAGGACGCCACGAAGAGCATCCCGCAGATCGCCAGAAGGGAGCCGAAGGAGAGCGCGATGCCGAAGGCCTGGGCCAGGAACATGGTCGCGATGATCTGGTAGAGCAATGTGCCTTCCATGTTCCCCGCGGCGCACAAGGTCAAAAGGAAATCTCCGCGATGGGGCTCCACGCCGAGCTTCTCCCGGGCGATGCGCATGGAGACCGGCAAAGTGGCGGTGGAGCTCGCGGTGGAGAAACCTGTGATCACGGCCTCGCGAGCCGCGGAAAGGAACCAGCGCGGAGAGCGCTTCGCGAAGAGCGCGATCATCACGCAGTAGAATCCCACGAGCGCCGCCAAGGCGAGGACCACGGTCCCGACATAGATGCTCATGCCGAGCAGGGACTGGGTGCCTGCGGTCGCGAAGAGCCGCGCGATCATGCCGAACACCGCGATGGGCGCGGTGAGCATCAAGACCCGGATAAGCCTCATGGCCAGAGTCCGTATCCAGTCGACGGCGAGAGTGAGCGCCTCCGCGGCCTTTTTGACGGATCCCTTGGAGCGTGTATTGAGGAGGAGCAGGGCCGTCCCGGCCAAAGCGGCCATGATCACGATCTGGAGCATGTCGCATGTGAGGAAAGGCGTGAGCGGATCCGAGGGGATGAGGCGCCGCAGGAACCCTCCAAAGCTCGGCATGCTCAAAGCCGCGGTGGTCCCGGCAACTCCCGCGGGAGCGAGCGCCGCCGCGGCCTTCATGAAATAAGCCCCGGGCCGTATGAGCGCCGCCATGCCCATGCCGATGAGCCCGGCCGTGAAGCTGGTGAAGAGGAAGTAGATCATTGCGCGCCAGCCCACGCTTCGCAGTTCCTTTGCGTTCTCATTGCGGCTGAGCGAGCTGACCACGGAGGAGAATATCAGCGGACCGGCCAGCCGCTTGAGTATCGTGAGGAAGAGCCCCCCCCAGCGCGCGGAGGCGTCCACGGCGAAGGATAAAGCGGGGACCCACTGCGCCGGCAGGATCGCAACGCCGGGAGCGAGCAGGAGCCCCGAAGCGACCGCCGCAGTCAGGCTGATGATGATCCAGAACCATAGCTGATGGAAGACGCCGCCGGGAGCAGGAGCATCGTCCATGTCTCCCGGCTCGGCCGCGGGGGAAGGGATCTCCGAAGAAAGTCCGCCCTCTTTCCGGGCCTCGCCCGAATCAAGCAAAAAGGACTTCTCATCGGCGCGTCCGATGCGGCCCGCATCGGACGCAGGCACCGCATCCTGCTCGGCAACGGCACGAACGGCTTGTCCGTCCCAGAACATGCGCAGCAGGACATTGCCTGCGCCGCGGCTCTGTCGGCCGTGCCCCAAGATCTTGTCCTTGAATCGGAGAAGTCCGGCGAAAGGGCTCTCCTTGCTCGCGGGTGCGCAATCCTTGGACGAAGTCCCTGCCTTGCCGAGTTCCTTCGACACTGCCGCGGAAACAGCGGTCCGCGCAAAGGGCAAGACAAAGGAGTGCTCGGAAGAAGGCTGAACCGCGTTCAATGCCTCAGTCGGCGCGACCTCAAGCGTATGAACCCGAGGAAGCAGCAGAGAATGGAGCGCCAAGGACTCCGTCTTGATTCGTCCCGCATCCGACGGAAGGGAGACCGATGAACGCGGAAGGATATTCGTCGGTAAAGCCGCAGCGGAGAGCACGACTGGGACGACCCTCCCTGCTGTCTGCGCTGGAACCAGGCTTTGAACGGCCTGCGCCGCCGCCTCCCGCAATGGGAGCGCGGCCAAAAAAACAGCGAGCACGCAGGCGATGTGCTTCTTCACAGGCAACTTCCCCTACTCGATGTCCGCGGCGCCGATGGAGAGGACCTCGACGGCCTTCTCAAGCACCGGATCCTTCACGCGAGGCTCCGGCACCGGCCGGCCGGTAAGCTCCAAAACGATCTGCTCCATGACTTTCTCAGCCTGCTCCTTCGGGACCTCCACGCTGATGTTCGGCGCCACGCCGCCGGTGCCGGGGATCTCATTGCCTTCGGCGTCGTGCTTGGCGTCGATATGGCGGTCATGGGGAGAGTACCATCGATTCTCCGTGATCTTGAGCGCCCGGCCATCCTTCTGAGGAAGGATGATCTGCTGGGTGCCCTTGCCGTAGCTGCGGCTGCCGATGATGACGGGCCCGCCGCGAAGGTCCTGGATGCCCGCGGCCATGATCTCGCTGGCCGAGGCGGAGCTATCGTCGACGAGCACCACCAGAGGGAACTCCACGAACCGTCCGTCGCCCTCGGCGATCACCTTACTGTCCACCTGCCCCTGATGCTTGAAGGCGACGATGGCCTCCCCATCCGACAGGAACTGGGAGAGGATCTCGGCGACCACGGTCACGAGCCCTCCGGGATCGCTGCGAAGATCCAGGATGAAGGACTTGGCGCCCTGCGCGCGCAGAGCATCCATGGCATTAAGGACCTTCTCATCGGACTTCTGATTGAACTCGGAAAGATAGACATAGCCGATCTTGGGAGCCGCCATCTTGGAGAAGACATTGGGCTGTTCAATGGTCTTGCGCACGACCTTGACCGGACGCATCGGCTTCCCATTGCGCAGGACCTGGATATTGACCGTGGTCCCCTCATCGCCCCGCACTCTCTTGATGACGTCATCGATGGGATGCCCGGCCATGGGGACTCCGTTGACCTTGATGATGACGTCCCCGGCGAGAAGGCCCGCGGCCTCGGCGCCGGAACCGGGATAGATCACATCGAGCTTCATGCCCTTGGGGTCGGCCGAGACTCCGGCGCCGATGCCCGTGACCGTGCCGGCCATCTCCTCACGGAAAGCCTTGACCTGCGCCGGGTCCATATACCAGGAATGCGGTTCCTTAAGTTCCTCCACGGCCTTCTTGAGCATGCGGTCGACGAGCACGTCCCAATCCTGGGTCTTGGAAGGCGCCTTGCCGGTCTTCTTGCCGTATTCCTTCTCCATGAGATCGCCCATGGCCTTGAGTATCGCATCCCAGCGCTCAGTAGGAATGGGGTCCACGAAACGGATATCCATCGCCACGATCCCGTCCACGATCCGATCGACATGGGCGTCGGTCAGGGTCTCGACCCCATTGACCTTGACTTCAATGTCGATGAGGCGCTGGACGAACGCCGCGACCTGGGAGTCCTTGATATGGAGCACGTCACCCGCCGGCTCGACGACGGGACCTTCCTCGACGCGGAACTTGACCGGGACGATGGAACCGATAACCGGAGCAGCGCCCTTGCCCGCGCGGACCTGCGCGCGGATGTCCTTAAAAGAGGTATAGCCCATCTCTCCGACGCCGGTCTGGACGAAAAACGGCAGGAAAAACAATACTGCGAGGATTCTTTTCATGGCCTTAAAGCTCCTTGTGCTGCTTCGTCACCCATCTTTAGCATATACAAGGAGATATTTTTCCGCAGGGACCGAAATACCCCCCTCGTCGAAGCCAATAGGCCTATCCAGAATTCACCCATAAGACCCCCATTCTGCACGCATCCGCGCCAAGTCATGGACATAGGCCCGCCGCGTCTGGTATCATTTTCACATGCACTTTCTTCCGCTCATTCTAGCCCTTGCGCTCAACGCACAAGCCCAATCCCTCAGGGACCACGGGGACGACAACGTCCTCTCAGCCACGGACGGACAGGGCAACATCTCCACGGTCTTCAACCAATTCGACGGGAGGAACCACTCCCTGCAGATCACCCGCATGAGCGCCGGCGGCTACCCCCTCTGGACCTACCAGCACGCAGACGGCTACCACGAAACGGCCTACGCCGCGGCCATGGATTCCTCCGCCAATCTCTTCATCGCCGGAGTCCGCAACGTCCCCCCGCAGAAGTACTTCCTGCTCATGAAATACGGAGGGAACGGCCAGTTCCAATGGGAATACACCGACGGCACCTACAACTGCACGGCGCCCTCTCTCTTCGTGGACCGCGAGGACAACGTCCTGGTCGCCGGAGTCTGCCGGATGGGAAACGGCTATCCCGTCCGCCTGCTCAAATACAGCAATAACGGCGGGCTGCTCTGGGCCCGCGACTACGACGGCGGCGGCCGCAACTATCTGCGGAACTTGCGGGCGGACCCGGACGGGACCGTCACTCTTACCGTGGAGACCGCCTACGGGAACTCTCGGGACGGCTCGTACCAGACCCGGTTCGTTCTTTATTCCACCGACGGCGCTCAGCTCGGGGTACGATGAAAAACTCTCTCGCGATCGCGGCGTTCGCATGGCTTTGGGCCGGAGCCCTTTGCGCGCAGACTCCTTCCACGGGAACGCAGCAAAGCCCGGCGAGCGATCCGGAGACCTTCGTGCATCTGACCACCCGGCAATGGTTCACCTTGGACCCCGCCGACGCCTTCGACTCGGTCAGCTCGATCGTGATCGGCAACGTCTACGAACCCCTGATCGCCTTCAAAAGCATCCATGCCGCGGACGCATTCGAGCCCTTCCTCGCCGAAAAGGTCCCCTCCGTTGAGAACGGCCTTCTCTCCAAGGACCGGACCGCCTATTCCTTCCCCATCCGCAAGGGCGTGCTCTTCCACGACGGCAGCCCCCTGACGCCCGAGGACGTGCGCTACTCCCTCCTGCGCTTCATGCTCCAAGACATGGAGGGCGGCCCTTCGAGCCTCCTGCTGCATCCGATCATGGGCGTGTACGGAACGCGCGGCGCGGACGGAAAGATCACGCTCGATTTTAAGAAGGCCGCCCAAGCCGTGCGCGTAGACGGCGATAAAGTGATCGTAGAGCTCCATGAGCCCTGCGACCACTTCCTTAAGGTATTGGCCTCCCTGCCCATCATCGTTTCCAAGTCCTGGGCCGTTGCCCATGGGGAATGGGACGGAACCGAAAAAGAGTGGGAGCGCTACAACAACCAGCCCCGAGCCTCCACGTTCCTGCACGAACACATGAACGGCACCGGCCCCTTCGAGCTTGAGAAGGTCGAGCCGGAGAAGCAATTGGTTCTCAAGCGCAATGAGCATTATTGGCGCAAGCCCGCGGCGCTGGCCCGGGTCTTCCTGCGGATCGTGCCCCATCGGGCCCTGCGTTTGAGCATGCTGGAGAACGGCGACGCGGACTCCAGCTTCATGGAAGACCAGGATTTCTCGCAGGTCCAGGAGCTCCCCCAGGTCAAGGTCATCGACGGACTCCCGAACGCCGCGCTGGGCGAGGTCCTTTTCTTCACCTTCGCCGTCGAGCCGGACTCCGAGTTCCTCGGCAGCGGCAAACTCGACGGACAGGGCATCCCGCCGGACTTCTTCAAGGACCGCTCCGTGCGGGAAGGCTTCGCCTATGCCTTCGACTACGAAGGCTATCTCAAGAACGGCATGGGCTTGCGCGGGAAACGGGCGGCAGGACCGGTCTGCAGCCGGCTCTTGGCCGGACAGGATGCCCCCCCCTACGCGCAGGACCTGGACAAGTCCGCCGCCGCGTTCAAGAAAGCCTACGGAGGAGCGCTTTGGGAGAAGGGCTTCACTCTCACGCTGAGCTACAGCCACTCCAACCCGAGCCGACAAGTCATCGCGCAGTTCCTTCAGGCTTCCTTAGAGAAGATCAATCCTCGCTTCAAGGTCCGCCTACGGCATATGCAGAGCGCCAAGCTCTACGACCTGGCCGAGCATAACCGCCTGCCCCTCTTCATCGCGGGCTATTACGCGGATTACCCGGACGCGCAGGCATTCGTCTTCGAACTTCTGCACAGCCAAGGCTACTTCCCCAAAGCCCAGCGCTATTCGAACCCCAAGCTCGACGCACTGATCGACGAAGCCAACTGCTTGCAGGACGCGGGAAAGAGGAACGAACTCTACCGCAGGATCAGCCGCCTGGCGCAAGAGGATCTTGCGCAGATCTACACCTATGAGCCCACGCGCTTCCAAGCCGCGCGGGACAACGTCCAGGGATTCCAAGACGAGCAGAACATCGGGAACCTGAACCTCAACAACTTCCCGTACTTCTACGCCCTTTCGAAAAGCGCGGCCCGTTAGCCGGGAACAAAAACATCTCGCCGCTTCCGTCTGAAAGAAGGGTCGGCTATCGGGTAGGGCGGGCAGTCGCCTGCCCGCCCCCCCACAGAACGCCGCGTATTCAGGTCGGAGTCGGATGCGGCTCGAATTCCATGCCGCTCATTATATGGACGCGGATGAATTCATAGCGGTCCGGGAAAGACGCCTTCATGCCCCTTCCAAGCTCCCAATATCTCCGCACGGACTCCGCCATGTCATTCTTCGGGCTGTCATTGCCGTAACCGGTGGCGGACGGCGTCCTCGGACTGCTGAAGAAAACAAAAATATTCCAGAACTTCTCTTCCCAGGCCTCCAGGATATCCGGATGGGCCATCTGAAAGCAATGGGTCATCTCATGGACCAGCCAGCCGGAGATCCCATGATAATCCGCCCCCGCATCCGTGATGAAGGCCACCGGCGCGACGTTCATCTCCACATAGCCCGTGACCCCCTCCTTCCTGCCGGCCTTGATCCGCCGCAAGCCCTGAGTGCAGGAACGGAAAGAAGAAGGCAGCTCCAGCATGACCCCTATGGCGTTGGCCAGTTCCGAAGCCTTCCACCGGGCATCCCCATCCGACGCCGTTATGCCGAGGACTCCGGCAAGGTATTCCTTCTGCGAATCGATGCCGTGCCACACGGTCGGAGGCTCCGGGAAGGCGTTCACGGCCGCCCGCGAAGGCTCCGCGGAAAGGCTGAGCAGGAGAATGCAGGCTGATTCAAGAAACATGCGCTCTCCCTCCTTGCGCGCCTTTCCCCGCGGCGCGCAGGATCTCCCGATGGTACTGCATCACGCGGCGCACATAGGCGACCACGGGCTGAGTCCCGCAGGAGCCCAGGCTTTGAGCGTCAAAGCCGGAGCGCACGAAGGGAAGCCCCTTCTCAGGCCCGCAGAGATGGATCACGGCCGCCAACTCCTGGCGCTGGCGCAAAGAGGCCTTCTGCGGAGCCATCCGCTGCACCTGAGAGTGAAGGAAGGCGGCGGTCATCTCCACGGAGTCCGCCGGGGACAACCGCGCATAGAGCGGGTTGAACCAGCAGTCCTGGGTGCTCACGCGGCCCTCGCGGATGCAGAAGCGGCCGGCGGTCTCAAGGTTTCCGTCCGTGATCTGCATGAGACCCACCGCGCTCGAAGGCGGCCCGTAGATCCGGGAAGGGTCCTTGCTCCAGCGCCAGACCCAGGCCGGCTGCGCGTAGGGATTGCCCGAGCTCTCCACTTGGGCCAAGGCCGCCAGGAACTCCGGAGTGATGACGCGAGTCCCATGCTCGCGGAACTCCGCCTCGAATTCCTTCCACGTCCGATGCACGCTCTTCTCCGAGCCGAAGCGGGCGAAGCGCAGGAGCTCCGTAGGCTTGCGCGCCACCTGCACGAAGAAATTGATCGTGAAAAATACGATCACCCACAGTATAAGAGCTTGCAGCATCCCTGGGATTATACCAGGAAGTTCCCCTGCTTCTTCTCAATCGGGACGCGGCTTCTGTTTTTTCGCCGCGTCGGCGGCCAAGGTCTTCAATTCATAATAACTCTCGCAAAGCCGCACATACGACCGGCCGGCCTCGTCTCCGGACAAGGACGTCGAATGCAGAGACTTCGCATCGACCGGCAGTTGATCCCGCGCGACCAGGGTGTTGACCGCGACTCCGGAGGAGTTCTCGGAGGCGTCCACGTGCGCGACGAGATTGTTCCTGGTCGCGTTGTCGGGATAGCTGGGATATTTCGCCTGGACCGTATCGCAATTCCGCTTGATCTGGATGTTGAAATTCCAAGTCCTCTTCGCAAGCTCGGTCTTCGGCTTTCCGAGGACCTTGCCGCGCACCTTGGCCGCCTTCCGGACGGGAGTGATCTGCGAAGCCGCCAGCCGCAGTTGAGCCGCGATGTATTTTTGCACGCCGCCCGGATCTCCGGGACCGGGCAGAACAGGAGCCGGCGACGGGAACTTCTTCGGCTCGGCCGGCTTCGAAGGTCCCGGCAGGATCGGAAGAGGCAGGGGTTCCTTGAGTACGGCATCCGCGGCCTTGAGACATTCGCCTCGGACATTGATGGCCTGCTCGATTCCTCTATTGAGTCGGTCGTGCGCCAACGCCGACGCATTGTGAAGATTCACGCTTGAACCCTTTTTAACGCTGAAGACGCACTTGTTAGGAAGCAGGCCGATCTCTGAGAGGCCGCTGCCGATGCTCTTGTCGGCGGTTTGGAGCCTGCGCAGGAACTCGCCTGCGGAACTGCCCGCGACCGCAGATCTCCCTTCCCCCGAGATCAGTTCATGAAGTTCCGCCAGGACCCCATCCGCCTCCGGGCCCATTTTTTCCTGCGCCGCCCTTAGCCGCTGAATGTACAGATCCAGAGCCTTGAGAGTCTTCATGGCCTTGCCGATCCCTGTGCGGTACGCGCTGCCGTCTTTTTTCTCCAGCTGGATGAACGGCGTTATGACCTGGGCTTGATATTTGACCGCGATATCCAGATGTTTCGCTGCTTGCGCGTTGATCTCCTTGGGCGTCGCAGGAACGATAGGCGCCGGAGGAGGCTCCGGCTTCTTTTCCCCTCCGCCGATAGGGACCACGGGATTTCCGCCCGGCTGCAGGCCGGTGCCTGACTGCAGGCTGCCTCCGACCAGCCCCCCTCCGCTCAAGGCTGCGCTGCCCGTATTTCCCGCCATGGCCGCGGTCGGCGCGTAATTCGCCTGATCCGAGGAACCCTTGCCCGCACCGCCCGCCATCAGAGTGTTGGAGAAATGCGCCAGCCCTTTCGAGCCGCGCGCCGAGGAACCTCCGCCCGTCCTGGCGGAATAGACCCGGCCGGGAACGCGGCCTTCTATAGGCCCTCCCTCCGAGCCCGTGACGGCGCTTGCGATCTCCTCATCCGTAAGATCCTCCTGATCCTGCCGGGAAGCCGCCGGCGCAGCAGCGGCCGGCGACGCGCTGACCGCTCCGGAAGGCTGATCGCCCCCCCCTGGTCCGCGCAGATCGCTGAACTCCGCGGGAGGAACCTCGGTCTGTCCGTAGCCCGTCTCGTCGGCGGATTTCTCAGCCGAACCCTTTTCCCGCGGCTCCTCGTCGACGGAACCCGCGCCGTCCTTCTCGGTCCGCGCGACGTCCGGGCTGGGCTCCTGATGCTCGCCCAAATCCCCTGCGGCTGGAGCGCTCCGGACCGGCAGACTGCTCACAAAAGGTTTGGGAGCGGGCGCCACCGGAGAAGTCTGCAAATTGAACGGAATGGCTTCCAGGGGACTCTCTTTCTTCTCTGGACTGTAAAAAAACGCGACCGCGCAAAGCACCGCCACGACGCCGAATGCAGCGCCGGACAGGAAAGCCGGCGACTCGATAAAAGCCATGTGATCCTTTTTCCCATTTCTCATACGCCCCTCCTCGAAATGCCTGCGCCGTCAGAACGCATGCTCCTTTTTATGAGGGTAAGGAAAACTTGCTTGCCGGTCAAGGGCCCGGGCCTCCCTCAGAAGCTATACTTCGCCGCCGCGAAGAATACGCGGCCTTCCTGCGGGTAGCCGTAGCTTTCCGAATAATTCCGGTCGAAGATGTTGCGCGCACCGGCCTGCAGCGACAGGCCGGTGTAAAGCGACATCTCGGCGTTGGCGTCGGCGGTCCAATAGCAGGACACGGTGCCCCACGTCGACGCCGTCGGCTGATAATAGCGCTCAGAATAGGCGAGCACCTTGCCGAAGAATCTCAGCCACTTCGCGGCCTGCCAGGCGTCGCTCAGGAAGAGCTTGTGGGCGGGGCGGTCGGCCAGATTGCTCGTCGCCGCGCCGGGGGTCTCGTCTCTGGCGTCGAGATAGGCGTAATTGAATTCGAGGATATTCTCCGATATGGGCGCGGTTTGCGCGGAAAGTTCGACGCCTCGATAGCTCGCCTTGCCGACGTTGGTCCATTGCTTGTTGGCGCCGGAACCCATCGTGGTGATCAATCCGCTGATGTCGGAATAATACAGGACGGCGGCCAATCTCGTCTTGAGCGGCTCGAAGAACTTCTCCGCCCCGAGCTCATAGCTGACCGCGCGTTCCGACGACAGGTTCGGGTTGGGAGTATTAAGTCCCAGATAGCTCGAGTAAAGCTCCTTGAGGGTCGGAAAGCGCGTTTTCTTTCCGACACCTGCGTATACGCGCCCATCCTCCGCGAACGCCCAGTTCGCTCCAACCTGAGGGTTGAAGGAACTTTCCACGGCGCGCACCGCGCCGCCGTTGGCGTCAAGAGGACGCTGAACGTCATAGCTTGCTCCCGCCGTCAAAGAAAGGGCCCCGCTGAGAGAAAGCTGATCCTGCGCCGCAGCGGAATAAATCGCCTGCGAGTACCGATCCCAGCTGCCCATGGTCACGCCGGTTCCGTTGCCGTTGTCGGACCGTGAGCGGTGGACGTCATATTTGAGAGTGAAATTCATGCCCAGCGTGTTGCGCGGACCGAGCTTCACTTCCGGCGCCGCCGAGCCGCCCCAGGAATAGTCGTCGTAGGTGCTGTGGTAAGACGAGGTTTTCTTCTGGGTCGTAAAGGTCGCGTCGTCGTAGGCGTCCAGGATGTTGTGATACTTGTCGTGATACAGCCGGGTGCGCATGGAGCCGCCGTCAAAGAGCGCGGTGTCGCCCGCGAGATAAAAGGTCTTCTTGTCCCAGTCGGAAAAGCGCCAGTACCTGGGCGATGCGGCGGTCGCGTCCGGCGGCAGCCCCCACCGGCTGGAGAGGACATTCAGGCCGAAGGCGTATTCATGCCCGTCGGCGGGCGTTGCGCCGAATTTGGCGGAAAGATTGCGGCTGATATGCGCCGAATTCGCGCGGATGCGGCCCGGTTCATCGGCCGTCGGGGTGAACTTGTCCGACATCTTGAACCCGTCCGACTGCGCATAGCTGCCGCCGACGGTGAAATAATACAGGTCGTGCCTCGAGCCGACGTTCAAGGACGCGCCTTTGTTCGTGGATTCCGAGAAGTCGCCCTGCGCCGCGATCTCAAGCTCCTTTTGCGGCTTCACGGTGACGACGTTGATCACGCCGCCCATCGCGTTGGGACCGTTCAAAGCCGAGCCCGCGCCTTTTGTGACCGAGATTTTAGACACATTGGAGACCGGCATCTTGCCGGGATCGATATAACCGTCATAGGGCACGCTCTGCGGAATGCCGTCGAACATTATCGGGATGTCGAACTGGCTGAACCCGCGCATGTTGATCGCCATTTCGCGGCGCGGCCCTATGCCGAAGGATATCCCGGGAACCTGTTCGAGCGCGGCGCCGATGCTTTGCGCGCCGGAGGCCGCTATCCGGGCCGCCGAGACCTCGTTTTGCGTCACGGGCTGAGCGGAGAACTCGTTATCAGCGCCGGAAATGATCTCTCCCAGCGGGAAAACCGCCTTGCCCGGCATGGAAAAGGGGCTCAGCATTGCGCTCACCGCCGCGGTGCTCAGCGCCAAGTTCATCGTTGCCGGACTGTTTCCCAAGCCACAATAGCACCAATCTACAAAGTGCCGCCGCGCGCCGCAATATCGCGCCTGCACCCTCCGATTGACTGGCGCGGGGGCGAACTGCGAGAATGACGCAGGCATCCTCAATGAAACTCGGCATTCTCGATACGGCAATCCTTCTCGCGTATCTCGCGGCCTTGGCCTCCATCGGCTGGTGGGCCGCGCGCCGCACGCACAAGACCACCGACGACTATTTCCTGGCCGGCAGGTCCATCCACTGGCTGGTCACCACCACCAGCTTCCTGGCCACCTGCATCAGCGCGCTCACCTTCGTGGGGACCCCTGCCGAAGGCTTCAGCGCGGACTACCGCTACCTCTTCAGCAACGCCGGGGACATCGCGGCCGCGTTCTTCGTGGCCACAGTCTTCCTGCCTGTGTACCAGCGCCTGGGCGTGACCTCCATCTATCAGTACGCGGCCGAGCGCTTCGGCCCGCCCGTGCGCACGGCCTGCGCGAGCTACTTCCTCCTCTCGCGCACCCTGGCCTCCACGGTGCGCATCGTAGCCATCGCCAAGGTCCTGGAGGTCGTCTCGGGCGGAAGCCTCCCCTATTCCGAATGCGTGATCATCGTCATCACCATCATCCTCGCCTATACCACCATGGGCGGAGGCCGGGCCATCGCCTGGACGGACCTCCTGCAGTTCGTGCTCCTCGTCTCCGGCGCGCTCATCGCGCTGAGCTACATCGTGCTCCATGTCCCCGGCGGGGTGAGCGGCATCATCGAAGCCGGACGCCACGCGATCAAGCCGGACGGCACGGTCTACAACAAATTCAACTTTCTGGAACTGCTCAAGCCCGATAATCTCGGGCTCTTCGCCCTGCTCGCCGTCTGGGGCTTCTTCCAATCCTCGGCCGCCTACGGCACGGACCAGGACATGGTCCAGCGCCTGCTGGCCTGCAGCGACCCCAAGAAGGCCCGCTGGAGCCTCATGATCTCGGGCTTGGCCGGAATCCCGATCACCTTCCTCTTCCTGAGCATCGGCGTGTCGCTCTATGCCTACTCCCTGGCCCATCCGGAGCTCACGGCCGGGATGACGGACCCGGACCACATATTCCCGCGCTTCATCCTCACGACCCTGCCGGAGGGACTGCGCGGATTGCTGCTGGCGGCCGTAGCCTCGGCGGCCATGGGCAGTTCGGACTCGGCGCTGGCCTCGCTCTCCACGGCCTTCACCATGGACTTCTACAAGCCCTTCTGGGGGAAGAACGCGAGCGAAGAGCGCTGCGTAAAGGTCTCAAAGCTCTCCTTCATAGGCTTCGGACTGCTCTTCATGGTCTTCGCGCTCGTGCTCAAGAATCTGGATCGCCTGCTCTGGCTGGGATTCCGCATCGTGGCCTTCACCTACGGCCCCCTGCTCGGAGTGTTCCTGACGGCGCTGTTCACGGATTGGAAGGTGCCTGCCCGCAGGATCATCACCCTCATGCTCTGCGTGACCCTGGCCACCTTCAGCATCGGCATGACGGCTTGGTGGATGAATGCGCATGGCGCCGTCGGATTCTGGGCGGCCCTGCACTCCACCTATTGGCGGCTCTACGTGATCTTCGGCGCGCTCGCCATCCCGGCCGGAGCATACTTCCTGCGCGAACGCGCCGCCTAGCCGGAAAAATTCAGTCGGCCTCAAGTCTGTCCATGTCTGATTTTTCCGGAGAGGGTCAACCGCGGAATCCGGGCTAGGTCTTTTATCTGAGCTTCTCGGCCCCATGGGCCCAGGTCCTTGGGGCCGAGAATAGGGATAATGGGTCGTCCTCATATAAAGGAAAAGGCTGAATGCTCCCCTTCTCTGCTTGGTCGGCTCTCACGCGCATCGCGCTCCTGTCCCTCCTGTCCGGAAATGCTTCGGCGCAGAACGCGACCCTGTCTCATCCGACCGCTATCGTCCTGCCCGCGAGCGTGAACTCAGCGGCGCTCCTGGCGCCGGAGTCCGCAATGATGGGAAGCCTCCCGGCGGCATGGACCGCGCGCACGGACATGCCGTTCGCCTCCGGCCTGCTCCCGTCGGGAATCTTCCCGCAGTTTGCCGCATCCTTCGACCCCGCGCAAACGACGGCGCTCCCCTCGGAGATATTCCTGAAGCCCGTCGAAGCACCGCTCGACCAGGCACGCACAGGGAATCCGATCGCCGCAGCGAAGAAGGGCGATGGGCTCTTTGCTTCGTTCCGACAGCCGCGGCAGTCGGCCAAGAACCTCGGAGTTCTCCAAGGCCTCTCTTCTTCTCTGCGAATGAAGGAGCCCTCAGCGCTCGACTCTTCTTTCGACAACGCCCGCCCCAAGCCGACCCTGGACGAAACCTCCGTCCTCGCGCAGACACAGCCCCCCGCATCCGAACGAAGAACCGCGCTCCGCAAAGAGCATGCGCGCGCTCTCGCGCCGGAGCTCGCGGCTCTGCTCAAGGCCCTGGTCTCAGCGCCGTCCGTCAACGGCGTGAATCCCGAAAAAAACGTCGCGGACCTGCTCCAGGAGTTCGCGCTCGCGCACGGAATGCGCGTGGAGCGCTTCGAGGCGAGTCCGGGCCGTCCTGTGCTCAAGATCAGCGTGGGACCCGAGGATGTCCCGGGCTTGCTCATCGTCGGGCACATGGACACCGTTCCCGTCGGAGATGAGAGCGTCTGGAAGCATCCTCCCTTCGCGGCGGACATCGAGGACGGCAAGCTCTACGGCCGCGGCGCATTAGACGACAAGGGCGGGATCGTCGCCGCGATGGGAGCCCTCCTGAAAGTGCAGAAGCTCTCCCCCCGCCGCTGTCTGAGCCTGCTCGCGGTCCCGGATGAGGAAGCCGGCGCGACCGGCGATCTCGGCATCAAGCTGCTCCATGCGAAAGGGAAGCTCCAAGGCCTGGGCGCGATCTATGCCTATTCCGGCAACGACAACATCACCGTAGGCCACCGCGGAGTCTGGCGCTTCCGGGTCCGCGTGCGGGGAAAGGGAAAGCATACGGGCTCTCATCAATGGCAGGAAGAGCAGGGTCTCGGCGCCAACGCCCTGACGGGCGCGGCCCGGATCATGCTGGCCCTTGAAGACCTCTCCAAGGAACTGCTCTCCAAGCGAGGCAGCGGACTCTACGCGCCGTATGCGACCGTGCTCACTCCGGTCATCCTGCACGGAGGACAGTCCTACGGGCTGACTCCCGACGACGTGCAGCTGCAGGTCGATTCCCGCCTCATCCCGGACCTGCCGGTCGAAGAGCTGCGCGCCAAAGTCGAAGCCCTTCTTGCGGATTTCAGCCGCGAACACCCGGCCCTCAAGGTCGAATGGGCGCAGGAATACTACATCCCGCCGAGCCAAGCCGACCCTGCCGCGCCCGTGGTCTCGGCAGTGCGGGCCGCGGCTCGAAAGATCCTGGGAAAGGTCTTGCCCCTTAAGATCGCCGGGCCTGCCAATGAATCGTATATTCTCAATGGATTCGGCATTCCCACGGTCATCATCGGGCCCACCGGAGAGAACTTCCACGGCCCGGACGAATACGTCAACCTCAACTCCATAGAGGCCGCCTCCCGCATCTACGCGCAAGCATGGAAGCTTTTAAGAGGAGTATAATAAATCAATGCATTGCTCACTCCTGCTCATAGCCCTGTTCTCATCCTTTGCCTGCGCCGAGGACGTCCAGACGCTCCGACAGCAGCTCGAAGAGCTGCAGAGAGCCGCGCAGGAACTGCAGAGGAGCATGCCTCAGCCTGCCCCGAACATGCCGAGCTTCGGCCTCCCCGCCACGCCCCAAGACAAGGTCGCGCAAGTCGTGGAGAACACGAACCGCATGCGCCGCGGCATCTTGAGCAGCCTTTCCGCTTTCAGCGGCTCCGATGAGCCGGAGATCCCGGTTCCTGCCGCGATCCCCTTCAAAGGCCGGATCATCGTGCGCGGGAAGGACTCGGACCCTCCCAGCGGCGGCTGGAGCTCCCTGAGCCTCTCCTACGCGGTCACCGAGGAATTCGTGGGCTACGTCCACATCAGCGAATACTACGATCCCAAGACCGGCAAGCCCAACGGCAAGAAGGAATATCTCCTCGGCTCGGCCTCCGTGAACATCTCCGTCGAACAGTCGGGCCGCCAATGCGTGAGCAAGGATTCCGGCTCATGCAGGGACTGGCGGGACTTCTCCACCCACCAGGTCGACCCAGGAGACCGCTATCCCGCCATCCATGAGTGGGCGCTCAAGGGAGGCTCGGAGAACGGCCGCATCATCCTGGAGATCGAGTCTCCCACGGTCTATTTCACCTCCGCGGACGGAAAAGCCGGCCGCAAGCTTGGCTGTTACGGGACCAAGATCGAGCGCTCTCCGGCGCAATTCGCGCAAGACCTGAACAGGAAGTCCCTGTCGCTGACCTCGCAGGTCGGGAGCCTCTCCACGATAACGCCCCGCTGCGAGCCGGGTTCGAGCATCGAGCTCTCCCTCTCCTTCGGGGACGCGCCCCAGGACTCCTCCGAGGCGCCGGACCGCTGCCGCCAGACCGAGTCCCTGCTCAAGGACATCGAATTCCTCCTGCACATGCGCGACGCCTACGAATCCTTGGGCCCCGGCGCGCAGAGCGAGGAGGACCTCATGGATCTCGTGGAATTTGAGATCCAGAGAACCTATCCGGGCTTCGACCTGACCGCCGCCGGCTCCCCGGAGAACGGCGGGGGCTCGCATGAGTTCTGTTCGGAAGAGACGAACACCCCGGACCTCTGCGCGAAAGGCGTGCCCCGGCCTTTGTGCGAGTGGGAAGGAGCCGCCCTGGACGCGCATGAGCAGACCCATGTGGAAGACATCCAGGCAGACCCTTCGATCAAGCCCCTCTTCTGTAATACGCAATACCAGATGGAGCACTATCCATCGGCCTCGGACTTGGACAGACAGCAAGCCAAGGTGAGGGCCAAGCTGGACGGCCATGCCTACAACGAACAGGCCAAGCACGCGCGCGACAGCCTGGAAGAAGAGCTCTCCTCGAGCGCCTGCGGCTTCGGCCCGGGCTTCTTCACGCGGATGCAGGAAGCTCTCGCCAGGATACGATAACAAGAGGACATCATGATCTCGAAGATAATCAGCGACAGCTTCCGCGAACTCAAGACCACTCTGAGCTCCTTCTCCCGCGCGCCCCGCGCGGTCTGGGGCGTCAACATCATCTACATCATCGACGGCCTCGTCTATTTCGGAATCCTGACCATCCTGGGCAAGTTCTGCTCCGAGAACATCGGCCTGAGCGATCTGCATTCCGGCTGGGTCTACGGCGCGGTCACGGGCGGCATCACCTTCGCCATGGTCTTCCTCGGCGGGCTCTCGGACCGCATCGGCGTGCGCAAATCCCTGCTGCTCTCCATCGCGCTCATGCTCATCGGCCGAGCATTGGTCGCGCTCTCAGGCTCCATCCCCCTGGGCCACGGCGTCTTCTCTCCCATGTTCCTGCTCTTCTCCGGCGGCCTGCTCGTCATGGTCGCGGCCTACGGCGTGTTCCAGCCGGCCTCCTACGCCGCGATCAAGTACTACTCGACGCCTGAGACCGCGGCCGTGGCCTATGCCATGCTCTACGGCGGGATGAACCTGGGCTCCTTCTTCTCCGGCTTCATCTCGCCTGTCACGCGCCGGCACTTCGCCGGGGTCCTCCCGCCCAACGGCCTGGCCGCGGTGTTCTGGGTCTACGCGGGACTCACGTGCGTGAGCCTGCTGACCGTGCTCTGCCTGCTCAGCCGCCATGCGCATGCGCAGGCCGTCGAAGCCGCGACCGCGGCCGGCGCGCCCAAGGAAGAAGCGGGCATCGCGCACGGCTTCTGGGGCACGGTGCGCTCCTACATGGAGGCGTTCTCGGACGCGCGCTTCGTCTTCTTCATCTTCATCCTGGTCCCCGTGCAGACGCTCTTCGCGCACAACTGGCTCACGGTCCCCTACTATCTGGACAGGGCCTTCGCGGGGACCACGGTCAGCCGCTACTACGAGTTCTTCTCCAACCTGAACCCGCTCTTGATCTTCGTGCTCTCGCCCATCGTGGCGGCCATGACCGCGCGCATGGACATCTACCGCGTGATGATCGCGGGCACGCTCATCATGGCCGCGCCGACCTTCCTGCTCGCGGCCCCCCCCAACGTCTACATGTTCCTTACGTACATCCTCTTCATGTCCCTGGGAGAAGCGGTCTGGAGCCCGCGCTTTTTGCAGTGGATCGCGGAGATCGCGCCTCCCGGCAAGGTGGGGATGTATCAAGGCATCGGGCAGCTGCCGTGGTTCATGACCAAGATGATCACGGCCTCCTACTCCGGCTACTTCATCGCGCGCTATTGCCCCAAGCCGGAGAGCGGACTTCCCATGAATACCGGCAGGATGTGGCTCATCTACTCAGTCATCGCCATGGCCACGCCCATCGGGCTTGTCCTGGCCAAGCGCTGGATGGAGCGCGGCCGCCTGGGACCGGAACAAGCTCAGCCCGCCGCGCCCATTGCCGCCGCGGACCCGGCATAATCTTCTGTCGGAATAAGTTTTAAAAGCAGCTGCCGGCTACCAACGGTATTCGATGCCGCCGATGACGCGGCGCGAGCCCTGCGGCAGGGCATCCTGCACGTGCTCGCTCGCGCCCGAGCCCAGCACGTCCGCGTCCGTGAGGTTATATACGGAAAGGGTCAGGATCAGGCCCTCGTGCCAGGGCTTGGCGCGCAAGTGCGCGTTATAGACGGGCGTCGAAGCCAAGGTCGTGCCCTGCATGCTCCGCCTGGACCCGATGACCAAGGAATCCACGGATGCGTTTGCGCGGCCGTCCAAACCCGAGACGTCCACGCCGAAGTCCGCCACATGCCGCGGAGAATTGCCCAGTTCCTCGCCGCCGTCAAAGCGCGTCTTTTGAAAGACATAGGCCGCGCGCGCGGACACCCCATGCCAAGGCCTGAGCCGGAAGTCCAGCTCCATCCCTTGCGAGAGCAGGTTCTCCTGATTCTCATAGCGCCCGACGCCGGTCACCGGATCCGTGACCTGGGAGATGAGCTGCTTGATGCGGTTGCGGAAAAAGCCCAAAGACAGGTTCTGTCCTCGGCCCAAGGACTGCTCCCAGCGCGTCTCCAAGGTCTGCATCTTCTCGGGCCGCAGACCGG
The DNA here is from genome assembly GCA_041661185.1 of Elusimicrobiota bacterium. GTDB lineage: Bacteria > Elusimicrobiota > Elusimicrobia > UBA1565 > UBA1565 > JBAZUV01. The sequence continues at coordinate 33,906 of JBAZUV010000014.1, forward strand.
CGTTGGGATCGAATATGCCGGGCTGGCTGAAGTCGGTCTCCGCCGGGACAGGCGCGCGAAAAGCCGTGCCGTAGAGGAATTTCCAAACGCTGTTCTCAAAAGGACGCAAGACCGCGGAGCCGCGGGTGTTGTAGGTGTTGCCGAAAGACTTGTAGCGATCCATGCGCACGCCTCCGGAGAGCGTGAGCTTCTCATGCGCTCGGAGATCCTGCTGGATGAAGAGCGCCCAGCGATGAGGGCGCACTCCGACGTCCGTGTTGACGACCAGAGGGTCCGCGTCGAAGTTCTTGAGCAGACCGTAGACGCTCTGCTCGTACTCCTGGCCGAACATGAAGAGATTCTCGCCGAAGAGGTTCTTGCTCAGCCGGACTTCCTCGCCGAACCAGCGCAAACGGCCCAGGTCGCGGTTGAGATAGGTATCCGGAGGCGGGGCCGGACTGATGGTCAGGAAGTCCGCGTCATAGGCGTAGTCGTCATAATACGCCCGCGCGGAGGCCTGCAGCGTCTCCAGGCTCCCCCACTGGCCCTGCGCGTCCAGGAAACCGCGGTTGTCGCGCGTAAAAGAAGCCGGCTGTCCGTTGAAAGAGGAGAACGAACCCGTGGGAATGCGCTTCTCCCGGCTGGAATAGCTCGCCTGCAGAAAAAGATTCGAGACCTTCGCGGACGCGAAGACCGAACCGGTCTGTTCGCGGTCGCTGTCCCTGAACCAGCCGTCATCATGGGCCGTGACCTGCGGGAACTGAAGGTCCTCGCCTTGGCTGCGGTAGGCGGAACCCGCGAAGAAGAATTCCGCGTCCTTCGAGAACCGGCCGGCGGCGCGCGCATGCCCCTGATAGGTGCGCTGAGAACCTGCCTGCGCGCCCACGGCCCCGCGCTCGTCCTTGATCGTCTTGGTCACGATGTTGACCACGCCGAAGAAGGCGTTGTCTCCATGCACGGAAGAGCCGGGCCCCTTGACCACCTCGATGCGGGAGACCGCCCCGATATCCACGGGGCAGTCGATCTCCAGATTGGTGCTGGCATACAAGGATTCATTGAGCCTGTGCCCATTGATCATGTACAGGATATGCGTGTTGTAGTCGCCGGGCCGATACACGCCGCGCACCCATAGGAAGGTGTAATTGCGGTCGGTGGTCACGAAGAATCCGGGGACGCTCTGCAGAGCCTCGGCCACGCTCCGGTAGCCGTAGCGTTCGATGTCCTGGTCCGTGATGATATACGCCGAGCCCGGAGCCTCGGCAGCGGTCTGAGGATGCTTGGAAGCGGAGGTCAGGACCTTGGCCTCTTCCGCGAAAAACTCCAAAGAGTCGTCATCCCCTGTCCCTGCGAAAGCCGAGGCCGGGAAAAATACCGCCGAAAAAAACAGAACCGCGAGGTGTTTCATGGATATCCCTTGCCGCCTGCCTGGAACTTTCACAACTTATGGACCCGAGGCGCCAAGCACCCGGGTCCATATTACTTTTTTATGTTCTTGCCCAGAACAGTTTTTTTGCGGTCGGACTTTCAGCGCATCAGGAATGTTGCTATGCTCGAAGGATGATGCTCCGGCTGGCGGCAGCCTTCTGCTCGACCCTGCTCTGGGCAGCGCCGCTCCCTCAAAAAAACGCTCCCTGCACGCCGGAATGCGGCTCCTGGCAGGAACTCCGGGAGAATTTCAAGGAGAACAAGGATTTCCGCATCCTGGTCCAAGACCGCCAAGCCGCGGTCACGGTGTTCGCTCCGCACGGAGGAGACATAGAGCCCGGCACCTCCCGGCTTGCGCGCACCCTGGCTGGAAACGACTGGAACCTCTATCTCCTTGAAGGCCTGATTCCCAAAAACCGCCGAATGCACGTCACGTCAGCGAAGTTCGACGAGCCCGACGCTCTATCCCTGGCCCGCAAGACCGAGTGGGGTCTCTCAGTCCACGGTTCCAAGGACGCCGGCCTCGGAGTCTGCATCGGCGGAGCCAATGCCCCTCTGCGCGAAAAGACCGCCGCGGCCCTGCGCAAGGCAGGATTCGAGACGGAAGAGCCCTGCCGGCGCCTGCCCGGCCGCTCCAGTTCCAATCTCGTCAACAGAGCCCGACAAGCCGGAGTCCAGCTGGAACTCCCGCGAGAGCTATTCAGCCGGCTCGAAGACCCGAAGCAGCGCGAGCAGTTCCGCAGCGCCGTCCGTTCCGCCTTCCCAAAATAACTTGCGCGGAAAGCTGGAAATACTATATCCTCGCGAAATTATTATTCTTATCATTGGGGGAACAATGAAAACAGGAAAACGTCCTTTTCTCAATATGATCGGAGCGCTCTTCGCAGCCATGCTGCTGGCAGGGACCGCGCGCGCAGCGGACCTATACGTCCGGGCCGGCGCGGAAGGCAGCGGAACGAAGGAAGCTCCCTCGGGACTTCTTTGGAAAGCCTTGGACAAGGCCGTGCGCGGAGACGTCATCCACGTAGCCGAAGGAACCTACAACGGCAAGGGCGGCTGCGGCCATTTCATGATCAAGGTCCCGGACCTGACCCTCGTGGGAGGCTACGCCTCGGACTTCAGCGCGCGCGACCCGTTCAAGCATCCCACTGTATTGGAGCGCGCCAAGGACTACGCCGGGGATTGGACCGGCCTGCCCGAAGGCATCATCGCGAGCAAGGAAGGCGCCGACGCCGGCGGGCTGATCCTCGACGGCTTCACGCTCAACGCGCAGTCCCGCAACGGCTACTACGACGACGGGAGCATCAACATCGCGAAATCCTATCCCGGCCGGGCGCTCCACGTCTCCGGAGCCAACGTCAAGATCCGCAACTGCGTCCTGCTCAACCCCCTGGGCCCGGGCATCGAAAGCCCCTGGACGGGGCCGGACAACGAGGTCGTCAACACCTTCATCGTGGACACCTTCCGCGAAGGTCTCTCCACGCGATCCTCTCAGAAGGGAGCGGCCGTCCATATCCGCAACTGCACCTTCGCCTTCACCTGGTTCTATCCCACTCAAGGAGGAGGCATCCCCGTCTTCGTGGGACGGGAAGGCAAGACCGTGCTCGAGAACAACGTCATCGCCTACACCCATACCGAGGGCGGCTCCGCGGGCTACGCAGTGAGCAATACCTTCGGCAACGACCGGACCGCGCTCAAAGGCAACGTCTTCTTCAGCAATCCCGCGGGCTACTACAAATATATGGATGAGGACAAAAAGAACCTCCTCATCACCAAGCCCGCGGAGCTCAAGGACCTCGATGCAGACCCGTCCTCCTATATGCTCGAAAAAGCTGGAGGAAACGCGGACGCGGACCCCGGCATCGAGCCTCCGCAATCCTTCCTGGAAGCCTTCGGCAAGGCCGCGCCTCCCTCAGAGGAGACCAAGCCCCGCACCAACTACGGGCTGGCCTATCCCGTCGAGTCGGTGACGTCGCTGGCCTCCAAGCTGCCGGGAAAAGGCGTGCAGCTCGCAGGACCTTTCGCCGAGTACAAGAGCGCGGCCGCAGCGGAAGCTCGCACCTATTCGGAAACGGACTTCTCTTCATTCCAAAAAGGCGCGTCCGGACTGCGCAGCCTGGCGGGAAAGCCCGTCTCCTTCAAAGCCGGCATGGGTCCCAAGACCTTCACCTATCTCCTGGCTTCGGCCCCGCGAGAAAAATACGACTGCTATAAACTCAATATGCCCGGAGAGAACGAGATGAGCATTAAGTTCATCCACGGCTACTTCCTCAAAGGCTCCGCCGCGGCCAAGGCCTGGGAGCGCTTCCTCAAGCGCAAGACGGAATACGCCCAGGACGGCCTCATCATCAAAGGCACGGCGTTCTACGCCGGCACCGACAGCTACAACTATCCCGCCGCGGTCCTCATCGACGCGGTCGAGGTCCCGTGAAAATAGGAATCCCGGAGGCACTGATGAACAGACTAAGGATCGCCCTGCTCTGCACCCTGGCCGCTTGGATCTCGATGTCCGCGCGTCCGGCATCCGCGGCCATGAGTCCCGAGGACTTCAGCCGGAAAGCCAAGGAGTGGACCAACAAAGCGAAAGCCTTCACCCAGCTCGACTGCAAGGCCATGCACGATATATGGGAAGCGGCCTGCGGAGCGGACTCCGAACCCACGGAGACCGGAGACCGCAACGCCATGCGAGCGCAGGCGCAGAAGATCGGTCAGGAGATCAAGTCAAAAGCCGATCCCCTCGCGGCGGAATACAAGGAACTCGACAAGTGGCGCGATGATTGGGTCAAATCCTTCCCCCTCCCCAAAGAGACCGAGCCCGTGGTCAAGGACATGGACAAGCAGTGGGAGCGCATCGTGAAGATCCAGGCCAACGGCTCGCTGCGGGGAGTCAATCACCCGCTCGTGCAGCAGGCCGAGGAATACGGCAAACAGCAGCACAAGCGCATGGAAGCGGAATCCCGGCACTCCTGCGGCGTCAAGGACACGGCCTTCGTGGGAGGAGACGAACGGCCCGACTGCGTAAGCGGCGCGATGTGCACGATCTTCGAGTTCAAGCCGGAGAACTCGCGCGCCCGCGGCAAAGGGCAATCCCAGCTGAGCCGCTACCAGAAGCAGGTCACCTCCTACTATCAGTCCTGCATCGACGGACGCAAGATCCCGGACTCAAAGTTCGGCGGAAAGGACATGATCTCCAAGATCGTCGGGAAATGCCTCAAGAGCGGGAAGGTAGAGTTCAAGACCAGCCTGTCGACCTACAAGATGTGCGAACTCAAATACCAGTGCGCGCAGTAAGCCGCTCTTAGAAAGAAGAAGGCCCGGCGAGTCCGCCGGGCCTTCTTCTTTAGTGCGTGCGGCTTTAGAGTCCGAGGCTCTTCAAGAGCGGCTGGAACTTCAATTTGAGCCAGAGCGGAAAGTGGTCCGAGGGATTCTTGTCCCGCTCCTTGCGCGTCTTCGGGATTGGGCGCTCGCTGCCGTCGGGATTCTTGTAGCGGTAGATCCCGGAGCGGGCCACGAGCCTGCGCATGGACGCAGAGACCAGGACGCCGTCCATCTGCACCGCGCTGACCGGCCCCTTTCCCGGATGGTAGGTATGCGTCACCCGATCCTTCATCGGCACCGGCGCATCGCCTAAGTCCAGGCTGTTGATGAGACCGGCCTTCTTCCAGAACGCCGCGAACTCCGAGCCGGCGTTGAGGTCCCCGTTGAAATCCGCGGCCAGCATGAGCGGAACATCGTTGCCGAACTCCTTGCGGTATCGTCCCATGATCTCGGCGGCGCGCTCCATCTGCGCGCGCCGCATCACGGCGGATTCGCGGTCGCCGGGACGGTCGCGCTTGGACTTGAAATGCCCGCCGAAGAAGATGAAGAGCGGCCGGACCTGCCCTTGCGCGCGAAAGATGAGGGAGGTTAAATCGCGCGAGAAGATCGGACTCCCCGCTCCGAAGACGGGGTCGTTCCACTTCTCGCCCTTATGACTGCGCTGTTCTATCTCCATCGGAAGGTCCTTCTTCACCAGAAATCCGATATCGATGCCGCGCTCATCATTGCCCTCGATGAGGAACACCCGGTAGGCTCCTCCCAGGAAATGCCGGTTGAAAGCCTCCAAAGCCTCGACGTTCTCAACTTCCTGGACCACGAGCACGTCGAGCTTGAGGTCCAATATAGCCTTGCCCTGCTCCAGGCGCTGCTGCTCTTCCTTGGCCTTGGGCTTCTTGAGCTGCTGCAGCCCGCCGCGCTGGACCTGAAGATATTTTCCCACCATCTGGAAGAGATTGAGGAGATTGTAGGTGCCGATGTTGAGCTCTTCGATGCTCTCCAGGCTGCGCTGCGCGAGCGCAGGCCGAGCGTTCTTCTGGCTGAGGAAAGCCCCTGCCTGGGCATGGACCGCCTCAGCCACGCCCTTCCGGATGGACTTCCCGTCAAAGGCCTGGTCCATCAAAGCGGAGAATGCCGCGGACTGCACCTCGCTCTGCGTGGACCGGGCCTTATCCAAGCTCTTGCGCAGGCCCTGGAGCCCCGCGGAGACGGGCAAAGGCTTCGCCTGCATGAGCGTCCGGCGGACCTGCGCGACCGGCGCCGCATGCGCCGAGGAACCATCGTGCGCCTCAACGGCATACTCCACGCCGACCACCGCGCCGTTTACCGGGAGAGACTCCCGAGAGACCGGGATCTCGACGGAAACGCCTCCCAGCCCCTGCACGGATGCCGGCAGGCTGATGGGAACGGGCAAGGCCGATGGGATCAGGGGCTGGACCGCGGAAGCCGCCGCCGAGATCGGGACGACTGCCGGGAACACGGGAACCGCGCGGCCCTGCACGATCGTCTGCGCCCGGGCTTGAGCGGCCAAGGACAGGAAGGCGGCGGCAAGTATGTGGAGCAGCACCATGGATAGTCTATGATCCGGCAAAAAGACGCGCCTGGGCCGAGAGCCCCAGGCGCGAACAGCCAAAGGACCTGGATTGTCGGAACGCCCTATTTCTGAGATTCGGAGTAGGCGAGCTTGGAGATGTCCCGAATGGCAGCCGCGAGCTTGCCCATATCCGTACCGCGACTCATGACGCAAAGGAGATACGGCTTCTTCCCATAAACGATGCCGCAATCATGCAGTTGGATGGTCCCCGAACGGCGGCGGCGCTCTCCGAACTTGTGCGCCACGGGAACTCCGCCGGGCACGCCGGCGACCAGCCCGTCCTTGAAGTCCACCTGCGCCAGGAATCCCAGGGCCTTTTCCGAGGACTCCCTGGTCAAGTAAGACGCGTTATAAAGTATCCGGAAAAACGCGGCATAGTCCCTGACGTTGACGATATTCTCCCCCTGTTCGCCGACGGACTCTTCCTGGCTTTCCGGCACCGTCAATCCGAGTCCCGTGTAAACGGTGTTCAGACGCTCCTTGGGAAGGTTCTCCAAAAGAGTGAGCGCTGCATTGTTGTCCGAATAAACGATCATTCGCTCGATCAGGCGAAGGACCGGCAGGGATTCTCCTCTTGCAACCTTCTTGGCCGGACCGATGGCCTGAATGTCATTGATCGCATCCGCCTTCAACATCCGGGTCAAAACGGAAGGCTCCGTCTCCGCCCATTTGAAGTACGCGAACATGATCGGGACCTTCAAAAGACTGGCCGGAGCGAACTGTTCCTTCTCGTTGATGCCGAACCATGGTCCGTTGTTCATGTCCCGGAAATACACCGACAGGTGCTCGACATATCCGCTGGAGAGCAGCTCGTTGACGCGCCTTACGACGAGCCGCTTGAAAGGACGGATCTCCTGCAGCCCGTCCTTATACGGCTCGCATTCGAGCAGCGGGCTGATATACCGGTATCCCGTACTTCGGCTCTCCATGGACCCGCCGGACCCGGCCGGAAGCCCCCTGGCGAGGAAAAATCCAGCGCCCAGTCCGCCGGCAAAAACAGCAGGGAACGCGGCCCGTGCAAGGCCGCGCCTAAAAAAAGACCGGGGATCCGCGCTGCTGGGAACCTCCCGCTCCGGAACCGGCGAAGACGGGTTGTATCCGCCCTTCCGAGAGGACATGCTCTCTAGATTCTCGGCCCGGCGGCACGGACCTCGGCAGGACACTTGTCCTGGAACTTCTTGAAGTTCTCCGCGAACTTGGCGGCCAAGGCCTTGTACTTGCGCATATATTCGTCCTTGTCCTTCCAGGAAGCCGCGGGGTCGAGCAAGTCCGCGGGGATGCCCTCGCAGACCTTGGGCACCGAGAACCCGAACACCGGGTCCGAGGAGCACGGCGCGGCCGCGAGCTTGCCGGAGAGCGCGGCATTGAGCAGGGTGCGCGTGTGCCCGATGCTGATGCGCTTGCCCGTGCCGTAGGGCCCGCCGGTCCAGCCCGTGTTGAGCAGCCAGCAGGTCGAGCCGTGCGCGGCGATCTTCTTCTTGAGCATGTCCGCGTAGACCGCGGGATGGTGCACCATGAAGGGCGCTCCGAAGCAGGTGCTGAAGGTGGGCTCCGGATCCTTGCCCACGCCCTTCTCCGTACCCCCGACCTTGGAGGTATAGCCGGAGATGAATTGATAGAGCGCCTGGTCCGGGCTCAGCTTGGAGATGGGCGGCAGGACCCCGGAGGCGTCGCAGGTGAGGAAGACCACGTTCTTAGGATGTCCGCCCGACTTCTCAGGCACGGAATTGCCGATGGCCGAGAGCGGATAGGAGGCCCGGGTGTTCTCCGTGCGGCTGTCGTCGTCCAGATCCGGCTTGCGCGTGCACGGGTCGTAGACCACGTTCTCCAGCACCGTGCCGAAAGACTTGGTGGCGGCGTAGATCTCCGGCTCGGCCTTGGGCGAGAGCCGGATGACCTTGGCGTAGCAGCCGTCCTCGAAGTTGAACACGCCCTTGTCGCTCCAGCCGTGCTCGTCGTCGCCGACGAGCCTGCGCAGGGGATCGGCCGAGAGCGTGGTCTTACCCGTGCCCGAGAGCCCGAAGAAGATGGCCGCATCCCCGCCCGCGCCGATATTGGCCGAGCAGTGCATGGGGAACACGCCCTTAAGAGGAAGCAGGTAGTTGAGGATGGTGAACACGGACTTCTTGATCTCGCCGGCATAGGCCGTGTCGCCGATGATGCAGACGCGCTTCTGGAAGTTGAGCAGGATGAAGGTCTCCGAGAGCGTGCCGTCGCGCTTGGGATCGGCCTTCACCGAGGGCGCGCTGATGACCGTGAACTCCGGCTTGTGGCTCCGGTACTCGGACGCGCTCGCGGGCTTGATGAACATGTTGCGCGCGAAGTGGCTGTGCCAGGCCTTCTCCGTGATGATGCGAACGGGCAAACGATGCTGAGCATCCGCGCCGGCCCAGCAGTCCTGAACGAAAAGGTCCTTGTCGCGAAAGGATTCCGTCAGGCGGCGATAGACGGCCTCGAAGCGGTCAGGCTCGATGGGCCGGTTATAGGAGCCCCACCAGACGTGCTTCTCGGAACTCGACTCCTGCACGATGAACTTATCGCCCGCGGCGCGCGAGGTGTGCCGCCCGGTATCCGCCGCGAACGCCCCCCCCTCGGAGATGCGCCCTTCGCGCCGGTGCAGGGCCTCTTCGACCAACGCCTCGGTCGGAAGGTTCCAATAGATCCGGCGCGCGCCTTGGATGCCGTGAAGCTCCAAGCCGTTCTCGCTGGCGAGTTTGCCGGCCTCGGCCTGCGCGGGAGTAGATATCGTGGGTTCAAGAGTGGTGTTCATATCCCGAATGATAGCAAAGCTGGCAACGCGCGACAGACACCCCTTTGGACCTACCCGGGAGTAGGCCCTTTTCAAAAACATTCCTAGGCCCTCCATCTCATGACCTTTCGCGGACTTTTCAATAGAGTCTTCGAATACGGAGCCGGATATTTATGAAAACACGAGGCCGCGACATGAACTCTTCCCTTAAAATACTCCTCTCCACCCTGATCTTTTGGCCCTCCTGCGCTTGGTCTCAGCAGGCCCTAGTCGCTCCGACTCCCGCGCAGGTCGTCCCGATCTCGCCCCTGCCCGTCGGCGCAGGCGCGGCGCTCGACAATGCCGCGCTCGTGAACCCGGCGGTGGACCTCCCCCAGACCCCGCATGAGCTGATCCAGCGCTATAAAACGGCCGAGACCCAATACAAGGCCGCGGTGGACGCGGTGGTCGCGATCCCGGCCGCCGAACGCACCTTTGCCAACACCGTCAAAGCCCTGGAGAACGCGGACGCGGAATTCTCGGCGATAACGCTCTCCGGCTCGCTCCTTTCCGCTGTTTCCCCGGACAAGAACCTCCGCCGCGCCGCGGATGCGGTGGGCCGCAGATCCAACCGGCTCTCCCTGGACCTCTCGGATCGCGACGATATCTACAGGGCTTATAAGGAATACGCGGCCAAGGGAGAGAAGCTCTCGGGCGAGGACAAGAAGCTCCTAGACGAAATCCTGCGCAGCTACAAACGCAACGGCATGGAACTGCCCCTGGCGGAGCGCGCGGATCTCAAGAAGATCCGCCAGCGCCTCCATGATCTCGCCCAGGCATTCGACAAGAACCTCGCCGAGTACGAGGACGGCATCGACCTCTCTCTCGAAGAGCTCGCGGGCATGCCGGAGTCCTACATCCAGGGCTTGCCCAAGACCCAAGACGGCAAGTACCACGTAGGCCTGGACTATCCCTCCTACATCCCTTTCATGCAGTACGCCCAGAACAGCGAGCTCCGCAGGCAGTTGGAGTTCAAGTTCAACAACCGCGCCGCGGAAAAGAACCTGCCGCTCATGGAAGAGGCTCTTCCCCTGCGCCAGCAGCTCGCGCAGAAGCTCGGCTATAAGACCTTCGCGCACTACACCATCGAGGAGCGCATGGCCAAGACCCCGGAAGCGGTCATGGACTTCCTCAACCGACTGAAGACCTTGGTCATGGGCCCCGCGAAGGACGAGCAGAAGGACCTGCTGGAAAGGGCGCGCAAGGACAACCCCTCGGCCCAGGACGTGCCGGCATGGGACCGCAACTATTATGCGGAGAAGATGAAGCAGGAGCGCTACTCCTACGACGAGGAAGAGGTGCGCCAATACTTCCCTGTCCAGCGCGTGATCGCAGGGACCCTCGACGTCTACCAGGAGCTCCTGGGCCTCAAGTTCAACGAAGTCCCGTCCAAGAACTGGCATGAGGACGTAAAGCTCTTCGAGGTCACGGATGCCAAGAGCGGACAAAAGATCGGACACTTCTTCCTGGACCTGTTCCCCCGCAAAGGAAAGTACGGTCATGCCATGGCCACGGAGATCGTGGTGGGACGCGAGCTCCCGGATGGGAGCTATCGCTCTCCGGTCTCGGCCATGGTCTCGAACTTCTCCAAGCCCACGCCGGACCAGCCCGCCCTGCTCACCCACGACGAAGTCCAGACCTTCTTCCATGAATTCGGGCATCTCATGCACATGACCCTGACCCAGGCCCGCTACACGAGCCACTCCGGAGCGAGCGTGGCTTGGGACTTCGTGGAAACCCCCTCCCAGCTCATGGAGAACTGGGCCTGGCAGCCCGAGGTCATCAACCGCCTCTCCGGCCACTGGAAGGACCCCTCCAAGAAGCTGCCCCCGGAGCTCTTCAAGAAAATGCTCGCGGCCAAGAACTTCCGGTCCGCGACCAACACGCTCAGGCAAGCGGCCCTGGCCACGCTGGACATGGTCTATCACACGCTCCTGGGACCCGTGGACACCACCGCGGTGATGGAGAAGGTCTTTGCGGACATCGGGCTCCCCCCTATGTCTGCGGGCAATCATTTCCAAGCCGGGTTCGCGCATATCATGCACGGCTACCAGGCAGGCTATTACGGCTACCTATGGTCCCTGGTCTACGCCCAGGACGCGTTCTCGCGCTTCGAGCGCGAGGGCGTCATGAACACCTCCACGGGCAGGGACCTGCGCGAGAAGATCCTCGCGCGCGGCTCCAGCGTGGAGGAGTCGCAGTCCCTGCGCGAGTTCCTGGGCCGCGAGCCCAATGAGGACGCTTTCCTTAAAAGCCTGGGCATCGAGCCCCAACAGCCTGAACGGCCCCACAAGACCCTGGCCGAGTTCAAGAACGAACTCCTGGAACAGCGCGGCATCCTTTCCTCTCAGGACGCGCCGAACAGCCTCGCCTCGGCCATGAACGCGGCCGACACCCGCGGCGTTTCCGAGGCCTCCGGCTGGGAGAACCCCCTGCGGCGGCCCTACGCGAGCTTCAAGAACTTCCGCAACGACCTCCTGCGCAGGACCATGGGCGTGGGAAATCCCTGGATGATGCACCGTTCCCTGGCGCGCAAGGTCGTTGACGAGCAGGGCTGGTTCCTGCTCCCGCTATTCAGCGGCATGCAAAACGTCATGGAAGACGCCGTCAAGTACCTGGCCGAGATCCACGATACGGCCTCCATCGAACGTCTGCGGAAACTCTTCGAGCACTACACGCCCGGCGCGCAGAAGAAGGACCAAGACTCCTACGACTACGCCGGCGGCCGCGCCACATCCATCTATGGGCCGCAAGACTACATCCCGCCCAAACTGCAGGGCTTGGCCGCAAAAGCTCTTCTTCAACTCATGGAACCCCAGCAGGCCTCGGAGTGGCTACGCGCGCAGTTCTACATCGCGCTCAAGCAGCCCGGCTACGTGCTGAGCTCGGAGACGCTCCACGAACTGATCTCCTGCGCGAAGAAGAACGGACAAAAAGAGATCGCACCGGTGCTCCTGCAACTCGCGCAAAATATCCGCGGGCGGTTCGACAACTACTTCAGCCGCATCCAATACGACCTCAAGAACGGGCATGACGTATCCTCCATCGGCTACGAGGACCTCTCAAAGTCGAACCTCCTGGCAGCCGCGGCCTTCAGCCTGGCGTCGGGCCCGCAGGTTCGCAGCCAAGCCTTGGACATGCTTGTCACGGAATACAACCACGCGGACGCCGGTGAAGGCTATGCCGACAGGCCGCACGACGCTATCCTGAACAGAGTTCTCTCCTTGCTCGCGGAGCTGCGCGACCCCGCACAGAGAGCGCCCATCATCGCCCGTCTGAACCCGGAGCGCTACGCCGAGGATTCCGGAAACGACTACTACGCGAACGTCTACGGCCTCCCGGAGATCTCTCCCAAGCTCGATGCCGAGACCGCCGACGAGATCCAGGCGACCCTGCTTGCCAACAGAGAGCATATGTGGGCCCTGAACTACCGCAAGGTTTCAATCCGATTCGATGACCATCCCCACGATCCCGTGGTCACGATCAGCGGACCGAACATCTCCCCGAAGATCTTCTACCTCTTCGAGGCCCAGGGACGGCTCTGGAAAGCCCGCTTCAACCGGCTCGACCCCAGGACCTGGCTGCCCTCCTTCAAGAACCCGGCATCCATGAGCGTCTCCGAGAAGACCCAAGCCGTGCTCGACTACGCCGAGCTCCTTTCGCAAGACGTGAAAGAATAACCAGCCGCCGTCGGTGCCAGGCACTCAACTAAACCAGGGTGCCTGGCACTCCACACATGGAACCAGAGCGGGAACTTTTTTTGAGCCTTGCTCGTAAACAGGGGCATGGCAAGCGACGTCACGGGAATAGCGAGGCAACGATCGATAGCGACCTGGATATCCTCCTGCTCGCCCGCACTGAAGAAAAACGCAGTTTAGAGGATGCGGCATACTCGCTGGGAGAGGACCTCCGGCGCAGGTTCGGCGTGCGGCTCTCCCCCATCGTCTTCACTCTCCGCGAAGCCCAATCGCGCCGCAAACGCCGCGACCCTTTGATGGAAACCATCCTAAAAGAAGGCCTCGACCTCGGCGCAAAGAGCCTGCGCCAAGCGCTCTCATGACTCCGCGCAGATCCGTCAGAAAATCCATCTCGAAATCCAAGAGCGCGGATTTCGCGCACGTCGCAAAGTCTTTTTCCGAGGGCGCGGAAGCGGCCGAGACCTTCGAATACGAACGCGAAGATGTCGTCAGACTCCGGACTCATCTGGACCGCTACCGCGCCTGGGCCCTGCGGATGCTCGGAGTTTGACGTCAGTAGCGGACGAGTCGACTGCGCTGAACGCTTGCGCGGCCGCCGACCTGCACTCTTAGGATGGCGCCCGCGCGAGTCGTCAGCCGCACGAAGATCTCGGAAGGACGGCCCATGAAATATCCCTGTTCCATGACGAACTCTATTGCGCGTTGGGCATTCGCTGGTGCCTGGCACCGGCACTGGTACCGGCACGCCAGAAGACCCATTAGGGGGTAGGCCTCATACTGTAGAGTTCCTAGGCCTTCTTTCTCATAATCATGGCGACGCTTCCTTCATAGACTACTTTCCGAAGTCGGATATATTCGGATATAGAGGTCGCGCTCATGAACTCTTTCCTCAGACTCCTCATCTCCATCCTGCTCCTCTGCCCTTCGGCGGCTTGGTCTCAGGCGATCGCGGCCGCGGTTCCGGGAAACATGGCCTCATCGCCCATCACAGCAGCCGCGCTCGTGAACCCGGCGATCAGCATCCCGCAGACCTCGCGGGAGATGGCCCAGACCTACAAGGCCGCGGAAGCCGAATACAAGGCGGCCCTGGACGCGATCGTCGCCATCCCCGCCCAAGAGCGGACCTTCTCCAACACCGTGGCCGCGATCGACCATGCGGGAGACCGCTTCAAGGACGCCGCCATCCCGCTGGAATTCTTTTCGCAGGTCTCGCCGGAAGCCCGCATCCGGCGCATGTCGGAGGCCATCACCCGCCGCGCGGACCGCTTCGGCATCAAAACCGACGCCCGCGAGGACATCTACCACGCCTACAAGGAATACGCGGCCAAGGGCGAGACCCTCACCGGCGAGGACAAGAAGCGTCTGGAAACTATCCTGCGCGACTACAAGCGCGACGGCATGGAGCTCCCCCTCGAAGAGCGCGCGAACCTCGACAAGATCCGCACCCGCATGTCTGAGCTCTCGCAGGCCTTCGAGAAGAACATCTCGGACTACGACGACGGCCTGGACCTGACCCTTGAAGAACTCGCGGGCATGCCGGAATCCTACATCCAGGGCCTGCCCAGGACCCAGGACGGGAAATACCATGTGGGTTTGGACTACCCCTCCTATTTCCCGTTCATGGACCGCGCACAGAACCCCTCGCTGAGAAAGCAACTGGAGCAAAAATACGCCGACCGCGCCGCCGAGAAGAACGTCCCCATCCTTGAGGAAGCCCTGACCCTGCGCCAGAAGCTCGCGAACATGCTCGGTTATCCGACCATCGCTCACTACAATCTCGAGGACCGCATCGCCAAGACCCCGGAGAACGCCCTCTCATTCTTGAACCGGCTCAAGGAAATGCTCAAAGGCCCGGCTGCCGCGGATGATGCCGCGATGCTGGAAATGAAGAAAAAGGAAGATCCCTCCGCTGCCGCACTCGAGACGTGGGACCGCCGCTATTACGCGGAGAAGCTCCAGGCAGAGCGCTACGGTTTCGATGAAGAAGAAGTCCGACAGTACTTCCCCGTGGACCGCGTGGTCAATGGGACCCTGGACTTTTACCAGGAACTGCTCGGCATCACCCTGCGCGAGGTCCAGGCCAAGACCTGGCATGAGGACGTAAAGCTCTTCGAGGTCCTGGACTCCAAGACTAACGAGCGCCTTTCCTATATCTTCCTGGACCTGCACCCGCGCAAGAACAAGTACGGCCATGCCGCGGCCTTCGACATCGTCAAGGCGCGAGAGCTCCCGGACGGCAGCTACCGCATCCCGGTCTCGGCCATGGTCGCGAACTTCAGCAAGCCCACTCCCGGCAAACCGGCCCTGCTCACGCACGATGAAGTGGAGACCTTCTACCACGAGTTCGGACATCTCCTCCACATGTCGCTGACCCGGGCGCGCTATTCCGCGCATTCCGGCGCGAACACGGCCTGGGACTTCGTGGAAGCGCCCTCCCAGATGATGGAGAACTTCGTGTGGCGGTCCGAGGTGCTCGAAAAGATCTCCGGCCACTACCTGGACCCCTCCAAGAAGCTCCCGCCCGAGCTCCTTAAGAAGATGCTCGCGGCCAGGAACTTCAATTCCGGCAGCTTGACCCTGCGCCAGGTGGCGCTGGCGAGCCTGGACATGGCCTATCACACCCTGCCCGCGCCCGTGGACACCACGGCAATCATCGAAAAGATCGGACGAGAGATCTTCCAGCTCGCCCAGCTCGGCACGCATTATCAGGCAAGCTTCGGCCACCTCATGAACGGCTACGACGCCGGCTACTACGGCTATCTCTGGTCCAAGGTCTACGCGCAGGACATCTTCTCGCGCTTCGAGAAAGACGGCGTGCTCAATCCCGTGGTGGGCCAGGATTACCGCCGCACCATCCTGGCGCGCGGCTCCAGCATGCCTGAGGGAGAGTCCTTAAAAGAGTTCCTGGGCCGCGAGCCCAACGAGGACGCATTCCTCAAGAGCCTCGGCCTCGAACCGCAGAGCATCGCGACGGATCAGAGTCGTCATCCCGGCGAAAGCCGGGACCCAGGGAGTGCCCTTGCGCAAGAGCATGTCCTGCTCCCGGACTTTGAGACCGCAGCCCGGGACATGGAAAAGATCTACGCCTCCGCCGAGGCCCGGCTCGTGAAGGCTCTGGATGATGTGGCGGCCCAGAAGCCCGGGCCCAAAGGCTTTGAGCGCACCGCAGCGGCCATGGAAGAAGCCTATGCCGCGTTCAACGAGGCGGTCTATCCGTCACTCTTCCTCGCGCAGGTCTCGGCGGACGCCTCGGTGCGCGAACATGCCCAGGACCTCGAGAAGAAAGTCAACGATCTCCTGGTGAACATGCGCAGCCGTGAAGACGTCTACCGCGCGGTCAAAGCCTGCGCCCTCGAAGAGAAGCTCGAAGGAGAGGACCTGCGCCTGCGCGAGAGCATCCTGGCCGAGTTCAAGCGCAGCGGCATGGACATCGCTCCGGAGAAAAAATCCCGCTTCAACGAACTCAAGAAGCGCATCGCCTCACTCGAGATGGACTTCGAGACGAACATCCAGGAAGACCAGTCCTTCGTCGCGCTGCGACCCGAGGAACTGGGCGGCCTCCCCGCGGACTTCCTCGCGGGCATCGCGCCCTCGGCCGACGGGTCCTTCCAAGTCCCGCTGGACTATCCGCACTACACCGCGCTCATGGAGAACGCCAAGTCCCCCGTCGTGCGCGCGAAGATGGAAGCCCTCTTCAATAACAAGTCCATCAAGAACCTGCCGCTATTGAAGGAAGTCCTGTCCCTGCGCACGGAACTGGCTGGGCTCATTGGATTTGCGTCCTACGCGGACTACGCGTTCTCCTTCAACCGCATAGCCAAGAGCCCGGCGCAGGCGAACTCCTTCCTGGAGCGCCTGCGCTCCATGCTCGCGGCCCCCGCAAGCGCCGAACTCAAGGAGCTGCTCGAGCTCAAGCGCCAGGAGGAGCCCGGCGCCGAGCGCATCGAGAACCGGGACCTCACGGGACTCATCGGACAGCAGCTCGGCTATTACCCCAAGCGCTACCGGCAGGAGAAGTTCTCCGTGGACATGAACGCGACGCGGGAATACTTCCCCACCGAGCGCGTGGTCCGCGAAACCCTCGCCGTGTTCCAAGACCTCTTCGGCCTGGAGTTCAAGGAAGTCTCCCCGAAAGACTCCGCCGCCCAGCGTTGGCATCCGGAGATCCAACTCTACGAGATCCATGACAAGAAGAGCGGGGAGCTCCTTGCGCACATCTACTTCGATCTCTATCCGCGCGAAGGCAAGTACAATCACGCCATGGCCCAGGACATCCTCCCCGGACGCCGCCTGGCCGACGGAAGCTACCGCAAGCCCGTGGCCGCCATGGTCGACAACTTCTCCCGCGCGAGCGCGCAGACCCCGGCGCTCATGGACATGGAGGAAGTCCTGACCTTCCTCCATGAGCTCGGCCATCTCCTGCACATGACCCTGACCCAGGCGAAATACTGGCGCTTCGCCGGCGCGAACACGGCCATGGATTTCGTGGAAACGCCCTCTCAGATGATGGAGAACTTCGGCCTAAAGTCGGAAGTCCTTGAGCGCATCTCCGGGCATTGGAAGGACCCGTCCCAAAAGCTCCCGAAGGAACTCCTCAAGCAGGTCGTGGACTCGACTCGCGCGCTCTCCGCGCTCGGGACCCTGCGCGTCGTGGCCCTGGCCGCATTCGACCTGGCCTTGAACACCCTGGAACCGGTCTCGCCGGCCTCGCTCCTGCACCGGATATTCCTGAAATTCGGCTACCTCACGCCCACGCCGGGCACGCACTTCGAGGCGCGCTTCGGACATCTGATGAACGGGGAGTACGCCGCAGGCTACTACAGCTATCCCTGGGCCCAGATCTTCGCGCATGACGTCTTCTCGCGATTCAAGAAAGAAGGCGTGCTCAACCCAGCGGTGGGCGCCGACTACCGCCGCTCCATCCTGGAGCGCGGCTCGAGCAGGCCTGAAGAAGATTCGCTCAAAGAGTTCCTGGGCCGCGAGCCCAACGAGGAAGCTTTCCTCAATAGCCTGGGCATCGCGCCGCAAGAAGGAACGAAGACAGCTCCTGCGCAGAACGCGCCCATCGAGCGGCCAAACAAGAGCCTGGCGGACTTCAAGAACGAACTCCTGGAGCGCAACGGCATCCTTTCCGCTCTGGACGCGGCGAACACCCGCGGCGCCGTCGAATCCGGCGTGGACCTCTCCGACTGGGAGCCCCAGGACTTGAACGCTCCTCTGTCTTCGTCAAAGATCGATCCCTACCTTAAAGAACAGCTTGCGGCGATGGGCCCCGAAGAAACGATCGCGGTGATCATCGGCGTGAACATGCCGGAGATGGCCCGCGGCAAGATGACCCAAGAAAAGTACCTGCAAAAGCTCCGCCAAGCCTATAAGAAAGCCTCCAAGCCCATCCGAGACTACCTGAAAGCCGCCGGAATCTCGATGAACGAGCTGGAAAACTTGGGAATGATCGCCGCCACGATCGACAAAGAGCAGGCGCAGGACTTGGCCGCCTTGCACTCGGTCGCATACATGCAGGCTGACTCTCAGAACTCCGCGTTCTAATCAGCGGCAAGGCGCTCGAACCTACTCTGAGATTTCCGCGTCTTGTGCCGGAGACGCCGAGGCCTTTGCGCGCTTGGGCGGAACAGGCGTGGCAGGAGAGACAGGAATGATCCTCTTCGGCAAGGCCGCAGGCTTCAGAACAGGCTCTCTCCGCGCGCTCACCGAGCCCCCCCATCGGACGGTGGCGCTGATCCGATGAGCATTGCCCAACGCTCCATAGGGCACGAAGGCATAATCCACGCTGAAATCCGCCAGCTGATATCCGATGCCGGCCGTGATGCCGGGGCCTGCGTCGTTGCGGCTGGAATAACCCAAGCGCAGAGGCATCCTCTCGGCCGGGAAGACCTCAAGACCCACGGACATGAATGCCGTCGACTCGCTGCGCTCCTTGGAGAAATCCAGAGCGATGGAGCATCGTCGATCCCGGACCAAGACGCCATACGCCGCTCCGGCTCGCATATTAAGAGGGAGATTCTCGCGCGCTTTCTGGAACCGGATGGCCGGGCCCACGTTCTGCAGGGCAGCGCCGAAAGTCAGGCCCTCGATCAGAGACGGATCATAGAGCGCTCCCAAGTCGAGAGCGTAGCCTTGCGCGGACACTCCGGCGATGCTCTCCCGGATGAATTTCCCGCCCAAACCTAGTGCAAGGGCATCCCCCACGCGCAGGCCGTAGCCCGCGCCGAGAGCCAGATCGCTCAGCCCGGTCGAGGAGAGGCCGCTGCCCTCCGGGTTTGAGATCGTCGTCCTCGGGACGTCGCCGAAGCTCAGATGATTGACGTTCACGCCCCAGCCCTGCTTGGCCGCGAAAGCGGCGTATTCCTGCCGGATGTCCTGATAGGACTGGCTGTGCATGAAAGTGGCTTCATGGACGCGGACACGGGCCAAACCCGCCGGATTGTACAGGAGCGCATTGGCATTGGCGGCCAGCGCCGTGTAAGCGCCGCCCATGGCGACCGCGCGCGCATCCGCGTCCAGGAACAGGAAATCCAGAGGTTCGGCGCCGGCGCCGGCCCACAGCCGCTGAGTCCCCCCCAGGGCCGATACGAGCAGGACGGCGAGCAGAGCGCGTTTCATCGGATGATGAGCAGCTTCTTGACGATCTCCGGCATCCCGGGACTGCGGATGACGGCGAGATACCCTCCTGAAGCCACGGCCTGTCCTGAGTCGTTGCGCACGTCCCACTGCACGCGGCCCGAGACGCTCTCCGCGCTGAACTTCGTCACGCGTCGGCCCGAAAGAGTGTATACCGTGATCTCGGCGCTGCGCGGAAGATTGTCGAAGATGATTCCTGAATCCGTATTCCCGGCCGCATAGGGAACTCCTTCGTCGGAATTCCCGCCGTTAGGCTTATACGGGACGGGATAGACGCGCACATGGCTCAGGTCCGCGGCCGCCTGAGAGCCGGTCACCAGCGCGAAGACGCTGAAATGCGTGGTCTGGGCCGTGGCGGTGCGACGTGCCGTATCGAGGGTGAGCCCCGTAAGCTGGCTCCACTGCCCCGTGGCCTCGTTGAGCGACTGCATGCGCAGTCCGGAGGTGTCGGCCAGCGTAGACGGATAGCTCAGCGTCACCTGCGCGGCGCCGTTCAAACTGCTCAAGCCGCCGCTCAAAGTGATGCGGACCGCTGAGCCTACGAAGCTGTAGCCGGCGGGTGCCGCGGTCCCGATGACCGGATCGCAGGCCAAGGTGACCGTGACCGTGGAGACCGGCAGCACCCCTGAAGGCAGGATGAGTCTGGCCGCGGGATCATCCGTCCCGCCCCCAGCCGCATAGAGCGTCGTGGTCACGGCATTGCTGACCTCCTGCGCTTTCTCGACTTTCCCGGACACGAGGTTCTCATTGATATCCGCATCCGCGGCAAAAGCCTCCACCGTCACCGTGATGACCGAAGGCGCGGTATCGGAGCTCCCCGCGACGTCCACGGCAAGCGCGCGGACGTCATAGGCGCCCGCGCCCCAGGCATCCACATCGCTCTGGATGAAATAGGGAGAGAGCAGGTCCGGATTGGGGTTCTCCGCATTAGCCGCCGGGATATCCGACCACGGCTGCGTCCCGCTCGGACGATACTGGAAGACCACGCGCCGGACATCGGCAGACGCGCCGGCGAGGGTCTCCGCCAAGAAGGTGACGCTGTTGCCCTTGATGTGCTGTCCGGAAGCAGGCGCGCGGATCGCGGCGCGGACTTCGGTCAGCGTCGCGGTGGCCGCCACCGAGGCGAACACCCCCTCGGTCTCCTCGTATCCGCAGGTATTCTTGGCCCTCAACGCGAACTTGTAGGCGCCGCTGGAGGCCAGCACGCCGGTGGTCCAATGGGTCTCTGTCGAAGACAGGACGGACAAAGCGGAGCCGTAGTCGATCGTGCCGGTCCCGGCGTCATAGTAGAGCCGGTATTGCGCTACGTTCGCGGAGACGGAGGGAGTCCAAGACAGGGTTATCCGATCGCCGGACAAGGCTTCGGCCGAGAGCGCGCTCGCCGGCGACGCAGTGGAACTCTCCGTCATGAAGGACAAGACTGAAGAGTAGTCCGTAAGAAAGCCGCCGCCGTTCTGATTGCGGGCTCGGAAATAATACGTCGAACACTCGCTGAGCTCGGTATCCGTGAAATCGACCGCGACTCCGGAGAACACGGAAGAGAAGGAGGCGCTGTCCGTTGAACGCTCAAGAGCCGCCTGCGTGAAAGCTGTGTTGCCGTTCAATCCCCATTGAACGGAAGCGCTGGTCAGATGGATGGCCGTCGTCGTCAAACCCGAAGGCGGATTGGCGAGCGTATAGACCGCTGGGCTAGGAGACGACGCCGGACCGCTGCCGGAGACGTTCAGCGCCGCGACGACGATGCTGAACGTGGTGTTGGGAGCCAGACCGGTCTGATGATACGCAGGCGCGGCCGTACTGCCGATGACCGTGGCGGAATCCGTCGCTGGCCGTACCGTATAGCTTGCGGCATAAGGGGCCGCCGCCCACGTCCAACTGATCGAGGATACTCCCAAGGCCGTCCCCGCCGGGGTTCCCGGCGCGGCCGGCGGAGCCGGCCAAGTCCTCGTGGACTCGACGGCGCTGAGATCGGAGAGGACCCCGCCGTAGTTGCTTGCGGAAACGCGCAGATAATAGGTCGTATACGGAGCGAGGCCGTAGAAAGTGGCGGACAGCGCCAAGGTCCGGCTTGAGACGTTGACCGTCGCGAAGTCATCCGTGGAGGTGAACGCCTCATACACCGTGCCCACTGGATTCGCTCCTCCGGACCAATCCACGGTCAGCGCCTCGGAGGACACATCGACCACCACGACCCCTCCCGGGCTCTCGGCCGGCGTCAAGACAGGGGAGGCGAGCGCGTCTTCGGTGGGAATGCCCGCGGCATTGAACGCATGCACGCGCAGATAATAGGTCGTGTTCGGAACCAAGGCCTGGAA
This sequence comes from Elusimicrobiota bacterium, assembly GCA_041661185.1. Lineage (GTDB taxonomy): Bacteria > Elusimicrobiota > Elusimicrobia > UBA1565 > UBA1565 > JBAZUV01. The sequence goes on from JBAZUV010000014.1 coordinate 55,659, forward strand.
GGTTGCGGAAGCCGCAAGCGTCCTGCTGCTCAGGTTGACGGTACTGAACTCATCGGTGGATATCTGCGCCAAGTACTCCGTGCCCGCTGGATTGGCGCCGACCTCCCAACTCAGCGCAGCCGATGAGATATGCGCCGAAGACATCAGAGCGCTCGGCGCCGCGGCATGCGTGATGGCAGGAACAGCCTCGGCATAGTCCGTGAAGCTGCCGGAACGCGCCTGGGCCCGCACGCGCAGGTAATACGTGGTGTTCGGCACAAGAGTCTGGAACGTCGTTGAAACAGCCAAGACGCTCGTGGTGAGATTGACTGTCGAGAAATCGTCGGTGGATATCTGCGCAAGATAGGGAGTATCCTCCGCATTCCCATTGGCGCCCCAGTAGAACGCCAGGGAAGAAGTGTGAACCTCGGAGGACGGACTCGCAGGCAGATTTGCCAGCGTTGTGCTCGAGAATGGGACCGTGTTGCGGAAGCTGTGATTAGCGCCATACGTCGCCCCTGCACGGAAGTAGTAGGTGGCGTTGGAGGACAATCCCTGCACGGAGAGCTGCGTCAACGCAGTATTCGCGGTCGTCGACGAAATGATGCCGGAGGAGAAATCAGAATGGGTGGAGGCATCCACGCGATAGCCGTCTGCGGAAACAGCGCCATAGGAGATGGTCGCGCTGGTAAAAAACACCCCTCCCAGCACCGAAGTCGCGGGCGCTGGAGCCGACTTCGAGGCCTCGACCGTATTGCCGTAAGAACCCAGATTGACCCGGCCGCCGTTAGGCGCCGGCTCCAGCGCAAAATCCCGAGCAGGATCTCCCGCGTCGATGGTCAAGGACGTCTCGGGATCCAAGACGAAGCTGTCTAAAACCGGGTCATAGCGTCCCGTTGCGGAGAGCGGATGGAAGTCCTCAGTGTATTGGGCCGTGCTCTTCCATAGCGGCAGGGCATTGAACGAGTGAGTATCCTGCCCCGTTGCAGCGGTCCAAGCCGCCAGACCGGAATATGTACTGCCCCCCCAGGAGAAAGACTCCGCATCCTTGAAATCATAGAAGCTGTTGTAATCGGAGAGGAAGCCCGGCTGGCTGTCCGCAGAGACGACGATGGTCGCTGAAGACGCATACGGCTGCGGGATGGACGCCAACGTATCGATCGAGGTCGCGATAGTGTTGTTCGTCATCTGAAATCCCGATGAGCCGTTCTCCAAAACGATCCCATAACCGTCCACCTTACTGACCGGCCATATGTTGTGATACCAACCGCGGACTTCCACATACACGTCGTTGAATCTGAATTCGGAATTCGTGACGGCATTCAAATGGACAGTCTCAATATTCCCGCCCCTATAGGTATCCGGATGGACGAATCGGTTATTCTCAATGACAAGACCGGAACTGTTCGCCGCATAGACGACATACGCTTTCCCCAATATCCCATAGCTGGGAGAATCTAAGAAGGAATACTGCTTACGGAAAACCATGCTGTTATGTTGGATCGTGGCGCCATTGCTGATCCCGTCTAAATAAAGAGAATAGTCATCTCCGACCTTTGAATTCACCGCGAAGGAATAAAGGGTGTTCCCCGTAACAAAAATCCGAGCATCGGGGAGAGGCGATAATATCCGGAAAGCAGTCCCCGAATATTGCCCTGTCGTCGTATTGCTCGAGAGACTCAATATTCCGCCGCTTCCCTGCTCTAGGTGGACATATGCGCAGATGGTATTGCTATCAACGCGGATGCTTTGTCCTCCCCCATCCATGGTGATCACCTGAATAGTGCTTTTCTCTACAACGGTGTCCGTTGATCCGGAGATGAGGATATTGCCGGTGGGCAGAATCAGCGTCTCGATCATAGTCGAAGCCGCCCCAATAAGATGGATTTCATCGCGCCAAGCACGCACATCTGTTCTAGCAATACGATTGCCAAAAGAGCCCGGCTCGACCGTTATGCCTGTGTATGTACCATCCATCGTGGTATCGATGATCGTATTGCTGGAGCCGTCGACGACAACGGCGGTCGAAAGAGATGCGCCATATAGCGTCGAATGGGTGAGCAAAGACCGATCTGTGAGCGAAATCCCTGCCTCTTGCGCAGAGAAAAAACTGATGAGAATGTTATCTAAAACCGCGAGAGCAGATGATGACAATATCCCATACGAAACCTTTGCATCCCACATGCTCACCGACAACGAGCTAATACGGATGCTCTGAATAGTCACAGAATCATTGAGGATATGGAATGCCGCCGTCGAGCCGTCAGGCGGAATCACCGCGGGCGCCGAACTGATGAATGTCGGGTCCGACATGACCATGAGCCGGTATCCGTTGTTATTGACATTTTGGATCGTGACTTGTTCCTGATAGGTCTGGGTATCGCGGATGATGACGCAAGTATCCCCGCTCAAACTCGTCCCCACTGCGTTTACCGCCGCCTGGATCGTGGTGAAATCTCGGGTTCCGTCTTGCTTGACGTTGATCTCGGAATCGCAGGCTCCAGCCTGCCCGGAAAGAAGCAGGCTGGAAGCGAGGAGCGTGGAGAGACAGATGAGCCTTCCCAGGATCCGCCGGCACGGACTCGGGATATCCGGGCCCTTCGGCAACGATAGAGGGTCGGACATGAGGATGCGGAAAAACGTCATGCTGTCTTTACGTTTTTCCTTACTACACTAATATAGCCCCTGTTATCCAGAAACGCCATACCCGTCGTTATTACCCAAAGTCACGCAAATAAATAAGAAAACATAGAAGAACACGTAGGGATGCAAGTATGGCGACTGTCACTCAACTACTCAATTAATAGAACCAACTCCTGAGAGTTGGTTCCATTAAGGCGCCGGAATCAGCGGCGGAGGTTCTTCTTCCCAGCGAGGTCGAAGGCGAGCAGGCCGCCTTCGTCCTGCACGAGAGGGAAGCGGTCGTAGAACTTCCTGGCAAAGGGCGCGGCGGAGTCCGAGAAGCCGGCGGCCTTCTCAAGCAAGAGCCAGCGCGCGCCTTGGGCCCGGCGCTCCTCGATGCGCTCCCAGGTGCTCTTCTCGTCCTCCCGGAAGTCCCAGCCCCAGCCTCGCCGGTGCATGTAGAACAGGAACGCGCAGCCCGAGCGGTCATTGGTGATGAAAAGGTCCTCCCGCTTGCTGAAGCGGTCCACGGCCGCTTCCGCGCCGAGCAGCGGAGCGTAGCTGATTTTGTACCAATGCCGGATGCGCAATATCCCGTGGACAGGGACCGCGAGCACCAGCACAGCCAGCACGGCCCAGGCCCAGCCGCGAAGGTCCGCCCGCATGCCCGAGGCGCGCTCGCGCAGGATGCGCAATCCCTCTCCCATGAAGGCCGCATTGACCGGGACCAAGGGCAGGGAGGTGTACTCGTGGCTGAAAGTGTAGCGCCCGCCCGCGATGAGATAGGCGCAGATCGAGCAGAACCACACCGCGAAGAAGCTCAGCTTCTTTCGGAAAAGGATCTCGCGCAGCCCGAAACCCATGAGCAGCAGCCCGCCGTAGGTCGCGGCCAGCTCCGGGAAGCGCGAGATGAACTGGAACTGCACGAAATAGGGCAGATGCCCGTAATCCAGAAGCCCCAGGTATTCCCCCACATGCGCGGGGACCACATACGTGCCGCTGCTCGAATGATGATACCAGCCGTAGACTCCCGCGAACACGAGCGGGAAAGCCAAGAGCACTCCGGCATCGCGCACAGCCGCCTTGCCAAGCTTCTGCCAGGCGATATAGGCCATGGGAACCAACAGGTAGGCGTACGGAAGCTTGTGCGAAATGGCGAAGAAAGCGAAGAAGACCGCGGCCAGCCAGTCGCCCGGCGGCCGCTCCGGACCGAGGGCGCGTTCCCAGTGGTCGAAGGCCGCCACCGTCGAGAGCAAAGCGAGGGCCTCGGGCTGGACCGTGCGGCCGAAATAGATCTCCAAAGGGATGAATGAGAAGAGCACTGCGGCGTAGAACGAGGCTTCCCGGCCGAGCTTATCCTCCAGGAAGCGGAAAAGGTAGACCGCGGTCAGGGCCGAGAAAAGCACGGCCAGGATGCGTCCCCAGAACTCATGGAAGAGCACCGGCCACAGGAAGCCGATGAGCCAGGTGTAGAGCGGGAACTCGGTCGCGGCCATGCCGCGATAGCCGCCGTTCCAGTCGATCTGCGGACGGAAGAACCTCAGTCCGTTCTCATGGTAGTTGCGCGCGATCGAGGCCGTCTGACACTGCCGATGATAATGATAGTCCAGCAGCGGAGAGGAGATTCCCTTCAAATGCATGAGGACCGACGCGCAGAAGATGAGGATGACGCACCAACGCCTGCTCAATTTAAAAGCCATGGAGACATGATATAAAATCGAATAGGCTCAGGCCTTGATTTGGCTCAAGGTCTGACCCCAAAAATTGTATTGTTCCCATATGATTACTCCTACCCCCCCCATGGACATCAAGGACACCATCGAGATCGCGGGCGGCAAGCACCGCGTGGACCTGCTGCTGCGCAATGCCCGGGTCATCAACACTTTCTCCGGAGACATCCATAAGAGCGACGTGGCCATCCACGGCGGCCGCATCGTGGGATTCGGGGCCTACAAGGCCCGCCAGACCATCGACCTCAAAGGCGCCTACCTCTCCCCCGGCTTCATCGACGGGCATATCCATATTGAAAGTTCCATGGTCAAGATCCCGGAGTTCGGACGCGTGGTCGTGGCCCGCGGGACCACCACGGTGGTCATCGATCCGCACGAGATCGCCAACGTGCTGGGCATGGACGGCATCAAGTACATGCTCTCATCGAGCTGCAACGGCGTGCTCGGCGTCTACGTCATGCTCCCCTCCTGCGTGCCGGCCACGAACCTGGAGACCGCCGGCGCCGAGCTCTCGGCCCATGACTTGAGCCTTCTGCTCAACGACGAGCGCGTCCTGGGCCTGGCCGAGATGATGAACTACCCCGGCGTCATCGGCCGCCAGGAGGAAGTCCTCGAAAAACTGCGCATCGCCAAGGGCAAGCGCATCGACGGCCATGCCCCCCTTCTGCACGGCAAGGACCTCTACGCCTACATCTCCGCGGGCATCCGCTCGGACCATGAGTGCACGACCGTCGACGAGGCGCGAGAGAAGCTGCGCGCGGGCATGTACATCATGATCCGCGAGGGCACGGCCGCGCGCAATCTGAGCGCTCTCCTGCCGCTGATCAATTCCGAGAACAGCCGCAAATGCCTCTTCGTGACCGACGACCGGCACTTGGAGGACATCTTCACCCAAGGGCACATGGACCATCTAGTGAGAACCGCCATCCGACTGGGCGTGGAGCCCGTGCGCGCCATCCAGATGGCCAGCATCAACACCGCGGAGTACTTCGGCATCAAGGACTTGGGCGCCATCGCCCCCGGCTACCGGGCCGACCTCGTGGTCTTCAACGACTTCAAGAAGATGAAGATCACCAAGGTCTTCAAGGACGGCCGCCTGGTCGCGCGCGACGGCACGCTCGACCCGGCCGCGGTCACGGAATACAAGGGAAAGGTCCGCGGCACCATCAACGTGCGCTGGATCGAGCACGAGGACTTCGCCATCAAGGCCGAGGGCCGCCGCGCCCGCGTCATCGGAATGGTCCCGGGCCAGATCGTCACCAAGTCCCTGGTGCTCCCGGTCCGAGAGGACGGCGGCTACGTATCCTCCGACCCCTCGCGCGACGTGCTCAAGATCGCGGTCATCGAGCGCCATATGGCCTCGGGCCGCATCGGCAAGGGCCTGGTCAAGGGCTTCGGGCTCAAGAAAGGCGCCATCGCCTCCTCAGTCTCGCACGACTCGCACAACATCGTGGTCGTGGGCGTGCATGACAGCGACATGTACACCGCCGCGGTCCAGGTCGTGAAGATGCAGGGCGGCATCGTGGCCGCCTGCAACGGACAGGTCATCGAGGCCCTGCCGCTGCCCGTGGCCGGGCTCATGTCGGATCGCAGCGCGGAATTCGTGCGCGAGAAGCTCCAGCGCTTGAACGCAGCCGCGCGCAGCCTGGGCTGCAGGATCGAGGACCCCTATATGGCCCTGTCTTTCCTCACCCTGCCGCCCATCCCGGAGCTCAAGATCACGGACCGAGGCCTCATCGACGCAATCCGCTTCCAGGTGGTCCCGCTCTTCGTCGACGCCTAGCCGGGATCCAGGCTTACGACTAAACGGCCGTTCCTGGATTCCGGCTTCCGCCGGAATGACGAACCTTAGCCTATTTTGGATGTCTGCGCGCGAGGAACATCCACGGCACGGCGCACGGCTGAGAGCAGATCTTCCCTGGAAAAAGGCTTCCCCAAAAACTGAGCATCCGGCGGAAAGAGTTCGCGGCCGCCCTCGCTCATGCTGCCGGACGTATAAAGGACCCGAGTAGAAGGACTGACCTCCAGGACTCGCCGCGCCAGATCCAGTCCGTTCATGCGGGGCAGGAGCACGTCCGTGATCAGCAGATGCAGCTCTCCGGGATGCCGCTCCAGGACGAGCAGCGCCTCGATGCCGTCGCAAGCGGAGACCACGCGGTAGCCCGCCTGCCGGAGCACCCGCTCCATGAGTTCGCACAGCCGGCCATCATCCTCCACGAACAGGATCTGCTCCCCATCCCCGCACTTCGCGCCGATGGGGCGCGGCCGGGCCTCTTCCACGGGCCCTTCCGCCAAAGGGAAATAGACGCTGAAGACGCTCCCTTGCCCGGGAGAACTCTCCACGAAGATATGGCCGCCGCACTGGCGGACGATCCCCTGCACCGTGGAGAGGCCGAGCCCGGTACCGCGTCCGGGGCCTTTGGTGCTGAAGAAAGGCTCGAAGAGCCTGGCTCGGGTGCCCTCGTCCATTCCCATGCCGGTATCCGAAACCTGAAGCACCACGTAACAGCCGGCCAAAAGCTCCGGTCGGGCGCCTCGCGTGCATCTCGTCGGGACCTTCTCGATGCGCGTCTCCAGGTCAAGCGTGCCCCCCTGCGGCATGGCATCGCGCGCGTTGACGACCAGGTTGAGCACGATTTGGTCGAGATGGGAGGAGTCCGCCCGCACGGGACAGACCTGAGAATGCAGGCGTATATCGAAGGCGATGTGCTCTCCCACCAGCCGCCTAAGCATGCGCCCGGTTCCCGAGACCGCGGCGTTGAGATCCAGCACGCGCATCCCGATTTTTTGCCCGCCGCTGAAGGTCAGGAGCTGACGGGTCATGGCCGCCGCGCCGTCGACGGCCTTGCGGATGGAGCGCAGGAAGGACTGCAGAGGATCCTGGGACGGCAGGCGTTCCGAAAGGATCTCGGTGTAGCCCATCATGAGAGTGAGCATGTTGTTGAAATCGTGGGCCACGCCGCCCGCCAAAAGGCCCACGGCGTCGATCTTTTGCGCTTGGCGCAGTTGGCGCTCCAGCAAACAGCGTTCGATGACTCCGGCCAGCAGACCGGCCACGGAATTCAGGAACATGGCTTCCTCGTCATTGCACGCGTGCCCGACGTCCGCGAAAAAGACCATGAGCCCGAACACTCGAGTCGAGGACTTGATGGGAACGCAGTAATGCCCGTGCATCGCAATGCCTTCGGAGCGGCCCGTCTCGACGACATCCTCCCCGAACGACATCCTGCAAGACTCTGCGGCGCGTCCGCACAGGCAGCCGTCGAAAGGAATGCTCGCGCAGGCGGGCAGGAGTTCGTCCATCCCCCGATGCACGAGCAGGGACAATGATCGAGCCTGCTCATCGGCCAGGAACACGCCTCCCTTGGGTTCCAAGCGCAGCCAGGAGACTTGGAACACGCGGTCCAAAACGAGCCCCAGGATTTCGTCAAGAGAAACATCTTTGAGCGAAAAGTCCCGCAGTTCGTTGATCAGCATCTCCGTCTGATAATTCCTGCGGCAACGCTCCTCCCAGCGCAAGCGGCGGGAAGACTCCCTCCGCATCCAGAAATAAACGAACAGAAGCAGGATCAGGGATTCCACTCCCGTATCCAAGGCCCAGCCGTATCCCGGAATAAAATGAGAAGCAGCCGCGGCCGCCAGTCGGGCCATAAGAAAGACGGCCAGGAAGCAGCCGATGATGGCGCACATGCCCGAGCGTTCGAGTTCAGGTTCGGCGAGAAACATCGACGAAAATGCATTCTTCTGCATATCGCTCAACCTAGCTATAGCGTAACATGCATGACAAAAATAATCAACACTAATTTTGTAATACAGGCGAAAGCGCCTAATCAGCCGATAATTGTCGCTGAGTGATCCCGGCTGACCGCCCTCAGCACTCTCAGGAGTGCGCGGCCCCGTACGGATGGGACCGCAATTCCTCCGCGATCCGTTCCGACAAAAACATCTTCAGGAGCGACTGATAAGGCACGTCCTTCTTGTTCGCCAGCAACCGCAGTTCCTCGATCATGGATTCAGGCAAGCGCAGGGAGATGGACTTCAGCGACGGCCTTAGATTGGGGAAGAGGGCATTCTTCCCCTTCCCCCAATCGACATAGTCGGCCGAATCATGCGAGGCCCAGAACGCCCGCTCTTGAGCGCCGCTCTTGAACTTCGGGATTTTATTCTTCATGGCTCTTGTAGACCTCTCTCTCCGCCCGGCTCATATCGCGAGCGGAGACGACTCGGACCATATCCTTTCGGGCCGTAAAGACGAGGAACAACAGACGATCCGAATCCGTGCGGCCCAGGGCATACCATCGAGGCTCCGTGTGCGAGTGGGCCTCATCCGGCGCGACGACCAAGGGCTGATTGAAGAAGATTTGCTCGCACTCGAACGGGCTGACCCCATGCTTGCGCCATATCTTGTCCGAATTCTGCCTGTCCCATTCGAACCCGAGATACCTGGAGAAATCGTCCTCCCCCATAAGATTAGTATACTATAGGCATATACATAAATCAAGGGCTCAGTTGGTCTGAACTAATGGCAGACTCTCTTTCTCTGGCAAAGACGTTCAAAACCAGCGGGCGGCAGACTTTGAATTGTCTCAAGGAGCCGCTCTCGGTAATCTGAAGAAATTGAAATATCGGCCTCTTCAGGTGTATCGATTACTCTCCTTTCCCATCTCACTTGCAAGGAGACGGTTTGTCGTAGGGATCGAACGCCAATAACCTTCAGGAGCGTGTCTGCCGGACTACGCAACCGGATTGCTCGGACACGCTCCTAGAACCGCGCCCAGAGCTTTTTGGCGAGTTCGCGGGACTTGGCGCAGACTTCGGCCTCATCCAAGTCCAGCTTGAGCCTCTTGTTCTCCATGAGCACCCGGCCCGCGGCGATGGTCGTATCCACGCGCGCCTGGGTCAGGCCGAAGGCAAAATGCCCGAGAAAGGTCCACTCGTCGAAAGGCGTGGGCGGCTCGTAGTCCAGGAGCACGATGTCCGCGGCCGCGCCCGCCTCCAGCACTCCCAGCGCAATGCCCCAATGGCGGGAGGCGATCTTGGGGTTGTTGAAGAGCAAGGTCGAGAGCATCTCCACGAAGCCGCAGCTGGGGTTGTTTTGGCGCAGATGCTGCGCCCATAGCGCGACGCGGACCTCTTCCCGCATGTTCACGGTCATGGCGTCCGTGCCCAGACCCACGAGCGCGCCGTGGCGCATGAGCGAGAGAACGTCCGCGATGCCCACCGCGTTGTTGAGGTTCGACTGCGGATTATGCACCACCGCGACACCGGAACTCGCCAGGATCTCGCGCTCGCGCTCGTCGACATGGACGCAGTGCGCCACGATGCCCCGAGGATTCAGCACGCCGAAGCGGTTGAGCCGTTCCACCACGCTCAATCCGTGCTTCCTCTTATTGTATTCCTGATCCGAGACCGCTTCCGCGACGTGCACATGCACGCCCGTGCCCAGCTGGCGCGCGGCGTCGGCTGCGCGCTGCAAGGTCGCGTCCGTGAGAGTAAAAGCCGCATGCAGGCCGAAGAGCGCCCGGAACTGGTCTCCCCCCTCGGTCTTGCAGCGCCGGATGAACTCCGCGTTCTCGTCGATGCCGTCCTGCGCGGCCTTATCGCCGTCTCGATCCGAGAGCTCGTAGCAGAGCGAGGCGCGCAGGCCCACTTCCTTGACCGCCTGCGCGATGCGGTCCAAAGAGCCCCGACAAGCGAAGGGACTGGCATGGTGGTCGATGAGCGTGGTAGTGCCGCTGCGCACGGCGTCGATGAGCGGGATGAGCGCGCTGTAATAGGAATCTTCGAGGCTCAGCTTCTTGTCGAGCCTCCACCAGAGGTTGTGCAAAACCTCCTGAAAGTCCTTGGAGGGCGCGGCCTTGCCCAGGCCCCGCACCAGGGTGCTGTAGAAGTGCATGTGCGCATTGATGAAGCCGGGCATCACGACCTTGCCCGAGGCGTCGATGACTTTGCGGTATTTCCCCTTGAAGGACCCGCTCGGGCCGATCTTCTTGATCTTCCCGTCTTCGCAGAGCAGGTCTCGGCGCTCGAGCACGCGGTTCTTCTCCCCCAGCGTGACGATCGTGCCGTTCTTGATGAGCAGGGTGTCGTTCTTCATAACAGGTTCCTTATGCCTCGCAAAGCGCCGCGGATTCCTTCTTCGTGCGCTCGCGCATATAGAGCGCCCCGGAGAAGCACTTCTTGGTGCAGATGGAGCAGCCCACGCAGCGCGAGGAGTCCGTGGACGGGACCCTCTTGGCGTCCAGCTCGATGGCCAGGTACGGACAGCGGCCGCAGTTGCCGCAGTGTCGGCAGAGTTCGGAGCGCACGGCCGATATCTTCTTGACTGAGGAAAGTTCCATGAAGCCCGTGACCGGATCGGGCAGGGCGCAGCCGATGAGCTCCCGCACCGACTTATGTCCGCGCTCCTGCATGAGATAGCTCAGCCCGGAGTGGAGCTCTCCGATCACTCCATATCCCTGCTTCATGGCCACGGTGCAGAACTGCACGGTCTTGGCGCCCAAGGCCAGGAAGTCCGCGGCAGCCTTGTAGTCCATGGGCCCGCCGTTGCCGGAAACGGTCATGCCCAGCTTGGACACATTGGCCAGGGTGAGATTGCTGATGGGCGCCACGCCCTCGCCGCTCATGCCCACGACGACTCCTTCCTCCCAGGACTTCTTCTCGCCCTTGCGGAAGGCAAGCGTGGGGAAGGTATTGGCCAGCGTGACCCCGGCCTTGGAGCGCGGATGGCGCGCGAAGACCTGCTTGATCGCCTGCATGATCGGTCCGATGGCCGTGACCGCGCCCGTGAGCTTGAAGAGCTTGGGCACGTCACGATCCCCGGCCTCGAGCACCCAGCCGATGATCTTGGCCGTGAGCTCCGCGTCCTGGGATACGATGTCGCCCTTGGTCCCGTCGCCGCCCTGCGGGCAGGACAAGGAATATTCGATGCCCATGGCCCCGCAGCTCTCGAGTTTGCGGGTATTGCTCTGCCAGCCGGCGCGGTCGCTCTCATCCTCGCCGGTGACCGGACCCCCGGTGGAGACCATGGTCAGGCGGTCGGGATATTCCCGCACCAGCCGTTCGACCTCGCGGCGCACGCGGTCGATGGCATGGCCGGAGACGTTGTCGCAGTTGGCGTAGGTATCCTGCGTGAAAGCGAACATGTACTCGCTCGGGATATGGATCGGGATGCCGTCGAAAGCGGTCTTCATCACGCCGCCGGCCCAGCCCGCCTCATAGGCCTTGCGCATCTGTTCGTAACCGTCGGAAGGCGGCGCAGCGGAGAGCAGGAAGGGCGAGAGGATGCTCCGGCCGAAGAAGTCCGTCTTGAGCGGGACCGGGACCAGGATGCGGCCCGGCAGATGCTCGCGGCTCTTGGTGCGGGAGTCCAAGCGCGGGCCTCGCTTGCCGCAGAGGAAGGCGTCGACCTCCAGGGCCGCGTTCTTGCCCGCGGCAGCCGCCTCGACCACGGTGGTGGGGCCGTTCTCTATGTCTCCGGCGAAGAATATCCCCTTCCCCTTCTTGCAGGAGTTCCCCGGCCTCGCGCCCACGGCCATGATCACGCAGTCGAAGCCCTCCCGAAGCTGTTCGCTCCGAGGCAAGTCCTTCATCATCCGCGGATGGAACTTCTTGCCCTTAGGCAGGGAAACCTTCACGGTCTTGAGCCCGGTGATGCGCCCGCCGGATCTCAGAATCTCCTGCACGCGGGTGCGGCCGCTGAGCTGCACGCCCGCGGCGCTCACGCCCAGAAGCTCCTTCTTGGTCAAAGGCATCTCCGAGAACTTTTCGAGAGTGAATAGCTCGACATGCGCGGCTCCGCCCTGCACCGCGGTCTCGGCGCAGTCGCAGGCGATCGCCCCGCCGCCGATGACGGCGGCACGCTTCCCTTTGAGCGGATGCTTGGCCGGCGCCCGCAGATAGTCCCACGCGGACACGGCCGCTTCTTCGCCGGGGATGCCGAGCCGGATCGGAACATCGAGACCCGCGGCAACGACGACCGCATCATACTCCTTGAGCAGCTTCCGGGGATCAGGGATCGCGCGGCCCGTCTTAAGCTGGATGCGGCCGTAAGCCTTGCGCGCGTAGTCCAAGTCGGTCTTGAGCACGCGGGGATCCAGGCGGAAGCCCGGGATGAGTCCGCACATGCCGCCGGGCAGAGCGTCCGCGCCGAAGATGTCCGCGCGATAACCCTTCTGCGCGAGCATGGCCGAGGCGCCGTAGCCCGCGGGTCCCGCGCCCACGATCGCGACCTTCTTCCCGTTAGATTCGGCCTGTTCGAACTCGGGCATCACGCCCAGGTCCTTAGCCTTCTGGATGATCGTCGCCTGGATGGCCGGGATATCGAGAGCCGCGTCGAACTCGCGATGCACGCAGGCCTTCATGCAGAAGCGGTCCGGGCACACGGCACCGCAGATCCCGCCCAAAGGATTGCTGCCCATGATGATTGCAGCCGCGCGCTTGTAGTCGGAGCGAGCGCCGCCTTTGGCCGCCAGGATGAAGTCCGCCGGAGAGCAGTCGCAGGGACAGGCCTCTTTGCAGGGCTTCTCCTCGCAGTACTCGCACTTTGCGATCTCTTCGCGCAGCTGCGCGTCCGTCAAAAAGGTCGGGCTGGCCATGGTCTCCTCATCGTGCGCCATATCTCGGAGATTCTAGCACTAGGAGCGCGTCCGAGTAATCACTTTTCGTGATCCGGCGACACGCTCGCGGACTCAGGCAGTTCTAAAGGAGGGAGTGTATCCTGATTGCGGCCGGACTCTACTTCCCGGCTTCGGACCGCGCCGACGGCGGCGGCGCGCCGTCGCGCAAGAGCGCGGAATAATCATCGATGCGCGTCTGCCGGATCATGAACCCCGCGAACGTGAAGAGCAGCGCTCCGAGCGCTCCGCTTGCCGTAATCGCCAGGAAGAGGACGGCGCCGACCGGATAGCTTAAGAAAAACGATGCCAAGCCGAAAAGCGCGCAGAGGACGGCGAATGTGCCGATGGCCCTGGCATCGGAGAACATCCAGCGCTCCAGGTCCAAGAGTTTTTTGAAATGCGGATCCGCGGCGGCGGCAGCGGCCGCTCGCGCAGCCTGGGAGACGTTCCCCTCGACCGGGAAGCTCCCGGACACCAGGAGGGCTTTGGTTATCCATCGATCATCCGCGCGAAGCGCTTCGAGCTGTTCGTCCGGGCTCACGGCAAGAGCGGCCTTTTGAGCGAGCATGGCGATGAAGTTCTCCTTCTCATTCCTGTCGGAGAGGAACAAGGAGAGGGGCTCGCCCTGAGCGAGAAGCTTGCCGGACACGAGTTCTTCGCAGAACCGGGCAGGGTCCACGCGCGCGGACTTGAGCGCGCTGATCGCCGCGTCGAACGCCTGCTCCAAGTAGCCGGAGAGCGCATTTCGGAGATTCTCGTCCTTGGCGGGAAGCATCTGTTCCACGGTCACGGGCGGCGGGACCGCGGCATTGGCCATGGCCTCGAATTCTCCGGCTGTTTCGTAGTCGCCCTTGAGCTCCCACTCGTAAGCGATCTTTCGCAGTTGGAGGATCTTCTTCTCGTCTACGCCCTTGAGGAAATACTCGTTGCGCCACCGCACGGCGGCGTCGATCTGCTCGCGGCTGTAGTCCACGGCGACGCCGTTCTGCAAAGCGACCTGATACGCCCCATCCAGGAGCCTCTTGACCTCATCGCCGACGAGCTCGGAAGATGACGGCCCGCGAAGATGCGCGGCCGTCCGCTTGATCTTTTCCATGAGAGTCTCTGCGCGGGCCGTACGGATGGACGCCAAAGCCTCATCGACATTTTTCAGCGTCGCCGGCGTCAGATAAAAACGATTTTCCGCGGAGATCCGTTCGAGCCGCACGGCGTCCCGAATATCCGCCTGACCCGAGGATATCCTTCGGACGAGTTCCCGGGCTTCCCGACGCAGATTCGAGGACGCTAAGCTCACGGCGGCGGAAAGATCGGACATCTGCACTTCGGGCGGAAGCGCTTGGAACTCCTCCGGAGCTCTCTGATACTGTGGGGGCAGGTAATTGATGAATTCCATGCTTCTCAGTCCCAGGACCTGATCCTGAGCCAGAAGCCCGCGCGTGCTCCCGAGGACGTTGATCATGCGCTTTTCCAAGAATGTGCTCGGCCCGAACGCGGACATGGCCGGCAGGATGTTCTGTATCGCGCCCGCCCAAGTCGGGCTGATGCCTGCGGCTGCGGGAGAAACCGGTGCAAAAACGGCGGCAGCGGCCTGATAAGAGGAAAGCCCCGGCGAAAGAAGGATGAAGAGCGCGGAAAGAACTGCGGCAGCGGACTTTCTCAGAGACTTCATGATCGATGCCCCTCGTCTGCGAAGATAAAAAGAGTCTATCCCGAGTTCCCCCTAAAGACCTAGGTCCTTGAGACCCTGTTGCCGCCCGACAATAGGCCCACCCCTTTCTAGGCCCTTTTCCTATTTCGAAGTTGATGTCGCCCCGGCGGAAGCCGGGGTCCAGCTTCGTTCGTGCTGCTGGATCCCAGCTTCCGCTGGAATGACGACTTCAATTTGCTGTATCGAGCTTGCTGCGACTTGCACTTGACAGCCGCCGCAGGACGGCTAAACTACTTGGGCACGCGGGCTCCGCGCGCACCAACATGCAAGAAGGACTTCTCCAGGACTTAGCCGTCGTCATCGCGGCCGCGGCAGCGGCTGCCTTGCTCTGCCGCAGGCTGCGCCAACCCGCGGTCATCGGCTACCTCTTGGCCGGGGTGCTGGTGGGGCCGCACATGCCGCATCTGGCCTTGGTCCGGGACATGACGAGCATCCGCACCATGGCGGAACTGGGCATCGCCTTCCTGATGTTCGCCCTGGGCCTGGAATTCAATCTCCCCCGACTGCGGCGCGTGGGCCCCGCCGCGGTCGTGGCCGCGGCCATCGAAGTCTCCTTCATGCTCTGGCTGGGCTACCGTCTGGGCCGAGTGCTCGGCTGGGCGCCCATCGAGAGCGTGTTCCTGGGAGGGATCGTCGCCATCAGCAGCACCACGCTCATCGTCAAAACGCTCTCTGAACTGGGTTTGGCGCATAACGAGTCGAGCCAACTCGTCTTCGGCATCCTCATCATCGAGGACGTCGCCGCCGTGACACTGCTTTCCATAGTCTCGGGCCTGGGCTCGAGCACGGGCGCCGACGCGCTCGGCATCGCGCGCGCCTTGGCGCACACGACCCTCTTCGTGATCCTCTATGTGGTGCTGGGCCTCTCGGCCCTGCCGCGACTCTTGCGCTGGGCCGGGGAAATGAAGACGCACGAGGTGCTTGGCATCCTCTCTCTGGGTCTCTGCCTTCTGGGAGCGCTCCTGGGCAGCCGGGTGGTCGGCTCCGCCGCGCTGGGCGCCTTCCTGACCGGAGCCATCGTGGCGGCCTCCGAGGAGCTCCCAAGCATCGAGGCATGGATACATCCGGTGCGCGACATGTTCAGCGCGCTCTTCTTCGTCTCCGCCGGGATGCTCATCGAGCCCCACCTGCTCTGGACGCATCGCTGGGTCATCCTGGCCTTCACCGCGGCCGTGCTCGCCGGAAAGACCTTCTCAGGCGCGGCAGGCGCGCTGGCCGTCGGGCGCGGGATCAAGGCGTCTTTCTGCGTGGGCGCGAGCCTGGCGCAGATCGGAGAGTTCTCCTTCGTCATCGCCGGCGTGGGCGCGGCCTCGCGACTGGCAGGGGATTCCCTCTATGCCGTGGCCACCTCGGTCTCGCTCTTGAGCGCGCTCTGCGCCCCGCGCATGATCGCCGGGGTAAGCCCCTTCGTCGACAAGGCCCTGAATCTCCTGCCTCCGGCCCCGCGGGCCCTGCTCAAACGCCATGAGGACTGGGCCGAACGCCCGCGCGGCCGAAGGGGACTCCCCCCCGAGACCGCCATCCTCTCGCGCTATCTCGTGCGGCTGGTGGTCTACTGCGTGCTCTCCTTCGGCGTAGTGCTCTGCGTGCAGTCCTTCTCCGGGCTCTTGACCCTGCTCAACCCCTCGGCCCAGGCCTGGAGCCTCTGGTCGCTCTGGACCATCGCGGCCTTAGGCTCCCTGCCCTTCTGGACCTCGGTCTCAAAATACGGAAGCCATCTCATGCTGCTCATCGTGACCAGCGGTCTGGCCGCCAAGGAATCCTCGCGCATGCTGCGCATACTCGACGTGCACCGCTTCTACAACGCCCTGCACGTGCTCTTCATCCTGGCCATGGCCTTGGCCTTCCTGGTCTTCGAGGCCTCCTCCGTGGCTGCGGCCGGGCCGGTCTGGGCGACGGCCGGACTGGTCTTGCTCATGGAGGTGATCGAACGCCACCGTGTCGCGACCCTGCAGGAACGCGCGGAGCGGCTCCTAGACGAGGTCATCGGCCTGGCCACCAGCGAACCCACAAGACAAGCCCTGCGCGAATCCCAGGAGGAATCCTCCTTCCTCTTCGGCATGACCGAACCGGTCATGGTCCCCGAGAGCGTCAGCGCCGTGCACAAGCCCATCGCGGACCTGGACATCCGCAAGCGCACCGGCGCCAGCATCATCGCCATCTATCGCCAGGGCCGCCATATCGCCAATCCCGCGCCCTCCACCGAGCTTCTCCCCGACGACGTTGTCATCCTCTTCGGCGAACCCGAAGAGCGCCAAAAAGCCCTTTCCCTCCTCCTCTCCATATAGCGGCGCCTATCACCCAACTGCGATCCGTCATTGCGGCGAAAGCCGGAATCCAGGCATTGCCGGGCCCCGGCTTTCGCCGGGGTGACGAAAAAAGTCCCCGGCCATTCATCAGCCGGGGACTCCTTTCGCGGGAGACAGCCGTATGATTCAGCTCAGGGACGGCCGCCCATGGTCAGGGACTGGATGGCCTTGACGGTGTGCAGGCGGTTCTCGGCTTGGTCGAAGACGATGCTCTGAGGGCCGTCGATGACCGCGTCCTCGACCTCGGCGCCTCGGTCGGCAGGGAGAGGGTGCATGTAAACAGCGTCCTTGCGGCCGAGCTTCATGCGCTTCTCGGTGCAGACCCATTTCTTGTACTTGTCGAGGATCTGCATGCCCACGCGCTTCTTGTCCTCTTCGGGCACGCCCTGGTCGGCCAGATACTGGTGACAGCCCCAGGACTTGGGATAGAGCACGTGCGCGCCCTTGAAGGCCTCGTCCATGTCGTGCGTGATGGAGAACTTGGAGCCGGACTCCTTGGCGAAGTTCTTGGCCGCCTCCAGGGTGCGCGGCATGAGGTTGAACTCCTTGGGATGCGCCAGCACCACGTCCATGCCGAAGCGCGGCATGAGAGTGATCAGCCCTTGCGGCACGGAGAGGGGCCGCGCGTAGGAAGGCGCGTAGGTCCAGGAGATGACGAACTTCATGCCCCGCAGGTTGCTGCCGAACTTCTCGCGCACGGTCATGAGGTCCGCGATGGACTGGCAGGGGTGGTCGACGTCGCACTGCAGGCTGATGACCGGCACGCTCGCATGCTCGGCAACCTCGCGGATGTACTTGTTGCCCACGCCGTAGAAGCAGTTGCGGATCGCGATGCCGTGCCCGTAGCGCGAGAGCACCTTGCCCGTATCCTTGGGCGTTTCCCCGTGGGATATCTGCATCTTGTCCGGGGTCAGGTCGTGCGCATGGCCGCCCAGCTGGGTCATGCCCGCCTCGGTGGAGTTGCGCGTGCGGGTGGACTGCTCGAAGAACATCATGAACAAGGTCTTGTCCTGGAGGAGGCGGTGCGGTTCGCCCAAAGCGAAGCGCTGCTTGAGGTTCCAGGAAGTCTGGAGCACGGTCTCCAATTCTTCCCGGCTCCAATCCGCGGTCTCGATCCAGTCCTTGCCTCTCAACATCGTCTGCATGGTCCTTCCTCCTTAATCAACCGAATGATTCAGATCAGACAGCCTTGCGGGCCGCTTCCAAAGCCTTCTCGTAGTCCGGATGCTCGGTCACTTCCTTGACGAGGTCCATATATCGGACCTTGCCGTCCTTGCCGATGACGATCACGCAGCGGGCCAAGAGCGAGAGCCCCTTGATGAGCAGGCCGTACTTGAGCCCGAACTCGCGCTCGATGGTATCGGAGACCACGCGGATCGTCCCGATCTTCTCGGCCTGGCAGAAGCGCTTCTGCGCGAAAGGCAGGTCCTCGCTGATCGTGATGAGCTGCACGTCCTTGAGCTTGGCCGCTTCCTCGTTGAAGCGCTTGGTCTGCAAAGCGCAGACCGGCGTGTCCAGGCTGGGAACCGCGCTGATGAGCACGGTCTTCCCCTTGAACGAGGAGAGCTTGACCGGCTGGAAATTCTCGTCGACAGCCGTGAACTCGGGAGCCTTGTCCCCGACCTTCACGCCTGCGCCCAAAAGCGTCGCCGGTCCGCCCTTCATGGTGATCAGCCCCGCCCGCTCATTGATGGTCTCAGTGCACATACACCCTCCTTTGCGCCCTCTTGCCTGTTTCTCCCCCGATTGTAGCACACGCGGAATCCGGAAGTTTCCTGGGAACGGCAATGCGGTATTTCCGCCGCCGTTGTCGCAGTGATGGAAATACTCCGAAAAAATTCAGATATGGGCAGACTTGAGGCCGACTGATTTTTTCCGGCCGGTTATTCGGAGACGACGCGCGCTACTTCCTCGATGGTGGTCATTCCCGCGCGCGTCTTTTCGACGGCATCGTGCAGGAGCGTGCGCATCCCGCCAGCCTGCACGACCCGGCGCAGGTCCAAGAGATCGGCCTTGCGGCCGATGAGGGCGCGTATCTCGTCGTTGATCGCCAGGAGCTCGAAGATCCCCACGCGTCCGCGGTAGCCGGTGCCTTTGCAGGCAGGGCAGCCCGCAGCCTCGACGTACTTCCCCCCGGGACCGGCCAGTTGGGCGCGGACCCATTCGGCTTGGGAATGCTCCAAACGCCGGAGCAGGGCGTCGAAAGCCTCGGGCTTGGGCTCCTGGACGGCGCGCACGCACTGCGGACAGACGGTGCGCACCAGACGCTGGGCCATGGTGCCGTTGATCGAGCCGGAGATGAGATAAGACTCGATGCCCATGCTGATGAAGCGGTGGATCACGCCGACGGCCGTGGTCGCGTGCACGGTGCAGAAGATCATGTGCCCCGTCATGGCCGCGCGCATGGCGACCTCGGCGGTCTCCTGGTCGCGGACCTCTCCGACCATGATGACGTTGGGGTCCTGGCGCAGGATGCTGCGCAGCCCGTCGGCGAAAGTGAACCCCGCCTTGGGATTGATTTGGGAATGGATGACCCTCGGCAGGATATACTCGACCGGGTCCTCCAAAGTCATGACGTTGACGTGCTCGCCGCTGACGGCCCGGAGCACGCTGCACAGAGTCGTAGTCTTCCCGCTGCCCGTCAGCCCGGCCACCACGAACATCCCGCTCGGAGAATGGATGAGCGCCTGCAGGCAGGCGAGAGTCTCCTTGGGGAGCCCCAGCCCGTCCAGAGCCGTGACGCCCGAGCTGATGTTGAGCACCCGCAGCACGAGCTTCTCCCCGTAGACCATGGGAAACGAGGAGACCCTGAACTGCACGCTGCGGCCGTCGACCTGTATCTCGAAGCGTCCGTCCTCCGGAGTGAAGAAGCTGGCGGCGCGCGGAGGGAAGTTCGCCATGACGCGCAGCCGGGAGATGAGCGGGAAATCCGCGTTGAGATAGGAGAATCGGTCGTAGAGCTGTCCGTCGATGCGAAAGCGCACGACGACGCCCTCTCCCACGGGGTCGAAATGAACGTCGCTGGCGCCCTCGCGCACCGCGAACTCGACGATGATCGCGGCCATCCGCGCGCCCAGCTCATTAGCATCCACGCGGCCCTTGTGCGAGGCCAGAGTGCTGAGAGCCTGCTCCATGGTCATGAGCTGGCCCTGGGATTGGACTTGGGGCTGTTGTTCGGGTTCCTTGGCTCCTTGGAAGAGCATTCCGGCAGTGTAGCCCCTATTCCCCGATTGCGCAAGGCCAAAGCCGCTCGACCTCACCCAGTTTTTCTGGCGGGTCCTGGAGCAGAGGGGAAACACCCTCCCTTCCCCCGGCGCCCCTGGGAACAAGTTCCCCCCAAGCTACGGGGCCCCCTTCACGGGAGCGGGAGGGTATTTCCCCTCTGCTCCACCCGCCGTTTCTTAGGGTGATGTCGAGTTTTAACGTGTGAAGCGGACTCAAGGAAAGCCGTTGATGAAACTTCCGTATCCCCGGGTGCTGAAAACGGCTTGACTGAGGCTTTCCTCAACGAACAGTCCTATCTCCGTACTCGACCTCACCCTGAAGAGCGAAAGGAGCGCAGGGGAGACTCTCTCCCGCTCCCGTAGAAGGGGGCCCCGCCATCGCCCGCATTACCCACGCCGCGGGTTTGGGGGGAACTGGTTCCTAGGGGCGCGGGGGAAGGGAGAAAGTCTCCCCTGCGCGACTGTTCTGAAAAGTGGGTGAGGTCAAGCAAAGCCGCGGCTTACCGCGCGCGCAGGAACTGCGGCAGAGCGGCGTAGAACGAGGCGGCCTTGAGCAGATGATCCACGGGCATGCGCTCCTTGACCGTGTGCGCGAGCACCTCGTCGCCGGGGCCGAAGCCCACGGTGGGGATGCCCAAACGCCCGGCGCTGGCCACGCCGTTGGTCGAGAAGACCCACCGATCGACGACCGGCGTCTTCTCCAGCGCCACGCGCCCGGCCTTCACCGCAGCCTGCACGAGCGCGTGCTTCTCCGGCAAGACCCAGGTCGGGAAGTACTTCTCCTGCCCGACCTTGAGCCCGGTCCAGCACACGGCCTCATATTGGAGGACTTCCACGCGCGCTTGCGCCTTGCGCACGGACTTTAAGCGCTGTATCTCGGCTACGGCGCTCTTGAGGGTCTCGCCCGCGGTCAGTCGGCGGTCCAGATAGATCGTGCACTCATCGGGCACCGCATTGAGCGAGGGCGTCTTGCACTCGATGCAGGTGACCGCCACGGTCCCATCTCCCAGAAACTTGTCCTTCTTCAGGCGCGGCCGCAAGGCCTCGATCTCGGAGACGATGGGCGACATCTTGGCCACGGCATTGTCCCCGCGCGAAGGAGCGGACGCATGACAAGAGCGACCCTTGACCACGACCTTCATCTCCATGCGCCCGCGATGGCCGCGATAGACCTTGAGGTCGGTGGGCTCGGTGATGACCACGAAGTCCGGCTTGTAGCCTTCCTTTTTAATGAGGTGGAGAAGCGGCAACCCGTCGCAGTCCTCTTCCAGGCAGGAGCCCACGACCCAGAGCGTGTAGTCTCCGCCCAAACCCAGTTCCTTGATCGCCTTGCCCGCGTAGACCATGGAGGCCATGGAGAGCTTCTGGTCCACGGCGCCGCGGCCGTAGACCGCGCGTCCGTCGTACTTGCCCTTGAAGGGGTCCCACTTCCACGCGGAGCGGTCGCCGATGCCCACGGTGTCGATATGGGCGTCCATCATGATCTTGGTCCTGCCGGAGCCGATGCGGCCGATGACGTTGCCCATGCCGTCGATCTTCACGGCATCGAAGCCGACCTTGCGCATCTCCTTGGAGATGAGGCGCACGAGCGCGCCTTCCTTTCCTGAAAAACTGGGGGTCGCGACGATCGCGCGCGCGAAACGCACGATGTCCTTCTCGTAGCTGCGGATCTTGCGCCGAAGGTTCTCTGGGTTCATAGTCCCGTTATTCTATATTATCGGATGAGGCAAGATTACGGGATGAAGCAGGGCGGCCGCGCGTACATTTCACTTTAATTTTCGCTATGCTATCCTGCGAAGATCGCATATTTTTCGGAGGCACCATGCGCGCACCCGTCATCCTGAGCATCCTCTTGCTGGCCGCCGCACAAGTCCAAGCCGCGGAGACTCTGCAGAAACTCGCGGGCCGTCTCGGAAAAGCCCTGAAGGCCGAGCCCGCCCGAAAGATCGCGGTGCTCGCCTTCCCCTATCCGGACGGGACCAGCAACAACGGTTCGACCATCATCCAGGAACGCCTGACCACCTTCCTCGTGGAAGGCGGCAAGGTGGAGGTCATCGAACGCAATCTGCTCAAGAAGGTCCTGGAGGAGAAGAAACTCGAGGCCTCGGGACTGCTCGATCCCAAGACCACCCAGGAACTCGGCAAGGTCCTGGGCGTGAGCGCCGTGGTCACGGGCACGCTCAACGACCTGCCCAAGAATCGCGCCGAGATCAACGCCCGCGTCATTGCGACCGAGACCGGGAAGATCCTCGCGGCCGGACGCGCCGACATCGAGCGCACTTGGGCGGATTCGCCCGCGCATCCCTCAGGCCCGGTCCCCCCTCAGCCGCCCAAAGGAGCGTTCCTCGGCAGGCCGCTGGTGCAGCTGGCCATCCTGCTCGACACCAGCAGCAGCATGGACGGGCTCATCAATCAGGCCCGCGCCCAGCTCTGGAAGATCGTCAACGAACTCGCGCGCGCGGAGAAGTCCGGCGATAATCCCGAAGTGCAGGTGGCGCTCTACGAGTACGGCAACGACGGTCTCGGCCAAGGAACGAACTGGATCCGCCAGGCCCTGCCCTTCACCAAGGACCTCGACTTGGTCTCCGAGAAACTCTTCGCGCTCAAGACCAACGGCGGCCAGGAGTTCTGCGGCGCAGTGATCCGCCATGCCGTCGAGAATCTGGCTTGGGACAAGCACGACGACGTCTATAAGGCGGTGTTCATCGCGGGCAACGAGCCCTTCACGCAAGGCCCCGTGGATTTCCGGGAAGCCGCGGACGAGGCCCGCAAGAAAGGGATCGCGATCAATACCGTGTTCTGCGGAGGCCGCATGCAGGGAGAGGCCACCCAGTGGCTGGCCGGCGCGCAGGCAGGAAGCGGAGAGTTCTCCAACATCGACCAGCAGGCTCAGCTCGCACAGGTGCAGGCGCCGCAGGATGATGAGATGATGCGCTTGAACAACGAGATGAACTCCACCTACATCCCCTACGGAGCCGGCGGAGCCGGCGGGAAAGCCAAGCAGGAAGCGCAGGACAACATGGCCGCTTCCGCGGCCCCGGGCGCGGGCGTGGCCGCCGAGCGCGTCATGTTCAAGGCCAGCCGACAGTACGCGGCTGCGGCCTCCTCCTGGGACCTGGCCTCCGCCGTCGAGAGCGGACAGGTCAAGGAATCCGATATCAAGACCGATAACCTCCCCGAAAATATGCGCGGGATGACCGCGGCCCAGCGCCAGGACTATATCCGCAAGCAGTCCTCCGAGCGCAAGCGCATCCAGACGCGCCTTCAGCAGCTGGGCGAGGAGCGCCGCAAGTACGTGGCCTCGCAGTCCGTCCAGGGCAGCGCCACGCTGGATGCCGCCGTCTTGTCCGCCGTCCGCGGCCAAGCCGCCAAGAAGGGCTATAGTTTTAAATAAGGATTCGTAACGCAATAATACGGCTGATCTTCCTGGGTGATGCTGGAGCAAAAGGAGAGAATAATGAAGCGCTATTGGTCTTCCATCGTGTTATCCGCCTGCGTGCTGGTCCCCGGCATCCATGCCGAGGAGCGAGCGAACGTCCCTGAAAAATACAAGTGGAACACCTCCGATCTCTATCCGAGCGAAGAGGCCTGGGTCCAGGCCAAGGACGACATCCTTGCCCGCATCCCGAACATCGCGAAGCTGCAAGGCACGCTCGGCGCTTCCGCGGACGGCTTCTACTCCGCACTCTCCATGGTCATGGACCTCGACAAGGACCTCTCTCGTCTGGCGACCTACGCCGGCATGCGCAGCGACGAGGACACGCGCGTGAGCAAGACCCTCGAAATGAAGCAGTCCGCCGAGGAGCTCGCGGTCAAGTTCTCAGCGGCCACCTCCTTCATCCGGCCCGAGATCCTCGCCTTGGGCAGCGCCAAGGTCCTCTCCTTCGTGAACGCGGACGCCCGGCTCGCGCCCTACAAGGTCTGGCTCGACGACATCCTGCGCTACGAGCAGCACACGCTCTCGGCACCCGAGGAAAAGATCGCGGCGCAAGCCGGCATGCTGGCCTCCGCCGGAGAGAACATCCGAGATATCTTCTCGAACGCGGACCTGCCCTATCCCGAGACGACGCTCTCCTCGGGAGAGAAGGTCCGGCTCGACGCCCAGGGCTACACGAAGCATCGGGCGAGCCAGAACCGCGAGGACCGCGACAAGGTCTTCAACGCCTTCTTCTCGAAGTACAAGGAGTTCGAGCGCACCCTGGGCACCACGCTCAACGCCAACGTGAAGGCTCATCTCTTCAACAAGGAAGTCCATAAGTTCGACTCCTGCCTGGACGCCGCGCTCTTCGGCTCGAACGTGCCGACGACCGTCTACAAGCAGCTCATCTCGGACGTACGCGCGAACCTGCCGACGCTCCACCGCTACCTTCAGCTGCGCCGCCGCATGATGGGCCTCGACGCGTTGCGCTATGAAGACCTCTACGCGCCCATCGTCAAAAAAGTGGAACTGTTCTACACCCCCGAACAGGCGCAGGAACTCACCACCAAGGCCGTGGCGCCGCTGGGACCGCAATACGTCGCGGACCTCAAGACAAGCTTCGACAAGCGCTGGGTGGACTTCCTGCCCACCACCGGCAAGCGCTCCGGCGCCTACAGCACCGGGGTTTACGGCGTTCACCCCTACCAGTTGCAGAACTTCACGGGCCTCTACGATGAGGTCTCGACCTTGGCCCATGAGTCCGGCCATTCCATGCACACGTTCCTCTCGGATAAGAATCAGCCCTATGTGAGCCACGACTACAAGATCTTCGTGGCCGAGGTGGCCTCCACGCTCAACGAGAACCTCCTGCTGCGCCACATGCTCACCCAGACCAAGGACAAGGACGCGCGACTCTCCCTCCTGGGCAGCCATCTCGACGGACTGCGCACCACGCTCTTCCGCCAGACCCTCTTCGCGGAGTTCGAGCTGCGCATCCACGAGCTGGCCGAGAAGGGCGAACAGCTCACCGGCGAGAAGATGACCGCGCTCTATCTCAGCCTGGTCAAGGAGTACTACGGAGATGCCGCCGGCACATGCAAGGTAGCGGACCTCTACGGCATAGAATGGGCCTACATCCCCCACTTCTATTACAACTTCTACGTCTACCAGTACGCCACGAGCATCGTGGCCTCCTCGAAGATCGCCGCGGACATCCGCGCCGAGGCTGCGGCCAAGAAGCCCTCGACGAAGAGCCGCGACGCTTATCTGCGGATGCTCTCCTCGGGCTCCTCAAAATATCCCATCGACCTGCTCAAGGACGCGGGCGTGGACATGACGACCTCCGAGCCGTTCAAGGCCGCCATCCAAGAGATGAACGACGTCATGGACGAAATGGAAAAACTCCTGGCTCAGACGCCGACAGAGAAAAAGCAGTAGCGACATGACGCAGGCCCGAGGAATCGGAGGCGCGCTCACCTCCATCCTGGCGCTTGCCGTGGCCGGGCTTTGCCTGGCCGCCTCGGCGCTCATCGCGAGGTTCCCCCCGCCCGGGACATTCACGACTCTCGTGAGCGCGGAGAATCCCTGGTTGAGAGAGGCCCTGTTCCAGCGCACGGACTGCAACGGCGTGAGCTGCGGGCTCTGTCCCTGGCAATGCTTCCTGCCCGAGGGCGCGCGCGGGCGCTGCAAAGTGCGAATGAACGTGGGCGGTCGCTTAAAAACCCTGGTCTACGGCAAGCCGGTCTCGGCGCACGTCGATCCCATCGAGAAGAAGCCCGTGTTCCACATGCTGCCCGACTCCTGGATATACTCGCTCGCCACGGCCGGCTGCAATCTTCACTGCACGGGCTGCCAGAACTGGGAGATCTCCCAGGCATTCCCGGAGCAATCTCCCGAGAAGACCGTCATCCCCTCGGGCATCGACATCTTCCCAGGACCCGACGGACGGCTCTACGGCCGAGTGCGGCAAAAGGAAGCATCCTTCCTCTCCCCGCAAGACATCGTGGACGCGGCCCTGGCCACGCGCTCGAAAGCCGTCGCCTACACCTATTCCGAGCCCGCGATTTTCTACGAGTACATGCTGGACATCGCCAAGCTCGCGCACGAGCGCGGCCTGCGCAACGTGATGGTCAGCGGAGGCTACATCACGCCCGAAGCCTTGAAGGCGCTGGCGCCCTTCATGGACGTGGTGAAGATCGACCTGAAGGGATTCGACGAGGGCTTCTACCGCAGCTTCACCGGCGGAGAACTGCGCTTCGTGCTGCGCACGCTGACGGAGCTCAAGAAGCTCGGCGTGCTCACCGAGGCCGTCAATCTCGTGGTCCCGGGACTCAACGACCGGACTTCGGACCTCCAAGCGCTCTGCGCCTGGGTGCATTCCTCGCTGGGGCCCGACACGCCGCTCTTCTTCTCCCGCTTCACCCCGAACTACCGTTTGCAGAACCTCCCCCAAACCCCGGAGGAGACGCTCACGCGCGCGCGGGACATCGCGCTCAAGCAGGGCCTGCGCTACGTCTATGTCGGCAATGTCTCCGGACATCCCGGAGAGAATACTTTCTGCCCCCGCTGCGGCCGCGTCCTGGTGCGGCGCTCGGGCTTCGCGGTCCAGGAGGACCTCTTGGCCGCGTCGAAGGGCCGCTGTCCGTTCGACGGGACGCGCATCCCCGGAATATGGAACGATGACGACAGGAGGACGATCCGATGAACATCCCGCGAAAGCCTTTCTTCCCCATCCTCTTCTCGACTTTCTGCCTCTTGCCGACATTCGTACCGGAAGCCGCGCTCGGCGCGGTCCGCCGCTGCGCGGTCGCCGGACAATTCTATCCCTTGGACCCGGAAGAACTCCGAAAGACCGTCGACGCCGCTCTTGCGAAGGCTCCGGAACCCAAGCCCCTCCCTTCCGCCCCGCTGGCCCTGCTCGTGCCGCACGCGGGCTATGCGTTCTCCGCGCCCGTGGCCGCGGCAGGCTACAAAGCCGTCTCCGGCCGCTACGACACCGTCGTCATCCTCGGCGCGGCCCATACCGTGCAGGTCCCCGGCGCGGGACTTTACGCGGGCGGCGCCTTCCAGACCCCGCTCGGAGAGCTCCCGCTCGACGAGGCCGTGATCAAGCAGCTGCTCAAGGACGAGCTCTTCCAGGATATCCCCCTGGCGCATCTGCGCGAGCATTCCATCGAGGTCCAACTCCCCTTCCTCATGCGCCGCCTTGAGCCCGGCTTCAAGATCGTGCCCATCGTCATGAACACCGAGGACCCGGCCGTTTCCGCGCGCGTAGGAAAGACCCTCGGTCTGGCGCTCAAGGGACGCAAAGCCCTGATCATCATCTCCTCGGACCTTTCCCACTATCCCGACGAGAAGACGGCGCGGAAAGTCGACCAGACGACCCTGCTCGCGCTTGAACGAATGGACCCGGACTATTTCTGGCTCGCCAACAGGATACTCCTCGGCCATAGGGAACAGGGCCTCGAATGCACCTATTGCGGCGAAGCCGGACTTCTGGCGGGGCTCGCGGCCGCGCGGATGCTGGGCGCGGACCGCGCCGAACTCCTTCTCTACGGGAACTCCGCGCAGGCGCCCGGAGGAGAGCCCGGCCGCGCCGTCGGCTACGCCGCCATGGCCTTCGTGCGTTCCGGCAAGCCTGCAAGTCCGGAGATCCCCTTGGACGCGGCTCGCAAGCGCGCCCTTCTTAAGACCGCGCGCTCGACCATCGCCGATGCGTTGGCCGGGAAGAACCCGCCCGCGGTCCTCTCCGAGGACCCCCTGCTCAATCTGCCCTCGGCCGTTTTCGTGACCCTCACCGAGAAAGGCGCCCTGCGCGGCTGCATCGGGACCACCGAACCGCGAATGCCTCTTCTGGACGCCGTGAAGTACGGCGCTTATTCCGCGGCTTTTCAGGACTCGCGCTTCACTCCCATGACCAAGAAGGAACTCCCCTCGATACGCATCGAGATCTCCCTGCTCTCCATGCCGGAGCGCATCCCGAACCATGAAGGCATCGAGCCCAAGAAGCACGGCGTCATCGTGACGCAAGGCGATCATTCCGGGCTCTTCCTCCCACAGGTCTGGGAGCAGATCCCGGACAAGGCCGAGTTCCTCGACGAGCTCTGCGCGCAGAAAGCCGGGCTCCCGCGCGAGTGCTGGAAGGACCCCAAGACCGAACTCCGGGTCTTCACCGTTAACGCCTTCAAGGAATAACCCGCCAAAGGACCCTGCCGCGGCTAGGCCCAACGCCTCTGCCCGATATCCGCCGGACATCCTATGCTATCGATGCCTGCATAAGTTATTCAGGCGCTAATATGAGAAAAACATCCCTTTGCTTCTCTATTTTCACCGCGGCGCTCCTTTCCGCGGCCCTCGCCGACGCCTCCGTCTCCTACGATCTCAAGGCCCGGCCGCTCGCCAAGGAAACGCGCGCGCAATTGGAGTTCCTGGGCTACCGCATCGACGACGGCCGCGCCGTCCTGATCGATCCCTCCGGCAGCGCGGTCTCCGAAGAGAGGCTTGCGCAATACCAGCAGCCCTTCAGCGGCAAGGATCGATCGGTCCGGGACGATATCCGCATGAGCATCATCTCCCTGGGACTGCGCTTCGACGAAGCCGGAGACCGCGTCATCCACCCCTACACGCAGGCTCCCCTCTCCAAGTTGGAAGTGGAATACCTGCTCGCCTATGCCGCGGCCGAAGCCCGCCCGCTCGTCTTGGAGCGAATGCTCGACCTGCTCTCCGGGCAGGATCCCTCGAAGCCTTTGCCCCGCTCGGTCCGGGAGCAGCTCTCTACGCTCAAGAACGCGGAGGCGGGTCTCATCCCGGAGACGCTCATGAAGCTGCTTGCCTCCAGGGACATCTCGGGCAAGGAAGCCTTGCGCGGAGTGGATCAAGCCTACTCCGAAGCGATGAGGGTCTGGGACAACACGCGCTCAATGGAAGATCTCCAAGCCGCGGCGATCCCGGCGGACATGGGCCGTCTTTCCTTCGCGACTCCCGTCAACGTCCAAGGATGGGACCGCCGCCGCACGCCTTCGGCCCTCATTAATGACGCGGAACGAAGACTCTCCACGC
The DNA here is from genome assembly GCA_041661185.1 of Elusimicrobiota bacterium. Lineage (GTDB taxonomy): Bacteria > Elusimicrobiota > Elusimicrobia > UBA1565 > UBA1565 > JBAZUV01. The sequence goes on from JBAZUV010000014.1 coordinate 84,826, forward strand.
TCCTTCAGGCGCGGATCCATGACCAGCTCATGTCCAATCCCGTGGGAAAGGAGATTTGGAATCACTTCCTCGGCAAGAATGGGAAGACCTCGCTCCCGCAGTTCGTGCTCGTGGACCTCGACGACCACGTGATGGCCTGCTACAACCCGGCCGCGGACGCGATCATGGTCAACATCCGCTCCATGCGCAAGTCCGCACAAGACGCGGCGCCCTCGGCCAAGGAGCTTCTCGCCCATCCGGACGCCATCCTCTCCTTCGTCAAGCGCTATGACGCCGAACTGTCCCATGAACTGACGCATGCCTGGCAGGCGCATCGCTCCCCCTTGATACAGGAACAGTCCCGCGGGAACACGCCCATGGGGAACTACCTCGAACATGAGCATGAGGCCTTCCTCAACCATGCCCGTTATCTCCATGCGCAATTGCTCCTGGACCCCGTCGCGGCCCAGGACAAGGCGCGCTTCGACGACTATCTCCAGTTCCTTGCGGGACTGGACTCCTACCGCGACGGGATCACCCGCAGATACCTGGCCACCTGGCCCATCGATGCCTTCTCCATGCAGACGGCCCTCTCCATACAAAAGATCCGCGCCGAAGCCGCGCAGCGCCGAATCTCCGAAGATCCGCGGCAGGGCCTGCGTCTCAAAGGACTCGCCTTGGGCATGAGCGCGATGCAGAAGGACCTCGAAGAGCATGAGAAGAGAATGGCGGCCTTCGCGTCGGAAGAATATCCGCGCATGAAAGCCGAAGCGCTCTCGGCGATGCGCAAGCTGGTCCTTATGCGCGGCCAAAAGAACCAGTGGGGCCAAGCCTTGCGCGCCCAGCGCACGGTCATCGCCTTGGCCTCGCAGGCCTCGGAAGAAGAGAAGAAGAAGGCCGCCGCCGAGCAGGACCTCCTCATCGAGAAAGCTCAAGCCTGGTTCCTGTCCTCCAAGCCCCAAGCGCCTTTCGAAGACTGGATGGCCGCGATCGGAGCCTTGGAGACGCATTACTCGGCCGAAGGGATCCCCCTCCCGCAGCCGCTCATGGATGCGCGCCGCTCGCTCCAAGAGCAGATCGCGCGCTGGTATCTTGAACAAGCTCGAAAAGAGACGGACCCCTCTCTGCGGGGAAAAGCCCTGAACTCGGCGAGATTCTGGGCCTCCTCAGCCAAGGATGCCTCGCTCACCCAAGAGATCGATCAAGAGCGCGCGGCACAGCCCCCAGCCGCGAAATGAACCGCCCTCTCAGAGTTCCGGGAGCGAGCGGCCGCTTGAGCGCCGCTGCTCTGCTCCTATTCTGCCTGGCCTGCGGAAAAAAGAATCCTGAAACGCCTGCCCTGGCCGGCCAGATCCTCTATCAAGACTCTGCATCGGGATTTTCCTGCGACATTCCCGGAGATTGGAGAGTGCTCCCCTCCGAGAACGGCTCGCCCGGGACAGCCTTCTTCGGTCCGAGCGCCGGGACTCGCCCTTACTCCGCGGCCATCACGATCCGCTATTACAAGAACGGCTCCGAGTTCCTCTCCCCGGAAGCCTTCGCGGACGCGCGCAGGGGCTTAGCCGTCTATAGCCTGCCCTTGCAGCCCTTGGCAAGCGCCTGTCAGGACCCGCGATCGTCCGCGACTCGGAGTTTGGAATTCACGCTGATCCGGGAAGAATCCCCTCTTCACGGCGATGGGCCCAAGGAAGAGGTCCAGGAACACGGCTGCCTGTTCCCGGGAAAGGACGGGTTCTTCGCGCTCCTGCACACGGCCCCGAAATCCTCGGCGCAGGAGACCGCGCCTGTCTTCCAATCCCTGGTCGCGAGCTTCCGGACTCAGGGTTCGAAGACGTAATCCACGCGGCGGCCTACGAATGCGCCGACGGCGCCGCCGATCTTGTAGCCGGTGTAAAGGATGCCGCTGCCGACCGCGGCGCCGGCCAAGGCTCCGGCAGGCAGACCGACCACGGGCGATGCCGTCGCTGAAACGCCGGTCGCCACCAAGCCGAAAGTGATGAAGCCCAGCCACCCCGCGGGAGCCGCGGTCACCACGAGGCCCGCGACGTTCCCGATCATTCTCCCGGCTTTTTCCCCGGGCCCGGGCCGATTCCCCCGCGGAGCAGGAAGCATCGGGACAGGAATGATGATGATGCGATCATGACTCGAGTACGCGGGCTCATCCCCATCGGAGTGAGCGATCATCGAAGCGCTTTTCCCAGTCCGCTCCTCGGAGAGGAAGCCTTTGACCGCGCCGTCGTTCTTGCCGGCTGCCTGCAAAGACTCAAAAGCCTTTTGACTGACCTGATGCGCCTGGGCGAAATCCCCGGAATCCAGGGCTTTGACCGCCTGCGCGGAGAATTCGGCGCCGTTGGAAAGGCGCTCCACGCTCCCGACGCCCGCGGCCGCAAGAGCCGCTGATGCCGCACCCACGCAGATGCACGCGACAAGAAGACCCGCCAACTCTTTTTTCATATCCGACCTCCAAAAATCAGCGTCATTTCTTGAGCTGCACGAAAATAATGAAACATTGCCCCATTACTTTTGCGCAACGCAGTAAGTGCATTGTATGCAGTTCCACAGACGAGATACAACAGGGCTCACTGAATGAGAGCAGGTATAAAAAAACGGGATGCTCGTTTGCTCCTTATCTCCCCGGTGAAAGCCTATCGTGTCGTCATCCCGGCGGAAGCCGGGACCCAGGAGTGGCTGGACCCCGGCTTCCGCCGGGGTGACGAAGAGAAATTTTCCGCAAGACAAAAGAGAACGCGAGAGCGACGGCGCAGGGAACGGCCGCGAAGAGGAAGGTCCACGCGAAGCCGAATCCCGGTACGAGCAAGGCGCCGCAAAGAAATCCCCCCAAGCTCGCCCCGAAAAGATCCGCGCTGTAGAGTTCCGTGGGAAGGGCTTGCCCTGAATCCAGCGCGACAGGGAAGGCCGCGCCGGTCAAGAACCCGGCCGCGGATTCCAACGCAAGGAAGATCGCGAGCCCTGAAAGCCCGCCCAGGCGCAGGAGCGCGGGGACCTCGCGCGACAAGAGCAGCGACACCGCGGCCGCTGCAAGCAGAAGCGCGCGGCTCCAAAACACGCTGTTCCTGCCGCGCGCTCCGAAAGCCGCGCCCGCGGCAAGCCCCAGCATGAACGCGGCGAACACCGCGGCCAATATCCGATGCAGGCTCCCCAGCGCGGACTGCGCCAGAAGCGCGAGCGCGATCTGCGCGGACATGCCCCAAAACCCGAGAGCAAATATCCGATAAAACGCGGGACGCTGCGACCACTCCCGTCTGCGCGTCCATATCTTTCCCAGAGCCCAAAGCAGGAGCATGACCGAGGCGGCCGCGCCCAGCAGATGGACCGGCTCCACGAATTTTGAAAGCCATACCCGCCAGAGATAGAAATAGGCGGCCGGGAAGCTGTCCAGGTTCAGTTTCCCCCCTGTGCGCAGGTCCTCCAGGCCGCGCGCAAGCCAGGCGCGCCTTTCCGGATGAAGGAGCACGGCCAGATTCCCCGCCGAAAGAGCCCGCAGCGCGATCTTGCGCCGAGCCGCTCTCCCATCCAAGACCTGCGGTGAAAGCTCGATGGGAGAATCCGAAGCCAGCACGGTGAGCCTTCGGCCCGGCACGAGCTCCACGAACTTGAACGCGCTGCGCGCGGTCAGCACGATGCTCGCGTCCAGATAAGCGGACTCCGGCGCGAGATAATTCTCGGAGAACGGCAGAGAGAGCGCCAACAGTCCCTTCGGCCGCAGGGCGGCTTGGGCCTCCTTAAAGAATCCGTCGGTGAAAAATCGGTTGGCGGCCGCATTCACGGGCTCGGGCACGGTCTGAAGGATCACGTCGTAGCGGCCCTTGGATGCCCGCAAAAGCCTGCGCGGGTCCTCTTCACGCAAGCTCGGCCCTTCGTCCGAGACCTCCGACGTCGGCAAGGCGCCTTGCCGCGAGCCGGAATGCCGGGAGAACTCCGAGCTGCCGGCGAGCGCCAAGCGCGCCTTTTGCGCATCCGGCTCCGCGAGTTCCACGAGCGCGGGCTTGTGCGCAAGGATCTCCCGCAGAGCGAAGATTCCGCGCGCCCCGATCATGAGCACTCGCTCGGGCTTTGGATGCGCGAGCAAAGGCAGATGCGCCAGTTCCTCCCGGCCGGAAGGGTCAGGGATGTCCGCCGTGATGAAGCCGTCCTCCAGGTAGACGCGGCTTTCCTGTCCCGTTGGGACAGAACCCCGCGCACGCGCGAAGGCCGCGCGCATATAGGGCGTCTCAACCTCGCGTTCCAGCACGAGCCCCTGGTAGCGCCAAGCGCGGCTCGCGCCATCCAGGCTCAAGGCCGCGAAGAGAAGACCCAGCGCGGCCAGGACCGCTGCCGCGGACCCGCGCGAAAGCTCCTTTCTCAAGCAGAAGGCCCCGGCGCAGAGCACTGCCGCGGCCGCGCCGTACAAAAGCGGCCCGGAATCCACGCGGCCCGCGAGGAAGAAGGCATGGACTGCTCCCGCGAGCGCCGCTCCCAAGGCCTCTAAAATGTAGAATGCCCGAGGCCGCTCCCGCAAAGCGCAGGCGCTGAACACGCCCGCGAAGAGCCCGGCCGGAGCCGAAAGCAGAGCGCTGAACACGATCAGCGCGAAGAGTCCGGGCAGGCTCCCGACGGGCAAGAGCATCGCGGCCGCACGAGCGGCAAGCAGGCTGAGTCCGCAGACCGCGCAGAAAGCCGCGAGCGCATAGAGCGGCGCGACTTGCAGTTTTAAGCGCGCGCCCAGTCCGGACCACAAGGTCCAGGCAGCAAGGGCCAAGGCCAAGGAAAGCTCCTGGCCCAAGAGCAGGGAGGAGACCTCGCGCAGGATCAGCGCCTGCGCGAGCAAGGACAGGAAGCCGAAAGCCGCAAAGACCAGCGCCATGCACCGAGCATATAAAAAATATCCCTGGGGACCCTGCCTCGCGTTCGCGTTCCTCATATTCCTGCCGGTCTTCTTCTTCTCGCGCAAGATCCTGGGCGCGCAAAATTGGACGTCGGCCGCGCTCTGGTCCCTGTTCACCGCGAGCATCGGCGCGGGCATCCTGCGCACGGGCCGCGTCTCGCCCTGGCGGGCCCTCTTTTTCATCACGATGACAGCCGGCTTCCTGATCCGCTTCAAGTCCGACCTGCTCGGTTCGAGCGGCCGCCTCTTCACGACGGAAAGCCTCCAAGAAGTCCCCTATTGCCACATCGCGGCGGCCGCAAGCGCGCTCAACGCCCTCTACTCGCAGTACCTGGCGTTCATGAGCGGGCATTGGCGCGCCTGGGGGCCGCTCTCGCTGGGAATACTCTGGCTCGTTTTCACGCTCGTGCTGGGACAGGCTTGGTGCTCCTGGGTCTGCTTCTACGGCGGGATCGACGAGGCCTTCAGCCGCCTCTGGCCGCGCCCGCCCCTGCGCGGACTGCGCGTGCCCCGGCGCCTAAGGGACTTCCCCACCGCGCTCCTCATCTTCCTCCTGCTCGTCTCCCTCTCCACGCTGCTGCCCGTGTTCTGCCTCTGGCTCTGCCCCTTGAAGCTGACCACCGCGTTCCTAGCCCCCTTCGACGCGACTCGCAAGCTCCAACTGGCGCTCATGCTCCTGACAGGACTCGTCTTCCTCGTGGGACTGCCCTTGCTCACGGGCAAGCGCGCCTTCTGCGGGCTCCTCTGCCCCTTCGGCGCGTGGCAGGCCTTCTTCGGACGGATCAATCCCTTCCGCGTGAGCCCGCTTCACGAGTCCTGCATCGCCTGCGGAGATTGCGTGCAGGCCTGCCCCACGTTCTCCATCCAGCAAGACGAGAAAGGCCGGCCTGAAGTGCTCTCCTATTGCTGCCGGTGCGGGACCTGCATGGATGCCTGCACGCATGAGAGCCTGCGCTACACGCTGCTGGGCAAAGATCTGGGTTCCGGCTCGACGGCAGGAGGCGAAAGCCTGACGTCTTTATGGAGCGTGCGCACGGTCTTCCTTTTTTGCAGCCTCACCGTCGCCGGAACCCTGGGCAGCCTCTTCATCCCGGCCGCGATCAAAGCGCTCTGGAGACTTTTGTGAACCATCCGACGAAAAGACCCGCCCGCGCTTCCTTTATAAAACGCCTGCTGAGCGCATGCTTCGCCTTCGGGCTGCTCGCGACAAGCGCCTTCGCGGCATTCACCGTCCCGGGCTTCGAGCTGGTCTCTTCCTGGCCCGTGGAAACGAGCCTTGAACCCGCGGGCCTGCGCACCGCGGCCCAGGTCTGGCCGGAGATGATCGCCTCGTCGAAAAAGACCTTGGACATCGCCCAGTTCTACGTCACGAACAAGCTCGGAGAGCCCTTGGAACCGGTCATCTCGCAGCTGCGCAAGGCCGGAGAGCGCGGAGTGCGCATCCGCTTCATCGCGGAGCGCAAGATGTCCCCATCCTCCATGGAAGGCTTCGAGCTCCTGCGAACGATCCCGAACCTCGAACTGCGGGTCATCGACTTCTCGGCCATCAAAAAGGACGGCATTCATCATGCGAAGTACTTCATCGTGGACGGCCGCGAAGCCTATATGGGAAGCCAGAACTTCGACTGGCGCTCGCTCAAGCACATACACGAACTCGGCCTGCGCGTGGAGGAGCCCGCGATCGCCGCGCAGATGTCCGCGATCTTCGAACAGGACTGGAAAGCCTGCGGGCTCTCGCGTATGGGCCGCCCTGTCGCGCGCCTCAACCGCAGCCGCCCCAAGGCGCGCGCGGATCAGCGCGCCTATATGGTCGCAAGCCCCTGGGCCTTCAACCCGCCCGGCGTCGGAGATTCCGAGTCCGAACTCGTGCGCCTGCTGGGCACAGCCAAGAGCGAGGTCCTCATACAGCTCCTGGATTACGCGCCCTTAACCCGCAAGAAGAAGCCCTATCTTCCCATCGACACAGCCTTGCGGGCCGCGGCCGCGCGCGGAGTGCGGGTGCGCCTTATGGTGTCTCACTGGAACACCGAATCCCCGGCCGTGGACCATCTAAAGAATCTGTCACGGGTCCCGAACGCAGAGGTGCGCATCGTCACCATCCCGGAAGCCAAGGAAGGAAGAATCCCCTTCTCGCGCGTCATCCACTCCAAATACATGGTACTGGACCAAAAGCTGCTCTGGCTGGGCACGAGCAACTGGAGCGGAGGCTATATGGATAATTCCCGCAACCTGGAACTGATCGTCAAGGACGATGCCCTGGCCAAGCGAGCCCGGGACATCCATGCCCAACTCTGGGACTCGCCGTACGCGGAGCCCATCGAAATGTCGCGGAAGTATCCCAAGCCCCGGCGATGATCCCAACAGCGCACGAATAGGCCTATTGTCCGGGCGAGGTCGAGTGCCGCAGGTCCCTTGACAGCCCTTATACTCCTGATACTATAGTATCTCTATATGAAGAAGAAAGAGTCGGAGTACCGCTGGATTTTTTTCATCGTTTTGGCGTTCCTTGCCCCCATATTCCTCATCCCCAATGAGATCTGGTACAGAATCCCGGGCGTGCGCCGCCTCCTAACGGCTATGGCCGACAAAAACAACACCGGCCTGTGGAACGGCCTCAATTCCGCGGATGCGTCGCGCTCTTCGAATAATGGGAACCCGCGGGGCTGGATGCCTTTGATAGCGAAGTCCTCGCGCACTTATGGAACGGAAGGCGGCCTCATCGGGGAGAAGCACGGCGCGGATTATGGAGAGGAAACGGACGGCGTAGCCGCTGAAAAGGACACGGACGCGGACGCCGTCGATCAACAGCCCGTCGGAGAGGACGAAAGAATCGCAGGCGCCGGCGGAACGGATGGGAACGCCGGCTACGCGAGCGGGATCTCCGGAATAGGCATGGGCATGGGCGCCGGAGGACAAAGCGGCGGAGGCATGTCCTCCTCGTCCGCCGGAGGCTCCTCAGGCGCTTCCACAAACGCCGGCAAGCTTGCCTCGAAGGGAAGCACGGCATCACGCCCCTTGAAGCGCGGCCAAAGTCTCCTCGCGAAACGTTTAGGCAGGAGCGGCACGAAGGCTCAGGACATAACGACATCCAGCAAGACCCTCGGCACCGCCTTCGCAGCAGGCTCGCAAGGACAGACCCCCGGAGACACCAACGGGATACCCCCCGGCCAAACCCCGATCGGCCCAGGCGGGAACCCCAACCCCAATCCAGGCGGAGGAGGCATCGGAGGCCCGATCGTTGCCCCGCCGCCCGGACCCGGAAAACCCGCGGACCCGCATGACGACGATAAGCCGGACAAATGCAAGGCGCTCTACGACAAGTGCCTCCAGATCGCCGGCGACTACGACCGCAAGATCCAGAGCAAAGAGGCGGAGTTCCAGACTTGCACCACATGGGTCAATATGGGCAAATCCGGCTGGGTGCAAGTCATAGACCAAGCCTGCTTCAACCGCGTGAACGCCGATCTGCTGGACCTGCGGAAAGAACGCGACCTCGCCGTCGCGAAATGCCAGCAGGGACAAGACAATTGCAAAAAATAGTCCGCTCCTAAAACGACCGCTTTAAAAAGGCGCCTTGGGGACCCTCTCCCGCGGGCAAACCGCCCAGGACCAAAGGCCTGCCGCGCAGGAACACGTCGCGGATTCGGCCATGCACGAGCCGGCCTTCATAAGCGCTGTAGTCCGCGTTCATGAACTGAGTCTTGGCGCTGATGCGCGTCTTCCTTCTCGGATCGAGGATCACTATGTCCGCGTCCGCTCCGGGGACAAGAATGCCTTTGCGGCCGGCCAAGCCGAAGATGCGCGCGGGCTGCGAGGCCGTGAGCTCCACGAACCGGCCCGCGCTCAAGCGTCCGCGCGCCACCGCGTCCCACATCAGGAGCATGCGCGTCTCCACTCCCGGCACGCCGTTGGGTATCCTGGTGAAATCCCGGCAGCCCAACTGCTTGCTGGCCCCGCGGCCCGTCCGATAATTGAACGAGCAGTGGTCCGTTGAAACGACCTGCAGTTCGCCCCGGCGCAATCCCAGCCAAAGCTTCTCCTGCTCCGAGCGCGGCCGCAGCGGCGGAGAGAGCACGAACTTGGCCGCCTCGAAGCCCGGCCGAGAATATTCCCGATCGTCGAGATAAAGATATTGCGGGCAGGTCTCGCCGAAGACCGGCAGGCCTCTTTGCCGCGCGGAACGGATCGCTTCCAGCGCGCCGGAACAAGTCACGTGCACGATGTAGAGCGGGACTCCGGCGGACTCAGCCAGAGCCGCGGCCCTGTGCGCGGCCTCTTCCTCGGCGAGCATGGGATGCGCCCAGGGATGCCAGGCCGGAGACCGAAGCCGCTTGGCGCGGGCCTGATCCAGGAAAGAGGATATCATGGCGCCGTTCTCCGCATGCACCATGGCCAAGCCGCCCTCCTCGGCCAATCGGCGAAACCCCTTGAAAAGGTCCTTGTCGCCCAGCATGAGCGCGGGATAGGCCATGTAGAACTTGAAGCTGGGCAAGCCCTGAGCGATGATGCGCCGGAATTCGCGCAGACTCTTGGCTGTGATGTCCGTGACCGCCATGTGGAAAGCGTAATCCGTGAAGCAGCGGCCGTCCGCTTTCTCATGCCAAAGGTCCAATGCTCCTTGAAGCGAACGGCCCTTCTCCTGAGTGGCGAAGTCAATGATCGTGGTGGTCCCGCCCATGGCCGCGGCCAAGGTGCCGGTGGAGAAATCATCGGCCGTGGTGGTGCGGCCGTAGGGCAGGTCCATGTGCGTGTGCGCGTCCACACCGCCGGGAAGGACCATGCAGCCCCGCGCATCGAGCACCACGGACGCGCCGGCACTAGAGAGATTCGCTCCGAGCGCGGCCACACGGCCTCCCAGCACGCCCACGTCCGCGCGCGCTTTCCCCTTCGGAGAAAGCACGGTCCCGCCCTTGATCAGCAGATCGAATCTCATGATGCGCTCATTGTAGCACTCTGCGGCATCCGCCATCCCGGCGGAAGCCGCCTTTCCGTCGACCCGGGGAAAGCGATAGTGTCGTCACCCCGGCGAAAGCCGGGGCCCAGCAATTGCCGTTGAATCGTATCTCTGGATTCCGGCTTTCGCCGGAATGACGAGATGGACGATCACTGTCAAAGGGCCTAATTAGGAATAGGCCTACTGGGATAGCCTCGTTGGGACTAAAGACAGACGTCGAATCACACTCTTTCTCAATACAATCATCTGTCTTCATTCAATCTGACCGCAACGGAGCACTCTCAATGAAGCTCTTCAAACAGATCTCCTCGATATTCATCACCGCCAGCCTCCTGCACTCCTCCGTGGGACCGGCATGGGCCGCAGAACTCCGGCGCCCGGTCAGCGTCCTGCCTTCCCTGCAAAAACAGGCTCATTGCGCGCCCGGCGCGCTCCCGACCGCCTCGTCCACGCTGAAGACCACTGCGCAGAACCCCTGCGCCGTTCATAATGCGAACGTTGTGCGGACCGTCACCCTTCCCGCAAAAGCCAAGGCCCTGCCCGCGCTCAAGAAGACCGCGCTGGGACTTCAAAACGCCGGCGATGATGCCGCCCCGGTCCTGAACCTCCGCTACGACAACGCAGCGTCCCTTTCCGCCGAGCAGACCCCGGTCCTCGCGTCCGCCTCGGCGCCCCTGGCCCAAAAGGCTCCTGTTAAAGCCGCGCTCAAGAAAGGCGGCCCTCTCCCCAAGCTTCGCCCCATCTGGTCGGACCTCCCCCTGCCCGCGGCCATGCAGAGCGCTTTCGGCGAAGGCGGTTCTCCTTCAACGGTCTATTGGATCGCGGGCGTCGTCGCCGCCGCCGTACTCTCAGGCCTCGGCTACGCCTATGTGAAAGGTTCCGCCAAGCAGGAACAGTGGGAGAAGTCCAAGAGCAATCAGGACGTGCTCGCCGTGGAATCCGCCCGCCGCAGCGAGGATACGGCGACGCTCCAGCAGATCGCGATCGAATCCCGCGCGCGGCAGAGCCGCATGCGCGAGCGCATCGCCGCGGCCAAAAGCAGCGGCACGAAGAAAGTCGAAGACGCCACCCAGGACCCCTTGAAGGTCGCCGAAGCCTACCTGGCTTTCGACGGTCTGGCCGCGGCCCGCGCCGAGCTCAACCTCAACGCGGTCTCCAAGGACCCGGTCAAGCGCATCGGCATGGCGCCCCCGGAGAGCTGGAAGCAGCGGCTCTCCATCGAGGAAGCCGCCGCGAAGAATTCCGGCTCCGAAGGCATACTCGCTCTCCAGCTCAAAGGCCTGTCCTCCGAGCTCAAGGTCCAGGACTCCGCGGTCGCGCGCCTCCAAAAAGACTTCGCGTCCTTCGACGAGGCCGTGCCCTCGGTGTTCAAGGGCCGCTTGGCGGAGATGTCCGAACACGGCAAGAAAGACCTTGCAGCATTCAAGGATTCTGAAGTCGAGTCCGAACGCGGCCTCCATGCGCAGACGAACGCGGCCATGCGGGGCAGGGTCTCCGAAAGCCTCACCCAGAAGAATACGGAGTACCGGAATCATCGCTCGCGCATGGAGCGACTGGCCGCCACGGCCGCGGGAACCCTCAAGGCCGCGGTGGAACTGGCCCAGACCGCGGACCAGAGAATGGCGGACATGGCCAGCCATGAATCTTCGCGCCTGATCTATCTCGGGCTGGCCGCGGCCAACGAAAGCGTCCCGGTCACCGTGGACGACTCCTATACCGACGACGACGGGAACTACCATTCCGCCAGCCATACCGTGTATGAGGACCACAGCGGCCCCTATAAAATGATGGCCGCCAGCGAGGCATCGGCCGCGCATTCCGCGGCCTCCGAGGCCCGGGCCAACATGGAGGCCTTAAGCAAAATACTTCCCCTCGTGAACAATGACCCGGTACTGATACAGGAACAGCTGGCCGACACCCTGCCTGCCGCGGACCATATGTCGCAGAAGCCTTCCGCGCACGGAGGGATCTTCTTCGACTTCTTCCTCCCCGCGTCCTGGAGCTTCTTCGGCGGACTCTTCTCAGCCGGAGACGCTTCAAAAGCCCGGGCGAACTTCTCGCCGATCCTGAACTCTCTGCAAAGCGTGTTCAAAGCCGTGCAGTCGCGCAGAGACTCTGAGAACTCGTGGATGGACAAACGCATCGACCGGGATCTCAACGAGCAGATGTCCAGCGTCATCGAACAGCGCTAAGGCTCATTAGCGAGCCCTGAACTCTCCGGGAAATTCCCGGCGGGCGTTCAATACTGTGGTAGAATCGGCGGATTGAGCCTGCCCATGCCATCGACCAATCCGCCTGCGCACAGCGAGTCCGCTCGACGCTGCTACTATACCTGGGACATCCATTACGATTGCAATTACCGCTGCAGCTACTGCTATTTCCATGACACCTGGGACGCGCAGCAGAAGCTCAACCGCTATCCCGGGATAGAGCATTGGAAAGCGGTCTGGGACGGGGTCTTCGCCCGCTACGGCGAAGGGCATCTGCATGTCTCCGGCGGAGAGCCGTTCACTTACCCCGGGATCATCGACCTCATCGAAGCCCTCCTGCCGAAGTTCACGATGGAGTTCGACACGAACCTCTCTTTCGATGCCGCGGGATTCATGCGCCGAATACCGCCCGGCCGGGTGAAGTTCTGCGCCACCTATCATCCCGAGTTCGTCGAGCGCGGCGCATTCCTGCGCAAGGTGCGGGCCTTGTGGCTGGCGCGCTATGATATCGGGGTCAGCTGCGTGGCATTCCCCGAGCATTATGAGGAGCTGCGCAAGCTCCATGCGGACACGAAAGCATTGCGCCTGCCGCTGACCATCATGCCCTTTCGCGGAACGCATCAAGGCAAGACCTATCCTGCCGCCTACACCGAGGACGAGTCCCGCATGCTCTGCTCGCTGGACGCGCAGAACGCCCCGCGCAGCATGGCTTTCTATGGGAAGAAGAGCTGACCCCGCAAGGCCGTCCTCGTGCGAGACCGCCTGCTCCTGCGGGCCGTCGAACACGAACCCCCACTACCGAAAAACCTGCGGCATGGGCTACCGCTACGCGAAGATCCATCCCAATGGGAACGCCTACCGATGCTGCATCATCCAGGATGACGGCTATCTGGGCAATCTTCTGGACGGGACGTTCTCATTCCACGATGCGCCCGCGCCCTGCACCTACAGCCAATGCTCCTGCTGGGCCGCCATGATCCTCGGCGAGGAAGACCGCTGGGGCGGCCATTGGCGCAAGCCGGAGATGAGAGATCCTCTATGCCTGCCGCTCCCGGCTGATGATGCGCGGCGCCTGGATCTGGCGCAGCAGCTGCAGGCCCAAGGCTCTCATGCGCAGGCCGGAGAGATCCTGAAGGGACTCCAAGAACTCTATCCGAGCGACATTCAGGTATTGGGCGCGCTGGCGGCCGCGCGCCGGGAAGAAGGCCGCATCGAGGAAGCGTTCGAACTCGCCGGCAGTGCGATGCGCCTGAGCCCGGGAAATCCCTGGCTGCGGCGCCTGCTGGCCCATATCCTTTGCGCGATGCAGCGCTTTACGGAAGCCGAAGAGCACTATCGGAAAGCCCTGGCCGACGAAAAGGAAGACGCTGCGTCGCGGGCCTGCTCAGCCCGCGGCCTCGCCCACATCTGCCTCATGACCGAGCGGCCAAAAGATGCACTCTCCTTCATCGAGCAGGCCCGCAAGCTCGATCCCGGCATGGAACTGGACTCCCTGCCCTTGCCTCCAGCCGCGGAGGAACGCCTCGCGCTTGCCCGCAAGCTAAGAAGCGAGGACCGATCAGACGAGGCTATCCGTATCCTGGGTGAACTGCGCGCGAGCTATCCGCAGGACGCCCGCATACTCGGAGAGATCAGCGAGATACGCTTCAGCCGGGGAGAACTCGACTCCGCGCTCGCCGAGGCCTCAGAAGCAGTCCGACTGCATCCCGGAAACTCCTGCCTGCGGCGCATCATCGCCGAGGTCTTTCTCGCGATGAAGCGCTTTGCGCAAGCGGAAGAGCACTATCGGAAAGCCCTGGCCGACGAAAAGGAAGACGCTGCGTCGCGGGCCTGCTCAGCCCGCGGCCTCGCCCACATCTGCCTTATGACCGAGCGGCCCAAAGATGCACTCTCCTTCATCGAGCAGGCCCGCAGGCTCGACCCCGGCATGGAACTGGACTCCCTCCCATTGCCCCCAGCCGCGGAGGAACGCCTTTCGCTCGCCCGCAAGCTGAGAAGCGAGGACCGATCTGACGAGGCTCTTCAACTCCTGAATGAACTGCGTGCGGATTATCCGCAGGACGCCCGCATACTCGGAGAGATCAGCGAGCTCCGCTTCAGCCTCGGAGAGCTCGACTCCGCGCTCGCCGAGGCCTCCGAAGCAGTCCGCCTGCATCCCGGCAACTCCTGCCTGCGGCGAATCATCGCCGAGGTCTTCCTCGCGATGAAGCGCTTTACGGAAGCGGAAGAGCACTATCGGAAAGCCCTGGCCGACGAAAAGGAAGACGCTGCGTCGCGGGCCTGCTCAGCCCGCGGCCTCGCCCACATCTGCCTCATGACCGAGCGGCCCAAAGAGGCCCTCTCCTTCATCGAGCAGGCCCGCAGGCTCGATCCCGGCATGGAACTGGACTCCCTCCCATTGCCCCCAGCCGCGGAGGAACGCCTCGCGCTCGCCCGCAAGCTGAGAACCGAGGACCGATCTGACGAGGCTCTTCAACTCCTGAATGAACTGCGTGCGGATTATCCGCAGGATGCCCGAATACTCGGAGAGATCAGCGAGATACGCTTCAGCCGGGGAGAGCTCGACTCCGCGCTCGCCGAGGCCTCAGAAGCAGTCCGACTGCATCCCGGAAACTCCTGCCTGCGGCGCATCATCGCCGAGGTCTTTCTCGCGATGAAGCGCTTTGCGCAAGCGGAAGAGCACTATCGGAAAGCCCTGGCCGACGAAAAGGAAGACGCTGCGTCGCGGGCCTGCTCAGCCCGCGGCCTCGCCCACATCTGCCTCATGACCGAGCGGCCCAAAGAGGCCCTCTCCTTCATCGAGCAGGCCCGCAGGCTCGACCCCGGCATGGAACTGGACTCCCTCCCATTGCCCCCAGCCGAGGAGGAACGCCTTTCGCTCGCCCGCAAGCTGAGAAGCGAGGACCGATCTGACGAGGCTCTTCAACTCCTGGGTGAACTGCGCGCGAGCTATCCGCAGGACGCCCGCATACTCGGAGAGATCAGCGAGCTCCGCTTCAGCCTCGGAGAGCTCGACTCCGCGCTCGCCCAGGCCTCCGAAGCAGTCCGACTGCATCCCGGCAACTCCTGGCTCCAGCGGACCCTCGCCAATGTCTGCCGTGCGATGAAAAAACCGAGGGAAGCGGAAAAGCATTACCTGCAGGCCCTGGAGCATTGCGAAGAGGATTCCCTGGCAAAAGGCGTATCGCATATGGGCCTTGCCTGCATATGCCTGGAAACCGGCCGGCCCCAAAAAGCCCGCGAACATATCGACGCCGCCCTCGCGCTGTGCCCCGAGAACGTGTTCATCCTCGGCGAACATCGGCGGATATTCGCGGAAACAACCGCTTCCTAGAATTCATCCAACAACCTCATCCCTGCTTCAATCTCAGCTTTCAGGCTGCGATTTCTCTGCGGGAGGAGGTTGTTGGACGATTTCTAACCTTTCTGCCCGGAGGACAGCAACGCGCGAAGGATTCCGCGGCAGACGCCTAGGCGGTAGGCGCGGGTGGAGCGCACGTCGTCGATGGGGCTGATCTCCTCTTCGAGCATGGCGCAGGACTGTTCCACGACGGACTCGGAGAGCGCCCGGCCGCGCAGGAACTCCTCGATCTTCGCGGCCCTTCTCACCGTCGGCGCCACGGAGCCCAGGGCGAAGCGCAGTTCCTCAACCTTTCCCGCACGGACCCACAGAAGGCCCGCGGCAACGGCCTTGGAGATGGTCTGGGCCCTGCGCGAACCCACTTTCCGGAACACCGCGCGTTGAGGCTCTCTCTTGAAGAGCGGGACTTCCACGCCGGCGATCAGTTCTCCCGGCTGCAAAGTGGTCTTCTTGACCCCCGCGAAAAGCTCGCGGATGGGGATCGTCCTCCCCCCTTGGGCGGATACGGCCACGACCTGCGCCTCGTAGACCGCCAAGGCCGGGAAGCTGTCTCCGGCCGGAGAGGCATTTGCCAGGTTTCCGCCGAGCGTGCCGCGGTTGCGGATCTGGATGGCGCCCACGCTCGCGCAGGCCTGGGCCAGCAAGGGCAGGCGCTTGAGCACGCCGGGATGGGATTCGATGCGCGCATGCGTGCACAACGCGCCGATGCGCGCCCGGTCCGGCAAGAACTCGATGTCCGTCCATTCCTTGAGCGCGGAAAGATCCAATACCTCGCGCCCATTGAGCCTGCCGCCGTTGAAAGCCACCATGAGGTCCGTGCCGCCGGCCATCGGCAGAGCCGAGGGATGTTCCGCATAAAGCGTGAGCGCCTCTTCAGCGTTCATGGGCCGGAGCACGCGCATGGAGCCGGCGTCTCCTCTCATGAGCGGTCTCTCTTTCCGCGGCCCGAACTTCGCGCGGATCGCGGACTCTTGGCCGCGCGGGCGCCGCAGTCTCGTCCGCGCGGCCGCAGGAGCTCGGCCGCCTTCTGCACCGAGCGCACGATGTGCTGATACCCGGTGCAGCGGCAGAGATTCCCGCCCAAGGCCGCGCGGATGGAGTCCTCATCTGTCTTGCCGCCCTCGCGCAAGTGCGCGGCAGCGGCCAGGAGCATGCCCGGAGTGCAGATGCCGCACTGCGCCCCGCCCTCCTCCAAGAAAGCCTTCTGCAGCGCGTGCAGGCGCGTCGGAGTGCCCAAGCTCTCCACGGTCTCGACGGCGCGGCCCTGGACCTGGCAGACCGCGATGATGCAGGCATTGACCGGCTTGCCGTCCAAGAGCACGGTGCAGGCTCCGCACTCTCCTTCGCCGCAGCCTTCCTTGACGCCCGTGAGCCGGAAATCCTCCCGCAAGACATCGAGGAGCCGCTTGAAGGGCTCCCCGCGATAATCGCGCTTCTTGCCGTTGACCGTAAAGGAAACCTTATTCATCCTAGGCTCTCCCTTCGAGCGACAGCGCCCGTCTTTTTGGGGAGGGCCGCGAAGATCCTCTCCGGCAGCACCGGGAGCCGGGTGAACCAGCAGCCGCAAGCCTGGCGCAGGGCCGCGCACACCGCGGGCGCGGGCACGTCCATGGGCAGTTCGCCCACGCCCTTGGCGCCGAAGCCTCCGTAGGCGTAGGGCTTCTCGATGAACAAGACCTCCATGGGAGGAACGTCCACGGCCGTGGGGATGATGTAGTCCGTGAAATGCGGATTGCGCATCACCCCGTTGCGATAGACCGCGTTCTCCATGAGCGCATAACCCAGGCCCTGCGCCGTGCCGCCGATGACTTGGCCCTCGGCCAGCAAAGGATGGATCACGCGGCCGATCTCCTCCGCGGTCACGACCTTGAGCACGCGCACCTCGCAGGTGCGCTTGTCCACCTCGAGCTCCACGGCCAGGGCCGCGTACGCGAAAGTGCCGTAGGCGTCTCCTTTGTACGTCTTGTCGTCCCACTGGATTCCGGGCGGACGCTGATATTGAGTGATGAACTCGCGCGAAGGCTTGCCCGCCAAAAGCTTGCGCGCCGCGGCGTTCCACTTCGCGCGGCTCACGGCCTTCCCCCCGCTGCGCGCGCCGCCGCCTGAGATCAACGGCAGAGATCCCGACTTCTCCAGTTCCGCGCGCAATTCCCGGGCCGCGCGCTCGACCAATCGGCCCACGACCATGGTGGTGCGGCTGGCAACGGTGGGCCCGCTGTCGGGAACCTTGAAGGTATCCGGAGTCTGAACGCGGACCCATTCGTAAGGGATGCCGAGCGCGTCCGCGGCCATCTGCGAGAAGATGGTCGCGGCGCCCTGTCCCATCTCCGTGGAAGCGGCCAGCACGCGCACTCCGCCGTCTGCGTCCAAGGCCACGCCGGCGCGGCTGGCCAAATAGTCCTCGCCGCCGCCCGTGAACCCTCCTCCGTGATAGGCGAGCGCAAAACCGATGCCGCGCCAAGTCGGGTTCGCGGCCTTCTTGTTCCAGGCATCGAAGGCCTTTCGCCTGCGCGCGAAGTCCGAGCGCTTGGCGCAAAGATCCAAGACCTCGCGGGCGGCCACGCCCTCGCGCAGGACTTGGCCGGTCGCCGTGACGCTTCCTTCGACCACGGCGTTGCGCCGCCGCACTTCCACGGGGTCCATGCCCAGGACCTCGGCGATGCGCTCCATCTGCAGTTCCGCCGCGAAAAGCGTCTGCGGCGCGCCGAAGCCGCGGAACGCTCCGTTGGGCGGCGTGTTCGTGGCAAAAGCCTTGGCTCGGATGCGCACATTGGGACAAGAGTAGGGACCGGCCGCATGGATAGCGCCGCGGGAGAGCACCACGGAGGTGAGCGTGAGATACGCTCCCCCATCCATGAGCACCTCGATGTCCTGGGCCAGGAGCCGCCCCTCCTTGTCCACCCCCGTGCGGTGGCGCACGATCGCGGGATGGCGCTTGGTGGTGGAAGCCATGTCCTCGGCCCGGTCATAGAGCATGCGCACGGGCTTTCGCGCTTTCAATGCGAGCAATGCCGCATGGCCCGCGAGCACCGAAGGATAGTCCTCCTTTCCGCCGAAAGCCCCGCCGGTCACCGCCTGAATGACGCGGACCTTTTCCGCGGGAAGATCGAAAGCCGCCTTCAAGGCCTTCTGCACATAATAAGGGCACTGCACGGAACCGACCACGGTCAGCGTGCCGTCTTTCTCGAACCAGGCCGCCGCGCCGTTGGGCTCGATGTAGGCTTGTTCTTGATGCGGGACCCGGTACTCGCCCTCCACGACATGCGCGGCCTGCGCGAACCCGGCGTCCAGTTCGCCTTTCTCAATGAGGAATTCCTTGAAGATATTGTCGGGCGCGCGGACCACGGCCTTCATGGCCGCGGATTCTTCAATATCCAGGACCGGCGGCAGTTCCTCGTACTCGATCTCGATATGACCCAAGGCCTCGTAGGCGCGCTCCCTTCGCTCATGCGCGATGAGCAGGATGGGTTCCATGCAGTGGCGGATCTCTCCATCGGCCAAGAGCGGCTGGTCGAGCTCGATGCAGGCCACCGCATTCTTTCCCGGGATATCCTTGGCCGAGGCCGCTACGAATTCTTTCCAGGGAAACGAAGGATCGAAGCGGACGGCGCGGACGCGGCCGCGCGGTATGGAAGAGCGCACGGTCACGCCGAAAAGCGCTCCCGGAATGTCCTGATCCGCGATGAAGAGCGCGCGGCCCGTGAGCTTCTCCAGCGCGTCCTTTCGATGGACGTTCGATCCGACGTTCGCCATGTCTGTATTATACATTGGACGCGCGGGTTCAGAATGTTAGAATGCCGGAATCCATGAGAACTATCCTTGCGTTTTTCCTCCTCCTATCCTCCTGCCAAGCTTGGGCCGACGGGAACGCCAATTACCGCATCGGCGTGCTGGCCAACCGCGGCAAGGAGGAGTGCGTCAAGCGCTGGACTCCGACCGTGGAGGCTCTGACAAGAAAGGTCCCCGGCGCCTCCTTCTCGCTGGCGCCGCTCGACTTCCCGGAAGTCGAGCCCGCGGTGAAAGACGGCCGCGTGGACTTCCTCATCGCCAACTCCGGGCTCTACGTCCGCTTGGAGACGCTCTACGGCAGCCAGCGCATCGCCACTCTCAAGAACCTCGCCATGGGCAAGGGCTGGACCGTGTTCGGCAGCGTGATATTCACGCGCCAAGACCGGCAGGACATCGCCTCTCTGGCCGACCTGCGGGGCAAAAAGGTCATGGCCGTCGAGCCGGACTCCTTCGGCGGCTGGATGGCGGCTTACCGCGAGATCACGGACGCAGGCCTCAAGCCGGGCCGGGACTTCAAGCTCGAATTCGGGGGCAGGCAGGATGAGCCGGTCTACGCGGTGCTCGCCGACAAGGCCGAGGTCGGCATCGTGCGCACGGACCTTTTGGAAAGCATGGCTCGCGAAAAGAAGTTCGATCTCGCGCAGCTGCGCGTCCTGCCGCCGCCGCATGCCGATCCCCGCATCCCCGAAGACCTCCCCCTGCTCCACAGCACGCGGCTCTATCCGGAATGGCCCTTCATCAAGATGCGCGGCACCCCGCGCGAGGTCGCCGAGAAGGTCCTCATCGCCCTGCTTTCCATAAAGCCCGAGGATGCCGCGGCCAAGACAGGCAAATACACGGGCTGGACCGTGCCTCTCAATTACCAGCCCGTGCACGACTGCTTGAGAGCCATCCGTTATTCTCCCTATGAGCGCTACGGAGAGGTCTCCCTGCGAGACACCGTAAAAGCCTACGGACACTGGCTGGCATTCGCCGCGGCCTTCGTACTCCTGCTCTCCTGGTTCGTATTCAGACTGCATCGCCTCAACAGCCGCCTGCGCGCGGCCTCGGCGGAAGTGAAGACCTTGAGCGGCTTGCTGCCCATCTGCGCGGAGTGCAAGAAGATCCGCAATGACGGCGGCTGCTGGGAGCAGATCGAGCACTATGTGCGCGCTCGCTCGGACGCCACGTTCACGCACGGGATCTGTCCGGACTGCACGAAAAAGCTCTATCCCCACTATTCCGAGTCGCTGGAAAAGCCCTCGTGATCCGATTCGAGCTGAACGGGAAACCGCAGGAATACTCCGGCGACCCGGAGAAGTCCCTCCTGCGCCATCTGCGCGATGAGCTCGGCGTGACCTCGGCCAAGGACGGCTGCTCTCCGCAGGCAGCCTGCGGCTGCTGCACCGTGGAGATCGACGGGAAGGCCGTGCTTGCCTGCGGCGCGGCCATGAAGCGGCTCGAAGGGGCCAAGGTCCTGACCATCGAGGGACTCGATGCCTTCGAGCAGGAAGCCTTCGCGGAGGCCTTCGCCCAGCGCGGCGGAGCCCAGTGCGGCTTCTGCATCCCGGGCATGGTCATGCGCGCGCATGTCCTGCTCAAGGAGAATCCCTCCCCCTCCCGCGAAGAGATCGCGCACGGCCTGCGCCACCACCTTTGCCGCTGCACCGGCTACGTCAAGATCATCGACTCCATCGAACTCGCGGCCAAGGCCCTTCGCGCGCGCACGCCCGTCGCCGCAGCCAAGCAGACCGGCCGCTGGGGCACGCGCCTGCCGAAATACGACGTGCGCGACGTGGTGCTCGGCAAGCGGCCCTTTGTCGCGGACTTGAGCGAACCCGGCATGCTGCACGCGGCGCTCAAGTTCAGCGAGCATCCCCGCGCCAAGGTCCTTAAGATCGACGCCTCCAAAGCCCTCGCGCTCGACGGCGTGGAGCGCGTGCTCCTAGCCAAGGACATCCCGGGCCAACGCCGAGTGGGACTCATCGTCAAGGATTGGCCGGTCCTCGTGGCCGAAGGCGAGGAGACGCACTACATCGGCGATGTCTTGGCCGTGGCGGTCGCCAAAGACAGAGATTCGGCGCGCAAAGCCGCCAAGCTCATCGCCGTGGACTACGAGGTCCTGACCCCGGTGCTGGATGCGGACTCCGCGATGAAGCCCGGCGCTCCGCTCCTGCATCCCGGCGGGAATATACTGGAAGTCTCGCAGGCCAAGAAAGGCGACGTGGACAAGGCTTTCGCGCAGTGCAGTCATATCGTGGAGCAGACCTACACGACCCAGAGGATCGAACACGCCTTCCTGGAGACCGAGGCCTGTTTGGCCATGCCCGAGGGCCAAGGTCTCAAGGTCTACTCCCAGAGCCAAGGCGTCTACGAGGACCGCAAGCAGCTCGCCTCGCTTCTGGACCTTCCGGAATCCGAGATCCGCGTCATCCAGGTGCCCAACGGCGGAGGCTTCGGCGGCAAGGAAGACCTCTCGGTGCAGGGCCAGACCGCGCTCGCGGCCCGGCTGCTCAAGCGTCCGGTCAAGCTCGCCATCGACCGGGAAGAAAGCATCCGCCTGCATCCCAAGCGCCATCCCCTGCGCATGGAGTACAAGTTGGGCTGCGACAAACAGGGCCGCCTGCTCGCTTTGCGCGCGCGCATCACGGGCGACAGCGGAGCCTATGCCTCGGTGGGCGGCAAGGTGCTCGAGCGCGCCTGCGGACATGCGGCCGGCGCCTACGATGTCCCCAACGTGGACATCGTCGCCACGGCCGTCTACACAAACAATCTCCCCTGCGGCGCCATGCGCGGCTTCGGCGCGAACCAAGCCGTGTTCGCCATGGAGAGCGCTTTAGACGAGCTCTGCCTTCTCGGCAGCTTCGATCGCTGGCAGATCCGCTGGGACAATGCCCTGGCCGAGGGCCGCTCAACAGCCACGGGCCAGATCCTGGGCAAGGACGTGGGCGTGCGCTCCTGCCTGGAAGCGGTCAAGGACGCGTTCAAAAAAGCCCGCTTCGCGGGGCTGGCCTGCGGCATCAAGAACTGCGGCATCGGCAACGGCATGAACGACGTGGGCACGGCCAAGATCTTCGTGCGCTCGAAAGACTGCGTGGAACTCTATCACGGCTGGACCGAGATGGGCCAGGGCGTGCACACGGTCGCGGTGCAGACCTTCTGCGAGGAGACCGGCCTGCCTCCCGAGATCGTGAGCGTGCGCACGGACACGGCAGACGACTCCCCCTGCGGCATGACCACCTCCTCGCGCGCCACCAGCTTGGTGGGCTTGGCCATCATCGATGCCTGCAAGGTTTTCAACGCGGACTTAAAAAAGAAAGGCCTCGCCGCCCTGGCCGGGCTCACCTATCCGGGCCGCTGGGTCTGCGACTGGTCCACCAAGCCCAACGAGGACACGCACGGCAAGCCCGTCTGCACGCACTACTCCTATAGCTACGCGGCCCAAGCCGCGATCCTCGATGACAAAGGCGAGGTCGCCGAGATCGTGGCCGCGCACGATGCGGGGAAGATCGTCAACCGCATGCTCTTTGAAGGCCAGATCGAGGGCTCGCTCCACATGGGCCTGGGCTACGCGCTCTGCGAAGAATTGGAACTGGAAGACGGTCGGCCCAAGAGCTTCAAGCTGCGAGACATGAACATCCTGCGAGCCCACCAGATGCCCAAGCTCACCGTCATCGGCGTGGAAGTCCCGGACGTGCACGGCCCCCACGGCGCCAAAGGCGTCGGCGAGATCGGCCTGGTCCCCACCGCCGGCGCCGTTGCCAATGCCTTCTGCGCCTTCGACGGCATAAGGCGCAGAAGCCTTCCTCTCCGCAAAAAACTCTAGGTGCCGTCTCCCCGGCGAAAGCCGGGGCCCAGCCGGCCGTATCTCCCGCGAAGGACAAAGGACCTACTCCTCGCAGGGCCCTTGGGCTCATGCGCCTCATCTGACAGAAACGCTAGAATCAGTTAAATCCTAGCGGAGGTCGTCCAATGAAGCGCGCCAGAGCTCTCCCCTCCATATCCCTAGCCTTGCTTTGCCTGTTCGTGCACAGCCGCGCCGCAGCACGGGACTACTATCAGGAAGACAATTATCAGAATATCCTGCGTGCATTGAAAGGGAATTGCAGCCGCTGGGCCCCCCACACCTGCGCCACGATCCGCTATCAGGACTGGATGCTCCACATCAAACTCCTCCACGATGAGATGCGGGAAACCGATCACCCGAATGTCTGGATCGAGTACTACAACGAGGCCGCCCTCGACGCCGTAGTCGATCATAACGAGAACATCGCGCGCACGCCCAACTACTTCTTCTTCCTGAGCCCCGACGGGAACATCCAAAAAGCGACCCTGCGGACGCTGCCCTATTCGCCGCCGGACATAGAACTCTCTTCTCAAGAGGCGACGGAACTCTTCGCCCCTTTCAAAGAACTGTTCAACTTCCTGAATCCCTCGAAGATCGAGAGCAGCGGACACACTGTCTGGGACCTCTCAGAAGTGACCTTCGACCCCGGCGCGGACCCGACCGCGCCGGACCGCTCCCTGGATGCGCTGCAGGCCCTGCGATCGCATTGCTCCCGACAATTCTTCCCCTTTAATTACGACAGCTGCGCATCCATCACGCAAGGCGACACCCATATCACGATCAATCTGATGCATGGTCCAGGCAAGGAAGGTTCGAATCCGACTTGGCATATCAGAACACGCAGTGCTAGCGACCCGAACGGCAAGGCGATCTATGATTTCTATATGACGCAGGACGGCACGCTCCAAGAAGCCTTCGTGACCCCGCCGCATGCCCCGAAAGCAACGCCCTTGCCCGTGACTCCCGATATCCGGGAAAGATTCTCGCCGATCAAGGCGCTCCTTGAGACATTAGACCCGTCGCAGATCAAAGATGACGGCAAAACCCATTGGATCTTGCCGCCGCAACCTTAAAAAGGAGATCAGAAAATGACACTCCATCGCCTCCCCCTCGCGTTCATAGCCCTACTCTCCCTCTGCCACCGCGCTGACGCGCAGTTCCTCGCCCCCGACGACCCGACTCCCGCGCACGCAGTCCTGCGCAATGCCGATCGAATGAAGGGCATGGATTCGATCGAGCTGACCGAGAGTTCCCTGAAGATCTTCAATAAGAAGAAGAAACTCCTAGCCACGCTAACTCCCGCCGACTTCCCAGACACTTTCATGTCGCCTAGCCGTGGAATGCGGAAGGCGGGAAGAATCATCGGGGCATCATTATCTCCGTCGAAAAACAAGATACTCGCAGCGATCGGGACTGGCGATGGTGCCTGGATCGCTCTCATCGATCCCAAAAAGAAAGAGATCAAACAAATCAGTCGCCCTCACTATTCCGCCCTCTTGCCCATCAATGAAGACTTATTCTCCTGGTCACCCGACAAGAAGAAGTTCTTTATTCTAGGAGTCTTGGGGGAATCTGCGCCGACAATCAATGCCTACGATATTGATACAGGCAAACCCTTCCCATCCAGAGATACCGCTGCCGAATATTCTGAAACGATACTGCAACTTTCAGTTGATTCCGACTTCTCAGACATAAAATGGGAGAAGGACAGCAACAACATTTCATTTATCGCGACCTCATCTGAGGAGCCTACGGAAGAAAAAAAGTTCCGCCTCAATCTCCTAACCGCAAAGCTGGAGGGAATTAAATGAATCATTTACTGGCCCTCCTCCTTTCCTCAACTCTTATATCCGCATCGCCATCCGTCGACTATCCCGGAGCGGAATGGATTCCCGCTTGCACAGGGTTTTATAGAAAAGGCCGCCCAAAAGAGGGGATAACGAAAATCATCATTCACACAATGGAGGACGGGCAAAATCGGACACTCACCGGGTCGATACAATCCGCAATCAACACCTTTTCAAATCCAAAAGAGACGAAGCGCGTATCCGCTCATTATCTAATAGGCAAAGATGGTCGAATTGTCCAAATGGTAAGAGAGCAGGATACTGCTTACCACATCGGGAAACTTGCTCCAATAATAGAAGGCCCTTCGAAGAAACCGAAAAAAGTGGATATCAACCCTTATTCGATCGGGATTGAACTGGAAGGGAATGCGCTGAATCCCTACATGACGCCCGAGATGATGGGTGCATTGGTGAAGCTGGTTAAAGATATCTCGAAACGGAACAATATCCCGCTTGATAGCGAGCACATCAAAGGACACAGCAAATTCCAGCGAGTTCCAACTGCTGAACCTCTCAAAAAATACGACCCGGAAGGGCCTTCTGGAGAGAACTTCGACTGGAATGATTTTTTCCACAGGCTCAATGCACCGGATATGCCTCCGCCCTCTAAACCGACGCCGGTGCAGAAGAAGCGGCGGCTCATGCCGGTCCCGAAACTCATCGCAAGCGTCAACGACATCGGAGGAGCGCTCAGACAAAAGCGCAGGACTCCCACCTCTTCGATCGTCGTTCCCTCTCCAGGAAACATCAGCCTGCCGCCGACCGTGGTGCAGGCGCCTCAGAAACAGCGTCAGGACCAACCCGTGGCCGCGGACAAGCCGCCGGTACAGACAGACGACAACGGATTTGCCGGGAATATGAGCTTCAAGACCGCGAACATCCCGGGCCAGGAGTTCGTGCTGGTCTACCAGAGCGACAGCGGACGCATCGGCTATTTCGTGCTCCCTGAGCTCACTCCCTTGGTCAAGAACGCCTGGTCGCAGATCGAGGCGAACTGGCGTACCGCGAAAGCACGCAAGAACAAGAATGTCGCGGCCGCGCTGGGCCCGCAATACGAGGATCTTTCGCGCAAATACGACCGCCTCCTGGCGGATGCCGGCGGCGCGGACCAGGAGTGGTCCTATTTCGACATGAAAGGGAAGACGGAATCCATCGGCGGAGAATGGCGGCTCTTCAAGGCGAGCCAATACTCCTTCAACCAAGAGGTCGATCGATGGAATGCGCAATGCACCGGCCGCAGGGTCTCCATCGAATTCTGCGGCGGCTGGCAAAGCCGCCTTGCGGGCAGGCTCAACGAACTGAACTCACAGTCCCAATCCATCCAGAAGAAATGGAACAAAATCGAGCAGGAATGGGTCACGGTCAATGCGAAGCATTCCAAAGTGCTCGTGGCCTTCGTCAGCTGGCAGACTCAGCTCTCCTCCTTCAACGGGAAGCTGCAGGAGTCCTACCACAGCGTCTCTGCCGACAACAGATCCTTCCGTGCGCGGACGTCCCCATGGATGCAGGCAGGCCTGGGTTCCGTCGCACTGGAAAGCCTGCCCCTTCCCGATGCGCCCGCGGATGCCGCTCAAGCCGTGGAGGTTCGGCAGCCGCGTCAGCTTCGCCGCACGACATTTGCGGAACCGCCGTTTGGTTTATAGGCCTTTATCCCCAAAAAGAGTGGGTCCTTCGGCGACAGGACCGTAGGCCCGCAGGTCCTTCCGCATTCCCGCAGGCTTTCATATCATTATGACATGAACAAAACCTTTTCTCTGTTGTTCGCTCTGTGGCTGCTGCCCTGCATCGCCTCGGCCCAGCTTGTGCACGTCCCTTTCGCCTCCATCCGCAAAGCCGCGCTCGGAGACCAGAACGCGGCGGCCGCGAACGGGGAAATAATCCCCGTCGAGTACGTCCAGGAACCCGTCCAATCGGGACAACAATCTGAGGAGCCGTCCGCGGACAAGAAGCTGCCGAACGCAGACGCAGCGCTCGCTCCCGCCGAGGAAGCCGGCGACGAAGAGAAGTCGCCTGCCGCCGTCTCTGACGAACATAAACCCTACCGGACTCACGCTCGCGGCGCCATCTTTGGACGCGATCAAGAACCCGAACCGCATCATTCCCTTCCGCGGCATGAGCAGCAGCCTGGACAGGTCCATTCCCGCGGTCCCATCTTCGGACCGCCTCAAGAGCCCCAAGAGAAGCATCTCCTCCGACGAGACTCGGACAAACCCGTGCGGACTCGTGCCCGCGGCCCCATCTTCGGACGCTAATCGGAAAAATTCAGTCGGCCTCAAATCTGTCCATATCTGAATTTTTCCGGATTGTCGTTCCCCAAGAAAGCCCCCGGATTCCGCGAACAAAAACATCCCGCCGCTTCCGTCTGAAAGGAAGGGTCAACGCGGAATCCGGGTTAACGACCTCTCAATAGAGGAGCGTGTAGGAATAGGTGTTCTTGGGAAAGCGCGACAAGCGTTCGACGATCTCCCGCATGTGCACGGCAGCGGCGCCTGGACCCGAGACATAGCGGTCGATGAGCTCCTTGGCTCCCGAGACGTCTCCGGAGGCCTTGATCCGGCCGATCTTGCGGGCGAGGTCCTCCACGGCCGCGGGCATGCGCTCATAAACGATGCCGAATCGCTCGACCCCGTCCGGCCCCGGCTTCCAGACCAAGGCCCCGGCTTCCATGAAGCTTCCGATCTGCACGGCCGCGAGCTGGGAGTAGGGTTTGGGCGAGCCCGTCGCGGAGAACATCCCCTGCTGTATATGCCCGAAGCACCAGAGTACGCCGTAGGTGTAGATCTCCCTCTCGCGCGCCTGAGTGAGGAGTCCTTTGCGTACAAGGAAATCCGCATACCATAGAGAGAGCGTCTCGGCCTTGAGCTCCTCGAGCACGGTTTCGAGCCGTCCTCCGAACAGCTCGGAAGGGCTCTTCCCATCCACGAGAGAATCGGAATGCGGCCCAAGATTATGCGCGGCCTCATGGAGCAGCACCTGCAGGAGGTCCGGCTCCCGCTCATCGGAGAGGTTCGCGAGCGTGGAAGCATCGACCATCTGCGCGCCTTTCTCCCGCCGGATGCGCCGGGACTCAGGATCATCGCCCAGGTTCGTCATGACCATGGTGCGGCGGCGGCTTTCCTGCGCGACCTTCCCCCAGTTGGGAAGGGACTGCCCCGCGACTCCGCCCAGGGGATGGCGGGAATCCCCGCTGTTGAGCACGATCTCGATGAAATCCGGCAGGCCGAAAAGCGCTTTGCGGGCTTTATACGCCGGCCCGATGAGCGCGGCCACGGCATCCTCCATCTCCTGGCGAAGGGGAGACAACCGGTCCTGCCAAGCCAGGGACGCCTTATCGATCCGCGCGAAAGCCAAGGCAAAGCCCGCCTTCTCCTGGCAGGGATCGAAATAGACCTCATCCGGAGCCGCGCGCAGATACCAGCGGCTGTTGCGGCCGTTCATGCGCGACCACGCCTCATCGGCCGCCGACCAATCGTTCGTCTCGAATCCCCGGGCCGCGGCGAGCAGATAGGCCTTGAGCGCCTCCTCCTCGGGGCCTTGGGACTGGGCGGCTGCGCGGAGTTCTCGGGCCGCGGCGCGCATCTTCTCGCCGTAGGCCTCCGTGAGCGACAGAGCGGCGAAACGGCCCTCCTTGCGGCGCACAACGGTGAAGGGGTCGAGCAAAGACTTGGAATCCGGATGCGTCTTGAGCGCTTCGCACAAGGCATCATCCTGCTTCATATCCGCGGGATAGGCATCCGATATCCGCGCCGGGAAAGACGGCAAGGCATTGCAGAAGGGATCATGCTCGGTGTCCGGGGCTTCGCACCAAGGCCCGTGGTTTCTCTCGAAAAGAGCCCGGCTTTCCGGATCCGCGGCCGTCAGGTCCTTTCGCAAGAGGAAGCTGCCCTTCTGCATGGCATAGAGTTCTTCGATGGTCCTCCCCACGGCCTGCATCCCGCGCGCGAGCTTCCGATCCGCCTCAGGCGCAGAACGAAAGTCGCTTACGATCAGGGCGGGCCGGCCTTGGTCGAGTTCCTTGCGCACCGCCTCCAGCCGGCGGGCTCCGACGAGGGAGAGGTAGGCCCGGTCGAACTCCTCGGTGAAGCGGCCGTCGCGGACATAGAGAGAGAGCGCGTCGGCCTCGCCGACAGGGGAAAGGTCTCCCGGACGCAGCGTCGCCGTAGCGGAACCTGCGGAGCTCCAGAGCAGCGGTAATCCTTGGCGCGCGGCCAGGCGGTTGAAGTCCTCTTGCGAAAGCGCCGGCGCGGCCGAGGCCGGCAGCGCGCAAAACATCCAGAGAGATGCGGCGAAAAGAAACAGGAGTTTCATCCACAAATCATACAAGAATCAGCGATTCTTCGGCGAAGGACGAACCGCGGCCGCGACGGGGACGACGGGCGCGGCCGCGGGCGTCGAGAGCGGCAGGGACGCCAAGCCGGGCTTGAAAAGGATCTTCATGCCGATGAAGCTGCCGGCATAGAGCTTGCGCGCGGCGACGGCCGAGAGGCCCAGGCAGTAATGCGCGAAAGCCTCGTGGTCCGCGGACTTCGACGAGGGACCGTGCAGGATCACCGAAGGGCCCGCGAAGATCACGTACTCTCCTAAAGCGTTGCTGCGAACGGACGTGCCCACCTGCGGAGGATTCCACTGCAATTGACCGTCCTTCTCGATGAACTCCCCTCGCTCAGGATGCGCGAAGCGCTCTTTGGACGCGATCTGGAGAACATCCGGACTCCGCACAGGCCCGGCCGCCGCGCGCACGCCCGCGATGGGGAAGCTTTCCACGGACTCCTCCCCCCTCATGCGGTGGATTCGGTTGGCCGGCATATCCACCATGAGAAAGGTCGTCAGAAGCTCCAGCTGTTTCTCGAGCAGGCGCTTCTCTTCCTGAAGCGCCATCCCGGCCTCATAGACCTGCCTCTTGCTGTCGGCCAAGCGCGAGAGCCCCTGCTTGAACTTGGCTACGTCCTGCCCTTTGAGTTCATTGAGCGCGGAGAACTGCGAAGCCGCATCCGCGACGACTGCCCCTTGCTCGGCCAATGCCTGCGACTGCGCGCGGCAAGCCAGGGTCTCCTTCTTGAGCTGCAGGCGCGCGGCATGAGCTCCGATGCAGAGCAGGAGGCCCAGGGCCCAAAGCAGGCCCTGGGGCGTTTTCCTGGCGGTGCGGCGCAGCATCATGGTCAGCATCAGTAGATGATATAGACCTTGGTCCCGACCGGGACCTCCTGATAGAGCTTCGCAAGATCCTCGACGCCCAGGCGCACGCAGCCGTGAGACACCGGGCGGCCGAGGCCGGCCTCATCCTTGGTCCCATGGATGAGGTAGCCGTCGCCTAAGTCCAGGACGTAGGCGCCCAGTTCCCCCTGCGCCTGCCGCAGCGGATCCTCCGGCGGCGGAACAGGCTGGCCGGACTCCACGAAAGCCCAGTCCGGCTTATGCCAGACGGGATTCTCCCTCTTGCCGCGCACGCGGAACTCTCCGCGCGGGGTCACGAACTCCCAGCGCCGCCCGGTACGCTTGTCCTTGAGCACGCCGCCGCGGCCCACGGAGCAGTCCGCCTGCCAGAGCAGCTTGAGCCCTTTCTTGAGATAGAGCACATTGGCCTTGGCGTCCACGACCACGTGCAGGGCGCCGTGCAGGCGAGAGCCCACCTTGGTCCTGAGCGTCTGAACCTCCGCGGCCACCACCTTCTGCGTGCGCAGAGTGTTTCGTTCCTTGGGAAGGATATTGGGAAGGCTCTGCAGGAAAACGAGTTCCTGGGCCTGGGCCCGGATCTGCTTGGAGAGGCTGGAAGTCTCGCGCGCGTGGAGTTCGATGCTTCCGGCCTCCTCGGCCACGCGGCGCTGAGCCGCGCCCAAGGAAAATCCCCAATGCAGGATGCCGATGAGCTCCGCGCCGAAGACCAGAGTGAATGCGAGCACGCCCCAGCCCGAGGCGCTGTGCGGGAATCCGACTGCATGATCCCCAAGGCCGGGGATCGGAGCGTGATTGTTCGACATCCTCGCTTGCGATCATCCGCCCGGCCGGAAGCCCCGGACTCAAGCGAACGCCCGGCTATAATATCATAGCCGGGCGTTCACTCCACGGGCAGATCGATCAATCCGTCGTCGAAGAACCCGATGCCGGGTCGTCAGCGCAGCTCTTCGACCCGGCTGTAGTTGAAGTTGAACCCGGGGTCTCGGAACAGTATCCGGATATCGCGCCCTTGCTCCGGCGTGATCACAGGCTCGATCCCGACGACGCCCTGGACTCCGACATCGGAGAAAATCGCCCTATCGGAGTTGAAGGTCGGAGCCATGTCGTACTGGGACGTGCTCCCTGTCTCCGCGTTCCCCAGGTCCACGGGGAAAAGCAGCCAGGTCACGGGTCCGGACGCGGACTGGAAAGCCTGCAGCTCCCCGTCTTTCGTCAAAGCCACCAAGCCGCTCCGGGTTGCCGCCAGACGCCTCACGCCGCTTCCGATATCCACCCACTTTTTCCGGGGGTTCCAAACGCTGACCTTCCCATTCTCTCGAAGCGCGACAAGGACGTTCTTAAACACGAGGATAGCCGCCGCGTTATTGGCGCCGATGAGGCAGGTCGTTTGGCCGGAAGCCAGGACTTTCTCGAAGACATGGCCTTGGTCGATGAAGTACAGGACGTCCCCGGCCTTTACGACCGCTTGGCTCAAGGGATCCTGCTCGGCGTCCTCGGCTGAATATTGCCGGCTGGGCACGGGATCCTTGAACCAACTGAAGAATCCGGCCTCGGAAGACGGCGCGCTCTGAGCCCAAAGCATGGTTCCCGATGCGCCCGCCGATAGAATCAAGAGACTTACTGCAAGAATCCTGATGGCTTGTTTCATAGGAGCAGTCTACTATTCGCCCTCTCTGCCCCCCTAGAGTCCATGGACCTATGCGGCTCTGCTCATAAGGCCTACGCGGTGGATAGCCGGGAGTCCCAGGTCGTTGCCGAGCCGGTCCCGTGGTCCCGGTGCCACTCATTAGGGCACTTGGCGTCAAGGGGCAATAAGACTCCTGCCACACGGTAGTGGTTGTTTGTGGATGCATCCGTTCATCTGCTTCCTGCGCGTCAGCGCCCGGGTTCTCTCTTATGGG
>JBAZUV010000015.1:0-113818 GCA_041661185.1 Elusimicrobiota bacterium
CTTCAGGATCCCTACGATCTGCTCTTCAGTGTATCGCTTGCGAGCCATTTTGAGGCCTCCGTTGGTCTATGCTAGCACCTCGGAAACCCAATTCACACCGGCCTGACTATGCGGGGAGACGTCGGAACGGCGGCGGCTATTGAGATTTGTCATTTCTCCGGGCCGCCGTCCGTTCCAGCGGGAGGTTCTGGCCCCTCACTTCCATGCGTAGATCCTTCCCACCAGAAGCAAGGCGGCCGATCCTAAGAGCAGTCCTGCGAGGAGTCCTCCTTCAATGCTTTCACCTTCCTGCGAAATGAAAATATCCTTCGCCTCGACTGGGGCGTTCGAGGTACGGATGAAAAACCACATTCGCTTGTGCGCAGGCAGAAGCGAAGTCTTTGCTTCGCCCGAGCCCGTGGTGCTCACACCCAGAAATTCAGCACCAGGATACTGCCCTGTGTTCACGACGATCGAGACATTGCGTGCATCCACTTTGGAATTATTTTCAATCAGAGCGGGTGTAAATATCCGGCGGCTTCGCGAGTATGCGTCTACGAACGGAGCTAGGCGCTTATTTGAAAACTCCTGTGAAATATTGCTCATGATGTTTTTGGGCGTTATAAAGCCCACGTTTCGAAACTCATCCATAGGAAGGCGGAACATCAACTGCATCACCGAGTCGAAGTTCGGTGACGTGTCGACTGGCACGGTCATTCTGGCGGTTGCTTGCGCAAGCAGCTCCGCCTGCCAATCGATTTCGTCTGGCAACTTCCCTGGGCGTTGAAATTCCGATTTGTCGAGGTCTTCAAGAGGGAATACGATGCTTTTTAGCTTGAGCCATCGGCGAAAGAACGCATCGGCATGGTCATGGCGCTTGTAAAACCTACGTTGAGACACGTCAAGGTCGTAGACCTTCTTCATTCCCTCAACGTCTAGGATGACAATTGAAGTCTTCACCATCTTTTCAAGCTTGGCAGACTTATGGATCGGCCAGGTGAAATAAAGAACAGCTAGAATTGCGGCCACGCTCGCCACGGCGGTCAGGTACTCGACTACCGCGGTAAAAGCGGGCTTCAACGTTCTGCTCATGAGCTAGTGGCCATAACGCATTATCTACTTCGCGTCCGAAGTTCCCTTTATGAGTGCTGTATGTAGTTCCAGCACCCGTTGTTTGTGTTCTTTCGAGAGATTTGGATGCGTCCAAACGGTCCACTGAGTGTTCACGAATAAATTTTCGATGACCGCGAAACAGGAGGTTGCCACCAGCGCTGCAGATAACCGATCTTTCGTGAAGTACTTAAGAAAATGGCGCTCATGTTCATGCAAGAACTCGAGATTAATGCCTTGCAAAATCTGTGATGCCTCATCCTGGGATACATTGTTAAGAGTGGATTTTTTGGGAATGCGGGCGTCTTCCAATTGAAAAGCGGCGATACCGAATCCGCCTGCCGCCTCGATTTGATGAACAGCTTGCGAGAGCACGTTCTGTATGTGCCTTTCAGAGTAGATACGCTTGCATGCTATAGCTGTCTTTTGTCCATCCTTATCCCAAATGATATCGGGCGGATCTACGAGTTCTGCGGTTAGACCAACTCGAAGCATGAAATGCCAGAATTCGACCTCCCAGAACATATCCCGCGCTATGGTTCTCTCGTGATCCATCATGCTGATGTCACCATCCGAGAGCTTTCCAATGATTTCTTCAGCGCGCGAATGCCCATCTAATCGAAGAACGGCATTCGCTACCCGATTAAGCGAGAGCGCCGCCCACAAAATACTTGGCGGCAGTTCGGCAGTCTTCTTCGCCTCCCATTTTTCAGATAGTATCGTCGCTGCCTTACATAATGCCGTCAGTTCTTCGCTCAACGGGCGCTCATACTTAGTGAAAAGTTGCTGGATAGCTTCCGCTTGCTTCGCAATATCGCCGTATGTCGTCATCGTGGCCTTTTTAACCGGAGTCATCTCAGTAACTGGTATGAAGATGCCTGAACGTGCCGATCGAATCCATTTTTGAGCCATGATGTTGTATGCCTAACGCCTCGATGAGCCGCCGCGCACTATGAGTTCCGCCCGCGTGCGCGGGCGGCCCCATCGAATGTTATGTGCCACGCCGTCAGTGAGTCCGAAATGTATTCCATGTGTCCGTATCCAGGTTCATTGCAGCAAAGACTTCGAAGACGTAGAGCTCAAGGTCGTTATCAATTTCAACGAATGCAACCTTCATCTTTCGCAGGCGCGCTTGAGCTTGAAAAAATACAGCTCTAAACTGATCATCCTTCATCGCTTGATCTCTCTTCAATTCATGCGGATAACTTTTCGTAGCTATGCGATAAACCAGACTCGCCGAGTAGTGCGAGTCAGTATTTAAATGTTGAACCAAACGCTTTACAACGGTGCGGGAAATTCCGACATAGATGGGCTTGTCTCCATCCAGGAAGACATAGCATCCGGGAAAATCTACCGTCTTGCCAACCACCTTTAGCATCTTTTCCGTCGCACTCTTCGCATTAAGAAACGTGGATGCCGGCCAAGGCGAACGCAGGGCTTTTTGAAGTCGCGCAAAGTGCGCCGGCATAACCGGATTGGCTAGCTGTTCAAACGAGTGGGAACAGTTATCTATAGGCATAAAATTCCGTATGCATAACATGTGAATCTACTGACCTGTATTTTGACAGGGCGAGAAGACTCGGATAGGTGGATTCTACTTTAGAAACCTAGCTCAGGCAAAGCGATTCGCGCGTCAACTTCGCGCGAAGCCGCGTAGCCGGACGGCCTTTTGTATGACAGCAATCCAAGAAGTACTCGCGAAAAGAGTCGTGCCGTTTATGGAGAAATGAGAGACATTCTCCGGCGGGTGACGGGGGCGGGTGGGATCGGCCGGGTGCGAGCATGATCGTCGACTCAGCCGCGAGCAGAGGCCGATGGGCCCCGCCGCCCGGCAGGACCCGCCTGAAAATGACGAACGTTGTTCCTTTCTTCGTTCCTTATGCGCGCGCGCTGGAGCGTTCTAACGCGCGTGCGACGCGCGCGAGGCCTTTGCGCGCGTCGCCGGTCATTCTAATGAGAACGGCGCGGCGTCCCGCGCCGTCTAGCGCTTGGAAGTCGCCGATCGCCTGCGCGTTCACCAGATCGGCGAAACCGTAGGGCTGGCCCGGGATGGCGGCTTCGGGTCCCCCCTCTCGCATGATCAGCAGGAAAAGTCCCTTGTCCGCTCCGCCTTTGTGGAGCTGTCCGGTCGAGTGCAGGTATCTCGGGCCGTAGCCGGTCTGCAGGGCGTGCTCGCTTCGGCCCCGCAGGGTCTTGGCGATAGAGAGCACCAGCGCGTCGTACTCTCCCAGAGGCGAGAGGAAGGGCAAGAGCCCGAGATAGTCTCCGGGTCGCGCCATGTTCAGGAAGGAGGACAAGGAGGCATCGAAGCCGGAGACGTTTCCGGCCTCCTTGGAGGCGCGGGAGAAGCAGAGCTCCAGGCCGTCATCCTGGATCTGCGAGGCCACCTCGGGCAGCTTCCCGGTCTTCACGCGATGGTCCAGCACGGTCTTGGTCTTGTCCTTGGCCGACTGCACGTCGGGTTGGTCGAAAGGATCGATGCCCAAGGCTTTGCCGAGCACGGCCGTGGCGAACTCCCAGCGGAAGAACTCCGCGCCGAGGTCCAAGGCGTCGTGCAGGCGCAGACGCAGCACGGGGTGTCCGGCTTTCTCGAAGGTCTCGGCCAGGCGCGCGGGCTGAGGGTCGCGGGAGCCGTCGAGCGTGATGAGCACGAAGACGCGATCCTTGCCGTAGAGCGAGGTCGGGCTCGCGGGCTCCATGGCCACGGGGGTCACGCCCAAGCCTTCCTTGCCCGTGCTCTCGGCCACGAGCTGTTCGAGCCAGAGCCCCAGGCTCTCGATCTCCGGAGACATCAGGAGCGTGAGCTTATCCTGTCCGGAGCGCGAGAGTTCGGCCAGCTTCGCGCCGAGCTCCAGGCCCGGGTTCTCGGGCGCATCGGGCTTGGCGCAGGCCTTGGCCATGTCCGCGGCGCGGTGCAGGAACTCCTCGGTGTCCGCGCCCATGAGTGCCGCGGGCACGAGCCCGAAATACGAGAGCGCCGAGAAGCGTCCGCCGATGTCCGCGAAATTGAGGAAGACCTTGCGAAAGCCGCGCTCCTGGGCTTGGCCCGCGAGGAAGGAGCCGGGATCGGTGATGGCGATGAAGTGCTTTCCCGCGTTCTGTCCGAGCTCGGACTGCGCGCGGCCCCAGAAATAATCGAAGAGGCGCAAAGGCTCGGTGGTGGTCCCGGACTTGCTGGCCACCACGTAGAGAGTGGTCTTCGGGTCGCAGGCATGGTCCATGGCGAGCACGGCTTCAGGGTCCGTGCTGTCGAGCACCGAGAGCATGGGGAATCCTGCTTTGGCGGGCAGGACGCGGCGCATGACCTCGGGCGCGAGGCTGGAACCGCCCATGCCGAGCAGGAGCACCTTCTTGAAGCCCGCGGCGCGGATCTCTTGAGAGAAGGCCGTGAGCTCCTGGAGTCGTTCGGGCATCTGCGCGGGCATGCGCAGCCAGCCCAGGGAGTTGGAGATGATCTTCTTATGCGCGGCCTCGCTTTTCCAGAGCGCGGCATCCGCGGCCCAAATGCGTTCGACGGCGCGGTCCTTCTTTAGCTGAGCCAAGGGGTTCATGAGTGTCCTCCGTTGCGGATAATTGAAAGGAATTCCTCGCGCGTGCGCGGGTCTCTGCGGAATGTTCCGAGCATGGCGCTGGTCACGGTGGGAGAGAGCGTGCTGCGCGCGCCGCGCATCTCCATGCACAGATGCCGCGCTTCGAGCACCACGGCCACGCCCAAGGGCCGCAGCCGGCTCTCCAGGGCGTCCGCGATCTGCTGGGTCATGCGCTCCTGCACCTGCAGGCGCTTGGAGAAGACCTGCACCAGCCGCGGGATCTTGGAGAGGCCGACGATCTTGCGGCTCGGGACGTAGGCCACGTGCGCGGTCCCGAAGAAGGGCAGGAGATGGTGCTCGCAGAGAGAATAGAACTGGATGTCTTTGACCACCACCATCTCGCTGTATTCCACGTCGAAGAGCGCGCCGTTGATGACTTCGTCGATGTTCGCCTCGTAGCCGGAGGTCAGCTCTTTGAGGGACTTGGCCACGCGCGCGGGCGTGCGGCGCAGCCCCTCGCGCGAGGGGTCCTCGCCGAGGAGCCCGAGCAGGGCGTGCACATGTTCTTCGATGCGAATGGACGCGTCATTTTTCTTAAAGGTTATTTTTTTCATGACCGATATCCCTGGATTCCGGCTTGCGCCGGAATGACGACTTGGGTTTGTGCGGGCTTTTGGGAGATTCAATGGGAGCATCCAGCGTGTTCGGGCTCGGCGTTATGGTTGCGCAGGCTCACCTGCGCGGCTACTTGGCGAGCCAGCGAGCGCAGGGCGAGCGCCGGAGCGCTTTGGGGATGAGAGAGCACCACGGGCGTCCCCCTCTCCGCGCTCTCGCAGACCTGCGGGTCCAGCGGGATGGCGCCCAGATACGGGATCTGGAATCTCTTCGAGAGCTCTTGGGCTCCGCCCGCGCTGAAGATGCGCGAGGACTTCGAGCAGTGCGGGCAGATGAACTCGCTCATGTTCTCCACGACGCCCAGGAGCGGGACCTCGAGCTTCTGGAACATGGCCACGGCCTTGCGCACGTCCGAGAGGGCCACGGACTGAGGCGTGGTCACGATGACCGCTCCGGTCAGGGGCGCGGATTGGCAAAGGGAGATCTGCACGTCGCCCGTGCCCGGAGGAAGGTCCACGAGCAGGTAGTCGAGTTCCCCCCAGAGCACGTCGCCCAGGAACTGGGTCACGGCTCCGTGCAGCATGGGGCCGCGCCAGATCACGGGCATGTCCGGGTCCATGAGAAATCCCATGGACATGACCTTCACCCCGTGGTTCTCTGCCGGGATGACCTTGTTGGAGTCGTCGATGCGGGGCTTGTGTCCTTCCACTCCCATCATCTGAGGCTGGTTCGGGCCGTAGACGTCCGCGTCCAAGAGTCCCACGCGCGCGCCTTCCTGGGCGAGCGCCGCGGCCAGGTTCGCGCTCACGCTGGATTTTCCCACCCCGCCTTTGCCGCTGCCGACGGCCACGATGTTGCGCACGCCCGCGGGCAGGGCCTTGCCGGGCACGCCGGCGCGGCCTTTTTTGACCTGCGCGTCCATGCGGATGCGGACTTCTTTCACGCCGGGCAGGCGCAGGACCGCGGCGCGCGCATCGGCTTCCATGCGGTCCTTGAGCGGGCAGGCCGGCGTGGTGAGCATGAACGTGAAGGAAACGGTTCCCGCGGCGACGTGCACGTCGCGGATCATCCCAAGGGAGACCACGTCCTTGCCCAACTCCGGGTCCATGCAATTCTTGAGCGCCGCGAGAACATCGGATTCTGAACTCATACAGGGACCTCCTCACGCAACGAAATCGCAGATTTCAGTGCGAGACGAGGAGTCGATGAGCGATGAATAGCACCGCTATTTGAGCGAAGAGCGACGCTGTCGCAGCTTGAAATCTGCGATTGCAGCAGTGAGGAGGTCCCTGTATGAGTTCTGATCATGCGGTTTCCTTGAAACGGATCTTCTTGACGAAGAGCACGGCTTGCGGCTTGGTCTTCACGCGGCCGCAGGCTTGCGCTTCCTCAAGCTCTGCGAGGGCCTGCCCTATGCGCGGGCCTGGAGGGATGGCCAGGGCCTTCATCACTTCCCGTCCGTCGAGCAGGAGCTCGGGCCGCGCCGTGCCGGGCGTCAGAAAATAGCGCTTGAGCAGGAAATTCACGACCTGCAGGTGATGCAAGGTCTTGGCCGTGTCCTCATCCATGCCTCGCCGCGGCCGGAAATGGTGCGGGTCTTCCTTTATCCATCGCAGGACCTTGGCCAGGCCCGCCGGGGAAAGATAGCTGGCATGGTCGGCCCAGCAGACCAAGAGCTGGGGCACGCCGAACGTTCCCAGGTCGCGGAAGAAGCGGTAGACGGCCTTGTCGGAGACGGTCTCATTGCCCGCGAGATTGCCGGGACGCAGATGGTGTTCGCAGAAGAGCGCGGCCGCGCGCTGCTCATCGCGGGAACAGCGCAGGCGTTCGAGCATGGCCTGCACGCGAAGGGCGCCTGCGCGCTCGTGGCCGAAGAAGCGCAGGCGGCCGTCGATCTTGCGGGCGCATTCGGGTTTGGCCACGTCGTGGAGCAGTCCGGCCAGGCGCAGGAGTTCGGGCTTTCCGGCCGCGCCGCAGGCCGCAAGCTGTTCGCGGATGCGGCCTGCGATGTCCGCTCCGAAGGCCGCGTCCAGTTCTGAAAGCAGGAAGTCCATGCGCTCGACGACGCGCAGGGAATGCTCGAGCACTCCGCCTTTTCCGTAGTAGACGCGGGCGCAGGCGCGGGAGGGCTCGAGTTCCGGGAACACCTCGGTGAGCAGGCCGGCCGCGTCCAGGTTCCGCAGCCGGAGGGCGCTGTCAGGCCGGCCGAGCAGGCCCAGGAGTTCGGCGCGCACGCGTTCCGCGGCGACTTTAGAGAGAAGGCCGCGCTGCTTCCTCGCGCAGGCGAGCGTCTTGGGCTCGATCTTGAGGTCCAGTTGGGCGGCGATGCGGAAGGCGCGCAGGAGCCGGATGGGGTCTTCTTCGAAGGACTTCGCGCAGCGCATTCGGATGAGCTTGCGGCGGAGGTCTTTTTTTCCGTCGAAAGGGTCGAGGATGTCCGGGGTCTCGGGGCTGAAGAGTTCCAGGGCCATGGCATCCACGGTGAAGTCCCTTCGCGCGAGGTCTTCCAG
Organism: Elusimicrobiota bacterium; assembly: GCA_041661185.1. Taxonomy (GTDB): domain Bacteria; phylum Elusimicrobiota; class Elusimicrobia; order UBA1565; family UBA1565; genus JBAZUV01. The sequence continues at coordinate 7,745 of JBAZUV010000015.1, forward strand.
GATGTCCGCGCCTTGGATGCGCGCGACATCGACCTGCACGCCCGGCTTTTCGCGGGATACCACGCGGAAGACTTGCGCTTCGGCATCGAGGGTCACCAGGGCTCCGCGAACGCGGCGCGCCAGGGCTTTGGCGAGGACATGGGCGTCCATGCAGGCCACGTCCAGGTCCAGGACTTCTCCGCGAGCCAGGAGCGCGTCGCGCACTGCGCCGCCCACCGCGTAGACGCGCCGGCCGCGGTCTGCGGGACCCGCATGCCAGCGGGGAGTGCCGCATCCGGAGGTCGTTGGGACGCGGCCTGTTTGGGCGCACTCGCGCAAGGCCGCGTACAGAGGATGGCGGCTGAGCGCGGCGAGGACGTCCGCAGCTTCCCGGCTCATGCTCGCGCGGTCGCGCGGCGCTCGATTTCCTTATCCCGCAGGATGCGTTTGAGCACCTTCTGGAGGCTGTTCTTGGGGAGCTCGCGGACGAACTCGAAGTCCCTGGGCCGCTTGTAGGGGTCCAGGCGCTGGCGGCAGAAATGCGCGAGTGCGGCCTTGTCCGCGGCCGCGCCTTTCTTGAGCACGATGAAGGCCTTGATGGTCTCATCGCCGGTCTCATCGGGCACGCCGATGACCGCGGCTTCCTGCACGTTCGGGTTCTCCAGCAGGATGCATTCGAGCTGGGCCGGGAACACCTTGAGTCCCTTGACGATGATCATGTCCTTGAGGCGGTCCCGGATGGTGAGAAAGCCCATGGAGTCGAGGATGCCCACATCGCCGGTTTTGAGCCAGCCGTCCTTGGAGAGGGATTCGCGCGTGGCCTCGGGCTGATTCAGGTAGCCCTGCATGACGTTGTGCCCTCGGATATGGATCTCGCCTTCCTGTCCCGCGGCGAGCGCGCGGCCTTCCTCGTCGGCGATCCTCACCTCCACTCCCGCCAGCGGGCGGCCCACGCTGCCCGGCCGCAGGGCGGCGGGAGTGTTCACGGAGACGATGGGCGAGGTCTCGGTCAGTCCGTAGCCTTCGAGGATGGGCTGTCCGAACGCGCGGCGGAACTCCTCCGCGGTCTGAGGCGCCAGCGGAGCCGCGCCCGAGACGCAGAGCCGGACCTTGCGGAAGCTCCACCGGCGGAGGAATAATCCCTGCCAGCCCACGGCCTGGCGCGCGAGCACCGAGAAGATCTGAGGGACCGCCAGCATCACGCTCACTCCGCGGCGGCCCATGCGCATGAGCCACGGCTTGGCCGGCGTCACGGAGGAGACCACCACGATCTCGGCTCCGATGAGGAGCGGCAGGACCACGGAGCCGGTCCATGCGAAGGAGTGGAACATGGGCAGAAGGCAGAGGAAGACCTCGCGCTCTCGCAGTTGGAAGTGGCGCAGGACCGCGTCGCAGTTGGCCGTGATGTTCGCGTGGGAGAGCATGGCGCCCTTGGGCTTGCCCGTGGTCCCGGAGGTGTAGAGCACCGCGGCCGTGTCCTGCGGCAGCACCGGGCGGCTCATGGCGGGCTCTCCCGGACATTCGACGGGGCTGACGTTGGCCAGTTCGGCCCAGAAGTCCTCGGTTGCATCCGCGGGGCCTTCGGTCATCCACACGTGTTCCATATCCGGCAGGCCGGTCTTGGCCGCGAAGACCTCGCGCAGGAACGCGCGCTGAGTCACGATGCCCTTGGCGCGGCAGTCCTGGAGCATGTAGCGGAGTTCGTCGGCTTTCTGCACCATGAAATTGATGGGAACGGCCGTTGCGCCGATGCGGGAGAGGCCGAAGTAGGCGACCACGAATCCGAGTCCGTTGCGGTGGAGGATGGCTACGGAGTCTCCGCGGCCGATGCCTTTGGCGCGGAACACCGAGGCCGCGCGCAGGATCAAGCAGCGCAATTCCTTATAGGTGATGGAGTGCTCTTCTCCGCGGGCTTTGCGGTTGCGGCAGCAGGGGGCTGCGTGCGCGTGGGCGGGCCGTTCCTGTACGAGAAGGGCGGTCTGGCCGGGCCAGCGCGCCGCGGCTTCGTCGAAAAGGGTGTTGAGCGTCTGTATCCGAACCGGATTCGTCTCTGCCGGCATGTGGCTCTCTCCTCGGCGCCCTGCAAGAAGGGCATGGCTCCGACGAGAAAAGTATACTAAAATGGCGTCGTTCCCGTCTTGGGACATCCGACCTATGCGCGTGGTTCTTCAGAGGGTAGAGCAGGCTTGCGTGACCTTGCCGGGCGGCGAATGCCGCGCCGTAGGGCCGGGCTTGCTCGCGCTCGTGGGCGTGGGGCCCGGAGACGACCCGGAGACCGTCCGGCGCCTGGCCGATAAGACCGCGAATCTGCGCATCTTCTGCAATGAGGCCGGGAAATTCGACAGATCCCTGCTCGACACGGGAGGCGAGGCCTTGGTCATCAGCCAGTTCACGCTCTACGCGGACTGCCGCCGGGGCCGGCGTCCGGACTTCACGGCCGCGCGGGCTCCGGCCGAGGCCGAGCCGCTCTACCGCGCCTATGCCGAGGCTCTGTCCCGGCTGGGCGTGCGCGTCAAGACCGGCGAGTTCGGAGCTTCCATGCAGGTTTCTCTGGTCAACGACGGGCCCGTCACGATATGCCTCGATTCCTCCGGAATTTGAAATTCAGGCAAGGCGCCCTCGCATTCGCGGCCGTCCTGGGGGTCTGCGCCGCCTTTTGGATCGGCTACGGGGTCTCGCAGGCTTTCGGCCGGGTGCGGCTCGACACGCTCAAGGAATCCTACGGGCGAGACGAATTCGTGGACGTGCGGCTGCGTACGCGCGATCCGGGATTGCGCGCGCAGTGGACCGCGCAGGGAGTAAGAATCCGCGTCCTGCGGGAGGGGCTGCCGGTGACCGGCATCGGCGGGCTGCGGGAACTTCCCCTGAGATGGGACTCCGCGCGCGGGGCCTGGATGGGCCGCTGGCCCTGTCCTTGGAACCCTCCCTTGGGACGCTACTCGCTGGAACTTTCAGAGCCCTTGGAATCCGGCAAGGAACTGCGCAGCCGAGGGTTCGAACTGCGCGCCCGGCCGCTCAATCCTTTTCCCCCGCGCTTGGCGGTCGTCAATTGGGAGAGCGCCAAGTCCTTGGCGTCCTTGCAGGTGCGCGCGCCGGACGGGACGCTCAAGGATTGGCGCGGCCTGCTCGATTGGACCGAGTACGCGGGCGCCGACGCCTTCTGGATGCTCGGCGGACAGACGCCGGGCTCCGGCAGCGGCGAGGTCTGGCAGACGCGCAACCTGAAGATGATCCCGGAGGTGGCGAGGGAATGCCATCGCCGGGGACTCAAGTTCGGCGTGTGGGTCATGTACTCCCTGACCGTGTCTTCAACGAACCGTATTCCCGGGTATGAATATGCTTTGGAGATAGAGGAGGGCCGGCCCAAGCCGACTCGGGCCGTTTCCCTGCGCGATGAGCGGCGGCTCAAGGACGTCGCGGCCCTTCTCAAGCGTTTCGCGGCGATCAAAGAGGTGGATTTCCTGGGCGTCGATTATATCCGCAACGCGCTGGGCGGCTATGAACTCGCCGAGGAGTTCCGCGCGGACATGCCGTGGGCATTCGGCGCGAGCGCGGGTTGTGAGCGCTGGAGTCCCGAGCAACGCATGGCGGATTTCGCCCGCCGCAAGATCGCGCGCAAGGACGCGCGGCTCATCGACGCCTGGCAGTGGTGGCGCGCGCACCGCGTGGGGCGCGTCCTGCGCGAATTGCGCCGCGAGATCGGCCCCTCCAAGCCGCTGTGGGCTTTCACGCTCACCTGGCAGAAGGGCTGGCATCACGGCCAGGATCCCGTCATGTTCAGCGACGCGGGAGCGGATGCCTGCGCGCTCATGATGTACGAGGCGGATTCCGCGCAATACGCCCAGATGATCAAGGATTGGCATGCCTACGTCCGTTCCGCGGATGCGCGCCTCATCACGGGAGACATCGTGGACTGGTCCCTGCATCAGCGCGCGGCTGCCGGGCCGGGCGAGATGCGCCGGCGTCTGGATGCGGCGGTCGACGGCATCTACGCCGACGGGCCTGCCGCGGGGATCTTCATCCATGACCTCGACCGCGCGCTCAACGGCCGTTTGGGGCGCTGGAGCACGCGCGCATGGCTGGATGCGGCGCGCGCGTCGATCCGGCGGATGAAGCGGCTTCCTCCCCCCTCCGGGACCTGGAAGGAGAGGACGACATGAGGATCGCGGCGGCGGTCTTGCTCCTCATTATCGGCGCGGCTCTTCCGGTCGCGGCGCAATCCGTGGACTTCGGCGCGGCCGTGGGCCCCGGGATGTTCGGCGGGAAAGACGGCGGCGTGCAGAAGAGCACCGCGGTCCCGCTGGGCTTGGCGTTCTCCCTGTGCATCGATACCGGGACTTGGCTGCGCGTGGGAGTATCGACCCGCGCGCCGGCTGGAGAGATGGACAACTGGGCCGCGCGCGGGGCCTATCGATTGGAACTCATCCTGCTCGTGCGCCTGGCCGACAAGACGGGCAAGACTCTGGACTTCCTGGCCTCGCGGCGCGCCAAGGGCGAGAGCCTGCGCGGCATGGCCCGGTCTCTTTCCTTGGACTATGACGCGCTCTACGAAGCGGCGCTCATCGATGAGCAGTGCGTGCGCGAGCGGACGCGGGAGCTCGGCAGGGTATCATCATTCGAATCGACGGCTACTCCAGGAGGAAGACCATGAAGAAGACGCTTCCGTTGACTCTGGCCGCGCTGATGTCCTTTCCCGCGGCCTGCGGGAAACGTTCCGCGCAGCCGCCCTCCGCTCCCGTTCAGGACGCCTCCTCTTCGGCCGAGCCCATGAAGATGGCGGTCCCCGCCCAGGTCCTGATCGCGCCGGTGCCGGAGCAGAAGATGTCGCTTCTGCCTGAAGTGAAGATCATCCTGCCCGACGGAGCGCTCCTCATCGCGGACTTGGCCCGGACTCCCGAGACGCGCACGACGGGCCTCATGTTCCGCACGGAACTGCCCAAGGAGTACGGGATGCTCTTCGCATTCCCGCAGGAGCAGGAGCTCCAGTTCTGGATGAAGAACACGTTCGTGGACTTGGATATGGTCTGGCTCTCGGCGGACAAGAAGGTGACGTCCGTGGCCGAAAGGGTGCCTCGTTGCGAGAAGGACGCATCCGATGACCTCGTGGCGCGGCGTGCGGGCGTGGGCCGATACGTCTTGGAACTGCCGGCGGGAGCCGCGCGAAGACACAAGATCCAGCCGGGCGCCGCGCTTCGTTTTGAGACGCCGGCCGTTGAGCGATGAGCCGCGCATCTGCTTAAATAAGGGACGGTATGGCCGATATCCTGGAAGGTTCTGAACTCGGAGGCTGCCGCATCGAGCGTTTTCTTGCTCGCGGCGGCATGGGAGAGGTCTATCAGGCCCTGCATCTGAGGCTGGACCGCGTCGTGGCGCTCAAGCTGCTCTCCCCGGAACTGGCCGCGCGCAAAGAGGTCGTGGAAGCCTTCACCCGGGAGGCGCGCGCGGCCGCCCGCCTGGAGCATCCGCGCATCGTGCAGGTCTACGACGCGGGCTTCGACAAGGGACGCCACTTCATCATCCTCCAATTCGTGGACGGAGAGACGCTCCAGGAGCGCATCCGGCGCGTGGGGCGGATATCGCCCGTGGAGTCCCTGCGCATCCTCTCTCCGGTGCTGGAGGCTCTGCAGGAAGCGCATGGGCAGGGCATCGTGCATCGGGACGTCAAGCCGGGAAATATCCTTCTCGGCAAGGACGGGACCATCCGTCTTTCGGATTTCGGCCTCGCCCTGAGGCCTTCCGACCGCAAGGACGGACAGCCGGGCGGCGTGGGCGGGACTCCGGAGTACATGGCGCCTGAACTCGGCTGGGGGACGCCGGCGGATTCCCGCAGCGACCTCTACGCGCTGGGCGCCACGTGGTTCCATATGCTCGCGGGGCATCCTCCCTTCGAGGGAAAGACCGCCGAAGACACTCTGACCATGCACGTGCAGGAGCCGCTTCCCGATATCCGCAAGATCAATCCTGATGTGAGCGACGGGATCGCCGAAGCGATCTCCCGGATGATGGCCAAGTCCCGCGAGGAGAGATGCGCCTCTGCCGGAGAGGTCCTGGCGGACTTGCGGTCGCCGGCCTTGTTCCGCGATGAGACTCCCGGCATGCTGGCCGATGAGAGGATGCTGGATCTCGGAACCAAGTCTGTGCCGGGACAGCCGCGAGCTGCCGTCCCTTCCGCGTCCGAGTCCTCTCCGAAGGATACGGGGAGGCCCGGGCCCGCGTCGTCGATCGATCCGCTTCCCGTGTACAGGCCGCGGAGCAACAGCCCCGTGGTCATGCTCACGATGACATCCGCGGAACCCAAGCCCGGGACCTGGACCAGGCGCCTGCTCTGCGCGGCACTGCTCGCGGCTGCCGGGATCAGCGCGTATCCGCTGGGGCGTTATCATGAGCCGGCTTTCCTTACCCTATCCGTGTCGATCCTGCTGGCCGGCTGGGTCGTTTCCCGCGGAGGAGTGCGGATGGTCTCTCTTTTCCTCGGTGCGGGAGGCGCTGTCTCCTTCTTCTTCGCCGGACACTATGGGACCGGCTTCCCGGTGCTGACCGCGGAGGCGCTGCGCGCGCACCTGCTCCCGGTCGGTCTCGGCTTGGGCGCGTGGTCTTGGATGCTTTCTTACGGCTTGCGCCGCACGCGCTGGGAGACGCGGCTTTTCCCGTTCCTTTTGGCCGCGGCTGTTTTTTCACTTCACGCGGGCGCGCGTCCGCAGTCAATGGACCACCCTGCCGCGGGCGGAACCTGGGTCCTTTTGGCCGCGGGGGCTGTTCTTGCGGTCTTGGCCGCTTCGATCGGCGTTTTAAGCCAGGGGCCTGTTTTTCAAGGCGCGCGCTGGCCGTTCTTGTTCTCCGGCGCGGCTTTGATCTCGGCATTCCTGTCCGGAGGGGTCCTGCAGCCCTTGTTCATCGAAGTGCCGTCGTCCGTCCCGGCCGCGGTTCAAGCCGCGGCTGTCGAGGAAGAGGCCGAGCAATCGCTTTCCGATGACAGCTACGACGGCGAGGCCGTCGAGGGGCAAGGCGAAGTCTCCGTGGTCCTGGCAGGTTCCGATGAAGAGCCCTTGCCCAAGAAGAAGCCCCGGCGCGTCTCATCGTCGGCCGCGCCTGCGCCGGTCGTTGAGAAAGTCCCTGTCAGTCCGTTCTCCCGCTTTGTGATGTCGCCTTTGCTCGCAGGAGTGAAGCTTTTGCGCGGGACCGGCGCGATATTGAGCGTGGGCTGGATATTGTTGGGACTTTCGGTCCTATCGAGCCTGCTGAGCGCCGCGGCCATGACCTTGCGGCACGAAGAAGATATCCGATAATCAGCGGAAAAAGTCGCGCACCATGCGCAGGAGGCCTTCGGTGGCCTTCTCCGGGATCTCTTCCCCTTCCCAGTTGATCGAGAAGTGGGCGTTTCTCTGAGTGGGCTTCACGTAGTGCTCATACATGGGCAGCACCGTGGTCAGGATCTGGTGCTTGGAGCCTTGTATGTCGCGGCCGCGTTCCTGCAGGTCCCGTTGGATCCGGCGGAGCAGGGCAGTGGCCAATCCCGTGGACACGAAGATGCGGTAGTCGAATAGGCGCAGGAACTCCGGAAGGTAGAGCGCATAGAGTCCTTCGACTACGATGAGAGGGGTGGGCTCGCAGCGGCACGTCTTCTTCTTGCGCGCGGAGGTCTTGAAATCATAGACCGGTTGTTCGATGCTCCGACCCGAGCAGAGCCGATGCAGCTGCTTGAGCGCCAGATCGAAATCCAAGGCGTTTGGATGGTCGAAGTTGTGATTGCGCTTCTCCTTGATCGAGAGGCGCGAGAGGGGCTTATAGTAGTTGTCCAAGGAGAAGAGCTGTCCTTCGATGCCGATCTTCCGGCTTTCCTCGAGCACGCGGCGCGCGAAGGTGGTCTTCCCCGAGCCCGAGCCTCCGGCGATTCCCACGACGAAGCGGAGAGCTCCTTTCTGTGACGTATTCGCGCCCTTCGACGGTGTCTTTTTCATGCCGAGTTCCTTGTCCGTCCGTCTGTCCCGCGTGTCGAGTATAGAAAATAAAAGTCCGCGCAGGCGCAGGCAGAGCAGGCGTCGAGAGGCGTTTTTTCGGCGGTGAATACGGCGAAGGAATCCCCCCCGGAGGAAAGCCATTCGAGGTCCTGGAAGGACGGGGGCATGGCTCGGCCGCAGGAGGCGCAGAACGCGGACGTTTTTTTGAGGATCTCGAACATCGCGCGGCGGCGGTCCGGGCTCATCTCTCCTTGCGCATGGCGCAGGAGGCCGCGCAGAAGACTCTTGGAGCCTCGGGCCGCGGCGCGCGGGCCGTCTAAGTCCCACTCTCGGACCGGGTCCATGCAGAGCCCGAAAAAATCCGCGGGCTTGAGCCAGTCTCGGGCCTCGGCCAGCGGATAGCGCAGTCCTTGGACGTCGATCGTCCGTCTTGGGACCCAGGGCCAGCGCAGGAACAGGACCCTGCAGGACAGGGCCGCGCAGACGATGGCGCCGCTCGCCCAGCCCCAGCGAGGAGAGTGGAAGAGCGCCAACAGGATCGAACCTGTCAGCGACGCGGTCCATGAGGCTAAGGGCGCGAAGAGCATCGAGCTTGTCGAGCGCCTTTCCGTGTTGAGAGAATATCTCGGCATTAGGAGCGTGTCCGCCGGATTACTTAGACGCGCTCCTAGAGCGGGATGTTTCCGCGGTTGACGTGTTCGCCGGGCGTGCGCTTGTTCTTGAGGAACTGGAAGGCCCGGATGAGCTTGGCGCGCATCTGCATGGGCTCGATGACCTCGTCGACGGAGCCCGTGGATGCGGTCTGGTACGGAGAGGCGAAGCGCTCTTCGTATTCCTTGCAGAGTTTGGCGCGCAGGGCGTCCTTGTCCTTGGCCGCGGCGATCTCTCGCGAATAGAGGATCTCGACTGCGCCCTTGGGGCCCATGACCGCGATCTCCGCGCAGGGCAGCGCGAAGTTCAAGTCTCCCCGCATGTGCTTGGAGCTCATGGCGATGTAGGCGCCGCCGTAGGCCTTGCGCAGGATGAGCGTGACCTTTGGGACCGTGGCCTCGCAATAAGCGTGCAGGAGCTTGGCGCCGTGGCGGATGATGCCGCCGTGCTCCTGCTCCACTCCGGGCCAATAGCCCGGGACGTCGACCAAGGTCAGGATCGGGAGATTGAAGGCATTGAGGAATCGGATGAATCTCGCGGCTTTGTCTGAGGCGTCGATGTCCAATGCTCCGGCTTTGTGGGCCGGATTGTTGGCCACCACGCCCACCGCTTCTCCGCCCAGGCGGATGAAGCCCACGGTCACGTTCTTGGCGAAGTCCGCATGGACCTCGAAGAATCGGTGCTCGTCGGCAAGCTGCCAGACTACGTGGTGCACTCGGTAGGGCTTGCGGGCGTCCACCTCGCAGAGGGCTTCGAGCACGGGGGTGGTCCGTTCCGCCGGATCCGTGCAGGCCCGGGTCACGGGGCGTTCCCAGCGGTTCTGCGGCAGGTAGGAGAAGAGTTCCTTGAGCTGGCGGAAGCAGTCCTGTTCCGAGGCCGCGACCACATGGCAGACTCCTGATTTTGAAGAATGCGCCCGGCTGCCGCCCAGGTCGTCGAAGCTCACGGTCTCTCCGGTGGCGGCTTTCACCACGTCGGGGCCCGTGACGAACATATGGCTCGTGCCGTCGACCATGAAGACGAAGTCCGTGAGCGCGGGCGAGTAGACCGCGCCGCCCGCGCAAGGGCCGAGGATCACCGAGATCTGCGGGATCACTCCGGAGCATTTCACGTTGCGGTAGAAGATCTCTCCGTAGCCGTCGAGGGAGTCCACGCCTTCCTGGATGCGCGCTCCGCCGGAATCGAGCAGGCCGATGAGCGGCACGCGGTTCTCGTAGGCCAGGTCCATGATGGCGCAGATCTTCTTGGCATGCTCCAAGCCGAGCGAGCCGCCCAGCACCGTGAAGTCCTGCGCGAAGAACGCCGTTTCCCGGCCCTGGATGCGGCCCATGCCCGTGATGACTCCGTCGCCGGGGAGGTCCTTTTCCTTGAGGCCGAAGTCCGTGCAGCGGGTGTTCACCAGGAGGCCCAGTTCCTGGAAGCTTCCCTCATCGAAGAGGTAGTGGATGCGGTCTCGGGCCGTGAACTTCCCCTTCGCGCGCTGGGCTTCCACGCGCTTGGCGTCTCCCTCCATGGCTTTCTCGGTCAGTTCCCGCATGCGGCGGACGGCCGGCGGGATCTGGCGCGGTTTGCGGGCCTTGGGCTGAGACGGCGTCTCGGGAGCGCTCATGCGGGGACCTCTTCGTCTGGAGTGTAGGCGACGCTCAGGATCTCGTCGCCGGTCTGAAAGGAATCGAATCTCATGCGCGGGCAGGACAGGGCTTCCCATCGCGCGCGCGCGCCGCGGTGCAGTTCCACGTCCTGGTCCGAGGGGCCCGTGAAGCGGACGTCCCGCATGTCCACGGAGAGCCCGAGCCCGAGCAGCTTGAGCGCGGCTTCCTTGAGCGTCCAGAGCCGCGTCTGTTCCTGGGCAGAGCCCAGGCGGGCCTGTTCCTCGGGATGCGCGAAGACCTCGGTCCAGGAAGCGGGCCGCTTTTCCACGGCCTCCAGGTCCACGCCGATGCGCGCGCCGGGCTTGGAGAGCGCGGCTGCCGCGCTGCCGCGGGAATGGGAGATGGAGAGGCAGGGCATCCGCGGGTCGGTCCACGACGCGCAGTAAGGCGAGCCGTCCTGCGCGTTGAGCACGAGGACCTCGCTCAACGGCAGGGCGCGGCCTTCTTGTTCTCCGAGGATCTCGGCGATGAGCCGCTTGGCGGCCAAGCGGCCCGCCAGACGGTCCCGGCGGCGCTTGGGCGTGCGCAGCGTCCGCAGTCCCTCGGATTCCTCCAAGGACAGGACCTCCCGCAGATCGTCTCCGGCCTCCAGGCGTCGGGCCAGGGCCGAGACTTCCTGTTCGTGCGCGCGCGCGAGGCGGTAGGGTCTCACGATTGGACGATCATCCTGTAGCCGGAGAGCCGCGCCCAGACGCGCAGTTCTTCATCGAAGACGACCGCGTCGTAGAGCCGGCTCTTCTCCTCTGCTCCGCGGTAGAATGCGTGCACGAAGAGTTCCCGGGGTTCCGGTCCATGGGTCCAGATCTGGATGCGGTCCGCGGAGTCCGGCAGGCTCAGGTGCTTGTCGAAGTGAAGGTCCCTGAAGCCGCAGGTCTGGAATGCGGCTTCCACGATCATGGGGCTGAAGAGGAAGGCTCGATCCTCTCCCTTCGGCCAGAGATGCTCGGAGGGACGGCGGTACACTGCCAGGAGCTCCTTTTCCTCGAGCCTGAGCATGCCCGAGAGCACTTGGAATCGAGGCCCGTGGAAGTTCAGGATATAGATGCCCTTCTTCTCGACTACGAGGGAGCGGTCTTCCGGGAGCGCGGATTTTTGCAGGCCGGCCCATCCGTCGCTGCCCGCGGCCTGCAGGGGCGCGCGCGCCGTGAAATGCTTGCGCGGCTCTCCCAGGCGTATCCCCGCGGGATTGAAGAAGTCCGATTCCAGGAGGAGCTGCGCGTGGTCGCCCTCGACCGTCGCGATGGACCGGACGACCGCGGGCTTGCTTCGCAGGAGCTTGATGGGCAGGGAGAATCGAACATCCTGCAGTTCCATGGGCGTTGCGCCCTGGAGCTTTCGGAAGGCTTCGGCTAACAGCTCCAAGCCCATGACGCCTGGGACGTAGGGCGTTCCTCCGATGGAGTGGTCCTTGAGCCAGGGGTCGCTCTCCAGCGAGAAGTTCTTGCCCAGGACGGCTTTCCCGGCTTCCTCGCGGACTATGCGGTCGAAGAGCGGGCGCGGACCCTTGGGCGTCGCGGCGGCCTCGGAGGCCGTCTCTTCCGGCGCGGAAGTCATGAGCTTGTCGGAATCCATGCCGCCGAGCGCGCCGGCGAGCACGACCTCGCCCGCATCGCCGGAGAGCATCTCCCGGTAGATCATCCCCATGCCCACGGAGGGCGGCATGAACTCCACGCCCTGGGACTTGAGGAAGGCCTCCACGCTCCCGCGAGTGGCCATGCCGACTTCGGAGAACGCGCTCAGGTCGCAGGCCACGGCCAGGCGGCGCTGCGCCCTCATTCGGTGCGCGAGCTTGGCCAGGAAGTCGTTGGCTGCGGCATAGTCGGTCTGCGCCGCGTTGCCGAAGCGGCCGACGACCGAGGTGAAGAACACCCACAGCTGCGCGCCGATGGGCGGCACGCAGCCCAAGAGGTGCACGGCGCCGTGCGCCTTGGCTCGGAAGACGCGGTCGAAATCCTCGGGCTTCTTGTCGGCGAGGAAGCGCGACTCATCGAGGCCCGCGGCGTGGATGATGACGTCGATGTTGTGGTAGAGGCGTACGGCTTCCTTGACGGCTTTGGACGTCGACGCGGCGTCCGAAAGATCGCATTCGATATAGCTCGCTTTCGATCCCAAGCGGCAAAGCTCCTCGATGTTGCGGTGGACTTCCGCGGCTTTGGAGACCTTTGAGAATTCCCGCTCCAAGAGCGCGGGCGTGGCGCGGCGGGCCGTATCGGATTTGAGCTCTTCCCACATCCGCTGCTTGAGGCTCTTCATCTCCTGCGCATCCATGCGCGCCCAGGTCGTGGCTTCCTTGCCCAGAGACGTGCGGCCGAGCACTACGATGCTGCAGCGGGTCTTGCGGGCGATCTCGCGGGCCAGCACCGCGCCCAGGCCCTGTCCGCCGCCGGTGATGAGAACCACGGAGCGCGATCCGATCTTGCGCTTGGCGAACTCCGGCAGATCCTTGACCCTCAGCGCGAGGCCGCGGCGTTCTCCCGCGAGGAATCCGACTTCCGCGCGAGGGTCGTCGGAGCCCAGTTCGCGAAGCGCGGTCTCGGCCATGGACTCCGGCGAGGTCTGCGCGTCGAAGTCCAGGGCCTGCACGCGGCTGCCCGCAAGTTCCCGGCGCAGCGCTTTGACGAGCCCGGTGGAAGCTCCGCAGAGAGGATGGAACTTCCCCTCATCGAGCCCGTGGCTGCCGTCCATGCGCGTGAAGCTCAGGACATGGGAATCCTTTCCAAGGTCTTCCCGCAGGGCCTTGGCCGCGAGGAAGAGCGCGCGCACGGAGCGGCGGTAGCTCTTGTCGAAGGAGGCGGGCGTGAGCTTGGGATCCGCGGGATGAGAGAGAGGCGTGAGATCCCATAGCCCTTGCGCCTTGCGGCCCTTGAGCGTCGCGCGCACCGAGGTTTCCGCGGACTCGGCGTCCTTCCATTCCGCGGCTTTGAGAATGATGGGCGTGCCTCCGGCTTTTATGACGGCTTGTGCGAAGGGCGCGGCTTCTTCCGCGTCCGCGGCCAGCAGGAGCACTGCGCGCTCCGGGTCGAGTCGAACGGGTTCTCCGTTCGCGGGCCTGGGTCCGGCCTGCAGGACCCAGCGCTTGAACCGAGGGTCCGCCGCCTTCACTGTGTCGTCATTCCGGCGTAAGCCGGAATCCAGCGAGGCTGCGGGTGAAACGGCGGAGGGCGCTCCCTGGGTCCCGGCTTTCGCCGGAATGACGACGTTTTCTGCGGTCCCGGCTTTCGCCGGGATGACGACGTTTCCTTCCGCCGGGATCACGGAGGGATGCGTCTGCTGCGTGGAGGATGAGGAGGAGTTCTCCAGGACGAAGCGGATCACGTGGCGCAGGGTCGGGTAGTCCTTGAGCGAGAGGTTCTCCGTGCGCGGGATGCCGTACTTCTCGCGGATGAGCCCGAGGAGTTCGGCCTGCTTGACCGTGTCGATGCCGAGGTCGGCCTCCATGTCGAGGTCCGGCTCCAGCATGTCCGCGGGGTAGCCGGTCTTTTCGCTGACGAGCGCGGTCACGGCCGCGCGCACGGCGTCTTCTCCGACGGGTGCAGGGGCCTTTTGAGGGGCCGGTGCGGCCGCGGACTTTTTTTCGTCATTCCGGCGGAAGCCGGAATCCAGCGAGGCTGCGGGTGAAACGGCGGACGGCGATCCCTGGGTTCCGGCTTTCGCCGGAATGACGACGTTTTCTGCGGTCCCGGCTTTCGCCGGGATGACGACGTTTCCTTCCGCCGGGATCACGGAGGGATGCGTCTGCTGCGTGGAGGATGAGGAGTTCACTAGGACGAAGCGGACCACGTGGTTGAGCGTGGGATAGTCCTTGAGCGAGAGATTCTCCTTGCGCGGGATGCCGTACCGTTCGCGGATGAGGCCGAAGAGCTCCGCCTGCTTGACCGTGTCGATGCCCAGGTCCGCTTCCATGTCGAGGTCGGCCTGGAGCATGTCCGCGGGGTAGCCGGTCTTTTCGCTGACGAGCGCGGTCACGGCCGCGCGCACGGCGTCTTCTCCCGCCGCGCCGGAGACCGATGATGCTGCTGCCGGTGCCGCTTTCTCGTCATTCCGGCGCAAGCCGGAATCCAGCTTTGCTGATGAAACGGGGGACGGCATTCCCTGGGTCCCGGCTTTCGCCGGGATGACGGCGTTTCCGCTCGTTGCGGCGCCTTCGCGGATGCGCAGGGTGTTCTGCACGACTTCGAGCGAGGGCTCGGCCTGTCCTGAGACGGATTTCAGCCAATCCTTGTGCCGCACGGGGTCGGCGATGCGCGATTCTCCCTTGCGCAGGACGCGGCGCATGAGGGTCATGGCGATCTGAGAGCCGAAGCCCGCGGCCAGGCGCAAGGCGTATTCCAGATCGTATTCCCCGCCTCGGCTGAGCGTGATCCCGGCCAGGTCCGGGTCCGGGTCCCGGTAGTTGGCGATGGGCGGGAGCACGCCGGAAGTCAGGGCGCGGACCGCGGTCGGATCCTCGACCGAGGCTCCCATGGAGTGGCCGTGAAAGCCCTTGGTGTTGGTCACCACGATCTTCTCGGCGTCCGGTCCGAAGGTCCGCTTGAGGGCCTGGACCTCGGCCGAGGCGGAGCCGCCGCGGGCCGGGGTATAGGTCTCGTGCGACATGAATAGGGCCTTGGCCGCGATGTCCGCGCGCCGCACGCCGCGGCGGCGTTCGGCCTTGGAGACCAAGCGCTCCATGACGCCGGCGACGTGCTCGGGCTCCAGGCGCGTGGCGTGGAAGGCGCTGTTCTCGTATTGGGACGCGAGCAGTTCCGTGAGAGGACGCATGCCTCGCGCTTGGACGGACTCCGTGCGCTCGATCACGAGTCCGGCCGCGCCCATGCCCACGATCATTCCGTGGCGCCGGCGGTCGAAGGGCAGGGCCGCTTCGCTGACCACGGCGGCGGTGGTGGCGGCTCCGGCCGCGACGAAGCCGGAGAGCATCCATTCGCGGATATCGGGGCCCGAGGCGTCGTCTCCGGCGATGACGATGACGCGCTCGGCGCGTCCCAGACGGATCCAGTCCTCGGCCACGCCCACGGCCTCGGTCGTCGAGGCGCAGGCCGCGTTGAGGTGCATGCCCGGACCCTTGGCGCCGATCCACTGCATGAGCTGGGAGTGCGCCAGGGGCATGACGCGCAGCAGGAAATCCCGGCTGAACTCGTAGGGGGCCTGGCGTGAGCCGAATCGGTCGAAATAGGCGCGCAGATGCTCGTCGCGCCATGTCTGGATGGACTCGCGCTCTTGCGGGTCTTGGATGCGCGTGAGCAGTTCGTCGATGAGCGCGGAGAGCTCGCGCAAGGGCTTGCCTCGGTATTTGTCTCCCAGGTAGGAGGCGACCTCGGAGGCCATGGCCCCGAGGTTGGCGTAGGCCGAGGCGAAGATGACGCCGGTGCCCGCGCGCAGGGATTCGGGCAGGGCCCAGCCCGAAGGCAGGAATCCGCCCAAGGTCGTGCGCTTGTAGGTGCGCAAGAGAGGGATGCCCGCGTCGCGCAGGGCCAGTATGCCCGCGGCCACGGCCAGGCGCGAGGCCGAGTCCATGGCGTGCACCAGGGAGTCCGTGAACCCGAATTCCTTGGCCAGGTCGAACTCTCCGGCCAGCGCGGCCAGGCGCACGACCTCGGCGGCCGACTGGATGCGCTCGAAGCGGTGGTTGCCGTCCTCGGATTTGATGAGGCGCAGGATGCTCTTGTCGATCTGCCGTTCGGACTCCTCGTCGGGCAGGCGGCTGATGAGGTTCTGCCCGCGCAGGAGCGCGTCGATGTTGTCCTCGCGGAACACTTTCTCCCAACTGCCCGGGGTTCCCGCGGCCACGCCGCTGACGACCACGGCTCCGTCGTAGAAATCCCACGAGGGCGCGATGGCGGACGCCGCGGGGCTTTCCTGCGCCGCGCCCGGCGTCCGTTCTCCGGACGAAGGCGCTGCGAGCCATGCGCGGTAGGCCGGCGTGTGCCCGAGGCCCTTGGACGCCGCGGCGTCGATGTCCAGGGGCACTCCGGCGGCGTCGAGCCGGGCGAGCAGGTCGTTGAACTCCTGGATGCCGCCGCGCTTGGGATGGTTGGAGGCGAAGATCTGGACGTCGGGCTTGTCCTCCAGGGTCGTCTGCACGAAGGCCGTGAGCGCGCGCTTGGGACCGAGTTCCACGAAGACCCTCACGCCGTCCTCGTAGAGCCGCTCGGTCTGCCGGATGAACTCCACGGGAGAGCTCATCTGCAGGACCATGAGATCTCGCATGGCGTCGGGTTCCGACGGGAAGAAGTCCGCGTTCACGTTGGCGAGCACGGGGATGCGGGGGCTCTTGAGGGCGATGGTCTTGAGGAACCGCGCGTAGGGCTCCCGCGCCGGGGCCATGATGTTCGAGTGGAAGGCGTGGGAGACCTCGATGAGCTGGGCCTGCGCGCCCAAGGCCGTGAATCGGGAGACGGCTTCCTCGACCGCTTGGGATTCTCCGGCGAGCACGGTCTGGATGGGGCAGTTCTTGTTGGCCGCGACCACGTAGCCCGGGATGTCCTTGAGCACGGGCTCGACCTTGGACACGGGCCAGGAGATGGAGGCCATCTTGCCCGGGTCTTTGACGTGGATGCTCGCGATCTCCTTGGCGCGGCAGCTGACCGTCACCAGGGCGTCCTTGAATTCCAGCGCGCCCGCGGCCACCAGGGCCGCGTATTCTCCCAGGCTGTGCCCGTAGACCACGTCGGCTTCCACGCCGTAGCTGCGCAGGAGCCGCAGCAGGGCGATGTCCGCGGTAAGCACCGCGGGCTGGGTGACCTCGGTCTGGCGCATGCGTTCCTGCCGTTCTGCGAGGGCTTCGGCGCTCTCGCCCGGCTTGGAGAAGAGGATGTCCGTGAGCTTCCCGATGCGCGGGGTCATGACCTCGTCGGCTTCCCGGAAGGTCTCGGCCACGACCGCGTACTTGGCCGCCATGTCGCGCAGCATGTCCACGTACTGCAGGCCTTGGCCCGGGAACATGAAGGCGATCTTGGGCTTCTTGGCCGGACGGCGGGAGGGATGGATGGCTTTCGGGCGGAAGGCGGGCGGGGTCTTCTCCCAGAGCTCGGCCTTGGACGCGAGCACGAGGTCCAATTTCTGAGCGAGCTTCTCCGGCGACTCCGCGGCGATGTTCAGGACGTAGGAGCCGGAGCGGGCGTGGGTGTTCCATTCTCGGGCGAGCGCGCTCAGGGGGCCTCCGGCAGGCACGCGGCCGCGCAGGTCCTTGAGCTTGGAGAGGACTTCCTTCGGGCTTTTGCCGCAGGTGAAGAAGACTTCTCCGCCCAAGGCATCGGGCAGGGTCCCGGTCGAGAGCGCGGCGGGGTCGCAGGCCGCGACGGGAGCGGCGTCGGCCTGGGCGAGCGGAAGCTCGGGCGTCCAGTTCAAGGTCTGCGGCGTGGCTTCTTCCAGTGCGACGTGGAAATTCGTCCCGCCGAATCCGAAGGCCGAGACATGCGCGCGCCGGGGCTTGCCGTCCTTGGCCGCCCACGGGGCGGGTTCGGTCGGGACGAAGAAGGGCGAATGGGCCCAGTCGATGCCCGGGTTGGGAGTCTTGAAATTTATGCTGGGCGGAAGGGTCTTGTGGTGAACGGCCAGCGCGGTCTTGATGAGGCTGGCGACTCCGGCGGCGGCCTTCAAGTGTCCGATCTGCGATTTGACCGAGCCCAAGGCGATGGAGCGCGGCGGCGCGGAGCCGAAGAGTTCCGAGGCGGTCTGGACTTCCACCACGTCGCCCACTTTCGTCGAGGTCCCGTGCGCTTCCAGCAGGCCCACGTCCGCGGGAACGTAGTCGACCTGGGAGAAGACTCGTTCGATGGCGAGCTTCTGTCCCTTGGGGTTCGGGGCGGTGATGCCTTTGCCTCGCCCGTCCGAGGAGGCTCCGATCGCGCGGATGAGCGCGTAGATGCGGTCTCCATCGCGGACCGCGTCGCGCACGCGCTTGAGCACCATCACGCCCGCGCCTTCGCCCATGACGAAGCCGTCGGCGCTCGCGTCGAACGGGCAAGAGCCCTCGGCGGAGAGCGCGCCGATCTTGGAGAACTTGACGTAGGCCGGAGGCGCCATCATCTGGTCGATCCCGCCGGTGACGGCCATGTCGAACTGTCCGAGCCGCAGTCCGTTGACGGCTTGGGACACCGCGGCCAGGGACGCGGCGCAGGCCGCGTCGACCGTGAAGTTCGGGCCGTTGAGATTGAAGACGTTGGCCACCCGGCCCGCGATGACGTTGGAGAGCTCTCCGGGCATGGAGTCTTCCGTGATCGCGAGCAGGCCGGCCTTGATCGAGGACACCATCTCGTCGGCCACGGCTTCCTGCTCCTGGGAAGACAGGCGCGCGAGGGTCGCGGAGGTCAAAAGGTGCTTGCGGATCTTCGCGGTGTAGACGCGCAGATTGGAATCCTCGCTCTTAGGACCGCCCATGGCGTTTCCGAAGATGACGGCGGTGCGGGAGGAATCGAGATTCTTTTTGTCGTAGCCGGCGTCGCGCAGGGCCTCGGCCGTGCATGCGACCGCGAACTGCTGGACCACGTCCATCTGTTTGGCCACGTGCGGAGGGATGCGCAGGGGCAGGGAATCGAAATGGAAGCCGCGGACGAAGCCGCCGATCTTCGAATAGGTCTTGTCCGGGGCGCTGCGGTCCTCGCTGTAGTAGAGGCGCCAGTCCCAATGGTCCGCGGGGACTTCGCTGATGCAGTTCTTTTTCGCGAGGATGTTCTTCCAATAAGTCGGGATATCCGCGGCGTCGGGAAAGATTCCGCCAAGGCCGATGATCGCGATGGGTTCCAAAGACGGCTTGGATGGCTGACTCATAGCACTCCTTGCCCAGATTATATTGAGAGATGTTACATAAAGGGCTTCGTCGATGTCAAATAACGTATTTGTGACTGACTTTATTGTATAAGCAAAGAAGAAAAGTATTCGTTGCTCTCGCAGATAACGTCGAAGAATAAAAACAATCGGAAGAGATCCCATCCGTTCGCGGCGACAATATGCCTGGATTAAAAAGTTAAGAATAAAGCATTGTTCTTATGCCGTGCGCCCTCGGTGTCGCCTTTGCGAAGGATTCTGAAGGAGCGACTTATTGACAGGGGCTGCACAATTCCTCTACACTTCTTAGCCATATGAACGCTATCGTCACGGATGTCTGGGCTTTGGTGTGCATCGTCGGCCTCTTGGCGGGGACGATGACATTCATCTTCCTCCTCAAAAAGAGACGTGCGGCGGCCTGCGGCGGTTCCCTCTCGGAGGAAGAGATCCTTTCCGGTCGATCCCAACGGGACGGCGAACCTCAGCCGGTACGCGTGCTCCCCGCGCAGGATGCGGTGGCGCCGAAAAAAATCGTGAGCAGCGCGCTTCAGGGTCCTGCTTCCAGCGCTGCGCCCGCGGCCGAGGCTCCTTCCTCCGCCGGATCGACGAAGACGGACATCAAGATCACGACCGGGAGCCTCAGCCCCGCCGTGGTCTATCTGCAGAATCTTAAGATGCAGATGGAGCATTTCGAGAACGAGATCCAGCATCTGCAGGGCGACCTGACCGGGTTCGTCCATCGCCATGACTCTCAGTTCGATGCCTTGCTCTCCCGTTTAGGAGAACTGCAGACCGAACTGCATCAGCAGATGTCCGAATATTCGGGCGCGCGGTCCGCCGCGCAGGAAACTGCGCCGGTCGTGATCCTCCCCCCGGAACGGAAGGAGGTTCCTGCTCCGGCAAGCGTTCCGGCTGCGGCCAAGCCCGCGCCGGTTCAGCGTGCAGCGCCGGCTTCTGCGAAAGCAGCGCCGCCTGCTCCCGCGAAAGCAGCGCCTGTCCCTGCCGCAGTCAAGCCCGCTGCCGTCGTCGCGCCCGAGATCGTCGCGGTCGTCGAGCAAGCGCCTGCGCCTGTCCCGGCGAAGGCCGCAGCGGTCGAGTCCGCCAAGCCGGTCCATGCAGAGAAGAAGCGCGCCGACCCTGTCCGCATCCCCATGCCGTCATCTTCCGCGCCTGCGCAGGCCGCGAAGGTCCAGGACAAGGGCTCCTCGGCAGAGGAGACCCAGCCTGCCGCCGAGAAAATGATCGTCATCGAGGCAAAGCCGGCGGAAACTCCGGTTCAGTCGGGGCCGCAGACGCCGGTTCCGGCCAAGGCGTCTACGGAAGCAGAAGAGACTTTAGTGCTCAAGCCCGAGGCCGCAGCGGAGATCCGTCCTAAGCGGGGACCTGTTTGGCCCGTCTAAAAGCAGCCGCATTCTCCTCTGCTCTTCTCGTGTGCGTCGCGGCGGTCTCGGCGCGGGCGGGGATATTCCCGGGTTCCGCTTTTTCCGACAAAGCCGCCGGGACCACGGGCGCGCTGTTCCTGAAGATCCCGGCAGGCGCGCGGGCCATGGCGCTCGGCGGTTCCTATTCGGCTTTGGTGGGCGACGCGGAATCCGTGTTCTGGAATCCCGCGGGCCTCACGCGGCTGGAAGACCAGGGGCGGGCGGATGCCGCGCTTTCCTACAACATGCTCTTGGAGACCGCGTATTCCGGCTCAGCGGCGCTCGGATTCCCGCTCGGCGAGGACCGCGGCGTCTTGGGAGCCGCGCTCACCTATTTCTCGCAATCCTCGATCCAGGGCTACGGCATCACCGGAGACCCGACCTCATCGTTCACGCCGATGGACCTCGCGGTCTCGCTCGCTTACGGACGCGTCTTGGGACGGGTGCGAGCCGGCGGGGCTTTCAAGTTCATCCGGTCGGAATTGGCAGGAGCTTCCGGCACGAGCTTCGCCGTGGACTTGGGCGTGCAGGCCGACCATGTCAGCGATATCGGCGAAGGCCCGGTCGATCTGGCGGCCGCGATCTCGAATCTCGGGCCGCCCATCAAGCTGGGCAGCACCGCGGACCCGCTGCCGTTCAAGGCCGTGCTGGGCGCGCACTGGCGCATCAGTCCCAACCTGAGCGGATTGCTCGACGGGCATATCCCTTCCGACGCGGATCCTTACGCGAGCTTCGGGCTGGAGGCGCGGCAGTCCTTCGGCTCGGGGCTGGGCGGCGCTTTGCGCGCGGGCTACAACGTCAAGGACGGACGCAGCGCCGAGGGCTTGAGCGGCATGTCCGCGGGCGGCGGACTCCAGATCAAGCAGGGCCGTTTGGATTATGCCTGGGTGCCTTTCGGAGACCTGGGCATGACGCACCGCATCTCCATCGGCTTCAAATTCTAGCCGGAATCTTCAGATTGTTCACTTTCCGAAAGAGCGTGCAGTTTTTTCGTTCTGAAGATTCCGGATTTTCTTCCACACGGCAAAAAAACTATTCCCGTTGATTCCTTCGGCGTTCCCAAGCCATCCCGGAAAAAATCAGCCGCGATTGCGTCGAAGGACGACTGAATTTTTCCGGTTAGAGCAGCGGACGAAGGATCTTCAACATCTCGGAGTGAATGAGGCCGTTGCTCGCGAGGGTCTGCGCTCCCGCGGTCCGCAGGCTCGGCCAGGGACGTCCTTCGAGATCCGTGACCTTCCCCCCCGCTTCCTCGACGAGAAGGCTTCCCGCGGCCACGTCCCAAGGATTCAGGGAGAATTCCCAGTAGCCGTCCACGCGCCCGGCCGCGGTCCAGGCCAGGTCCAATGCGGCGGAGCCTGAGCGCCGCACATCGTGGCTGCGGATCATGAACTCCCGGTAGAAGCGGAGCAGGTAGTCGGCTCTTTTCGCGCGGTCGTAGGCGAAGCCGGTGAGCAGCAGGGCTTCCCGCACCGAGCGGGCGCGAGAGACGCGCAGCCGTTGCGCGCCGCGCCGGGCCGCGCGCAGAGTCCTCGGAGATGAGCCCGCGATGCCGGGGCCGACCTTGAGCAGATGCGCGCCTTTGCCGCGTTCGGCCCAGAAGATCTCCCCGCGGCTCGGATCGAAGACTCCGGAGAGGAGTGAGCGGCCTCGATGCGACAATCCGATGGATACGCAGAACGCCGGAAAGCCGTGCGCATAGTTCGTGGTCCCGTCGATGGGATCGATGATCCATACGAAGTCCGAGCCTGCGGTCTTGGGCGCGCGTTCTTCGGTCAGGAAGTCATGGTCCGGGAAGCGCTTGAGGATCACATCCAGGATGCGTTGTTCGCTGGCCAGGTCCGCGGCGGTCACCAGATTGGCCAATCCTTTATAGCGGAAGCTCACTTTGCCCAGCCGCTTGAGCTGGATGTCTCCGGCTTCCCGCAGAGCGGTCCAGAGCGTGCTGCGCAGCGCGGGCAGCAGGGCCTTGAGCGCGGAGGGATCCTCGGCGCGCAGCAGGGCTTGCGACAAGCCTCGGGCCGTATGCTCTTCGGCCTGCACGGACGGCTCGATGCCGGTTTTGCGCAGGGCCTCGGATGTCGCGGGGCCTATCGAGGCGGCGCGGCTCTTGAGCAGGAGGGCCCGCGCTTTTTCTCGGACGAGTCCTTGCGTGAAGGCCTCCACGGCGGAGGCGGAGAAGAAGGCCGTCCAGTCCGGAGTCTCTTTCTTCAGCAGCCGAAGCAGGCTGCGCAGGCCTTTTGGATCCGGCAGCGTGCGGTAGACCGGGACGATGGCGACGCGGCTGCCTGCGCGGCGCAGGAGGCGGGGCAGGGCTTCATCGGCTTTCTGCGCTCTCGGGATCAAGATACGCTTTCCGCGCGAATGGCGCAGCAGGAGGCTTCTGGCAAGCGAGGGGCCGTCATAGGATTCCGGGAGGGGCTGGGGCCGCAGTCCTTTTTCGCGCAGCGCGCGCGCCGTGACCGGTCCGATGGCATAGATTCTCGCGCTTGCATTCGGGACTATGATGCCGAGCTTGCGCGCTCTCCTGAAGAAGGCCTCCACGGAATTGAGGCTCGTGAATACCACGCAGTCGAAGGAGTCCAGGCGGTGCAGCGCCCGGTCCAGCGGTTTCCACGATTTTGGCGCGGCGATGCGGATGAGCGGCGTGCAGAGCGTGCGTGCGCCCTGTTCGCGCATCATCGATGCAAATCCCGAAGCGCGTTCCTCCGGCCGCGTGATCAGCACCGTCTTCCCCTTCAAGAGTCCTTTCATCTTCAAAGTGTATATAACTTGATGGTGCCTGGCATTGAGTTGCTTGAGTTTCCGAAGGAAAGTCGAGCAAGTCGATGCCTGGCACCGCCGTTGCGCATAACGTTCGAAGAAAGCTATGCGAGTTAAATGACCCCTGGCACCCTATATAGGGCGCAAGGCCCATGCTGGGCTGAGGCTTTCGGCCCAACTGAAAACGCAGGCAGGCCGTTAGACTCTAGGGTGGGATTTGACCCGGGAGACGGGATTTTATACGATGCCTTTATCGCCTTTAATCAACCCCCCAATTTAAGCGTATGCGGACAAGTAGACGGCTATATGTTTATATGGCTGTTTTCAGGGGATCAGGCAACGGATAGAAGATTATGATGGCTTTAGACTGGTTTCAGAAGAAGAGCGGCAAAAAAACAGCGGTTCCTGAGGCTGCCCCACATGCCCCAGCGGCGTTCACCGACGGTGTTTATATAGGAAAGCTGCTGAGCGAGGACCTCATCGTGCGTCTGCCCGCGGGCAAGAGCAAGGAACAGCTCATCCATATATTGATCGAGAAGCTCTGCAAGGTCCGCAAGCTCGGGGACCCTGCTCCGTATTATAAGAAGGTGCTGGAACGCGAGCAGGGAATGAGCACCACTCTCGACACCGGCTTGGCCGTTCCGCACGCGCGCATCGACGGGATGGAGACCATGTCCGCGGTGCTGGGCATCCTGCCGCAGGGCATCCCGGATCCGAAACAGCCGGACCTCGTCATCCGGGCGATGTGCATATTCTTCTCCCCCAACCGGCAGGAAGTCTTCACGCAGCATCTGCATCTTCTGCGCGGCGTTTCCGCGCTCTTCCAGCCGGCGTTCATCGATGAACTCCTCAAGAAAGCGTCTGCCTCCGAGATGCTGCAGATGATCGCGCAGCGCGAACAGGCGGGATGATCCGCCGCATCCTCAAGCACGGAGAATCCGTGCTCAAGGTCCCGACTCCGCCGCTCGTCTTCGAGGAATCCCGGTCCGGATTCCCGGAGATCCTGCGCGACATGTGGGCGACGATGCGCGCGGCCAAGGGCGTGGGCCTGGCCGCGCCGCAGATCGGCCTGTCTTTGCGCTTGGCCGTGGTGGACGTGCCGGTCGACGGGAAGTCCGATCGCCTGGTGCTCATCAATCCCGAGATCGTCTCGCGAGAAGGCGAGATGTTCGAGGAAGAGGGCTGCCTTTCCGTTCCCGGAGTCTATTCCAGGGTCCGCAGGCATGCGCGCGTGCGCATCCGCGCGCTCGGCATCGACGGCCGGCCCTGGGAGCGCACGGGCACGGGCCTCCTGGCGCGGGCCTTCCAGCACGAAGTGGACCATCTCGACGGGAAGCTATTCATCGACCGATTGGACCTCGTCGGCCGCCTGCGGGCCGCGGCGCTCATCCGCGATCTGCGCAAGACCTGGAAATGAGGCTGCTCTTCCTCGGCTCTCCGGCGCCGGCCGTGCCGTTCCTGGAGGAATGCGTCCGCTCCCACGAGGTCGCGGCCGTGCTCACCCAGCCCGATCGTCCCTGCGGCCGAGGGCTCAAGGACTCCGCGCCGCCGGTCAAGACCGCGGCCCTGCGCCTGGGCATCCCCGTGCTCCAGCCCGGGCGTCCGGAAGAGTGCGCGCAAGAGCTGCGCCGCATGCAGGCGGACATGGCCGTGGTCGTGGCCTATGGCCGCATGCTCGATCCCGATGTGCTCTCCTGCACACGGCACGGCTTCTTGAACGTCCATTTCTCCCTGCTCCCGCGCTGGCGCGGGGCCGCCCCCGTGCAATGGACTCTTCTGGGCGGAGACGCTCGCGCGGGCGTGACTCTTTTTTGGATCGACAACGGAATGGATACCGGGCCCATGCAGCGCCAGGCCGCGGAGACCGTGCTTGCCGAGGACGATGCCTGCACGCTCATGGAGCGGCTCACGGCCTTGGGCGTGCGGGAACTCAGGGAGGTCTTAGGCGAGGTCGCCTCCGGAGTCGTGCGCCGCACCCCGCAGTCCGGGGAAAGCACGCGCGCGCCCAAGCTCGACTCCTCGTACGCGCGCCTGGCCTTCGATCTGTCCGCGCAGGAGTTCTGCGCCCGCGTGCGGGGCTTGGCCGCTGGTCCTCGGCCCTACCTGATGCTTTCCACGCCGAAAGGGCCTTTGCGCGTGAAGGTCCTTCGCGCCGCGCTCGATTCTCCCGATGCCGTTGGGAATTCCAAAGGTCTGCTCGTTCGCGTTGAACGCGGGCGAGGGGTTTTAGTAGAATGCCGTCTCGGCCGCGTCTGGATCGAAGAGGTGCAGCCCGAGGGGAAGACGGCGATGTCCGCCGTGGATTTCCTCAACGGGCTTCGCATCGGCATAGGCGGCCGCTTGGAGATTATCCCCTGAAGGACCTTCAGCCGAACGCCGTCGAGCTCGCCTTAGCCGGACTCTTCCTCACCGCCGCGGCTTTTTTTGCCGTGCATTGGGGCCTGGAAGGCGCGGTCCATAACCGCAAGGTGGAGGTCGTGCCGGACTTGCGCGGCAAGTCTATTTCGGGCGCCATGAACATGCTCGCGCCTCTCGATCTCCCCCTCCTTAAGGAAGGAGAGGAGTTCAACGCGAGCATTCCCATCGGTTCGATCCTGCGCCAGCGCCCCGGTCCGGGCACCAAGGTCCGGGAGGGCAAAGCCATCCGCGTGGTCGTCAGCCAAGGCGGAGAGACGGTATTCACACCCTCCATAGTGGGACTGCCTTTGCGCAACGCCGAGATCCTCCTTCGCCAGAGCCAGCTTGCGCTCGGCGAGGTCGCGGAGTCCTACTCCCTGCGCTTCGAGAAGGGCTTGGTGCTTTCGCAGGATCCCAAGTCCGAGTCCAGCGTGGAGAAGAACGCTCTCATCAGCGTCGTGGTCTCCGCGGGCGGCCCGCCGGAGAGCGTAGCGCTCATGCCGGATTTCCTGCGCAAGAATTCCTCCGAGGCCGACTCCTGGGCTTCCAGGCATTCCATCGAGATAAAGCTCGTCAAGGATTCGAGTTCCCTCTTCCCGTACGGCACGGTGCTCGAGCAGCAGCCCGCGGCGGATGCCGTGCTCCAGGAGAATGCGCGCATCACCCTGACCATCAGCGGCCGCGCCGGCGGCCGGGAAGCGGCTTCTTCCGGCGGATTCGTTTATAAAGTGCCGCAGGGTTCTTCCGAGAGCCTGGTGCGCATCGTCTGCGTGGACCAGCACGGAGAGCGCGAACTCTTCAACGGATTGCGCGCCCCGGGCTCCCGCGTGGAACTCGCCCTTCCTTCCGGCGGCCGCTCCCGCGTGAAGATATTCCTCAACGGAATCCTCGTCGAGGAGAGGGATCGCTGATGCCCGCCTCCTGCGCCTCCTGCCGATGCTCCTGCTCCCGGCCCGTTCCCGAGGGGAGGGTCCGCGTAGTTCCCTCGCTCTTGGCCGCGGATTTCGGAGCCCTGCGCCGGGACATGGAGAAGGTCGCCTGCGCCGGCTGGTGCTCCGTCGACGTCATGGACGGGCATTTCGTGCCGAACATCAGCCTCGGCCCCGACGCGCTCAAGGCCCTGCGGGGCGCGGGGGTGCGCTTGGACGCGCATCTGATGGTTTCGGATCCCGGAGCCTTCCTCGACTCTTTCGCGCAAGCCGGCGCGGACTGGATCATCTTCCATCTGGAGGCATGTCCTCGTCCTCGTCCCCTTTTGCGCAAGCTGCGCGCCTTGGGCGTGGGCGTGGGCCTGGCGGTCAATCCCAAGACGCCCGTGGAAGGACTCTTTCCTTTTTTGCCGGATCTGGATCTGGCGCTGGTCATGACGGTACAGCCCGGCTTCGGCGGGCAGCCTTTCCAGGAAAAGACGCTTTCGAAGATCCGGTCCCTGCGAGCGGCCATCGACCGCTCGCGCCGGCCGGTCTGGCTGCAAGTCGACGGAGGGATCGGGCCGCGCACGGCTCCCCTTGCCGCCGGCGCCGGCGCCGACTGCCTCGTCTCCGGCAGCGGAGTCTTCGGAGCCAAGGACCCGCGCGCGGCGCTCAAGCGCCTCGTGCGCGAGTCTCAGGACGCTTTCGACCGACGGGGCCGTTGAGACCCCGCGGAACAGGAGGACGCACATGGCGGTAAGCATCAGGCTGCAGAGGATCGGAAAGCCGCACCAGAGCTACTATCGGATGGTGGCCATCGAGAAGACGCGCGGTCCGCACGGCAAGCCGCTGGAAGTCCTCGGTTCCTACGACCCCCGCGGCGAGAAGATCAAGAACAAGCTGACGGTCAAGTCCGAGCGCGTGCAGTGGTGGATACAGAAGGGCGCCCAGCCCACGGAGACCGTGGCGTCGCTGATGAAGGCTTTCACCAAGTTCCAGAAGCAGGAACAGCCCGGCAAATGAAAGAGCTTGCGCTCTACATCGCTCGGCAGATCGTCGATCATCCCGAGCAGGCCGAGGTCATCTCCTCGGAGGATCAGGGCGTGGTGCGCCTGATGCTCCGCGTCGCCGAGGACGATAAGGGGAAAGTCATCGGCAAGCAGGGCAAGGTCATCAAGGCGATCCGCGCGGTCGTGGGCGTGGCCGCGGCCAAGTCCGGCTGCACGGTCGTCGTCGACGTGGAGTGACGCCTCGTCGGCGCCGCGCGGCGCTGCGCATCGACGTCCTGACCTTGTTCCCGCGGATGTTCGAGGGAGTCTTTTCCCAGAGCATCCTCAAGCGCGCCGTGGAAAAGGGGCTGCTCGACGTCCGGTGCGAGGATCTTCGCGGATATGCGCAGGACCGGCGGGGCACTGTCGACGACCGCCCTTACGGCGGCGGCGCGGGCATGGTCCTCATAGCTCCGGTGCTCGAACGCGCGCTGCGCAAGCTCCGGCGCAAGGGTTCCAAGGTCCTGCTCCTCTCCCCCCAGGGACGGCGATTCGATCAGCGCGCGGCCCAAGAGCTTTCGCGCGAGAAGCACCTGGTGCTCGTCTGCGGACACTACGAAGGCGTCGACGAGCGGATCATGGACTTCGTGGACGGAGAACTCTCGATGGGCGACTTCGTGCTCACCGGCGGAGAGATCCCGGCCATGGCCGTGGTGGATGCCGTGACGCGGCTCCTTCCGGGCGTCCTGGCCAAGCCCGAGGCGGCGCAGAAGGAGTCGTTCTCCGAGGAGCTCTTGGACTATCCGCAGTATACGCGGCCGCGCGTGTGGAAAGGCCGCGAGGTCCCGGAGGTCCTGCTGGGCGGAGACCACGCCAGGATCGAAGAGTGGCGCAGACAGGCGGCCTTGGCGGCCACTCGGCGCAAGCGGCCGGATCTTCTCTCTGCGCGGCCGACGGCGCTGGAAAAAAAGCGTAAAAAAAAGATATAATGATGATATTCTTGATCGCATAACGAGGACGGGACTATGGCATCTATTCACATCCCCCAGCCGGAAAAACGGACCCTGCCTGATTTCAGGACGGGAGACACCCTGCGCATCCACCTGAAGGTCATCGAGGGCGAGAGCGAGCGCACCCAGATCTTCGAGGGCGTCGTCATCAAGCGCCGCGGAACGGGCATGGGAGCGACCTTCACGGTACGTAAGATCTCCTTCGGCGTGGGCGTGGAGCGCACCTTCCCCGTCTATTCCCCGCGCATCCAGAAGATCGAAGTGACGCGCACCGGCCGCGTGCGCCGCGCGCGCCTCTTCTACCTGCGCAGCTTGGCCGGCAAGGCCGCGCGCTTGAGCGGCGAGGACCAGGTTTCCTCGACAGAGACTGCGGCGCCTGCCGCTGCCGCGAAGGAAACGGCGAAGAAGAGCGAGGCCGCCCCCGCCGCCTGATCGGCGGAGGTTTTCTTGTGGGCTCGAGCCCGCTGCGATCCTTCGATGAAGGACTCCGCAGCGGGCTCGGTCTTTCCCGGCTGGTCGGAGTCGATGAGGCGGGCCGGGGGCCTTTGGCCGGGCCCGTGGTGGCCGCGGCCGTGATGCTCCCCTCCGGCGTGGAAGGCCTCGACGAAGTCCGCGACTCCAAGACTCTTTCTCCTCGTCGGCGGGAGCGCCTCTTCCTCGCGATCCGCGCGCGCGCGCAGGGCATCGGCGTGGGCTGGGCCCTAGCCTCGGAAATCGACGGGATCAATATCCTCCAGGCGACGTTCTTGGCCATGCGCCGCGCTCTCGATCGCCTTGCGTACGCTCAGCGTCCGCGCGGCTTCTCTCCGGACTGCGTGCTCGTCGACGGGAACCGCGCCTTGCCGGGATTCCCGTTCCCGCAGAGATGCCTGGTCCGCGGGGACGGCCGCTCTCTCTGCGTGGCCGCGGCGAGCGTGGTGGCCAAGGTCGTGCGCGATCGCTGGATGTCGGTCCTTGATCGGCGCTATCCCGGCTACGGACTTTCCGGCCATAAGGGCTACGGCACGCGGCGCCATCTGGAATCCTTGCGCTCCATGGGTCCCTGCCTTGAGCATCGCCGCAGCTTCGCGCCCGTGGCCGAGGTCTTGTCCCGCGCAGGCTTTCGCAAGGAGGCTCCGAGTGAGCGATGACCGCAAGTCTTTCGGCGCGCAAGGAGAGGAGCAGGCGGCGCTCTATCTGGAATCCCGCGGGCTGCGCGTGCTCGAGCGCGGCTATCGCTGCGTCTTCGGCGAGGCGGACCTCATTGCCCGCGATGGGGAGACCGTGGTCTTCGTGGAGGTCAAGAGGCGTTCGTGCGCGGATTACGGCCCGGCCGAATGCGCGGTGGACCGCCGCAAGCAGCAGCACTTGATCAAGACCGCGCTCCATTGGCTTCAAGCGCGCGGCTTATCCGATGTTCCCGTGAGATTCGACGTCGTGGCTCTGCAGGAGGGCTCTCTGCGCCATATCCCTTCCGCGTTCTCGGCCGAGGGGTGGACGCGATGAAGTGCCCTGCCTGCGGATTCGAGACTCCCGAGGAGCAGGGCTGGTGCGATTTCTGCAAGGAGCCGTTCCGGCGCAGGACGGCGGAGCCCGCCGCGCGGGCGGATCTTCCTGCGGCGCCTGTTCCTGCCGCGGCAGCCGCAGCGCCGCCTTTGCCGAAAGGTGGACCCTTGCCGCCCGCTGCCGCCGCGCAGTCTCCGCTGAGCGAAGAACAGATCAGCGAACTGCTCAGGCAGGACCGCGAGCAGATCCCGGAGGCTTCTCCTGCGCTGCGTTATGTATCATGGGCCTTCGCCGTGTTCATCGCCGTATTGTGCGTTACGACGACGATATTCCTGATCTGGAATGGACGGCGCGCGCAGCAAGGATCGTCCATGATCGACGCGGAGCAGCATGAGGGTTTTGATACAATGCGGCAAGACTGATATGGAAGCGATCCCTGTTCTTCCGATCTCATGCTGGGGCTGCGGCCGGGTCATCGACCGCGCGGACGCTTATTGCCGCTGCTGCGGCCGCGGGCAAGGCGCGAAGATCGCCTGGTACTATCGGGACTGGGGCATCATTCTATGCACCTTGTTCGGGCTCGGGCCTTTCGGCCTGATCCTGGTCTGGCGCTCCCCCCTTCTTCCTGCATGGCGGCGCTGGGCGTACACGGCGGCCGTGCTCCTCATGACCGCGTATATCGGGCAGCAGCTTTATCTCGCGTGGGTGCTCTTCACGGAGCACTTCGCGACCCTGTCCCAGTCGCTGACCGGTTCTTCCATCTTTTGATCGTCATCCCGGCGGAAGCCGGGACCCAGCAGGAGTCGTCCTCGCTGGATTCCGGCTTCCGCCGGAATGACGAGTTCAGTCGTAGTTGAACCAGACGGCCAAGCCCAGCTGTCCGCCGACGGCTTGGAAGCTGCCTTGCGAGCTCTTGGGCCTGCGGAACTCGTCGTAGCGTCCCTCGAAGAACACGCTCATCCCTCGAAGCACGAAGAACTCGAATCCCCCGCCCGCGGAGAGAGCGAGCCCGGCGGTCTTTGAGGGATCTCCCGGCTTAAGGGCCGAGGATTTGAGGGTGAACTGGTTGAATCCGAATCCGCCGAAGAGATAGGGAGTCCAGCTCATCTCGCGCACGAGGTTGACGCGCAGTATCGGGGTGAAGAGCATTGCATCGGCCGAAGAGGAGCTCCCATCCGGAGCGATCTTTTTGGAGAAGTTCTCCATGCCCGCGTCCGCGCCCACGGCCACCCAGTCCAAAGGATAGAAGCGGTAGTGGAGGAGGATGGCCTTGCCGCGCTGCGCAAGGCTGGAGAAGCCGTTGGTGTCCGTGGGCGAGACCACTCCGGCCTTGAACCCCACGCTGTGGCTTCCTCCATCGAAGAGGGGCAGGTATCCTGGAGCGAACTGCGCGCAGGACGGGCTCGCGGCCGCGAGCAAGAGGGGCAAAAGAAGGTGCATGAGCGGGCATCGTACAAAAAAATGCTAGTGTAAGAATGTCATGATTTCGAACACACGTTCGGAGCATCTGCGCCGCATCGTCGAGGCTGCGGATGCGCTCAAGGCTCAAGGCGCGGCGGCCCCGGAGGTCGCCGTGATCCTGGGAAGCGGGCTTGCCGGCGCTTCCCCCTCTCTTCAAGAAGCCAAGACCGTCGAATACTCCCAGATTCCGGGCTTCCCGGCTCCGACGGTGAGCGGACATGCCGGCCGCTTGGTCCTTGGGCGTGCAGGGAACCTCGGCGCGGCGGTGATGCAGGGGCGCTTCCATTATTACGAGGGGCATCCTCTCGATGCCGTGACCTTGCCCGTTCGCGTGCTCCATCGCCTCGGCGTGCGCACGCTCGTGATCACCGCGGCCGTGGGCTCTTTGCGTCCGCGATTCAAGCCGGGGCATCTGGTCTTTCTCAAGGACCACATCAATCTCATGGGCGTCAATCCTCTCAGGGGACTGCATACCCGCGAGTTCGGCGAGATGTTCCCGGACTTGGCCGGCGTCTATACGGCTCCTTTGCGCAAGCAGGCTCTCAAGCTCTGCCGCAAGCTCTCGCTGCCGGCAGGGGAAGGCGTCTACACGGCCGTGGCCGGGCCCTCTTACGAGACGCCCGCCGAGATCCAGGCTTTCCGCAGATTGGGCGGAGACGTGGTGGGCATGTCCGTGGTCCCGGAGGTCATCGCGGCCGCGCAGCTGGGCATGCGCGTACTGGCTTTCGGCTGGGTCTCCAACCTCGGCGCCGGACTTACGAAGGCGAATCTCAGCCATCCCGATGTCCTGGCCTTGGGACAGAGAGTGGGAGCCGACATCCGCCGGTTCCTGGAGGCCGTTTTGCCGACCCTTGGACGCTGAAAGGAATCACTTTTTATGAGGATGCTCGATCTCATCGCGAAAAAGAGGGACGGAGTCGAACATTCCCCCGAGGAAATAGCCTCCATCGCCCGCTGGGCCGCTTCCGGCGAGGTCCCGGACTATCAGCTCTCTGCCTGGCTCATGGCCGTGCGGCTCAATGGGATGACGCGCGCGGAGACCACGGCTTTCACCCGCGCCATGGCTTCCTCCGGACGGCATTTGGACCTGCACTCGCGCTCCGGGCCGCTCTCAGGCAAGGTCTGCGCGGTCGACAAGCACTCCACCGGCGGCGTGGGCGACGGCATCTCCATCGCGCTCGCGCCCCTGCTCGCCGCGGCCGGGCTCGTGGTCCCCATGATGTCGGGACGAGGGCTCGGACACACGGGCGGCACGCTCGACAAGCTCGAAGCCATACGGGGCTTTCGCGTGCGCATGGATATCCCGAAAGTCGGACGCATTCTGAAGAAGACCGGCGTCTGCATGTTCGGCCAGAGCGGGGACCTCGCCCCCTCCGACCGAAAGCTCTATGCCTTGCGCGACGCCACGGCCACCGTCGAGTCCCGGCCCCTCATCGTAGCGAGCATCCTTTCGAAGAAGCTTTCCGAGGACCTCGACGCGCTCGTCCTGGACGTCAAGTGCGGCTGCGGAGCCTTCTTCCGCTCCGCGGCCCAGGCCCGAGCATTGGCTTCAGATCTTGTTCGCACCGCCGACGGGCTGGGCCTGCGCTGCGCCGCGCTCCTGACCGCAATGGAAGAGCCGCTCGGCCGGGCCGTGGGCAACGGCGTGGAGGTCCGGCAGGCCGTGGAGATCCTGAGAGGGGATTTCTCGGCCGGGGATTACGCGGAAGTCCTTTTTGCCCTGGGCGGGAAGCTGATGGTCCTGGGACGCAAGGCCAAGCATGCGCGCGAAGGCGCGCTCCGTCTCGAGGCGCTCGTGCGTTCCGGCGCCGCGCTCTCCAAGTTCAAGGACATGGTCCGGGCTCATGGCGGAGACCCTCGCACGGCCGACGATCCGGAGCGCTTCCTCCCGGTCGCGCGTCTGCATCGGGAGATCCGCGCTTCGAAGACGGGCTTCCTCAAGCGCATGGACGCCTTGCTCGTGGGCCGCGCGGCCGTGCTCCTGGGCGCGGGCCGCAGCCGCCAGGAAGACGCGGTGGATGCGGGCGCGGGCTTCCTGCTCAAGCGCAAGGTGGGCGACGCGGTGCGCCGCGGAGAAATCGTGGCCGAGGCGTATGCCTCGGACGCGGACCGGCTTGCGCAGGGCGTGAAGCTTTTCTCGGAGTCGCTGGACGTAGGAACTGTCCGTCCGCGCCGGCGGCCGGTGATCATTTCGGAGATATCATGAACAAGGTGATCCTTTGCGAACATCCCCTGCTGCAGGACGCGCTCGCGCTCATGCGCGACCGCAATACCCCCCCTGCGCGCTTTCGGGAAGCGATGGAGTCCGCGGGCGTGGTGCTGGGGCTGGAAGCGCTCAAGGATGTCAAGACGCTTTCCGAGCAGGTGCACACCCCTCTTAAGCCTGCCTCGGTCCGGCGCATGGCCCAGCCCTTGGTTCTGGTGAGCATCCTTCGCGCGGGCCTTGGACTTCTGCCCGGGCTGCAGAGGCTTTGCCCGGCCGCGCGCATCGGGCATATCGGGCTCTACCGCGACGAGAAGACTCTCAACCCGGTCCGCTACTATGTCCGCCTGCCCAAGGAACTGCCGGAGTCCGTGGTCCTGCTTTTGGATCCCATGCTGGCCACGGGCGGCTCGGCTTCCGAGGCCGTGCGCATCCTCAAGACCGATGGCGCCAAGGACATCCGCTTGATCACGCTGCTCTCCTCGAAGACGGGCCTGCGCAGGGTCCACGAGGAGCATCCGGACGTGCGCATCCACACCGCGGCCGTGGACTCGACTTTGAACAAGCACGGCTACATAGTCCCCGGGCTCGGAGACGCCGGCGACCGTCTCTACACTCTCTAGCCGATTTTTTGTTTTTCATGTTTTAGGCTTCTTTCTTTGGTAGAATCAAAAGAAGCATCTTTTTCCACGACGCAGGAGCAGAGAGGTTTTCGACATGGGATTTTCTAAACGCGATGCGCCGAACTGCGAGCTTTGTCCGGCCCGCAAGAATTGCCTCTATGAGCTCTTGGACCGTGATTCCCGCAAGGAATTCAAGGACATCCGCATCGCCAACCGATTCCGCTCGGGAGAGGTCATCTTCTATGAGGGCGAGAAGCCCTCGACGGTCTACGTGGTCTGCACCGGGAAGGTGAAGATATTCAAGACCAGCCGCACCGGACAGCAGCTGCTCTTGCGCTTCGAGCAGCCCGGCGACTTGGTGGGGCACGTCTCGCTCTTCGCGGGCTGGAACTATGCCGACAACGTCGAGGCCGTGGGCGAGGCCGTGGTCTCCCTGATCGATGAGGAGACCTTCCGGAAGTTCCTCCTGCGCCATCCTCAGGCGGCATTCGCTCTGCTTTGCGAGCTCTCCAAGGACGTGCGGCGCGGAGAGGCCCGCGCTCGGGACATCGCCTTCAAGCCCGCGCGCGCACGGCTGGCCGGCACCTTGGTCCGTCAGGTCAAGGACCTTGTCTCCGGCCGCAAGGCGCCGGTGATCTCGTGCCTCAAGCGCAAGGACATCGCGGAGCTCTCGGGCCTCACCATCGAGACCACGGTGCGTCTGCTCAAGGATTTCGAAGGGAAGGGCTACATCCGGCGCCAAGCCAAGGACATCACCATCACGGACTTGGAGAGGCTGCGCAGCCTCGCCGGCCAAGACACCTAATATCGCAGCTTTCAGGCTGAGGTTGCGATTTCCAGTTTACTTCTTGGCGGTGAGCTTCTGCGAGTGATCGCGCAGGATATCGCGGAAGCGCGGCAGGTCGCGCAGGGGTTCCAGTTCGGAATCCGCGCGGGCCAGCAGAAGGGTCTGGCGAAGGTCCGGGACCGTGGCTGCGTTCTCCAGGGCTTTGTTGAGGGCCGAGAGAGAGAGAGACAGGCGTCCTGAGACCGCATAGGTCATAGCAAGCTGGTAGTATGCGCCCGAGGCCTGGGGCGCTTCCTCCACGGCGTTCTCAAGCGTCTTCGCGGATTCAGCGGTCATTCCCAACTGGCGATAGGAGGACCCGAGCCGCTCACGGACGATGGAGCGCTGGACCGCGTCGAGAGTGCCTTTGCGCTCATCCTTGGCCAGGGCTTCGGTATAGGCGTCGATGGCTTCGCGGAATCGCTGGGCTTTGTAGGCGCCGTGGCCGCGGTCGACCGCGGACTGGACGCGGTCGTTGACGCGCCGGGAGTCCAAAGAGGAAGGGCGGTCTTCGGAACTCGGGATATCGCGCAGGGAGTCCCGGTATTCCACGGTCCCGATGAGGCGGCCGTGCGCTTCGTCCTCGGTCAAGGTCCCGGACTGCACGGCGTCATAGAGATCGAGCACGGTCTTGTTCTGCGGCACGCTGAGCAGAGAGGAGAATATCCCGTCGCGGCGCACCAGCTTGGCCAGCGCGGGATAGGCGTCGATCCTGCGGGCGCGGCGCACGCCGGATTCCAAGGAAGAGGAAGAGCGCTCGAAGTCGCGCATCTTGGCGCGCAGCAGCGCGGTGTAGAGCTCAGGCATGGGATTTTTTTGCGCCGCGGCGGAGGCCTTTTTATAAGAGTCGAGCGCCTGCTCATTGCGGCCCAATGCCTGCAGGCAGAGGCCCATGTCGAGGTTCAGGAGATAGGGGTCTGAAACGCGCCTGAGCTTCGGGTCCAGGGTCAGGGCGCTCTGGAGCGCGTCGACGGCGTTCTGCGCGTCGTTCTTATCCGCTTTTTCAGGCGTCCCGCGCTGGAATCCCCGCTGATAATACGAGTTGCCCAGGCGGAAGAAGGCCTCGGACGAGGAGGAGTCGGCGCGCGTGGCCTGCTCGAAGAGGGTGACGGCCTGCGAGAACTGATGGGATTTAAGAGCCAAGGCGCCCTGCTCCAGGAGGGTCGCGGACTGGCGGGCATCGGCGCTCTGGACTGAGGAGCTTCCTTTAGAGGTTCGCGTGCCCGCGGCGGTCGCGGGCAGGGCGGCCAGGATGGAGGCGATGCTCAGGAGGACCAGGTTGTTCATAAGCTCTTTCCCTCTTGGGACCGGCCGGCGGAAGAGGAGTTCCTGTCCCATGAAGAAAGTGTAGCGGACTGCGGGGGCCCCGCGAAGGGCCGCGGGTCCCCCTATTTTCTAGGTCCAAAGACCTATGCCCGGAACGGGGACTATATCGCTTGCTGTGAGGAGGCGAGAAACGGTAAAATAGGGTTACGGTGGCCGTAGCTCAGCTGGTTAGAGCGCCAGGTTGTGGCCCTGGAGGTCGCGGGTTCAAATCCCGTCGGTCACCCCACTTTGTCGCCGCCCCGCTCAACCCGCGCGAACTGGTAGTCCGCGCAGGGGGAGCGGGGTTCCCTCACTCCGGAGAGGAATCATCGCTTCCGATGTATCCTCCGTTCGGCGGCTCGCCAAGGGAGGAGGCTCCCGCCCCCTCCCGTTTCGTCGGCGCTCTCGGCCGACCCGACCGAGGTTCCGCTCGGTCGGGGGCCAGGAGGGCTGAACCCACCCCTGGAGAGGAAGATGACCGACGGGATGACGGTCACCCCATCTTGAATGAAAAGGAGGAGAGCGAAATTTCGCTTTCCCGGCTTTTCATTTCTGAGTTCTAACGTAATTAGACCATGGAAGAAATCAAAAAACTACAAGCAAGGAAACTGCTGACGGCTGAGCTTCAGCAGTTGGCGGGCACGTGCAATATCTTCAAGAAGCTGATTGTTGGGATTCGTTCTCCAACTACTACGAGGGCCTATTATGGGGCTCAGGCATTTTTTCGACTGTTTATTCAGCTGAATAGCATGTATAGAGTTGCCCGATATTATCAACGAAGAGTGCCTGATTTGTTGGATGTTGCTTCTCTTTCGGCGATTGCTCGAATCGTAATGGAGAACGCCCAGGTATTGAATTATCTTACGGAGACAGGAATTGGCCAAAAACACTTTGAACTTCGGATGCAGTTAATGAGTTACCAACAATCGGCAGAGATTCGGCGTGTATGGGAAAAATTCGGCCTCCCGGACGACCATTTCGGGTCATTTTGGCACAAGCAAGGAGTTAAAAATGGACCAGTTTTGTTAAAGGAGAATGAAGTGTTTAGGCTCTTAGATACGAGGACTCAGGAGGCCATGCTTAAGGGAGAGAGGGCCTATCATTTTCCCCTGATGAAAGCGCGAAATGGACCATTAAGTAAATCTCTGCATAATGCGCTTTATAAGTTGTTCTCGAATAGTATTCACTCTCAGCCATGGGCGCTAGACAATCCTGTAGGACTAGAGTCCAAATACGTGCTCAACTCATTGAGCATTGCCGTGTTATCACTTAGTGCAGCAACTACCTATTCAGCATTTGCTTCGCTGAACTATATGCGACTAAGGAAAAAGGTTCGCGGGCTGGTTTCTTCTGAAGAGTTGAATTTTATTCAAGATTTGGCACGTGGGCTCAGAGTCGTGAATTGGATTGAAAGTGAAAAGCGGCGAATTCGAGAGCAGAATAAATCCTGGGCAAGCTCCGCGCATTAAGCGTTAGAATGGAATCGATTAGAGAAGCGAGGTTGGAGGAGGGCGCTTCGAGTGCCAGCCAAGTTCTAACATTGTCCAGCCAGGGACCCCATCTTTCGCACCTCGCCGCGTACGCGCGAGGCTGATGCCGGCGCGAGTGAGGAGTCCTGCTCGCGCCGGTGCTCTTATCGCCGGATTGAGAAGAGCGCGGTGCAGCGCTCTTGGAGCCAGCGGCGGTGGTCCTCTTGAGGATGGGTCACGGAGCCGTCTTCCCAGACTATTTCGTCCAGCGTGATCCAGGAGTTGCCTGCGCCGTAGGCCCAGCAGCCTAGGGTGCGCAGGGGGTCTCCAGGCGCAAGGCCCTCGGATATTTTTCGGTAGGGATGTCCCAGCGGGATCGGGCAATGTCGCTCGATCGACTCCCCCCATGCGGGAAGACTGCGTTCTTTGCTCCGGCAGCTTTCCCGGACATTTTCGAGCGCTTTTTCAGGTTCGGCATGGATGCGCTTGATGTCGCGGGCTCTGCCCGACAAGAACGGGATGAGATTGCAGATGCGCACAGCCTTTGCCTTCATGGTCGGCTGCCTATTCCAAAGGCGAATCCGGAGGCATAGACCGAGCCGGGGTCTATTGAAGGAGACTCTTGCTCAGCCCTTTCCTGCAGCCATTGCTGCATCAGCGTCTGATAGGGAACTCCACGGTAGTCGGCTATCCGTCGGATCTCGCGCATCAGGTCTAAGTCTATGCGGATGGAGAGCAGGTGCTTGACCGGGCCTCGCAGGCGCGTCTTCACTGGGGTGAAGACGTCGAGGTGGTCTGTCAAAGAGTGCTTGTCCCAGTATCGGGACTCTTCCTTCAATGACTTGAAAGAGGGCAGGCGCTTCGCATCTTTTTTATTCATGGGCGTGTCTCTCATAGAGTCTTTGTTCCGTGTCGGTCATGTCGCGAGCCGTGATGAGAATCACCCGCCCGTGTCCAAGCTTTTGGAAGACGACGAATATCCGTCTCCCGGCATCCGTGCATCCGAGCAGTGCGTAGCGATCATCGCGCGTTTTCCGGATATGAGTTCCGGAAGCGAAGCAGGCTTCTTCGACTTCTTCAGGCGTAAGCCCATGCTTGCGTTGGACCTTCTCGGCGATTTCCCGAACCCAGACGATCTCGGAGAGCCTCACCGGAGGTCTCCAGATAGTATATACGGCGTAGCTACAATAATCAAGCCCTCGCTCCCCTGCCAATAAGTACGAGCGAGAGCGGCTTTAGTTCCAGGATTCCTTGAAGAGCGAGTGGGAACAGCGGCGCGGAATACTTCCGACGACGCTGCAAACGCGGGTTAAAATTTGTTGAGTTTGCCGGCGAGGTCGGGATTCTTGAGAAGACCGTCGATCAGAGGGTTCTTGAGCAGGGCGGCGAAGTCGCCGGCGCGCAGCGCTTTTTTGACGGAGGAGTCGTCGAGGGCGGCCTTGAGGTTCGAGTCCGAGAGGAGCGACTTGAAGGCCTTGTTTTTGAGCAGTTCCTTCTTCGCCTTGGGATCGGAACGGGCATCCGCGAGCTTCTTGAGCGCGTCCAGCGCGTAGGGGTGCTCGTCGGCGAACGGATTGTGCTTTCGGGCGAAAGCCATCGACCAGGACCCCTGGGTCCTGGCGGCCAGATCGAAATGTATCCGGGCCAGCGGCTTCTCCAGAGTCGCGGCGAGGCAGAGCGTCACGAACAGGATCGCCGCTCCTTTGACCGCGCCTACCGGCACGCCGAGACCCTGATCGAGAGGACCTTGTTCCTCACCCGGTTCCAGGGCGTTCAAGAGCAGGCGTGCCGCCAGCGTAACCGCCAATAAGATCACGGGCAGCAGCACGACGTTCAGGCCGCTGGCGGTCTGGGAAACCGGCCACTCCATGCGCGCGGCCACGGCCGGGCTCAGGAGGGCGGAGGTCGGCTTGGCAAGCAGGTAGGCCGCCGCGAGCCCGATCCAAAGGGAGAGCTGCCGCACGGCTCCCGAATGGTAGCCGGCAAAAGCGAAGAGCGCGATCAGTCCGAGAATCAAGAGGTCCAGGGTCATGGCTCTATCTTAGCGAATTCACGGCCGATCAAACAAAAGACCCGCCTTCAGGACTTTTCTGAAAGATGGAAGGAGCGCATGCGCTCCTGGGCGGGGCAAAATGGGATAATTTTGGACATGGGTGCTTGGCTCGGCGCGGCGGTCTTCTTCGCCTTAGTCGGCGGCCGCAACGCCGGATTCTTCCATTACTGGATGAGCGCGTCGGGAAGCGCGGATATTGAGGCTGCTCTGCGGCATTGCGGGGCTCAAGTCCTCTTCGCGGCCGCGGTCCTCGCGGCGTCTTGGGGAGCGGGGAGGATCATCCTTCGCGTTTTCATCGGCGAGGCTGAAGACGATCTCATGGCCCATCTCCTTTCCTTCGGCTTGGGGCTCGGCGCGATATCCTCCTGTGTTTTCTGGCTTGGCCTGGCAGGCCTGCTCGGCAAAGCATCGTTCCTCGGGCCGGCGGCCCTTTTCTCGCTGGCCGCGGTTTTCGAGCTCCGTTCGTCGGGTCTGCCGGGCTTGCGATGGGAAGTCCCCCCCATGACTTCGTTCCAGGGGCTCCTGGCCGGACTCGTCGCTTACTGCGCCTGGAACGGCGTGATCCGCGCTTTAGCTCCGCAGACGGCTTGGGATGTGCTGGCTTATCATCTGGCTCTGCCGAAGCTGTATCTGCGCTGGGGCGGCATCCGGGAGATCCCGTGGCTGCTGCACAGCCATTGGCCGCATCTGATGGAGGTGCTGTATTCCGTTCCGCTGGCTTGGGGCTTGGAGGGCGCCGCCGGCCTCATCCATCTTTCGACGTGCGCCGTCCTTGCGGCCGCGACCTGTCTTCTGGCCAGGGATGCGATCGGCCATGAGGCGGCTTTGCCGGCGGCGGCCATCCTCGTTTGCCAGCCGGTCTTCTATCAGCTTGCGGGAACGGCGCACAGCGACGGAGGATTCGCCATGTTCCACCTCCTTGCCTGCGCGGCGCTTTTGCGATGGCGGGCGCAGCCGCGCGCCGGTTGGCTCGCCGCGGCCGGGCTGCTGAGCGGCTTCTGCGCCTCGTCGAAATTGTTCGGCGTCGCGCTCATGGCCGCGCTCGCACTCTGGCTCTGGCGATCCGCGAAGCGGATGCAGCCTGTCCGGGTCTATCTGTCGTGCGGCTTGAGCGTTTGTCTGCCGTGGTTCCTCAAGACGTGGGTCGGAGCCGGCAACCCTGTTTGGCCGTTCATGGCAGGGATCTTCGGCGGGAGATGGGGCGCGGAGAAGCTCGGAGCGGCGTTCGTCCGCAGTCAGGATTGGTCGGTCGCTTCGCTTCCCGGGCATCTGTTCCGGGACGGAGCGCAGTTCCTGCTGGTCCCGCTGCTGGCGCTCGGAGTCATGGCCTCTCCTGCGGTCTTGCGCCGCCGTCCCGCCGCCGTCCGGTTCCTGCTCTTCCCCTTCTTGATCTATCTGCCGGCGGTCTTTCAGAGCACGTCGATCTGGCGATACTGCCTGCCGTTCTTTCCGGCGCTGGCGATCCTGTCGGCATGGCTTGCCGCCGAACTGATGCGGCGCAAGGGGTTCTACAAGGCGCTTGCGGGAGGCATTCTTGCGATCTCGCTCCTGCCGGCGGCGACGGCTACTCAGAACAACGAGCTCTTCGCCGTTTTAGAGGCGCGTTCGAACGCGGTCCCGGGAGAGCCGGCGCGCCGGCTTTATTTGCGCCGCTCGCTTGATTGCTACGGCCTCTACGAGGCCGCCAATCGCCTTCCGGCCGGCGCCCGAGTGCTCTTGTTCCGCGAGATCCGAGGCTATCATCTGGATGCGGACTATCAGTGGGGCGACCCCCTTAACCAAGCCGTGCTGGATTACGATTCACTCGACAGCGTCGGCGCTCTCATCGGCCGTCTGCGCGGGTTGGGGATCACCCACGTGATCGTCAACGATGGAGTCGGGATCTACCGTCCGTCGGACGGCTACTACACGCCGCGCATCGTCGGCCTTATGGAGCGGATGCTGGCGGTGCGCGGACGGCTCGTCTCTCGCGATGGAGAGGTCTCGCTTTATGAAGTCTTTGCCCCGATCGAGGGGTCTTCCCGCGGCTTGGAGTCCGGGTCAGCGGGTGCGGGCGACGGCCTTGGCCATCACGGTGCCTAGGCCCATGACGGTGTAAGGTTTGGGCGCCGTGCCGATGAAGCCGTATCGCTTCGGGTTCGCGAGCACCGGGTTATCCGAGTATCCGGTGGAGGCTACGATGCCGGCGCGAGGATCCAGGGCCAATATCCTGCGCGCAGCCTCTTCCCCCCCGAAGTCGCCGGGCATGATCAGGTCCATGAGCAC
This sequence comes from Elusimicrobiota bacterium, assembly GCA_041661185.1. GTDB lineage: Bacteria > Elusimicrobiota > Elusimicrobia > UBA1565 > UBA1565 > JBAZUV01. The sequence continues at coordinate 49,932 of JBAZUV010000015.1, forward strand.
CGCGTCGTAGCAGCGGTCCTGTTCCAGGGCTTGCCGGTACCGTTCAACAGCCTGAGGGCCGTTGTCCACGGACTCCACTTCGTAGCCGCAGAGGCTCAGTATCCTGCATGCGGTCCGCACCACCACGGCTTCGTCGTCGACGATGAGGATGCGTCCTCCTCCCGAAGGAGCCGGGATTTCCGACGGCGTCGCGGAGGTGCGCGAAAGAGCATTCTTGGCCGCGGGCAGGAGGAATCGGAACGTGGTCCCGGCTCCGGGGATGGATACGGCTTCGATGCGCCCGCCGTGGCGCGTGATCACGGAGTAGGCCACCGCCAGACCCAGGCCGCTGCCGGTCTTCTTGGTGGTGAAGTAGGGGTCGAAGATATGGGCCAGGTGCTCGGCGGGGATGCCGATGCCGTTGTCGGCGATGCGCACCCGCACGTAGCGCCCGGGAGGGAGCCCGGAAGGATCGTCCTTGGGCAGCTCTACGTTGCGGGCATGGAGCCGTATGACGCCGTCCTGGGGCAGGGCATCTCGGGCATTGAGCGTGATGTTGTGCACGGCTTGGGCGAGCTGGCTCTCGTCGGCTTCCACGGGCCATAGATCTGCGGGGATGGCGGCTTCCAGCTGCGCCGGGCTTCCGCGCAGCACGAAGTTCGCGGTATCCTGGAGCAGGATGTCGATGCGCACCGGGCCGGTCACGGGAGCTCCCCCCTTCGAGAAGGTCAGAAGCTGGCGAGCGAGGTCTTTGGCGCGCTGGCAGGCGGTCTCCGCGTCGCCCAGCGCATCGAAGACCAAGGGGGTCTTCTTGGACTTGGCGCGAGAGAGGTTGATGTTCCCGAGTATGGCGGTGAGCAGGTTGTTGAAGTCGTGCGCGATGCCTCCGGCGAACACGGAGAGAGAGCGCAGGGTCTGCTCCCGCGAAAGCCCCTCCTCCATCCTGCGCAATCCCGTGATGTCGTTGGAGATGCCGACGATGAACCTGCCGCCCGAGGGGTCGATATAGAGGACTTTGTGGCAGAGGAGCACGCGCGTGCCGGAATCCTTCGAGGGGACCTCGAACTCAAAGGTGGATTCCTGTCCGGTATTCAAGAGCTCCAGATCTCGCTCGCGGATATGCTCGGCCACTGTTTTGGGGAATATCTCGGCGTCCATGCGCCCGACGATCCCGCTCGATGGGTCGAGCGTGAGCCGGACCGCGGCTTCGTTGGCGAGCACGTAGCGCAGGGACTCGTCCTTGACGAAGACCGGGATCGGCACGGAGTTGATGATCTTGTTCAGGAAGTCCTTGGCATTCTGGTTCGAGGTTTGCTGGCGTTTGAGTTCCGTGATATCGCGCGCTACGCCCAGCACCGCGAAGGGCCGTCCGTCCTCGCCGCAAAGGGGCGTGAGCACGGTATCGAGCCAGACCTCCTTGCCGTTGATGCTCATGCTCCTTTCGGCGCGAAGAGGCTTCCCTTCCTGGAGCGCGCGGCGCAGGCTCTGCTCCTGGCTTTCGTTGGTGGACGCGGGGAAGAGTTCGGCGCGCTTTTTCCCGACCAGGCTCGCAGGTTCGCGGTCGAGAAGCTTCGAGGCCGCGCTGTTGACGTAGGAGACGCGGTCCTGCCGATCGATGATGAAGACGAGGTCTTGGGCGGCTTCCGCGAGCACGCGGTAGAGTCGTTCATCCTGCAGGGGATCGGGGCGGGAGTGCGGCATCATCACGGGGACGACGGGGAGCTCAGTCGACCTCCATGGAGGGGTCTGCTTGTTCGGCCCAAGCCAGGATGCCTCCCGAGAGGTTGAAGACCCTGGAGAAGCCTTTTTCCATGAGCAGGCGCACGGCTTTCGCGGAGCGTCCGCCTGAGCGGCAGTGGACGATGGTCTGCGCCGAGGCATCGAGTTCCCCGATGCGGGCGGGGAGCTCTCCTAAAGGGATGAGCTTGGAGCCGGGCAGGCGGCAGCGCGCGTATTCGGACGGCTCGCGCACGTCCACGAGGACGAAGGATTCTTTGGCGTCGTATTTCGCTTTCAGGTCCATGATGGAGATCGAGGGGATCGCGGTCATATCGGTTTTCCTATGCGTACGGGCTGCTCCCGGCGGAGTGGTCCGTGGCGTCTATGACCTCGTCGATCTCAGGGATCAAGTCGCGCAGGGCGCGTTCGATGCCCTGGCGAAGGGTCCGGCGGGAGTGGGCGCAGCCTTGGCATCCGCCCGATAGCCGCAGATGGAGCGTGGAGCCCTGCACGTCCACGAGCTCCACTCCCCCCCCGTGTCCGGCCAGCGAGGGGTTGATCTCTTTTTCCAGGAAATCCGCGACTTTGGCGCGCAGGGCCTCGGGGGGCAGGACATTGGACTTGGTCCCGGGCGCGAACGCGGGCTTGCCTGAGGCCGCATGCGAGCGCAGGATCTCGGCTGCGCGCCGGCAGAAGGACGGCCAGTCCTCGTCGTCTTCCCGGTGCACGGTCGCGGCCTCGGGCGAGAGCTTGACCGCGCGCACGCCGGGAAGGCCGAAAAGCGCCTCGGCCAGAGGAGAACCCTTGGAGGAGTCCTTATCCGGGAAGTAGACCTTCACATCCTCGCCGTAGAGCTGCGGTTCTATGGAGAATCGGCAGGCGGTCCAGTCGCCGCTGAGGGACGTCGATATCTTCATGGTCATGGGTAGCGCGGCATCAGGGGGTCTATCTCGCGGGACCAGGCATCGATGCCGCCGATGAGTGCGCGTACGGCCGTGAATCCCCGCCCTTCGAGCGTTCGGGCCGCGTCCAGCGCGGAGCCGCCGAAGTGGTCGCAGAGGATGATGGGCGTGTCTTTCGGCCAGGAAGCGAAGAGCTCGTCGACTAATGCGCGGGTGGCGAGCTTTGCGCCCGGGATGTGCAGGGCCCGGAACTCGGGTTCGCTGCGGACATCGAGGAACTCCAGCCGCTCCCGGGATTCGAGCTTGGCGCAAAGGTCTTTGGCGCGGATGCCGAGACGGACGGCATCCGTCGGCGCATTTTCCATCATCAGAGAAATCCTACCAAAAAACGCGCGGTCAGTGCTCCGACATGAGCGCTGTTTTGCCCAGGCAATAATAAGCCCCTGGTTCCGGACAGCGCATCTGTCCGGAACCAGGGGCTCGGTCGTCTAGGTGCGCGTCAGTTCTTCTTGGCTCCCTGGATGCTCAGCGAGAGCACTCGCTTGTTCCCGCGAGGGACAGCGACGCTCCATGATCCGCCGACGAATACAGGGATGACGACGGCCTTTCCGTCCGACATCCGCTTGCCCCATGAACGCAAAAGGCTCGCGGCGGGACGATCTACAGGCTTACTCTCTTTTACTGCTGGGCTTTTGACGCCCGTATCTTTCACCATATCTGCACCGGCTCCTCCCACCCCACATTGCAATCTTAAGCCAAGAACGGGTTTCCCGCATGAAGCAAAGGGCCTTGGGTCGCGGGGTCTTGCGGCCCATATTGAAAACAGGCCTAAAGGCCCACGTTGTTCGACGCTAAAAGATATAGGTCTTTCGGCTTATTCCGAGTGGGTCCAATTCCCCTGGACAGCCTGGAGTCTCTAACGATATACTATCGCTCATAATATGAGACTACCGACCCTGACAGCCCTATCCGCGGCATTGTTTTGGAGTTCGGCGTACGGGCAGCAGAACATCGGCGTGGATGCTGCGCATTCCGCCGTCGTCCCTATCGGGAATACGGGCGCGGCCGCGGCTTCCGTCGGCTCGAATATCTCCGGTGCGCAGGATCTCTCCGCTCCGAACAGCCTGGTCGGCGGCATAGCGATCTCGGCCGACCAATTATTGCTGCCCTCCGGTCAGAAGCGGCATGCAAGGACCGCATCGGCTGAGAAGGCCGCGCAGTTCTCCGGGGTCGCGGGGCCGCAGGCCGGCGGCGGGAAGCACGCATCCCATTCCATGAAGCGCTTCACCGCGGAGGTGGGCGCCGGGAACATCGCGGTGCAGCCGGGTGTGCGCGTCCCGCAAACTTCCGTCCTTCCTAATAAAGGGAGCGCGCTGACTTCTTCCGCGCAGGAAGGGGCCGGCGGCATGGGCTCCCGCCTCCATCCCGGCGGAGAAGGCGGCGGCTCGGACCTCCACGGACTGGACACGGCCATCGGACGAGTCAAAGACAAGGAGAAGCGCAGCGGAGCCAAAGGATTGCTCGACGGGCTCCTGCAGAGCTTCTTCGACCGCTCCCATGGGAGTTCAAATCCCGAGATCCGCCCTGACCGCCGGCAGGAGGATGAGGACGACTCATCCATCGCCATGCCGGACCCGAAGCTCCTGGGGCCGGAGAAGGCCTTGGAGAAGGTCCAGTCCCTGGCTGCGGACGCGTCTGCGGCGGATGCGCCCAAGCTTTACCGCCACGCCTTGAATATCGCCGACGACCTTCCTTCCGGCTCCATGCAGGAGCGCGGGAGGATCTTGGCCGCGGCGCGCATGCGCGCGCCCAAGGACGTCTCGGTCCTGGCCGATCAGGTCCTTTTCGCGGTCGTGTCCGGGGTCCGCGGCGGCGAAGTCCGGCGCTTGACCAAGGCCTTGTCCTCTTGGAGTTCCCTTTTGGCCGTAGGCCGCAAGCCCTATATCGAGGGGCTCGAGAACTTTCTTTCAGCTGCGCAGGGCCTGCGTTCCATCGGAGAGTTCAACCCGGGCGCCGGACGCGCGCGGTCTTCCGCGCCCAAATCCCTGGTCGAACCTTTGGACGGCGGCCTCCAGGTCCGTCTGCGCCTGCGCGACTCCGTTCCCGCCGGCGCTCTGGCGATCTCCATCCCGGCTTCGTTCGCGGAGGCATGGTCTCTGGTCGGCGTGCGCGATATCGAGGCTCCGGAGGCTCTTGCCGTCAGCGGCGGCCGTTCCTTATATGAGGCCTTTGCGCTCGCTCCCAGGGCCGGACTCTTGACCTTGTACCGCGATGAGCGTTCGCGCGGGAAAAGCGCGCTCGCCGGATTCTGGAGCGCCCTTCGCAGCTGGACGACGAGCCGAGTCCAGGGCTGGATGGACCGTTTGCGCGCGGGCGTGCTGCTCCTGCTCCAGCGCATGGGATTCTTGAGCGGCTTGGCGGAGCCTTCTTTTGCGGTGGACAGTTCTCCCGAGGTCCTGCAGAAGCTCCGTTCCCTGCCGGTCAAGCGAGTCTCCTCCCATCCGCAGAGGCTCCCGGCTGGGATGCTGGGCTATTCCCTCTACCCGACCCTCCATTGACGCGCATACTTCGAGTTTTATCCCTGTCCCTGTTCTGCGGCTCTGCTTTCGCGGCCGGGCCCGCTGAAATCCAAGACCGCCTGCAGCGCGGCGCGGATGCGCCGGAACCGGTCGTGCGATGGTTCTCCGCGCGGGACCGTCTGCTCGATCGCGCCGATGACTTGCTGTGGGAACTCTCGGACCTGGCTCGGCAGGGCCGAGGCGCCGCGGTTCCTGCATCGCTCTTCGAGTCGCTCGCTGCAGCGGCCAAGGATTATGAGGTGCTGGTCGGGAACGATTCCGCGGTCCGCGCCGCGGCCGAGCTCTCCGCTTCGCCGGAGAAAGAATTATTTTCCCTGAGCAAGAATTCCGTCTACCGTCTTCTCGAACTCCTGCGCCAGGGCGCGGCGGAGGCTGCGGGACCCGCATACCGGCGGGGAGTGCGCACTCGGAGCGATGTCGGGGCTGCGCCTGCGGGACCGCGGGGCGCCGTTGCCGCCAATCTCTTGGTCACTCTTTCAGTGGATGGATCGGCCCTCGAGGTCCCGGTGCTCGACGTGGGAGCCGGGCTTTTGTCCGAGGAGACCGTTGCGGCCGTGCGTTCTCTTGGGCTGGCCGACGCGGATCGGCGCAAAGACGAGATCCTGGTCCTGGGCCGCAGCAGGCGCTGGTGGATCGTTCCTCAAGCCGAGGTCTATGTCTGCGCGCGTGCGGCCCAGGCCGGAGGCTTGGTTCGCGTGAGCGCGCGGGGACGAGACTCCGGGCCCTCGGAGCAGGCGCGGCTGTATCTCTTGAGCCGGGCGCTCTATGACGCGGGTTTCAGCGTGAGCCCGGAGTCGGGCGCGGGGGTGCTGGCCGTGCTCGACGGCACGCGCTCCACGCTCGATGCGCAGGGCATCCTGGAGCGCGCGGCCTTCGCGATCCGCGCCGTGCGCGCCGGAACGCTCGTCGCGGACCGGCTGCCTTTTTATCTGCGGGACACCCGGAGCAAGGAAGAGAACGCTCTGCGCCTGGACCTTTTAGCCCGCATGCTGGCCGCGGAGGGACGCCTCGACCCCGGCGCCGGGCCTGAGGATTTTACGAGCAAGGTGCAGGCGCATCTGGCTCAGGAAGGAGAGCGCGAGGCCCTGCGGCAGAAGGTCGATCGCACCTTGGCCGATCTTCATCAGAAGCCTTTTCCCCCGTCCGCGCCCGTGGGCCGGCGGACGCTGGACCTCTACTACAACGAGGCTCTCTCCGCGGCGATCGCGCGCGGCGAGCTCGTGCAGGGCCCGCCTCTGCGGCGCTCCTCCGGTTATGACCCTCTCGGCCGCTTGGCGCGGGAGGCGCGCAAGCTCGATGCGAAGATGAGCCTTCGGCTCGAGCCGCTCGCAGGCGCCCTGGTCCCCTTGGGCCGCGCGGGCGCTCGCCGCGCGCAGTACGGTCAGTGGAAGCTGGGCGGCGAGCGTTGGCTCGCGCTCTACCTGCTCTCTCCGGAGGGAGGGCTCGCGGACGCGGGTCTGGCCGAACTGGTCCGCAAAGACGGGCGCCGGGACGCGCTCTCTTTAGACAAGGCTTGGGAACTGCTCGATGCCGCCGGGCTTCTGCGTCCTTCCGAGTTCGCGGGCTTCCCGGCGTCAAGGACCTCCTCGGCGTCCGCGGAAGCGGTCTCGGCGGAAATGACCTATGACCGCGGCAAGGCGCTGCTGGGCGGGCGCATCTACGCCGCGCCGTATGTCTCGGCCGCGGACGTCCCGGCCCTGGCCAAGTCCGCCGCGCTGCTTACCACGCACGGCGGCCCGCAGTCCTTCATCTTCGCGGCCGCCGCGGGCATCCCGTGCGTGCAGCTGCCGCGGGCTTCTTGGGGCGCGGGCGGACTTTCCATTGAGGATGAGCCGCCGCGCGCTTCTTCCGATGGGCGGATATTGCGCGAAGGGAGCCGGGTGCGGCTGGATCCGAAGGCCGGGACGATCGAAGTCCTCGGGCCTGTTTCCTCCGAGGCCGCGCGCATGCAGGAGGCGCTCAAGGCTTTTGACGGCGGAGCGGACGAGCGGGGCTTGGCGCTTTGGGCCGCGGCGCAGATGCGCGCGGCCGCGCTGTCTCCGGAGCGCAAGCGCGAGCTGGCCGCTTCCCTGCGCCTGGAACTCCGCCGCCGCAGGAGCCGGGGGCTTTCCGAGCAAGAGGAACGCCGCGTCCTGGACGTCCTTGCCGACGCGGGATATTGAACTTATGCAGGCAGCAATAATGGAGCTTTTCGACGCGCACCGGCATGTCTGCGAGGAAAATCCGGCGGAGCTTTTGGCGCGCGCGCGGGCCGCGGGCGTGCGCGGCGTGGCCCTCTGCGGCACGCGGCCCAAGGATTGGCCCAAGGTCTTGGAGTGGTCGCGCGCGGACGCATGCGTGATCCCCTGCTTCGGCGTGCATCCCTGGAATGCGGGCGCCCTGCGCGAGGGCTGGGTCCGGGAGCTCGAAGGCTTTCTGGACAAGATCCCGTCGTCCCTCGGAGAAGTCGGGCTCGACGCCTCCGGCCGAGGACCTTCGCTCAAGGTGCAGGAGGAGGTTTTTCAGGCTCAGCTTAAGCTCGCTCGCGAGCGCGGTCTGGCCGCGATGATCCACTGCGTGCGCGCTTGGGGGCCTCTTCAGAAACTCCTGGGAGAATGCGCGCATCCGCGCGGATTCCTTCTGCACGCGTACTCCGGTCCTGTTGAACTCGTGGAGCCGCTCGCGCGCATGGGCGCGTATTTCTCCTTCGCGCCTTTTCAGTTCCGCCATCACGCGGGCAAAGCCCCTGATGCCGCGGACCGTTTCGCGAGCTCCCTTCGCGCGGCGCCCTCCGAGCGCCTGCTCTTGGAGTCCGATGCTCCCAATCCCGAGGACCCGCGCGGTTCCGAGGCGCTGGCGGAGCTTGTGGAGTCCGCCTCGCGCCTTCGCGGCGAGGAAGCGCCGGTATTGGCTCGGACTCTCTTGGCCAATGCGCGCCGTCTTTTCGGAGACAGCTTCAAATGAGCGAACAGGATCCCCGGCTTTCTCGCGTGCGCCTTCTTTTGGGCGAGGAGGGCCTGAGCAAGGTCCGCTCCGCCTTCGTGACCGTCGTGGGGCTCGGCGCCGTCGGCAGCTATGCGGCCGAGGCCCTGTCCCGCGCGGGCGTGGGCAGACTGCGACTCGTGGATTTCGACGAGATCCGCCCCAGCAACATCAACCGACAGATATATGCCCTGGGCTCGACCGTGGGCCGGAAAAAATGCGAGGTGGCCCGCGAGCGCGTGCTCGACATCCAGCCCGGCTGCCGCGTCGAGGCCTTGCCGCTCTTCGCGGATGCTGAAACTATGGATGCGATACTGGAAGGCCCGCCGGACCTGGTCATCGATGCCATCGATTCCCTGGGGCCCAAGGTGGAGCTCTTGTGCGCCTTGCGCTCGCGGGGCATCCCCGGGCTATCGAGCATGGGCGCGGCCTTGCGCACCGACCCCGTCTATATCCGCACGGCGCCCTTGGCAGAGACGCGCTGCTGTCCTCTGGCCGCGCGCATCCGGCGGGAGTTCAAGCGCCGCAAGGAGGAGTTCCCCTCCCAAGTGCTCTGCGTCTATTCCGAGGAACCCGTGCTCGGCCGCAAGTCCTGCGCGTCCCTGGAGCAGGCGCTCAAGGAAGAGTCCTTGGAAAGAGGTCGCAAGCGTCCGGCCTTCGGAAGCCTCCCCACCTTGACCGGCATCTTCGGGCTCACCCTCGCCAACGAAGCCATCCGACGGCTTATCGGCGGAAAATTTCCGGACTGATCAGAGCAGGCTGCCGAGCTGGTGTTCTTGGAGCCAGGCGCGCACGTCGGGCTTGAGGGCTGAAGCCATGTCCTCGTCGTGCGCCAGGAAGGAGCCGAGCTCCGCGAAGTATTCGCCGAGCTGGGTCATGGAGTAGAGCGACGGGAAGCCCTTGGGCCGGGAGTATTCCAGGTCCAGAGCCGCGGCTTCCTGGAACTTCCCGGACTTGCATAGGCTTACGCGCTCGCGGACTTTGGCGTTGAGCTCGCTCTTCACGATATTGGCGTTCGTCTTCATGGGGTAGCCCCAGGATGTCGCGGCCGCGAGGCTCGTCCAGAAAGGATCGCTGAAATAGGATTGGGGCGCGTTGAAGTGCGCGTAGGCATGGAAGAATTCATGAGCCAGGGCGTGGCTCTGCTCGGACCAGGTCCCGTACATGGATTTCGACGTGAAGAACTGGTTGCGCAGATAGATGAACAGCCGGTCGTTTACGACCAGGCTGCCGGCGGAGTCCTGGTCGTCGTAGACGCGCAGGAAGACGATCTCCTTGATGCCGTTCTTCTTGAAGTCCGAGATGAGCACGGAAAGCTTGGGCGCGGAGCTTACCGGGTCCAGGGCTTCTCGGACCCGGCGGCGTTCCTCTTGAGTCCAGGGCCGGTAATCGACGGCCAGGAACTTGCAGAATTCCTCGGCGCGCGGGTCCCCGCAGCCGTCGAGGTCCACGAAAACGGCGTGCGATTGGAAGTAGTCTGAAGTCTTCTCTTCAGCGCCGGCCCAGGGGGCCGCGCAGACGATCAGGAGCAGCATCGAGGCGCAGGGGCGAAGCCTGCGGCCGAAGAATGGCTGAGCGTTCATCCTTATTTAGGGTAGCGCGGCATCCAGGCGAGCGGGAGGGCCTTCAGGCCTCCGGCGGGCTAGGTCCTCCGGCCTTATTTTTTCTTGTTGAAGAGCACGGCGGCTTTCTCGGCGGAGGTGACGATGCCCATGATCATGGCGGAGCTGAAGCCGTGATGCTCCATCTCGTTGAGCCCGGCGATGGTGCAGCCGCTGGGCGTGGTCACCTTGTCGATCTCGCCTTCCGGATGGGACTTGGATTTGAGCAGAAGAGAGGCGGCGCCCCGGGCCGTCTGCGCGGCCATGACGAGCGCGTCGTCGGAATGAAAGCCGATCTGGATTCCGCCCTGGGACGCGGCGCGGATGGAGCGCAGGAAGAAGGCCAGCCCGCAGGCGCAGAGCGCGGTGGCCGGCAGCATGAGTTCCTCTTCGATGACGAGCGTGGTCCCCAGCGCGTCGAAGAGAGACCGGGCCAGGCGCACCGATTCCTGCGAGGCCGTGGGAGCGGCCAGGCAGGTCATGGATTCTCGGATCTCGACTGCGATGTTGGGCATGGCGCGCACGACTTCGGCCGACTTTCCCAGGAGCGCGAGGATCTCGGCGACGCTGATGCCCGTCACCACGGAGATGAGCAGGGGTTGAGTCTTGGCCATGTCGAGGGCGATCTCGCGCAGGAGTCCGGCCGAGTGCTGGGGACGGACCGCGAGGACGACGATCCTGGCTCTGCGCACGGCCTCGCGATTATCCGTCAGGACCGAGAAGCCTTCCTTGGCCAGGGCTTCCAGGGCGCCGGCCTGCCTGCGCGTGATCAGGATGTCTTGAGGCCGGCAATAGCCGGCCGCGACCAACCCTCTGGCGATGGAGGCGCCCATGTTCCCTCCGCCCAGTATCGCCAGGGGGCATGAGGACTTTCCGTGCGCGGCCTTGATCTTTTTCATTGGGGCTCCTTTGTCGCGGGGAGGAATCGCTCGCGCAGAGTCCGCAGAGCCGCGCGTTCATCGGCAAGAGGGAAATCCGTCCATAAAAGCAGGATCGGGAAAAGGGCCAGCAGGGCCGCGCGCAGCGTCAGCCAAGCCCAGGGCGAGCCCGCGCAGAGCACTTTCCCGCCATAGGCGCAGGAGAGCACGATGGCGGCCGCGGCCGCCAGATGCGCGATGCGCCCTTTTTCGTAAGGGATCGGGTAGATGCGGCGTCCGAGCGCGAAGAGCGCCGCGGCCATGGTGCATTGCGCCAGCAGGGCCGACCAAGCCGCGCCCATGATATTCCAGTAGGGGATGAAGGCGAAGTTCGCGGCTACGTTCACGCCGGCGCCCAGGAGCGTCACCCAGGGAAGGAGGTCGGTGCGCTTGCTCAAGGTCACGGAGGCCATGCAGTTGATATAGATCCCGTAGACGAAATAGGCGGAAAGGATGATGGGCACCACGCCCAAGCCTTCCCAATAAGAGGGATGGAAGAGCGAGCGGCCGTGGAACTCCCATCGAACGATGTCCGGCACGAAGAAGGAAAGCGCCAGGACCAGCCAGAATCCCCCCGCCAGATAATAGGTGAGCACGCGGCCCAGGACCGGGCCCGAATCCGGTTCCTTGGACCGCTGAAGGAAGAAGGGACGCCAGGCTTGGTCGAACATGCTCACCACCATCATCATGAGCACGCCGAGGCGGAAATTCGCCTGATAGAGCCCGACCGTGGCTTGGTCGGTAAGCCGCAGGAGGATGGGCCGGTCGATGACCTGCACGGCCATGGAGGGCAGTCCCGCGGGCACCAAGGGCCAGCCGAAGCGCCAGAGGTCCTTGAGCAGGGGCCAGCGCATCACGGGCCGCAGGAGCGTCGCGGTCACCGGGGCCAAAAGCGTGAAGGACGCGGCCGAGGCCAGCAGGGTCGCCAGGAACACTCCGCGGATGCCGAGCCCGAACTTGGCTACGAAGAGCACGTTGAGCAGGAGGCAGAGCGCGATGTTAAAGGCGCGGATGCCCGCGAAGGTCCAGGCCCGGTGGCGCAGGCGCAGTTCCGCGAAGGGCACGATGGAGAGCGCGTCCAAGGCCAATATGCCGGCCGCATAGCGCGCGAGGTCCTCATGTCCAGGGACCGCGCCCAGGCTGCAGAGCGGTCCGGCCCAGAAGAACATTCCGATGGAGAAGAGCACCGAGCTTGCCAAGAGCGACCATGCGGCGCAGGAGAACTTCTCCTCGCGGCTGCGGCCGTCGTCTTCCACAGCGAAGCGCATGTAGGCTTGGTCCATGCCGTACTGGTAGACCACGTTGAAGAAGGCGATGTAGGCGAAGACCGCGGCCAGCACGCCGTAGTCGTCCTTGATCAGATAGTGCGTGTAGAACGGGGTGAGCAGGAAATTGAGGAGCCGCGCGATCACGGTCGACATCCCGTAGATGAGCGTCTCCTGGCCGAGCTTGCGGATATCCTTGAGCACGGAGGCAATGTTAGCAAATCCGGATTTTCCTATCGCCGGGATATTCCGGGATGAAAATCCGGAGCAACGATCGGCGTTTTCCAGGAACGGCGCACGGATAGGTGTCGGCATCATGGGGCCTAAGGGCCTAGAAAAAAGTGGGTCCAATGGCGCGCGCGAAAGGGCCTTTGGGCTCCTGTCTCGATCTTTTTGGCGCCATATCCTAAGGGTGTCGGAGAAACAAAAGGAGATTTATGAAAAGAACCATCCTGGCGGCGATCTCTCTGAGCATCCTGCTTCCTTATGGAGCGCACGCTCAGCTCACGTACAGCGATTTCCGCACGATCCGCGGCGCCGCCCTGAGCGACGAGGGCGCTGCGCATTCCATGGGCAAGATCGTTCCCGTGGACTACACCATGGTGCCCGGTCCCGCGGCCAATCCGCCTGCGGAGCCGCCCAACCTGAAGCTCGATAGCGTCAATGCCGTGCTCATGAAGCGTTTGTGGGCGCTCCAGCAGAAGGGCGTCAAAAAGGAGCTCTTCACGCAGGAGCATATCAATCGGCTCATGCGGGGACTTGGGGACATGGACATGCAGTTCGTGGATCCGATCTCGCCTGCCCGCTGGGAGACGATCCTTGAGGACATGGCAGCCACTGCCGATAAGGAATACGCGAAAGGGGTCCTCGACGGGGACAAGCTCGTGGACGGCATGCTCAAGCAGGCGGTCGATGATCTTAAGGAACCCCATTCCGAGTATTTGGATCCCGATGAGGTCGCGGTTTGGCAGCAGCACATTGCTGGAACCTCCGTGGGCATCGGCGTGCTGTGCTCGACGCATGCCAAGGGCGTTCTTATTGAGGCCGTGTTCCCGGGTTCAGGCGCTCAAAAAGCCGGTCTGCAGTCGGAGGATGTGATCACCGCCGTCGTGGTCGACAAAAAGTCCATGAAGCTTGCAGGCAGGCCTTTGAAGGGCAGCATCAAGCTGATCGCCGGGGAGGCCGGCACCAAGGTTCTGTTGAAGATCCTGCGCAATGGAGCGGTCCTGCCTGAGCCCATCGAGATCGAACGCTCCTCGGTAGAGGTTCCGAACAACTTCTCCAAGATGGCGGCTCCCGGGATCGGCTATGTCTATTTCAGGGAGTTCAGCAAGAATACGGACCAACAGGTCCTGGATCGTATCCGGAGCTTGCGCAGCCAGGGCGCGAAGTCGCTCATCCTGGATGTTCGCGGAAATCCCGGGGGCCTGGTGCCTTCAGTGGCGTCCATCGCCTCGGAGTTCCTCAAGGACAACGAGGACATCGTCTCCTTCAAGCATCAAAGCATGATCGCGGTGAAGGCCGTGACCAAAGGAGACGGCGAATTCCTGGACATGCCGCTGGTCGTCCTGGTCAATGGGAACTCCGCATCCGCCAGCGAGATCCTTTCAGCGACGATGCAGGACCGCCGCGACGGCTATACGATCATCGGCAGCCGCAGCTACGGCAAGGGGACCCAGCAGGCCCTCATTCCTCAAGGGGATGGGCGGTCCCTGAAGCTCACGCAGAACCGCTGGTACTCCTCCGCGGACCGCACCATCGACGCCCAGCATGATCCCGATACCGGAAAGGAGATCGCGGGCACCGGCGGGGTGGTCCCGGACCTGAGCGTGGAGCTGAGCGAGGAGCAAGAGGCCAAGATCATGGGGCAGATCATGGAACAGCTTTTCAAAATGCCGGCTAAGAAGGAAGCTGTCCAGGATCCCGTGCTGGAGAAGGCCATCGAGGTCCTTTCCCACGCCAAAGCCGGTTAAGTCCGATTAGTGCGGTTGGTTTTTTCGCCGCATATTTGAGACACTAGTGCTCCGACCGGATACTATCCGGTCGGAGCATTTGTGTAATGAGACATAAGAAGAAGCGCCCTGCGCAGGATTCCGAGGACGCCGCGGTAATCCCCGGCGGGCCGCTTGAGGAGATCCTCTTGCCGGAGCTCTGGATATTCCTCTTCGCCCTGGGCGTGCGCTTCGCGCATTTCAGGCTCTATCATAAGGACTTCTGGGCGCGCACTCCCCTGCTCGACGACAACATCTTCGTATCCTGGCGGGACGTCCTGCAGAACAGCGGCTGGCTGGGCCGGAGCCTGGGCGTGTTCCAGCTCAACCCCGGCTACCCTTATTTTCTGGCCGTTTTCGGCAAGCTCTTCGGCAACGGGATCATGGCGCCCGTGGTCTTCCAGCATGTTCTGGGCGCCTTGGCGGCCGTGATGCTCTACCGCATCGGCAGGGATCTCTTCGACATCCGCGTGGGGCTTCTGGCGGGCTTGGCCGGCGCGTTCTACGGCCCGGCCGTGTTCTACGAGTCGCGCCTGCTCGGCGAGAGCTTCATCTATTTCTTCAATCTCGCGGCCCTGTTCCTGCTCTGTCGCGGTGCGGCCCAGGCGCCGGGACTGCGCTCTTTCTTGGCCGGGGTCTGCTTGGGGCTCTCCGCGGCGTTCCGCCCAACGGTGCTGGCATTCGTCCCGTTCGCCGCGCTCTGGTCCTTGGACATGGCCCGCTGTCGCGGAGCCGTGCGCGCCTGGATATGCCTCGCGCTCCTGTGCCTGGGCGCCTGGCTGCCCATCCTCCCCTTCCAACTGCGCAATCGGCTCGTGGACCCCGCGCACGGCTGGGGCCTGACCACGGCCAGCGGCGGAGTGAACCTCTTCCTCGGGAACAACCCGGAGTCCGACGGGCTCAACAAGCCGCCGGCCTTCGTGCGCTACGGCCCGGGACAGCAGTATCAGGATTTCAAGGAAGAGGCGGAGCGCCGCGAAGGCCGCAGCCTTTCGCCGGGAGAGGTCTCGTCCTATTGGACGCGCAGGGTCCGGGAGTGGTTCTCCCAGCGGCCCGAGGCGGCTTTCCGGCTCCTCGGGCATAAGATGCAGCTCTTCTGGAACCATCGCGAGCCGCCGGATAATTTCTTCCTCTCGCTCTTCGAGCGCTTCACCAGGATCGGGGACCTGAGCCTGCTCGGCTGGGGCGTGATCGCGCCTCTGGGACTCTGGGGTTTTTTCGCGGCTTTCGGCTGGATGAGGATATCCTGGTTTCTGCATGCCTATGTCCTGACCTATTTCGCTCTCAACGCGGCTTTCTATATCCTCTCGCGCTATCGCTTCCCGACCGCCGCGGGACTCATCCCGCTGGCGGCTTTCGCGTGCGTGCGGCTTTGGGACCTGGCGAGCAGAGGTCCGCGGCTCAAGGCCTTGGGCTTGGCGCTCCTGCTTCTGCCTTGCGTGTGGCTCACGCGCAGGCCGCTCATCGGCGGCGAGGACCCGGCTTCCGCGCATTACAGCATGGGCGTGATCTATGCCAACCAGGGCTGGAAGGAGAAGGCCTTGGAGGAATACCGAGCATCTGTTTCCGCGGATCCGAGCTTCGCGGCCTCATGGCTGAACATGGGCCTGCTCTTGAGCGGGCTCGGCCGCGCCCAGGAGGCGGCCCAGGCCTTGGAGAACGCGGCGCGCTTCGAGTCCGATCCTGCCCGAGCCCAGCGCATCCGAGAGGCCGTAGGGTCTCTCAAGCGATAACGGCCGGTCTCTCTCCGGGTTGCGGAAATGGTATTCTATGCACGAGGAAACGATTTTCCGGAGAATACATGCCCATGACCTTGCTCCCTGAGACGATCCGCGCGGCCAAGCGCACTGAAGGCATCACCTACGCGGTGCGAGACATCGTGACCCTGGCGCACGAAGTGGCCAAGACCGGACGCGAGATGCTCTATCTCAACATCGGCGATCCCAACCCCTTTGATTTCGAGACCCCCCCGCATCTCATCGAGGCCGTGCTCAAGGCCATGCGCGAAAACCGCAACGGCTACTCCCCCTCCTCCGGCATCCCCTGCGCGGTGAAGGCCGTGCGCGAGGAGTCCGAGCGCAACGGCATCCGCAATATCCAGGATATCTTCATCACCAGCGGAGGCAGCGAGGCTATCGAGGTCTGCCTGGCCGCGCTCGTCGACCGCGGCGACAACGTGCTCATTCCCTATCCCGGCTATCCGCTCTACGAGGCCGTGCTGGCCAAGCTCGAGGCGCGGCCCCAGCCCTATCTGCTCGACGAGGCCGACGGCTGGCAGCCCGACATCGCGGACATGCGCCGCAGGATCGATGAGAAGACGCGCGCGATCGTGCTCATCAACCCCAACAATCCCACGGGCGCGGTCTACACCGAGAAGACCCTTCGCAGCGTGCTGGACTTGGCGCGCGAGCGGAACTTGCTTATCTTCGCCGATGAGATCTACGACCAACTCATTCTGGACGCGGGCAAGAAGCACATCTCCATCGCGTCCTTGGACCCTGAAGCGCCGGTCATAACGTTCAACGGGCTCTCCAAGGGCTACATCGCGCCCGGCTGGCGCATCGGCTGGGGCGTGGTCAGCGGGAATGTCGAGCTCCTGCGTCCCTATGTGGCGGGCATCAATAAGCTCCTGCGCGCGCGTCTGTGCGCGAACCATCCCATGCAGTACGCCGTGGCTGCGGCTTTGAACGGGCCCAAGGACTTCCAGAAGGCCGCGCTCGACAAGCTGCGCCGCAGGCGCGACATCACGCACCGGATGCTCAACGGCGCCGGCATCTCCTGCGTCAGACCCGAGGCCGCGTTCTACGCGTTTCCCAAGCTCGACATCGACATGCCCGACGCCGAGTTCGTGCAGGGGCTCATCAAGGCTACTGGCGTGGTGGCCGTGCACGGCAGCGGCTTCGGCCAGAAGCCGGGCACCAAGCACCTGCGCGTGGTCTATCTTCCCCAGGAGCCCGTGCTGGAGAAAGCGTATGGGAAGCTCCTGGCGTATCTTGCGCAGAACGCCCGTTGATCGTTTCAGCTGGATTCCGGTTTTCGCCGGAATGACGGAGATGTCGTTGTTCGTTGACGATTTCGTTATTCGTGGTTGTTTTCGTGACTTGTGGCCGTTTTCCGTCACCCCGGCGAAAGCCGGGGCTCAGATAATCGTGTGTTAGGGAGGTCGTCATGCGGATGAAAGCAGGGGTGTTGGGAGTCCTCGCGGTGGCGTTCGTATTCGGAGCGGCGCGCGCTCAGGAAGCGCAGACTCCTCCTGTGCAAGCGGAATCCAACTCTCCGCAGGCGGCGCAGAGCGCGCCGCAGGAGCAGCCCAAGAAGGGCCTCGAAACGGTCGCGGGCTTCGGCATCATCCCGGTCACGAACTGGAAGTCCGGGCAGTTCGTATCCTACAAGGACTATCTGGATATTGATTTCGACGGCACGACCTTCGCCACGTACGAAGGAGGGATCGTTCATCGCCGCACCGGATTGAAGGCCGGCCTCGGCGGGGACGTGGACAATAACGTCATCGGCAAGGTCCACCGCATCATGGGCTATCTCGGCTACGAGAAGTTCATGCTGCGCGTGCAGGGCGGAAATCTCCGAGGGAACGTGCATTGGACCGGACCCGCGGTCGCCGGACAGCCCGCGGATGCCGACTTCGCCGGGAAGTTCACGAACGTGGATCTCCTCTATTGGAAAAGAACCGACGCCATTGGAGGACTTTACTTCGGCATCGGCTACAACGCCTACAACATCCCGGTGCAGCTCAATACCGAGGTCCTCAACACCCGCGGCGAGATCGTCTACGGCAACGCAGCTTACCAGGCGGATATGGCTTTCAAGAGCTATACAGCGATGTTCGGTTTCGACACCATGCAGTCCGCGCTCTCCTCAGGACAGCAGGGCTTGGGCTTCTGGGCCTATTCGCAGGACAAGATCGGCTTCGGCTCCATGAACGTCAATCAGGAGAGCGTGCGCCGCGTGGAAGCCGCCAACCCTACCCGGCATGTGGTCAGAAGCGGGAATCTCTTCACCGCCATGGTGGACTATGATGCGACTTTCGGCATGATGTGGCACAAGAAGGCCGAAAGCTATCGTTTGGGCCTGGGCCTGGGCTACAACATCTCCGGCCAGGTCGTCTTCCCCTTCGGCGGCGGGGACCTCAAGACCACGGCGGACGTGCGCATCGCTCCGTTCCCTTATCTCCTGCGCCACGGCGCCCTGATGAAAGCCGTCGTCGCGTTCTAAAAAAAGAGAAGGCCCCCGCCCATGCGTCCGGGCGGGGGCCTTCTCTTTTAGACGTGGTGCCTGGCTTGAACCTGAGCCTGCCGAAGGTTCGTGCCTGGCACCATTTCAATACCGGTAGTTGTCGGCCTTGAAGGGCCCGTCGACCGGGATGCCCAGGTAGGAGGACTGCTTCTCCGTGAGCTGCGTGAGCTTGGCGCCCAGCTTGCCCAGGTGCAGCATGGCCACCTTCTCGTCTAGGTGCTTGGGCAGCACGTAGACCTGGTTCTTGTAGCGGCCCTTGCCGCGGCTCGACCAGAGCTCGATCTGCGCGAGCACCTGGTTGGTGAAGGAATTGCTCATCACGAAGCTCGGATGTCCCGAGGCGCAGCCCAGATTGACCAGCCGGCCCTCGGCCAGCAGGGTCACGCGCTTGCCGTTGGGCCACTCGAACTGGTCGACCTGCGGCTTGACCGTGAGCTTCTTGAGCTTCGTGTCGTTCTGCAGGCTCGCGACGTCGATCTCGATGTCGAAGTGCCCGATGTTGCAGACGATGGCCTGGTGCTTCATGGCGTCCAAGTGGCGGCGCGTGATGATGTCGCAGCAGCCCGTGGCGGTCACGAAGATGTCCCCGATGGGCGCGGCCTCGTCCATGGTCACGACCTGGTAGCCTTCCATGCAGGCCTGGAGCGCGATGATGGGGTCGATCTCGGTGATGAGCACGCGCGCGCCCATGCCGCGCAGGGCCTGCGCGCAGCCCTTGCCCACGTCGCCGTAGCCGGCCACCACGCAGGTCTTGCCCGCGATCATGACGTCGGTGGCGCGCTTGATCCCGTCGATCAGCGACTCTCGGCAGCCGTAGAGATTGTCGAACTTGGACTTGGTGCAGGAGTCGTTGACGTTGATGGCCGGGCACAGGAGCTTGTTCTGCGCCGCGCGCTGGTAGAGCCGGTGGACTCCCGTGGTCGTCTCCTCGGTGATGCCGTGGATGTCCTTGAGCAGGCCGGGGTTCTTGTCATGGACGAGGTTCGTGAGGTCCCCGCCGTCATCGAGGATCATGTTGAGCGCCTGGCCGTCGGGCCAGCGCAGGGTCTGCTCCAGGCACCAGTCGTACTCTTTCTCGGTCTCGCCTTTCCAGGCGAACACCGCGATGCCGCGCTTGGCCATGGCGGCCGCAGCGTGGTCCTGGGTGGAGAAGATGTTGCAGGAGGACCAGCGCACGCTCGCGCCGAGCTCGATCAAGGTCTCCATGAGCACGGCGGTCTCGATGGTCATGTGCAGGGAACCGCCGATGCGCGCTCCCGCCAGGGGCTTGCTTCCCTTGAATTCCTCGCGAAGAGCCATGAGGCCCGGCATTTCATGGCGCGCGATCTCGATCTCCTTTTCGCCGAACTCCGCCAGAGAGATATCCTTGACCTTGTAATCCATGGTGATTGTGCTCATTCCTCCTCCTGTGTAAAAAAGGATTATATAAATAAAGGTTGCCGCTCGGCACATGCTATAATCATATTGACGGCTTAGGATCCCCCATGAAAAAAGCCACGGGAACCGCGAAAAAGACGGCGAAAGCGCCGGCCAAGCTGCTGCGCGTCATGCTCGTCGATGATGAAAGGCTCTTCCGGGACGTGCTCAAGGACCTTCTTTCCAAGGAAAAAGGATTGTCCGTCATCGGCGAGGCGGGCAGCGGCGAAGAGGCCGTGCGCCTGGTCGGGGAGCTGCAGCCGGACGTCATTTTGATGGATATCGGCATGGCCGGCGACGGCTACAACGGCGTGCGCGCCACGGCGGAGATCATCCGCCGCAAGCCGGGCACCCATATCCTCATGCTCTCGGCCTATAGCGACGAGATGCACGTCATGGAGGCGATCCGCGCCGGCGCCTACGGCTACCTTTCCAAGAAGCTTCCTCCCCAGGAGCTTGTCCATGCCTTGAAGGTCTTCGCTGAGCAGGGGACCCTGCTCCCTTCCCCGGTCATGGAGAAGTGCGTCTCGCGCCTGCAGAGGCGCATGAACGAATCGGTTCAGACCTCCCTGGGCACGGCCACGCGCACGCAGATGAGGGTCCTCGCGTTCTTGGGCATGGGAAAGAGCAACAAGGAGATCGCGCAGGAATTGGGCTGCAACGTCAAGACGGTAAAGAACCATCTCAACGTCCTCTTTCAGAAGTTCGACGTCAAGAACAGGACCGAAGCCGTGATCAAGGCCATCCAAGCCGGACTCATCTGCGGTCCCAACGGCACTCCCTGAGCCGGAGCACCAGTGCCCTTCGGATTGGACGACCTGCGCGGACCCCTTCCCAAGAAGCCCCCGAAGACCTTGGCGGAGTTGTGGCTTTATGACGGCCTGCGAGAATTTGTGCGGCGCGGAAAGGATTGGGAGGCCCTGCGCAAGATCTGCGCGCCGTGGGGCACGAGGCGGCAGCTGGAGCGCCTCGACGCTTGCGGGCGCGGCGCGCAGGAGACCTTTTGCTTCGCCGTGCTCGGCGACGCGGAGCCCGGCAGATTCTGGTTCGCCCGCACTCTTTTCGGCGTGCGGGGCGTCTTCGAGAAGCAGCTTTGCGAGCTTCAGACCCATGGAGTGGACTTCGTGCTCCAGCTGGGAGACATGGTCAGCCGCGGGAGCGTGCGCAACTATCTGCGATTCTTCCGCACCCTGGAGCGCTGTCCCTGCCGCATCCCTTATCTGAGCGCGATCGGCAACCACGATCGCCGCTATCCGCACGGCCGCTCGGATGCCGAGCTCTATGGAGCCGTCTTCGGCCCTACCGGGTACTGGTTCGAGCGCGGCGCGGCGCGTTTCGTGGTGCTCGATACCAGCGACGGACGGCTCGATGCCGGGCGTTTGGCATGGCTGGAACGCGTCCTGGATACGGACAAGCGCAAGGCCGTGTTCACGCATATCCCGCCCGCGGGACTCTGCGCCTGGAGGGATGTCTCAGGCCGCAGGCGCGGCGCCGGCGGCTTCCAGGAAGGCGGGGAGTCGTTCCTTTGCCTGATGACGCGGCGAAAAGTCGACCGGGTCTATTTCGGGCATATCCATGCTTTCGGAGTGAGGGACTTCTCGGGAGTGCGCTACGTGCTCAGCGGCGGCGGCGGTTCCCCCCTCTATCCGCTGGGGCTTCAGGACCAGTTCTACCATTATCTGCGCGTCGAGGTCGGCCCCCAGGGATTCCGCGACACCGTGTTCTGCGCGGACGGCCGTAGTTTTGAGATTTCCGATGCCGTAGTCGGTCAGTACTTCTCCCAGTGCAGCGCTTCCTCGAGGCTGCGCTTGGGCGCGCGTCGTTCCTCGCGCGCGGCGTAATATTCTATTACAATGCGGACATGCGCTCGATCATGATCCTCGGTTCGGTCCTGTTCATCTCTTCTTCCCTCTTTGCGCAAGGCGTACGCGATGCGCGCTTGGACGGCGTGGAATTCTACGGCGCCTGGTCCTCGGACCCCGGTGCTCTTGCTCAACGCTTCTTCGGTCCGACCAAGCGCTGGCTCGGCATGGAGGCCGTGCGCACCCGTTCGGGACAGGCGGCCGCGGCGCAGGCCAAGAAGGCGCTGGAGGCGGCCGTGCGCAAGGAAGGAGGATTCTCCTCGGTCCTCGCGCAGAAGGTGAGCTCCACGACTGTCGGCGAGGTGATCGTGGTCTTCGATGTAGTCGAGCGCAAGGATGCCGCGAACCGAGCCGCTTTCAGGGTCTTGCCCAAGAGCAAGGCCCGAGCCGCCGCAGGGGACCCGGCGGGCCTTCTGGCCGCGTGGAACAGCTATTACGAGGGAGGCTGGGACCTTGTGCGCAAAGGTTCCTTGAGTTCCGAACGCGTGCAGTGTCCGGCGTTCTACTGCACCTGGGGCGATGCCACTCCGGAGCTCAAGGCTCTGCAGGACCGCTTCCGCGAGGAGGTCCCTCAGCATCAGGAAAAGCTCGCGCGCATCGCGGCCGAGGACCCGGATCCGATGCGGCGCTCAGCCGCGCTCTGCCTTTCGACTTATCTGCGCAGCGCGCGGGAAGTGGTTCAGACCGTTTCGCAGGGCTTGACCGATCCCGATGAGCGCGTGCGCGAGGCCGCCTTGCGCGTGTTCGCGGACATCGCGCTCTATCGCCGGGAGATCGATCTTCCCGTCAAATTGTTCCTCGCGGCCGCGGATCGGCCTTCCGTGGCGGAACGCAACCGGGTCCTGGCCGTCTTCCTCGCCTTGGCCGACCATCCGCGCTACCGCCAGGCCTTGATCTACGGCGCCGAGGAGCCCCTGCTCCGGATGATGCGAATGCGCAACGCCGCGGACCACGACATGGCCGACACGGTCCTGCGCATCCTCTCCGGCGAATCCTACGGCCGCGACTACGCGGCTTGGAAGACCTGGTTCCGCAAAGCCCGGGAAGGATCGCTTCCTCAGAAATAAGGCCCGCGGCATTCCCTGACCCAAGGATGAACTCCGGATCGTAAGAGCATTCTTCGTCGAGAACTTGCATTTCAGGATTTGAGTACTATATAATCACCAGCCGTTCCAGTTCGTGCCGCAGCAAAACCGCGCCGAGTCGGGCCCCTTCCCCAAGGTCATCCCGGATAACGATATCCTCCCTCCTTTATAAGGCTGGGAAAATGGACGGTATGCCTGATGCGGCTGTTCGTGTCTTTTCTCTGCGCCTTCTCGCTTGGGACTGCGGGCTCCGCCTATGCCGGAGAGAACGTCTCCTCGCGGGCATTCCCTCTTCTGAGCGCGGTCTCCGCTTTCTATGACGGGGGCGTGTTCCGGGCGGCGCAGCTTCCCAGGATATTCGATCATGCGGGCATGCGCGGGATGATCGGCCCTGCGGAGAGGAGTTCCTCTCCCTCGCCGGATGCGGCCGTCAAGAACGCGGTGGGCACCGGGTCCGCGGTCGTACGCCTGAGCAGGTCTGAGCAGGATGCGAAGCAGGGAGTGCTCCTTTCGGATGTCGTAGACGGGCCTCCCCCGCCTTCCTGCCGCAACGTGGTCACGCGCCTTCTTCAGACTCAAGCCGAGCGGGTCGACGGATACAACTCCATGATCATCCGCTACGCGCGCAAATACAATCTCGATCCCCGGCTCTTGAAGGCCATCATCGCGGCCGAGTCCGAGTTCCATCGCAAGGCTGTTTCCCCCGCGGGCGCGCGGGGCCTGATGCAGCTCATGCCGGAGACCGCCGAAGAGATGGGCGTCTCCCGCGGGCTGCTCTTCGACCCGGAGCAGAATATCCGGGCAGGCGCCGCGTATCTGGCGCAGCTGTTCTCACGGATCTTGCGCGCGGCAGCAATGCCGCGCGCAGACGTTCTGCGGGCTCCGATGTGGGTGGTCCAGCGCGTGCTGGCCGCCTATAATGCGGGCCCGCGCTTCTTGTTCAAATCCCGCTGCTCCCGCCAAATCAGCGGCTACGTCCGGAAGGTCTTGTTCTACTACCGGTCGAAGATCGCGGACTTCACTTCAGGGATGGGAGACTGGATCCCCCGCGCCGATGGAGAGAAGGTCGCCCTGTTTTATGCAGGATCCTCAATTCGCTGCCGATCTTGCTTTCCAGCCACCCTCCGCCCAAGGGCCTGCTCCAGTAGGGCTTGAGCTTTTCGCCCCAATAGATCTTCGAGGAGCGCTCCAGCTTCCACGGGCTTTTCCGCAGTCGCGGGAAGCGTTTCTCGATCAAGGCTTGTTCCTCTTTATCCGGCGTCCTGCCGAGAAGATCGTTGTCGATGAAGGATGCGGTCCACTGATCGAGGAGCGCTTGATCCTCAGCAGGCAGGGGATCTTCCTTTTCGAGAAGTTCCCGGATATGTTTCAAGGCCTCCTGCATCTGAAGGCCTTTCGAGGCCTTCTCCGGATCCGCATACATCAGCTTCAAGATGGGAACGCCTTCCCCGAGCTTGGCTGGGAACATCGGGGGCAATGACGCATGCGCCCGGGTCTTCGTGAGCTTGAAGGAGTTCGCCGAGTCATCGACTTCCACGGTTATCCCCTCGAAGGCTTGTTCTTGGAGCCACTGAGTGAAAGGGATCGCCCAGGGGCGCCATTCCCAATCGGCATCGAATGAGGACGGATCAGGAGCGTCTTTTCCCGCGACGAAGAGGTTGTTGCTGTGGATGTAGATCGACCCGCCGACGTTGAGCAGGTCCAGATATTTCTGAAGAACCTGCATCGGGTCCCAGGCGTAGGAGAATATGCCGAAGATATCGGTGATGAGATCCGCCTTCTCCAGAGTATCGGAGACCTCTTCGAAGAGCTTTCCGGAGAGTATCCGGAGCTTTCCCCCCGGTTCGCCGGGCAGGAGTCCGTCGCGGAGTTCGAAGGCGGGCTCGTGGACCCTGACCGGTTGCGATTCTCCGAGAGCGCTGTCGTATTGGACATACGGGAGGCCCGGCTCTTCGGAGTAGGTGATCCCGGTCGCCCGGGCTTTTTCCTGGATCGGCTTCTCCGCGAGGGCGTGCAGCGCTTTTGAGATGATAAGCCCGAGCGCCTTCGTCGGCACGGACCATGTCCATCGGGCCTCCAAATCGATCCGCCTCGGATCGAGACGCGCGAAATACGTCAGGAGCGCGCCGTTCTGTCCGCTCCCGCCGTCGATCCAGTGCTGGTCGGGACCCAGGCGGAGCAGGTTTTCGGCCAGTTCAGAGCCGATTTTTTCACCGAGAGACGCGATGTATCCCCCTGTATCCCGGCCTTGGATATAGCCGCGTCCGGTGATCTGCGAGTTGATCTCCGCCTGCGCCGCAAAGACAGGGTCCTTCGGGAGTTCTTTCCGGTAGAAGACGGCCGCTTTTCCATAGAGGTCGCCTTCCAGTTCGCAGAGCCGATGCAGTATGCGGAGATTCCCGCCGAGCTTGCTCTCCCACCAAGGTCCGGCCAGATGCCGGCTCCAATGCGATGGCGAGTCCGTCTCCCTGAGGAGGGGCTGGAACTCCGCGATATCGGGCGCGGAGTCGAGTTCTTCCGGCTTGAGTTCCCGCAGGCCGTAGTTCCGGCGGAAGACCTCTTGCCTGGACAGGTCGATGGACAAAGTTCCCGCTCCTTTGCCCAGGGCCCAGGCCATGCAGTTGATGTCCGGCTCCGTTTCTCCAGTGACCAGCCAGTCGTTCAACTGCGGGAACCAGCCTTCGACCCGGCGCGTCTCCTCCGGACTGGGGATCCGCCCGATCAGGCCTTTATCGATCAGCGCGGGCAGCCATCGCTCGATGTAGGTTTTGTCCTTTCCCACGATGGGGCCCGGCAGGCTCAGGATTTTCTCGACTCGCGCGGCGGCTTTGGATTCCGCGGGACTGACGGCTTTCTTGAGACGGGCATTCGCGCGAGCATCGGCCCTCCCGGCAGGAGTCCCCCCATCCTCCTTTGCGCTGCCGAACATGGAGCGCACGAGGCTTTGAACCCTTCCCCTGGCCGAGAGGATCTCGTCTTTCGCGGAGAACTGGCGCTGGAGCTCTTCGCGCAGGGGCTCGTCGAGCAGGGGCGCCAGGGCCTTGATGCGGCGGAGTTCGTAGCGATCGGCCTTTGCGGAGGAAATCGAGGCCTGTTCTTTCTTGCGGAGCTCTTCGAACAACCGGGCGGCGTATCTTCGGGCATGGGCCTGCACCTGCTCCAGCGAGGCCTCCCGCAGTTGGGCGATGTTCATGACCGGCATCGGGATCGCGGGCCGCATCAGGATGTCCGCGAGGCTCGCCAGGAGTATGCCGGGGTCCGGGAGGGACGAGAGTGCATCCGCGAATCGCACGGAGCCGGCCTGCGGGAGCGCTGCGGGCGTCAACGGCGCCGGCGCGTTGGCGTTAAACCCGGCGCTTACCATCCCGGCCCTCGCGGCAGGGGCCGTCCAGAGCAGGGCGGCGGCCAATAAGCATGCGTTTTTCATCTAAATAAAGGATGGCACAGCTTTCGTCGAGAAGGGAGGGCCGTTGTGCCCGGATTCCGCTGTCCCTAAAGGCCTATTCGTTTCGTCACCCCGGCGGAAGCCGGGGCCCAGGGATTGCTGGTTGCTGGATTCCGGCTTTCGCCGGAATGACGAAGGAGTAAAAGCGAGAGGAAATATATGTCCCCGCCAGGAATCGAACCTGGAGCGCGTGCCCGCCGGTCGCTTTAGCGGCCGGATACCAGGAGTCCTTCTAAGCAGGTGATCCTACAGGCGAGAGGAAATATATATGTCCCCGCCAGGAATCGAACCTGGATCACCTGCTTAGAAGGCAGGTGCTCTATCCATTGAGCTACGGGGACCTACGTCTTATTATACGATAACAACTTCACGATGGCCGCACTTTGCAAGGGAGCACCCCCTTGTCGATGCGCATGGCAAATGAGGCGATGGCGCCGGCGGATGAGAATCCAGTAGAATTCAGCGGCGACTTCAAAAATAAACATGGCTGATCTACGGTACTCAGGCGGGCAAAAAAGTCGTGCCCAGGAGTTTGCGGGCGTGATCGCACTGTTGGGAATTGCGGCCTGCACGTTCCTGACGTTTTTCCCCGCGCTGAAGAATGGATTTGTTAACTGGGATGACAACGCATACGTCTACGACAACCTGAATATCCGTCTGGCAGGCTGGCCGCTTTTCCATTGGTCTTTTACGGCAGGGATCAATGGGCACTGGCATCCGCTTACGCTCCTGTCGTATGCGTTGGATTACGCGTGTTGGGGCCTTAATCCCTTTGGGTTTCATCTGACCGGCATAATTCTTCATACGCTCAATGTCTGTTTGGTTTTTTCCCTCATCCGCCGGCTGGCGGAGGCGGATGCTCCTTCCGACCGCAGTCCTGCGTTCAAACAAAGGGCGCTCATTATCGCCGGGGTGACGGCGCTGCTTTTCAGCGTGCATCCATTGCGGGTGGAGTCCGTCGTGTGGATATCCGAGAGGAAGGATGTCCTGAGCGCGTTCTTCTTTTTGTTAAGCGTGCGCGCATATCTCAGCTATGTCCTGGGAGATTCCGCTAAAAGACATGTCCGTTATTGGATATCAGTCCTGCTTTTTGTCCCGGCGATACTGAGCAAGCCGATGGCCGTTTCCCTTCCATTCGTCCTCTTGGTATTGGATTATTATCCGCTCAAAAGAATGGGCGCCAAGATCGTCGAAAAAACGCCTTTTTTCCTTTTGAGCTTAGCCGGCATCGGCACGACGCTTTGGGCGCAGCATGGATCCGCGGCCTTGGCATCCATGGAAAGCGTCCCAGCGGCATTCCGCATAGGGGTCCCTGTGCGAGGGCTTGTTTTTTATCTGGGCAAGATGCTGCTGCCCATCAACCTTGTCCCGTTATATCCCATGCCGTTGCGGACGGAACTCTTTGGCCCGATCTTTTATGCGTCGCTGGCATTGTTGTCGGCGATTTCCATCTTGTGCGTCCTTCTGGCGAGGAAGAACAAGATGTTCCTCGCGGCATGGCTTTACTACGTGATCACCTTGCTTCCCGTGATCGGGATCGTCCAATCAGGCAGTCAGTTCGCGGCGGATCGGTATACCTACTTGCCTGGATTGGGTCCGCTGGTCCTTGTCGGCGCAGGGAGCGGCTATCTCTACGCTCGGTTTTTGCGATATTGGCAAAAGGCCGTGCTTGTCGCGATCGCCGCCGTCGCAATATCCTTGCTGGCTGCCAAGACTATCCGACAAACCGCGGTTTGGAAGGATTCTCTGACATTGTGGTCGCATGAAGTCCGATTGTACCCCGGCAGAATCGCGGAAGCGCACAATTACCTGGGAGCAGCCTATGCCGGTCTAGGCCGGATGGAAGATGCGGCTAAAGAATACTCGGTCGCCATAAGACTTCGTCCAGATCGCGCGGCAGCGGCGCACAACAACCTTGGGGCTGCATATCATGCGCTGGGCAGGAATGAGGAGGCCGTTAGGGAGACGGCGACGGCCATCCGGCTCAATCCCGGCGATCCGGATGCGCATTACAATCTCGGGATGATGAGCGCGCAACTCGGACGTTTCGAGGCGGCCGTCGAGGAATTCTCGATCGTCGTCAAGCTCCGGCCCGATGAGCGATCGGCGCACGAGAATATGGGATTCGCATACATCCGTTTGGGCCGCCCGCCGGATGCCGCGCGGGCATTCGAGGCCGTTCTTCGGCTTGCTCCCGATTCTCCGGAAGCCCACAACAATTTGGGAGGAGCCTATATGCAGTCGGGCCGGGTCGATGACGCGATACGGGAGTTCGAAGCGGCTCTCAAACTCCGGCCCGACAACATGCATGCGAGAAGCAATCTTGAAATTGCGCTGGAAGCGCGTCAGCGGCGGGCAGGAAAACGTCGGTGAGCAAGAATCCCGCTCTGCGGAAACGGATTTCAGGCGTCTTCTCCCAAGGCATCGCTCCTTTGGCGGTAGCGGTCATTACCTTTGCGTGTTTTTATCCCGCATTGCATAACGGGTTCGTCAACTTCGACGACAAGCAATTCCTGACGGAGAATCTTGATTATCGGGGTTTCAGCTGGAACCATCTTAAATGGATGTTCACAACGCTGCATATGGGGAATTATGCCCCATTGACATGGCTTTCTTGGGCCGTCGATTATCGATTTTGGGGGATGGATCCGTTCGGGTATCATTTGGGAAATATTCTGCTGCACGCGGCGAATGCGGTACTGTTCTATTTCTTAGCCCTCGAATTATTCGGCAAGGCGATGCCCATTACCTCCCAAGACGAGCGGATGAAGACCCAGGTCGCGGCAGTGATCACGGCTCTTTTCTTTTCCATCCATCCCTTGCGAGTAGAATCCGTTGCTTGGGCCGCTGAACGCCGGGATGTGCTTTCCGGCTTCTTCTACCTTGGCGCGGTGCTTTTTTATGCGAGGGGGCAGGTCCTCCCATCCTTAACAGCCTACATCCTGTCCCTCTTGTCCAAAGGGATGGGGGTCAGCCTTCCCATGATCCTCATCGCGCTGGATATCTATCCGCTCAGGAGGATCGGTCCGGATCCCCGGACGTGGCTCAAAGCGGAGTGCCGCGGCGTATTTCTTGAGAAGATTCCCTATTTACTGCTCGCTGCTGTTTTTGCGGCCGTTGGCTTCTTCGGGCAGCATTCTCCTGAGACTATGCGCGTGTTTTCGGAATACGGCTGGCTCCCCCGCATGGCGCAGGCGTGTTTCGGCCTGGCATTCTATTTGTGGAAAACGATTTCCCCCGTCAACCTTTCGCCGCTCTATGAACTGCCGGTCTATTTGGATCCATTTGCTTGGCGGTTCATCGCGTGCGGCATCACGGTGCTGATCCTCAGCGCGATATTTTGGATGATCCGGCGCAGATGGATGCCCGTGCTGCTCGTGTGGTTAGGTTATATCGCGACCTTGTCTCCGGTGCTTGGATTCATGCAATTCGGCAGTCAAATCGCCGCGGACCGCTATACCTACTTGGCATGCCTTGGCTGGGCGCTCCTTTTGGGCGGCGGGCTGTTGATGATCTGTAAGAGGAATGTTCGGGAACGACTTATCCTGTTTTTAACACCTGTCGTGTTCCTCTTCCTTCTTGTGCTTGGAGTCTTGACTTGGAGACAGGCCCATGTGTGGCGTGATTCCGAGACATTATGGACTCATGCCTTGTCTATCGATCCCAAACTTGTCGCGGCTCACAATAATCTCGGAGTCGAGTTAGCCGCTCAAGACCGCTTGGAAGAAGCCATTGCGCATTTCCGGGCAGCGCTGTTGCTGCATCCTGGAGATGCGACGGCCGGCGGCAATTGCGCCGCGCTTTTCCAGCGGCAAGCGTTGGCTTCGGCTAAGGCAGGAAAACTGACGGAAGCCCATGCCGCCTATTTCAAGGCCCTTGTGCTCCGTCCTTATGATCCGCGAATCCACATGGACTTGGCTAATGCGCTGAAAGCTGAAGGGAAATATCAGGAGGCTGCGGCTCGTTATTCCATCGCTCTTCAGCTTGATCCCAAATATGCGCCGCTCGTCTACAATAACATCGGGCTGATGTTCGCAGGCAGAGCCAATCATTTGCAGGCCATAGAATATTACAGGCAGGCCCTGAAGGCCAAGCCGGACTATGATGTCGCGTATCTTAATTTAGGGAATGCCCTCTTCATGCTGCAGAAATATGATGAGGCGATTTTTAATTATCGCAAAGCATTGGAGATCAATCCGAAGTTTGCGGAAGCACATAACAGCTTAGGGTGGGTTCTGGCGCAACAAGGTCGACTGCCGGAGGCTTTGCAGCACTTTTATATGGCCGTGACGTACAAACCGGATTACGAAGTTGCCAAGGCGAATCTGCGCATATTCCTCACGCGGGCACAGAACAAACAATAAATAGTAGGATTTCCGCAATGAAACGATTCGAAACGGTTCTCTATGCGTCCCTGTTGTTCTTCGCCGCGGGCTGCATGCGGCTGGCGGCCGTGGCGCCCGACGCGCCGAGCGCATCGCCGGCCCCCTCGGCCGCGGCGGCGGCCTCGCCGGTCCAGGTCGATGCCCAGATCACCACCGCCCTGCTCGACCTCGTCGAGAGCAAGGACCGCTTTCGGGTGGACCTTTCCCAGGCGAAAGGCACCCCGATCGGAGAACTCCTTTCCGTGGGCTCGCCCATCGGCTACGAGCTGCGCAGCCGCTTCCTGAACATCGGCATCCCCCTGACCGAGGCGCTCTCTCGCGACCGGGATCCCGTGTTCCGCGACCGCCTCCTCACTCTTGCGCGCTGGGACTCCAACGGAGAGACGCGCTCGGCCGCGCTCATCGCCTTGGCCGGCGCGCACGATCCGGCGAGCCTCGACGTCTTCCGCGAGTCCATCGCGCACTTGGATCCCGCCGTTCGCTTCGGGACCCTGGAGGCGCTCGTCCTCTGGGGCCGGCCGGAGAAGGCCAAGCCCTTGCTGGCCGCGGCCATGGAGAAGGATTCCGAGCCCATCCTGCGCGTCTACGCCGCCGCGGGCCTTTCGCGCTTGGGGGACCCCGCCGGCCTGGTCCGCCTGCGAGGATATCTCGACGACCAAAGCTGGCTCGTGCGCGCCATGGCCGTGCGCTACCTCGGCGAGTTCGGCACCGGCGATGATTACAAGCTCATTGTTTCCCGCCTGGGACGCGAGACGAACAACGACTTTGTATCCGCCGAATACTGCATCGCCGCGATCAAGCTCTTCCCGAAGGTGACGCTATGACTGCGCGCGCAGCCTCCCTCATCCTGTGCGCGACGCTGGCCGCCGCGCCTTCTTTCGGACAGAAGACGGAACCCGCCGCGGAGACGGCCTTCTTCGAGGCGGATCCTCTCGTCATCACGGCGCCGCGTCTGAAGCTCAAGCCGACGGCGGTCCTCGACCCGGCCGTCAACGCCACCCTGCTGCGCCTGTTGCAGCAGCGGCAGAACGCGCGGCCCGACTCGCAGGTGCTGCTCGACGCTTCCGTGGGGAACCTCGGCAAGCTCTCCACCGCGACCGGCTACAAGCTCAGGATCCGCTACACGGAGCTGGGGTTCCTGCTCACCGAGGGATTGGCCGGAGTGACCGATCTCTCCCTCTCCTCCGAACTCGAGCAGACCGCCAGGAACGGGACCAACGTCCAGACCCGCGCCGCGGCCATGGTGGCCCTGGCCTACACCCGCGACCAGAGGTATCTGGGCCTTTTCCAGCAGGCTCTGCTGGATGCCAACGTTACGGTGCGCCTGGGCGCCTTGGAGTCGCTGATCATCCTGGGCGGACCGGCCGTGCAGTTCCAGCTCGCCAACGCCTCGCGGCAGGAAACGTCCGCGGTCGCGCAAGTCTACGCGGCGGCAGGTTCGTGGCGCATGGGCGACATATTCGGGCGCGAGGCGCTTGTGCGGCTGGGCCAGCATCAAGATTGGCTCGTCCGGTCAATGGCCGTGCGCTATCTCGGCGAACTGGGCGGCGCGGACGAATATCGCAGACTCCTGCAGTGGCTTTCCACGGAGAGCCACCAGGCCGTGAGGGCGGAACTCTGCTCCTCCCTGCTCAACATCCAGCGAAACGCGGGAGTGAAGTGACATGAGCCTCTACTTCCTGAAGGGCCTGGCATTGACGGGCGGAGACTGGGTCATCTACGGGCTGCTGCTCTGCTCCGTGGCGGCCCTGGCCGTGATGATCGAGCGGGCCATCGTGCTGCGGCGCGAGATGTCCCAGCTGGAGGCGCTCAACGGCTCGTTCCTCAAGGGGATCAAGGCCGGCGGGCTGCCGGCTCTTGAAGAGACCGTGCGCCGTCATCCGGGCGCCGCTTCCCGCATCCTCCAGGCCGGACTGACCCAGGCCCAGCACGGCGCAGCGGGCGTCGAAGACCACTTGGTGGCCGCAAGCCTCATCGAGAAGCGCCGCGTCGAGCGCAGGCTATTGATCCTCGGGACCCTGGGCAACAACGCTCCCTTCATCGGGCTCTTCGGCACCGTGCTGGGGGTCATCAAGGCTTTCCATGATCTCTCGCAGAGCGGCTCCGGCCCGGAGGTCGTTATGCAGGGACTCTCCGAGGCGCTGGTGGCGACCGCGGTGGGGCTCTTCGTGGCCATTCCCTGCGTCGTGGGCTTCAACTATTTCTCCAAGAACGTCCGGGATCTGCTCGGCCAGACCGAGTCGCTGGGGCGCATCCTCGTGGCCCACATCCGCACCGAGAAGGCGGACCGGGCCCGGTAGAGCTTCCCATGGCCAACGGCAACGGCGAAGAATCGGCCATCACCGGGATCAACGTGACTCCGCTGGTGGACATCATCCTGGTCGTGCTCATCATCTTCATGGCGACCGCGCCCCTCATCCACAACCGGGCCATCAAGGTGGACCTGCCCAAGGCCGTCCAGCATGAGAAGACCTCCACCGAGGCGCTGCCCATCGTGCTGAACACGCGGCGGGAGATCACGCTCTCCGGCAGGAACGTGAGCCCAGGGGAGCTCGACCGCGCGCTGCGCAGCCTGTCGGCGGCCTCGCCGGACCTGCATGTCTCGCTGCGGGCGGACAAGTCCATTCCCTACGGCGAGATCATCGGGCTTCTCGATGTGGTGCGCGGAGCCGGGGTCCGCAAGATCGGTTTAGAGGTCAAGGCGCGTTGAGTGGGACCCTCCGGCCCTGAGTCTGCGTCGTTTATGGATGACAAACCGGCGTTGTTCAGGCTCTGCCTGGCCGCCTCGCTGCTGCTGCACGGCGGCCTGTTTCTTATCGCCCGCTCATCCTCACGCGGCGTCAAACGATCCCTGCCTCCAATCGAGATCGACCTGACCATGCCGGCTCTGGGAATAGGAACAGGGGCTCCGGCGAAGGGGACGCTCATGAAAGCTCCGCCTGCGCCGGTTCCGGCGCAGGCTCCCGAGGTGAAGCCCGTCGAAGAGGTCCCGACTGCTCAGCCGCCCAAGGAATGGGTTCTCCCCTCTGCCGGGCAGAAGCTCAAGACCGAGCCCCCCTCGTCCTCCCAACCGTCGCCCGTTGCGGGCGGCACGCCGGGGAGCAGTGCTGGGACCGGGACGGGCGGAACGCCGGATGGGATCGGGACCGGGGTCGGTTCGGGCAGGCCCATCCAGCCGCCCCGCCTGCTCAACCGCGACGAGATGATGCTCAATCTCCTGCGATTCTACCCTGAGAGCGAGCGGCGTGCCGGCCGCGAAGGACAGGTCGTGCTCACCCTGCTTATCGGCGCCGACGGCAGCGTGGAGCCCGGGGCGGTCGTCAAGTCCGCCGGAGCGGACTTCGATTCCGCGGCTCGGGAAGTGGCGAAGCTCATGCGATTTGCGCCGGCCAAGGACGCTCGAGGGCCGGTCGCGGTCAGGCTCAAGCAGCCTATCTTCTTTCGTCTTCAGGACTGATCAGCGGCGGTCGGATCAGTCCGCGCCGACGGAGACTCCGGCGCGCAGGCGCGCTGAGAGGTCTTGGCCCAGCTTGAAGGCTTCCTCGAGCTTGGCCGCATCCGGCGCGTACTTGCAGGACAGCGACGGCAGGCGTTCCACGCCCAGCTGGTCCAGGTATTCCTCGACCTTCTTGACCCCGTCGGGGCTCCAGCCGTAGGAGCCGAACGCGGCGCCGAGGAGATTCTTTCGCTTGAGCCCCCGCAGATAGGTCAGCACGTCCGCCATGGGCGGGAAGAGCTCGCGGTTGAGCGTGGGCGAGCCCGCGACCAAGGCTCCGGCGTCGAGAAGTTCGCAGGCGATGTCGCTGCGATCATTGGCCTTCAAGGGCATGAGGCAGGTCTTGGTGCCGGAAGACGAGAGTCCTTCGGCCACGGCGCGCGCGAGTTTGTCGGTGGCGCCCCACATGCTGTCGTAGACCACCACGGCCTTGTCCGTGCGCTTGAGCAGGGCCCATCCCTTCCAGAGTTCCTGGATGCGTTGAACGTCCTTTCTCCAGATGGGGCCGTGGTCCGGGGCGATCATGCGAGGCGAGAGTTTCGCGGCCTCCATCTTCTTGAAGAGCGAGAGCACCACGTCGGAGAGCGGCATGAGGATGTTCGCGTAGTATTTGGCGGCCTCGTAATACCAGTCAGGGACCTCGTCGTCGAATCGGGCGCTGGAGGCCAGATGCATGCCGAAGGCGTCGTTCGAGAAGAGGATCCCCGAGCTTTCCATGAGAGAGAACATGCTGTCCGGCCAGTGGAGCATGCGGGTCTCCAGGAAGCGCAGGCGATCCGAACCCAAGTCCAGAGTCCCCCCGTCCAAAGCGGCTTCGACCGGAATGTCCCAGTGATAATGCGCGGCCAGGGCTTTGACGCCCAAGGCGGAGGCGATGACCTTCTCGGGCTTGAAGTCTTTAAGGAAAAGCGGCAGGCTGCCGGAGTGGTCGGATTCCGCGTGATTGGAGACCACGCACTGGATCTTGCGCGGGTCGATGACCGAGGAGATGCGCGAGAGCATCTCTCCATAGAAAGGGGCCTTCACGGTGTCGATGAGCGTGACCTTCTTCGTGGTCAGGAGATAGGCGTTGTAGGTGGTGCCGCGATGCGTGGAATAGCCGTGGAAGTCCCTGAGGTCCCAGTCGACGGCTCCGACCCAGTAAACGTTCTCTGCGATCTTGACGGCCTTGGCGGGTCCCTGCATAGCAGTCTCCTTTGTCCGTCTTACGGCATTTTACGAGGACAGGGTTTGGAACGGCGATGAAAATCTTATAAATTTATAAGGCCATGGGGCAGATTCGCTATTACGTATACGACCGCGGGACCAAGCGCGTGATGGGGCCTTACCCCCTGCCGCGCTTGAAAACCCTGCCGGGATTCGGGCCCGAGATCCGCGTGGCTCCGGAAGGTTCCACGAAGTCCTCGGACTGGAAGCCGGCCAAAGAGTTCGCGGAATTGCAGGGGCTCTTCTCCCCCCCTGCCGAGGAGCCGAAACCGCCGACGCCGGGAAAACCGTCGCCGCAGCCGCCGAATGTCCCAGGCAAGAAGTAACCAACGAGGCATCATCTCATGAAGAAAGACACCCTGCTCGACCGCTTCCTGCGCTATGTCAAGATCGATACCCAATCCAAGGAGGACTCGACGGCGTTCCCGAGCACCCCCAAGCAGTGGGACCTTCTGCGTCTTCTTGAGAGCGAGCTCAAGGGCATGGGCGTCAAGGACGTGCGGCTCGACAAGTACGGCTATCTCATGGCCGGCCTGCCCTCCAATATCCCGGCTTCCGATAAAGCGCACGGGAAGGTCCCGGCCGTGGGGCTGCTCGCGCATGTCGACACATCCGAGGCGGCGCCCGGCGGCCCGGTCAAGCCGCAGGTCCTGACCTATCAAGGAGGAGACATCATCCTTCCGGGCGACGCTTCGGTGGTGATCAAGGCTTCCGAGAGCCCGGAGCTCTCCCGCAACAAGGGCAAGACCATCATCACCAGCGACGGCACCACCCTGCTCGGCGCGGATGACAAGGCCGGCGTGGCCGTGATCATGCAGGCCGTGCAGACTCTGCTGGAGGATCCCTCCATCCTGCACGGGGATGTGAAGATCTGCTTCACGCCGGATGAAGAGGTCGGACGGGGCACCGAGAACATCGATCTCAAGGCCTTCGGCGCCCAGGTGGCCTATACCGTGGACGGAGAGAAGCCCGGGGAGCTCAATAAGGAGACCTTCAGCGCGGATGCGGCTCTCCTCACCGTGCAGGGCCGCGACATCCATCCCGGCCAAGCCAAGGACGTGATGGTCAATTCCGTGCGCGCGGCCGCGGAGTTCATCTCGCGCCTGCCTAAGCACATGCGGCCTGAGACCACGGAAGGCTATCAGCCTTTCATCCATCCCTACGTGTTCGAGGCCGGCATCTCCAAGGCCACGGTCAAGATGATCCTGCGGGATTTCAAGACCGAGGGGCTTGAGGAGCAGGCGCGCATCCTCAAGCGCATCCAGGACGAGGTCCAGGCTCTCTATCCCGGCGCGCGCATGGAGCTGAAGATCTCCGAGTCCTACCGGAACATGCGCGAGGGCGTGGAAAGAGACCCCCGCATGATCGATACGCTCTGGGAAGCGGTCCAGCGCGCCGGGCTCGATCCGGTCTGGGAGCCTATCCGGGGAGGCACGGACGGTTCGCGGCTGACGGCCATGGGGCTTCCTACCCCCAATATCTTCACGGGCGGGGCGAACTTCCACAGCCGCACGGAATGGGTATCGATGGACGGCATGCAGAAGTCCCTGGAGACGGTCCTGCACCTTCTGCCCATATGGGTGGAGAAGTGCCGGAAGTAGCGTGGGCGGTATATTTTAAAATGAGGGTTAAAAAAGTTCCGGAATGTGCTATAATGAATAAAGGGAACGAACGAAAGCTCTTCCCTAGCGCAAGAAGTTGATGTTGCGTATATGCCGTAACGAATAAGAGGGTAAGTAAACAGCATGGCGACGGGAAAAGTGAAGTGGTTCAACGACCAGAAGGGGTTCGGTTTCATCACGCCGGACGACGGCTCCAAGGATCTTTTCGTCCATCACTCGGCCATCATGGGTGAGGGGTTCAAGACTTTGGCCGAGAATCAGGCCGTGGAGTACGAGTCTCAGCAGTCCGATAAGGGACCGCGCGCCGCGAACGTCCGCAAGCTCTAATAGCCTAGGACGTCCTGAAGAACGCCCCCGTTGCCGCTAGTCGGCGACGGGGGCGGTCCTTATAATCCCACGGCGAGAGATGTATTGAGAGGTCTATGAAAAAAACGAGGAAAGCAGTTTCCGCCTCCAAAGCTTCCAAGTCCGGGTCTCTGGCGCCGCGCGTGGGCAAGGAAAACTATTACTTGAACATCGCTCAGGAGGTGGCGCGCCGCAGCACCTGCCTGCGCCGCCATTACGGCGCGGTCATCGTCAACAACGACCAGATCGTGTCCACGGGCTACGCGGGCGCTCCGCGCAAGACCACCAACTGCACGGAGATCGGCACCTGCATCCGCATCCGCCTGGGCGTGCGTCCCGGAGAGCACTACGAGTGGTGCCGGGCCGTGCACGCCGAGCAGAACGCCATCATCCATGCCCCCCGCTTCGACATGATGGGCGCCACCCTTTATCTGGCGGGCGTGGGGCCCGACAACAAGGCCGTCATCGAGGGCGCGGAGCCCTGCCGCATCTGCAAGCGCATGATCATCAACGCGGGCATCACGCGCGTGGTCATCCGCACCACCCACGACGAGTTCCGCGAGCAGTTCATCGACGACTGGACGCGCAGGGACTTAGGCGAGCTCAAGCGTGTGAAGGGCAAGCTCGTGCCGGTCATGCCGCACGGCTATTGAAATAGCCCGAAGGCTTTGTTTACGGCCGGAATGGGGCCATGGCCGGGACTCGTTCGCCGAGGAGTGCGAGCAGGGCCGATGCCTCAGGCGAGGCATTTTTCGAGAGGTCCTCGTAGGCGAAGAGCGCGTGGTTGGGCGACTTTATCCAGTTCCCTAAGAGCTCGGCTTGCTCTACGATCGAGGCCTCGGATAAGCGGATGCGGTGGTAGGCCAGCGCTTCCAGAAACACGGCGTCGTCACCTGAGATTCCCGGAGCTCGGCGAAGCTCGAATGCCGGGGAGCCGGGCTGCTTTACATCCTCGAAATCTTGACGCATCTTTTCGCTGCGCTGCTTGAGCATTTCGCGGCCCGAGGCATCCAAGCCGGCGAGGAGGCGTGAGAGCTCCAGCCGGGTTTCCCTGCGCAGATATGGGACTTCTCCGAGGTTGAACTTCGCGGAGTAGCCCAGGGTCCGCATGGGGAATAGGACTCCGTCGAGGTGATCGAGTTCGTGCTGGGCGGCTACGGCGGAGAATCCGCTGAAGATCTCGGAATGGGGGTTCCCCTCCCGGTCCAGATAGTCTATACGGATCTTTCGGTAGCGCTCCACGAAAGAGAGCTCGTCCGGCACGGAAAGGCAGCCTTCCGGGTAAGAACGCGTGCGCGCATCCAGCACGGTCATGCGGGGGTTGATGAGCGCAAGGACTCGGTTTCGGGCCTCAAGAAGAAGGACTCGTTTCCCCACTCCCACCTGCGGAGCCGCGATTCCGATCCCCCCGGCCTTTGTCATCGTGCGCTCCATGGATAGGAGAAGGCGTTGGAACTCCGGGCTGGAGAGCTCCTGGGAACTCACTTGCGCGGTCTCTTCAAGGAGGATCGAGGAGGAGCCGCTCTTTTCGATATCGAGCAGATAGGAATTCTCCGGTTTTGGCGCTGCGAGGTCCGCGGGAGTGGGCTTGGGAAGGTGGAACGAATAACCGATCGAGCGAAGGACGCTGAAGATGCCGAAGAAGAAGCGCACCGGCAGGATGGCCCTGCGCCGGCTCGGCGGACCCGTGGTCGGCGCCTGCGCGGAAAGTTCCGCGGAACGCGGAGGCGCATGCTGCGTCAAGGCGAACAAGAAGCGGATGACGCGCAGGGCCGCGAGCGTGAAGGCCGAGCCTGCGATATACGCCAGGGTCATGGGAGGGGCCATGAATCCCAAGGCCGCGGCGGCTTGTAGCCCGAAGAAGCCGAAGAGGGCGGCTGAAGCCGTGGGGATGATAAGCGCGGCCGGAAGTCCGAACGTGAAGACCAGGGCTTGCCGGAAATCCCAAGGAGAGCCGCTGGGATGGGCCAAGGCAGGAAGTCCGATCGTCTGCGCATTATCTCGAAGGAGTTCGACGGCGGGCTTGATCACGCTCATCAAGAGCGGATGCACGACCGAGCCCGGCATGTTTCCCGGGATCATCTGGACGCCGTCGAGCAAGCAGAGCATGATCAGGAAAGCTGCGGCGCCGTAAAGCATCATGAACGATACGGCCGTGATCTGCATCTGCGCCGCGCTCCATCCCAGGCCGGCTAAGAGGATGGCCCCGGCCAGAAGAGTCGCCGGCTTCCAGAACCTTCGCGCCCAAGCGAAGCTGCGGCTCGATGCGCGCGCGGCGCTCAGGGCTTCCTGCTCGGAGAAGTTCGCGGCGGTTCCCTCCGGCAGCAAGCCCGCCAGATAGGCCTGCACGGCCTTGACGATGATGCGCGCGGTGTCGTCGTTGGAAATGCCGTTGACCGCGCCGGAGTGGAGCAGGATGAAGGAGAGCTCGGCCAGGTTCTGCCCGAGCGCCAGGGAGTAGGCGTCGTGATGCACGGTCCCATGGGCATGGTCGTTGTGCTCATGCGTCTGATAAAAGTACTTGAGCGGCTCGATATGCTCCCAGTCCGCCAAGCCCGAGCGCCGGAGATTGGGGTAGTCGAAGGCCTGCTTCCAATGGTTGATGAAGCTCGGCCCATAGCGCAGCTTCCCCAGGAAAGGCGGGTTCCAGCGCCAGAAATCCCATTCCCAATGGGCGCCGTGATGCGAGAGAGGCATGAGCGAGGCGTGCACGCGATTGTTTTTTAGGAGCAGGAGCATATGCTCCACGGCCTTGAGCGCCGCATCTTCGAGCTTGGCGGCTTTTTGTTTCATGCTCAGGCCTTTCGGGAGCTTGTCGTTAAGATAACCGCGATATCCATCGACCAGGCTCTTGGGCATGAGATAAGGCAGGTAGCGCTCACTCTCATTCTTCTTATATCCATCCTCGGTGGCGAGCAGAGACTTCTTTTGCTCTCCCGGATATTTGAGCCCGAATTGTCCATTGGCGCGCGACAAGGGGATGGGCGCGTCGATGCCGAAGGACAGGACCTCTTCCATCTTTCCGCTTTCATTGAGAAGCGCGGCAAGGTCCGGATGCCGTTTGAAGGAGAGGACCGAGCCGTCTTCGAGTTCGATATCCGCGGTCCTGCCGCGCCAAGACGCGCCGCCTTTGGGCAGGATCTGCGCGATCTTTCCCTGGATGAGCTGCGAACTCTCTTCGCGGAACTGCCGTTCCACACGGTTTTCGGACACGGAGAGGTCTTTAAGGAAGCCCTCTCGTTCCTGGACATCCAGAACGACCGCGCTCAGGCTCAGGTCCCGCAGGGCTGTTCTGCGAAGAGCCATGGACTTGAGCCTTTCTGAAGGGCTCGATTCTGCTTTTTGTTCAAGTTCTTCTTTCTGGAGCGAGGAGTAGAGGGACTTTATCGCGGTGCGGACCGTCCGGATCTGTTTCTCCGGCGCTAGGGCCGAGATCCCCGCCGGCTCCAAGCCGCTGCGGTCCAGGGAGCGCGCGAGCGCCATGAGCGCGGGCTGCGGGAGGGACTTAAATCCCTCCAAGCCCGGGAAGTCCGTGAAAAAGAGCCGGGAAGGATAGAGCTGCCAAGCGTGCTGCGAGGAGGCGGCAAGGGCCGGGGTCTGGAGCGGGATCTGCGCGATGGGGGCCGCTGCGGGAACCGAGGCCGCTTGTCCAAGGGCATAGGCGATCTTTTGAGAGGGAGTCTGGGCCAGGAGCAGGCCGGCCGCGAGCAGGATCGCCAGGGTTTTACGCAGGGCTTTTTCTAAGCTCATTACGATAAGGATAAGGGAGATTCCCCCCTGCCGGGAGAGCCGAAAGGGCAATAGATCATAGGCCCTTAGGCCCCTAGGGGGCAGGGCCCATTTGCCTCAAGCGGGCCTGAACGGCCGGGCCTATCCTATCGGCATGGACGTGCGCTTGCGTCGTTTCCTCCTGGGCAGTCTGCTCCTCCTGGCGTGCGCTGGAATATCCAAGGCGGTCATTTCCCTGCCGCAGGCGCAGGAGTTCTCCGCGTTCAGGACGTCTCCGGTTTCCGGCGCGCGTCGGCCGCTGGGCCTGCCGGATGCCGCTCTCATGGCCCGCGCCCGCTCCTCCGCGCAGCTGGCTTTTCAGACCGGGGATGCGCGCATGGATGCCTTCACCCAGGATGTGATCGCCGAACTCTCCCGCTGTCCCACGGGACGCATGCTGCTGACCGATATCCTCGATGAGGCGGCGTTGAGAGGGGTCCGCATCCAGGTCAAGCCCATGGAAGTCGATGGGACTTTTATAAAGGAAGAGGACGGCGTGGAATTTCTGGAGACCTCCCAGCCGGGCAAGGAGGATTTCTCGGAGTGGACGTACTCTTACAACGCAGGGTTTTCCCGCATGAGCGATCCGGAGCTTGCCTTGCAGTCCGCGGCCGCGGCCGCGGCGCATGGGCTCCAGCACATGCTCTATTACTTGAGAGCTTCGCGCGAGCTCAAGGGCTGGGAGGCCGTGCTTTATCAGGACCAGGGCACGGAGCAGTCCGCGACACTTTGCAGCGCGTTGGTCGCCATGGAGCTCTTCAGGCCTGCGGGACCCGCATACCCGCGGGGAGTGCCGCATCCGATGTCCGTTGGGGCGCGGCCCGGGCATCCGACCATGATGGTTTTGGAGGCGCGCAAGCTCATGGCGGATCCGGAGTCATACTGGCCGCAAGTGAAGGTATGGCTGCCGGCCTTTGCGCTCGGCTCGACTGCACAGGAGCGCCGAGACCCGATCCGGGCCTATGAGAAGCGCCTGCGCATCCTGGAGGAGCATCGCGCCAAGCTTCGCAGGACTCAGCCTGCCGCGCTTTCCGACTTAGACCAAGCGCTTGCGCAGGTCCGCGGGAGATTGGCGTCCATGCGCGCCGCTCAAGCAAGGCCGTTCTTTCACCCCTTCGGCAGCCGCCGCCTCTCGCGCTTGCGTCAAGCCGTGCAGGACCCGGTCTTCCAGTCTTTTCACCAGGAGATGATCGCCGAGCCTTTGGAACATCTTCTGTCCTTCCGCGGTCGTTGACTTCCGTCAAAGGCGGGCAGCCCTTTCAATTGCTAAAATAACTCATCGACGATAGCGGCGAGGGCCTTTGCGCCGTTTTGCCGATGGGAGTTCTCATGTCGACGACGATGACGCGCGCACGGGTAAAGAACGCGGCCTGCGGGACCCGCGAAGAGGTCCTTTCGCCTGAGAACGCGGTCCCGGGCATCATCGGCC
Source organism: Elusimicrobiota bacterium (assembly GCA_041661185.1). Classification (GTDB taxonomy): domain Bacteria; phylum Elusimicrobiota; class Elusimicrobia; order UBA1565; family UBA1565; genus JBAZUV01. The sequence goes on from JBAZUV010000015.1 coordinate 92,156, forward strand.
AGCGCCTGACGCTGGAGGCCTTCCAGCAGCTTGCCGGCGTGCTCGCGGGCTATCCCTACGTGAAAGTCGTCGTGGACCGCGAGAATTCGCAGATCCATTTCATCAACGCCGCGCGCTATGAGTTCCACTCCGCCTACATCGGCTCGGAGATCCTCAAAGAGGATCACCGCCTGCTCTTGGCCCGCATCGACGAGTTCAACAAGAGCGTCTACATGGATCCTCAGAGGCGCTTCTATCTCGGCATCCTGGCCCTGCACGGCAAGGACTTCTTCACCTTGGAGACCGTGGAAGTCGATACCATGGACGCCGAGATGCTGCGATACTTCTATTCTTTCGTTCAGAAGCATCTCGATCCAAGCCTCCCCCTGCTTTTCAAGCCGGCCAACCATCAGCAGGAGGGATTCATCGCGGAGATCGACCCCGCGCAGGTCCCGCGCATCTACAGCCATCAGCTCTTCGCCTCGGCCCGCTTCATCCCGCTCAATAAGGGGCAGGCGCAGGGTCGTTTGCGCGTGTTCCGCACGGAAAAAGACTATCGCCGGGAATCAGGCTCCATCGCCTGGCACGACATCCTGGTCATGGACCGCGTGCCTGACGATATCCCGCGCGTGGCCGGGATCTTGAACACCCGCCACACCACGCCGCTCTCTCACACCAACGTCCTGGCCAGCGGCTGGCGCATCCCCAACGCCATCGGGCTCGACGTCTTGGAGCGCATCGAGCGCGAGGGCTTGGACGGCCGCTGGGTCGAGTACCGAGTGGACACGGATGCCTCGGAGATCTTCCTGCGCGAGATCAAGAAGCCCCAAGAACTCCCGGAGCGTCCGGACCTGCGCAGCCAGCCCGTGCGCATGGAGGAGCCGGAGGTCGTGCGCTCTCCGGTCGAGTCCCTTGATCGTCTGCGCTTGAGCGACCGCTCCCGCTACGGGACCAAGGCCGCGAGCCTGGGCGAACTGCACCGCGTGCTCCAGAAAGGCTCCGAGCGCCTTCTGGGCTTCTACCAGATCCAGCGTCCTCCGCGCGAGAACCTGCTCGGCCATCTGGCGGCCCAACTCCATGTGAAGGGCGAGGGCCGTTTGGCTCGCGCCTCCTGGGAGTTCCTCAAGTCCGCGGTGCGCGTTCCTCGCGGAATCGCCATCCCCTTCTCCCTGCATCAGGAGTTCCTGCAATCCTCCCCCCGCATCCAGCAGCTTATCGGCAAGCTCAAGATGGCTTTGGAGCTCGACGCGCAGGCCGCCATCGAGCCGCTCTGCCTCCAGCTGGAGCAGGCCATCCGTTCTCAGCGCCTGCCCGACAAGATGCGCGATTACATCGACGCGCAGATCGTCAAGCGCTTGGGCGGAGTGCGCAGCTTCGTGGTGCGCAGTTCCTCGAATGCCGAGGACCTGGAGAACTTTTCTGCCGCGGGCATCTACGAATCCATCAATCACGTGACCACCGCGAACCACCTCTTCGAGAGCGTGCGCGATGTCTGGGCCTCCCTGGTCAGCCCGCGCAGCGTGCGCCTGCGCCATGAGGTGGGCATCTCGCTCGATGACTGCTACATGGGAGTCATCATCCAGGAAGAAGCTCCTTCGACGTTGGGCGGGGTCTTGGTCACCAAGAACCCGGCCCAGGCCGGGGATTTCCGCAATGTCTATATCAATGCGTCCAAACGTTCCGTGAAGAACGTGGTGCAGGGCTCCGAGCTCCCGTATCAGTTCCTCTACAATACCGTGGAAGGCGGCGGAAGGACGCTTTCCTTGGGCGGCGCCAAGGAGGATCTCTCCATCGATCAGAAGGCCTCGCTCCAGAAGCTTGCGCTGGCCGGAAGGCTCCTGCAGTCGCATTACTCGCAGGACTATACCTTCTCCACGCCCTTGGATATCGAATGGGTGCTCAGCGGCCAGGACCTCTACATCCTTCAGATCCGGCCGTACCGATGACGTCCTCGCCGGATGACGTCTCCCCGGTGCAAGCCGGTGCGGGCGTCACCCCGGCGGAAGCCGGGGCCCAGCAATCGTCCCGTGTTGTTTCATTGGGATCGTCCTCTGTTTCACGACGGCGTGTCGTTTCTCTTTATTATGGATTCCAGTTCTTTTTCCCCCTCCATCTCTGGCTGCCGGTCTTCTACGAGTATCAGCGCCGCATGGGACTCTCGGACGCGCAGATATTCTCCATCCAGAGCTTTTACTATCTGGTCTTCTGTCTTTTCGAGATCCCCACGGGCCTGTTCGCGGACCGGAAAGGGTATCGGACGAGCCTGCGCGCCGGCGCGCTGACGATCCTGGCCGCAAATCTCCTGCCCGTGTTTTGGACGAGCGCGGCGGGTTTCCTCGTGCATTTCACGCTCATCGCTTTGGCGCGCTCGCTGGTCTCCGGCGCGTCCAACGCCTATCTTTACGAATACCTCAAGGCGCAGGGCGTCGTCGAGGAATATAAGGGCGTGGAAGGCAAGGCCCGGGCCTACGGCTTGGTCGGCAAGGTCGTGGGCTGGGCCGGCGTGGGCGCCATGATGCAGTGGCATGTCTCCCTGCCCTACTCTCTTTCCGCGCTCTGCGGCTTGGCTGCCTGCGTCTATGCCTGGCGCCTGCCTGCGCAGGCCGCGCCCCAACACATTTCGGATGCGGGCCGCTCACCAACAGAGAGCGGAAGCGGTATTTTCTCGCAGCAAAGCTCGGGCACGCTTCCCGCCGGGTTGCGGGGGCTTTGGGAAACTCGAGTGCTTCCCGTGTTCGCGGCCTTGCGCGGCTCGCGCGTGCTCCTCTTGCTCATGCTCCAGGGAACGGGGATATTCGTGCTCGTGCGCATCGGCCAGATCAATCTCTATCAGCCCGTGCTCCAGTCGAAATCCTTCTCCGTGGCTTCCTACGGCTGGATCATGTCCGTCATGACGCTCTTCGAGGCCTGGGGCTCCTCGCGCCACGATCTCTTTCGCGGAAAGCTGTCGGACATTTCAGCGGTATTCATCCTCACCGGCGCCATTGCGGCGAGCCTTTCGCTCATGGCGGTCTCGGGTCAAGCAGGCACGGTGTCGGCCCTGCTCCTCTTCTCGACGGCCGCGGGGCTATCCTATCCGATCCAGCGGCAGGTGCTCAATGACGCGATCGCGGATTCCCGTTTGCGCGCGACCCTGCTCTCGGTGGAATCCATTCTCGATCGCGTAGTCTGCGCCGGGGTCGCGCCCTTCATCGCGGTCTTCGTAGCGCAGGGACGGGTCGGCTCATTCCTGCACATCGCGGCCGCGGCCGCCATCCTCTGCATGGCAGGCATCGCCGTCGCGCTGCGGACGGTCCAGTTTCCCGCCGGCGAGGCGGAACCGGAGCCCGCGGGATAAGCCCATGAGCACTTCTCGCAAGCGAGTCCTTCTCATCGTTCTGGGAATCGCCGCGGGCTTGTCCGCCGCGGAACTGGCGCTTCGGATCTCCGGGAGCCTTTATCGCGAGGCTCGGCGCTCGAAGGTCTTCGAGGCTTCCTCTGGTCAGCGCGACTTGAACATCCTGTGCCTGGGAGATTCGTGCACGTTCGGCCTCGGAGCGCCCAAAGGGAGTTCCTGCCCGGACCATCTGCAGAGGCTCTTCGATGCCGTCTATCCCGGTCGAGTGCGAGTCATCAATCAGGGCGTGCCCGGAGCGAACAGTTCCATGATCTTGCGGAATCTGGAGAAGAACATCGAGCGATACCGGCCGCAGGTCGTGCTCCTGCTCGTCGGGCTCAATGACGCGAGCAATCTCCGGCAGGGCAATCAATATCTGTTCATGCACGGCCCCCGGGCGTTTTTATTGAAGGCGGATGCGGTCCTTTCCTGCTCAAGGGTCTATAAATTCCTCAAGCACTTCACGCATCTGGGAGGGCACGGGCGCACCTGGGATAAAGAGGGCAGATTCCTTTTGCGCGGGACCCTGTCCGAGGCCGATGCCGGGATATTCCGGCAGGCCTTGGCCTATAACTTGCAGGAGATCCTGCGCGTCTGCAGGGAGAGGAAGATCCTCTTGGTCCTGCAGACCTACGACCAGGAGGACTGGCCCAGCGCCGTGGCCGTCGAGTTCGCTCGCAGCCGGAACATCCCCTGCATCGATCACAGAGGATTGTTCAAAGGAGAGGCCGACAAGTCCAGGTTCTTCGCGAAAGACGGGCATCCCAACGCCGAAGGCTATCTTAGGGCCGCGCGCAACATCCAGAAGACGCTCTTCCCCATCCTATTCCCGCGGGGGACCCGGTTCAGTGGCGCGATTCGTGCGGGGACGAGGGCGGGGGCGCCAGGGGGATGATGCCGAAGCGCTCCTCGTATTTGCGCACGTTGTCGGCGATGGCGGCCAGCAGGCGCTTGGTGTGCGCCGGGCTGGAGATGATGCGCGAGCGCAGCTTGGCCTTGGGCGTATTGGGCTGAAGGAAGAGGAAGTCCAGCACGAACTCCGTCTCGGTGTGGGCGATTCCGGCCAGGTTCGCGTAGATGCCTTGGGCGGTCGCGTCGTCGGCTTCCACTTGGATCTGCACGTTCTGAGGCTGTTCGGTCTTTTGCTCGGGCATGGTGCGGACCTCCGTGGTTTTCCCCCACTTCGTGTAGACATGCTTCCCTTTGACGAATTTCTTCGGATCCATTTTATCGTGCGCCTACGCGCCTTCAGGCCACTGCTCGCGCAGTTCCTTGTCGTCGATACCGAAATGATGCGCGATTTCGTGGAGCAGCGTCAAGCGGATCTGACGGCGCAGTTCCGGAAGGTCCGGGCAGTCCGCCTCGATGTTCCGGTGATAGAGGAGGATGCGCGCGGGCATCTGCGGGGGAGAGTCGCCCGCGGCCAGGAGCTCGGCGCGGGAGGGCCCGATGTGCAGCCCCAGCAGGCCGCGAGTCCCCCGCAGGCGTCCGGCTTCCGGTCCTGGATGCGCGCGGACGTCGAGTTCCACGTTGTAGAGGCATTCCCGGATGGGGGCCGGGATCGCGGAGAAGGCCTCCTCGGCCAGGCGGTCGAATTCCTCGGGAGAGACCTGCATGCGGTCATCCTACCAAACTGAGCCGCGCGTTATTTTTTGAGCAGCCTATAAAAAGGAAGGGGCCCGCTTTCGCGGGCCCCTTGTTTGTGGTTCCTTCCAGCGGATCAGGCGGACCTGACGTTGGCCGCGCGCGGTCCCTTGTCAGAGGTCGTCATGTCGAACTCGACCTTCTGATTCTCGGTCAGCGTGCGGAATCCCTGCATCGTAATAGCGCTGTGGTGGACAAAAACGTCGGGGGATCCGTCCTCCGGCGTGATGAAACCAAAGCCCTTCTGATCATTGAACCACTTTACTGTTCCTTTCATCGAACTCATCCTTCCTGTTGCGCATTGATTTGAAGCCCGTACGGCCATCCCAAAAGACAAAACCGCGCCCCTGTATGACAGCGGTGCGGTTTTCGTGCTTCGAGACGTCCTGCCGACTTCATGACGTGCGCCTGAAAATAATTATAGCACGGCGGCGGCCGAGATACAACATTTCGGACTTTATTTTTCAGCGCGCCGCGTTTTTTGCAGGGGCGGCGGAGGAGGCGACTTGGACGGGAGATTCTCCCAAGGTCTGGAGCGCCTGGGCCCGGACGGACGCAAAAGAGCCCATCTGCGCGGCGGGCACGGTCCGATCGCGCGGGGTCTTGATGCGCAAAAAATCGATCCAGCGGCCGCTCTGTCCTATCTGAAAGTGCAGATGCGGGCCCGTGGACATTCCCGTGGAGCCGACATAGCCGATGACCTGTCCTTGCCGCACGTGCGTTCCGGCATGGATGCCTCTGGCGAAGCCCTTGAGATGTCCGTAGAGCGTGACATACGAGGAGTTGTGGCGGACCTCCACGGCATTGCCCAGCCCGCCGCGATAGCCTGCTTGGGAGATCACGCCGTTGCCGATGGAGGAGACCGGCGTGCCGTACGGCGCGGAATAGTCCGTGCCGTTGTGAGGGCGGCGCGTCTTGAGGATCGGATGATAGCGGGAAGACGCGAAATAAGAGGATATCCTGCGATAATTGAGCGGAGCCTTGAGGAACATCCGCTGCAGGGAGTTGCCGGTCTCGTCATAATAGCCGTCGTTGAAGAGGATGCCGGTATGGCGGCCGGTGGTGCGGCCCGCGTAGAGGCCGCTCTCGATGGTCCGCCCCCAGTTGCGTCCGTCCGGGCTCTTGCGCTCCGCCCAAGCCACGGCGAAAGTATCCCCGGCCTGCGTTTCCGTGAGGAAGTCCACGGACCATTGGAAGATGTCCGCGAATTCCTGGATGATGGTGGGCGGGACTCCGCGCGACTGCATGGAGAGCCAGAGATTGCTGCGGATGTCTCCGCGGGCCTGGTGCCGATAGACGATGATCGGGATATTGGAGGTCTGCATCAAGAAGCCGTCGGCGTTCCTTCTGGGGATGACGACCATCCGCTTGAGTCCGCGGATCATGGTCAGATGCAGGAAGGAGTCGTCGGTGGACCGCACGAGCTCGTAGCTGTCTCCGGGATAGCTGCGGCGCACCCCTCCGCTCTTCGCGAGCAGGCGCAGGATATCGCGCACGTCCTGCTTGGAGGAGCCTGTTTCCAGCAGTTTTCTTTCGAGATTGCGGCCGCCGAGGTCTCCGGTGTAGACCTGCACGCCGTTGGCATCGTGTTCGATGGAGCTTGTTTCAAGGAGATGCGCGTATTGCCTGCGTCCGGCGAAAAGGCATAGTCCGATGAGTCCGTAAAGCACGAGCCGGCCGATCCAGGGATGGACGCGGTTGAGCTTGTCCCAGAGGAAGAGCGACTCCTTTTTTAAAAAATCCCGGGCCTTTTGAATCTCCTGTCTGCCTTGCATAGCGGGCGATACTATAACTAATTGTGGAGGACGTCGCGCAGGATCTTGAGGAAAAGGCCGGTGCAGACTACCGCGATCACGGGCCGGATGATCTTCGCTCCGCGGCGCAGTCCCAGATGAGAGCCCGTGAAGTGCCCGGCGGCGCTGATGCCCCCCATCACAAGGCCCAGGCGCAGGTCCGCTGCTCCCGCGGCGAGGAAGGCGCAGAGCGCGGTCACGTTGGAGGACCAGTTGACGGCCTTGGCCCAGGCCGTGGACCGCAGGAGGCTGAAGCGGCAGAAACGGTTGAAGCCCAGGGCCAGGAAGATCCCCGTGCCCGGGCCGAAGAAGCCGTCATAGAGCCCGATGGGAAGAGATATGAGCGCCGTCCTGCGGCGAAGTACGGGGCGCGGAGCAGCGGCTCCGGAGTCGTCTTCCTGCGCGCGGCCGCGGGCCAGGACCGCGATCGCTATGGGCGGCAGGGCCGCCAGGAGCAGCCAGCGGATCCAGGAGGGATCGAGCCGGAGCGCTGTTTTTGCGCCGAGAGCCGCGCCCAGAACGCTCGCGGCGCAAGCCGGAAGCATCTGCCGCACGTTGAGCCGCAGGCTGCGCGAGTAGAGCCCCATGGATACCGTTGTCCCGATGCAGGAGGAGAGCTTGTTGGTCCCGAGCAGGAGGGCAGGATTGAGTCCCATGGCGAGATAGGCCGGCAGGGTGATCAGTCCCCCTCCTCCGGCCAGGGAGTCCACGACTCCGGAGAGGAACATGAATGCTCCGAGCAAGGACCAGCGGGCTTCATCGAAGCCGGTCATGGGCGGCTATCCTGCGCGGGAGAGGGAAGGGTCCAGAGAAGGAGCACGGCGGACAGCAGGCAGACGGGCTGGATGGAGAATGCCGCGCGGAGTCCCGCGATATCCGCGATGCGGCCCAGTACGGCATGGCCGAGCGCCAGCAGCACGGTCATGAGCGCGAATCCGAATGCCATCAAGCGAGGGTAATCGCGGGGATGATCGCCTGCCAAGCGGGAGGCCAAGAGCGGGAAGACCGGGCCGAAGCAGAAGGAGGCCAGCACGAATCCCCAGGGCCTGCCCGAGGCTCCCGCGGCGGCGGCGAGGGCCGCGGCCAGCATCAGCGGTCCCGGCAAGACTTTCTCGGCGCCGGGCTTGATGAAGACCGCTCCGAGCGCTCGGCTGGCGGCCAGGGCCAGGAAGTAGGTCTGTTGGAAGCGGCTTGCATGGTCCGCGGTGAAGCCTTCCGCGTCGATGAGGAAAGTCGCCAGCCACATGGAGGTGAGGACTTCCCCCAGGACATAGATGGATAGCACTCCGACCAGGGAGAGAGAGTTTCGCCGGAACATCTGGCGCCAATGCATCCGGGGTACGTTCTCCTCGTCGGCGCGATGAGGACCGGCGGCCAGCAGTCCGGCGCAGGGCCAGAGGATCGCGGCCAAGGCGATGGTCGGCAGGACCATGGCTTGAGGGGCGATAGCCCTTGCCGCCAGCGGCGCGACATAGAATGCGGGCAGGGCCGCTCCCAATCCGTAGAAGAGATGCAGGGCGCTCATGCGGCGGCCGCGTTCCGCGTCCGTGGAGCCGTGCAGCACGACCAGGTTCGCGGAGAAGCCGATGCCGTTGTTGGCCGCGCCCCAGAAGAATCCTCCGATGATGAGCGAGGCATAGCCCATGCCCGAGCCCACGCAGAGGACGGCCGCGGCCTGCAGGATCAGGCAGACGCGCAGGTAGCGGCCATGAGACCATGATTCCAGGAGGCGCACGGAAGCCGCGGAGCCCAGGAACGCGGAGGCGCCGGCCACCCAGAAGAACGCCGAGGCTTGGGTGTGGCTGAGCCCGTAATCTCCGGAGAAGATCGGCAGGACCAGCCCGCGGATATTGTCGAAGAACGCCGAGACGAGGATGAGCCCGAATCCGACCAGCAAGAAGCGTCGCCGTGTCTTCGGCACGCGAAATTATAGCTTTTGGCTCAGGCGAAGAGGGCGGTCACGAAGGAGTTTAGGCGGCGGGAGATGTTTATGATAAGGCCGTGGTACTCGATGGGCTGCGGATAGGCCTGCACGGGACGAGCGACATCGGGAGCATGCGCCGGGAGAGTGAAGAAAAGGCTTGCCCCCAGCCCGCGCCAGCTCTCCGCCCAGATCCTCCCCCCCTGGCGCTCGACCATCAGCCGCGAGAGCGTGAGGCCCAGGCCCGTGCCTTGGGAGGTCTTGATCCCGAGAGCGGACTGCTCGAAGCAGTTGAAGATGTTCTCAAGGTCCTTGCCCGGGATGCCGGGGCCCGTGTCCTTGACCTTGAAGAGCACGGTGCCGGCATGTTCGTAGCTGCCGAGCGCGGCGGAGAGTTCCACTCGTCCGCCCGCGGGAGTGAACTTGATGGCATTCGAGATGAGATTGATGATCACCTGGACGGTCCTGCGCCGGTCCGCGAACACTCGGGGCAGGGGCTCGGACGAGGCCGTGCAGATGAGCCGCACGCCTTTGGAGACCGCCCAGGAGCGCAGGCTTTCCGCGGCCTCCAGCATGAGATGTTCAGGATGAAGGGCCGTGCGCTCCACGGTCATCTTCCCGGCGCGGAGCTTCTCATAGTCCAGGATGTCGCTGATGAGGTTGTTGAGCCGGTCCGTGTTCTTGATGGCCAGAGAGAGGACCTGCCGTTCCTCGGTTTCCAGGCGCGAGTCGAGCTGAGATTGCATGAGCGCCAGGGCGGAACGGATCGAGGTCAGGGGTGCGCGCAGTTCATGCGTCATGTACGCCGAAAGGCGCTGCTCGGTCTCCGTGCCGGCTGCGAACTTGCGCGGCTCGGAGGCTTCGGGGCCCTCCAGCAGGTCGTCCCATTGCGTCTGTGAAGCGCGTTCAGACATGGATTCCCTCATCTGGAGGATAGAAGATGAAGGTTGCCTGCCTGTTGCGGGGTTGTTAAAGGAATGTTACGCGGAAGATCAACGGATGCCGAGGTCCTGCTCTAAGTCCCACTCCGGCAGGGTCTGTATGCGGACCGGATGAACATTCGCGTCTTCTTCGGCATAGACCGGCGCGGAAGACGATTCGGAGGAGGTTCCATCGAAGGATTTGTCCAGGGTCTCGGAGTCCATGCCGCCGGTCCGGCCGCGCTCTTGCGCGCGAAGGAACGATTGAGGGACCGTTTTCTTGAGAAGCTGGGTCTTCGGAGCTTTCTTGGCCGGGACCTCTTGGGTCTCTTCCTTAAGATGCACATCCACGATGATGGGCGCGGCGCTTTCTTCGGGCAGAATGATCTCGATCTGAGGAAGGGGCTTCAAGGCATCCACGGCGGGCAGGGGGTTCTGGACCTGGGTGGTCCAAGGCGTGAAAGGGATCCGCGGGCCCGGCAGCCATACGGGAGAGACGATGCTCGGGATCACGGGCTTGAACGCGGGAAGCACGATGACTTGCGCGGAGGCCGGGATCGCGGCCGCGAACAGGACGGTGAAGAGGAACGTATGAAAATCTTTTCTCGGCATGGTTTTTCTCCTTGCGACCAAGCCAGTGTATCTTAAGCATGCGTTGTAGGCCTTAAGGCCCATCAAGCCCCATGCTTGATTCCTGCTATTGATCGCGGTCAATGTCCAGGAGGCCGCAGAGGGTGTTACAATACGGCGACGCTGCGACATAGAGGAGGAGACTTCATGAATTCCCAGATCCGAGTCCCGATCCCGGTCAACGAGCCGATCCGCGACTACGCGCCGGGCAGTCCCGAGCGAGCCGAGCTCAAGGCCAAGCTCAAGGAGATGTCCTCCGCGCAGATCGATATCCCCCTCTTCATCGGCGGACGCGAGATCCGCACGGGCAAGCGGGGCGACTGCCGCATGCCGCATGACCACGAGAAGCTCATCGGCCGCTACCACATCGGCGGCAGGAAGGAGACGCAGGCCGCCGTCGCCGCGGCGCTCAAGGCGCGCCGTTCCTGGGCCGCCACGCCCTGGCACGAGCGGGCCGCGATATTTCTCAAAGCTGCCGAGCTCCTGGCCGGGCCGTATCGCTCCACGCTCAACGCCGCGACCATGCTCTGCCAGTCCAAGAACGCCTTCCAGGCGGAGATAGACTCCGCCTGCGAGCTCATCGACTTCTGGCGCGTCAACACGGCCTTCGCCGAGCAGCTCTACGCCCAGCAGCCCTTCTCTCCGAAAGGGACCTGGAACCGCGTGGAGTACCGGGCGCTCGAAGGCTTCGTCTACGCGGTCACGCCCTTCAACTTCACCTCCATCGCGGGCAATCTCCCCACGGCTCCCGCCATCATGGGCAACACCGTGGTCTGGAAGCCCGCGGCGAACACGGTCTTCAGCGCGCACTATGTCATGGCCATCCTGCGCGCCGCGGGCCTGCCCGACGGAGTCGTCAATCTGGTGACCGGCTCCTCCGCGGAGATCAGCGAGATCATCCTCAACCATCCGGAGCTCGCGGGCATCCACTTCACGGGTTCGACTCCGGTCTTCAAATCCATGTGGGAGACCGTGGGCCGCAACATCGGCAAGTACCGCGGCTATCCTCGCTTGGTGGGCGAGACCGGCGGCAAGGACTTCGTGTTCGCGCATCCCTCGGCCGATCCGCAGGCTCTGGCCGTCGCGCTGACCCGCGGGGCCTTCGAGTATCAGGGACAGAAGTGCTCGGCCGCCTCGCGCGCCTACATCCCGGACAATCTTTGGCCCAAGGTCCGCAAGATCATGGCTGAGCAGCTCTCGGCGCTCAAGATGGGCGGAGTCGAGGACTTCACCAACTTCGTCAACGCGGTCATCGACAAGAAAGCCTTCGAGACCATCACGGGTTATATCGCGGAGGCCAAGCCCAGCAAGGGCGGGCGCGTGATATTCGGCGGGAAGTCCGACGCCTCCAAGGGCTACTTCATCGAGCCCACCGTGATCCTGGCCTCCAAGCCGGACTTCAAGACCATGGCTGAGGAGATCTTCGGGCCCGTGCTGACCGTGTATGCGTATCCGGAGAAGCGCTTCGAGGAGACCCTGCGCCTGTGCGACAAGACCTCTCCCTACGCGCTCACGGGCGCGATCTTCTCCCAGGACCGCGCGGCCGTTTCCCGCGCCACCGAGGTCCTGGCCAACGCGGCCGGGAACTTCTACATCAACGACAAGCCCACGGGCGCGGTGGTCAATCAGCAGCCCTTCGGCGGCGCCCGCGCCTCGGGCACCAACGACAAGGCCGGCAGCTTCCTCAACCTCGTGCGCTGGACCTCCGCGCGCACGATCAAGGAGAACTTCGTCCCCCCGCAGAGCGTGGACTATCCGTTCATGTCCGCAAGCTGACCCGTCGTCCCGGCGAAAGCCGGGACCCAGGAAGGGTCGTTCATGAGGGCTCCCGAAAGGGAGCCCTCGCAGTTGCGGCGGCTTGACCGCGAGGCGGAGTTTTGATATCATGTTTCTATGAATAGAAACACCGAGGCGCGCGAGGCCGAGGCGGGATGCGGTTTCTTGGGGGCGCTGGTCTCCATAAAGTCCGAGGCCCGTATGGGCCGGTTTTTAAAGGAGATCCTTACGCCGGACGAATTGCGCAGCGTCATGCTCCGTTGGCGGCTCATACAAATGCTGAACTCCGGTCATTCGCAGAGGGACATAGCCCGCAGGCTGAGAATAAGCCTCTGCAAAATCACACGCGGTTCAAGAATACTGAAGAACCGCAGATCCGTGACGGCGGCCATGATAAGGAGACCTTTACAATGAACACCGATACAGAGACGCGGCAGACGCCCGATGAGAAAGGGTTTTTCGGTCAGTACGGCGGAAGCTTTCTCCCGCCCCAGCTGCAGAAGATAATGGATGAGATCACCGCCGCGTATAAGACCTTGCGCGCGGAAGCCTCCTTCCAGGATGAGCTTGGCGCGCTTTACAGGACTTACGTCGGCCGTCCGAGTCCCGTGTTCCACGCCGCGAGATTGTCCGAAGGCGCCGGGCGGGCCGGCATCTATCTGAAACGCGAAGACTTGAACCATACCGGCGCCCATAAGATCAATCATTGCCTGGGCGAAGCCATGCTCGCCAGGAAGATGGGAAAGAAGAGGCTTATCGCCGAAACAGGCGCGGGGCAGCACGGAGTGGCTCTTGCCAGCGCCGCCGCTCTTCTTGGGCTGGAATGCGAAATATATATGGGAGAAGTCGATGTTAAAAAGGAACACCCCAACGTCATCCGCATGAAGATCCTGGGCGCGCGGGTGGTCACGGTGACTGCCGGCTCCAAAACGCTCAAAGACGCCGTTGACGCCGCCTTTGAGGCCTATCTTAAAGATCCCGTGAGCCAGTTTTACGCCATAGGCTCGGTGGTGGGGCCGCACCCTTTCCCCATGATGGTGAGGGATTTCCAGTCCATAGTGGGCCGGGAGGCGCGCGGCCAGTTCCTGGACATGACCGGCGGTCTCCCCGACGCGGTCGTCGCCTGCGTGGGCGGCGGTTCGAATGCCATCGGATTGTTCTCCGGCTTCATGCCGGATAAGGCCGTGGCACTTTACGGGGTGGAGCCCTCGGGGCGGAGCTTCAAGGACGGGGATCATTCCGCCACGCTGACGAAAGGCAGGCCCGGAATGCTTCACGGCTTCAAGTGCTATCTGCTGCAGGATCAGGCCGGGCAGCCGCTGCCGGTGCATACCGTGGCAAGCGGGCTGGCCTATCCCGGCGTGGGTCCGGAGCACTCGTACCTTAAGGATATCGGCCGCGTGAATTACGAGACCATCAACGACAAGGAAGCGATCGACGCGTTCTTTGAATTGTCGCGCAAAGAGGGCATCATCCCCGCCATAGAAAGCGCGCACGCCGCGGCTTATGCCTTGAAGCTTTCGCGGCGGCTTGGAGAAGGGAAAAAGATCCTTGTGAACCTTTCCGGCAGGGGCGATAAGGACATAGACTTCGTCGTGAACGCCTATGGTCCCGGCTACGGCATAACACAGTAAGACTAGCGCTTGCCGGTGCTGCCGTAGACCATCTGCGCCACTTTCCCCCCCTTCTTTATCTCGTAGGAGGCCTTGATATCATGCCGGGGGCGGATTTCGGAGGAGGTTGAATCCGCGGCGCAGGCGCGCGTCGGTGTTCCGATCCCACTCGCGCATCCTCTGCGCCCAATCGAGGATGTAATCCCTGCCCAAGGCGGAATCCCGCAGGAACTCCCGCAAGGAGCCATGAGGAGGGTAATCGCCGTAGCTCAGCAGGGTCCAGCGCAAGTTCCAGTTCGCGAGATGGGCATGGCACCTCAGGGCGAAGTCCGAACACATCCGCTTGATCCTGGTCCACGGATCCCGCCCGACGAAATAGACTCCGATGTTCTCATCCATCTCGGCGGCAAGGGCCAGCCGCGAGGCGAGCAGGGCGTGCAGGGACGAGACGTGGGAATAGACTCCGCGAGACTTCTTCTTGAGCCGGTCGTAGCTGCCTGAGAAGGCCGAATCCCAGCCGCCGGAGAAGAGTTTCATCCCCGCATCCGAGCCGTCGCCTTCGCGCGGGGCCGCGTTCCTCTGCCGCAAGGAGAAAAAATACTCTTCCGCGAGCGCCTCGATCTCGTCTTCCCAGACGTATTCGTCGAGCAGGGCGCGACGTGTTCTCCAGCGGTTCTGCTCGAGGTGCGTGAACTCGTGCACCACCACCGCCGCCATGTCCCGCGCCAGGGCCCTCTGCGTGGAGGCGTCCTGGAGGAAGTCCCGCCGCGTCTTGGCGCTCACCTTCAGCCAGGCTTCGATCTCGTTGCGATTGAAGGCGATCTTCCCCGTGGCCGAAGAATACTGCGCCAGGGAGGAACCGAGTCTTTCCAGGGGAAGCTCCCCCAGCAGCACGCGCACGCTCCAGCTCAGCCGCGCGCGCAGCAGCTCCCCGGCCAAGGCCAGACGGACCCCGAACGGAAGTCCATTCACCGAAGACAGGCTCTCTTCTTCCCGCGAGGCCCGCTGTTCATGGATAGCGCGTTCGACGCGCTCTTTCAAGGCGAGCTCCGGCCATTCGAGCAAGGCATGGCCCAAGAACTCCAACTGCGCGGCAAGATCGCTCTCTTCGACCTTATCGAGGCCGAGGAGGATCTCCCGCGCGGCGACCTCTCCCGTTGCCGCGAGCCTTTCCAGCTCCGAGCGCGCTCTCAGGATCGCCTCGGCTTTCTGCATCTGCTTGCCGAGATCGAAGCGCAGCGACGGGTCGATGATTTTCGCGATGTCCCATCCTCTTCGGAGGAAGGCTCTCCAAGAAACGGCATCCCTAGGAGGCGGAAGTTTCTGGAACTCGGAGAATCCTTCCATCGCGGCATCCGCCAAGTCGCGTTCCGCAAGGGGGCGCTTCGTCCACGACTCCGGGACGTCGTCGCCGTGCTTGCCGCGCAGCCATTCCCGCAGGTCCGGGCTCAGGGTCTCCCAGGAAAGGGCCGCCCGGCGGACTCTCATCTCCAGTCCTGGGCGATAGCGTCGCACCCAGTCGAGCAGGGTCTGTTCATCATCGAAGCCCAGGTCCTTCAAGGATGCTGCCTGTCCTTTCCGCCGGAAAAGAGACTCCGATCTCCCCTGCCGCAGACGCAAGAGCAGCGCCTCGCGCAGGCGTCCCGGGCTTTTGACGGACTCAATGAGTTCCGCGAGGTCCTCCAGGGCGTACGCCTTGGCCAGGACCGGCGCGACGGCCCGGACGTCCGACGAGAGAGCCCGCTGCATGCGCGCGTCGTTGACGCAGCGCGATGCGGCGTCCGGGTCGAGCTCCTTCATGGCGCCGTCGTATGCGGCCGAGAGCGCGAGATCATCCTCCAGCGCGGAGCCGGGCCGCAGCCGTTTCAGAAAGCGCGAGACCGCCTGGAGCGCTCCGGTCCGCGGAGGCCGGGCCTCCCGAGGGCGCGTCTGCGTCGGGATGAGCGGCAAGGCAGTTTCAGGCTGTCCCTGTCGCGTGAACTCCTGTTCCGGCGCATCCGCGACGGCGGCAGACTGCGCGGACGCCGCCTGCGCGTGCGCAGCGGGAAGGAGGGTCTCTCGTGGTGCAGAGAGCGCATCGGGCAGGAGCAGGCTCGCGTTCGCGGGGTTCGGCGGGAGACCTGCGCTTGCGAGAGCGGGCGCGATCGGCAAGACAAGGCCTTGTCCCGCGGATAGGGGAAGCGAGACCTGGACTGCCGCGGCCGCGCGAGCCGAGCCCGGCGCGAAGAGGAGAACGGCGCACAGCGCGGCCGGCGCCCGATCGCGGGCGCGGAGATGAGATCTCATATTCCTTTTATTTTAGCGGGGCCGTCCGCGCTTCGCCTGGGCCAAAAGGGCCGTTCATCCAAGTCCAAAGGTCTTATATGGACAAGGGCCTTTAGCCTCGGTCGTTGGCCGCGCCGCAGCAGCCGTTCGATAGCGAGTCGGCGCCGAGGGAGCAATCCAAAAGACGAGCCGGCTTCATGTCGGCCAAAAGTCCCATAAAGGGTTAGGTCTTTTTTTGCCTGGGAAGTGCCCCAAAATGCTCTTACGATCTTTTCGCAGGACGGGTATGATTCGGACGTAGGAATAAAGCTTGATATAGGGAGAGAAATAGTCGATATGAACACCAGAAAAGTATTAACGGCAATACTGATCCTGAACGGCTTCATGCTGTCTATTCGCGGCGCATGCGCCCAGGAAAGATATGACCGCATAGCTCCAACGTATGATATCTGGCTTGGCGGGGATGAAATATGCGCCAAGCACGCGGACCATTTGATCGAGGAGGCGCGAGCCGCCTTCGAAAAGCAGTATGAGCCGCGTCTTACGCAGTTCATGCAGAAAGTGTACGACGCCCAGGGGCTGAACAAAATCACGGCGGCAACCTTTGAGGGAAACGGGCCGGCGGGTATCGGTGAGAAGGTCAGGATTTACAGGATATCCGCTCCGGGAACGCAAAGAGATGATTCATCGACTGTGAGGATTTGGCATGCGGCGGATATCGACGACTCTTCGGTGTGGCGAAAACACATGAACGGATTAGTTCTTCAGCGCCTGGACATGCTGGGGAGGGATACCGTGCCCCCTCGTGTCGCATGCTCCCTATATGACGGCGACGCGGAGCTTACTCTTATCGCGCCGAGCGGCGTAAAGGTTTATCTTCCAGATATGCCGTCTTTCTTCCATACCGTTACAATGGATCTCGACGGCGGGAATGAAGAATCGTCCCATGAAGGGCTTGCTGAAATATATAACCGCTTCTACGGCAAATAAGGGGCGACAAACACTCGGCCGCAAAAAAAGAAGAGGCCCTCCTTGCGCGGCGGAGGGCCTCTTCTTTTCCTTCTTAGATGAGGAACAGCATTTCCCGGTACTTGGGCAGGGGCCAGTGCTTGTGCTCGACGGCGGCCTCGACGGCGTCGCAGACCGAGCGCATGCGCTCCAGGGCTTTCACGCCCTTGTCCGCGAGGAACTGGGCGCGCTGCTCCAGGGATTGCTCGGAGGAGGACTTCTCCAGCACCTTTTCGGTCTCCTCGCAGCTTGCGTGGAGTTCGGCGAAGAGCCCGTCGTATTCCGCCAGGCGGGCCTTGAAGGTCTTGGCTCCGGGTTTCGCGGATTCCAGGCGGGAGGCGGCCGCGCCGTAGAGCTCGACCTGCCGTGCGAGCGTCGGAGCGATGTCGATCAATGCGAGCTCTTTTAGCTGGCGCAGCTCGATCTCCTTGAGCTTCACATAGGCTTCCAGCTTGATCTCGTGCTTGGCTTCGAGCTCGGCTTTGGAGAGCACGCGGTAGCGTTCATAGAGCGCCACGGTCTCCTTCTGCACGAAGGTCTTCAAGGCTTGGGGCGTGTTCTTGTCGTTGGGCAGGCCGCGGCGCGCGGCCTCCTTATGCCACTCCTCGGAGTAGCCGTTTCCTTCGAAGCGCACGCGCTTGGTCTCTTTGACCAGTTCGCGCACGGTCTCAAGCGCCTTCTGCGTGAAGTCCTCTTTACCGGCGTGCTTCTCCAGCCGGGCGAGGACCTCGTCTAAGCCGTGGGCCACGGCCAGGCACATGGCTGTTGCGGGCTCGGAAAGGCTCTGCGAGGAGCCCACGGCGCGGAACTCGAACTTGTTGCCCGTGAAGGCGATGGGCGAGGTTCGGTTGCGGTCCGAGTTGTCGAGCACGATGCTGGGCAGGCTCTTGAGCCCGTGGCCCAGCGCCTCGCGCGCGGACTCCTTGGTGAAGGAGCCTTTCTCGATCTCGTTGAGGAGCCGGTCCAGGTATTCCCCCAGATACACGGACATGATGGCGGGCGGCGCCTCGTTGGCGCCCAGGCGGTGGTCGTTGCCCGCGTCGGCCACGGCCGCGCGAAGGAGCCCGCCGTACTTGTTGACGCCCGAGAGGAACGCCGAGAGGAAGACCAGGAACTGCAGGTTCTTCTTGGGCGCGACGCCGGGCTCCAGCAGGTTGTTCCCCTCGGAGTCCGAGAGCGACCAGTTCATGTGCTTGCCGCTGCCGTTGATCCCGGAGAAAGGCTTCTCGTGCAGGAGCAGGGCGAAGCCGTGCTCGTCGGCGGTCTTGCGCATGATCTCCATGATCTGGAGATTGTGGTCCAAGGCGAGGTTCGCGGTCTCGAATATCGGGGCCAGCTCGAACTGATTGGGAGCCACCTCGTTGTGGCGCGTCTTGGCCGGGATGCCGCGCTCGAAGAGGCGGCCGTCCAGGTCGGTCATGAAGTCCAGCACGCGCGGCTGGATGGAGCCGAAGTAGTGGTCTTCCATCTGCTGCTGCTTGGCCGAGGCCGCGCCGAAGAGCGTGCGGCCCGCGTAGATGAGGTCGGGCCTGCGGCGGTAGAACTCCTTGGCGACCAGAAAGTATTCCTGTTCAGGGCCGAGCGTGACGCGCACGTTGCGGGCCGTGCGGTTGCCGAATAGCTTGAGCACGCGGAAGGCGCGGTCCTCGATGACGCGCAAGGCGCGAAGGAGAGGGGTCTTCATGTCCAGGACCTCTCCCGTCCAGGAGAGATAGACCGAGGGGATGACGAGCGTGGCGCCCTTGGTGGAGTGCAGGATGAAGGCCGGAGAGGTCGGGTCCCAGGCCGTGTAGCCGCGAGCCTCGAAAGTCGAGCGCATGCCGCCGGACGGGAAGGAGGAGGCGTCGGGCTCGCTTTGGATGAGCTGGCGGCCGGAGAACCGGTCGATGGGCGCTCCGGCTTCATCGAAGCTCAGGAAGGAGTCGTGCTTCTCGGCGGTGAGCCCGCGCTGGGGCTGGAACCAATGGCAGAAATGCGTGGCGCCCAGGCTGATGGCCCATTCCTTCATGGCATGGGCGACCTCGTCGGCGATCTCGGTCTCCATTTTTTCGCCGTTCTCGACGACGTCGAGGAGCTTGCCGTAGGTCTGCTTGCTCAGATGCCGGGCCATGGCCTTTTTATTAAAGGTAAGATGCCCATACTCATCGAACAGCGCCAGCTTCCCATTTTCCATTTTCGAGCTCCTTTTATGCTTTTTTATGCTAAATCAGCATCAACCTACTGCAAATATACCAGAAAACAATGTTTTTCGCAATAGGTATGCCAAATTTGGCGGTTCGATAGGATTTTAGAACTCATTATACACACTCCGTCATTCCGGCGAAAGTAAAGGGACTTGTGAGCTACTACACTAGATTATTGGGCGGCGGGAGGGCGGCGTCTCCAGGACAATCGTTTCTTGCGGAGGGCCGGTGCTCGGAGCGGCTTTGGCGAGCCTCAGGGCGCGGATCTTTTGCAGGCCGAGCATGATGAGATCGTAGAATCCGCGGAGCGGGGCCAGGGAAAGCCCGGCGGCCAGCGTATAAAGGACGGCTTGAGGCGGAAGCAGGATTCCCAGGTGTCCGGCCAATAACGCGCCGATGAACCCGTAGTAGCCGAGCAGGCCGGCCGGGAGGATGAATGCCGCGGGCAGCGCAAAGCCAAAAAGAATCGCTTGCCGCAGGTCCCAGGGAGAGCCGCTGGGATGGCTCAGCGCGCGCAAGCCCACGCGGTCCTGGTTCTTGCGCAGGAGTTCGACCGCGGGCTTGATGACCTGCATGATGAGCGGGTGGAACACGGTTCCCGGGATGTTGTTATAGGTCGGATGATTGACCATGCCGATCTTGTCGGCGAGGGCGAATAGAAGCATGTACAGCCAAAAGGATACCAGCGCATCGAGTAGGAAAAATCCGGGCGCGGCGGCCGGTGAGGCAAATATAAGGACGAAAGGCCAGACCAAAAAGGGTATTGACGCGAGTCCCAGCAGGCCGAGCGCGATGATCGCGGGCTTCCAGAACGCGCGCACCGGCCGGAACCTTCGGCTGGTCGAGCGCAGGGCCTGGAGCATCTCCCCCTCGTCGAGGGTCTTGAGTTCCTGTTCGGGCAGAAGATTGCCCAGATATCTTTTGAGCGCGCTCAGGATGATTCGCGCGGTGCGCTCATGGGAGAGTCCGTTGACCGCCGCGGAATGGATGAGGATGAAGGAGAGCTCGGCCAGATTCTGTCCCAGGGCAAGGGAGTAGGAGTCATGACGCACGGTCCCGTTGCCGTGATCGTCGTGCTGATGGAATTGATAGAAGAAATCCAGATATTCGATGTGCTCCCAGTCGGCCAGGCCGCAGTGCCGGATGTTCGGGAAGAAGAATCCTTTCTTCCAGTGGTTGATGAAGCTCGGCCCCCAGCGCAGCCTCCCTGAGAACGGGGGGTTCCAGCGCCAGAAATCCCATTCCCATTTGCTCCCATTGTGCGAGAGCGCGGTCAGGCTCGCGTGCGCGCGGTCATTGTGCAGGAGCAGGAGCATGTGGTCCACGGCCTTGAGCGCCGAGGATTCGATCTTGGCGGCTTTCTCCTCCGGGCTCATCGCAGCCGGGAGCTTGTCGTTGAGATAGGCGCGATAGTCCTGGGCCAGTTCCTTGGGAATCACATACGGCAGAAAGTCCGCGGAGAGGGTGAACACATTGGGCGTATGGGTGGGGATGGTTTTGCTGCCGGAATAATGGAAATCGGCGAGCAAGGGGATCGGGGCTTCGATGCCGAAAGAGAGGGCGGATTCCATTTTTTTTCGTTCTTCGTCCAGTTCTCCCTGGTTTTCGTGGCGCTTGAATGAGAGCACGGCCCCGTCTTCCAGAACGAGGTCCGCGGTGCGTCCGCGCCAGCGAGCCGAACCCGCGTCGTCGGTGAGCATGCCGGCTTTTGCGGCGATGAGCGCCGAGCTTTCCTCGTATAAGCGCTTCCTCTCCGCGGAGATCGACGCGTTCAGCGGTATCGAGAGGCGCTCCCCCTCTTTCCCCAGGACATGCATGATCCTCCACAGGTCCTGGAGCGCGTTGATCTTTTTGGACGAGGCCTCGATCCTCGCGGCGGGGCTTGCGCCGAGGGAGTCCTGGCCGGCGGAGTCCAAGGCCGAGAGCGTCAGGCCGCGCACGGCCGCGCGGACCGTTTCGAGCTGTTCCTTGGGCGCGAGTCTTGCGATCGATTCCGGCGAGAGAGGGCTTCTGTCCAGGCTTCTTTGCAGCGCGGGCAGGAAGGTCGTTTCGCTGGGGAGGACCTGCAGTTCTTTGAGGCCCGGGAAATCGTCGAAGAACCGGCAGGAAGGATAGAGCCGCCAAGTCTGCGCGGTCGCGGATATCGGGACGAGCGCCGGGGAGAACGCGGGGGTCGCTGCTGCCGCTGCCGGGGCAGCCGCTTGTCCGAGCGCATGGGCCAGGTTCTGCGCCGGGACCTGCGCCAAAAGCAGGGCTGCGGCGAGGAGCACGGCGACGCTTTTTCGCAGGGCTCTCATGGTTGAGTTATCTGAAAGCATAAGTAATGCCGTCGACAAAAGGATATCCGGGAGGTTGTCTTTTCTCCTGGGCCCAAGGGCTGTCTTTTCTGCGCTGATCGGCCCATACCATCCCGGGTCCTTGGTCCTACGGGCGGGTGACGTCAAGAGTTCTGTGTAATTTTTAGGGGCTTCTCCCGCCAGATCCTGTTCATCCTGCTGAAAATGGCGTAAGTAATTCTCTCGACGCTGCCGATGTTCGTGACACAGCTCATTGGC
>JBAZUV010000016.1:0-105578 GCA_041661185.1 Elusimicrobiota bacterium
GAAGATGTTCTTTTGCGCCTCACTCGATCCCATCATCTCGATGCCTCCGATTCCTCGTCGGTGTTCCGTCGAGAGATTCTAGGATTTACGAGTGCGGTTTCGGAGGGTTTTTCAGCAGCCTGCTAGTAAGATGAGGGAGGCCTAAAAGCATGCAGACTGATGATTCTCCTGTCCCATCCAGCACCAATAACATAGCTCGCAATACGATTTGGAAATCTACGATATGGGGTGCGGGGGGGATGATTCTGCCCATATTCCTGTTCTTGCCCTGGCAGTGCACCCTCATAGGAGCATTTTGCGGAGCGCTCATGGGTGCGCTATGGGGAATAATTGCTCTCCGATGGGTCAAGAAAAAGAAATCCCCTCGTGCCTTCAAAATCTTAGGAGCGCTCCTTTCAATCGGGGCGATACTCTTATGGTTGATCGCAACGACATACTATATGTCGACTGATGGCGAAGACACCCTTGGCGGCTGGGTATTCCTTCTTTTTCTGTGTTCACCAATACTAGGAGGCATTACCTTGCTCATGGCCGTTGCCTCCGCAGCCATCTCCAGCGATGCTGCCTCGACCATCGATCAGCAAAGCCGCAGGGGAGGATAAAAACGCTTGCGTAACAACCTGCGGCATGGTATAGTGATTTTGGCCACAAGGTTGGACGCTCAACTGAGTGGAGATTTGCGGAAGCCTCGACGAGGAGGCGCGAAAGGCGTACTTCGCGCCTCATAACCTTGAGGTCGCTGGTTCAAATCCAGCCCCCGCACCCAATTTAGAAGTTTGTTTTCGAACCTGTAACGAGAAATGTCAGGACCGGCCCTTGGCGAAAGCCAGGGGTTTCGTGTTTATGGGGGGGACTCCTTCAGCCTGCAGGAGATCCTGGGCCACTCCACTTTGGAGATGACCCGGCGCTACGTCCACCTCGCCAGCCGCGACATGGCCGAGCAGCACAAGAAGTTTTCGCCGATTTGCTTTCTGAATCAGCTGGGAAGGGAGAAAATCAGTCAACAACTTGCATGACTCTTCTACTGGAACGACTATGGGAGTTTTGCCTGGAAGAGATTGTAGCCTTCATTTATTGAAGGCTACAATCTCTTCCAGGCAAACGTCAACCTATTAAGTGTTTACAAAGTTGTAAATCGATGCTATACTTTGCTTATGTGTGCGACGACATACAGGATGTGTGCCATAAAATAAACTCTGTTTACAAACTTGTAAATGACTCTATGAAAATACCGGCTCCGCAGGAACGAAATCCCTTCGCCGACAGCGCGTCCATGCTGTTGAGAGTCGCGCTATCGGACCCCTCCAAGGCCTGGGGCATCCGGGAACTTTCGCGAATGGCCGGGACAAGCCCTTCCCTGACGGTCTTGACCCTCCGCCAGCTTCAGCGCATCGGACTTGCATCACGGGAGAGCCCTGCCCAAGCGAGGATTCTTGAACCGGTCCAACTGCTGCGCGATTGGGCGGCTTGGTATGCCATGAAGTCGGTCAAATACCATCGGTTCTCAATCGACGGAATCACCGACGCGAATGTCATCTTGAATCTGCTTTCCAAAAGGCGCTCCCGCCTTCCAGGACCATGGGCGCTCACCTGCATGGCCGGGGCCTCCCTGATCGCTCCATTCGCGACCTTCAACGAAGTCCATGTTCATCTGCCTGGGGCGGAAAAACTCAGGCGCTCTTGGCAGGATGTTCTGCGCCTAAAGCGGGACAAGCTGGGGCCGATCCACCTCATCGAGCCTTACTATGCCGACTCCGGCTCCTACGGAGTTCGGGTGGTCCGCAAGCTGCCTGTCGTTTCGGAGATACAGCTCTATCTCGATTGCTACCGTTACCCGGTCCGTGGACGCGAGCAAGCCGAGCACATCCTCTCTGAAATCCTGATGCCGCGGTGGAAGAATGCCCGCTGAGGCCTCGCCGGAAATCGTCAAGAAGGTCCTCTTCACGGCGCTCGACGCCCTGCGCGATTATCTCTCGGATATCGTGATCGTCGGCGGCTGGGTGCCTCAGATCTATGCCTGGAAGGAAGAGTCGCTTGAAATCTCGGTCCACTCCAATGATGTGGACGCGGCCGTTGCGGCCAAGCTTCCCGTAAGGGGGAAAAAGAGCATTGCCTCCTTGATGGAGTCTGCCGATTTTAAGGTCGGGATATCGGACTCTGGATTCGCTCTTACGGCATTTGCGAAGGAAGAGAAGCCGACCACCCGGTTCTTGTACCGCAAAGGCAAGGTGCGGGTGCCGGTTGATTTCATCACCCCCTTGTTCGGAAGCGGCAAGAATGATGCAGTCTTGATTCAAAAGGATCTCATCGTGCCGGCGCTCCGATATACGAACATCCTTCTGGCCCATACGGAAACGGTTTCCCTGGCAGGAGAAACCCTCGAAGGAGAAAGGACGCAAGTAAGATTCAAGGTCCCGACATTGCCAGCCTTTGTCTTAGCGAAGGGCCTGACCTTCGTGCGCCGTCCGGTCATCGAAAAAAAGGGCAAGGACCTGGCCTACATCTACGAGATTTTGATGAAGCCCCCGTGGCGCAAGCGAGTCGTCGAGGGACTCCCGGAAACGGCGGATGGACACCCGGCCCCTTGGTACCGCAAGTTCAAGCGCAACCTGAAAGAGGCGTTCGCTACGGAAAACTCCTCGGGCCCGACCTGGACCGCCCTGCAATACCCGAGCCGCGATGCCGCGAAATCCCGCAGGGAAATCTTTCAGACATTCAGCGCCTTCTTGGCGGAATTAAAATAGCGATGAGATTCGTGACTGTCGCGGACACGCATCTGGCGGAGCTGGAGCTTCCGGAAGGAGACGTGCTCCTCCACGCCGGAGACCTGACCTTTCGAGGGAGCGCGCCGGAAGTCGTCTCGGCGGCGCGTTGGCTGCAGAGCCAGAAGCAAAAGAGGAAATACCAGCACGTCATCGTGACCGCTGGAAACCATGATTTCCTCTTTCAAACCGAGCCGGGCCTCGCGCGGGAACTCCTGCGAGAGAATGGGATACTCTACCTTGAGGATTCCGGCCTGACGATCGAAGGATCGAGCATCCTCCCGGGAGAACTCGCGCCCGGCCCCGGCCGCATCACGGTCTACGGCTCTCCTTGGCAGCCTTGGTTCAATAACTGGGCGTTCAATCTCCGCACGATCGAGTCCCTGAAAGAAAAATGGGACATGATCCCCGCCGGCGTGGATATCCTCATGACCCACGGCCCGCCGCACGGAATATTGGACGGGGTCACTCGTTTCAATGAAGACCTCTATCCAAGCGACGAGTCCTTGTTCACCAAGAACCTGGGCTGCGAGGCTCTATTGGAAGCGCTCCGGCGAGTGAAGCCGCGATTCCACGTTTTCGGCCATATCCACGAGGGATACGGCATCGTCGAGAAGAACGGAACGACCTTCATCAACGCATCGATCATGGATGGGCAGTACGAGCCCGCGAGAAAAGCCCGGGTATTCGATATCTGCTGATCGAGCACGAAGCGCGGCATAAATAATGCTACAACCTGGCCAGAGGGAAACGACCATGGGAAATGATATTTCATCGACTCCAGAACCGCGAATCTCCCGGGTCAAGAAAGCGCTCCCATGGATTGCCGCCGCCGTCGCGGCAAGCGCAATCGCAGGGATACTCATCCATGAAACTTATTGGGCGGTGAAGCAGCGCCGCGCATGGCACCGGCAGATCGTCACGCAGGAAGCGGAGGCTCGCGCCTTGGCTCTGAGCTACGACGCGATCAAACTGGCGCCCAATGCCTTCCAGAATCGGCTCGTTCTGTGGCGAGTCGGCTACCATACAGCAACAACAGACTGTTATCACGAAGGGGAATGGGATAAGCCGATCGTCTTTTCCCTGTACGAAACGGAAATCCCGAACAACTCACATAAAGGCATGACCTTCTTCCAAGCGCTCGCCCGCATAGAGTCCGTGGACTCCGCCGGAGTCCACGCCGAACTCCTGGCGAGCCGATGAGGATGGATATGGCGAGAACTCTGTCACCGCGGAACGAGAAATTGCTCCATGCATTGATCTGTCTCGCGACATTGCTGGCGACTGCGCCACCAAGCACGGCTACGGCCGCCGAAGCGAAGGGGACATCCACGATCGTCATCTTGAGCACCCCTCCGGCGTTCATACCGCTGCGTTCGGACAGACCTCTCTCAAAAAAAGAACGGCTGGATCCCAAGAATTACGCTTTCCCTAAAGACGCCGAAGAACCGATCCACGGAGACATCAACAACGACGGGAAAGAAGAGTTCCTTACCTTCTTTCATCGTAAGCGCTACACCTCGGAGGACGGCCTGTCGGATACTTCCTTCGCCTTGACGATATACTCCATCCAGCCGAAAGGACTTTCTTTGCTATGGTCCGACGATACGGAACTGAATTACGGTTGTTGCAGCGACATCGCGGCCGGAACCGATGGCCTTGCAAGCGTCGGAGACATCGACGGTTCTGGAGAAAACAAACTCTTGGTCGAGCCGGGGGTATCCGACGTCAGCTCCCCTTACGATATCTGCATCTGGAGTAACAACCGATTGGAGAAAGTTCTTTCCGCCCTTTTCGATTCTTATCCATACGATGGAGTCTCCAGATTGACATCGGCGGATGGGATACCTCTGCTGAAAGGTCGTCTCAGCAATTTGAGTTTCTTAAAATACAAAGGGAAGCCGATGATCGAGGCAAAGTTTGAAGGCACCATCGGAACGATCCCAAATGAAAAACACTATTCGTTTGAGAAAGATGGCGGGAAAGTCCTCTTCGGGCGCATTCTGAATGACGTCTTCGTCGTGGAATATATCCCTTGAAGCAAAAAGTGGTGCCGTTCCTATGTCTCGACTGCGGATTCCCATTGAAGCACTCGCTGGCCTGCGCGTGCGGCTATCGCGGAGTCCGGGTGGACGGCATCGCCATCCTCGTCCCGAAGGGGACCGCCGCGCGGTGGTACGATTCGGACTCGCTGGTGCGCAGGCTGGGCCGCAGTTGGAAAGCGCTTCTTCAGGATCGACGAGAAGAACACTTCATCCACGCGGCATTGCGCGCCCAACCCAAGCAGTTCTGCCGACGATCTCCTATCTCGGGAAAGGAACTCGCGCGCGCCAGAAAACTGAGTCGAACAGCGACTATTCGAGCGACTAGGCCGCCTCCGTGGGAGCCGGACGAACCTATCCAGTGGATCGCGAAAACCGTCCGGCGGCAAAAGCCCTCGCGGCTGCTGGACATGGCTTGCGGCGGAGGGTTCCTGCTGGAAGAACTATGCGGATATGGATGTGGGAACAGCGTCGTCGCCCTGGACCGCGATTTCTTGTGCCTCAAGGCCGCGCAGACTCGATCAAGGATCGCCAAGCGCAATGTCCTGATGTGCGGAGCAGATGCCAGACGAGTCCCATTCGCGGATGCATCCTTCGACTGCATCACGAGCAACTTCGGGTTCTGGCATATCGAGGACTTCTCCGTGGCCGTCCGCGAATGCTTCCGCCTCCTGCGGCCGGGTGGAATCCTGGTCGCCTGCGAGATGGATCATGGCCGATTGGTCGCCGGGCTCTCCGAGGGACAGAACCACAGGCTGGCGAGACATTTCGGCCTATACGCCGAAGTGCCCCGCCTTTTGTCCGCCATTCGCCGAATCGGCTTCAAGCTTCTCCATCAGCGCGCCCGCAAAGCGCCCCAGTTGGCCTGGACCGAGATCCTGGCACGCAAACCTCTGCTGCCGTCTTTGCTCGCGTTGTTGGCCTTGACGGCATTTACGCATGCAGGCGAAAACAGTCCGCCCTCCAAGGATGCAGCTCCTGTAATCCATTTCTCCAACTGCCTGGCCTCCAGTCCGCTCGGGGGGATATGCACCCGCCCATCACCCTGGAAGCCACCACTGAAGCCGCTGGATTCGTTACCGATGTACGATCCTCGTTCGGAAAATCCGTGGCAGTTGGACTTACGCGGTCGAGACCTCTCCGCCTTGTCCGTGCAAACAAGGACCGCCGATCTCCTGCACGCGAGTTTCGACTCGGAGACGCGATTCCCGAAGGAACTGCCTCCCGGCTTCGATTTCCGGGAGATCATGGAGCTAGGAGAGAATCCCGGTTTGGGCGTCCGTCATCTCCACAAGCAGGGCATTACGGGCCGCGGGATCAGGATCGCGGTCATCGATCAGAATCTGCTCCTTGAACATGAGGAATACGCGGGCCGCATCCGCTCCTACGAGGAACTGCATTGGCCGGAGAAAGCCCGTGAATCCAGCATGCACGCCGGCGCCGTGGTCTCCATCGCGGTCGGGAAGCGATGCGGCGTGGCTCCTGGCGCGGAGGTCTACTACATCGCGGATCAATTCACCGACGCGTCCATGAAACCGGATTTTACCTCCCTGGCTTCGGCAGTCGAGAGAGTGATCTCGTTCAATAAATCAGTTCCCAAAGGGAAGAAGATACGCGTACTGGCGATCCAACGGGGCTTCTCTCCCGGCGAAACCGGTTACGAGACGATCAGCGCGGCCATCGAACATGCCAAGGCCGAAGGCATCTTCGTGATCACCAGCTCACTGGTACGCTATTACAGCTACAAGTTCGCCGGCCTGGGCCGCGAGCCCATGTCCGATCCAGACTCCGCCGCGTCCTATGGCCTCGGATCATTCTTGCTGCACCGCGATTCGCTCTCCTGGCTCGATGAGAACACGCTGCTTGTGCCCATGGATTCGCGCACAACGGCAGGTCCAAAAGGAGTAGAGGATTACGCGTTCTATCGCGAGGGGGGATTCAGTTGGGCAATCCCCTATCTGGCCGGTCTTTACGCCTTAGCCTGCGAAGTGAGGCCGGACATCACTCCTGACGTATTTTGGCGCGAGGCGCTCGATACCGGGACCCTCTTGACCGTCAAGAAGGACGGAAGGGATTTCAAAGTCGGGAAAATCGTGAGTCCTGTCCGCTTGGTTGCGAGTTTAAAAAAGCGCTTGCCTTAAACCCTGCGGCATGGTATAGTGATTTTGGCTGCAAGGTTGGACGCGCACCCAATTTAGAAGTTTGTTTTCGAACCTGTAACGAGAAATGTCAGGACCTTGACCCCCGAGAGGGGGTTTCGTGTTTATGGCGAATAAGAAGTTGGCTTGATTGGAATGATATTTCCATTCTCCATGACAATTCACATCCGAGCGTGATGTTAAAAACAATGCAACTCTTCATTCTGTTTCTACTCGCCTTTCTCCCGGCCGAAGCTTTTTCACAGACGGACATGAGCGTCATGGAGAAGACCCTGTCTCAATGCATGCAGAGCTATGCGCAATTGCGGGACTACACATGCTTGCTCACGCTCAAGGAACTCATCGGAAACCGGTACAGAGAGGAAAACGACCTCCTCTTCAAATTCAAGAAGGACCAACATTTCTATTTCAAGCTGACCGGCGGCGTTCGCAGCGGGACTCAAGTCGTATTCGTGAAAGGCAAGAATGACGGGAAGCTCCTTGTCCGCCTGGCATCTCTATTGAAATTCATCAAAATCCGCGTCGATCCCCAAAGCACGCTCGTGACGAGCAGCAGCCGTCATCCTCTCGATGAGGCGGACATCGGCCATATCCTGCGGACCATAAATGAGAATTATCGCAAGGCCCGGCGAAACAATGACGGACATATGACGTATGCTGGCGAAGATCTTTTGGACGGCCGAAAAGTCATGGTTTTCAAGGCGGAATTCCCAAAAGATAAAGGCTATTACGGCAAAACGATTCAGATCAGCATCGATAAAGAATTATATCTGCCCACAAAAGTAATCGTCTACGGATGGAACGATGAGTTGCTCGAAATGTATGCTTACACGCAGTGCCGGTTCAATCTAGGACTGACGGAAAAAGACTTCTCGTTATAAGAAGCTGCAACTACCAGCCGCAATTGAATCCGATCGTTGCCGGCATGAGTTTTCCCGGCCCCGTGATGATGTTTACGGCACCGATCTGGAAACCCCTCAGCTTTCGACAGAAGTTTATGAGGCCGATTTGAGCGCCTTTGAACCGGTCGCAGAGGTTGAGAATACCGATCTGAATGCCTGCATGGTCGGAGGAACCTTTAACTGTTCTTTGCGTGAACGTCTCCCCTAACGAATGGAAAGGTTCCATCCCTATTCCCTCCGGAGTGGTTTCGATGAGATTGATCGGCCCGATCTGAACACCCGCCGCGTCCTTTGAATAATTCCCTAAGAGAAAAGCTATTTGCGCTCCTCGCAAACGAGAAGAACTGTTCCCGAGCCCGCCGATCTGTATCCCGGACGAACTCCGGGCCATATTGCCGAATCCTCCGAGTTGAAGACCTGCCGCAGTTTCATATGTGTTGTTCCCAAATCCGCCGACTTGGATCCCGGCATAATTCCGCCAATTCAGGTTGCCGACTCCTCCGATCTGTAGGCCTGCTGCATCGTTATCCGAACCATTGCCGATACCGGCGATTTGGATGCCCTTCGCATTTGATAATAGATTCAACAGTCCGGCCACTTGGACTCCACACATGTGGGGAGAATAATTGAACAGACCCGCAACCTGCATGCCCCAGTAGCGCTCCGCACTGTTCCCAACACCAGCGATCTGAATGCCGATTCCCCTCGACAATAAGAAGTTCATGCCGGCTGTCGCTTGAAGTCCATAGCTATTCTGGATGTCTTGGGTCCATAGTGTTCCGTACTGAAAGCCGTAGAAATTTTTCGCACCTGCCCCACCTAACAGCCCAAGGTCGAGTCCTGCAACTGTCCTGGAACGCGGAAAGGACTTCTCATTATTCAACGGAAATCTCAGCGGAGTCCATGGAAGGCCCTCGTCTTCCACAAGGGCCGCTCCCGCACTGCATGTCCCGCACAACAGCAGCACCGCTCCAAGCAGAATGCCCAGACGGAGAATCTCGCGTTTAGCAGCCGCAGGAATCATGTTTTGGGCCTTGGAAAGGCTGGGCACAAAGCACGGAACTGCCAGAGGATAAGCCAGGTACCGCACACGAAGATCATCTCGGAAAATTCTTCCCAGTTGACGTACCAACTCAGGTCTTCGCGATAGACTGCGACAAGGATGAGACGGAACAGGCCGAATCCCAGCAACCCGGAACCCGCTGAAAAAAGCACCTTGGCCCAAGGCAGCAACCTGCTGCCTCCCCATAACGCGGCGAACGCAGCAGCATAGAGAGCGGCAGCGAATGCGGGCGCGTACCGGATCTCGAACATCTGCAGGATGACCGGCTGGGTATTGTTCACAATCCTGCCGAAGACGCGGGTATTGAAGGACTCGTGAGTGAAGTCCGCGACGAGTGGGATGAAGCAAAGCAGGAAAACGACCGGAATAAGGAAGTACCCAATGCGCCGAATCCCGCAATAGGTATCCGTGTCCTTGATGCATGCGCCGCAGACCTCGTGCAGGGCGCAACGCTTCTGCGGATCGCTGAAATGGACCACCCGGCCGTCCAGGCCATCGAGAATCGCGTAACAGGCGAAAGCGAAGGCAACCGCCATGCCGTAGCTGTGCAGGTAGTCCACAAGACGTGATTCCCCTCCGTATATCACGTAATTCAAGGCGCAAAAACTCTCACCGGCAAGAAAAGCGATCATGGCCCACTGAAGAGACGCGACATCGCTCGTCTTCGGCTTTCCCAATGCGACGATCAGGAAAAGGCTCAACAGCATGTACAGAGGCTTGATCGTGAATGCCGAGAAAACCACGGCCCACTGCACAAGCGGAGTGGAAGGACGGAAGGGCTCCGGGACAACCGTCAACGGAGATTGCGAGCCTGGATACTCAAATGGACAGATTGCATTCGCCGGAACTATCCATTCTTGGATGCCTCCGCGCACGCTGTAGGAACGACCAGGCAGGTAGACGCCGACGATCTTCGCCGCCATGATGCTGGTTATGCCGCCGCGGCAGATGAACAACAGTTTCCTGCCCCTCAAGTCTGCCGGGATTGCATCAGCCGACTTCAGCGCTTCGATCTCTTTGTAGGACCAGTTTCGCGCGCCCTCAGGATGTCCGGCCGCATACTCGGAAGGAGATCGGACGTCGACCAAAGCAGCCTCCGTCGTATTGCTCAAAATGCTTCGGGCTTCGCTAGGCATGACGATCGCGACACGACCGATAAAGGCCTTGTAGACGATCAGCGGAAGCAGGCCGCCTAACACAATGAGCGCAATGCTGAAGACTTTGAGGTTCTTCGAGATCATCTGAAAATCTCCCCGAGGATGGATAGAAGCTCAGCCAGATCACCGCCATGCCACGACCAATTCGCGCTGAGATGGGAAAGCAATGGGGTTATGAGCATCCTTTGGTCCCCTTGCAGTCCGCGCGAACAAAGTTCTTGAAAGAGGAGTCTTGTCTGTTCGGAAGGAATCAAGGAGTCCTGGGAATCATGGAGCATCATGACCCGGCAAGTCAAGGACTTCAGCTTTCCCGCCGGAGAGAGTTCATCTGGGGATGCGCTTCCCGGCAGGAGCGGATCGAGCAGTATGGGTTCGCGCCCTTTCAGCCTCTTCTCATGGAAGCTCGCCATCTTGTCCAGATCAGGTTTATAACAATAGACGGAAAGCAAACCCTCGAGTTCCGTTATCTCCGACTCAGATAAGCCGAGTTCTTTCTTTCTTCCCAATGCCAAGGTCAAGAGCAGCCAAAGTCGATCTGACCGCTCGGACACATCGCCCAATGAGCCGAAATCGCGAGAAGTGATTGTTTGCCAAGCCGCGCCGAGGGAATGATACGGCCCGAACAAGATGAGCGGATCGACCCTGCCGACAAGCCTGGGATCGCAGGCAGCGGTCAAGGCGAATCCTGCTCCGATGCAAAAAGCGATGACCCCGACTTTTCCGTCGGAATCCGGATGAAGTTTTTCCGCCAGTCCGATGATTGCATCCAGGTCGCTCCTTTCGAATCGACAGGACTTCAAAGCCGGGAGAGATACCGCGGCCACGCGAAAATCTGAATCGGAAAGCGCCCGGCAGAAGGCCATGAGACGAGGGTCGCGTTCGCCCTGCACCGTAAGGCCGTGGACCACGATCAATGTCTTCCGAGCGTTTTTGCCGCAGTATAAATCGTATGAAGTCCCGCTGTTTGTTGTATTCCGTAATGGAGCGCGCATCCTGGGAGCGGTCACGCTCAGGAACATCGCCCGTGTCAGGAACCGTAATGCTCGGGAAAACCGGAGCGTCGCACTCACTGCGGAAACGGCATGAATGCCCACAGCACAGCTCCAGATGAAAGATAGAAGAATATCCATTCCGTAAGATTCAGCCTCGGCAGGAAACCATAGCCCGGATGCCGCTCCTTGAAAGCCTGCCAGCCGACCCATGCCCCGCACAATCCTCCGGTAAATGCGAAGATGAGCATGAGTCTCACCGCAATCATAGGCCCGCGCGTCAGATGAATCAACGCCAGATATCCCGGGAAATTCAAAGACGACATCGAAATCCCATTAAAAACGCCCAAATACACGAGATTTTTTCGTTGGAATTCCTCTGATTCGTCAAGAAACCTCTTGCGCAGCCTTCGGAGCAGCACATAGGAAAGAATCGTCAGCCCGGGCCCGGCCAGAATGAGATCTGTGATCAACAGAAATCCGAAGAAATACACATCCTGATCCGCGGGGGGAAACATCCGTCGAACATGAAAGAGCTCACTGGCATTGCACAGCCACAGCAGCACGCTGGGCACGAACATGCACAGGATCAAAGCCCCGAGGAGGACGGTGCTCGTCCTCGCCGTATTCGTAGATTCTAAATTTTCTTCCATTGTGCGAGTTTAGCACAAAGGAAGAGGTGCGGTAAATTTTGATAACATGAATAAACATTAAGGAGGTTTCATGAAAAAACTCTGTTCCGTCTATATCAACAATGCGCGAATCATCGGCGCGCTTTACGGCATCGTCCCGACATCGATTTGGACCGCGTACATCTTGACGGCAGTCCCGTTCAGACGAGTCTATCTCTTGAGGATCGCCATCTCCTTCGTAGTCGGAGGTTGGCTGGCCGCACGAGTCAATGAACTCGGCCTGAACCTCTGGCTCACAAAGCACCGCTCAACCGAAGGTCCCGGCACCCTGTTCGATGGGGCCTTCATCGGAGCGGGCGTCGGCGTCATCGCAAACTTTCTCCCGCCATTGACTGGACTCATCAGAACTCATCATCCGAGTGAAGCCGTGCTCCTGATCGTGTTCTCCTGGCTCATGGGCATCGTCGGCGGCGCGATCTTCGGTACGTTCCTGGCCGTCATCGGCCGCGCGCATCTGCCGCACGGCAAAATAGGCGCGTGAGATTCCTCCTCATCGACCGCATCACATCCTGGGAACCGGGCCGCCGCGCGGAAGCCATCAAGAACGTCGCCTTGAGCGAAGATTTCTTCGATGACCACTTCCCGCTCAAACCCATCATGCCGGGAGTCTTGATGATTGAGGGAATGGCGCAGCTCTCCGGCCTTCTTTTGGAGGAAACCGCCCGCAAGGCGGACGGCCGGAATGTCAAAGCATTGATGAGCATCGTGGAAAAAGCCAAGTTCCGAAAGCCCGTCTATCCCGGAGATCAGCTCACTTACCATACTGAAGTGGAATCCTTCAACGAATTGGGCGGAAGGGCCCGGGCGCAAGCTCGAGTGTCAAATGAATCCGTAGCGGAATGCATCCTTGTCTTTTCTTTCCATACGATCGACAATCCAAAACTTGAAGCCCGGCGAACCGAAATGCTGAATCTCTTCATGAGTGGGATCCCCGTCGATGCCCGCTGAGGTCGTCGTCACAGGCATCGGAATGGTCACCCCGCTAGGCGCGACAGCGGCAGAATCCGCCAAGGCATGGGAAGAAGGACTCTTCGCTTCTTGCTCCCCTTTGCCGGAACTCGCGGGAACGCCCTTGGAATCTTCTCCAACTGCCCGACTTCCCGCCATGGACCCCGCCCAGCGCTTGTCAGGCTCCCGACGCATGCTCAAATACATGTCCGGAGCCGCAGTCCTCGGCTGTGTCGCAGCCCGTGAGGCTCTTGCGGAAGCCGCGGTAAAGGAACGGTTCCCTTCGGACCGCGTCGGCCTTTATGCTGGGACCGGACTCGCGGCAGCGAGCGTAGACGAAGTTCACGAGATGGTCGCGCAATCCATCGGAGACGACGGTCGCCTTTCCTGCGATCTGCTCGGCAAGCGCGGCCTTTCCGCAACCAATCCGTTGCTCTCTTTTAAAATCCTGGCCAACATGCCGCCTTGTCTCATCTCGATTTTAGAAGGCATCCGGGGGCCGAATCTCATTTTCACGCCTTGGGAAGGCCAGACTGCGGCGGCCATCCTCGAAGCGTGGCAGGCGGTTTCTTCCGGGAAGGCGGATTGCGCACTGGCAGGAGCCGCCGACACCGCCGCGCATCCTTCGACTTTCGTATATTTGCGGCAGGCGGGTCTTTTACGGCAAGAAGAATTCCCGGCCTCGGCTGCCGCTTATCTGGTATTCGAACGGGCGGACGCGGCCGTCAAAGCGCAGCGCCGCATCCACGCCCGCATAATCGACGCACGGCTCTTCCCCGCCAAGGAGGGGATTGTCGATCCGTTGTCTGCCCGCATGGGACGGACGTTCGCCGCGGCCCCGGCCATACTCTGCGGCCTTGCATGCCTGAGCAAACAGAGCAAGATTTCGATATCCGGAGTGGATGCTCAGACATTCGAAATGGAGTTCGCCCCGGCATGAAGCGGGTAGCGATCACAGGCTTCGGGATCGTATCTCCCATCGGCATCGGGCGGCAAGAATTCTGGAACGCGCTCACCCAAGGGATGAGCGGCATCGCGCCGATCAGCCTTTTCGACGCGAGATCCTTCCAGGTCCAACTAGCCGGAGAGATCAAGACACATCCGGATCTTCCGCAAAAAGCGGCCTCCGCCGCGCGGGAGGATCGGAAAGTCGGGTTCGCCTACCTCGCCTGCGCGCAATCCATGGAGCAGGCAGGGCTGACGAGCTTCGATGAGGGAACCCTGCTCCATCTCGGGACCAGCCTGGAGACTTTCGACCTGGAAAAAGTCATCATCGACGGCAAGCCGGATTTCAAAGCCGTCGCGACGCGCAACCTGAACAACGGCCCCGCCCTCCAAGTTCCGCTCGACACAGCCGCGCGTTTGCTGGCCGATGCATTCGGCCGGCCTGGGCGGAGCTTGACGAATTGCTCCGCCTGCGCCGCAGGAACTCAGGCCATCGGCCACAGCTTCCAAGCCGTGCGCTCCGGCCGGTTCCGAAAGGCCGTGTGCGGCGGCTTCGATTCGATGCTCAACCCTCTTGGAGTAGGAGGATTCCAGCTGCTTGGCGCCTTGACCACTGACAATGCACGGGGCAGTTCGGCATGCCGCCCGTTCGACTCTGAGCGCCAGGGGACCGTTCTCGGCGAAGGCGCGGCCATTTTTGTCCTAGAACCCTTGGAAGAGGCCGCATCCGCAGGCAAGGACATCCTCGCCGAAATCCTGGGGTACGCCTCGACCTTCGATGCTCACAGTTTGAGCGCCCCGGACCCAGAAGGCTCCGGAGCTATTCGCGCCATGTCCGGAGCGCTTTCGGACGCGGGCATTTCAGCCGAGCAGATCATGCATGTCAATGCGCACGGAACAGGCACCCTGCTCAACGACCAAACGGAAGCGCATGCCGTCCGCCATGTGCTGGGAAAGCATTGGGAACGCGTCCCCGTAAGCGCGACGAAATCCATGACAGGCCACCTCATCGCAGCCGCCGGAGCCGTGGAGACGGGGGCATGCCTTCTGCCGATAGTACGAGGCATCCTCCCGCCGAACCCGTCGCTTGAACGCGTGGGAACAGGCTGCGAACTCAACCACGTCCGAAATCCGGGTGAACGCTTCCTTGGAGGATATGTCCTCAAGAATTCCTTTGGCTTCGGCGGGCAAAACGCTTCTCTCGTCATGAGGAAATGTGATGGCTGATTTAAAAGGCAGGATCGCCCTGGTCGCCGGCGCAAGCGGAGGGATTGGAAGCGCTGTGGCGTTGCGGCTAGCCGCTGAGGGCGCGCGGGTCTACGCAGGCTTCCGAGGCGACCGCTCATCCGCTGAGAATGTCGTCGCCAAGATCACGGCCGCCGGAGGAATGGCGGAAGCCGTACAATTGGATCTTTTGGACGAAAAAGCGCCGGATGCCCTCTGCGAAAAAATCTGCACGGAATGCGGCCGGCTGGACATCCTGATCAACAGCGCGGCAATAAGCGTCGAGGCCCCTGCCTTGGCCATGCGCGACGATGTTTGGGAGCAGGTCTTGAAAACGAATCTCTCGGGAGCATTCAGACTCTGCCGAGCCGCGGCCAAGCCCATGCTGCTCAAGCGCTGGGGAAGAATCATCAACATCTCCTCGATCGTATCCCGCCGCGGAGGAAGGGGCCAAATAAACTACGCCGCGTCAAAGGGCGGACTGGAAGCCATGACCCGAGTTCTGGCGCTCGAACTCAGCAGAAAAGGCGTGCTCGCCAATTGCATCGCTCCCGGAGTGATTGAGACGAAGATGTCGGAGCGGGTGCGAAAGGAGTATGAGGCCCTTTTGCTGGAATGCGTAGCGGTGCGGCGGTTCGGCAAGCCCGAGGAAGTGGCGGAACTTGCCGCCTTCCTCGCTTCGGATGCGGCCGCCTACATCACTGGGCAAGTGATTGCTGTGGACGGCGGCTTCGGTCTATGACCGGTTTGAACAGCTTCATGGACCTTGCGCGAGAACGCCGCAGCGTCCGGGATTTCCTGCCTGATCCAGTACCTCACGACCTGATGCAGCGGCTCATCGATGCAGCTTCCTGGGCCCCCAGTGCCGGCAATCGGCAGGACTGGGAATTCATCGTGGTGGAATCTGCCGCG
The DNA here is from genome assembly GCA_041661185.1 of Elusimicrobiota bacterium. GTDB lineage: Bacteria > Elusimicrobiota > Elusimicrobia > UBA1565 > UBA1565 > JBAZUV01. Next base: position 15,796 of record JBAZUV010000016.1, read on the forward strand.
GCGAAGAGGGAGCTGGCATCTGCCGTGCGGAAGCGATGGGACGCTCTCCTTGCGAAAGCTCAAAGCGGAACGACCGAATCGCTAAAGAACTATGCCTCGAATTTCGACTGGTTCGCCAACGCCCCCGCACTGGTTGCCGTGACCTCAAAAACACCCGCAGATTTCCTCGAAGAATTGCTGGGGGGAACTGCATCCGCCGTTTCCGGAGGCAGGCTCTCCGCGGCCATGGCTGCTCAGAATCTTATGCTTTCCGCGCATGCGGCCGGACTCGGGTCCTGCTGCTTGACGGGCCCTTTGGCGGCACAGGAAGAAATGAAGCCCATCTTGGGCATCAGCCGACGCCGTGAGATCGTCTGTTTGATCGCCGTCGGCCGACCCTTGCACAATCCGCCGGCCCCTGTCAGAAAACCTTTAGAAAAAATATCGAGGTATATCGAATGACCCGCGACGAAATAGTGAAAGGCGTTTGCAAATGCATCGGGGAAGTCGTTTATACCGACCCCGCGACAATCAAGGAAAAAGACAAGATCATCGAGGATCTAGGAGCAGACTCCCTGGATCTGCTCGATTTGATCTTCCGTCTCGAGCGCCACTTCAAAATCAGCATCTCTCCGGGAGACATCGAGCGAAAGGCTAAATCCAAACTGGGCGATGTCCCTTTGCAAATCAACGGGATATACACCCCGAAAGCGCTCGAGGAACTCCGGAAGGCGCTTCCGGAAGTGCCTCACGCAGAACTGTCAGAAGGACTGCACATGGCCAAATTGCCTCGCACCTTCAGAGTCGCAACATTCGTGAACATCGTTTCCCGCATCCAAGCAGAATCTTCTTCGGAGAAGGCCCATGGATAGAACCGTCCTCATTACAGGCGGCAGCGGCGCCGTGGGAAGCGCACTGGTCAGGCGCTTTGCCGCGGACGGATGGAAAACCGCATTCACCTATCGGAGCAACATCGCCTCAGCAGAAAAGCTCGAAAAGGAGACTCTTGCCAGCGGCTTCAAAGCGGAACTATGCGACCAAATCCAGGTCCAGGCGGCCGTAGCTGCAATCCTCGAGAAATTCGGACGCATCGACGTCCTGATTAATAACGCCGGCCGAACACAGGTCATGCCGTTCGCCCTCATAGAAGAGGACGACTGGGACGAAGTGATCGCCGCGAACTTGAAATCCATGTTCCTCATGACCCGCGAGGTTGTCCGCGAAATGATCCGACGCAAGGCCGGAGTCATCATCAACATCGGCTCACTCGCTGGACATCGCTTGCTGGAGGTCCCGGTCCATTACGCGACCGCCAAGGCAGGGGTGAGCGGATTCACCCTGTCGCTCGCAAAGGAACTCTCCCGCTACGGCATCCGAGTCAACGAAGTCGTTCCCGGGCTCCTCTCGGAAGGTGTCGGCCGCCTCGTCCCTGAGAAGGAAATGACCGAGTATGTCCAATACTGCACCGCAGGACGGCCAGGCACGCCGCAAGAGGTCGCCGAAGTCGTCTCATTCTTGGCAAGCGACAAAGCAGGCTACATCAACGCGCAAAGCGTGTTCGTAGATGGGGGGATTTAAGCAGCATGAAATGGCGCTTCGTAGATCGCATCGAGAGCTGCGAGCCCTGGACATCCATTCGCGGAAGGAAGGCCGTTTCTTTCGAAGAATACAGCTTGCTGAAGAACTTCAACCGTAAAGGAACTCTGCCGGAAGCCTTGGCCCTGGAAAGCCTCGTCCAACTCGCCCGATGGCTGATTGCTAAAAGCTCGGACTTCACGCAGATCGGAACACTCTCCAAAGTTGAAGCCCTCAAATTCGAACAAGAAGCCGTCATGGGAGACTCACTCAGCCTCGAAATCCGGATACTGGAACGCAAAGGCATGTCGATACGCATGGGCTGCGATGCGTCCACAAGCTCGGGCACTGTCTGCCAAGGGACGATCGTCTTAGACGCACAGCCTCTGGCTGGATTTGCGGATCCGCATTCGCTTCGCTCGATGTGGGGGGAAATCAGTGTCCCGGCTTGAGGAGCGAAATGAGACTTATTTCACGACCGTGCGCGGCATGTGCCGCACCTGTCGGGAAACGGTCCCTGCCCGTGTGTTTTTCCGGGACAACAAAGTCTGGCAGCAGAGCCTGTGTCCGGACTGTAGTCCGCAACCCGCCATGATCGCGGCCGACAAAGATTGGTACTTGGAGCATGCTTTGGCATTCCATTCGGACGCCTCACCATTGAAACGCTCGCTCCCACCCCAAAAAGGCTGCCCGATGGACTGCGGACCCTGCTCATGGCATGCGACTCCTTGTCAACTTCCAGTCATCTCCGTAACGAACGCATGCGAACTTCGTTGCCCTATCTGCTTCACTTATAATCGACGGGATCCCATCTTCAACATGGAGGTCCCGGAGATGTCTCGCACTGTCGATTGGATCGTTGAGTCCTCCGGTCCGGTGGACCTCATCAATGTCACGGGCGGAGAACCGACCCTTCATCCGCGCATCTTGGACATCCTTCGCTGCTGCAAGCGGCCGGAGATCGGCCGGATCACGATGAACTCGAACGGCCTGCGCCTATCCGAGGATACCGATTTATGCAAAGCATTGGCCGAATTAGGCGTCCACGTGATCCTCTCCCTCAACACCCTGGACTCCCGCATATCTGAAAAGATGCATGGTAAAGACATCGTCCGGGCCAAGCTCCAGGCGATCGAGAATCTGACCCGCGCAGGCGTAAAGATGACACTCCTCAACGTCCTGATGCGCGGCGTCAACGCCGATTCATTGAGCACCGTCTTCGACTTGATGAGAGGAAACGACGCCATCCTGAGCCTCACCGTGCAAACGATGACCTACACGGGCCAAGGCGGAGGATGCTGGCCGAAGCGTGAGCACATCCCCGTAGACGAAGCGGCAAGAATAGTCTGCGAACGCTCCATGGGCGCCCTGTCCTTTGAGGACTTCCTGCCCCGGCCCTCCGCCCATCCTCTCTGCTATCTGACCTGCTACATGCTCAAGTCCGGAGAAAAATTACTTCCTTTCGCGCGGTTTATCCCAAAGGATGCGCTTCGCGAACTTATGAGCGGTTCCTATCTCATCCGCCTCGGCGAACGACAGGATATCTTCAAGACTGCCGTTAACGAACAGTTCGCTCGCGGGGAAACCGCGAATCTGAAGTTGTTCCGCGAGCTGATCGAATCCCTCTATCCGCAGGGCCGGGCTTTGAACGTCTTCGAACGCCAGCGTTTAGCCGAATCCTCCGTTCGGACCATCTATATCCATGCGCATATGGACGAAGACAACTTCGACTGTTCTCGGGCCATGCTCTGCCCGGATCTCGTACCGACAGAACCCGGCCGATTGATCCCCGCCTGCACCTATAATCTCTTTTACCGAATGCGTGACAAGAGGTTTTATGCCCAAGACTGAAGCTTTTCGGCTTCTGCAGGAAGATCGCGCCGCCTTCCAGGAATTCTGGCGAACAGGCCAGTCGAAGCCGTTTTTGCTTGAACGACGCGAGCCTGTTTACTGCGTCTGCGACGTTCTTTGGACGGGAATCTTCCAGCATCTCGCCTTCGCTCTGCGCTGCACTTTGACCGGCATCGCCCAGTCCATCCCTTTCTCCAGCGCTAAAGTCTATTTGTATCGCCTGATGGGAGCCCGCATCGGACGTCATGTTTACATCGCTCCCGGAGCATTCCTCGACCCGTTTTATCCGCAGCTCATCACGTTGGAAGACGATGTCTTTCTCGGCCTCGGCTGCCGTCTGCTTACGCACGAATACACCGCGACGCATTTCCGCATCGGCCGCGTGACCATCGGGAAAGGAACGGTGATTGGCTTCCATTCCAGCATACGCTGCGGAGTCAAGATCGGGAAGAAAGCCACGATCGGATGCGACAGCTTTGTCAACAAAGACGTGCCGGACGGAGCGACCGTCGGGGGAATTCCGGCACGCATCTTGAAAGACCCATCGGAACGCTGAAATGGGATTCATCGCGAATTACATCGCGAACCTTACGCCCGTAGCCCTGGGACTAGAACCCAAACGGCCGTTGCTCTTCTCCTATTATGCGACGCATCGCTGTAACCTCGGCTGCGCCTATTGCAGCGACGGCCACGGCATCCGATTCAAAGAAGATCCCATCCCGGAGTTGGGGACCAAGGACGCCAAGCGCTTAATCACCCTCCTGAGCCGCTGCTGCGACACCTTAGACATCACTGGCGGCGAGCCGCTCTTGCGAAACGACCTGGAAACGCTCCTCGAACACGCTCGTTCGGCCGGCATGCGGACAATTTTAAACACGAAGGGTCCGGGACTGCGCGAGCGTCCGGAACTTTTGCGCTGCTCCAACGTCCTGGTCCTCGGCATAGACGCCTTGGAGGAAAGTAAGCTTGCGCAACGCATCGGTCGCCCGATCGATGCGGCCAAAGAAATACTCTCATCCCTCGACTACGCTCTATCTAAACGACGGGAGACCGGGACCAAGCTCGCCCTCAGCGTAGTCGCAAGCCCAGGCTGCCTGGACAGCGCGGAACAGATGCTGGATTTCGCGATGGCAAACAAGCTGGGATTCCACCTTTCCCCCGAGATCCGCGGGACCTCAGTCCACCCTGCTCTGCGCAATAACGCGGACTACCGACGCATTATCGACAAAGCCCTGTCCGCAAAAAAGCGCGGAGCCTGCGTGCTGGGCGTTCCGGAATATCTCGAAGGCATCCGGGATTTCCGCCCTTTCCACTGTCATCCCTTGCTGATGCCTACGATCCGACCCGACGGCCGGCTGTACTACCCGTGTTTAGAATACAAGAAGGCCGAGATCAGCGTACTCGAAGCCGGAAGCTACCCGGAAGCTCTCCGGCAGGCAAAAGAACGGCAGGGACGTATCCCTGATTGCGGGGACCGCTGCCACATCTTCTGCCACATGGCCCTTTCGCTGCTCCAGCGCCATCCGATCTCGGCGCTCGGAGAATCCCGGCATTGGGAGGAGACTGGAAAATGCTGAAACGAATCGCCTACGAAACCGACTATCAACACCGCTGTCTTCGGCTCGGATGGTCGTTCCTCCGTAAAAACTTCATCCATTGCAACCTCCAAGTCACCTACCGCTGCGACTTCAAGTGCCAGATCTGCGATTTCTGGAAAACCGATCATTCCCCGGCCGAGGAACTCACGCTCGAGAATATCCGCCTCATCGGGGAGAAGCTCCGGCGTTTGGGCACGATGATCGTCTCACTCGGCGGAGGAGAACCGCTGATACGGGAGGATCTCTACCGCATCGTCGGCGCGATCAGGAATGCCGGACATTTCCCGATCTTGATCACCAACGGCTGGAACGTCAATGAAAGCGTGGCCAAAGACATCCTGCGGGCAGGACTCCAAGAAATCTCCGTCTCGGTGGATTACGCCGATCCCGCGAAACACGACGCCATGCGAGGACGGCCCGGCGCCTGGGAGCGCTCGATCAGGGCGCTCGAACTCTTGCGCAAACATCGACCCGACAGCCGCCAGCGCATCCACATGATCAGCGTACTCATGAAGGATAATCTCGACGAGATCGAGCCGATGATACGCCTCAGCCGCGAACTCGGCGTGACCTATATGCTCAACCTCTACTCCACCGGACGCGGAGCAAAGGAGTCCCGCCAGCCAGACGGACAGGTCACCGCTCGCCTGCTGGATTTGAAAAAGAAATATCCAGAGTTCGTCACCTTGACATCCTACATCGAGCGCTTCGACCACGCCATCGCTCACGGCGGGATCGGCGACTGCCAGGGCGGGACCCTGTTTTTGAACATCGGCAGCCGGGGAGAGGTCTCCCGCTGCATCGACACGCTCGACGAATCAGTCGGGAACATCCTGACCGATGATATCCGCGAGATCGCCGGAAAGCTGGAGCGACTCCGATTCAAAAGGCCCTGCGGCGAGTGCTGGACATCCTGCCGCGGCTTTGCGGAATGCATGTACCTGCCGCCGAGGCTGCGGCAATTCAAAGAGTTCTGCGCCTCGGTGCGAGGAGTCTGATCCGGATGAAAGTCCACGGGATCACCCACTCGGTTTGTGCGCAGTGTTCGTCGATCGTTCCGGCCAGGATCGAAACAGACGATCGGGCCGTTTTCTTCCGAAAATTCTGCCCCTCCCACGGAGAATCCACAACGCGAATCCACGGCGCACCGGGAGATTATTTGGCCGCCCACCGCTACGTCAAACCTGCGCTCAGGCCGGATTGCTTCCATGGCGACTCCAAAGCCGCCTGTCCAGACGGCTGCGGCTTCTGCGAACGCCACGAACAACATCTCTGCATGCCCATCATCGAGATCACCTCTCGCTGTGATCTTTCCTGCCCGGCCTGCATCAACTCCTCGGGAGAAAACAGCGGCGGGGAGATGAGCCTCAACGAGTTCCGCCAAGTCCTCGACCGCGTTTTGGCCGCTGAAAGACAAATCGACGTTTTGAATATATCCGGAGGCGAGCCGCTCCGTCATCCCGAGCTCTTTCCCATCATCGATGAGGCACTCTCTCGGGAGGGGATCATCCGGGTCAGCATTTCGACCAACGGACTCCGATTCCTTGAAGAGCCCCGGCTTCTGGCTGAATTGCACGCGCGCAAGGTAGTCATCTCCCTTCAGTTCGACGGCTTTACCGAGGTTCCGTACACTCTTTTCCGCGGGCGCCCCCTAGTCGAAGAGAAACGGTCGATCTTAAAAATGTTGAAGGACATGGGAACTACGACTTCCCTCACAATGACCGTCGCCGGAGGAATCAACGACGACCAAATACGCACGCTGCTGGACCTCCTCTTTTCCGAGCCTCATATCGTCAGTGTGATGCTCCAGCCGCTTGCTTTCACGGGAAGAGGGATATCCTTGTCCGGCAAGGCAGAGAAGCTCTCCATCCCCGATGTCCTTCAGCGAATCGAAGACGCCGGGCATCCCTCGGTACGAAAAGGCGATTTCGTTCCCCTGCCGTGCAGCCACCCGCTCTGCTTCAGCCTGGCTTTCTATCTGGCCCTTGAAGAAGGACGAGCGGTCTCTGTAAACCGCTTGGCTGACGCCGGCACGGTCATTGATTCCCTGTCCAATCGAGTCGTTTTCGGCCTGGATTCCAAGGAACATGAACGCCTGAAAAGCATGATTTATGATCTATGGAGCGGCCCTGCGGGAGCCGTTCCGGAGAGCAAGGCAGTCCTTCAAACCCTTCGGGACATTCTCAGGGAACTTTCCAAAGACCCCTGCTGCAGCTTCGATCCTCGCAAGACTTTCGCCGTGGCCGAACGTCGAGTGAAGTCCATCTTCATACATGCATTCCAGGATGCCGACACTTTCGATCTTGCCAGGGTACGCCGCTGCTGCCAGGGCTATCCGCAATCGGACGGACGACTACTGCCCGCCTGCGTCCGCAATGTCATTCGTATTGGGATGGCCGAAAGATGCTGAGTTTTTATTCGCGGGATAGGTTCTGATGATCATCGCGACGCTCGTGCTGCTCGGGAGCACCGCCTTTGCTTCGGGAGAGTCCTGCATCAAGAAAGATGAGGCGGTCCTCTTCTTCCCCGAAACCGCGCGCCCCATCTCCGACGATAAAGACTCCGGCTGGGAGATCAGCATCCACGGCTGGATATTCGAGCCGGAAAAGGATTCTCTCAAGCGGAAGGCGCTCCTGGGAATCCTGCGCAAAGCGATCGGGATCGAAAAGAATGAAGACGGCGAGAGCTTGTTCGACGAGCGAGCGCGGCGCTTTCTTGTCGGCAACGAGGGACATAAGTCCCTGCGGATCCGGCTCGGAGGCAAGGAGTATGCCTTGGAGCCCTCCAAATCCAATGGGCATTTCGAAAGCATCCTGCGCCTCGATGCGGCGCAGATGCAGGCGATCCGACAAACCCGGAAGGGTTCCGACGAACGGATCAGATTCCGTGCCGTCACGGGGAAGGATGACAAACGGGTCTTCTCCGGAGAGATCCTGCCTGTCGACAATTCCGGGATATCCGTTCTTTCCGATATCGACGACACGATCAAGATCAGCCAGGTCGCGGACAAGAAAGCCCTCCTTAGGAATACCTTCCTTCGAAAGTACGCGGCGGTCCCGGGGATGTCCGAGGTCTTCCAGAGACTGAAGCGGCATGGGGCGGTATTCCATTACGTTTCCGCGAGTCCTTGGCAGCTCTATGAGCCCTTGGCGGCATTCCTGCATTCGAACGGATTCCCAGCCGGAATCTTTTATCTCAAGGACTTCAGGCTGAAGGATTCGTCCTTCTTCTCGCTGTTCGCTTCTCCGTTGGAATACAAAAGGGCTGTTCTTCAGTCTCTCTTGCGGCGGTTCCCAAAACGGCGATTCATCCTGGTCGGGGACTCGACCGAGAAAGATATCGACGCCTATGCGGAGATCGCCGAGGCATTCCCTGATCGGATAGAAGCCGTCTTCATCCGCGATGCCGCCGGAACGGAATCCGCGGAAGAACGGCTCCGCGCGGCTTTTCATGCGGTGCCGCGGGAGAAGTGGAAGCTTTTCACTGATCCCCGCGAAATACTCCCCTGGATCGACAAGATCAGAGAGTAAAAGCCGGGGATTTCGCGTTTATGGATTCGCTGGGCCTTTAGGCCTGCGGGCGCGTAGGCATTAGGACACACTTTCGCCATTGACGCCGCGGCGCAATACAGTTAGACTTCATGAGTTACTGTAGTTACATCTGCTCATCCAGGAGAGACAATGAAGAAAGCCTTACTCGTCATGTTGGCAGTCACGGCGATCGCTTCCGTCGCTCGCGCGGCGAACGATCCGAACATCGGATGCGGACTCGGAACCGAGCTCTTCCAAGACAAGCTCGACAAGAAAGTCTTCGCGCTTCTGGGCGCGACGACCAACGGCACCTATACGCAGACCTTCGGCATCAGCTCCGAGACCGCGGGCTGCAACGTCAAGGGCGGCTGGGTGAAGAACGACAAGAAGCAGGCCGTCTACGCCGAGGTCAATCTCAAGAAGCTCTCCGTCGAGATGGCCCAGGGCGGCGGCGAATATCTCACCGCGTTCGCGACGCTCATGGGAGCCGATAACGCGGAGTCCCAGAAAGCGTTCTTCACGCTGACCCAGCAGAAGTACGAGACCCTGTTCCCGACCCCGAACACGGACTCGGCGACCATGCTCCGCAATCTGCGGGCTGCCATGGCCACGGACCCGAAGCTCGCCACGCTCTAAAGCGAGACGACGACCGTCCACGGGCGGGACGCCGACAAGCGTCCCGCCCGTGCCGTTCCCTCCATGACAGATCTGCGCGCGCTGCTCGCCCTCGCCTTCTTCCTGCCGGCGCAGGGCGTCTTTGCCGCGGAGTCCGACTATCGAAGCGAACTTTTAACGCGCGCGAGAGAACTCGGGCTCTCGCGCGAGCAGCGCTGGCTCCGGTTGCTCCACTACCGTCCCTCCGGGAAAGGCCGGCGAAGCGAGGCCGACGGCGAGAAGTTCTTCCTGGCGCCCGAGGGCAGGACCGATCCCCAAGCAGAGCTCGATGCCGCTATTTCAGCTTTCTTCGCTCCGGAGCCTTCGGACCCCAAGAGCCAGCATCCGCAGTGCCGATTCCCGGCGCGCTATCATTGGCTCAAGGAGCGCCTGTCCTTCGACCCGTCGCGCCTGCCCGAGCGCGCCTGTCCGGATTTCGAGGCGTGGCGCGCCGCCATCGGCGCCGACGGTGTTTCCGTGGTCTTCGCCAGCGCATTCCTCAACAACCCCGCCTCGATGTTCGGGCACACCTTCCTTCGATTCCACCGCAAAGGCGCCGGGACCGAGGACGCTTTGCTCGACTATACGATCAATTTCGCGGCGAGCCCGGACACGAGCAATCCCTTCCTCTATACCCTCAAAGGGCTCAACGGCTCGTTCAAGGGGGAATACTCTCTCCTGCCCTTCTACATGAAGACTCAGGAGTACGGCAATCTTGAGATGAGGGACCTCTGGGATTATCCGCTGGCCCTCGACCAATCCCGGATCGACGCGCTCATCCGGCACGCCTGGGAGATGGGCAGCACGCATTTCAACTACTACTTTTTCACGAAGAACTGCTCCTATCAGCTGCTCACCCTGCTGGAAGCCGCGGATGACTCCCTGGACGCGAGCGCCGGCTTCCGGGGCCCCGTGATCCCGGCGGACACCGTCCGCGCGCTCATCCAGCAGCCCGGTCTCGCGAAAGAAGCGCAGTACAGGCCCTCTTTCGCCTCCGAGATCAAGGCCCGGCGCGCGCGGCTCTTCGCTCGGGAGCTTTCCGCCGCGACGGAACTCGGCCGAGAAGTCACGCCGGAGAAGCTCAAGCTCCTTGAGGACTTCCCAAAAGAGCGGCAGGCGCTGATCCTGGAATCCGCCCAGGACTACCTGCGCTACAAGGCGGGCTTCTATTCCAACCAGAGCAGTTCGACCTTGTCTTCCGAGCACGCTCTTCTGATCGCGCGCGGACGGTTGGGCCTGCCTCCGGCCCCTGTCCCGATGCAGGAGCCTCTGCCGCTCACCGAAGGACATGACACGGCCCGCATCGGGCTGGGCGGGGGGATCTCCCGGACCTCTTCGTTCTCGGAACTCTCCTGGCGCGACGCCCTGCACGATCTCGCCTCGCCCGACATCGGATACACCCCGGACAGCCAGCTCGAGATGGGCGCCGCGCGCCTGCGCTTCGACCATGACGACCGGCAGCTCTACGTCGAGCGCCTCGACCTCGTCAACATCGTCTCCATGTCCCCGCTGGACGCCTGGGTCAAGGCCCCGTCTTGGAAGCTCTCGACGGGAGTGGACCAAGCCAAGGAGCTTGGCTGCTCGGGCGCTTCGTGCATGTACTACAACGTCAACGTCGGCGCGGGCGTCTCGGCGCAGAGCCGTCTCTGGAAAAGGGAGCTTTACTTCGCTTTGCCCGAGGCGGATCTCGGCTTCGGACCGGTGCTGTCCCAGGATTGGCGCGCCGGGGCGGGGATGAGCGCCGGGATGATCGTCGATCTCAGCCCTCGTTGGCGCGTGATGGGCGAGGGCACCTACATCGACTACGCGCAGCGCTCGGCCCCGCGCCAAAGGCTGCGGCTGACGAGTTCGCTGCGCCTGACGCGCGATGCGGAAATCCGATTGACCCTGGACCGCCGCACGCCGGACCAGGAAGCCGGGCTCATGTTCTATCTCTATTACTGATGCGACGACCATTCCTGCCGCTGCTTTTGGCGTTCGCCGGCTGCACGAACGTCTTCCTGCAGCCCGACCGCGCGGACTATCTGCCCAAAAGCGGGGATATGCCCTGGGAGCGGGTGAGCTTCACCTCCCGAGACGGAACGCCCTTGGCCGGACTATGGCTGCCTGCCGCAAAAGTCCCTTCCAAAGGCGTGATCGTGCATTTCCACGGCAACGCCGAGAACATGACCACTCATTTCTTATATGTCCGCTGGCTGGCCGAGGAAGGCTGGGACGTGCTCGCATTCGATTACCGCGGCTACGGCGCCTCGGGAGGAGAGAAAGCGCTGCGCGGATCGGTCCAGGATGGAGCCGCCGCTCTGGCGTATGCGCGCGGCAAAGCCGCGGGCAAGCCGCTCATCGTGTTCGGCCAAAGTCTCGGCGGGGCCTTGGCCCTTGCCTCTTTGTCCGTGGACGGGGGAGAGAACGTGCGCGCAGTCGTGCTCGACTCGACTTTTTCTTCCTACCGGCGGGTTGCGCGCGAGAAGCTCTCGCGGCTCCGGCTGACTTGGCCTCTGCAGTGGCCTCTTTCCTTGGCCTTGATCTCAGACCGTTGGGCGCCGACAAAGCTCGCGGCGCGCCGGCGTCCCGTTCCGCTTCTCATGCTCCACGCGCGGGGAGACCCGGTGGTGCCCTACGCCGAGGGACGGCGTCTCTATGACCGCGCCGCCGGGCCCAAGGAGTTCTGGGATGTGCCCGGCAGAGGACATACCGAGGCCTTCTCCCGCTATCGGGCAGAGTTCCGTCCCAGGCTCCTGAACTTCCTCAATGATTCGCTGAAACGCTAGCCGGAAAAATTCAGTTGGCCTCAAATCTGTCTATGTCTGAATTTTTCCGGAGGGGGTTTCAATACGGCGACAACCGCAGCGGAAATGCTGCATTGTCGTTTCCCAAGACCCCCCGGATTCCGCGAACAAAAACATCCCGTCGCTTCCGTCTGAAAGACAGGGTCAACTGCGGAATCCGGGCGAGCTGCTCGTCGTCAATAGACGGGCACGGCGCGCTTCACGGGAAGGAGCCCTTCCTCGTAAAGGTCCGCCATCGACCAGGTCAGCGGATACCAGCTGACTCCGCCGTCCGGGCTGAATTGCAGCCGCTGCGCGAGATTATTGGCGCTGACTCCGTTTTCCTTGACCACATGCCCGTAATAGGCGCTCAGGCGGATCGGCTTGAACTCGCCCGGATCCATCGCGATGCGCAGGATCACGGTCCGGCCGGGGATGGAATAGGTGACGCCCAGATGGGTCGAGAGGTGCAGTCCCGGCGACCGAGCGCTCTCCGTGAGATTGGTCGGCTCCTGGCCGGGAAGCCAGCCTTTCGTCAGGATGCCTTTAAGCCTGCCGGCCTGGGTCACGTGATAACCGAAGGCACGGTCGGCGATGAATCTCGGCAAGATTGCGTCGTCCGCGTACCGGAAAGAACCGTCTTTGTATATCTGCATGCCGTTGACCGTGTTGGACGCAGGGCTCTGCTCCCGCAAGACGGCGGGGCGATAGCTTTTGGGCGTTTTCGGCCGGGGCCCTTCAGCCGCCGCGCCTCTCCCAAGACGGACGCGCTGCATGCGCTCCAGGAATTCTCCTTCATCGCCCGTCCAGCGCGGCAGGCGTTGGGGAGAACCGGCGCTTCCCGAGACCTTGAGCCAATCCTTCCCATCGCGCGATCCGACGTACTGCGCTTCGCCGATCGAAGCGAATGTGAGCTTGCGCTCGTATTCCGGGTCGAGGAGGGGGCGTTCCACAAAGGGCACGGAGGCATCCCGCCGCTTGAAAGGATCCTTGCCGGTGTCCATCACATAGCAGTAAATGACGGCGCGTTCGGTGATGACGTTAATTTTCGCCCAGCGAGCGTCCTTGCGATTGTCCGGATAATTGCCGACCGAGGACGTCCTCACTTGGCCGCGAAAGGCAGGGTCTTCGGCGTAAAGCTGGTCGAAAAGCCGGTAGACCTCCTCGCCGCTCAAAGCCTCGAGCTTGGCCTCGATCGCCGGGTCGTGGTGAAAGCCGTTGACGTTGTCCGTGACGGGGATATCCACGATGCCCGCCGCAGGATCGCCCGCGGGTTCAGGGGTATTGCGTCGTTCCACTTCCGATGCCCACTCCCTCAAAAGCCTCTCCGCGACGGATTCGAGCGTCTTGTCCCAGTCCGCCGGGACTTCCCGGCTCTGCAGCCAAAGGGAGAAAGATCGGTTGTCGCGCGCAAGCGCCGCGGCAAAGGAGATCGGATTCTTCCTGCCGAAAAGGTCTCTCCCTGTCGCGCCCGCATATCCCCGCAGAACAGCCCGTTCAATCAACGAAATCTCCGCAACATCCCGATGCCCGTCCGTACGGTAGGCGGGGTAATCGGCGAGGACCGTCTTTTGCATTCCCGCGAGGAAATCCGGGTCTTCAGCGCGGAGCTTATCGATGAGTTGGGAAGCCTCCCCGGCATTGAGCGCGTCGATCCGCTTGTCGACCTTGAGCTGGGGATCCTCGATGTTCCTCAAATATCGGAACAGTCCGAAGGCGGGGGAGTGTTCGTCGACGGAGATCAACGGCTCGTCTTGCGCGGCTTCCGGCGCGGGCGTCGGATCGGAACGAACTCGCGCGCCGGTGAAAATCGTTTCGAGTTCTTCGGAACTCGGAGCATCGATAGCCGCAGGAACCTGCTGCTCCACGGGAAGCTCTTGCGTCTGCACAACCGCCCCCGGCTTTTGCATCTCAGCCTGGAGAACCGTCTCCGGATTTGGCGCTTGTGCCTGCATGGAAATCGTCGACTGGAAAGGATGCAGTATCGAGAGGAAGCGTCCGAGCAAGCCGGAGGAGCGCACAGGCGCCGCAACGGACCCTGCGACCGGCGAGGATCGGACCGCGCCCGCCGCGATCGTCGGGAAGTCGGCGGGGGAATCGAGGCTCGCGACGCCTTGAAGCGGCGCAAGAGGCGCTGGGATTGCCTGCCCGGCGGCCGGACTCAAGGGGACGATGATCGCCCCTGGATCAATGGCCGCTACATGGACCTCCGCGGCCAGAAGCGCCGGCGCAGCAAAAAAAAGCGCCGCGGCAAAAAAACAGCGCGCGCGCATTGCCGCCTGAAAGGAAGTTTTTATCTGCGTTCCGCGCATATATTTATTATATGCCGCCGAACGCGCAGCGGAGAGAGTCTTTAAGCCTACGCAGCCGAGGGTCGAAAGACCCATCGGCGGCCGCAGCCGGGTCCGGCCGATCGGGCATGCCGGTCCGGGCTTGTGTTTTCGGGATTGCCCGGCCATAATAACGGCATGCGGAGACAGGGCCGCCTCGCAGCCGCCTGCGCCGCCGGACTCCTGCTCATGCTCTCGGCCATGACGCGGGTCTCGGCGGACGTCATCGAACTCAAGAACGGACGCTCCTTGGAGGGACTCATCACCCAAGAGAGCCGCGCGGAGCTCGTCCTGGATTTCGGATACGGAAGCACCGTGGTCAAAAGATCCGAGATCGCGGGCATCCGGCGCTCGAGCGCCGAGGAACGCAGCCGCATCGAGACGGAGCATCTGAGCCGGGCCGTGGAATCCGGGACCCTGATCCCCGGCGGCTGTGAAGAGTTCGCGTCCTTATTGCAGCAGACGCGCAAGGCGCGGGAATCCTCCCAAGATGCCCGCGCGGAAGAAAAAGCGGTCCAGGACGAGCTCGAGCAGCTCTCCTCCGAACTGGACCGGATGCGGAACGAACAGGCCTCTCTGCTCTCCGAGCTGGCTGAAACGAACCGGCATGCAGACTCCTCCCTCTACCGGCAGAGAGCGGACAAGGTCAATGCGCTCGAGGCCAAGGCGCAATCGAATATCCTGCGCCGGCAAGACCTCCAGCGCCGGATCGCGTACGGGGAGAGCGCCGTGCGCGCCTATCTCGACACCTACGCGCAGCTGCAGCGCTACGCCGAGGAACGGCTCCCGCGCCTGCGGTCCTCTTCCGCGAAGGATGCCCGCGCCGAGGCCTTCTTCTCCAACGCGGCGAAGGAAATCGCGCGGATGTCCGCGGATTTCGAGGAAGAGATCGTCGCGGCGCGGTCCAAGGACGAAAGGCATCTCTCCGTGTCCGTGCTCTTCAACGGAAAGGTCCGAGCGCCCATGATCGTGGATACCGGCGCCGTGGAGACCATCATCTCCCCGGAACTCGCGGAGCGCTTGGGCATGCATCCATCCCCGGACGACGCCCTCGTCACGATCTCGGTGGCCGACGGCCGGACCACGCAGGCTCGGGCCAAAAAGCTCGACTCCATCGCGGTGGGGAAGGCTCGCGTCGACGGCGCCAGGGTGCTGATCCTCAACGCGCCCGCGCCGGGAATCGAGGGGCTCCTGGGGATGTCCTTCCTCAACCATTTCCTATTCCAAATGGACATGACCCACAACCGCCTGATCCTGCATCGCCTCGCACCCTCGAAGAAGCCGCTCGACAAGAGCCGATAGCCCCTCGCCGCCCTCCGCTAACCCGGGGTCTTAGGACCCAGGAGAGGGAAGAGCTAAAGCCTCAAGCCCTTTCTTCCGCCTTCCTCTATAATCATTGGAACGATTATGCCGGGCTGCAACGTTCTCGCACTGCTTTTATCCTCCGCTCTTCCCGCAGCCGCACAGGGTTTCTCCGCGGATGCGGAGTTTTTCCGCGATGTCTCCATGATCCATGCCGCGCTGGCCCAAAAGATCAAGAAATCCACCGTGGTCCGCAAAGCCAAGGGGGAACTCGCAAAAGAGGACGCGTTCGCCCGAGTGATGTCCAACCTTGAAGGCTCGGAGGTCCCGGAATCCTTCGTCAAAACGGTCTTCGACGACCCAAGGACCCGCGTCCTTCCCGAGGTCTTGGCGAAATTCGAGGATCCGGCCATCCAGCGGAGCCCGGACGAATATCAGCGCATCATCGCCGAGCGCATCCGCCTGGGCGCGGAATTCTACAAGGCCAACGAGCCGCTCCTGCTCTCCGTGAAAGCGCGTTTCGGCGTGGACCCCTTCCTCGTCACGGCCCTCGTGGGCGTGGAGACGTTCTACGGCGAGCGGGCCAAGCGCTTCCCGGTCTTCGGAGCGCTCTACACCCGATTCATGAGCTTTCCCAAGCGCGCGGATTTCGCGGCCCGGGAAATGGCGGAACTGCTCAAGATCTGCCGCCGGGAAGGGACCGATCCGCACTCGATCTGGGGATCCTACGCGGGCGCCTTCGGGTTCGCGCAGTTCATGCCTTCCTCCTTCAACGCCTATGCCGTGGACTTCGACGAGAACGGACACCGCGCCTATGATTCCTGGCCCGACGTGCTGGCCAGCGTCGCCAACTATCTGCGGGAGAACGGCTACAAGCCCGGAGGCGCCTTCTCCCATGGAACGTCCAACTGGCGAGCGGTCTACGCCTACAACCACTCCAACGGCTACATCCGGGAAGTCCTCAAACTCCGCCGGGATATCCTCAAGGCCTTGGGCCTGCCGGACCCTTCCGTAAAGCCCGCCGCTTCGCCCAAACCCAAGACGAGCAGGCCCCAGAAAAATATCAAGCACGACTGACCGGTTCTGTTCTATAATCCGGCAGGATGAGTCTTCTAAAGCATTTCCGCCGTTTCCATTCCGCCGCGCTGTTCTTGACGCGGCTTTCTCTGCGCAAGCAGGCGCCGGCTGCCGACAAGGCCAAGGACTCCTTGCAAGTCCAAGACACATTGGTCAACGGCCTGGCGCGCTACGAGGTCTACGCGGACGGAGAAGGGACGCCTTACGACTACCGCTTCATCGACGTCAATGCGTCCTTCTCCCGATTGACCGGCCTCTCCCGCGAGCAAGTGGTGGGCCATACTTTGCTCGAAGTCCTTCCCAATACGGAGCGTGCCTGGCTCGAGGCCTTCGCGCGCACGGCCAAGACCGGAGAACCCGGACGATTCGAGACCTTCGTGCGCAGCCTCGACAGATACTATGAGGTCGGAGCCTACCGTTCGGCGCCCGGCGAGATCACGGCCACGTTCGCGGACGTGACCGAACGCAACCGCGCGGCGCAAGGACTCCAGCGCAGCGAGCAGCGCTTCCGTCTGGCCTTGGAAGGAAGCCGCGTATCGGTCTGGGAGCAGGACCTCGACCTGCGCTACACCTGGATCCACAATCCCGGCGCGCACTACATGAGCGCGGACTGGCTCGGGAAGAAGGACTCGGACCTCCTTCCCGAGTCCGAGGCGGAGAAGGTCGTCGAGGAGAAGCACCGCGTCCTGGAAACCGGCCGCGGGACCCGCGACACCGTCTTCCTGCGCATCGGCGATGAAGACCACGCCTACGACCGCCGCCTGGAACCCCTTTACGACGAGCGCGGAGCCCTGCGAGGACTGCTTGGAGTCTCCGTGGACGTCACGGATCAGCTCAGGACCCTGCGCGCCTTCCAATCCGCGGAGACGCGGCTGCGCATCGCGGTGACGAACCGGCGCATCTCGGTCTTCGAGATGGACCTCGATCTCCGCTACACCTGGTACTTCGGCCCTCCTTTGGAAGGACTCCCGGCCGCGATCATCGGCCGCAAGGATGAGGATTGCTTCCCGCCTGAAACCGCGGCGAGGATGAAGCAGCTCAAGCAGAAGGTCTTGGACGCGGGGGAGCGCACGAGCGGAGAAGTGGAGTTCCTCATCGGAAAGAAGCGGACCTGCTATGATTGCCTCTTCGAGCCCTTGCGCGCCCAAGACGGCTCCGTCCGGGGACTTCTGGGCGTCACCGAGGACGTGAGCCAGCACCGCAACCTGGAACAGCAATTGCGCCAAGCCCAGAAGATGGAGGCCGTGGGCCAGCTGGCCGGCGGCATCGCGCACGACTTCAACAATATCCTGACCTCCATCCAAGGCTACGGAGAGATGCTGCGAAACTCCTTGCCCGCCGATGATACCCAGCGGGCGGACGTCCAGGAGATCCTCGACGCCGCGGAACGGGCCGCGGCCCTGACTCGCCAGCTCCTGGCCTTCAGCCGCAGACAGGTGCTCTCGCCTACGGCCCTGGACCTCAACAAGACGCTCTCCGGCATGGTAAAGATGCTGCGCCGCTTCGTCGGCGAGGATATCGAGCTCGCGCTCAAATTCGATGAGAGCGTCGGCCAAGCCAAGGTGGACCCGGGACAGATCGAGCAGGTCGTCATGAACCTGGTCGTCAATGCCCGCGAAGCCATGCCCGGAGGGGGGAAGCTGGTCCTCTCCACCGCGAACGCGGAACTCGACGAGGAGTTCGTGCGCGCGCGGCCGGGACTCGCGCCGGGCCATTACGTGATGATCTCCATCAGCGACAACGGCCCGGGCATGGAGCCCGGGACGAAGGCCCATCTCTTCGAGCCCTTCTTCACCACCAAGGAGCGCGGCTCCGGCCTGGGACTGGCCACGGTCTACGGCATCATCAAACAGAGCAGCGGCGAGATCGACGTGGAAAGCGAGCTCGGATTAGGCACGATCTTCCGCATCTACCTCCCGCGGGTCCAGGAAGCGGAGCAAGTCCCTGCCGCGCCCAAGGACGAGGCGCAGGTCCCGGGCGGACGCGAAACGCTGCTCGTCGCGGAGGATGACGCGGTCGTGCGCTCGCTGACCTGCAAGATCCTCACTCGCGCGGGCTACATGGTCCTGGCCGCCCGGAACGGGCAGGAAGCCGTGCAGATAGCCCAAGAGCACAAAGAAAAAATAGATCTTTTGGTCACGGACGTGATCATGCCCGGGATGAACGGCAGGGAACTGGCGGGCCGTCTCTGCGCCCTGCGGCCCGGGATCAAGACCCTCTACATGTCGGGCTACACCGACGACGCCATCCTTAAAAGGGGCATCCTGGAATCGGGGATCGCCTTCCTGCCCAAGCCCTTCAAGCGGGAGCCGCTCCTGCGCAAAGTCCGGGAAGTCCTGGACCTCCGCTGAGCCGTCTGCGGCTCACCCTTCGAACTTGTAGCCGTGCCCGGTGACGTTGATGATGAGCTTGCCCAGCTTGGTCCCCAGCTTCTTGCGCAGATGCGAGACATGGACCTCTACCGTGCCGGAATCGTTGTAGTCGGCCGGGTCATAGCCCCAGACCGTCTCCAGGAGATAGGAGACGCTGAGCACGCGTCCGGCCTTGGAGAGAAGGGTCGCCAGAAGGTCGAACTCCTTTCGCGTGAAAGCCAGGGCCTCTCCGCCGACCTTCACGGTCCGGCCGGCGGGATCCAGTTCGATGCCGCACTTCTTGAGAAGCTGGTTCATCTTGGGACTCGCGCTGTAGCGCCGCAGCACGGCCTGGATGCGCGCCTTGAGCACCGGCAGGGAGAAAGGCTTGAGGATATAGTCGTCGGCGCCGCCCTCAAAGCCGGCCAGCACGTCCTTCTCCTCGATGCGCGAGCCGGACATGATGATGACGGGCGTGGAAGTGGTGGTGGCTTCCTTCTTGAGCATGCGGCAGACCGCATGTCCGTCCAAACCGGGCATCTGGGCATCCACGAGTATTATGTCGGGATGGGATTCGCGCACGAGGATAAGGGCTTCGGATCCGTTATCCGTATGGACCACGGAAAAGCCGTTCTGCGCCAGATATTTTGAGACCATGGCGCGCACGCTCGGGTCGTCATCGACGACCAGGATCTTGCGCGTCAGCTGAGAAGAAGATTCGTCGGCGGCGCTCTTCGCATCCGCGTCAGGCCGTGCCGGCATCCTGCCCGGTTTTTTCATCCCGAGATGTTAGCATCTTCTCGGCGTCCGGCGCAGGAGGGGCCGATCCTTGCGAGATGTCCTTGAGAAGGGTACGGCAGCGGCGGCTCTGGGCCTGGATATGCTCCAAGGCCTCGCGCTGAAAGGAGGAAAGCCCCGGTTCCTGCAGGAGGAGCTGGCAGTACCCGAGTATCCCGGTCAGAGGATTGTTGATGGCATGCGCCATCCGGCGCGCGAAGACTTGATTCTCCCTGCTCATTGGAGTCTCTCCTTCTCATCGGTCCTGCGATCGAAAGCGAAGGCGCTGCCCGCGGTCTGCGCGCGGGATTTGACGAAGCGCTTCATCTCGCTGGCGAGCTCCACGACGCGGCCGTAGTGAGCGAGTTCGCGCCGCTCATTGGTCACGATGCCCATCGAGACGGCCAAAAGGGGGAAGCGGTGCATGCGGCCTTGCCGGTCCTGTGTTTCGATGCAGCCCTTCTCCCGGTCCTCGGGCGTATAGAGGAAGGGCGCGCGCGCGTCGAAGAGCTCCGCGGCGCGCTTGGCGATGCTCGCGGCGCGGGAGGCGTCGCAGACCACGACGAAGTCATCTCCGCCCACATGCCCCAGGAAATCCTCCGCATCGCCCTCCTCGCGCAGGCTCTGCATGAGCACGCGGGCGGTCTCCTTGATCACCGCGTCGCCGTCCGCGTAGCCGTAATGGTCGTTGTAGGCCTTGAAATTGTCCAGGTCCGCATAGAGGAAGGCATAGCGCTTGCCTGAGGCGATGCGGCGCTCCACTTCTTCCTCGATGGCGGGATTGCCCGGCAGGCCCGTGAGCGGATTGGCGCTCGTATCCCTGCGGTTGCGGCGCAGCAGGCTCTCCACGCGGGCGCGCAGCTCCATGGGGGAGAAGGGTTTGACCACGTAATCGTCGGCGCCCAGGTCCAGGCCGGCCACGCGCTCCTTGAGCGCCCCGCGCCCGGTCAGCATGATGATCGGCACGCCGCGCAGGCGAGGGTCCTTCCGAAGCTCTCCCAGGACCTTCAGGCCGTCCTTGAGGGGCATCTCGACATCCAGGACGATGAGCTGGAGCTCCTCGGTCTGGGCGATGCGGAAGGCTTCTTCCCCGTCGCTGGCGCAGAGCACGCTGGTCGTCTCGCCGAAGGTGCGGGTCAGAAGGCGCTGGACCGATTCATCGTCATCGGCGACCAGGATCTTGGGGGTCATGCCTGCCCCTCCTGGACGGGGATGCATCTGCGAAGAAGCGCGCCCACCCGGGAACGCAGCTCCGAGATGTCGAAGGGCTTGGAGATGTAGTCGTCGGCTCCCAGCTTCAAGAGCTCCTCCTCGTTCTGCGCCCCGCTCATGCCCGTCAGGATGATGATCGGGATGGCCCGCGTGCGCTCGTCCTCGCGCAGCGCGCGGCACACGGAACTCCCGTCCAAAAGAGGCATGCAGAGGTCCAGGATGACCAGGTCCGGCCTCTGATCCAAAGCGGTCTCCAGTGCCGACTTGCCGTCCATGGCCTTGAGGACCGTGCGCCCAGGAGCCGCCAAGCAGCGGGAAATGATGTTCAGGACGACCTGTTCATCGTCGGCGACGAGAACAGTGCATTCATTCATATCCCGCATTCCCGATATAGAGTATAGGCGACCCGGTCGGTCTCCACGAAGCGCTTGACCTCGAAGGACGTCAGTTCGGGAATGCGCTCTCGGGAGTACCACGTATTCATCTTCTCGTAGAACTGCTTCTTCAAGAAAGGGTCCGAGATGGTCGATGCCGGGTTCTGCTTGAGCCCGGAAAGGTCCACGCCCTTGCGCAGCTGGATGGCCCAGAACCGGGCCTTGAGATCCAGTATCCGGCGCTCCATCCCATCCACGCGCTCGGCTGCATCCGTGCAGCCGTTCTCGGAGATGGAGTCGCGCAGGTCGGCGGATCCTGAAGCCGCGATCAGAGGAGCGTCCGCGGCCGACGCCGCGGACAGGCCCAAGAAACCCGGGTCCTGAGTCAGGGAGGAATCCGGGAAGGAAGCGGCGCCCTGGTCGAACCAGTCCCGGTCCACGCGGCGCTCCTCGGCCGCGAGGATGACTCCCGTCTCGATATCGATGAAGCGAGCATTGACCACGGCCTCGCTGCCCAGGGTCACGAAACTGCCGGTGACGATCGCATCCGCCGATAATATCTGTCCGATCTTCTTAAGCGTGGCGGGATTGAGGATGCCTATTCGGCCCAGGTAGTGTTCATCCATGATCTTGCGCAAAAAGGAACGCTCCACGGCCTGGATGCGGCCCCGGCGGACCATCTGAGTGAGGATCTTCTCCGAGATGTTCCAGCCCTCGGCCGGGCTGCTGCCGTCGGCGGGCTCGAAGGGAAGCACCGCGACGCGCGAGACCTTCCCGTCCGCGGCCCGGACGAATTCCTTGGCGATGGCCTTAAATCCGTTGGCCGCCTGAGCCGGCGCGGACGAGAGTCCCAGTCCGAGGGTGAGAAGGGCGGCACCGAGGGTCTTAAGCTTCATGCCGATAGCATAGCCGGGAAGGCTGAACCACGGCTGAACGCGGGCTTAATTCTCTTTAAAGTCCGTCCCTTTGCTCTAGGGAAAGCGTTTATTTGGCGACGAGAACGACGGTGCTGCGGGGATTGACCAAATAGAAGCCCTGCGGATCGAGCAGGACCTCGCGGCCCGAGGCCGCGAAATCCTGGCCCGGGCTCAGGCTGGTGTCGATGATCCGGCGCCAGCCGCGCCCGCGGGGAGGCGGGGGGAGGATCACATGCTGGAGCTCGTGCCCGCAATGGTAGATGAAAAGCAGCGGCCCGTCCAATAGGAAGCAAAGCGTGCGCGCATCCGGATCGTCCCAGCGCGGGGGACGAAGATCCGGCCCGAACCAGGCGACATCCGGGACCACGTCCCCTTCCGGCCCCTGGCTGACCCGGAAGCGGCGGCTCTGGAGCACGGGATATTCCTTGGTCATGGCCACGGCCTTGCGCACGAACTCCAGGAAGTCCGCGTTGCGCTCGGCCAAGGTCCAGTCGATCCAGCCCAGCTCGTTGTCCTGGCAATAGCCGTTGTTGTTGCCGTTCTGCGTGCGGAGGAACTCGTCTCCGGCCAGCAGCATGGGGGTTCCGCAGGAGAAGAGAAGGTGGCAGATATGGTTGCGCACCAGGCGCCGGCGCACGGACAGGACCATGGGATCGCTCGTGCCGCCCTCCGCTCCGCAGTTCCAGGAGTTGTTCTCGTCGCTGCCGTCGCGATTGTCCTCGCCGTTGGCCTCGTTGTGCTTGCGGTCGTAGGAGACGAGGTCGTTCAAGGTGAATCCGTCGTGGCAGGTCAGGAAGTTGATGCTGTTGTAGGCGGAGCGGCCGTCGTCGCCGTAGAGGTCCGGGGAGCCCGTGAGCCTCCAAGCCGTCTCGCGCAGGAGCCCGCCGTCTCCCTTGTTGAATCGCCGCAGGACGTCGCGAAAGCGGCCGTTCCACTCGGACCAGTCCACGGGGAAGTTCCCGGTCTGGCAGGTGCCCAAGTCCCAGGGCTCGGCGATGAGCTTGACCCGGCTGAGCACGGGATCCTGGGCCACGGCCGCGAAGAACGCCGAGCTCTTGTCGTATTCCCCGCCGCGGCGGCCGAGCACGGAGGCAAGGTCGAAACGGAAGCCGTCGACGTGCATCTGCTCGACCCAATAGCGCAGGGAATCCATGATGAGCCGCACCACGGCCGGATGGCTCGCATCCAGGCTGTTGCCGCAGCCGGTGTAGTTGTGATAGAAGCGGCCTTCCTGTCCCTGAGGGCCGGTCAAGGCATAATAGGTCGGGTTGTCGATTCCGCGCAGGCAGAGCGTGGGTCCCAGTTCGCTGCCTTCGCCGGTATGGTTGTAGACCACGTCGAGGATGACCTCGATGCCCGCCTTGTGCAGTTCTCTCACCAAGGTCTTGAACTCGCAGACCTGGGCGCCGGGCCTGCGTCCCGCGGCATAGGAGGACTCGGGCGCGAAGAATCCCAGCGTGTTGTAGCCCCAGTAGTTGCTCAGGCCGCGCTCAAGGAGGAAATCCTCGACGTAGAATTCGTGCATGGGCAAGAGCTCGACCGCGTTGACGCCCAGGCTCTTGAGATGGGGGATCTTCTCGACGAATCCGAGATAGGTCCCGGGATGCCGGACCTGGGAGCTGGGGTGCGCGGTGAATCCCTTGAGATGCGCCTCGTAGATGATGAGTTTCTCCAGCGGGATCTGGGGCGGCTCAACGCCCTGCCAATCGAAAGAATCATCGACGACGATGGACTTGGGGACCGAACGGACATCGTCGTTCTCAGCCAAGGAAAGGTCCCGGCGGGGATCGTCGGGATCATAGGCCAGCAGGATGTTCCGGTCATTGCGGAACTTGCCGGTCACGGCCCGCGCATAGGGATCCATGAGCAGCATGCGGCCGTTGAAGCGCAAGCCTTGCTCGGGACGGAATGGCCCGTGCACGCGGTAGCCGTAAAGCTGGCCGGGCTTGATCCCATGAACGAACACGTGCCAGATGAAGCGGTCCCTGTGGCCGAGCACGATGACGTCGGAAGGGGGGGCGCCCGCTTCGTCGAATAGGAGCAGTTCGACGCGCTCGGCGTGCTGGGAATAGAGCGCGAAGTTGACGCCCTCGGCCTGGACCGAAGCGCCCAGAGGGAAGAACGCCCCCGGCGAGACCTTTCGCGGACTCATGCGACTATTATGCGATATTTATCCGCCGTGGCGGCGGACTTCATAGCCTAGGGCTCGGAGTTCGGCTTCCACGAAGTCGCGGTGATCGCCCTGCAGGACCAGGGCGCCGTTGTCCACGGCTCCGCCGCAGGCGCGGCGCTGCTTGAAGCGCTTGAGCAGGTCCTCTTTAAGGCGCGGATGCAGGATCAACTGCTCGATGCGGGTCACCCCGCTCCCCTTGCCCTGGCGCTGGAACAAGAGCTTCACCGGGTGAGGCTGGGGACGAGGCTTCTTCTCCATGTCCATGGTGAGCGACCCTCCTCTGCCTGGCCGTGCGTATGCGCTCCTTGACGGCCAAGGGTTCTGCGATATCGCTGAAGACAAGAGGGGAATCCTCCATCATCCTGGAGATCACGGCGATGTCTCCCAAGCCCAGAAGGCGCTGGCCGAAAGTCTGGGTCATGTCCACGCGCACGATCTCGCGAAGGTCCGTCTCGCGCAATTGGCGAGAAAGCAATCCGCGGCGGCGCTGCACGCGCTCCTCGGTGAGCAGATAGAGGACGTCAAGGCGCCTGCACGCGGCGCAGAGAAAGGAGACGAGCGCGCCCAGCGCGCAGGCCAGGGCGCCGACAAGCTGTCCGGACGCCAGCAGCGCTCCGGCGAGCACGAAAAGCGCCGCGCACAAGAGCATCTCCATGAACCGCGCCCGCAAAGCCGACCGCCCTCTCCAAAGCACATGCTCGCCGTGCGGAAGGTTCATCAGCGATTCCTCCTGCGCCAAAAGGCCCGCAGACTTCTCCAGTGGTCCGCGCCGAAGAAGACCGCGTAGTTGAGGAGCCCGGCCAGGACGGCCAGGCGCGAGCGGCCGTCTCCCATCAGGAAGTTCAAGGCGATGCCCGCCCAAGCGATCGCGGCGAGCCATTTGACCTTGACCGGAAGGATGAAGAATACCAGGAGCTCGAAATCCGGATAGACCGCCGCGAACGCCAGGAAGAGCGCGGCATTGAGCGGCATGTTGGAGAGCCCTACGCCCAAGGAAAGCGAGGCGCACAGGAGGCTCAAGGCGCCCAGCCCGTAGAAGAGATTGAATCGCGCATGCCCCCATTCCTGCTCCAAGGCCCGCGCATAGACGAAGAGCAGGTAGAACCAGAAGAACATCCAGAACGGGGAAAGCGCCGGCGGGACGAAGAGGAACGTGACCGCTCGCCAAAACTGCCCGGCCATGAGCAGGTCGGGCCGGAGCGCGAGCAGGGCCGGGAACTCGGGCTTTATGAGGCTCAAGACCCAGACCGCGGCGTTCATGACCGTGATGAACACGGCCAGGTCTTCCAAGGCCCAGGGTTCCAATCTGCGGATGATGCGGTCTGAAGTTTCGGACATTTCCCTGTTATTTTATTACAATTACGCGATGCAAGACTCGCGCAATCTCGTATGGATGGATATGGAGATGACGGGCTTAGACCCGGAGAAGGACGTCGTCCTCGAGATCGCCACCATCATCACCGACGCAAGGCTCAACGTTCTGGCCGAAGGGCCCGTGCTCGCCGTCTCGCAGCCGCCCGAGGTCCTGCAGAGCATGGACCCCTGGTGCGTCGAACACCACGGAGCCTCCGGACTCACCCAGCGCGTGATGGAGTCCCGCGTGAGCGTGGAGGAGGCCGAGCGCATGACCCTGGATTTCATCCAGGAATACTGCATGCCCAAGGCCGCTCCTTTGTGCGGGAACTCCATCCACCAGGACCGGCGCTTCCTGGTGCGCTACATGCCCAAGCTCAACAACTATCTGCACTACCGGATCGTGGACGTGAGCTCCTTCAAGGAGATCCTGGAACGCTGGTATCCGGATGATTTCGCCAGGCCCTTCAAGCAGAAATCCCACTTGGCGCTCGACGATATCCGGGAATCCATCGCCGAGCTCTCCGACTACCGCACGCGCTTCTTCAAAAAAACGAACTGACGCGACCGCGAAGGCCTTGGGGCGGTTCTGGTTCAATCAGGGATGCCCAGCTTGTCCAGGCGCGACCAGCGGACCGCGCGATGGTCCGAGATCGGTTCGGCCTCCTCGCGGCCGTCCGACGAAAAAGACAGGATGCGGCCCGTGACGCGATCGAGCAGCACTCCGCGGCCGGTCAATCGATTGCGGTACTCCAACCCCTTGGGATGCTTGATGAGCAAGGGCCCTTCCTTCTTGTGAAAGTCGTACTTGAAAACCTCCGCCAACAGCCTTCGCGCGTTGAGCGCAGTCGGCGCGATGCCGCGGAAAGCGTCGATCTCGCGAACGGCCGCCTCCAGGCGAGACCGCAGGATGCCGTCGGTGGCCTGCCTGAGCGCGTTCCATAGGAACGGCGAAGCCTTCTGCCCGGCCAACTGCATCCGGATGTCGCCTTGGACCGCGTTCCTGCGCGCTTGGCGGATGGTCTTCAAAAGAAAGACCTTCAGCACCTGCTCTCCTTGGTCGATCCCTGACGAGAGCAGAAGAGAGGCAGGCAAGAGCGTGCGGATCGTCGAGGCCGTAAAATTCACGTCCTCCACGCGGACCGAACCGTTGGGAAGGAACTCGGCATGAATCCCCTTGTCCAGCGCCTCGTAAGCCTCGGAATAGAAAAGTTCCACATAGCACGCGAGCCCTCTGAGCACCTCCTCGCCCACAGCCAGCGTTTGCAGAAGCAGATGCATGAGCGCGTATCTGCCGCGAGCCCTCGCCCGTTGGGCTTCCAGCCTCAGCTTGGCGTTGTGGATATGATGCGCCCGCATCTCGGAAGCATCCAGGAGACTGCTGTAAGAGGTCTTCTCCGGCAAGAAGTCGAGCCTGTCGCGGGGTATCCGGATGAATCCTGCCTGCGTATGGTGCACGTGATGGAGTTCATGCAGCGTGACTCCCATGGCGTCGGGGTTGAGGCCGGGATAGTCGTCGCTGAAGATCGAAAGCGGATGGAGCACCAGGAAATGAGACGTCTTCTGCCCGTGCGGACGAAGGAACGGATCGATGATGAGCTGCGTCTTATTCCGCTTGAACGCGGCTTTCGCCAGGCGCCCCCAGGCGCTCGCATCATCGGGCTCGATGACGAGCATCTTGTAATTGCCGCGCATGTCGAACGCCGCGGGCCGTCCGTACGCATCCCGAAGGATGGAGATGTCCTGCCCGCTGTCTTCCTGCATATTCGCGATATACGCCTCAGCCGGCTCGATGCGGACCTTCGCGCCCGAAGACTCGAGCTGGCGGCGAACCTGCTCCAGAAGCGCGTCTTGCCCGATTTTCAGCTTCTCCCCGGTCCTCGCGGTCTCGCGAAGCAATTGGACCCGCAGGTTCTGGAGATCGCTGTATGCGTCGAGCATCTCCCGGTATCGTTGAACCGCTTCCTGCGGGACGCTGCGCTGTTCTTCCGAATTGAAAGAACGCAGCACGAAGTCTCGGATGCGCTCTTTCCCGTTCTCCAAGTAAAAACGCCTGGCTTCACCGTCGATCAGAAAATCGTAGAACCCGAACATCCTGTCAAAAGAGATGAATTCTCCCCGATACTGGCGCGCGGAAACAGGACCGTTCTCGATAACCACGTCCACGGGCGCGCCGACCTCGATGAACTCCGGATTCTTGAGGCCCTCCCCATCGAACATGCGAAGGGCCTCGCTGCCCTTCTGCGTCCGCGACCCCGCTGCCGCGGGCGAGGCCGCTTCCCGCGCGAGCATCTGCAATCCGCCGAAGACTCGCGCGGGGAGCTTGCGCGGACCCGCGACGGCCGCCTTCTTCGCAAAAGGCTGCGGCTGGACATCGAGTTCCGAGGAAGTCCGCTGGGGAAACTCCCCGGCCTTCAGAGGCGTTTGGGGGGATTCGGGAAACGCGTCCGCCTGCTCCGGCGCGGAGGGAAGCATGGGTAAAACTGAAGGAGAAAGTCCGAGCGTCAGGCTTTGCGGGGAAAGCATCGGCATGGCCCCCGGCGCCGCCGCGGGCAGGACGATCTGCACCGGGCCCGAATAAGAGACCGCCTGCTGCTGAGCCGAAGCCGCGCAGACAAGGAGCGCTGCCGCCGAGAGAATAGCGGTCACCCGGAAACCTCTCTCGGACGCCGAGAGCTCGGCTCTTGTTCCCTCATGCCGGAAGTATGCCCGGAATGCGGTCCTGCGCGTTGGGCCTTTCGGCCTTATGAGGAAAGCTTTTTTGACGTCAAAAACCTAGGCCTTAAGGCCTAGAAGCGCACATGCTTTTTTTACTGCTGGGAATAGGAATTCTCAGGAAGACCGCCTTCCTTGTGTATCACCCACGACAACGAACTCGACCTCACCCAACGGAAACGGCGGATGGAGCGGAGGGGAAACACCCTCCCGCTCCCGTGAAGGGGGCCCCGTAGCTTGGGGGGAACTTGTTCCCAGGGGCGCCGGGGGAAGGGAGGATGTTTCCCCTCCGCTCCAGTCCGCCAGGAAAAGCGGGTGAGGTCAGAAGATCAATTTCCTTCGGACTTGCTGCCGTGCCCGCCGATGCAGCAGTCGCAGCCTTCGGGATGCGGCAGGCCCTCGCGCCAGCCCTTCTCTTCAAGGTTGGTCTTGACCCAGCAGGGGTAGCAGAGCATGAGCCGGTTGATGGGCTTGTTCTCTCCGCAGCGCCGGCATAGGCCGCGCGAAGGGGGGGATTTGCGGGAAAGCTTGTCGAGATCGGTCTCTTCCTCGGGGACCGCTTCCTTGCGCCCCTTGGCGAGGATGTCCTCGAGCAGTTGGTCGACTTCGGTCTTGGTTTCAGTAGCCATGTTCTCCTGCCTCACGCTTTCTTCGGAGGATCGGTCCAGCGGCCGCGTTCCTTGATGAGCGCCTCCAAGGATTCCTCCGCGGCCCGCGCTTCGAGCCCCTTGTGCACGCACTCCTTCCCGACGTAGAGATTGATCTTCCCGGCGGCTCCGCCCACGTAGCCGAAGTCCGCGTCCGCCATCTCGCCCGGTCCGTTGACCACGCAGCCCATGACCGCGATCTTGACGCCCTTGAGATGCGCGAAGCGCTTCTTGATGCGCTCGGCCGTGTCCTGCAGGGCGAAGAGCGTGCGTCCGCAGCCCGGGCAGGAGACGATCTCGGCCTTGACCGCGCGGCTTCCCGAGGCCTGCAGGGCGTCGTAAGCCAGGCGCAAGTCCGCGACCGGCCCGGCCGAGGAAAGGACCTGGACGCTCTCGCCCAGACCGTCGCAGAGGAGACCGCCGATGAGGATTCCGGATTCCAGGGTCTGCGTCAGTCCGTCTTCCTGGACCGGAGCGCGCAGATGCAGCGGCGCCTTGGACCCGGCCTGCGCCAAGCGCAGGGAAAGCAAACGGTACTCGTGGAGCAGGGAGCGGCCATCGGCGGCGCCGCAGAGCTGGACCAAGGCCGGTACCTTCGCCCGGCGGCAGAGCGCCTCGCGCTGGACCGCATGAGCCGCCGAGCGTCCGGAAGCCAGCACCGGGCGTCCGGTCTTGGCCGCGGCGGAAACGAAGACCTCCCAAGCCGCCTCGTCGGGCGCGCAGAAAGCCGCCAGGTCGCAGAGCGCGAGCCCCTCGGCAAAAAGGCTCGAATCGTGAAAGCGCAGGAGCCAGGCCGCGCGCGCGGAGTCCGCGCCCAAGGACTGCTTGAGCGCGCGGACCGCGGAAAGATCTTGGGGGGAACGGACCTCGATCTCCAATATCTCCGGCTCCATGAGTCCGGATCGCAGGGACTCGCGGACAAAGGACTCGGACGAAGAGGAATCGGGCAGGCGGAGAACGACGCGGATCGGTTCCTTGCCGCCGATCTGAAAAGGACCGACGCGCACGGTCGAACAAGGACGCCGCGCGTAGGAGAAAAGATCCGCGCAATAAGCATCAGGATCAGCCGCCGGCGACGAGACGGGCGCGGCAGAGGGGCCGAATCTGCGGATAAGGCTCCTGCAGACGGGGATCTCGGCTTCCGGCTCCTCGGTCAAGGAGACCCGAAGGGTGTCGCCGATCCCGTCTTCCAGGAGCGCGCCGATGCCCGCGGCGGATTTGATGCGGCCGTCCTCTCCGGATCCGGCCTCCGTGACTCCGAGATGGAAGGGATAGTCCATGTTCTCCTCGGACATGCGCGCGGCCAGAAGCCGATAGGCCTGCACCGTGACCTTCGCGCTCGAGGACTTCATGGAGAAGACGAGGTCCCTGTAGCCATGGCGTTCGCAAATGCGCGCGTACTCCAAGGCGGATTCGACCATGCCGGCGGGGGTATCGCCGCAGCGGTTGAGGATGCGGTCGGAAAGCGAGCCGTGATTGGCGCCGATGCGCAGGGCTCTCTTCAAGCGCTTGAGCTTTTCCAGAAGAGGGAGGAAGGCTTCCTCGATGCGCGCGAGTTCTCGCGCGTACTCCGCCTCGCTGTAGCCGCGGGAGGAGAAGCTCTTGCTGTCCGCGAAATTCCCGGGATTGATGCGGATCTTCTCGACGTATTCCGCGGCTTCCAGCGCGGCCTGCGGCGAGAAGTGGATGTCCGCGGCCAGAGGAAGGTCCACGCCCCGGCGCAGCAGTCCTTCCTTGACGCGGCCCAAGGCGCGGGCGGACTCCACGGTGGGAGCGGTAATGCGCACCAGCTCGCAGCCGGCCTCGGCCAAACGCAGAGCCTGGGCCAGAGTGGCTTCGACGTCCATGCTGTCGGTGGTGGTCATGGACTGCACGCGCAAAGGCTCGCCGCCGCCGATGCCCAGGGAACCGGCCCGCACCACGCGAGTCTGGCGGCGGCGATAGGCGTACGAGTCCGCACCCGGAAAGAGCAGGCGAAGGGCCGGGGAAACAGCATGGAGCGAGGGCATCTTCATCCGATAGCGGTACGCATCATCATTATATCAAATCCGCTCGACGAGAGCACCTGCGGACTATTGAAAAGTCTTTCTTTTTTCGAGATAATCTCTTCATGAACATCTCCTCGCCCTCTTCCTTCCGCAAGGCTTGCGCCGGTCTGCTCATCCTCTGCGCGATCTTGGCGAGCCTGCCGGCCGCTCACAGGACCTGGGCGGAAGATTCCGAACGCGAATATATGAGCATCAAGCCGGAAAAAGTCTCCATCCGGGAAGAGCCCGGGGAAAAAGCCAAAAAGCTCTGGGTGCTCTGGAAATACTCTCCCGTGGAAGTCCTGAGCTACCGCCAGGATTGGGCGCGCGTGCGGGACGTGGACGGAGACACGGGCTGGCTCAAGAAGTCCGAACTCAGCCATACCGCGACCGTGGCCGCGCGCCGACAGGACGCGGCCCTGCGCTCGGGACCGGGAAAGGACAAGAAGACCCTCTGGCTGCTCGACCGCGGCTATCCGCTCAGAGTGTTCAGCCGCCAAGGAGATTGGCTCGAAGTCTCGGACCTCGATGCGGCCTCGGGCTGGATGCACGTCGATGACGTATGGGGAGCCGCGCCTGCGGGAAAGACCGCCCATCCTGAACAGTGAACATCGTCCTCATCGAGCCGGAGATCCACTTCAACACCGGCAACATCGGCCGCACCTGCGTCGGGACGAAGACCGCTCTGCATCTGGTCGGGAAGCTCGGATTCTCCCTGGACGACAAGGAGATCCGGCGCTCCGGCCTCGACTACTGGGTGAAGCTGGACCTGCGCGTGCATCCGGACATCGAGTCTTTCCTCAACGCCGCCGGGCCCCGGGCCGAGCTGTTCTTCTTCTCGGCGGAAGCCCCGCGGGATTTCTGGCAGGCCCGCTATCCGCAAGACGCCTATCTCATCTTCGGAAAGGAGTCCGTGGGCCTGCCGCCTGAGCTGCGCGAGCGTTTCCGCGACCGGACCTATCGCATCCCGCATCACTCGGATATCCGATCCTACAATCTGTCCTCTTCCGCCGCGATCGTGCTCTTCGAATCCCTGCGCCAGAATCCCGGATCGGCGCATCTATAAAGGAAAATATAACGGCAAAAGACCTATCCGAAGATAGGTCTCCTAGCCGCCTTCCGACGGTCCATAGGTCCGTTGTGGACCCGAACCGTCCGGGCTATCATTTCCCCATGACGCCGCTGCGCCGGACGACTTCTATCCTGCTTTCCCTGTTCCTCGTCTCCGGAAGCCTTCCGCCGGAGACAGCGGCCCAGGTCGTCAACACGCCTGCGCAGACCGCGCCGCTGACGAACGCGGCGCCGATCGTCCCCTCGATAGAGGGGAGACTCGATCTCCATCTCGGCAACGAGTTCGGCGCTCCCGAGGAGCTTGCCCAGCCGTCTTCACTACTCACCGAAGAACAGGTCCTGCCGCTTTCCGCACTCAAGCAGAAAGGCGCCCGCATCCAGGAAGCTGTCGTTGGGGCTGAGCCTGCGGCGGCGCTCAAGAACGAGGCGCAAGTCTCCGATGACGCGAACATCGCCGCGGTCCATGACGAGGAAGCCGCCGCCGCCCGAAAATCAAAGACGCCGGATGCGCCGAAAGACGGCCGGAAAGGCATCTCCTCCGGATTATCCAGGCTCGCCGATAAGATCGCGCCCCTGCTGGGCTCTCTGCGCAAGAACGACGCGGCCTCCGAAACCTCGCTCAAGACCGGCGGCGATGAACTCCAAGAGGCCCTGGAAGGCGGCTCCTCCTCGCGGCGCGCCCAGAGCGAGCCGACCCGCGGCGAGACCCGCCGGGCCGCGGCGCGCACAGCCAACCTCAAGAACTATACCCTGGGAGCCTCTGCGATCAACGCCTCCAGGCAGGGCCTGGAACTGGCCTCGCACCTCATGCTCCACGATATCCTGCACGCGGCCACGCCGATCAGCCTATTCCAATCGCTGGTGAAGTCCGCGGGGCTCTTGACCGGGACCTTCGGCGGCGCATTGATCGACGTGCTCGGAGCCGGACGCGCGATGGCCCTGACGGCGCTCATACAGACCGCGGCCATCGCCTGGATGCCCATGGTCCTCACCTACGCCGGGCACGCCGTGATCCCGGCGCTGGCCGCGCTCTTCGCGCTCCATGAAGCCGCCTCCACGCTCTTCGAGGTCGCCCAGCGCTCGGCCCTGCCGGAGATCGTCGGAAAAAACGAAGGCGTGCTCCGCACCCAGAACGGCCGGCTGCACGTCTTCCTTGAGCTCGCGGAGACCTTCGGCTTCCTCTTCGTCGGAGCGGCGGTGCAGGCGCTCGGCGTGGTCCCCGCGGTCTGGCTTCTGCCTCTGCTCGGAGTCTCCGGAAGCCTCCTGCTCATGAGGCTCTGGAACCTGCGTCCGAAGGACGGCTCCTCCGTGGTCCTTTCCTCCGAGAGGCTGACCTGGAAGACGGCCCTGCGCTCATGGAAGTCCGATCTTCTGCGCGGTCTGAGCTTCGCGCGCGCCGACAAGGACGTTCATTCCTTGACCTTGGCGGCCGTCCCGCTGCAAACGATGGAGATGGTATTCCACGGCCTCATCGCCGTGCTTTACGCCGATGAACTGCTGGGCAGCGCGGCCCTGGCTTCGGTGCTCTTGGCGGCCTGGGCATTGGGCGAACTCGCCGGCGCCGCCTACCTCGAACGCCGGGGAGACAAAAGTCTGTTCTCGAACTGGCTGCTCCTGGCCGCGGGCTCCTCTCTGGCGTTCTCGATCTACGTGTTCCTGCCTCATCTGTGGGCCGCCCTGCCGCTGACCTTTTTCCTGGCTTTGACCACGCGAGTAAGCCAGCTCGGAATCGATTCACTCCTGCAGTCGCGAGTCCCGGAAGGGGAATTGGGCGCAGTGACCGGCTTCGTGCATGGGGCCTCGAATACCGCGGCCCTGATCGCGCTTCTGGCGGCCAGCCTCGCGATAGACGCCCTGGGCATCCCTCAGGGCTTGCTCATCATCTGCGAGGCTTTCGTGGCGCTCTCCCTGCTCTATCTCGGGGCAGCGCGCAGATTCGCCTCCCACCCCGCCCGCCCTCGCTGAGAGGGATATTTTTTAAGGCGCCACGGATCGGATGCAGCGCGCGCACCAGCCGCCGACCTTGCCGGCGGGATTCTTGCGTCCCAGGCGCACCACGGTCTTGCAGCCGGGGCAATAGACATCCAGTCCGTTCATGTCGATCTTCGGGAAATCCTTCTCGAAGATCGTTCGGTCGGTGTAGCGGGGCATGAGCCAGTTGCCGGTCTTCATGAGCGATTGCCTCCGCGCTTCTCCTGCACGAGCTTCTCAAGCTCCTGCGGGATGGAGAAGCGCATGTTCTCCGTCACGGTCTCGTCCTCGAGCACTTCCCGTACGCCGTAGGTCCTGCGGCAGTGCTCGATGACCTCCTGCACCAGGACCTCCGGCGCGGAGGCCGAGGCGGTAAGGCCCAAGGTCCGCACGTCCTGGAGCCATTCGTCGCGGATATCCTTGGCGGTCTCGATGAGATAGGCTCTTCGCCCGAGCTTCTCGGAGACCTCGCGCAGACGCAGGGAATTGGAGCTGTTGGGCGCCCCCAAGACCAGCAAGGCGTCCACCTTGGGAACCAGGGACTTTACCGCGTTCTGCCGGTTCTGCGTGGCGTAGCAGATGTCGTCCTTCGAGGGACCCGCCAGCTTCGGGAAGCGCCGCTTGAGCACGTCCAGGATGCCCGCGGTATCGTCGAGGCTGAGCGTGGTCTGCGTGAGATAGGCCACGCGCTCGGGGTCGCGGACCTGGACCTTCTCGGCTCCTTCGACGGAGCCCACCACCTGGATGGACTCCGGCGCCTCGCCGAATGTGCCGATGGCTTCCACGTGGTGGCTGTGCCCGAGGAGGATGATCGAGTAGCCCTGCTTCGCGTAGGAGATGGCCTCGAAATGCACCTTCATCACCAGCGGACAGGTGGCGTCGATGACGCGCAGGTTCCGGTCGGCCGCCTCCCTGCGGACCTGGGGACCGACTCCATGCGCCGAGAATATCAGCCAGGAGCCGGGCGGCACCTCGGAGAGCTCTTCCACGAAGACCGCGCCCTTGCGCCGCAGTTCATCGACCACGTAGCGGTTGTGGATGATCTCATGGCGGACATAGACGGGCTTGCCGCAGACCTCGAGCGCCTTCTCGACGACGTCGATGGCGCGCACCACCCCGGCGCAGAACCCGCGCAGCCGCGCCAATATGAGCCGGTCGACTTGGACCGTCCGGGCCGGAAGGGTCACCGCAGAATCGCCTCGTTCTTCTCCGAGAGCCAGAGCGCCGTGCGTTGGGCGATGCGCTCGGGGGTCAGCCCATAGAGTTCCTGCAGCTGCGCCGGAGAGCCGTGCGTCGGGAACTCATCGGGCAGGGCGATGCGCAGGACCTCCGGGTGAACCCCGGGATGAAGAAGAGGCTGCGGACCCTCCCTCAATCCCGAGACGGCCTCCAGCACCGCGGAGCCGAAGCCCCCGTCGATGACATGGTCCTCGATAGTGACCAGCCGCGGGGATTTTGTGAGCGCCTTGGCCAGAAGCGCGCGGTCGATGGGCTTGATGAAGCGCATGTTGAGCACTCCCGCCGATATCCCTTTTTGGGCCAGAAGTTCCGCGGCCTTGAGCGCCGGGTGCACGCAGGCGCCCACGGCCGCGAGCGTGACGTCGGAGCCCTCGCGCAGGTGCACGCCCTTCCCGATGGAGAAGACCTCCGGGACCGCGTCCATGGAGACCCCGACGCCCGCGCCGCGCGGATAGCGGAGCGCAATGGGCCCATCGTGAGAGAGAGCGGTCTTAAGCATGTGCTGGAGTTCATTCTCATCGGCGGGAGCCATGACCGTCATGTTCGGGATCATGCGCAGATAGGCGTAATCGAAGATGCCGTGATGCGTGGGGCCGTCCTCTCCGACCAAGCCTCCGCGGTCCAAAGCGAAGACCACGGGAAGCTTCTGGAGGCAGACGTCGTGCTCGATCTGATCGTAGCCCCGCTGGAGGAACGTGGAATAGATGGCCACCACGGGCTTGAGCCCGCCGGTCGCCAAGCCCGCGGCGAAGGTCACGGCATGCTCCTCGGCCAAGCCCACGTCGAAGTATCTCTTCGGGAAGCGATCGCGCATCTGGTCGGTGCCGGTGCCCTCGGGCATGGCGGCCGTGACCGCGACCACGCGAGGATCGTCCTCGGCCAGGCGCGCGAGCGTCTTGCCGAAGACCGCGGTGTAGGAGGCCGGCGCGGGCTTGGCCGGGGCCATCTTCCCGGTCTGCACCTCGAACTTGCTCGGCCCGTGCCAGGTCATGGGATCCTCCTCGGCATGCGCGTAACCCTTGCCCTTCTGCGTGACGCAGTGCACCAGCACGGGACCCTTGAGCTCCCGGATATGGGAGAAGACCTTGACGAGCTGACCCAAGTCGTGCCCGTCGATGGGGCCGAAGTAGGAGAAGCCCATCTCCTCGAAGAGCATTCCCGGGAAGAGCAGGACCCTGGCCCGCTTGGCCACCCGGAGCACGACCGCGCCCCAGAATTTGAAGCGCGCGAGGAATTTCTCGATGGACTTCTCCGCGTCGCGCACCGCGCCCAGAGTCAAGAGGCGGGTCAGGAAAACGCCCAGCGCGCCCACGCGATGGGAGATGAACATCTGATTATCGTTGAGCACCACGAGGAGATCGCTCTGAAGCATGCCCGCGTTCTGCAGGCCCTCGAAAGACTCTCCTCCGGTCAGGCTGCCGTCGGCCACGATCGCCACGACCTTCCGGTCCTCCTGGCGCAGGTCGCGGGCCGCGGCCATGCCCAGGGCCGCGGAAATGGCCGTGGACGCATGCCCGGCGCCGAAAGCGTCGTGCTCGGACTCGTCTCGGCGGGGGAATCCGGAAAGTCCCTGAAACTGACGCACGGTCGCGAAGCGTTCCTGCCGGCCGGTCAGGATCTTGTGCGCGTAGGACTGGTGCCCGGTATCCCAGACGAGCTTGTCCTTGGGGCTGTCAAAGACGTAGTGGAGCGCGACCACGATCTCCGTGGCGCCGAGGCTCGAACTCAGATGCCCTCCGGTCTTGGAGATCGTCTCGAGGATCTGCCGGCGGATCTCCGCAGCCACTTGAGGCAGCTGTTCAGGAGAAAGCTTCTTAAGATCCTGGGGTCCGCGGATGTTCTGAAGCAATTGCATCATATCCTCCCTACCTGTCTCGTGAAACGACGAAATCCGCCAAGGCGCGCAAAGGCTCGGCCTCGGGCCCGAAGACCTTGAGGCTGCGCCGCGCGCGCGCGGCCCAATCGCGGGCCAAGGCGCGCGAACGGTCCAAACCGTAGATGCGGGGATATGTGAGTTTTTTGTTCTCCGCGTCCGAACCCCGCTTGCCCAGCTTCTTCTTGTCTCCGACGATGTCCAAGACGTCGTCGGCGATCTGGAAGGCCAGCCCCACGGCGCGGCCGTACTCCCGCAAGGCCGAACGCCTCCGCGGGGAAGCCTGCGCCAGCACCGCGCCGGCCTCCAGGCTCGCGGCGATGAGCGCCGAAGTCTTGTGCGTGTGGATGTAGTCGATGAGGCGCCGCGCCCGGACTTGTCCGCCGCGCAGGGTCTTCTCGGACCAGCCCTCGGCGGAAAGATCCGCGACCTGGCCGCCCACCATGCCGCGCGCGCCCGCGCCCGCGGCGATGACCCGCACCAGTTCCGCCGAGGCCCGGCCTCCCAAGCCGAGCTCGGCCGCGTTCTCGGCGGCGAGCTCGAAGGCCAGGGTCAAAAGCCCGTCTCCGGCCAGGATGGCCGTGGCTTCGCCGAAGACCTTGTGGTTGGTGGGCTTGCCCCGGCGCAGGTCGTCGTCGTCCATGGCCGGGAGGTCGTCGTGGATGAGGGAGTAGGTGTGGATCATCTCGAGAGCGCAGCCGGTCTTCAAGGCCTTGCGCTCGGCCAGGCCGCAGCAGGAGGCCGCGGTCATGACCAGCATGGGGCGAAGGCGCTTGCCGCCGGCCATGAGCGAGTAGAGCATGGATTTGCGCAGCGGCTCGGGGACCGGAGCCAGGAAGGATATGGGCGCCGCGCCTCGGCTCGACAGGAGCCGGCGCAGTTCCTTCTCCACCGCCGCCGAGCGATCATCCATGTACGCCGCAAGAGAGAATGTCATGACGCCTGCACCTCGCTGATCCAGCGCGAAAGGAACGCGCCGAGTATCTTCATCCCCCGGGACTGCCGCCCGGCCAAGCGCAGCATGCACGGCAGTTCCCGCAGCCTGGACGCCCCATAACCCAGGAGCGTCCAGAACCCGTCATCCTTCGGCGCGGAGTCGGGCAGCCGCTCGCCCGCGGCATCGAGCACCACGCGCGCGGCCATGAACGGGATGCCTTGGCCGCGGGCCCAGTCGCGGACCGCGCGGCTCTCCATATCCACGGCCAGAGCTCCGGTGGACTGGAAAACGGCGCGCTTCTGCGCCGGGTCCGAGAGCACGCGCTCGCTGCAGGCCAAGGCGCCTTCATGAAAGGACGCGAGCCCCCGAGCCGCCCTATGCGCCGCGCTCCTCCAAGAGGAGGGGGAATCCTCATCCACGAAAAGATCCCCGGGAGACAGCGCATCCGAAAGCGCTCCCGCGAAGCCCACGCACAGGACGCTCTCCGGCCGCGTCCCCGACAGAGACCGCAGGGAACGCGCAGCGCGCTCCGGCCCCACCCCGCATTCCAGCAACGCCAAATCCCGTCCGGCATGCACGCCGCGCAGGAGTCCGCCCTCGCGGCGCCGCAGACCCAGAGTCCGGGCCAGGGGCTTTGACTCCCAGGGCGTGGCCGCGACCAGGAGCATCATGCCCGGGAAGCCTCCAAGCGTCCGTTCTCACGGAACCATCGGACCGCGTCCTCGAAAGCTTGGCGCGCGGGCGTCCTGGGAAGTCCCAATTCCCGCACGGCCTTGGAGGCGTCGTAGAACATGCGATAGCGCGCCATGCGCACCGCGTCCAGCGGAGCCAGAGGCTCGCGCCCGGTCAGGCGGGAGCGCAGCGTATCCGCGGCAGCGAAAGCATACGCCACGGCGTAGGGCGTCTTGAAGCGCGGCGCCGGCATCCCCGTGATCTTAGCCAAGAGATCGAGGATGGCTTTGAGCGTGAGGTTCTCTCCGCCGAGGATATAGCGTTCTCCCACGCGGCCCTTCTGCGCGGCCAGCCAATGTCCGAGCGCCGCGTCGCGCACGTGCACCACGTTGAGGCCCGTGTCGATATAAGAGGGCATGCGGCGATCGAGAAAATCCCGGATGATGCGTCCCGTGGGAGTGGGCTTTATGTCGAAGGAGCCGACCGGAGCGGAAGGATTGACCACGACGACCGGAGCGCCTTCCTGCGCCAAGCGCAGGGCCGCGCGCTCGGAGAGCCACTTCGACTGCTTGTAGACCCCGACGATCTCGGAGGCGTCGCGGTATGCGCTGCGCTCATCGGAAGGGGCGTCATCGGGGGAGTGCGGAGGACGGATCGCGGCCACGCTGGAGCAGTGCACGATGCGCTCGACGCCCGCGTCCTTGGCCTCGGATAGGACGTTGACCGTGCCCTCCACGTTGGAGGCGAGCATCTCCCGAGGGTCCGGGACCCAGATGCGGTAGTCCGCGGCCGCGTGGAAGACGTAGCGCGCGCCCCGGCAGCCCGGCTTGAGGCTCGCGCGATCGCGCAGATCGCCTTCGATGATCTCCACGGGAAGTCCGGCCAGGTTTCTCCGATCCGAGCCGCGACGGGCCAAGCAGCGGACTTTGAGGCCTTTCTCCAAAAGCAAACGCACGAGATTTGCGCCCACGAAGCCCGTGCCGCCGGTAAGGAACGCGATATCCATCAGCGATCCTTGCCGCCGAGTCCCGCAAAGTCCGAGGCCATCTCCAGGAATCGGGCAGGGGAGGAGAACGCCTCCACGACGGCCGTGGGCTCGTAGCCCACATGCGCCATGCAGTCCGCGCAGCTCGCATGCCCGCCGGCGCGTCCGTAGCGGGACCAGTCCGTGGTCCCCAGGAGTTCGGGATAGGACTTCGCGCAGTCGCCCTCGCTCAGGAGATAGCAAGGCCTCTGCCAGCCCAGCACGCTGTAGAGCGGATTGCCCCAAGGAGTGCAGTCGTATTCCCGCCGGCCCTCGAGGAAATCCAGATAGAAGGGGCTGTGATTGAAGCGCCAGCCTTTCTTGCGGCGATCCTTGAAGACCTCGCGGAACCACGCCTGCGTGCGCTCGCGCCGCAGGAAGCGGTCCTGCACGGGCGCCTTCTCATAGGCGAAACCCGGGGAGATGGTCATGCCGTCGACGCCCAAGGCCGTGAGCTCGTCGAAGAACGCGCGGAAGTCCGCGGGAGATTCCCCGTCGAAGACCGTGGTGTTCGTGAACACATGGAAGCCTTCGGCCTTGGCCCGCCGGATGGCAGAGACTGCGGTCTTGTGCACGCCCGGGCGGCAGACCATGCGGTCATGCACCTTCTCCGGGCCGTCGAGATGAACGCTGAGCAGGAAGCGGGAGGAAGGCTTGAAGCGATGAAGGTTCTTCTCCAAGAGCAGCGCGTTGGTGCAAAGATAGACGTAGCGGCCGATGCCCGTGAGCTCCGTGACGATGCGGTCGATGTCGGGATGGATCAGAGGCTCTCCGCCGGCCACGGTCACGATGGGGGCGCCGCACTCCTCGGCGGCCTTGCGGCACTCCTCGGGCGAAAGGCGGCGGCGCAGGACCTCGGGGGGATACTGGATCTTGCCGCAGCCCGCGCACTCGAGATTGCAGGCGAACAAAGGCTCCAGCATCAGCACCAAGGGATAGCGCTCCACATGGCGCAGACGGTTGCCCAGGATGTACTTCAACACCGCGGCCTGCATCCGGAAAGGAACAGCCATCAAGCCTCCACGCGCGCTGCCGTCTCGCCGGCATCCTGCGGCCTTGCGCGCTTGAGCGCGTCGCAATACTGCCCCAGCGCGAAGAGGGGGAAGTTGTCGCGGTAGAGCGTGTACTCCAGATAGAAGACCTTCGGGAATCCCGTGCCCGTGAACTCGGTCTCGTCCCAGGTCCCGTCCTCTCTCTGGTTGGACAGCAGCCACTCCACCCCGCGCACGGCGGCTTCGCAATCCGCCCGGCCCGCGGCCATGAGCCCCATGAGCGCCCACGCGGTCTGCGACGGCGTGGCCGGCCCTTCTCCCTTGCGGGAAGGGTCGTCATAAGTCGCGCAGGTCTCTCCCCAGCCTCCGTCGGGAAGCTGGACGGACTCAAGCCAATGGGCGGCGCGCTGGACCTCGACGGAGCCCATGTCGTGTCCGATGGCGGCCAGGCCGCGCAAGACCTGCCAAGTGCCGTAAATGTAGTTGACGCACCAGCGGCCGTACCAGGAGCCGTCGTCCTCCTGCTCCGCAAGCAGGAAATCAACGGCTGCGTGCACGCAGGGATAGCTCCTGTCGTAGCCGATATAGCCCAGCAGTTCCAGCACGCGTCCCGTGATGTCCGAAGTGGGGGGGTCGATGACCGCGTTGTGGTCCGCGAAAGGGATCTTGGTGAAGATGAACTTGGTGTTGTCCTTGTCGAAAGCGGCCCAGCCGCCGCCCTTGGACTGCATGGAGAGCAGCCAGTGCAGGCCGCGCAGGCAGGCCTTCTCGCGCGCCAAGGCCTCCTCCTCGCTCAAGTCCACATGCCGCAAGGCCAGCATGACCATGGCCGTGTCGTCGATGTCGGGATAGAACGCGTTGTTGAGCTCGAAGGCCCAGCCGCCGATGGGACCCACGGGATTGGTGTAGCGCCAATCGCCGGAGCGGCGG
The DNA here is from genome assembly GCA_041661185.1 of Elusimicrobiota bacterium. GTDB lineage: Bacteria > Elusimicrobiota > Elusimicrobia > UBA1565 > UBA1565 > JBAZUV01. Next base: position 57,712 of record JBAZUV010000016.1, read on the forward strand.
ATCTCCTTGGAGATGAGCCAGCGCACGGCCTCCACGAGCGCGGGATGCCGCCGGTCCAGCCCGGACTCGGCCAAGGCGATGACCGCGATGGCCGTATCCCAGACCGGGGAGACGCACGGCTGGATCTCCAGACGGTCGCCGCGGTCGATCTCCAGGCTCCAAAGATGGTCCAGCTGCATCTTCAGCCGGGGATCCGTGTCCGGATAGCCCAGGCACTTCATGGCCATGATCGTATTGACGATGCCCGGGTAGATGGCGCCGAGCCCGTCGGAATCCTGCAGCCGCTCCAATATCCAGTCCTCGGCCAGGCGCAGAGCCCAAACGCGGATCCAATGCCCGCCGCGGCCCTCCATCTGCTTGAGCGAGGAGTCCCATAACAGGAAGAAATTCGTCCAAGAGAAGAACGCGTGCTCGGGCATGGCTTCCCGCAAGGGGATATGCCGCCGGGAATCCGGGAAGAGCTCGTCGAGCCGCGCATGCGGGGGACAACTCTTTTGGGGCTGTTCGGACCAGATGATGGACAGCGGGACCACGATGGCGCGGGTCCAGGAGGAAAGCTGATAGACGTTGAAATAGAACCAGTTCGGGAAAAGCATCAGCTCCGGCGGGATGGAGGGCACCCCGCGCCAATCATAGAGCCCCCAGATGGCCATGTAGAACTTCGAGTAGGTGTTGACCTTGTGGATGCCGCCGAGCTGGAAGATGCAGGCCCGAGCCTTCTGCATGCACGGCTCATCCGGGGAATGTCCAGCGAACTTCAAGGCCCAATAGGCCTTGACCGTGGCGGAGATCTCGGAGGGACCGTTGCGGTAGATGGGCCAGCCGCCGTCCTTGTTCTGCTCGCCCAGGATGAAATTCGCGTAGCGCCGGACCTTCGGAGAATCCCCTTGCCCCAGGAAATTCAGGAGCATGATGGTGTCGGAATCGATGGTGGTGTCCGCGCGAAGGTGCGCGGACCAGAAGCCTTTTCCAGCCTGCTGCTTGCGCAGAAGGGCTTCCTGCGCGCTGCGGATGGAGTCTTCCAGAACCGACGGGCCCTCGGCGGAGGCGGCGGGTGCGCCATCCTCGGAAGCAGGCCGGAGGTTCTTCGCCCAATGCCGCGGCTTGCGGAACATCGGACGGCCAAAGGGTGCCAGCCACTCCGCCACGTATCGTTTGACCATTCTTCCTCTCGCGCTCCTGCTATAAATCAGCGGGTGGACTTGATCCAATCCCGCGAATGACGTTCCTATGGATAACATTGTGATTATATCATTTCAACGTGAACGCTTTTCCAATATTTGGCGGCAGTATTGGGCGGCAGGGGTCAAATAGCTTGCATATCTCCGTATGGAGAATCCTGATGCCGAGATATGCAAGCTATTTGACCCCTGCCACCAATATCCGATATCCTTTGCCCGCATGAAAACGTTCCTTTTGGCCGCGCTCCTGTGTCCGCTCCCGCATCTGCCTTCGGCGCGCGCGGCCGATGCCGCCGGAACGGAAAGCACGGCCGAGGCGGCGCCGCTCTACGCGACGACCTCGGAAGAACGCGTGAAGATCGACGCGGTGCAGAAGCTCCGCGTCAAGGACGACCCGGCCAATGTCGAAGCGCTCGCCTCCGCCCTCGCGGGAGAAGCCTCCGTGAGCGTGCGGCTGGAGATCGTGCGCACGCTATCGAGCGGCCGGCACGTCGGAGCGCGCTCCCTGCGGGCCATCGCCGCGGCCATGTCCGCTGATCTCGACCACGCGGTCCGCAGAGAAGCCGCTCTGGGCAGCGTCCGCTTCCCCGGGGGGGAATCCTTGGCTGCGGACGACCGCTATCTCCTTGAGGAACGCAATGAAGAGAGCCGCGCGGACCTCTGCATCGCCTTGGCCACGGCCGCGGCGCATGCCGGCGACCCCGAAGCCACGCGCCTGCTTGCGAACACTCTGCTGGAAGACGATTCCGTTCTCGTGCGGCGCGCGGCCTTGAAAGCCCTGTCCGCGCGCAAGGACCGAAAGGCTTCTCCAGCGGTCAACACCGCCGCGATCAAGGACCCGGACGCGGATATCCGCCGCGACGCCGCGCGCTTGCTGCGCGAATTCGCGAAGATCCCGAGAGCCTTGCCGCCGAAGACGAAGAAGGCCCCCGCGCCCGCTGCTCGGCCCAAGGCCGTCAAAGGCAAGGACGACTGCCCGGATCCTAACGGCTGGTGCGAGTGCTCCAATGGCCCGATCCTGAAGGTCCGCGCTCACTGCATAGCCTATGAGGACTGCCGCTTCGAGTACGAAAACGCCTACTCGCGCTACGGCTACACCTGCCGCTGGAGCTCCCGCATCCTCGACTGATGACGGATGGCGGCAAGTAGTATCCCTCGTCACCCCGGCGAAAGCCGGGGTCCAGCCGGATACTGGATTCCGGCTTTCGCCGGAATGACGAAGCAGGGATTTCCTAAAAAAATAGAGCGCGCGCGGAAAATTTTGTATAGTTCCGTCCTGACGCCGGGGTAGCTCAACGGCAGAGCAATCGCTTCGTAAGCGATAGGTTGTGGGTTCGAATCCCATCCCCGGCTTCCTTTTTAATGGCCAACAACAAGAACGCCGCGCGCCGCGAACCGGTTGCAGAGAGCGCATTAGCCTCCGCCTTCACTCGAAAGGCCCTGCTCTGGTGGCTGCCCCTCCTCTACCTACTCATCTCCGACGCGTTCTATCTGCGCACCTACGACTCCGCGCAGGTCAAGATCTCGCTGGTCCAGATGGGCGGCGTCTGCCTCCTTGGGCTCTGGATGTCGCGGCTCCTGGAAGAGGGCCGCCGCGCGTTCACCAAGAACGATCTCGTGACCCTGGCGCCCTTCCTCGCCTATTTCGCCTACGGGATATTCTCTTATATCCATGCTCCTTATAAGTTCTCCTCCCTGGACTTCTTCCTGCGCCGGATCTTCTACATGACCGTGCCGCTCATCGTGATCCGGGAATTCCACGAAGCTGCCACGGAGCGGCTCACGCGGATCCTCGTCTGGACCCTGGCCATCAGCGCGGGCTACGGGTTCCTGCAATGGTTCGACGTCAGCTTCTTCCCGCCGGGCCCGGGCCGGGGGCCGGACCCCTTCATCTGGCGGGGAGCCTTCGGCGCGCGCGTATTCTCCACTTTCGGGAATCCGAATTTCTTCGCCGACTATTTGGTCATCATGTTCCCGGTGCTCGTGGCGCAATTCCTTAAAACACGGGCTTGGCGGCTCCTTCCCCTGGTCTTCCTCGACGTCTTCTGCCTCTGGGGAACGCAGACCAAGGGAGCCTGGATCGGATTCGCCATCTCCTTGATGCTCCTGGTCTCCACGCATGCCTACTTCTTCAACCGGGAGTGGCTGCTCGCGCAGTGGAAGAAGGTCGCGCTATCCTTCATCCTGATCAGCGGATTGGTGCTCGGCGCGGTCTTCAACAAGCTCGCTCACTCGGGATTCACCTCCGTGAACTTCCGCCTGTTCACATGGGAAGCCACCTGGGAGATGATCAGGACCCAGCCCCTCATCGGCACGGGCATCGGCTCCTTCTGGGTCATCTACCCGGCCTTCCGCCGTCCGCCGATATTCCACATCGAGGGGAAACACAACACCGAGACCGATCACTCGGAGAACGAGCACCTTGAAGTCCTTTTCGATGAAGGCATCCTCGGGTCCGGGATCTTCATCTGGCTCTGCCTGAGCACGTTCATCGTGGCCTACCGCGCCCTGGCCTTGCTGACGTCCTCGGCAAAGAAGGGCTCGCGCGCGCCTCCGCACGCCTATGACCTCCTGGGCTATCTCGTCGCCCTGCAAGGCATGCTCTTCCATAACTTCTTCGACGTGAGCATGCGCTTCGTCTCCTCCGGCGTCTATCTCGGGCTCCTCTCGGGCCTGATCATCAATCTCTCCCGCGGGACGGCCCTCGTGGATCAGCACGCGAATGCCAACGCCGATGCGGCTCCAACGGAAGGCCACTCTTGGATGGAGACGCTCTCCCAGTTCCTCATCTGGCCCGCCCGCCTGGCCGCCTGGGGAGGGCTGTCTTTCATGGGTTGGCGGCTCCTCTCCGAATTCCATGGGCTGCAGGGACCCGTCTCCAATCTCACGCTCGGAGGGGAAGTGCTCCAGTGGTGGATCGCCTGGGGCTGCTTCATGTTCTGCGTGCTCTCGCAAGGGTTCATCTTCGCGCGCACGGCATTCCTTTCAAGGAACGCATTGGTTCCGCTGCTCATCGGCCTGATGCTCTTCCCTTTGAACCTCACCTGGGGACACTTCAAGGCGGACGTGCACCACAACATCGCCATCTTCTTCTCCAAGCGCCAGGAATGGGACATGGCGCTCAAGAACTACATCATCGTCTCCAAGCTCAACCGGGCTTTCGTCATGGCGAACTACTTCAAGGGCAACGTCTTCAACGACCGGTTCAACATGGCCAAGCTCTACAACCCGAACTGGGGAGACGCCGACGATAAGCTGCGCGACGACTTCGAGCGGGCCATGGACGCCTATGGCCAGGTCCGCAGCCAGGCGCCCAACTACGTGCAGATGCACCATCAGGTGGGCGTCCTGCACATGAAGAAGGCCGATTGGGAGCGCAGCCGCGGCAACGAGGCGGAAGCGGAGAAGGAACTCGACGAAGCCCTGCGATGCTTCAAACTCTACCACGACATCGACCCGGTCTTCACCGCGAACTTCTATCGGATGGGCCACATCTACATGATGCGCAAGCAGTACGACAAGGCCATCGAGACCTATAAGGAGCTCATTGAAGCACCGAAATGCGCGCTCTCACCGTCCCTTGCCGCGAAGCCGTGGCTTAGACGCTCGCTCTTCGCCTACCTGCAGGTCGCGGACTACGACAACGACGGGAAATGGTCGCATCGCCATGAGAACGCGGATGCGTACCTCCAACTCGGCAACGCCTGCTTCCTCGCCGGACGCCTTGCCGAGAGCGAGAAGGCCTACCGCGCCGGGCTGAAGATGGACCCCAAGAACGAGAATCTCATGAGGAACACCCAGCTCCTTTACAACCGCGCGAAAGCCGAGGGGCTGCTGCGTACGCTCCCGCAGGCCGCCGCGCCCCAGCAGACGATGGAAGTCGTGCCCTCGAAGTGAGCCGCTCGTGACTGCGTCTCGATCCCGTCTCTCTCTTATCGTACTGATCCAATTCATCTGTCCGCTGATCTTCTTCACCGATCTCACGCGCAACCCCTACATCACGCAGATCGCGCTGCTCGACATCGGCCTCTGCGCGGCCGCGGCGCTCTGGGCCTGGGAGCAATTCCGCGCGCCGAGCCCTTCCTGCCCCCGGACGCAGCTCGACGCCCCCTGGCTGGCCTGGCTGGCGGTCTGCATGACGACCTGGGCTATCGCATATATCGGACACGCATCCTTCTACCGCCCGTCCATGCGCGCCGAAGGCGCGCGCGTGCTCTACTTCACGGTCTTCAACTGCTGCCTGCCGTTCTTCCTCGCGGCCATATGCGCGCAGGAACCCCTGGAGTCCGAAGGGCCTTCTCCCAACGGCTGGGCCGTGTTCTGCGTGCTCTGGGGCGCTCTCTGGCTGTTCTTCCCGCAGCTGCGCTCGCCCTCCGCCGGAAGCGGGATATGGACGCATGTCTGGGACGTATACGGAGCCCTGCTCTGGCTCATCGCCGCCGCGGCGACGCTCACCTTGGCCAGGCGCGGCTCCGTGCACGACGTGCTCCACGCCGCCATGGCCGCGGGATTCATCGGGGCGGCCTACGGCGTGATCCAATATTTCAACATCGAGTTCATCTGGGCCAAGGCGCTCAACCCTTACGGCGGAAGATCCGTCTCCTCCTTCGGCAATCCGAACTTCATGTCTTCCTATCTCGTCCTGCTCCTGCCCCTGTCCGCGGCCTATTATCTTCGCGCGCGCAGCCGCGGACAGCGCATGGTCTACGGCGCGGTCTTCCTGACCTACGAGGCGGCCCTGCTCTGCAGCCTCACGCGCTCCTCCTGGGTCGGCGCGGCGGCCGCTCTCGCGATCCTGGGGCTCTCGCCGGAAGCCCGCCGCGCGATCAAGAAGGACCCGCAGATGTCGGGACTCGTGCTCACCGCCGGCGCCCTCATCGCGCTGCTCTGGCCGCAAAGCCTCATCGGCGGATACACCTCGAGCGCATTCGGACGGCTCTCGGAGGTCGGCCTCATCTTCAAGCCCGTGGAGCCGGGAGGCGTCCCTTACAGCCCTTTCTATCAGCGCATGCTCATCTGGGCCTGCGCCTGGCAGATGGGCGCGGAGAGCCCGCTCTTCGGCAAAGGCTGGGGACTCTTCGAACTCTTCTATCCCTTCTATCAGGGCGGACTCCTGGAGCAGCTGGACTTCATGCGCATCATGCGCACGCACGCCAACAACGCGCATAACGAGATGCTCGAGATCTGGGCCCAGACCGGGCTCCTCGGCTTGGGCGTCTTCTTCTGGACCTGGACGGCTTTCTTCCGGAGCGCCGTCCATCGATGCCTCCCCGACGGGCTCTCCGGCGCCGCGAAGAACAACCGCGCCCCGGACTCGACCCTTTGGCTGCATGCGCTCTGCGCCGCGGTCGGCGGGATGCTCATCGACAATCTCATCAACGTCTCTCTGCACTTCGCGGTCCCCGCATTCCTCTTCTGGTGGCTGGCCGGGACCATGATGGGCAGGCTCGCGCAGGAACAGCAGCGGCGATGGGTCCTGCCGTCCATCCCGGCGCTCCGCCGGGGGGCGTTGGCCGCGGGTCTCCTCTTCTTGGGCTGGGGCGCCTGGCAGGGCGTGCGGCTATGGGCCAGGGAGGCGCACTACTTCGCGGGCTTCAAGCTCGCGCGCACGGGCCAGCTCGCGCAGGCCGCCTCTGAATTGGAACTCGCCTACCGCTGGCACCCGCACGAGGTCAACAACAACTACGAGCTGGGCAACGCCTACGCCCGCGCCGACCGACTTCCCCAAGCGCTCTGGGCCTACCAAGCGGCCCTCGACGCCAACGCCGGATACGATGAGATCTATTTCAACAAAGGCTCCCTGCTCGCCAATCGCATGGGCAATCGCGAGGAGGCTCTGCGGAACTACCTCCTCTCCTGGGCCATCAATCCTCTCTCACAAGACCTCTACGCGAACCTCGCGGGTCTGCTCCTGCAGGACCCGCGCAAAAACCGGGACCTCGCGATCCGCGTCCTGGAACGCGCCGCGCATTTCTTCCCGGACAACATCCATTTCCGGAACAATCTCGGCTACCTCTACAGCCTGGGGGGGGAGTCGGGGAAGGCGGAAGCGGAGTACGCCGGGCTTCTCCGCTATCGGCCGGACTTCTCGACGGCCGAAAGCAATCTGCGCGCGTCCCTGCGGCAATCCGGGCATCCGGCTCCGGAGATCCTGCGCAAGCTCGACGGCCTGCGCCGCCTGGAGAACCTCGTGCGCGCGCGCGATCTCGGTCCCGCAACCCTGTCATTGGCCCGCGAAACGGCCCTTTATTTCCCGCAGGATATCCGCGCGCGATTCTACGCCGGGAACCTGGAGCTCTTCAGCGGCCAGTCCGCCGCGGCAGAGGTGCATCTGCGCGCCGTGCTGAGCATCGATCCCCGCAACGTGCCCGCGCGCGTCAACCTCGCGCAGGCCTTGGTCCGCATGGGCCGCCCCGCCGAAGGGGCCGAACTCCTGCGCGAGGCCCTCGCCCTGGACCCGAAGAACGCCTCCATCGCCTCCGCCCTCCAGCAGCTCACCTCCGCGCCCCGCTGAAGACCTCCGCCGCAATGACGCAGACAGGGTGCCAAGCCTAGATCCTCTGGTAAGCCGTAGATCAACGCGACGAACGCTCCGTCTCCCATCTTCCGGGTACGGCCGCGCGTGAGGCGCGCGGCCTCTTGTCCTCAGGCGCAACGGACTCCGCCGGCACTGGCGATACGTCGGCCTTCACGCGAATGCCGGCTCCGATGCGCCTTGCGGATGCCCCTCCAGATGGGAGACGGAGCGTCCCTCGCCGTGTCTCGATCCCTTAATAAGGTCGGCCTGCGCTTTTGGCGTCAGCCTTCTGTAGAAGCGCCGAAAAACGGCGCCGGAGGCCTCGGTCCCCGTCTGGAGGGGCCTGCGCAGCGAGCCGCGACGACGGCATTCGCGTGAATCCGACTCAAGGAAAGCCGGTTAGGATGCGCGGCATGGCCCGCGCACCTTAATGGGGTAACAGCCGTCCTGGGGCGCGTGAGCGTCCCGACGGAGCCATAGGGGCGCAAGCCCCTTGGGGAGCACCGACGCGAGAAATGCAACCTCTCTCGCGTCGGCCTTCAGGCCCCGAGCAGAATGCGAGGGGTGCGACAGGTGGGTGGGAACTGGTTCCCAGGGGCGCGGGGGAAGGGAGAGAGTCTCCCCTGCGCGACTGTTCTAAAAAGCGGGTGAGGTCGAGTTCCTTTGGTACGTGGTATTGACAAGCCGGGCGCGGAGGCTATACTATCGCCCAATGCAACCGCAAAAGGTCCGTCTCGGCCAGATCCTCATCCAGGGCGGCGTCCTCAACCAGGAACAGCTCGATCGAGCTCTCAGGCACTCGGACCAGACCAACTGCCGCCTGGGCGAGGCCGTGGTCAAGCTCAACCTGGCTTCCGAGGACCAGATCGCGCTCTCGGTCTCGAAGCTGCTCGGCATCCCGCTGGCATCCCGAGAGAACAAGATCCTCTCTCCCGAGAAGACGCAGAACCTCCAATCCGTCATCGACGAACGCTACGCCCGGGAGAACGTCCTCGTCCCTCTTTTCCTCGATGAGAACACGCTCGCCGTGGCCCTGGCCGAACCGGAGAACGTCCTGGTCGTCGAGAACCTGCGCCTGATGACCGGCCGGGACATCCAGCCCTTCATCGCGACCAAGACCCAGATCATGAAGATCATCGACGAGTTCTACGGCTCTTCGGGCACGGGGCTCATCGACAAGGTCCTCTCCTCCAAGGCTGAGAACCCCTCCGACGGATCGGTCTCGGAGGACGTGGACGTCTCGGACCAGCGCCTCGACCTCGACAAGATGGTGGCGCAGGCGCGCGGAGCGCAGGTCGTCTCCCTGGTCAATGCGATCCTCAAGCAGGCCATCAACGAACGGGCCTCGGACATCCATCTGGAACGATACGACGAGCGCGTGCTCCTGCGCTTCCGCATCCACGGAGTGCTCTATGAGCGCACGCCTCCCTCCCTGGAGAACTTCGCGGCGGTCGTCAGCCGCATCAAGATCCTTTCGAAGCTCGACATCGCGGAGCGCCGCCTTCCGCAGGACGGCGCGTTCTCGCTGAAGGTCCAGAACCGGCTCATCGATATGCGCGTCTCCATCTGCCCGACCGTGTTCGGGGAGAAGGTCGTCATGCGCATACTCGACAAGGGCGCCGTGGAACTCAACATCGAGAAGGTCGGCTTCGAGCCGCGACAGCGGGAAGACTTCCTCAAAGCCGCGAACTCGCCGCACGGCCTGATCTTCCTCACCGGCCCCACGGGCTCCGGAAAGACCACCACGCTCTACACGGTCCTGACGAAGATCAAGACTCCCGAGATGAACTTCATGACCATCGAGGACCCGGTCGAGTTCAAGCTGGAGGGGATCAACCAGGTCCAGGTGCGCTCCCAGATCGGGCTCACCTTCGCCGCGGCCCTGAGATCCTTCCTCCGCCAAGACCCCGACGTGATACTCGTCGGAGAGGTCCGCGACCAGGAAACGGCCCAGACCTGCCTGCGCGCGGCATTGACCGGACACCTCGTGCTCTCCACCCTGCACACCAACAGCGCCATCGAGGCCATCGTCCGCCTCGTGGACATGGGCATCGAGCCCTTCCTGCTCTCCTCGAGCCTGCGGCTGGTGGCGGCCCAGCGCCTGGTCCGCACGCTCTGCTCCTGCAAGCAAGCCTACCGCCCCACCCAGGCGGAACTGGACATGTGCATCAAGGAATCCATGCTCCCGCCGCCGACGGACACCAGCCGCATCACCTTCTTCCGCCCGCAAGGCTGCGACCGCTGCTCAAAGACCGGCTATTCCGGCCGCGTGGCCCTCTACGAGATATTCTACGTCACGCCCAAGCTCCGAGACGCCATCTACCGGAACAGCAACGATATGGCGCTCATGCGGAAGATCGTCGAGGAAGAGGGGATGTGGAACCTGCGCGCCAGCGGCTGGCGCAAAGTCCTGCAAGGAATCACCACCGCCGAGGAAATCCTCTCCACGACCCTCTCGGACTGACGAAGTTCTTCTTGACGCTTGAAAAACCTTCTGTTACACTCTTGAAAAGATGGCGAGATTCACGTATACGGTCCAAGACGCGAAGGGGGACACCTCCTCCGGAGCCTTGGACGCCCCGGATGAGAATGAAGCCATAGCCGCGCTGCAAGGGCAAGGCTATTTCATCCTCTCCATCCAAGCGGAACAGGAAGCAGAAGGCGGAGGCCTGCGGCGTCTGCGGCGCGCCACCAGCGGCGTCGGAGGACGGGACCTCGCATTCTTCGGAGAACAGCTGGCCACGCTCCTCAACGGCGGCGTGCCGCTCGTGCGGGCGCTCTCTCTTTTGGCCGAGCACTCCGAGAACGAGTCGCTTCGCAAGGCGGTCCACGCGGTCTCCAAGGACGTGGCCGGCGGGATGTCCCTGCATAAATCCCTGGAGAAGCATCCGAAGGTCTTCGACGGGCTTTGGATCTCCCTGGTCCAGGCCGGAGAGCTCAGCGGACAGATGCCCAGGGTCCTCAAGCAGATCTCCAGCTACATCCAATCGCAGGAAGACCTCAAGGCCAAGGTCATCACCGCGCTCGCCTACCCGGCGGTGCTCTTCACGATCTCGATGGGCGTGCTCATGTTCTTCATCGTCAAGATCGTCCCGACCTTCGCGGAGATCTTCAAGAGCTTCGACCTGAAGCTGCCCGTGCTCACGCAGGCCATCATCGCCTTCTCGAACGTTTTGGTGCACCATCTCGTGGCGTTCATCGCCTCCATCGTCGTGATCGGCCTCTCCCTGAAGGCCTATCTCGCCACGGAGGACGGACAGTACGCGAAAGCCTCCTTCCTCTTCGGCCTCCCGTTCTTCGGGAGCTTCATCAAGAACATCCAGACCGAACGGCTCCTGACCACGCTCTCGACGCTCATCGAGAGCGGCGTGAGCATCCTCAACGCGATCGCGGTCCTCGAAGGGATATTCGAATCCAACAAGATCTTCGCCCATGCCCTGCGCACGATCAAGAACGACGTGGCCACGGGAAAATCGATCTCCGCGGCGTTCAAGAAAGCGGGAGTCTTCCCGCCGCTGGTCACGGAGATGATGTGGATGGGCGAGGAGTCCGGAAAGCTCCCGGACATCCTCGGCACGCTCTCCTCGTTCTACCGCGAACAGATCGAGCAGTTCACGCGAAGGTTCACCTCCATCATCGACCCGATCATGGTGGTCTTCATCGGCGGGATCGTGGGCGTCATCGTGCTCTCGATCTTCATGCCGATCTTCCAATTGTCGCAGATCGGAGGCAAGGGCTGATAGCAGGACGCCCGATCCGGAGCAGGGCGAATCGACAGACAAAGACGCAGGGGGAAACACAATGGACCGGACGAAACGCAATCAGCAAGGCTTCACTCTCATCGAACTCCTGGTAGTGGTGCTCATCATCGGCATCTTGGCCTCCATCGCCATCCCGCAGTACTTCAAGGTCGTGGAACGCGCCCGCGTCTCCGAGGCCCAGGCCTTCATCTCGCAGGTCAAACAGGCGCAGGAGCGCTATCTCACACGCAACGGCGTCTACATCAATGCCAACTCGGGTCTGGCGAACATGGACGTGACATTCTCCGGAGCGGATCCGAACTACGGGATGAAGTTCTTCTCGGCAGCCATCGGCGCCGGCTCGGCCACCGGCTGCAATGCCGGAGACCCGACCTTCAACATCGTGCTCACGCGCAACGCCACCAACGCAGGCATCGCGGCGCGCTACGGCGGCGGCGCCTACGCCATGGTCTACGAGCGCTGCCAGGGAAAGATCGTATTCCCCAGCTGCGCGAACTGCGACATAGACTTCGCGCAGTAAGGGCTTCCCCGGCGCAGCATGGAGGAGTCTGTCGCGCACCCCGGACATGGGCCGTCCCATGTCCGGGGTGTCGTGCTGTAACATCTTCGCAACATGCCCGAAATGATTCACTAACCCCTGGGATGCACATTTAGAGCGGCATGAACCCGTCCCTTCATCCGTCGCACCCAGACGGGAGAGTCGCCTTGCGCCGCGGCCGCGCGCGAGCCCTCTCCCTGCTCTGTACCCTGGCCATCTTGCTGGCTGCCTTGCCGCCTTGGCGCGCCTGCGCGCAGGAAGACGCCGAGCAGGAAGACTCTGCGGGCCGCAGCCGCCCGATGCAGACGGCCATCGAACTCTTCGAGAAAGGCCGCGATCTGGAAGCCATGGACCGGTTCATGGACATCCTGGTCAAAGGCGATCCCGCGGAACGTCCGATCGCCAACGAATACCTCAACCGCATCACTCAGCGGATGTCCTCCATGACCGGAAATCCCGAGCATCGCAAGCCGGCCGAGGAAAAGGGAGAGGTCGTCTCGACCGTGCGCCAGAAGCGCTCGCCCAAGCCGGAGCCGGAGGAAGAAGAGCCCGGAGCGCCCCCCGCGGAACTCTCGAATGCGCGCAAGGAAGACGCAGCCTCCTCTTCCGCGAAAGACCGCGCGGACATGAAGCGCGAGATCGAGACGCGCATCCAGGACCGCGTGCGGGCCTCTTTGCAGAAGCTCAGGCGCTACGAAGACCTGCGCATCCTCATGGCCAATCCGCGGCTTCCCCGCGCCATCGCCATACCGCCCTCGCTCCTCTTCGACTCGGGGATACAATTCAAAAAGGACGCGGGAAAAATCCTCTCTTCCCTGAGCGAGCTCCTCTTCGCCTTGGGCGCCACTCAGGCGGTGCTGCTCCCCGAGGGCGCCGTGTCCGGCAGCGCGAAGATCCTGGACATGCGCCGCAGCATGGGCATCAGCGCGCATTTCTACAGGACCGGCATCGCGCCGGCCCGCATCCGCGTCAATCTCCTCAGTTCCCAAGTCAACGTGCCCGCGGAGGTCCAGGATTTCAAAGGGATCATCCTGCTTTTCCTTTATAACAATCCTCTCTCTCTGAGCGCGGACTCGGTCCTCGACGACGGGGGAGGGCCTCCGCTCTCGCTGGGGGCTTCCCCGAGCTCCTTCGACCCGCACGAAGACGCGGGCTCCATCCTGGAGTTCTCGGTCAGCGCGCCTCCGGCCGGGCTGCATTCCTGGCGGTTCCAACTGCTGGGCCCGGGAGAACGCCCCGAGGACGATCTGGTCCTCATTCAGGAAGTCCGCGGAGTCTCGCCGGTCTTCCACCAGATATTCTGGAACGGGCGAAGAAACTATTCCGGCGCGATGCTCCCTCCCGGACAATATGAGGCCGTGCTCACCGCCGCGGACCATAAGAACCGCATGCGAAAAAAGCACCTTTGGCTGACTCTGCAGAGCGCAGCCTCCTCGGCGCCCGAGCCTCAATATCAGGAAAGCGCCCCCGACAAAGAGGCGCCGCAAGCGCGCGCGCCCGCGAGATCCGCCGCGCGCGCGAAGCTCCCGGGCAAGACGGTCTCCTCTTCCTCTCGCCGCCGGACCGCGCCGCGCGCGCCGGCGAAGCCGGCTCAGCCCCGGAGCGAGGAGGAGTCCTCCGAGGGCTCTCCTCCCGCGGCCCCGGAAGAGAAGAAGCCCGCGACCGCCCCAAAGGCGCCCGACTCCGCCCAAAAACCCACCCCGCCCGCCGAGGCGTCCCCGTCGCGCGCCGGGGCGGTGAATTTCCAGGTCGCGTTCCCCGAAGGATCCGCGGAGATGTCGCAGGACAGCGATTCCGTGCTCGGCCATGTGGCCGAGACCATGGAGCTCTACCCGCTTGATAAGATCAACCTCGTAGGCTATGCTTATAGCGGCGAAACGGATGCCGCGGCGCTGGCGCCGCGCCGCGCGGAACTCGTCAAGAAGAAGCTCGTGGAGCAATACCGCATGCGCCCGGAGAACATCCAGACCCGTTCTCAAGTCTCCGGCTCGCAGACGTATAAAGTCGAGATCTATATCGTGAGGGGGGGATAAGCTCCGTGGCGTTCAACGACCTCGTCGAACAGCTCGCCTTCGGCTCCTCCATCCCGAAGATGGACTCCTGCCTGGGGCTCTTCCTGAGCCCCGAGGCGATTTTCCTTTGCGAGGTCGGCACGCAGAACGGAAAGCCCCGCGTCCTGCACCTCCTGCGCATCCCCATCCCCACGGGCCCCGTCACGAAGGACACTCGCATGGGCGGCTCCCTGAACACGGATTTCCTGGCCGACGAGGAGCGCATGTCCGGACTCCTGCAGAAGGCGCTCTCGGAGACCCGCTGGAGCTCGAAGTCGGTCCGGGTGACGCTCTCCCACCACTTCGGCATCCTGCGCTATTTCACGCTCCCGGACATCGAAAGGCGCTTTTGGAAGACCGCGATCCCGACCGAGGCGAAAAAGCACATCCCGATCCCCTTCGCCTCGCTCATACAGGATTTTCAGACTTCCCCGCTGGCGCCCGGAGCCGACAAGAAGCCCCGCCTGGGCTGCCTCTTCGGCGTGACGCCCATCAAGAACCTCGAAGCCATCCGCAAGCTCGTCGCGCGCATCGGGCTGAACCTGGTCGGAGTGGAACTGGCCCCGATCTCCAGCGCGAGGCTGCTCCACTCCATCTCGCCCGCCGGCGGGGGGGAACCCTCGGCGCAAGTGCACTTCGACGATGGAGACATCCGGATACTCGTCTCCAGAGGCGAGGTCCCGGTATTCTACCGGGAGATATTCCTCGGCCCGGGAGCGCCCTTGGAAGACTCCCGCAAAGTGGATATCGGCGGCTGCATCGATTTCGCGCGAAAGCAGATGGGGATCACGTCCTCGATCCCGGTCCGAGTGAGCGGACAAGCCGCGGATATCGAAGGCTGGCGGGCGCTCTTCTCCCAGGAACTCGGCACGCCCGTGACGCTCCAGGAACTCCACAAGCCCCTGGGACTCAAGGCCGGGCAATGGGGCGCCTATGCCGCCATCGGCGCGGCGCTGCGCTATCTCATCCCCACGTCGCTGTCCCTGGACCTCAGCGGCTTGGGCCGGATCAGCGATGAGGACCGCCGCGCGGTGCTGGCGATCTTCAAGCTGGCGGGAACCGCCTGCCTCCTTTTCCTCTGTTCAGGCGCCTATTGCTCCGTACGGCTCTGGCTCCAATCCGGACGCTTGAACTCCATCCGCCGCTCCGTCTCGGTATCCGAGGATTTCCGCGGCAAGAAAAAGGCGGACATCGAAGCCGACATCATCTCGATGCGCTCCAAAGTGGACTCTTTCGGAGTCATGACCGCGCGCCAAGTCCCGCTCACGGACATCCTGGAATCCCTGACCGACGCGGTGCCCGACGCGCTCTGGGTCACGAACCTCGTCTACACCAACCAGTTCGACGCATCCGCCAGACGGACCGAGCGCACCTTGAGCATCACGGGCAATGCCATGGCCCCCTCCGCCGCGACCGAGCAGGATCTGGTCTTCCGCTTCGCCGAGAGCCTGCGCAAGAGCGCGCAGTTCATCCAAGCCTTCCCGCTCATCGAGCCCTCGGTCCAAAGAGCCGAGAACTCCAACGACAGCGACTCGTCGTCCATGGACCCGTCCACGGTGGACGCCAACCAGGAGAAACGCACGAGATTCGTCATCCAATGCGCCGCCAACAGGACGGGCTCCTAAGATGAACACACAGGACCTCGTCCATCTTCTCCGAATGCAGGTCGAAAGCATCTTCTTCGACCTCAAAGCCTTGTCCTCCGCCCTCAAGGAGAAAGGTCTCCGCTATTTCGCGCGTCCCTTGGGCTGCGCCGCCGTGCTCCTCTTCGTCTTCTATTTCTACATATACGCCATGCCCCGCAAGCGGCTCACGGCCCTGGATGCGGAACTGGAAGCGGTGCGCGCCACGGTCAAATACGCCGGAGATTACCAGGACCTGAGCAACCGCCTCCACGGATTCTATTCCAGGCTGCCCAAAACGACCGAGCCGGCCGCGTGGCTGCTCGCCGATATCCGCGAGTCCCTTCGCCAGGAAGGGATCGTCCCGGACGCGTTCTCCTCTCCCTCCACCGAGATGCGCCCCGGCTACCGCGTGGTCTCCATGACCGTGACCCTGAACATGAGCTATCGGCAGCTCGCATCCTGGATGGCGCGTTTGGAGAACGGCCGCTATCTCCTGCACGTCAAGGATCTGACTCTCGTGAAAAAGCCGAAACCCATCGGCAACAATCTCATCAGCGTCACGCTCATGACCGTCGTGCCCATCGACGGGAGCGGATCATGAGCCGCTCTCTGGGATGGCTGCTCCTGCTCGCGGCCCTGGCCCTGCCTGCGGTCTTCTGCTGGAATTGGTGGAACCGTACGCACGCGCAGAAGCCCGAGACCGCCCTCTCCGGCATGAAGGCTCCTTTCTCATCGAACGCCCAAGCCGCCGCTCCGGCCGCGCCGACGGCGCCCCCGCCCGCACCGGCGGCCGCTGTTCCGGCCGGGAAAGCTCTCCCACCCCGCACCGCATCCGCGCCGATGGAGCAGCCCGCGCCCGCACAGGCCGCGACGCCGGCGCCAGCTGCCCCGCTTCCGGAGAAGGCGCTGGAACCCGCGCCCGCGATCGCAAGCACGCAGCCTTTGAGCGCCGCGCCGCCGCCGACGCGGCATTCAGGCCTGCCGAGGATCGAATACAACCCCGCGAGCCCGAGAGACCCCACTCTTTCTCCCGTGGACTATAAGCACCGCGCCCAAGACGATCTTCAGAAGGAGCTCAACCGCCGGGAGACGCTTCAGGCCGCGCGCGGGTCCCTCGCAAGAGAAGACCCGGCCTCCGTCGAAGACCGCATCCACGTTCTCGGGATCATCGGCAATCCCAACGGCAAGATCAACGCGATCATCGACGAACGGATCGTGTCCGAAGGCGACCGCGTATTCGGCGCGACGATCAAGCGCATCACCAGCGGCACAGTGGTCTTCGAGTATCGCAAGAGGACGTTCATCAAGCGGGTCCCGAAATAGGCTCGCCGGACGCGCACGGGCTTTTCAGCTGGTGGGAGGAGTGCCATGATGACAACAGACAGCAGGAAGCCGGCTCACAGGATCACGGCGATGCTCGCGGTATTCTCTCTGCTCGCCGGAGAGATGCTCGCGCCCGCCGGCGTCTGGGCCCAGCGGCGCAGAGCCGCGGAGCCGGAAGCCTCCCCGGATTTCCAGGAACAGCTGCGCTCTTCCCGCAAAGGGGGGAGCCCCATCGCGGAACCCGACGAGGAAGAATCCCCGGAGGAAGCCCCTGCCCGCGCGAGCGCACAGGCCTCGGCGAAAGAAGACGACTCCTCAAGCCCGCTGCCCGTGCGCCAAGCCGCCCGCGAGGTGCAGATCGGAGCCTCCTCGGTCCGGAAAGCCGCGCCGGCCGCGCCGACCGACCCGCTGGAGACCCGCATCGTCGTCCGCGTCAAAGCCGCCCCGCTGGCAACCTTCCTCGACACGATCTCGGCGCAAGCCAAGGTGAACTTCATCATCACCGAAGGCCTCGAGGAGAAGCGCATCACGGCCTTCCTCCAAAACGTGACCGTGCGCGAGGCCCTGCAGATCCTCCTGGAGATCAAAGGCCTGACCTACCAGCGCATCGGCAAGAGCAACACCTATGTGGTCTCGCCCAGGGCCAAGGGCGTGCCCAACCGCATCACCCGCATCTACACCATGAACTTCGTGCCGCTCATGCCCACCGACGGCGCGGTCAAGGACTTTTCCCCGAAGAGCTCCAACAACCAGGCGCAGATCGCCGCGGCCGGAGCCGGAAACAAGTCTCCCGCCGAGAGCGGCGGCTCGGAATCGAGCGCGGCCACCGCGACCATCCTGCAGGTCCTTCGCAGCGTCATGACCAAGGACTACGGCAACGTGGCCGTGGACAGCCGCACGAACTCGCTGATCATCACGGATATCCCGGAAGTGTTCCCGCAGGTCGAGCAGATCCTCGCCGAACTCGACAAGAAAGCTCCGCAGGTCATCATCGAGGCGCAGATCGTGGAGATCGACTCGGACAAGGCGCAGAACCTCGGCCTCGAGTGGGGGGCCTCCGACGGCACGCTGGCGACCTATACCGGCCCCGCGCGCGACACGAGCTTCCCCATGAATCTGCCCAAGAACCTCAACAACGCGCACTTCTTCGACCCCGTGACCAACGTGGTCGGCCGCGTGAGCAACAGCGGGACATCGGGCGCCGCCTCCACCGTCCTCTTCGGCAACGGCCTGCTCACGGGCATCGTGGACCTCACCCAGCTCAAGGTGGTCCTGCGGGCCTTGGTCGCCAGGACCGAGGCGCGCTTCCTGGGCAAGCCCAAGATCCTGACCTTGAACAACAAGCAGGCGCTCATCCAGATCTCGCAGGACCAGGCCGTCTCCGTCCAGCAGACGACCACGGGCCTGAGCTCCGGAGTCTCCCAATCCGGCGCCACCATCGAACGCTACCAGACCGGACTGACCCTGCGCGTCACTCCCCAGATCAACCGCGACGGGTATATCAGCATGATCGTGGAGCCTTCCTTCACGGACGTGATCGCCTCCAAGCTGTCGTCCTCGGGCGTCCCGATCTTCGACCCCACCACGCGCGCGGCCACCACGATGGTGCGCGTCAAGAACGGGCAAACCCTGGTCCTGGGAGGGCTGCTCGAATCCCGCGAGACCAAGGTCGTGCGCAAGGTGCCGCTCTTGGGCTACATCCCGCTCATCGGCTGGCTCTTCACGAGCACGCAGAACCAACGGACCAACACCGATCTCGTGATCTTCATCACGCCGACGATCGTCAATGATTGACAGCTCTCGCGGCGCGCGCTAGGATATGGACATGAACACCCATCCCTTTGCGCGCCATAAAGGCTTCACTCTCATAGAATTGATGGCCGTGGTCCTGATCATCGGCACGCTCGCCGCGATCGCGATACCGTCCTACCTGAAGACCATGGAGATCCATAAGGCCGAGTCCGCGGCCAACATGGTCCGCATGATCGGCACCGCCAACAAGATGTTCAAGCTCGATCAAACGCCCAACAATCAATACGCCACAGGATCCCTCAACGACAGCTGCTTGACGTCCGCCGCCTGCGATCATTCGAAGACCGATGCCTGCCAGCTCATCTATTGCAACTACCTGGCCAACGAGTCCTTGGAGGGAACCGGCTATGACTTCGTGGTCGGCCAAGCGCCCTCGGGCTGCAGCGGTTCGGGCACGATCACGGCCGGAGCCAAGCGCTGCACCAACACATCGGCGAACAAAGCCTGCACCTCGAACACGAAATACGGCTCATGGGCCTACGTGATCGACAACACGGGCAAGATCACCGGCTGCGGCACCGACATTCCCGAAGTCAAATAGCCCCTTCTCATGAGAGGACGCCGTCTCATCCTCACCGCCGATGATCTCGGCGCATCCAAAGCCGTCAACGCCGCGGTCCTGCTCGCGGCCCGGGAAGGAGCGCTCACGCATGCCAGCCTCATGGCCGCGGGAGAAGCCGCCCAGGAAGCCGCAGCCCTCTGCCGCGAAACTCCGAACCTGAGCGTGGGCCTGCACGCCGTGCTCTGCGCGGGAGCCCCCTGCCATCCCGGCTCCATCCAAGACGGGCTTGCGCCCGAAGGACGCTTGCCCGAGACCCCCGCGCGCATCGGAGTTCTCTGCGCCCTGCGGCCCAGGCTGCTGCCGGTCGTCGAAAGGGAGCTGCGCGCGCAGTTTACGCGCTTCCTTTCCTTCGGGCTCGCGCCCTCCCACGTGGACGCGCACGCGCACGCGCACATGCATCCATTCCTGCTGCCCATGCTCGCGAGGCTCGCGCGCGAATATGGATTTACGCGCATCCGCCTGCCCGGAGGGGAAGAAGCCGGCCTCTGCCGCGGCTATCCCGGGGGAGGGACTGCGTCTCAAGCGGCGCATGCCGCGGTCTTCGCCCTGCTGCGCAAGGTGCTTGCGCCCTCCTGCGCGGGACTGGAAGTCCCGGACCAGGTCTTCGGCGCCCTGCGCTCAGGCCGCATGGATGAAGGCTACCTTCTGCATCTGATCGGACATCTTCCGGAAGGGACCACGGAGATATACCTGCACCCTACCGCGGACCCGGCCTGCGTCCCGCTGAACGGACGTCCCACGCCCACGCATCGGTCCTATGCGGAGCTCCAAGCCCTGCTCAGCCCGCGCGTGCGCGCCGCCGTGGAAGATATTAAGCTTCAGAAGTGAGAGGCTCGGGACGGACGCGCAGGCTCGCGTCCGGATTGCGCCGCAGTTCCACCACGTAGAGGCCCATCCCGAAGGACGCCCAGACGAGCTCGCGGATATGCCGGATGATGCCCAAGGCCAGGCCGGTGCGGGCGCCTAATCCCAGGATATGGAAGATGGCTGTTTTCCCGGCTTCTTGCGTGCCGACCTTGGCCGGGACCATGAAGAAAGCCATGTCCGCGATCCCGGAGAGGGCCTCGATGAGCAAGGCGGTGCGGGCATCGACGCGCACGCCCAGGCAGAGGCAGATCCACCATATCTCCAACAGGGTCCACGCATAGCCCAGGACGAAGAAGCCCGTGGAGATCCACCACCGGAGAGGATATCGCGCGTAGAAATCGCG
Organism: Elusimicrobiota bacterium; assembly: GCA_041661185.1. GTDB lineage: Bacteria > Elusimicrobiota > Elusimicrobia > UBA1565 > UBA1565 > JBAZUV01. Next base: position 78,292 of record JBAZUV010000016.1, read on the forward strand.
CACCTGTCCGGGAACGGACTTTAGCCAATGCCCGGGGACGGACTCATCCTCCCGAGCAGAGCGACGGCGCACCCATGCATGAAGGAACAGCCCCGCGACGGCCATGAGCCCGAGCACGCTCAGGCAGGCCGCGCGCAAGGACACGCCGAGCGGAAGACGCGCTCCGTCGGCCGGATAGAGCCAGGCCGCGACCGAAAGGCAGAAGCCGATCTGCGCCAGGGACTGAGTGCATTTGGCCCTGGCCACGGAGCCCATGCGCACGGAGGCGGGCACGGAGTTGTCCACGAGCAGCGCCCGGGTGAATTCTCCGGCGATGGTGGCGCTCGGAGTCAGATAATTGACCCCATCCCCTTGGATGCGATGGAGGAAAAGATCCTTGAAGCGGAAAAGCCGCACGTCCTTGGGCTCCACGGCATAGCGCCAGCCCATGGCGTTGAAAGCATGAGGAACGGCTTCCTGGAGCAGGATGACCGCGAAGCCGAACCAGCCCACCTTCGCGATGAGGCGCATGACCTCGAAGGCGTCGAGCTTCCAAAGCAAAAGACCCAAGGTGGCCAGTCCGATGACGAAGATGACGGCCTTGAATATCTTCATGCCTCGGCAGGACTTCCCATGGCGCGCCGCCCGCGCAGATGCGCGGCCAGGAGCAGCGCCCAGAACACATTCGCGCCCACGCCCGCAGCCCAGATGAACCAGTCCAGACGGTGAAGGACCGTGAGCAGGAGAATGAGGTAGAAGAAGTCGCGGCTGGCTATGCGCTCGACTAAGATCTCCATGTCCGTACGCTCGCGCTTGGGACGGATCAGCACCAGACGCCAAACGAGCAGCGCGCTCAAAAGGAATCCAGAGAGAAGCAGCGCTCCGGGCAAGAGGACCTGCGCCGAAGGATGCATGCGCCTCAGATGCAGCGGCAGAGCGATGAATACCGCGGCATGCACGATGTTGTCGGAGATCACGTCGAAGCGGGCGCCCGCCGGAGAGCAAAGGAGCTTGAGCCGCGCGACCTCCCCATCGCAGCCGTCGAGGATGCAGCAGGACCAGAGCAGTACCGCTCCGAGGACCTGCACGGAATAGGAAGCCGCGGTCAGCGCGGCCGCGCCGAGCAGGCCGATGACGAGGCTTGCGGCCGTGATTTGATTGGGCGTCACGGGCAGGCGGAGGAATATCCGGGAAAGAGCCATGGAAAAGCGGCGGTCAAAACGCGCGATGTAGCCGTCGGTGGGCTGCGGAAGCGACGCGAAAAGGCTTTCCTCGGCACAACGCGCATGCTCAGGACCCTGGATGAAGGCCCAAGAAGCGCCTGCCTCGACGGCCTCTCCATCGAGGGGGAAGAGAACATCCTTCCGCGGCCCGAGCGCGGCCAAGCGCTCGCGCAGAATCCCGGCCTGAGGATGCCAGGCGGCCAAGACCTCCTGCCCTTGCATCAGGCGCACGGGCGAGCGCGCATCCCGGACGCGGCCCAGAAGCCCCTTGAGCGACTCCTCATCGGGCAATGCGCGCGCCGCCAGGACCAGCACGGGAAGGTCCGGTTCGAGAAGGTCTTTCAAGGCAGGCAGTCCGTCCTTGCGCGCAAGAACCCATGGGATCCGCGGCAAGCGGGAGCCCCATCGCCGCAGGAAGCCCTCCTCCTCGGCGAGGAAGATCCCCCGGCAAGGGGACTGCTCCTCTCCGAAAAGATGCGCCGTGCGGACCGCGGGAGGAAGGCCCGCGACAAGCGGGACATCGGGAAGAGTCTCCAGCACGATCTGCAGGCGAGGCATCATGCGGTGATAACGGCGGCCTCACGCCTGCGTTCGGACGCGGTCGGCGAGGAATCGAGACGGCCGTTGCCTCGGACGCTGTAAGCCGCGCCGCGCCAATGGACGCGCCCGGGACGCAGCCCGGCGATCCAGGCGCAGCATTGTATGACGTCCGCCAAGGGAAGGAGGGGGAGCTGGCGCAGGATCTCGGGATTGCCCGTATAGGCACAGTGGATGCGGCCCACGGTCCAAACGCGGACCGCCGCGGTCAAAGCCAGGAGCTCGAGCTTCCACGGCGCAGCGCCCTGGAACAGGCTGTCCAAAAGAAGGAAAGTGAATCCATGCAGGATGCCGCTGCCGAGATAGCCCGCCGGACGGCAAAGGCGGATGGTGCTCGACCAGCGCGCCAGATGGCGCAGGTGCTCGGCCACGCTCCCGTCATCCGGGATCGAGGAAACGACCGGCCCCACGACCTCGACGCGCCAGCCGCGCGCCTGCACCGCGGCGCCCAAGACATAATCGTCGGCTAGATGCTTGCCCATGGTCAGGAAGCCGCCGATCTGCTCGAAGGCCGAGCGGCGCACGAACATGACCGCGCCCATGGCGAAGCGCAGCCCGCCGCGGACCGCGGCCAAGGTCTGGGGAAGGAAATGCGTGTTGACCGAGAGGGCCTCGAGCAGGGCGCCCAATCCCGAGGGACAGCGCGACTGATAGAAGCAGGTCGCCAAGCCCACTCCGGGGTCGTCGAAGACTCGCACAAGGCCGCGCAGGAAGTCCCGCTCCACGCGCACGTCGGAATCCGCGATGAGGATCAGGTCGTGGCGGATGAGCGCCGCGGCATTGGAGAGGTTGTTGATCTTGGGATTGCAGCCGATGCAACCGTCGGAGACCACGGTCTCGATGTCGACGCGCTCGCAGAAGTCCCTGCGCAGCCTGCGCAGCACCGCCAGCGCGGGGTCCCGCGGATCCTGGACGCAGAAAACGACCTGGAAGCGAGGATAATCCTGATCCAGGAAGCTCGCCAGGTTCGCGTACATCTCGCGGTCCACGCCCTTGACGGGCTTGAGCAGCGTGATCGGCGGAAGGTCCTTGCGGCCCTTGCCCGCGGCGGGACGCCGGCCCAAGAGGCAGCCGGCCGCATGGAGAGAATAAAGAGAGAACCCTATCGTGAAGAGGGCGCTCGCGCAGGCGAAGAGCGTGTACGCCTGCCCAAGAGTCTGCACTATGCTCCTTTCCCCGCGGGTTCGCGGGTCCCGCAGGCCGCGCACTTCTCGCCGGACTTCGGCCTGCCCCAGAGGAATCTCAGAAACTCCGCGCCCTCGCGCAGGCGGCGCTTCCTCTCCTGGCGGTCCTTGGCCATGGCGACCAGCATGCGTCCGATAGGCTTGGGCCGGAAGTAGAAGCGGCTGTACATGCGGTTGAGCCCGCGCGAGATCTCCGCGGAGGGAAGTCCGGGATAGTTCAAGGCGCAGACCTGGGTGCCGTCCTCGCGCACGCGGGCGCCGCCCTGGGATTCCTGCACAAGCCAGCCGTTGTTGAGGGCCTCGTTGTAGAGCTCGGTGCCGGGATAGGGAGCGGCCAGGGAGACCTGGATGGTATCCACGTCCAGGTCGCAGGCGTAGCGGATGGTCTCCTCGATGGTCTCCTTCGTCTCTCCGGGCAGGCCGAGGATGAAGGTCCCGTGAATGACCACTCCCAGCTTGCGGCAGTTCTTGGAGAACTCGCGGGCGATGTCGATGCGCACGCCCTTCTTGACGTTGTTGAGGATCTGCTGGTTGCCGGACTCATAGCCCACCAGGAAGAGGCGCAGTCCGTTCTCCTTGAAGAGCTTGATGTACTCGTAGGGCACGTTCGCGCGGGAGTTGCAGGACCACATGATGCCCAGCTTGCCCAGACCCTTGGCGATCTCGGCGGCGCGCGGGAGGTCCGCGGTGAAGGTGTCGTCGTCGAAGAAGAACTCCTTGGCCTGCGGGAAGAGCTCCTTGGCGCGGGCCATCTGGGCGATGACGCGGGCCGGGCTCTGGACGCGGTAGGTCCTGCCGCCCACGGTCTGGGGCCAGAGGCAGAAGGTGCAGCGCGCGGGGCAGCCTCGGCCGGTGTAGAGGGAGACGTAGGGGTGCTTGAGGTAGCCGATGTAGTAGTTGTCGATCTTGAGATCGCGCTTGTAGACGTCGATGACGTCGGGGAGGGCGTCCATGTCGGTGATGAGGGCGCGGTCCTTGTTGTGCCGGATGTCGGCGCCGTCGCGGTAGGAGATGCCGTCGACCTCCGCGTAGGGGCGTCCTTGGGCGAGCTCGAGGATGGTGTAGTCGAACTCCTCACGGGCCACGAAGTCGACGGCCGGGGCGGCTGCGAGGCTCTCTCCGGGGAGTACGGCGACGTGCGCGCCGACCAGGCCGATGCGCATGCGGGGGTAGGCCTGCTTGAGGAGTTCGGCCACGCGGGCGTCATTTCCGAGGGAGGGGGTGGAGGTGTGGATGATGCAGAGGTCGAAGCCTTTGGCCATCTGGACGACGTCCGCCACGGGGAGGCTGTCGGCGGGGGCGTCGATGATCTTGCTGTTGGGAACCAAGGCGGCGGGCTGGGCGAGCCAGGTGGGATACCAGAAGGAGCGTATCTCGCGACGAGCCTGATAGCGCGAGCCTGCGCCGCCGTCGAATCCTTCAAAGGAGGGTGGGTTGAGGAAGAGAGTGCGCAATGTATCCATAAAGTCGTTTTTCTCCTGTAGGCGAGCATCCTCTGGATGCTCGGCCCGTCCGTCGGTATATTTTAGCAAATGGCACGCGGATTCCGTGCTTTTTGTCGTCGTTTCTTGTCGTCGTTCCGACCTTTATTTCTCGTCATTCCGGCGGAAGCCGGAACCCAGGAATGGAAGTCGTTTTTCTGTGCGTCGTGGGTCAAGGGGTAAGGGTCCGCGGGGCCGCCTCGCCTTTCCGTGCGGCGAGGCTTTATCCTCAGCCGATCGGTGTGCGCGATCGGCTTGCGGACACCCCTTCGGACCCTTACCCCTTGGACACCCACCGCCCGGCAGGACCCGGCGGAGAAACTTGGGAACGGATTCCTTTTCCGAAAGGCCGTGGGGTGGGGGGATTGTGGACGCAGAGCGAGGGAAAGGTTATGGGACGGGAGGGTCCGGGGGACCCTCCCGCTACGCTTTCCCGAGCAGGCGGTGGTGGGCCTGTATCCGTCTTATTTCGGCGGAGGGGACTTGAGCTTGCTTGGCAAGCTCGGGCCACTGCGCGATGGCTTCTCGAACCTCGCGCAGGACCGTCGGCGCTTCGCCGATCCCGAAGCGATCGGCCACGGCCAGGCAGTCCTCTTCCTCGATGCGGTCGAATTTCCCGTTGACCGACATCAGATGCTGATGAGTCCATTCCCCTTTGGGATTATGCATGAAGGTGACGTCGTAGGCTGGAGCCAGCTCCCATGCGCCGCTTTTGCGCAAGAGGAAAGAAAAATTCTTCGTGTGGTCGTCGCAGTTGCGCCCCATGACATTGAATGCCATCCGGCGGAATGCCTCGACCTCCGCGGAGCGGCCTAGCTTGAGCTGGCGGATGACCATGAGAAGCTGCTCGTAACTGTTGGCGGATTTCTTTTTGAAGTCGAGATGGTCCATCGCGCAGAGACTTTGGATGTGGTGCTTCGTGCCGTCGTCTTCGCGATCGAATCGGCGAGTCATGAAGTGCGCCCTGCCGTTCTCTTCGAAGAGCGTCGATTCCGAGATGTCGATCCCCGCCTGTTTTGCCATGCGGTAATACGCATACTCGATCCGGCCATAGCCTCCCGATGCGCCTAGGGCTCGATCTTCGCTGATCCCGTCGAACTTGAGAAGCCAATGCTCAAAGCCGGGGAGCAACTGGAACTGGCCGGAGCGGATCTCATCGGTTTTCCTGTTCCAGCCGATCACCGCTTTTGCGCGCGCGCCGTTTGCCGAGGTTCCGACTTCGATGATGCTTCGCAAGGCTGCCTCGGCCGCGGAATCATCGTCCAGAGCGCCTCTTACGGCTTTTCGCGCCACAGCCACGAGATCTCCCATTTTGAGGGCGGTGGGGATCTTCGTCCTGGGCCCGCGAGTGGGTTTGAATTCAAGCGCGCCCATCGCCCGTTTGCCCATGTAGGCAAGACGATCGAGCGGAGTGATGCTGGATTTCGCGAGACCCTTCTCGGCCATATACTTGTCGATCAGCGCATTCCCGAATCCATCCGGCAACGCGTCGGCAAGCATCGCCGGCAATCGCCAATACGTCTCTTCCGGGAGATCGGTGAAGACATAGGGAGTTTCCGATTCATCCGCCGGCATGCGCAACGGCGAGAGCTGTATCCCGCTTCTCCCGAAGTCCCTATCGTAGGCGAAGACATAATAGCCGAGATTCGGATCCAAGGCCGCGGCTCCCGCGAACTGTCCCCAGACATAGACCCTTATGTCATCAACGGGATGATAAGGATCGGCTGTCGAAGTCTTACGCCTTTTCGCCATGGCTCCTCTTCTTCGGCCGCGCCCGCTGCCTTTGGGAATTGGCTGATGCCATGTGGAGCGGGTTGATCGTGATCCTCGGAGCAAGAGCTATCAGCCAATCCTGTTTATCCAAGGCGCGGACAGTTCGGATGAGCGTTATGAGATTGGCTCCTTGACCTGACTCAAGATGGCGCAGAGCCGTCATGCTCACTCCCGCTTGGGCGGCCAGGGAAGGTTGAGTGAGATTTTTTTGGAGCCTGATTCTGCGAATGCTCTCTCCTATCGAGAGAGCTAACTCTTCAGGGCTAGATATTTCATTCATAAAGTATCTCTTTGAAACACTTACCGCATAATTTAAATATAAATGTCTTATCTAAAGCAATTATAATATGAAACTAATGCTATGTCAAGTCCAGATAAGTTGCTTAATAAGAACAGTTATATACATAAACATTAATTAATAATTTAATTAGAGCATTTATGCAGATAAACTATTTATATGCCGAAATGTTTCCGCCGATACGTTGGGCGGAGGGAGGGGATTTTCTGGTAGAGTACGACATCAAGATGAAGAAAATCCCCTTGATCGCGGCGGCACTCTTGACCCTCAGCGCGCCGGTGTGCGCGCTGAGGGGGGAGTTCAGGGAAATCCTCTCTCCGCATTTCCAGGTTGGGTACCAGCGGGCGTTCGCACCCGCTGGGATTGTGATGGACCTTGAGCGCATACACAATCGCCTGCGAATGGACCTGGCCATGTTCGCGCCTTGGATGGCTCGGGAGCGGGTGAAGATACGCATCTACGCAAGCCAGAAAGCCTATCTGGGCGCGGAGTTTCGGCCGCCGACTTGGTCCAACGGGATCGCGCTGAGGGATGAACGACTCGTGGCGGTCTACGAACAGAAAGATCCCTCCGAAGCCCTCGGCATCCTCACGCACGAACTCACGCATCTTTTCTTTGAGAGCTATTGGGGAGCGAAAACGACTCCTCCTCCGTCATGGATCAACGAGGGCTTGGCTCTTCTGGAAGAGACTCGATCCAGCGAGAAGGAACGCTCGCGCTGGGAATCGGCCTTGCCGCGCCTGAGAGAGAGCTCCTGGCCCTTGGAGAAGTTCTTCGCCATCGTCCCGGCCCAAGACCTGCGCCGGCAAGGGCAAGCGGAGATATGGTACCTGCAGGCCTACTCCCTGATCAGCTTCTTATACCAAGGCCATTCCCGGCTGCAGTTCTTCAATTTCTGCGGCCAACTCCGAGATGGACGCTCCTTGGAGCAAGCCCTATGGACCGTGTACCGCTACTCCTCGGTCCAAGCGCTCGACGACCAGTGGCGAAGCAGGATGAGGCTCCCGGCGGCCTCGTCCTTTGCCGGAAAAGGCTCCTCACAGACAAAGCCGGGCCGGCTCAAACTCTTTGGGAAAAGCAGCTTCCAAAGCTTTTGGAAATAAAAACTATTCCTCGGGGGAGAGAAGCGCCTGCTGGATCTGGCGCGCACGCGCCTCGAGGGTGACGGCCTCCGAGGGCTTGCTTGAGAAGACGTATTCATCGTCGGTGCCGGGCTTCTGCTGGACGAGGAGGCGGAAGCTGTCCGAGCCGGTGAAGAATGCGTTGAGGGCATTCTTTCGGGAGGAGATGTCCGGCACGTCTTGGAGCGCTTTGAACTGGGGCAGCGCAAGGTCTCCTTGCGGACCGAAATGGACCATGCGCAGGCCCGCGGCCGCTCCGCTCCGGGCCAAGGCCGAGAAATCCACGTCCGTGGTCATGTCCCTCAAGGAAGGATTCTCATACGGTTGGAACCCGACCTTTTTCTCGCGGTAAGTGCGGAAATGCGTATGCCGTTCGCGGGATTGCTCGACGAGCCCCAGCGTGTGATGGCCGTAGTCGATGGTGAGCACGTAGCCGGCCTTGAGGATCGCGCCCGCGCCCTGGATGAAGCGGTCCGCATCGACGTTGAGATAGGCGACATAGCCGTTGTCGGCCGCGGAAAGGCCGAGCGCCAGCTCCGTCGCATTGCGCCTCAGATATTCGGCCAAGCTCGGGATCAGCGAGGCCGAGACGTAGGTCTCATGGAATAGGATTCGCTCGAGAAGCCGGCCATGCTTGTCGTCCGGCAGGCCGGACAGGAACCCCATGACTTCCTCGAAGGCGGCCCGATCGAAGTAGATGAAGTTCGGAAGATGGAATGCGAACCTGCGGCGGAGCTCTTGGTCCACGGCCTCGACGACTCGGCGCAAGGAGGGCGGCGCGCCGGCCTCCTCCAGGGCGCTCAGGAAGGACTTGTCGGCATAGGCGATCACATGGGCGGCTTCGGCCTTGCCCGCGCGGGAGAAAACGACCTTTTGCGTGCCGAACGCGTCGGGAAGCTCATTGGAGAAGACAAGGCCTTTGATGCTCCCGGCTGGAATGGTCGCCAGGGAATCGCGCGCATCCGCCTCCTCGGTCCGAAACGCCGCGCCGAAGGCCGCGTTCTTCTCGGCTTGGCGCCGGCGCAAGGCGGGAGAGCGCTCGTAGCTCACGTAGCGCAGCTGCTGCGCGAAGCGTCCCCAAGGCGTTTGCGCTCCCAAGCGCGCCTGCTCTTTGACGAAGTTCAGGAAGTCGTGCGCCAAGGTGCCGTCGCCGCCGCCGAATTCCGCGACCGTGAAGGGCTCCTCGGCGGAAAGCGTGCCGGCCCGGATCATGCCTTCCCACATGCGCAAGGCATGGCTCGCCAGCATCTGTCCAAAATAAGGCGACATGAGGATCGGATAGGTGGAATAGTCCCCGCCGTTGCCGAATTTGACCCGGCCGCTCGTGTAGTAGCCCCAGCCTGGGTGGTGGAGCATGGATTCCATGTAGTCCTTGAAGGAATAAAATGCGTCCGGGACCTGTTTGCGCGCGCGGGCATCCAGGACGAGCTCGGAAACGACCTCTTTCTCCTGCAGAACCTGCCGCTTCGGCGCGAGTTCGGCCAAAGACAACGCCGGGACCGCGCTCTCATCGCGGAGCCTCGCGGAGTTGTCGAAGATATTCGCCGCGGCCGCAAAGAGCTGTTCCGCGGACATGTCCTTGGACTTATCCTGCGGGAGGACCGCCGATACCTGTTGCGCGGCAAGGACGGCGGTCTTTGAGGGATCGGCGGCGTCCTGAACCTTCGCGGAAGAGTCGTGCCGAACCGCTTCCTCCGGGAGTTTGACGGCCGGAAGCGGCGAGACGTCTTTTTCATGCGCCGCGGCTTCTTGAGCGTGGACAGAGACAGGATCGACGAGCATGTTCGGCGCATCGAGAGCGGGAAGAAGGGGAAGTCCCTTGCTGCTGCCCGTGAGGACCGATTGCGGCAGGGGATTGGCGACAAGGTTGGCATCGAGGAAATCCGCGCCGAGATTCGGAAGAAGGATGACGTTGCCGTCTCCCGGGACAACGGAGCCGGTCTGCACCACGGCGGCGGATGCGGCCGAGGCGGCCAATAGGACGCAGGAAAGAAGGTGTAATATTCGCCGCATATATTTAGTCGCGGCAATACGATACTCCCAGAAGAGCGTTTCGGCAGGGGTCGTTAGACCTACGGGAACTTGCCTTTCGGCCGTCTGAAATATAGGACGAACGGCCTATGAGAGCAGAGGTTTGAGGTAGCGGCCGGTGTGGGAGGCCGCGCAAGCGGCGACTTTTTCGGGGGTGCCGGAGGCGACCAGACGGCCGCCGCCGTCGCCGCCTTCGGGGCCCAAGTCGATGATCCAGTCCGCGGTCTTGACCACGTCCAGATTGTGCTCGATGACGAGCACGGTATTGCCGGTGTCCACCAGCCGGTGCAGGACTTCCAGGAGCTTTGCCACGTCGTGGAAGTGCAGGCCGGTGGTGGGCTCATCGAGCATGTAGAGCGTGCGGCCGGTGGCGCGGCGGCAGAGTTCGGAGGCGAGCTTGACGCGCTGGGCCTCGCCGCCCGAGAGCGTGACGGCCGACTGGCCGAGCTGAACGTACGTGAGCCCCACGTCGTTGAGGGACTGCAGGCCGCGCGAGAGTCCGGGAACCGCTGAGAAGCATTCCAAGGCCTGCTCCACGGTCATGGACAGGACCTCCGCGATGCTGCGTCCCTTGAAGCGCACCTGCAGGGTCTCCTCGTTGAAGCGCTTCCCGTCGCACTCCTCGCACTTGACGAAGACGTCGGGCAAAAACTGCATGGGCGTGCGCAGGGTGCCGTCTCCATGACAGGCCTCGCAGCGTCCGCCCTTCACGTTGAAGGAGAACCGGCCGGGACCGTAGCCGCGCTTTCGCGCCTCCGGCGCCTGCGAGAAAAGCTCGCGGATCTGCGTGAAGAAGCCCACATAGGTGGCGGGATTGGAGCGCGGGGTCCGGCCGATGGGGGATTGGTCCACGACCACGACCTTGTCGATGTTCTCGATCCCCTCGATGGACTTGTGCAGGCCCGGCTCTTCTTTCGCGCCGTTAAGCTTCTTGGCCAGGGCCTTGTGCAGGATCTCGTGGACGAGCGTGGACTTGCCGGAACCCGAGACCCCGGTCACGGCCGTGAAAGTCCCCAGAGGAATGGAAACGTCGATACCCTTGAGATTGAACTGCCTGGCGCCGACGACCTTGAGCCGCAGGCCCGAACCCTCTCGCCGATGAAGAGGGACGCGCACGGACAATCGGCCGGAAAGATACTTCGCGGTCAGGGATTCCTCGGACTTGAGCACGGCCGCGAGCGTGCCCTCGGCCGTGATGCGCCCGCCGTGTACGCCCGCGCCGGGCCCCAGGTCCACGATCCAGTCCGCGGTGCGGATGGTCTCCTCGTCGTGCTCCACGACCACCAGGGTATTGCCCAGGTCCCGCAGGCGCTTGAGCGTGGCCAAGAGACGCTGATTGTCGCGCGGGTGCAGGCCGATGGAGGGCTCGTCGAGCACGTAGAGCACTCCGGTCAGTCCGGAGCCGATCTGCGTGGCCAGATGGATGCGCTGGGCCTCGCCTCCGGCCAGGGTCTCGGAGCGGCGGTCCAAGGTCAGGTACTCCAAGCCCACGTTGCGCAGGAAATCCAGGCGCGCGAGGACTTCCTTGAGCACGGGCTTGGCAATGAGCAGTTCCTTGCCGGAGAACTCCAGATGGGAGAAGAACTCGTGGGCCTGCCCCACGGACATGCGCACGGCCTCCAGGATGGAGCGGCCGCCGATCTTGACGAAGGAAGCCTCCTTGCGCAGGCGGCCGCCCTTGCAGCGCGGGCAGGGGATCTCGCGCATGAAGCGTTCGCGGATCTCCTCGCGCACGAAATCCGATTCGGTCTCGCTCAAGCGGCGTTCGAGATTCCCTACCACGCCCTCATAGGCGGATGGGTTCTTCGCCCAGGGCGCCTTATACGTGCCTCCGCCTTTGAGGAGGACCTCTTTGTGCTCCGGGCTCAGGTCCTTGAAGGGCCGGTCCACGGGAATTCCTTGCTGACGGCAGACCTGTTCGAGTATCTCGTCGTAGTACCCGGACCAGGAGCTCTTCCAGCGATGCGTGCGCGTGGTCACGGGATTCGACCACGCCGCGATCGCGCCCTCGGCCACGGTCAGCGAGGGATCCGGGATGATGAGGCCCACGTCCACGATCGTCTTCATGCCCAGGCCGTCGCAGTCCGGGCATGCGCCGTAGGGAGAGTTGAAGGAGAAGAGCCGCGGCTCGAGCTCGGGCAGGCTGACTCCGCAGTGCGCGCAGGCGTGGTGCTCGGAGAAGATTCGCTCCTCGCCTTGCGTCGGCGCCACGGCCACGAGGCCTTTGGCCTCGCGCAGGGCGATCTCCACGGAATCGGCCAGGCGCTCGCGTTCCTCAGCCGAGACCTGCAGCTTGTCGACGAGCAGCTCGATGACGTGCTTGTCGTAGCGCTTGAGCTTGGGGACCTCGTCGAGCTCGCAGAGCTTTCCGTCCACCCGCGCGCGCGCATAGCCGGAACGGCGCAGGCGGAGGAAGAGCTCCTCGTAGGTTCCCGACCTGCCGCGCACCAAGGGGGAGAAGATCGAAACCGTGGCGCCCGCGTAGCTCTTGATCACCTCGGAGACGATCGAGGAGGCCGACTGCGGATGGATGCGGCGGCCGCAGTCCGGGCAGTGCGGAGTCCCGGCGCGCGCGTAGAGCAGGCGCATGTAGTCGTAGAGCTCCGTGACCGTGGCCACGGTGGAGCGGGGATTGCGGGAGGGGTTGCGCTGTTCGATGGACACCGCCGGGGAAAGCCCCTCGATCAAGTCCACGTCCGGCTTCTCCATGAGCTCCAGGAACTGGCGCGCGTAGGCCGAGAGGCTCTCCACGTAGCGGCGCTGCCCCTCGGCGTAGAGCGTATCGAAGGCCAGGCTGGATTTCCCGGAGCCGGAAAGCCCGGTGACCACGGTCATCTTCCCGCGGGGGATCTGCAAGCGCAGGTCCTTGAGATTATGCTGACGCGCGCCGACGATGCGGATATGATCCATCAGCGGCTGCTCCCGCAGCAGGAGGAAGATTCCTTCCCCGAATAGCGCGTGACGATCGTGTCGCGGCGCTCGGAGTCCAGCGGTCCCGGGTGGTCGCTGTTGTAATGCAGGCCGCGGCTCTCCTTGCGCGAGAGCGCGCAGAGCACGAGGAGCTCTGCCAGGAGGGCGATGTTGCGCAGCTCCACGAGGTCGCGGGACATGGGATAGCCCTGATAGACCTCGAAGACCTCGCGCCGGATGATGCGCATGCGCTCCAAGGCGCTGGCCAGGCGGCGGTCGCTGCGCACGATGCCCACGAAATTCCAGACCAGGCGCCGGATCTCATCCCAATCCTGGCGGATATAGACGGACTCCTGCGTGGGGGAGGGAAGCGCGGGCTTCCAGGCATCGGCCCCCGGGAAAGCTTCCTGCTTGAGGCGCGGCCAATCAGCGGCGATGCGCCGGGCCGCGCGTTCGGCCAGGACCACGCCTTCGAGCAGAGAATTGGAAGCCAGGCGGTTGGCGCCGTGCAGGCCCGTATGCGCGGTCTCGCCCACCGCGAAGAGTCCGGGCAGGGCCGTGGATCCTTCCGGCCCGGTCTCCACGCCGCCGCAGAAGAAGTGCGCGGCCGGGACCACGGGCAAGGGCTCCTTGGACATGTCGATGCCCGCGCGCAGGCAGTGCTCGAAGATGTTGGGGAAGCGCTTTCGCAGGAAATCGCCGGACTTGGCGCGCATGTCCAGATAGACGCAGGCCGCGCCCGAGCGCTTGAGCTCCGAGTCGATGGCGCGCGCGACCACGTCCCTGGGCGCGAGGTCCTTAAGAGGATGCGCGCCCTCCATCAAGGCCGTGCCGTCGCGGCGCAGGAGCACGCCGCCTTCTCCCCGCAGGGCCTCGGAGAGCAGGAAGCGCCGGCCCGCCTCTTCGCGGAAGCCCGGATCGTAGAAGCAGGTGGGATGGAACTGGACGAACTCCAGATTCGTCAGCGGCAAGCCCGCGCGGTAGGCCATGGCCATGCCGTCTCCGGTCGCCACATCGGGGTTCGAGGTGTACAGATAGACGCGGCCCGCGCCGCCGGTCGCCAGGATCGTGACCCGCGCCTGAAAAGGATGCACCTCGCCGGAAGACTCCTCCAAGACATAGGCGCCGCGGCAGCGGTTCTCGCCGGGGGGGACTTTCGCCGGGGAATCATCGAGCAGAAGGTCCACGGCCGCATGCCCTTCGACGATGCGGATGCGCGCATGCGCCCGGCAGGCCTCCAAGAGGGCCCGCTCGATCTCGCGGCCGGTCGCGTCTCCGGCGTGCAGGACCCGTCGGTGGGAATGCCCGCCCTCCAGCCCCAGGTCCGGCCCGGTCCCTCCGCCGGAGAAGCGCACTCCGGTCTCGATGAGTTCTCGGACTCGGGCCGGCCCCTCGGAGACTATCGCTCGGACGATGCCCTCCCGGCAGAGCCCGGCGCCGGCGCGAAGCGTGTCCTGGACATGGCTCTCCGGGCTGTCGTCGGCGCTCGTCACCGCGGCGATGCCGCCCTGCGCATGGGACGTGCTGGACTCGGAGGCTTCCTTCTTGGTGACCACGGTCACGCTGCCCAGCGCGCTCAGGCGCAGGGCCGCGCTGAGACCCGCGATCCCGCTGCCGATGATGAGGAAATCTGAGCGCTGTTCCATGCCGTTTGACGGAAAAAGACGGGAATGCTATAAGATTTTAACAAATCAGGAGTACACTTCCCCTATGATCAGAGCCCTCGGCAGCCGCTCCCCCAAGATCCACAAGACCGCTTTCGTGCATGATTCCGCGGAGATCCTCGGAGCCGTGACCCTCGGACCCCGCAGTTCGGTCTGGCCCTTCTGCAGCCTGCGCGGAGACATCGAGTCCTTGCGCGTGGGGGAGGGGAGCAACGTACAGGACCTCTGCTGCCTGCACACCCACCACGGACATCCCGTGGTCATCGGCAAGGGAGTCACGATCGGGCACCGAGCGGTCCTGCACGGCTGCAAGGTGGGAGACGGCTGCCTCATCGGCATGGGCGCCGTGGTCCTGGAGACCTCGATCGGCCGCGGCTCCCTGGTCGGCGCCGGCGCCATGGTCCCGGCAAGCCTGCGCGTCCCTCCCAACAGCCTCGTGCTCGGCTCTCCGGCCAAGATCATACGGAAGCTCAAGCCCGAGGAATCCCGCGGGCTCAAGCAGGCCGCCGCCATCTACGTTAAGCTCTCGAAGGTCCATCGGAAAGCAAGGATACTGTTCTGATGACCCTGCTGCTCTGCGCTGCCGCCTTCGCGGCCGGCTACTCCTGCGCGCGGCTCATGGCCCGCAGGACCGAGAAGCTCAAGGCGAGATTCCTCTCCTTCGTGTCCCACGAGCTCAACACCCCGATCACCTCCCTGCACATGGCCGCGGTGAACCTGCAGAGCGGCATGTTCGGGCCTCTTCCCGAGACCCAGGTGCAGTGGATCGACCTCATCCGCGAGCAGGCCGGACGCATGGCCGCGCTCGTCGGAGACCTGCGCGACCTCATCCATCTGGAGATGCACCGGGACTTCCATCTCAACCGCGAGCGCATCCACCTGCAGGAGCTGGTGGAGAAGACGCTCGCCGGCATGCGGGGGGCGCTTGAGCGCGCCGCCATCGAGATCCGCGTCAACGGACTCAAGGACCTGCCGGAAGTGGACGCCGATGCGGACCGGATGGAGCGAGTCGTCCACGCCCTGCTCATGCACGGACGCAAGTTCCGCCTCTCGGGCCCCCTTCAGCTCGACGGCCACGCGGCCGGAGGCATGGTCCGTCTCGAACTCCGCTACACGGGACCGAAGACTTCCCCGGAGATCGTGCGCCGCTCATTAGACCTCTACTTCCCGGTCCATGACCCGAGCTCGCAGGTCCTGGCCAGCACGGGACTCGGGCTGGGCCTGGCGAGGCGCATCGCCCAACTGCACGGCGGACGCATGAGCGCGGACGTGGACCCCGAGGGACGGGCCCTCATCCGCCTGGAGCTGCCGAGCCTATGACCCGCATCCTGATCATCGAGGACGATTTCGCCCTGGCCGACACCCTGCAGGCCCTGCTCAAGTCCAAAGGCTACGAAGTCTACTTCGCGCCCGACGGACTGCTGGGCCTGGAGCTGGCCAAGAAGATCAAGCCCGAGGTGCTCCTGCTCGACGTGGGCCTGCCCCGGGTCAACGGCTACGAGATCTGCCGCCAGCTGCGCACGGGACCCAAGACCTCCTCCATGAAGATCATCATGGTCACGGGATTCGGCACCATGGGCAACGTGGAGCGCGCCTTCGCCTGCGGCGCCACCGACTATCTCATCAAGCCCTTCGACGGAGAGCGCCTGATCAAGAAGATCGAGAAGGTGCTCGACAGAAGCGTGCCTGAATAATCCCTTTCGTGATCCGGCGACACGCTCTTAGGCTCCGTTAAGAAATCAATGTCTTCTCCAGAACAAGCGTACGCCCGGCTTCTTCGAAGATTCGGGCCGCAAGGCTGGTGGCCCGTGACGCCTCCCGGCGGGATTCGTCCGCGCTATCATCCCGGCGGCTTCAGAATACCGGCAGAAGCCGCCGCGCTCGAGATATGCCTGGGCGCCATCCTCACGCAGAACACGGCCTGGACCAATGTGGAGCGCGCGCTGGAGTCGCTTCACAAGAACGGCCCTCTCTCGACCGCGAATATCCTGCGCATGCGCTCCTCCCGGCTGCAAAAGCTCATCCGCTCCTCCGGCTATTTCGTGCAAAAGAGCCTCCGACTCAAGGATCTCTGCCGCCGGATACTCGCGGAGAAGCGTCCACTCACCCTCTGGCTCCAAGACCCGCTGCCGGGACTGCGGGAAGCTCTGCTCGCCGTGCGCGGCATCGGCCCCGAGACCGCGGACTCCATCCTGCTCTATGCGGGCGCTCGGCCCGTCTTCGTGGTGGACGCCTATACGCGGCGCATCGGCGAACGCCTGGGCTGGCTAAGCGCCCCACCTAAAAAAAGGCGGGCCGCCATGAGCTACGAGGAAGTGCGGGCTTTCTTCGAGGAGAATCTCCCGCATCGCGCGAGCACGGCCGCGGTCCCGCTCTATCAGGAGTATCACGCCCTCCTGGTCGCGCTCGCCAAAGCGCACTGCACCAAGCAACGCCCATCCTGCGCCGGCTGCCCGCTCGACCCCGTCTGCAAAAAAGTCGGCATCCCATGCCGTTCATCCAACCCTTCCCTCTCGTCTCCCCGGCGGAAGCCGGGGTCCAGGCGCCGACGTGCTCCTGGATTCCGGCTTCCGCCGGAATGACGGACAGGGCCAGGCACCTTGGTTTAGTTGAGTGCCAGGCACCGCATGGCATTTGCTATAAAGTCCCCATGAATAACGAGTCCCGGCTGGACGCTTTAGACGCGGCGCGCGAAGCATTGACGGAAAGCCCTTCGCGCTGCTTGGCGCTGCTGCCCGCCGCGGGGGAACTTCCTGCCTCGCTCAGACCCGAACAAGGGTTCCTTCGCGCCGAAGCCTTGCGCGCCATGGGACATCTCTCGGCCGCGGCGGACCTCTACGAGAAGATCCTTCCAAAAGTCGATGGACGCCAGGACCCCGTGCTCTTCATGGAGACCTGCCTGGGCTCGGCCTCGGCGCTCAGGAGCCTGGGCCGTCCCGCTCAAGCGCAGGAACGTCTGCGCAAAGCCGGACGCTGCCGCTGGGCGAAGAACTACGCCGAGCCCCTGCGCATGGAGCGCGCGCTGGTGCTTCGCGCGCAGGGGAAGCTGGAGTCCTCCCTGCGCGAACTCTTCTCTCTGCTGCGCAAAGCCCTGCGCTCCGGCGAGCTCCAGGAAGCCGGCTTCCTGCTTTGGGCCGTGGGCGGAGCCCAGCGCCTGCAGGGACGCCTGGAGGAATCCTCGGAGTCCTTCAAGAAAGCCTTGTCCCTGGCCAAGCGCTCCGAGGACTCCTGCGGCGCGGGCTACGCGCTCTTCGGCCTGGCCGGCGTGAGCAGGATCCGCGGCAAGCTCAAGGATTCGGAAAGGTTCTACAGGCAGGCGGCCAAGAGCTTCAGCAAGACCGAGGACCTCTTCGCCAAGGCCTACGCGAACTGCGGCTTGGCCAATGCCCTGCGACAGCAGGGACGGCTCCAGGAAGCCGAGCGCCTCTATGCGCGCGCATTCGTCCTCTACTCCGCTCTGGGCGACGCGGTGGACCTGGGCTTCGTGGTCTGGGGGCAAGGAAAGATCGCGCTGCAGCGGGGGGAACTCTCGAAAGCCGCGCGGCTCTTCAAGCGCAGCCTGAGCCTCTTCGAAAACGGCTGCGAGGAGCGCGGCGCCGCGCTCTCGGAGACCTCCTTAGCCCAGGCGCTCTATGCCGCGGGCTCGACGGAGGAAGCGGAACTCCTGCATGCGTCCGCGCTCAAGCGCGCCCGCAAGGCCGGACTTCACACTCATCTGGAACTCTTTACCTGATCCTGTAGTATTTCCGCTGCGGTTGTCGCCGTATTGAAACCCCCTCCGGAAAAATTCAGACATGGACAGACTTGAGGCGCACGAATTTTTCCGGTTACTTATCCGGCGGCAATAGAACGACGTTGAAGATGCGGTCGCCCGGCTCTAGACGGTCGACGGCATCCATGCCCGAGACCACGCGGCCGAACCGGGTATAGCGGCCGTCCAAGTGGGGAGCGTCCACGGTCGTGATGAAGAGCTGCGAGCCGCCCGTGTCCTTGCCCGACTTGGGCATGCCGAGCGCGCCGCGCGAAAAACGAAGGGGGCTGACCTCGTCTCTTAAGGAATAGCCGGCGTCTCCCCAGCCCGTGCCCCGGGGATCGCCGCCCTGCACCACGAAATTCTGGGCCGCGCGGTGCCACTCCAAGCCGTCATAGGCCTTCTTCCCGATAAGAGAGACCAGGCTCGCGCAATGGATCGGCGCCTGCTCGACGTCGAGCTCCACGATGAACTCGCCCTTGCTCGTGCGCAAGGCCGCGCGCGTGCCGGAGGGAACGCTCTCGTCCAAGAACGGCGAGACCTCTCCCGGCGCGGCGGCCGGAACCGGACGGCCGAGGGCGCGCGCGGCTTTGGCGCGGACCGAAGGCGCGGGGTCCTCCAGCATGGAAGAAAGCAGGCGCACGATGTCGGCCGAGCGATTCTTCCTCGGGAAAGCTTCCAGCGCCGAGACGATGCTCTCCCGGACTTCGACGGAGTCGCGCGTAAAGGAATTCCGATACGCCTGGGCCAATGCATCGAAGAAGGACTCATCCTTGGACTCCGCCGCGATCTCCACGGCCGTGCCGCGCGATTCGAGCGAGGAGGAAGAATCCCGCAGCGCCGCCTCCACGCTCGGACGAGCCTTGCGCGGCCATTCCTGCGCGAAGCTTTTGAGCGCCGCGGTCCGCACGCGCACATCCGCATCCTTAAGGAAAGCTTCCAACAGCCCCGGACCGGAGCGCGCAAGAGCGGACGCGGACTCCGCGGCGCGAGAGCGCACCCACCAGGACGGATCGGTCAGCGAGCGGCGCATGTCCGTGAGCGCCCGCTCGCGCAGGCGCTTGGCCAATCCGGCATAGGCCTCGGCTCGGACCACGGGCGCGGGATCGAGAAGGAATCGGCGCAAGGACGACTCCGCCCCTCCTGGAGAAGCGGTCAAGACCGCCGCGGCCGCGCGCACCTGCGCGGAGTCATCCGTGAATGCGGCGGGACTCATGCGCTCGGGAGTCCCGCAGGCCGCGAGCAGGCCCAGCGCCTCGACTCGCACGCGCGCATCCGCATCCTTGAACGCCTCTTCCGCGACCTCCGCGGGCGCGCGGGCGCCCAGCTGAGCCAGGCCGCGCAAGGCGAATATCCTGGCGCGCGGGTCCTCGGCGGAGATGGCCTCGGCCAGGGAGCCCGCGGCCTCGGGCTCCGGCCAGCGGCTGAACGCATAGGCGAAGGCCCAGCGCGAGGGCCCCTCCATGCGCAGGCCGTCGGTCAAAGCTCGGACCGTGGAGGTGGAATAGCCCTGGATGCGGCCCCCGTAGCGAAGACGGAAAAGGGCCAAGGCCGCTTCCCTGCGCAGCGCCGGTTCCTGATGGGACGACAAGAGCGGCTCCAAGAAGGGCTCCACGCCGGGACCGCCCGAGCGGCCCAAGGCCTCCAGGCAATTTTCTCTGACGGCGGAGGAAGGACTTGAGACTCCTTCGAGCAGGGCGCTCAAAAGTCCGGCTCGCGCGGGCCGGGTGCTCGGCTCCAGGATGAGTCCGATCGCGAAAGCAGCCTGCGCATGCGCCGCGGGATCGTCATCGAGCAGGGCCCTCTCCAAGGCCGGGAGGTAGTCCTGCGAACCGATGCGGCCCATGGCCAGCGCCGCCCGGCTCCGAAGGACCGGGGACTCGGAATGGAGCAGCGCCTCGCGCAGCTCCCGGGAATCCTCGATGCGAAGGTCTTCGATCCTGCGGATGTCCAAGAAACGGTCCTGCGCCGGCGCCGAGGAGACTCCGAGCGCGGTCCCGGAAGAAACGCCGACGGCCTCCGTGGCCGTAGAGACTGCCGGGGTCTCGGCAAGAGGAGCAGCCCGAAGAGGAACGGCCCCTGCGAAAAGAAGCATGACAACGACGGACCGGAAAATCATATCGGATACAGCTCCTGTCCCGTCATTCCGGCGAAAGCCGGAATCCAGCTGGGCCCCGGCTTCCGCCGGGGTGACGGTTCCACTAGAGTGTAGAAAAAAGAGCCGGGCGGAGGAACGTCTCTCCGCCCGGTGTCTCCGCCCGGCGGCTGCGTCAGATGAAGAGCGGCGCGAGCACCAGCGTGACGGTCGCCAGCAGCTTGATGAGCACGTGCAGGGACGGCCCGGCCGTGTCCTTGAGCGGATCGCCCACGGTGTCGCCCACGACCGCGGCCTTATGGGCCTGGGAGCCCTTGCCGCCGAAGCTCCCCAACTCGATGAATTTCTTGGCATTGTCCCACGCGCCGCCGCCGTTGTTCATCATGGTGGCCATCAGGATGCCCGTGATGGTCCCGACCATGAGGAACGCGGCGACCGCTTCCGCGCCGATGCCGAAGAGCTTGAAGAACAGGCCCACGACCACGGGCATGCCCACGGCCAGGATGCCGGGCAGGATCATCTCCCTGAGCGCGCCCGCGGTCACGATGTCCACGCAGCGGCCGTAGTCGGGTTCCTGCGTGCCGTTCATGATGCCGGGCTTCTCCTTGAACTGCGCGCGCACGTCGTTGATGACGTAGTAGGCGGCCTTGCCCACCGCGCGGATGGCCAGCGAACTGAAGAGGAAGACGAGCATGGCGCCCAGAAGCCCGCCCACGAAGACCTCGATCTTGGCGATGTCCACGCTGTGAAAGGCCTTCCCCGTGAGAAGCGTGACCTCGTCGAGATAGGCCGAAAAGAGCAGGAACGCGGCCAACGCCGCGGAGCCGATGGCATAGCCCTTGGTCAGGGCCTTGGTCGTGTTGCCCACCGCGTCCAAGCGGTCCGTGCGGCGGCGGATATCCTCGGGCTGGCGGCTCATCTCCACGATGCCGCCCGCGTTGTCCGTGATGGGCCCGAAGGTGTCCATGGCCAGGATGTAGGCGCAGGTCGAGAGCATGCCCATGGTGGCGATGGCCGTGCCGTAGAGCCCGGCCGAAGAGCGCGTGATGCCCTCGACCCCCGTGAGCGCCTGGATGCCGCAGTGATAGGCGCCCATGAGCGCCGTGCAGATGGCCAGCACCGGCAACGCCGTGCACTCCATGGCCACGGCCAAGCCTGTGATGATGGTCGTCGCGGGCCCGGTCTGCGCGGCCTCGGCGATCTCCCGGACCGGCCGGTACTTGTACTCGGTGTAGTACTGCGTGATGAGCACGAATACGTAGCTCGTGATGATGCCGATGACGCCGGCTCCGAAGAGCCAGAGATTGTTCTGCAGCAGCCAATGGACCGCGCCGTAGAATCCGAGGATCGACAGGACCGTGGTCACGTTGTAGCCGTGCGTGAGCCCGACCATGGGATCGGTCTCGTCCTCCTTGACCGACACGCACATCACGCCCACGGCCGCGGCGATGAGGCCGAAGGCGCGCGCCACGAGGGGGAAGAGGATTCCTTGCACGCCGAAGACCGGGAAGAGCGCGGTGCCCAGGATCATGGCGCCCACGTTCTCGGCGGCCGTGGACTCGAAGAGGTCCGCTCCGCGGCCCGCGCAGTCGCCCACGTTGTCGCCGACCAAGTCCGCGATGACCGCGGGATTGCGGGGGTCGTCCTCGGGAATGCCGGCCTCGACCTTTCCCACCAGGTCCGCGCCCACGTCCGCGGCCTTGGTGTAGATCCCGCCGCCCAGCTGAGCGAAGAGCGCCACGAAGCTCGCGCCGAAGCCGAAACCCACGATCTTGAGGGGGACGAGCTTGATGATCTCGGGATCGCCCGTGTGTCCGCCCAGCACATAGAAGAGCCCGCCCACGCCGAGAAGGCTCATGGACACCACGACCATGCCGCTGACCGCTCCGCCGCGCAGAGCCGTCTGCAGGGCTTCGTTGAGGCTGTTGCGCGCGGCCGAGGCCGCGCGGATGTTGGAGCGGATCGAGATGAACATCCCGATATAACCGGCCAGTCCCGAGCACAAGGCTCCAAGCAGGAAGGATGCCGCCGTCTGCCAGGCCGCGGTCATGTCGCCCTTGAGTCCGGCGTAGATCGCGAACATCACGACCGCCAAGATAACGGCGAGGACCGCGATGGTCCTGTTCTGACGTCTGAGGAAGGCTTCCGCGCCCGACTTGATGGCGTCCGAGATCTTGCGCATCTCCGGCGTACCGTCGTCCCTGCGCAAGACGTCGTGCGCCAGCCAACCGGCGAAGGCGAGTGCGATGATGCTGATGGAGATGACAAGCAAGAGCATGGTATCGGCTCCTTATCCGGATTCACTTCTCTATTATCGCGCGATTATAGCATGGTTCTTATAAAACGAGCGTTGATCTTATGGGATCGTCCGGCCGTCCGGAAGTTTCTTGCGCTCAAGCAGGAATCCCCGGACCGTCCCGGCGATGACGCGCTGCAGCCAAGCAGAAGGATGGATGTCGTCCGTCGGGAGCAGCCGCATCGGACGTCCCTGGGAGATCATCTCATCATAGAACGGCCGAAGATCCAGACTGTCCAAGGGGAACCCCTCGACGCCTTTGCGGATCTCCTCGTACTGCCGGTTCTGCCAGTCCTTCCACTCGCGCCGCGGCGTCAGGTAAGGGAAGATCACCGCGGCCAAGGGGATATTCCGCTTGCGGCAGAGAGAGCGGATGCGTCCGAGATAGCGGCGACCGTAGAATTCATTGCGCGGCATCCCATATTCCTCTGCATGGGATTCCAGCAAGGCGTTGATGCGCAAGAGCACGGTCCGGTAGAGATAAGAATGCCGCAGAAGCCAAGGATCAGGAGTCCAATACCCGGCGAGCTCCTCCAGCGGGAAATAATACTCCTCCAGATTTCCGGCCGACTTGTAATAGACGTTGAGGTTAAGAGAGAAATCATTCAGGAACAGGAACATGAGCACCATGTCCGGTTCCCAGGCCAGCCCCCGATGCTCCAGCATCCGCGCGTAGCGGCGCACGTCATAGCTGGGACAGCCGGTATTCCAAATCTCGAAGCGCCGTCCCTTGAAGCGGGGATCCTCATTGAGGCTCTTCTCGAGTTCCTCCCGGATGCCGTTCTGCCAGGCGATGGAGTCCCCGAGCAGGAGGATGCGAAAAGTCCCCGGAGCCTTCTTGAGCGGATACTCGCGTCCCACGAGCCCGTAGCGATTGACGGGCGCCGGGAGATTCGGATCGCGAGAACCCGGAATCAACTCGTAGCCCAGCAGGCTCGACGGACGCAGGAATCCATGCGTCGCGGCGCCCAGCATGCGGACGGCCTCGTTCTTATACTGGCCGGATCCCGCGCGATGGCGAAGACGCGCGGCGCAGCGCAGGCCGAGCTCGCAGAGCACGATCGCGGCCAGCAGTCCCGCGAGGATGGAACATGCGATGAAAAGAACCTTCCTCATGAGAGCGGGAGTTCGACTTTTCCGCCGTCGGGACGCAGTATGGTGACCTTGACCGGATGCCGGGAGGCCTGCGCCACGGCGCCCCAGGCCATGGCCAGGCGCTCGAGCTGGGTCTCGGTGGAGATGACGTTGGACGCGCCGAGCACCACTTCGCTCGCGCCCACGGTCTGCGCGGCCTGCGCGATGGCCAAGAAAGGGTCGCTGGCCACCACGAGGAGGGGGACCACGGGCTTGCCGTGCTTCTCGGCCAAGGACACCACCTGGGTGAAGAGGCGCTCCTCCTCCGGGCTCATGCGTTCGATCTCGCCGCCCATCATGAAGCCGCTGGCGCGGCGCGCGTGCAGGACCACGATCTCGGTCGTGTCCGGGTCCGCGGCTTCCAAGACCTTGTGCAGCACATGCATGTGCACGGAATCGCGCAAGGCCAGGAGGATTCGGTGGGGAAGCTCCACGTCGTCGAGCACTCCGCGAAGGTCTCCCTGCTGAAGAAGATTGAGCTTCTCGTTGTGCTGGGAGCCTTGCTCGCGCGCCCGGCGCTCGTTGATCCTCTCGGAGACGAGGAACACGCAGTAGGCGCAGGCCGTGAACACAAGCCCCCAGACCGTGGCCGTCTTCTTGGTGAACAGGTTGGCCAGAGCCACGGAACAGAGGATCAAGAAGATGATGGACATCCCGATCGGGACCTCGATGGAGCCCAGCCGGAGATTGAGGGGGACCTTCCACTCCCGCACGGAACGATCCTTGAAGCGCAGGACCATGAGCGCCGCCGTCTTGAGCACGAAGCTCCAGATCACGCCGAACGCATAGGCTTCGCCCAGAAGATAGACATCGCCTCGGCTGGCCAGGATGGTGAAGACCTGGAGTCCCGCGACCAGATGGATCATCCGGTGCGTGGTCCCGTACTTCGGATGCAGCCAGCGGAACCAGTCCGAAAGGATGCCGTCCTCGGCCACGCGGCCGAGCACTCCGTTGGCGCCCACGATGGAGGTATTCACGGCCCCCGAGAGGATGAGCGCTCCGACGACGACCACGAAGGCCTGCAGGAGCAGGAGCGCGCGGTGCGGACCTGCCTGGAACATAGCCAGGCCCGAAAGGAGATTATCGTAATACTTCGCGCGCTCGGGCTCGGGGATGATGGAGGATGCCAGGAACGTGGAACCCGCGGTCAAGGTCAGCGCGAAGAAGAAGATCAGGACCGCGGCTTTCTTCAGGTTCTGGAGCTTGGGAGCCTCCATCTCGCGGTAGACCTGGGCCAGGGTCTCGACCCCGCTCATGCCCAAGAACGAGTGTCCGAGTCCGATGATGATGCCCGCGACGCCCGCCGCGCGAAGCCAGTCGGCTCCCTCGAGCCAGCCCAGGGCGTCCTTGCTGAAAGAGAGCGTCATGGGCGGCCAGGAGAAGCCGCGGACCCATATCGTATAGGCGCTCCACCCGAACAGCAGCAGGCCCATGACGCTGGTCAGCTGGATGATGCGCAGGGATTTCTCCGAGGATTCCTCGATGCCCCGGATGTTCTGCAGCCAGAAGTACCCGGTCACGGCCAAGGCGAAGACCACGGCGAAGAAAGGCGGATGGACGTGCCAGCCGATGCGCAGCACCGGAAACGAGGCATTGAGGAGTCCGGCCAGATACTGTCCCGCGGAGACCGCGGAGATGGGCCCGGTGAGCACATAGTCGAACATCAAGGCCGAGACGGAAAGCTTGGCCAGGTTGGGCCCCATGGCCTCGCGCACCACCTTATAGACGCCTCCGCGCACGAACATGCTCGAGGATTCGACGTAGACGGCCAGCATGCAGGCCGAGAAGGCCATGATCGCGAGGATGAACCAGGGAGCGGCCCGGCCGATGGCCTGCTCCGCGATGCCTCCGGCGTAATAAGCGGAGGAAGCCATGTCGCAGAGCACGATGGCCGCGGCGCGACCGAACGAGATGAAAGTGAGCATGGCGGTGGTCATCACGACCACACCGCCGACGCGGCGAATACCTCTAGGCTGTCCTTGGGAATCCATCCGAGGAGATCGACGACTATATCAATGGGGGGGGAGAGGTGTCAATCCTAAGGAACGAACTGCGGGACGAACCGGCGGCCTTCGACCCGATAGACGGTCACGGCCTTCAGAGTGGACTCCCCTCGGCGGTCGAAGCCCGTGACCCCGAGCAGCCCCGGGTATCGGATGCCCCGCAGACTCTCCAAAAGCTGTCTTCGGTCGGGACCCGAGCGGCGAAGAGCCTCGAGCAGCATCCCTGCCGCGTCATAGGCGAAACCATCGAAGGGCCCGGGCTCCGCGCCCGGATAGCGGCGCCGATACGCCTGCACGAAGGAATCCCCTCCGTGGAGGAACTCGAGCGGACGGCCCGGGCTGGTGAAATAGGTCCCTTCCGCGGCTTCTCCGGCGACCTCGAAAAGATCCTCGGAACGCGCCCCGTCTCCCGCGAAGAACGGGCACTCGATCTTCAGCGCACGCGCCTGCGAGAGCAAAAGGCCGAATTCCGGATAGGCTCCGCCGAAATACACCGCCTGCGGGCCGGCCTCCTTGATCTGCCCGAGAAGAGCCTGGAAATCCCGTTCGCCGGAAGAAAGCGCGCCTTGGAAAACGACCGTCCCTCCCAAGCGCGAGAGCTTCCTGGAGAACTCCGCCGCGGCGCTCTGGCCGTAAGGCGTCCCATCGTCAAGGACCGCGAACCTGCGCTTATGCAGCCTGCGCACCGCGAACTCCGCGGCCACGGGCCCTTGGACGCGGTCGTTGGGCACCATGCGGAACACGTTCCTGGGGCCGGGCCAGCCCGGGTCGAACTGCGCCGAGGTCAGGCGCGGGCTCGTGGCCGACGGGGAGATCATGGGCATGCCGGCGCGGGCATAGATCGGCGCCGCGGAAAGCGAACACCCGGAGGTGTAATGCCCGATGACCGCGACGATGCGCGGATCGGAGACCACGAGTCCGGCGGCCTTGGCCGCGGCCTCGGGCTCGGCCTGATCGTCGAAGGAAACGACCTCCACGCGAAAGGGGGGCTTCCAGTCCTCGCGGCTCTGCTCGACCGCGAGTTCCACGGCCCGGCGCACGCCCTGCCCGCCGGCGCTGATGTCCCCGGTCAAAGGCGCGGCCACGGCGATGCGCACGACGTCCTTCTCGCGCACGCACGCGGCCAGGAGCAATGCCGGAAAAATAACCTTGCAGAAGCGAAACACCATGAAGGCAACAATGATATCAAATAAAACGCACAAGGAGCGTGCCTGTTGCCCTCCTTTCGTGATCCCGCGACACGCTCCTGATTTTTTGGTTCCGTCTTCTTCCGTCATTCCAGCTTCTGTCATTCCAGCGAAAGCTGGAATCCAGGGAAACCGCCCCCGCGGCTTCGCGCAACGTGGAAATGAATGTCCGCCTTGCCTGAGATCGGCTTCTAATAAAGTAGAATTTGATCTTATGCTAGTAGCTTCAAACTCCCGAATCTTCATCGCGATTGCCACCGAAGCTCTTGCCGAGTGTGAAAGGCTCTCGGCCGAGGGCCGCAGACCCAAACCGGACGGGTCCCCCGGAAATATCATTACCTTTGATCCCAAACAGGGGATGGGTAAAGAAATTCGGTTGATAAATCGGCGTCTCATGGACAATTCCTCGTCGGAGCGCCGTAATGTCATCGCGTTAGCAGGCTGCTGAAAAAGCCCTGATTTTAAGGGCCTCGGCCGGACCGGAAGCCCGATAGAGCCCAACTGGCTTCGAATTTCTTGCCGGAGAGTCCAACTCGGCTCCCATCGCGCTGTCCGTCATG
>JBAZUV010000017.1:0-101996 GCA_041661185.1 Elusimicrobiota bacterium
TCGGAGATGATCGCCAAGCTGACCGGCAATACTCTCTGGCTGGCGTCCATGACCGAGCACACGCGCGAGAAGAACCTCATCTTCCGCGAGACCTTCGGCGAGGAAGGCAAGGGCCGCACCGGGCTGACTCCGGCCCTGGTGCTTCGCTGGATGCAGGAGGGCGGGCTCCTGGTGCTCGATGAGATCCACAAGCCCATCGAGGGCGTAGCCGTGCTCAACAACATCCTGCAGAACGGGGAGTACCGGATGGACGACGGCCGCGTGGTGCGCTACGACCCGGCCAAGAGCTTCGTCATCGCGACCATGAACCCGGCCAAGCCGCCCTACAAGGGCGAGCCGCCTTCCGGAGAGCTGGCCAGCCGTTTCGGCCTGACCTTGAACATCGATTACCTCCCCCCCGACGAAGAGGAAGCCTTGCTCGATATCTTCATGGACGGGAAGCTGGACAAGGGACTCATCATCAAGCTGGTGGCCGTCGCCAATGAACTGCGCAGGGCCTATCCCGAGTTCCTGCCCCTGCCCGTGGCGCCCAGGACGCTCATCCATATCGCGCGGCAGATCTTCCGCTTCCCGGATGACGACAAAAACGAGATCTTCCTGCACAGCTACAATCCTTTCGCGGTGCAGCCCGATCCCGCGGTGTTCCGCATCGTGGCCAGGGTCCTCTTCCGCCACGATCTGGACGGCCGCAAGGACCATCGTATTTTGGAGGACGATCTTTCCACCCTCCTTAATAAGACTCCGGCGAAGCCTGCTTCTTCGGGCCCGGTTCCCGCGAACG
This sequence comes from Elusimicrobiota bacterium, assembly GCA_041661185.1. Lineage (GTDB taxonomy): Bacteria > Elusimicrobiota > Elusimicrobia > UBA1565 > UBA1565 > JBAZUV01. Next base: position 782 of record JBAZUV010000017.1, read on the forward strand.
TCCCATCGCATTCCAATCCCGGCCTGAATGCTCCCGCGCCGGCGGCTCAGCCCGCGGGCTTTGCGCAGAGCGCCGCTGCTTCGGGCGGCATGCCTTTCACGTCGCCGGTCTCCGGCGAGAGCGAGCCGTCCATGAACGGCCGCGAGGACATGGCCAAGTGCCTGCAGTCCACGGCGCGGCTGCTTTCCGGCATCCTGACCTTGGGAGTGGTCCCGTTCCACCTCTTCGATAAGCTCGGCGAGAACGCGGGGAACACGCGGCCGCGCTGGCGCACCTTCGCCGGGTTCCAGGAGATCCAATTCCTGCCGGAAGACTTGGACGGCCCCGACCGGGACCTCCCCTTCGGCCGTTTGGCGCACGAGGTCTGGCATCTGCTCTACAGCCGTCCGGAACTGATCTTCGAGCATTCCGACAAGATCTCGAACATGGCCTTCCAAGCGCTCTGGTGGGCGGTGGAGGACCCTCGCATCAACAATCTCGGTCTCGCCGAGCATCCCGGAGCCGAGCCCTGGCTGGACGCGGCCTACGGCAAGGATTACGCCATCTCGGACATCGATCTCGAGCGCATGATCTGGCGCACGCAGGTTCCCCTGCATCTGCAGTTCAACTACGCGATCATCTACCGGTGGTGGACCGGCCGCGAGGACCCGCGCGTCACGGACCCGCGCGTGAAGAAGGCCTTGCAGGCTGCCGACAAACCCTTGCGAAAAGCTTTCGCCGAGCCCGATGCCCGCAGGGCCTTCGACATCGTGCTCGATGAGATCTGGCCCGTCTATGAGAAGCTCCTGCTCCAGTCCAACGAGCAGGCCCTCGAGGATGCGGCCAAAAAGAAGCGCGGGGAAGAGGAGCAGGAAGAGCAGGAGTCCCAGGATAAGCAGGGACGCGGACAAGGCCAAGGCGGCCAAGGCGAGCAGCAGAAGAAGGGCTCCCAAGACGGCGAGGATTCCTCTGCCGGAGAACAGCAGGACGGCTCCCCCTCCGACGAGAGCGGTCAGGGCGGGAAAAGCGGAGAGAAAAAGTCCAAGCCTTTGACCGATGACGAGCGCCGCGAGCTGGAGCAGAAGGTCCGTGAGGAGATGAAGAAGAAGGAGGAGGAGTTCCGCGACCGGCACGGCAGCAAGGGCCTCCAGGACCCGGAGAAGATGCCCGAATCCGAACGCCAAAAGGCGAAGGAACGCATGGAGAAGGCTCGCGAGGAGATGGAGAAAGCCCGGCAGCAGCAGGAACATGCCGGCGAGCAGAAGCCCGGGGAGGATCAGGACGACGAGCAAAAGAGCGAGCAGTCCCGGGGCCGGCCCGCGGCCGCCCCCCAGGATTCCGCCAGGCAGAAGGAGCGTCTCAGCAGGCCCGATGAGCCGCTTCCTTATCCGAATTCGATGGACTGGAGCCGATACGAACAGCTGCGCAGCCGCGTCGCGCGGGCCATCCCGGTGATGCGCTATCAGTTCATCCAGGCGCTCAAGCAGCGCCTGCGCCGCCGCGTCATCCACGGCCGCGACTCCGGGGACCTCGACCCCGACGCGTTCCCCCGCATCCCCATGGGAGACAGGAACATCTTCACCGAGGAGATGCTTCCCGACCGCAGTCTTTACCGCATCTCGCTGCTCGTCGACACCAGCGCCAGCATGGACGAAGAGCTCAAGACGCGCGCAGCCGAAGGGCTCATCACCCTGATGGAGTCCTTGGAGCTGGTGCCCGGCGTGCAGTTCGAGATCGTGAAGTACGACAGCGAGGCCAAGGTCCTCAAGCCCTACTCCAAAAAGCTGAGCAAGCAGGACAAGGTCGCGGTCATCGCGGCGATCTTCCGCGGCACCGGGAACACCCAGGCGCACGACGCGCTCAAGGACGCCTTGGTGCGCGTGCGCATGGGCCGAGGAGACCGGATGATCATCCTCGTCAACGACGGAGATCCGGACAAGAACTTCGACCGCGACTTGTTCCGCAAAATGATCACGGACGCGCGGGACGTGGAGACCCACGGCATCGGCTTGGGCCCCAAGGCGCAGATGGTCATCGACCTCTTCCCGCCGGGCCTGGGACACTGGCTCCAGGACGCCGCGGAGTTCGCCGCGCGCCTGCGCGAGATCCTCAAAAAGAAGCTCCTAGGCGGAAAATGACGCAGCCCGTCGTCATTTCGGTGAAAAAACAGCTATAATCAGCGCGGCGTGTTTGGAGAGGTGCGTGAGCGGTTGAAACGGCACGACTGGAAATCGTGTAAGGGTAACACCTTCGGGGGTTCGAATCCCCCCCTCTCCGCCAGTTTTTGGCGGGACTATCGGGACGCATCCGGACAGGACGGCGCAGGATGACTCCGACGAAAAAAGCGACGACGATCAAGACGGGCAACACGGGCCTGACGGTCAAGGTCTATCTTTGGCCCTTGACCAAGGAGCAGGAGAACTTCGACTCCGAAAGGGCCCGCCTCTGGATCAAGGGCAAGGTCACGGACTCCGAGACCGGACAGGTCAAGAACTTCAACGACGCGGGCGAACTCGTCAGCATCCTGGGGAAATGGAACGCCCGCCGCCTAAAGCAGATGAAGCGCCACGACTGGAAGCAGGGCTGCCTGGCCTTGTGACGCGGCGAGGGCGCATCCTCGACGCAACCGTCGTCTTCCTCACGGTCAGCCTCCTCTATCTCTCCTTCCCCTCCAGGCTTCATCTCTTCGACGGCGTGGCTTGCGCCGTGGCCGTGGAGCTCGAGGACTTTGCGCATCTGGTCCACGGAAACCACCTCATCTACGGCCTCCTGGGAGTCTTCTTTCATCGCGCCTTAGGACTCCTCGGCGCGCGGCTCGACGCGCTATGGGCCCTTCAGTTCATGAACTCACTTCTTGGAGCATGCGGCGCGGCGGCGCTCTACGGTCTCTTGCGCGTGCGCGAGTGCTCGCGCCCGGTCTCGGGACTCTGCGCGCTGGGCATGGCGGTCTCCAACGCCTATTGGATATGGAGCACGGACGGGAACGTCTATGTTCTCGGAGCTCTCTTCCTCATCCTCTTGGCCAAAGAGGCCTCTGCCGAGGAGCCGCGCGCCTATCGCCTCGCGCTCTGGCATGCCTTGGCCGTACTCTCGCACGGAGCGAACATCCTGGCGGCGCCTGCCGTCTTGTGGAGGCTGCATTCATCCTCCTCCTGCCGCAGAGAGGACATCTCCCGCTACATGCTCTGCGCCGCGCTCATCGTCTCCTGCGCCTATCTCTGCGCCGCGCTTTTTTGCGTGCAGCCGAAGGATTGGGAGGGAGTGCGCGTATGGATTCTGGGCAGCGCGGTCTTGACGCCCGACAGGAGCTTCCGATGGCACAGTCAGGATCGAGGACTGCTCTGCGGGATCGCGGGATGGCTCGGGAGTTCGGGCCGCGCGGTCTGCGCTCTTCCCTGGCTGGGCCTGCCGTTGTGGGCGGCCGCGGCGGCCGCGCCTTTTTTTGGGAATGCCAAGACCCGGGCGATGACCGTCTTCGCAGGGCTCTGGCTGGCCGCTTACGCGCTCCTCTTCATCTCGTGGGAACCCGGGACCTTGCCTTATCGACTCACCGACGTGCCGGCGCTCTGGCTCTTGGCCGCCCCCTTCTTGTTGTTTTTGGAGAAGAAGCGTCTTCTCCCTCTCGCGGCCGCAGGCGTGCTGGCGCTCTGCGCCGTCAACATGCGCGAGACCGTGCTCCCCAACAGCCGTCCGGAGAACAACGCATTGCTCCAGGAAGCGCGGCTATTATCCCGGGCGACTCCTGAATCCGCGTGGATCACGGCCGAGAACGATGAGGAAGTCTACTGGCCGTATTTCGCTCACCGCCATCCCTTGAACCTGCGCTATTACATCGGCCGGGAGACGGCGCTGGAGGGATTCATCCGCAAGCAGCAGCAAGCAGGACGGCCGGTCTATGTCACGGACCGCAGCTTGAACCGGCGCTGGTCCTCCGTCTTCCATCGGTTCAGGCTCGGACGCCCGATCCCGCTCGGCAGGACCACTCTTTATCTGGTCATCCCGGCGAAAGCCGGGACCCAGCAATCGCCCGGCCCCCGGCTTTCGCCGGGATGACGAAAGCCGAAGGGAGCTTTCTCAGGGAACAATTCCGGAAAAATTCGTGCGCCGGCGCACGAATTTTTCCGGCTAAAAGGTGAACGGAAATCCCGGCGGAAGAAGATAGAAGAGATTGAATATCGCTCCGGCGCTCAGGAAAGGCCCGAACGGGATTGGGTCTTGGCGCCGCAGCTTGCGCCGCAGAATCAAGGTCACGCCGTAGACGGATCCGAGCAGAGACGCGAGCACGAGGCAGTCGAACGCGCCCAAGGCTCCGCTCCAAGCCCCCACTCCCGCCAGAAGCTTGACGTCGCCTCCACCCATGGCCTCCTTGCCGAAGGCCTTCTCGCCGAAGACCGCGAGGAGCCAGCAGAGCGCGAAGCCGAAGACCGCTCCGCCGACGGACTTTAGGACGCTCATCCAGATCGCGGAGGATTCGAAAAGAGGGTTGATCGGAGAGCTGAGCAGGCCGGCCGCGACAAGCCCCAAGGACAACTCATCCGGAATGAGGAACGTGTCCCAATCGATGAGCGCCGTCGCGGTCAGCGCCGCCGCGGCCGCCAGCGCGCAGAAAATCCACAGCGGCTGCCCTCCCCAGCGCAGAAAAAGCGCGGCGGCCGCGGCCCCGAGCCACGCCTCCACGAGCGGATAGCGCAGCGCGATGGGCGCGCGGCAATGGCGGCAGCGCGCGCGCAGAAGGCACCAGCTCAGCACCGGGATATTGTCATAGGCCGCGATCGCGTGTCCGCACAGAGGGCAGCGCGAACGGGGCCGGACCACGGACATCTCCCGCGGGAGGCGATGCGCGACGACATTGATGAAGCTCCCGACGCAGAGCCCGAAAGCGGTCCAGAGCGCCCCTTCGAAATACGGCTGCCTGATTGCTAACATGATCCTGATGATCCCTTCCCAGCGTCCGCGCGAGTCCCCCTTCTCCCCTGCATGGTCCTCTGCCGCGGCTTGGGCTCGGGAGCGCGCTCTCGCGCTGCTTCTCTGCCTCTGCCTTGCGGCTTATCTCGCGGCCCTGGGCGCCTATTACGTCGGATATTTCAACGACGACGCATTCTACATTATTGGCGCGCGCTCCTTGCTGCAAGGCCGCTTCGCGGAGCTCAATGCTCCCGGGGCTCCTCCCCTGGGCGCCTATCTTCCCGGATATCCCCTCCTCTTGTCGCCATGGATCGGCCTCTTCCCCTGGACGTTCCTGCCCTGCCAGCTTTTCTCCATCGCGATGGTCCTGCTGGCTCTGCAGCAGTCCTGGGAGCTCTTCTCGGACGATGCGCCGCCGGGCATCCGGAGCGCCGCGCTCATCCTGGCGGGGCTCAATCCCTTGACCGTGAGCCTTTCCGGGACCGTGCTCTCCGATCCGGCCTATCTCTGCGCCGGCGTGCTGATATTCCGCTCCATAAAAAAGCGCTGGGACAGCGAAAGTCCATCGGACTGGATGCCGGTCGCGGGCCTTTGCGCCGGCGCCGCTTATCTCCGGCCTACGGGAGCGGTATTCTTGATCGCGCTCTGCGCGGCGCTGGCCCTGCAAAAGCGCCCGCGCACGGCCGCGCTCTGCGCCGCGGTCGGAACGCTCCTGATCCTCCCGTGGCTTCTGCGCAATCTCGCGCTGCGCGGCTACGCCGTTTCTTATCTCGCGGAATTCCCGCGCGATCCCGCGCAGATCGCCGCAGGAGCCCTCTCCTCGTCCAGGTTCTTCCTCGAAGGGCTTTATGCCCGGACGTTCTTGCGCTGCTCATCTTTTGGGCACGGGATTCCTTTGCTCGTTTCCATCGCCGGACTTGCGCTCACGCTCTTGGGCTGGAGCAGGACCCGCCTGCGCGCATTCAGCGGCGCGTATGCCGGACTTTACTTCGCTGTCCTGACGGCATGGGGCAAGCCTTCGGAGCGGTATCTTCTTCCCCTCCTTCCCTTCGCGGCGGTCTGGCTCTTGTTGGGCGTGCGATGCGTCGCGCAGTCCCTGCGCCGATCTCCTGCTTTCGCCGTTCTCCTCATCATCGCGGCAGCGGCTGTCCTGGACTTTCCCGTCATCGCCGGAGTCGTGCGGGATGCCCGCGCTCAGGATACGGCGAGGACCCGGCCTTCACGCGCGTATGATTGGATCCGTGCGCATACGGGAACCGAGGAGGTGTTCGCCGCGGAGTCCGACGCCCGCCTTCATCTTTTAACGGGCCGCCGATGCATCCGTCTTCCGCGGGAAGGCTCTCCTCGCCTCCTGTTCGATGCCTTGCGCAGCCGAGGCGTTCGCTGGGTCCTGCTCCTCCCGACCGGGGACTCCCTCATGCGCGATCCCGAGGATCCCAATGCCCCGGCCGATCCGCATCGGATCAGGGCCCTGCTCCAGTCCTCGCCGCGCACGGAAATCGTCTTCGAGGATTCCGCCGAAGGCGCAGTCATCCTCAGATTGCCGCCCTCCCCCAGTTTTTAACGAGATCGTTTTCTGGATATGTCGGCAAGAATGAAGGCAGGGAAAATGAAGTTTCAGCAACGACCTTCCTTAACGAATGATTCATCCCTACGACTCGACCTCGCCCATAGAAAAAAACGGGAGGCGTGCAGGGAATGCACTCTCCCGCTCCCGTAGAGGGGGGCCCCGCCGTCTCCCGAATGCCGCACGCCGCGGGTTTGGGGGGAACTGGTTCCCAGGGGCGCGGGGGAAGGGAGAGTGCATTTCCTGCACGCCTCCCGCTGTTCTTATGTGGTGAGGTCGAGAAATCTTTTTTTCTTGACAGGGCTTTGGCAGGAGTATACAATCGCACTGCACGATCGATGGACTAAGGTCACATGTGTACACCCTTGACCGATGCCGGAGATGGAGCTACACTTCAGGTAGAGGGTTGCGCAAGGTCACCATACGTGCCGGGTTCCATCGTCTTGCTCCTTAATCTATCATACCGGCACAAAGGAGGGAGGACCAATGCGTAACCAGAAGACGTCGAGTGCGGCGAAAAGAGGGTTCACGCTCATCGAGTTGATGATCGTGGTTGCTATCATCGGTATCTTGGCGGCCATCGCCATCCCGAAGTTCGCCGACCTCGTCAGGAAGTCGAACGAAGGCGCAACCAAGGGCAACCTTGGGACGATCCGTAGCGCACTCAGCATCTACTACGGAGACATGGAAGGCACGTACCCGAGCAACCCGTTGGACGGGCTGACCGGCAACAACGGCAAGTACCTGAGCCGCATTCCGGAAGCAAAGACGCCTCCGCATCACGGCAACGTGGGGACATTCTTGCTTAGCGACTCCGCGTCAGAAGCCTCGGCGGCCGGAGGGTGGCTATTCAATAACGTAGCGAACAGCTCGACCCTGGGTGAAGTGCATGTCAACTGCACTCACACCGACACGCGCAGCAGCGTCTGGTCGTCGTATTAAGTCCAGTCTCCGTAAAAGCAAGCCCTCGGCGCAAGCCGAGGGCTTGTCTTTTCTCGACATCCTCCACTTTTTTGGCGGGTCCTGATCGGCGGCGGGGCCCATCGGGTCTGCGGCCGGCCCGGGGACTTCGCCCCGGTTCCTCCTCGACCCGATCCGACCCATCGCCGCCACCCGCTGTTATAGTCGGATGATGTCGAGCGTTGGGGCGTGGGTCTTACTCAAGGAAGACCGCAGTTGCAGTGGAAAGGAATCCGGATATTCGAGGAAGGAATTGTTTTTTGATGAACCGACCGGATGGGCAAGCGGGGACTTGAACCCCGAAGGCCTTGCGGCCACACGGTCCTGAGCCGTGCGCGTCTGCCAATTCCGCCACCTGCCCATCTGGTCGGTCCGTCGATACGTCCTGGCGCCCAAGGACATCTAGTGCTACAATGTCCATTCTAGATGATTTGCTCCTCTCCGTCAATAGAACATGGCCGATAAGAAAGCTGCCGATGAAAAGCTGAGCGTCGCGAGCAACCGCAAGGCCCGCATGCACTATGAGATATTCGAGACCTTTGAGGCCGGACTCTCCCTCAAGGGCCCGGAGGTCAAGTCCTTGCGCGCAGGGCAGGTCTCCTTCGAGGGAAGCTTCGCCCGGGTGGAGGACGGAGAACTCCGGCTGCACAACCTCCATATCGCTCCCTATGCGAACAATACGGTCGAGGACATCCCTTCCCTGCGGACCCGCAAGCTGCTTCTGCATCGCCGGGAGATCGACCGTCTTGCCGGCAAGCTCCAGACCAAGGGCCTGACTCTGGTCCCGCTATCCATCTACTTCCTGCGCGGCTGGGCCAAGGTCGAACTGGGCCTGGGCAAAGGCAAGCGCGGTCCTGACCGCAGGGACGATCTGCGCAAGAGGGATGCCCAGCGGGAGATGGAGCGCAGCTTCAAAGGCAAGTTCAAGGCGTGAATCCGGGCATTCTCCTGACCGATGGAGTGTTCATCGGCCTCTTCTGCGGCGGCCTGCGCGCACCTTGGCTTTGGAGCGCGGCAGCGGCTTTGTCCTGGCTCCTTATCGCCCTGCTCCCTCCGCGAACGTCGGCGGCGCCGCTGCTCCCCTGGGGAGCATGGCTGGCCTGGGCGGCGCTGAGCGCCGGCCTAAGCCCCGAACCCCTGCTCAGCCTCGCGGCTTTCTGCAAACTCGCCGCTCCATTCGCGGTCTTTCTGCTCGCTCTCGGCAGGGCCGATGATTCCGTGAGTAGGGCTTGGCTGCTCCGTTTGGCGCTGGCGGCGCCGATCTTGAGCTTGAGCGCCGCCTACGCGTTTCGGCCGGGCTATCCGGGAACCGGCCTTCTCCCCCCCTATTACAACTACACGGCATGCGTGCTGGCCTGCGCCTACGGCGCGACTCTGAGCGCCTCTCTACAGCGCGAACTGGTGAGAGCAGAGCGGCTGGCCCTTGCCGGCTCGGCGATGATCGCGCTGTGCAGCATCGCCGCCGTCCGGTCGAGAGGAGCCTTGTTTTCCTGCGGGCTGGTCACGTTCATCCTCCTTTGGCGCAGGCAAGAATGCCGGAAGATCCTCCTTTCCGCGCTTGCGGCTGCGGTGATCCCGGCTGTATTTTTCCTGAACTCTCATTTCGGCGCGGCTTTCCTAAAATCGGATCTCCCTTCGGCAAGCGTGCGTCCGAAGATATGGGCTTGCGCTCTTGCCGTGGCCAAGGATCATCCCATCTTCGGCACAGGTCCCGGACGATTCGAGAGAGGCTTCCTCCAGCACCGATTCCCCGCGCCGCCGGCGTATGCCGAGCGCTATGGGCTGAGCACCGCCTATGCGCATTCCGAGCCCCTGCAGGCCGCGGCCGAGACCGGATTCCTCGGAGCCTTTCTTCTGGCCATGGCGATTGGAAGCGCTCTCTGGAGATCGCTGAGCACGCTCCCGCCGCCGGACTTCAAAGCGAGATCTTTTCGAGAGCCTGCTCTGGCGGCCTGCGCCGCGATGCTGGTCCAATCCTTCTTCGACAACGTCTTCGCTTTGCCCGGCATCGCGTTCTTGTTCGCCCTGACGCTCGCGGCCGCCCTCCCCTCCGAAGCGGAGGGACCTGCGGCGCGGCCTGCCGCCTCTCGATTCTGGAGGCCTGCCGCCGTCTTCCTGGCAGCGGCATCCGCTCTGGCATGGTGGCCTTCGTGGGCTTTAAGCGCGCATTCGGAGAGGACGGCGCTTCCAGGCGCGCGCGGAGTCGAAGCGGCTTTATCAGCCCTGGAGCTGGCTCCAAAAAACGACTATCTATGGGGATTGCTCTCCAGGACTCTTTTGCGCGATGCTCCTCGCACCAACGCCCTGGCGCTGCGCGCGGCCAGGGAAGCCGGGCGGCTCAGCCCCACGGATGCGACGCATGCCCTTTTGGAAGCCGATATCCTCCGCATGCAGGAGGACTGGAAGGGAAGCCTTGCCGCGGCCTCCCGCGCCGCCGCGCTGGAGCCGGGCTGCGTGCAAGCCCATCTGCTGCGCGCGCAGGCCCTGCTGCGCGGCGCAAGCCCGGCGCAGGCGCGCGAAGCCCTCTCGCAGGCGCGGCGAGCGGCGGCCTTATCCGGACCTATCCGCGGGAATTCGCCCGTCGGCTACGCCGGCCGCATCCTTGAATTCGACGCAGCGCTCCTCGAAGAGCTTTCCCGGGCAACGATGGTGCCAGGGGTCAACTAAGTGGAATAGTGGAATTGTTTCCCAGAAAACAATTCCACTATTCCACTTAGTTGACCCCTGGCACCGTATCCGCTGCGGTTGTCGCCGTGTTGATCCCCCCTCCGGAAAAATTCAGACCTGGACAGATTCGAGGCCGACTGATTTTTTCGGCTAACTGCGGCCGTGGCCGAAGGTCTGGAGGATGTCGAGGACTTCCCCGGGGCTTTGGGCGCGCAGGAGGTTCCTGCGGAACGTCTCGTCGGAGGCCAGGGTCGCGACGCGGGAGAGGAGCCGCAGATGCGTGCCCGGTTCCTTGAGCGCCGTGATGAGCAGGAATGCCGCGTGCACGGGCTTCCCGTCCGGCGCGGAGAAATCCAACCCCTCCGGGCAGATGCCGATGGACAGCGCCGGGCGCTCCAGCTTGGGCAGGCGTCCGTGGAAGATGGCGACGCCGCCTCCCAAGGCCGAGTTGAAGGCTTGTTCGCGCCTCCATACCACGTTCCAGGCTTCCTCGAAGGAGATGTCCGGCCGCGCGGCGCACAGCGACTTGAGCATCCCCCGCAGGATGTCCTCTTTGGGCTCCTGGGGCAAGGCCGTATCGATGGCCGGCGCCACCACGACTTCGGAGAGCAGGAGCGGATGCGGGGGTTCGAACTCGTCGCGGATGTCCCCCACGAGCTCCTCGATGACGTCCTCGAGAGTGAGCAATCCGCTGATATGCCCGCCGGCTCCTCGCACGAGCGCCAAGTGCCCGCGCTTCTGCCGGAATTCGATGAGCGCGCGCTCCAGCGGCGCGTTCTCCTGAAGGAAGAAGACCGGCCGCGCCGACTGCCGGAGGTCCGGAGATCCTTCGAGGACGCCCGCGCCGGCGAGCAGGAGATCCTTCATGTGCACGATCCCGCGGACATCGTCGAGTCCCTTGCCGCAGAGCGGATAGCGCGAGAACTTGCGCCTGCGGACCGTTTCGAGATTCTGCTCCCAAGGACGGTCGATCGAGAGGAAGGCGATCTCCGAGGAGCGCCGCATGACGTCCTGCACCCGCGTGTAGCCGAAGTCGAAGAGGTTCTCGAAAAGGAGCAGGCGCGAGAGGGGCAGCGTGCCGCTTTCCTGGCAGTGCGCCAGAAGGATCTTCAGCTCCTCGTCGGAGTGCGCGGCCTCGGGATCATCCGTCGGCCGAAGGCCGATCATGCGCAGGACCAGGTGCGCCGCGCTGTTGAGCAGGCTCATGGGAAGGAAGAGGAGCACGTGGAAAACGCATAGGGGCAGGGCCGTGAGCAGGGCCATGCGCGTGGGCCTGCGGATGGCGATGAGCTTGGGTACGTTCTCTCCCACGACCACGTGCGAGAGCGTGATCAGGAAGAAGGCGATCCCGAAGGCTATGGACCAGGATGCGGCCTGCGCCCAGGGCAAGGGCAATCCCTTGAACAAGGGCTCAATCAGTCGGGCCAAGGCCGGCTCTCCGATCCAGCCGATGCCCAGGCTTGCCATGGTGATGCCGAGCTGGATGGTCGAGAGATAAGCGTCGATGTTGTCGTAGATCCTCCGGACCAGGGCCGAGCGCATGCCGCCCGCGCGGGAGAGCTCCTCGACGCGGCTGGAGCGGATCTTGATGAAGGCGAATTCCGCCAGGACGAAGAAGGCGTTGATCAGGATGAGCAGCGCGGTGATAGGCAGGTCGATCCAATCCATATTATCGCGTCACGAGCGGCGAATCAGAAGCGCAGCCCGAGGCCGGAGTCCATCCCGCTCTGCCCGTGCGCGTTCGTGTAGGCGAGCTGGAGGTAAAAGAAAGGCCAAGGGCGTATCGTCAATCCGGCGGTGAAGCGGCTTGCGAGAGTGACCACGTTCTCTCCCACCAGGGACGGATCGGCATCCGCCGCGCGCACGACCACGCTGGTGCGGTCGACTCCCATGCCGAGGTAGGGGGCTGCCGTGGGGCGCTGCTTCGACGTCTGCGCGGATTCCGCCGGCGCCGCGGTCAGCGGGACATTGATGGAGGCGACGAGATTCGCTCCGAAATGGCTGGCGGAAAAATCCTTGTGCACCACCGAATGCGCCAGCCCGGATACCAGGAGATTGGGCGCGTAGAGCTTGTCGTTGATCTTGGTCACGCCCCAGCGCAGCCCGCCTCCGGCGATGGTGAGCCCTTGGAAGCTGACTCCCCGGATGAAGCCGTCTATCCGGAAAGGCATCCCGATCTCTCCCTGCGCCCACGGAAGGCCGAATACTCCGCGGCCCGCGGCGCGAAGCACCTTGTCGCCGGTCTCGGGCCTGAACTGCACCCCGCCGTGGACGCCCGCGTCGAATCCCGAGAAGCCCAGGGGGCGTCCGCTGTGGAAGCTCGCGGCGCCCAGGATCCCGCCGAGATCGCGCGTGAACGGCCGCAGCGAGTCCCGGTCCACGGATTCCTTGAACGCGCCGAACTGCTCCCGCGCGAAGGCGGACATCCCGGTCAAGAGGCAGGCGGCTGATAAGAGGATGATCGTCCGGATGTTTCGCATAGATTCTCCGGGTGCAGTCTACAAAATTCTTTTGCGGCTGCGCGGCAGCCTCGCCAATTCCGCCAAGGCCTCGGGAACGCGAGGATCGAAGGGGTTCAGAGCCGCGACGACCTCCAGCGCCTGCCGCGCCGCCCAGCGCCGAGACTCCTCTGCGCAGCGGACGCGCTGCAGCTCGGTCTGCGCCAGCAGGGAATACGCTTCCGGATGCCGCGGGTGCCGGGAGACCCCTTCCCAGGCCGACTGCGACGCCCGCCGCAGGATCATGCCGCGCCCCTCAGCATCCGCCGCGTCCGCCGCGTCGAAGAGCACGGAAGCCAAAGCTCCCCGATAGAAAAGGGAGTCCGGCGCCCGTTCAAGAGCCTCTTCCAAATGCGCGGCCGCGTCCTTGAGCCTCCCTTCCGCGCGGGCGATCTCCCCCTGATGATAACTTCGCGCCGCGAGCCCGGCTCGAAGGGAAAGCCCGAGCGCAAGGGAGAGCGCGGCGAGCCAGCAGGCCGCGCGCAAGATCCCGCGCCGGCGGGACTCTTGCCCGACGCTTTCGCCGAAGAGCATCCCGGCGACGAGGCAGGCCGGCCACAGGGAGGAGTCCGAGGGGATGCTGAATTTCAGGAACACCCAGGCGGAAAAAAGGGAGGCGACCGCGGAAAGCGCGCCGTCCTCCCGCCGAAGCTCCCGCCAAAGGCGTTTGCCTGCCGCGACATGCAGCCATGCGTACGCGAGGAGCCCGGCCGCTCCGAGCGTGGCCGCTATCTGGAGGAGATCGTTGTGCGCCTGATCCTGCATATAGTGCACGTTGCCCGCGAATGCCGCCGTACGCAGGCGCAGATAGCTCAAGGTAAAGGAATCCGGCCCGCCCCCGAACCCGGGAGCCTCCCAAAATTGCCGCAGGGCGATCTTCCACAGATCCAATCGGGCTCCATCGGAGAGGATCAAGGTCTCCCTGCGCATCATCATGACGAGAAGAATCCCCAGCAAAGACATCCCGAAGAGAAAGGCGATCCGCCCCAAACGCGCGCTCTTTCGCAGCGGCCACAGGCAGAGCAGGCCCGCGCCGCAGGAAGCTCCGATCACGGCCGCGCGCGACCCGGAAACGACCAGGGCGCAGGTCAAGGACAGCAGGGCCGCGCCTCCCAGCCGAGCGCGCGGCGAACGCGCGAGAGGCTCCCGGGCGGCCATGGACAGGGCGAGCGGAAAGATCGTCGCGAGGTAGAGGCCCAGAAAGGCAGGGTTCCCCAAGGTCGACGCGGGCCGCCCTCCCGCGAAGACGCGCGGCGCCCAAAGAAACGGTTCGATCCCCGAGGACTGGAGCACGGCATAGGCGCAAACCGGTATGGAGCAAGCCGCGAGCGCGGCCTCAAGGCGCTCCCAGCCGCGCTCTTCCTCGGAAAGCAGGCGCCCCGTGCCGAAGGCGGCCAGGCATGAGCACATCCCGCCCAGGCTCCAAAAAGACAAGGGGATGTTTCCGAAGATGCTCATGGATCTGTCGATGGAACCGGGGATAGCGGCCGACACGCAGAGCATGAAGGCGGCCAAAGGCGCATCCAGGGCCGTGCGAAGAGGGAGCGTCCGTCTTTTCCAGAGGGACCATCCGGCGCAGAGGAGTCCCATGCCGCAGCCGGCCAGGACGCTCGGGACCCGGAAGGCGTTGCCCAAAGAAGTCGAGAATACCCACGGGACTGCGGCTGCCGCCCAGATGAGTGCCGTCGCTACCAAAGGCCGGACCCGTCCAGGATCTCCATGGCCGCGTCCACGACCTCGGGGTCAAATCGCGTTCCCCGGCCGGCTTGGAGTTCCTTGCGCCCTCGTTCGATGAGCGCCGCTCCGTCGAGCCCGGCCATGCGCAGGTCCTCGAGGACCTCCACGACGGCCAGGATGCGCGCTCCCATGGGGATGGCGTCCTTGGCCAGGCGTCCGGGGAAGCCGCTTCCGTCGTAGGCCTCGTGATGATGGTGGACGATGGGCAAGGCGCCTTCGAGCATGTGGATGCCTTCGAGCATCTTCATGGAAAGGATGGGATGCTGTTCATAGACCGGCGTGGATATGCCCACCTCGGCCAGCAGGCGCGGGTTGCGGAAGGCCACGAAGCCGATGTCATGGAGCATGCCTGCGTAGTAGATCATGCGGTACTCGTAATCCGCGATGCCCATGCTGCGGGCCAGCGCGCAGGCCAGGCGCGCGCTGCGGTGAGGGTGTCCCTGCATCCCCGGCCGGGAGGATTCGATGGAAGCCGCCAGCAGTTCCAGGACGTGCGAGAAGAAGTTCTGCTGATCCTGCACGATGCGCGCGTTGGTGATGGCCACGGACGCGAGATTGGCCAGGCTCGAGAGCAAGGTCACGTCCTCGGGCGTGTAGCTGCCGTTGCGCTTATTGAGGACCTCGGCCACGCCGACGATCTCCCCCCGGAAGACCATGGGGACGGCAAGCAGGGAGCGCGTGATGAAGCCCGAGGCCTTGTCGAAGCGGCCCGCGAATCGCGGGTCCTTGGCGGTATCGACGACTACCTCGGGCTTGCGGTGCTGAGCCACCCAGCCCGCGATGCCCTGGCCGATGGGGAGGTTCATGCGCTTGAGCTTGGCCCCGGCTTCGCCGCCGGCCACCTTGAAATAAAGGCTCTTCTTGTCGTCGGTGACCAGCATGATGGAGCTCGCCTCGGAGTCAAGCAGGCGCTCGGCCGCCAGGCCGATCTTCTCGAGCAGGTAGTCGAGGTCCAAGGTCGAGCTCAGCGAGCCCGCGATGGAGAATAGCTCGAGCGCGGTGGCGGCATTGGGCAAAGCCTGGGAAGAAGATTCGCTCATGACTTGGTCTCCTCGACGCCGCCAAGGACTTCGCGCACCGTGGTCCATCCGAGCTTCACCTTCTCCAAGCCGTCCATCATGATGGTGCGCATCCCTTCCTTGACCGCGAGGTCGCGGATGGAGGTCGCGGAGACGTCCGTGATGCAGAGTTTGCGGATGTTGTCGCTCATGACCATCAGCTCATGGAAGCCGCAGCGGCCCTTGAAGCCCGTGCCCTTGCAGTTGTCGCAGCCCGCGCCCTTGAAGACCTTGGCCGGGGGCGCGACCTTATGCTCCTTGAAGACCTCCAACTCCTCGGGCTTGAGCTCCGTCTCGGCCTTGCAGTCCGGGCAGATGCGCCGGCCCAAGCGCTGGGCGAGAACGGCCTTCATGGTGGCGGCCACCATGTAGCCGGGCAGGCCCATGTCGGTCAGACGGCTGATGGAAGACGCCGCGTCGTTGGTGTGGATGGTGGAGAAGACCAAGTGGCCGGTCATGGCCGCCTCGGTGGCGATGTGCGCGGTCTCCTCGTCGCGGATCTCGCCGACCATGATGACGTCGGGGTCCAGGCGCAGGAAGGAGCGCAAAGCCGAGGCGAAGTCGAACTTCTTGTTCTCTCCCAGCTTCAGGTCCGGATTGACCGGGACCTGCACGATGCCGTCGAGGTTGTATTCCACGGGATTCTCGGCCGTGAGGATCTTGATGTCGGGCCGGTTGACGTGGTTCAAGGCGCCGTAGAGCGTGGTGGATTTTCCCGAGCCCGTGGGTCCGCAGACGAGCACCAAGCCGAAGTTCTTCTTGCCGCCGATGCCCTTGAGCAGGCCGAGGAAGGTTGCCAGCGTGTCCGGCATGAAGCCCATCTTGTGGATGTCGACCTGCACGGAACGGCGGTCGAGTATGCGCAGGACCGCGGACTCTCCGTAGACCGTGGGCACGATCTCGACGCGGAACTCCACGGGATTGCCGCCGGCCAGGATCTGGATGCGGCCCGACTGGGGCACGCGGCGCTCCGTGATGTTCATGGAGTTGGTCATGATCTTGAGCTTGGCCGAGATCGCGCTGCGGTAGGCCCAGGGGATCTCGAAGGGTCCCGCGCGCAGCATGCCGTCGACGCGGTAGCGAAGCAGCACCTTGGAGTTCTTGCCGTTGGGGTCCTCGAAGGGCTCTATATGGATGTCGGAAGCCTTGTGCGCGATGGCGCCCAGCAGCACGGCATTGACCCACTTCTCGACCTCGGGCGCGCTGGCGTCCACGTCCGAGATGTCGGTCTTGGGCACGTCCTTGGTAATCTCGAGTCCCCCCGTGTCCGGAGGCCCGTCCTCCTTCTTCTTGGTGACGGACTCGATGAGCTTGCCCAGCACCTGGCCTTCGCCGCGGCCGTAGACCGTGTCCAAGGTCTGGAGGATGTCCCAGGGCATGGCGAGGTAGGCCTGGACCTCCAGGCCCGTGCGCAGCTGGATGTCCTCGACCACGAAGAAATCCTTCGGGTCGGACATGGCCATGAAGAGCACCGACTCTTCCTTGGCGAAAGGGATGGTCACGTGCCTGCGGGCCGCGGCCTCGGGGATGATGGAGGCGATCTCCTTGTCGATGTCCATCTGCGAGAGGTCCACGGCCTTGACCTGCCACTCCTCGGAAAGGGCTTTGAGCAGGCGCGTCTTCTCGATGAGTTTGAGCTCGATGGCCGCCTGCTGGAAGCTCATGTTGCCCTTCTGCGCGTGCTCTTCGGCGGACTTGATCTGCTCCTCGGGCAGGAGCTTCTTCTCGCGCACGATCTCCTGCACGGTCTTCCGTCGGACAAGGCCTTTAGCGGACATAGAGGGCTCCCTGAATAGCGTAGTGCGTCCAACACTTCTTCACATGACCCGTACCCGTATTCGTCATCCCGGCGAAAGCCGGGACCCAGGAAATGCCGTTAAGCCAATTGATCATCGCAGTTCCAGGACGTGGCCCGGTTCGATGCCCGCGGCCGCGCCCTCGGAAAGTTCCAGAACGCTGTGCGCGGACAAGACCCACGGAGAAAGCCGCCAAGGCCGCAGTCCGCGGGACACCTTGAGAACGCGCAGTCCCCTGTCGAGGAACACCGCGTCGATGGCAAAGCGCATCCCGATCATATGGATCATGGCGCAGGGCACGATCCACATTCCCTCTTCGCGGGCCAAGGACGCCCGCCCAAGAAGGCCCTTGGCCCGAGTCCAGGGAGTGTCCGCAAGGACCACCTGCGAGGCCACGGCCTGCGCGCGGGTTTTGTTGAATGCCGTCAGTCGGGTCGGTGCCATTCTCAGCAGCGCGCTTATGCGCGCCGTCAGATTAGATTAGTGTATAACCCGCAAAAATTCAATACCCCGGATTTTTCCTGAGCACAGGATATTTTTCCGCGGAAAAATCCGGGAGGTCATGGGCGAGCTTCCGAACGGAGGCCGGCGCTCAAGCAATCTTCACCCCGGCGGAAGCCGGGGCCCAGCAGATTCCTGGATTCCGGCTTCCGCCGGAATGACGGAGTGGATTCCGGCTTCCGCCGCAATGACGTCGGGAGAACGGCGGCTACCGGGAAGACATCCCGTCGAAGAACGCGGCGCCCGCGTCCGCTGAAATGATCGGCGGGGAAGACGGGACCTGTATGGAAAAGTTCGTTCGCAGCGCGCCCGGCTGCTCTGTCTTTTGCGCGGGGCACGAGAATATCCCGGCGGCCTTGTCCTTGCCGAGCGCGGCCTGAACCGATGCGACGATATGCTCGATGCGCACGCCCAGAGCCGTGGACTCCACCTGCGTGTCCCGGGAATAGGCTATGGTTCCCCAGTGGATCCCGGCCAAGCGGCCCGAAGCATCCACCAGCGGGCCGCCGCTGTTGCCGGAGACTGCGTCGAGGCCGCTCATGAGCAGGTGCGGATTTGAATAGATGCGGGAAAGGCGGAGCCAGCTGCCCTTGTCCAGCATGCGCGACTGCAGATACGGGTCCTCCCGGATGCTCTTTCGCACGATGCCGAGGGTGATGAGCTTCCGGATTCCGTCGGAATCATAGCCGTCGTTCCTGTAGGTCTCTTGCGGATACCCGATGATCCAGAGGGCTTGCCCGGCCGCGGGCGCGGCAGGAGAGACAGGCAGGCACGCCGAAGCCTGAGGCAGGTCGAACTTCAGAAGCGCGAAGTCCTCGGCGATGTTCGCTCTCAATCCTTTCAGCGCGGAGGCGGGAGCCTCGTCGATCTTCCTATCGAGGCCGTCCGACCTGCCGGCCCCGAGCAGGACCACGTGGGCGCCGATGAGGCGGTTGTCCCCGACGGAGAATGAGACATCCTCGCAGAATAGCGACTGGGGGGCCCGTGAATCCTTACGGATGCGCACGATCTTATAGACCGCTCCCTCTTCCAGGCTCGCGCGGCCGTCCTGGAACCAGCCTTCCTGCTCCAGACAAGGCTCTATGCAGTGGAGGTTGGTGAGAATGTAGCCGTCTTGAGAAATGAACGCGGAACTGCAGCTGGACTTCAAGCCCGAGCTTTCCGAGATCACCAGGCGCACCGTCGCGTCATAGGCGCGTTCGAACTCCGCCGGACGCTCCGGCAGATACTCGGGAAGATAGAATTTTGTCTTTTGCAGCTGTGCCCAGGCAGGCGCGCAAGACAGGGAAACGAGCAGGGCCAGCCGGAGCGAACGGTTCATGAGAGGATTCCTCATCTAGACGAGACTCCGTCGAAAAATACCGGCGGTGCGTCGAGCACCGTCCTATTCAGGCGCGGCGGGAGCCGCAAGGACCGTCGCGCGCGGTCCTGTATTCCTGCTGGAAGCGAGGCGGAGCCGGAAGCCGCATTCTCCGGGCAGGAGAATATCTCGCGGGCCTTGTCTTCGCCCAGGCCCGCCGCGATCTCCCTGCGCAGGGCTTCGATGCGCAGACCCAGGGCCGTGGCATGCAGTTCTTTCTTCCCGTCGTGGGCCACGCTCCCCCAGGTGAGCCCGGCCAAGCGGCCCGAGGCGTCTACCAACGGGCCGCCGCTGTTTCCTTCCATGAGATCGATGTCGGAAAGCAGGAGGTCCGGGTCCGCGTAGATGCAGTCGATCACGCTCCAGCGCGCCGGGTCCAAGATGAGGCCGCGCAGATACGGGTCCTCCCGAATGCTCTTGCGCACGATTCCCGGGCTGATGTGCTTCTTGTAGCCGCTGGAGTCGTAGCCGTCGTAGCGCATGGTGAACGACGGGAACCCGATCCCCCAAACGGCTTGTCCGGCCGCGGGCGACGCTGCCGCCGCGGGCAGGCACGCGACAGGATGAGGCAACTCGAACTTCAGGAGCGCGAAATCCTTCATGTTCTCTCGCACGGCCTGAACCGCGGACTCCGATAGAATATCTGCCTTCTCCTCAGAAAAATTCGCCTTGGCCTTGCCCAAGAGGACCACGCGGGGGTTGTCCGCGCGCACGCCTGCCTCGTCCCATACCAAGTTCTCGCAGGACATGTCCTTGGGCGCGCGGAAATCCTCCCGGATGCGCACGATCTCGTAGCCCTCCCCTTTCTCGCGCGTTGCCCGGCCGTCCTTGAGCCAGCCTTTGTCCTCCAGGCAATGGAGCACGCAATGCAGGTCCGTGAGAAGATAGCCGTCGTCGGACACCACCGCGGCGCTGCAGATGCGTCCCTCATTGGGGATCTCCAGGTCGACCGTGGCCGCGTACGCGCGCTCAAACTCCGCCGGACGCTTCGGCAGATTCTCAGGAAGATAGAATTTGGTCTTTTGCAGCTGCGCCGACGCAGGCGCCGACGCCAGAGCCGCAAGCACGAGAGAACGGATCGCCCGAACCGGCATTGAACGGATGTCCATGGGAATAGTCTAGCCCGGGACCGGCCGGCACGGCAGGACCGCCGGGCCCAGGCCGTTTCCTCCGTTGGGCCTATGCGTTCATAGGCCCAATGCCGAGCGGTATTGACATTTTGTAGCAATCTGCTACAATTTGAATATGGGACAGCCAGTGAGGATTTCAGATTCATTGATTTTAGAAGCCCGGCTCATTGGGGAGATCGATGATCGATCGATCGCCGGCCAGATAGAATTCTGGGCGCATCTGGGAGAGGCGCTTGAACCGCTGCTACAGGGAACCCAAGTTCTGGCGCTTCGGCGCGCAGGTCTCGTCAAACCCTTGTCTGAATGCCTGGACTCCGTGGATTCCGAAGAAGGCCGAAGCCGGGTGATCGATCACTTGAATAGCTTGCCGTTTCCGCATTATGAGCAGGTACCGGACAGGCCGGGGATCTTAGTGCGCATCGAAGCGGACGGCAATCGCACCCAAGGCCGATTCGTCAATCGCCGATTCATCCCCCTCCATTGAAAGCGCTCTCCGAGTTGGACAAGCGTCCGATCATCGTGGCCATCGCGGGACCCAACGGCGCGGGCAAAACCTCTTTCCATCGCGCCCACATCCAATACGCCGGTTTGAGATATATTGAAGCCGACGCATTCGCCCGCGAGTTGAACATGGACGCATATGCCGCGGCGAAGATGGCCGATGCCCTGCGGCGCTCGCTCCTCAAGCAGCGGGAGAGCTTTGTTTTTGAAACGGTCTTCTCTGATCCCGTCGGTGAAAAGCTCCAGTTTCTGGAAGAAGCCGCCGGCTCCGGCTACACCGTAGTGCTGTGCTTCATCGGCCTTGCCGGCTCGGAACTCTCCGAGGATCGCGTCGCCATGCGCGTATCTCAGGGCGGCCATGATGTCCCGACCGAGAAGCTGAAATCCCGCTACCCCCGCATCCTGGCGAATCTCAAGGCCGCCATCCTTCGACTTCCGCTTGTCTATGTCTTCGATAATAGCGATCTAAGCCGGCCGTTTCGCAAGGTCACCGTGTTCAAGCGAGGAGAGCAGGTTTACAAGTCCGAACCCGTGCCTGCCTGGCTTAAGCCTCTTACAACTCGATCCCACTAACCCGGATTCCGCAGTTGACCCTGCCTTTCAGACGGAAGCGACGGGATGTTTTTGTTCGCGGAATCCGGGGGGTTTCTTGGGGAACGGCAATGCAGTATTTTCGCTGCGGTTGTCGCCGTGTTGAAACCCCCTCTGGAAAAATTCGGACATGGACAGATTTGAGGCGCACGAATTTTTTCGGTCAGTGAAGGACCGCGATGCGTCCGCGAGTGGAGCCGGCGCCGGTCTTGACCAGGAAGATATAGGTTCCGCTGGCCACGGCATTGCCCGCGTCGTTCTTCCCGTCCCATGTCGTCTTGGCGCCCAAGTCGCGCACGAGCTGGCCGTCCATGGTGTAAAGCTTGATATTGAGTCCGGACCCTTCGATGCCGCGCGGGACCGTGATGGTCGCGCTGGGGTGCTCGTAGAGGCGGAAAGGATTCGGGAAGGCGATGGCCTTCTCCTCCCCCGCAAAAGCCGTCAGGGACCCGTCCACGGTCAAGCGCACGGCCCGGAACGCATCCGCCAAGCCCGCGCCGACGGTATTGCTCTGAAGAGACGCCGGACCCACGGCTGCCGTGCCCACGCTGCCCGCGCTGCTGCGAAGGGTGTCCTTCACTTGGGATGCGGAGAATGCCGCGCCCATCTTCTTTGAGAGGATCAGGGCCGCGATGCCCGAGACGATGGGCGCGGAGAAAGAGGTTCCCGTAGCCGAGCAAGTGTAGGCCGAGGAGACATCCGTGGTGCAGATGCCCACGCCGGGCGCGGCCAATCCGTTGGCCGCCAAGGCCGGCCCGCGTGAGGAGAAATTCGCGACGTTGTTGCCGCTGTCCGTGGCGGCTACCGGGATGACTCCCGGGCAGTTGCCGGGGCTGTTCACATCTCCGGCGTCATTGCCTGCCGCGGCCACGAGCACGACGTCGTGGTTTGCCGCCAAATCCGAGGTTATCGCCGACAGCACGGGAGCGCAAGCCCCGGTTCCGCCGATGCTCATATTCACCACTAGACGGCCGACCCCGCTGGGGATGAGAGTCGTGGTCGTATAGTTCAGCGCGGCCATGATCGTGGCATCCGTGGTCGCGCAGCCGCTCCCGCCGGCGTCGGAACAGTCCATATTGCAGTCTGCGTCATTGAAGACCTTTAGGGAGATGAGCCGGGCGCCCCAGGAGACGCCTGCGACTCCTGTCCCGTTGTTGGTGACTGCCGCGGCCGTGCCTGCCACGCGGGTGGCGTGATTGCAGGCAGGAGTCGGCGGCTGGTTGCTGCTCTGAACTTGCGTGGTGGCGCTCCACTTCTGGCTCGTGCCGACGAGTTTCCCGGAAAGATCGGGATGCGCGCCGTCGATGCCCGCATCCAAGACCGCGATAGTGACCATGCTGGAACTCCCGGTCTCGTATTCCCAGGCGGTCGGCGCATGGATGTTCTCAAAATGATACTGGGAAGAATAGCGCGGATCATTGGGCGTGCGCAGTGCGCGGTAAGCGCGGTTGGGCTCCACGGCTTCCACGCCGGGCAAGTTCTTGAGCGCGCTCAGTCCCGCGGATACGGACATCCCCTCCGGAAGGCGCACATGCACCCAGCCGGGGACAGGAAGATCGCCGATGATCTCCGCGCCGGCCACGGAGAGCGCGGCCTTGCGCGCATCTCCGGACACGGATGCGGGGAAGCGAACGAAGGCCTCGCCGGAAGTCACTTCCAAAGCCTTCCCCGCGGCCAGCACGCCGTAAAGTTTCTCCACTTTGATCGCGCGGGCCGGGACCGCGGCGCAGAGGAGGACTATCGAACAAAGGACGCCGGAGATTAGTTTTATTGGGCTATTCATAGTTCACCTCGATCCCTGAATCCCGGCTTCCGCCGGGATGACGGATAAAAGGCCTCACGCGGACTTATTTTCCCGGCGGACAATCTCCAGGAGTTCGGCGATGTCGGCGAGCACGTAATCCGCGCCGGACTCCACGGTGCCGAAATTGTCGCCATACTTGGCCCAGGCCGTCTTCATGCCCACGCGCTTGGCGCCCGCGATGTCGCGCTCGGCCCAGTCGCCCACCATCAGCGTTTGATGCGCGGGCGTCTCCAAAAGCTCCAGGGCTTTGCGGAAAGGCTTTGGGTCGGGTTTTTTCACTCCGAAGTCCTCGGAGGCCACCACGTGCTCGAAGATGTCCTGCAAGCCCAGGTCCACGATGCGCAGCCAGACTTCCAGCTTGGGCGCGTCCGAGAGCGCGCCCAGCCGCACGCCCGCGCGCCAAAGCCCCATCATCGTGGAGCGGACATGCGGATAGAGGGTCAGGGTGCCGGCCTTGGCCCGGCGGTAGCCCGCGATGCCGGAGGCCAGGACCTTGTAGTCCACGCGCCCGAATTCCTTGAGCAGGACCTTGTCGAAGATCTTCTGGTCCTCCACGCCTTCCTTCCAGTAGACCTCGAATATCTTCTCGACCATGGCCTGGCGCTCGACCTTCAGGCCCGCGTCGATCATGGCCTCCACGGCCGCGTCCACACAAGCCCGCTTCATGCGCATGAAGTCGGTGAGCGTATTGTCCACGTCGAAAACGACGGCTCGTATCATCGTCCCTCGCGTTCACTTCATCCGTCATCCCGGCAGTACTGGACCTTTGTCGTCGTCTTTGTCGTCATCCCGGCGAAAGCCGGGACCCAGCAACTGCCGTTAAGCCGTACGCCTGGACCCCGGCTTCCGCCGGGGCGACGATACGTTCGTCATTCCGACGCAAGCCGGGACCCAGGAGTTGCTGGGCCCCGGCTTGCGCCGGGGTGACGAAAGGAATGTCTGTTTTATTGGACCCGTTCCATGTATTCGCCGGTTCGGGTGTCGATGCGGACGTTGTCGCCTTCTTTGATGAAAAGAGGGACCTTGATCTCGATGTTCGTGGCCGTGGTGGCCTTCTTCATGAGATTGGAGACCGAGTCGCCCTTGAAGCCGGGCTCGCAGGACTCCACCTTGAGCACCACGTTGGCCGGAAGGTCCACGGTGCGGAAGGCGTCGTCGAAGTACACGCCGATGACGTCCATGTTCTCCACCAGGAAGCGTGCCTGGTCGCCGAGCTTGGTCTTGGACAGGACCTCCTGCTCGTAGGACTCGACGTCCATGAAGTGCAGGCTCTCTCCCTCGGCATAGAGGAACTGGAAGTCCCTCTTGCGGACCTCCACTTCCCGGAACTTCTCGTCGGAGGCGTAGGATTTCTCCAGCACGGAGCCGTTGTTCACGTCGCGGCATTTCACGCGCACCACGGCCCGGGCCTGGGATTTGCGGTGGTGCTGGTAGTGGATGATCTCGAGGTATTGGTTCCCTTCTTGATAGATGAGACCTTCGTGGAAGTCGGAAGTCGTGATCATGAAATCGCTCCTTTGCCCATTTCCAGGAGTCTGCTCGGGCTCGCGCCCGGCATCCTCCCGACGTCGGATTCCGCTTATGATAGAATAACTGAACGCCATGCCGCCACCCCCAGAGACGTCTCTCCCCCGCTCATGCGAACTCCGCTGATCCGGCTCTTATGGATCGGCCGCCTGGGAGATCTCCTGGCCGCCACCCCCTTCTTCTCGGCTCTGCGCGCCAAGCATCCTTGCGCGCGCATCCAGCTCGTGACCGGGCAGCACGGTTTCGCGGCGGCCTCGCTCATCGAAGGCATCGACGAGGTCCTGCTCCTGCGCAGCGCGGCGCATCCGATCCGCAATCTCGTTCTTTGCGCGCGCCTTCGCCGGGAACGCGCGGACCTGCTCGTGGACTTGAACGCCTCCTTCTCCCGCGCGGGCTGGATCCTGGCCCTCTGCTCCAGCGCTGAAGAAAAGCTCGCCTTTGCCAAAGGCCGCGGCGACTCGGCCTTTGACCGCCGCATCCCTACCCCCGCGGATGATGAGCATGTTCTGGAGCGCTATCGCCGTTTGGCCGAGGCGCTGGGCGCTGCGTATGAGCCGCGGCTCCGGGTGCGCCAAGATCCGGAATCCGATTCCCAGGCAGAGCGAGCCTTCGCGGGACTCGGCCTGGGCGAGGGCCTCTCCGTGGGGCTCTTCGCCGGGAACTTCAAGAAATTCGACAACCGCTGGCCCGAGGAACGCTTTGTCGAGCTTGCGCGGCTGCTCAAATCAAAGCCCGGCATAAAGCCTTTCTTCCTCGCAGGCCCCGGAGAAGAGGAGCCGATCCGGAGATTGGCCGCTTCCGCCGGGATACCGGCCGCGGGTCCTTTCCCCATCCGCATCACGGCCGCTTTCCTTCGCCGCACCGACCTGATCGTGACCAATGCCACGGGCACCGCGCATCTGGCCGCGGCCGTCAATACGCCGACCTTCAGCCTTCTTTCGCGCTATACGCGCACGGTGTGGATGTATCCCGGCCCAGGGCAGGAAGGACTCTCAGGCCTTGCGCGTCATTTCAGCGTGGTCTCTCAGTCCTGGACTTCCTGCCGCGACATCCCGGTGAAAGATGCCTGGTCCGCTCTCCAAGAAGCCTTGGACTATGCGCGGCGCGCCAGCAGTTCGCGGTAATACGCCTCGGTCCGCTCGACTAAGGCTTCCACGCTGAACTCCCGCAGCACCAGTTCGCGCCCGGCGTGCGCCAAGGCTCGCGCAGCCGCGGGATCGGCCAAGGTCTCGCCCAAGACGCGCGCCAGCTCCTCGGAAGAACCGCAGCAAAAGAGCCGTCCGGTCTTTCCTTCGCGCACCAGTTCCGCGTTTCCGCCCGCGTCGCTGGCAACGACCGGCACGCTCATGGCCAGGGACTCCCGCAAAGCCCCGGAGATCCCCTCGCCCTGCACGGCCGCGTTCACGCTCACATCGAGCAGGGAGAGCACGCGCGGGACATCGGACCTAAATCCCAGGAAGCGCACGTCCTTCTCCTTGAGTCCGGCTTCTTGGGCCGCGCGGCGGCACTCGGGTCCGTCCGTGTCCCGGCCCGCGACCAGGAAGACCGCTTCGCGTCCGGTCTTGAGCAGGCGCGCGGCTGCCTCGAAGAAAACAGACTGCCCTTTCCACGGGGAATAGTTGGCCACCTTGCCGATGACCGCGATCCCGCGGCCTTGCGCCCCGGGGTCTGGAAGATTCAGTTCGCGGGAAAGAGCCTCGTCCCTGTCCGCAGGCGAAAAGCGGACCGTGTCCACGCCGCTGGGAATGGTGCGCACGCGCTGCGGCGGCACGCCGGCCTCGATGAGCTGTCTTCGCACGTTCTCGGCCACCGCCGCATACCCGTCGATGCGCGGGCTCCGATACTTGAAAGCGCTGAAAGGGTTGGACTTCACGGAGAAAGAGACCCTGCGCGAAACCACGTACACGGGCCGCCGGCGCCCCATGCAATGCATGGCCAGGAGCCCTACGGCATGCGCGCGAGGATGATGGGCGTGCAGAACGTCGATCTTCTCATCGATAAGCATCCTGCGCAGGCGCAGGGCCGTGGGAAGGTCGTAGTCCTGGCGCGGATGCATGGGAATATGGCGCAGTCCCGCGTCGCGGGCGCGGCGCGCGGCTTCGCCGTCGGCGGGAGAGGCGAGGGAGATCTCCGCGCCTTTTCCGCGCAGACCCAGCGCCAAGGCCAGAAGCTGCGCGGCTCCGCCGGACCAGCCTTGCGTCTCGCTCAGAAAAAGGACCCTCATCGACGAGAGGTTAGCAAATCGAAGATTCCTCGTGCTATAATCGCTGCGTCGTCAGGGTTCGCGCTGCGCGCCCTTATCGCCTGGAGTCCGCCGAGCAGGCTTGTGGAGGATCGGATGAACCACCTGTTTCGGCCTTTTCTTTTCTCGACGCTCACCCTCGCCCTGCCCGCTCTCTTGAGCGCGGCGCCTTTGCAGGCCGCCCCCGAAGACGAGTCCGCGATGTTTCCCCCCATCGTGGAAGTGATGGGACCCGAGCAAGAGCTCTTCTCCGCCATCCCCGTGGAATCGGACCTGCGCGATGCCGTGCGCCAAGTCCCGGATTTCCAGTCCTGCCTGCGCCGGCTGCGTTCCCGGAACCCGCAGGTCCAGAAGGAAGCCGTGGCCGATCTTTCCAACCGCCCGGGCAAGCTGCGCGCCGTGCCTTATCTGGGCGCGCTCTTCCTCCAGGCCGACGCGGACCGCGAGGTGCGCAAAGCCGCGGCCATGGCCCTGGGCCGCACCGGGGATTGGGCCGCGCTGGAATATCTCAAGAAGGGTTTGGATGACGCGGACCGCGGGATGCGCTTCACGACCGCGCTGGCTCTTGGACGCCTGCGAAACGACGGGGCTGTTTCCCAACTGGAAAAACGTTCGCTCGCGGACGCGGATTGGTGGACGCGCTATGCCGCGGCCGTGGCCCTGGGCCAGACGCGCAATCCCGCGGCCGTGCCCGCGCTCAAGCGCGCTCTTTCCGACGGAGAGTGGCAGGTGCGCCAGCAAGCCGCCCGTTCCCTGGGAGAGTTCCGCTCCCAGCCCGCGCGCGAGGCCCTGGCTCTGGCGCTCAAGGATGCGGACCCTGCCGTGCGCTATGCCGCAGCCCGCGCCTTGGGCGATGTGGGCGACTTGGACAGCATCGAATATCTGCGCACCGCGTCCTCCGAAGAGACTGAAGAGACCGCCAAAAGCAGCATGAGCGCCGCCATCCGCAAGCTTGTCTCCTCCTAGTAATGGCTCACAAGTCCCTTTACTTTCGTCACCCCGGCGGAAGCCGGGGTCCAGCCTGCTCCTGGATTCCGGCTTCTGCCGGAATGACGGGATTTCCGCTGCCGTTGTCTCCGTGTTGAAACCCCCTCCGGGAGAATTCAGACACGGACAGACTTGAGGTCAACTGAATTTTTCCGGCTGAAAGGCAGGGTCAGCTGCGGAATCCGGGTGCTAGAGCGCGGGACAGGGCGATGAAGGATTCGGGAGGGATGTCTTCGGCTCGGACATCAGGAGGAAGCTCAGCGCAGGCAAAGGCTTTCTCTACCGCATCCTTCGAGAGGCCCAAGGCCATGGACAAGGATTTCGAGGCCTTCTTGCGCCGGTGCATGAATGCGCCCTTGCCGATCCTGAAAAAATCCTGCTCAGAAAGGTCGGCGGGAAGGAAGGGACGCGTGCGCGGGATGAGCCTCACCACCGCGGAGTCCACCTTGGGCGGCGGGGAAAACGAGGAGGGCGGCACCCGGCAGATCTCCTCGGCTTCGGCATGCATGCGCACGGAAAGGCTCAAGAGCCCGTAATCCCGGCTCCCGGGTCCGGCCAGGATGCGGTCCACGACCTCTTTTTGGAACATGAGCACGGCCAGCGACCACGGGATACCCCCCCCCTCGCCGGGCCCGTCAACGCGCCAGCCCAAGAGGCGCTGGAGAATGGGAGTGGCCACGGAGTAGGGAAGATTGCCGACCACTTTATGCGGCCTGCCTAATGCTCCGAGATCGGTCTCCAAAAAGTCCGCCTCGATGAGCTCAAAATCCGGATGTCCGGCGAATCGTCCCCGCAGACCCAGGGCCATGCGGCTGTCGATCTCCACGGCCTTGAGCCGCACCCCGGCCGCGAGCAGGCGCATGCTCATCACCCCGCGTCCCGGCCCGATCTCCAAGACTTCTTCTCCCGGCCGCGGGTCCACGGCCCGGATCACGAGGTCCAGGATCTTTTCGGAGGCGAGGAAATGCTGGTCGTAGCGCGGCATCAGCGCTCCTTGGACGACGGAAGATCCCCGGCCGAGGCGCGCTCGGGCGCCGGGCGTCCGGATTCCGCGGAAGCCGGGCGTTCGAGCCAGCGCAGGCCCTCGGCCGCGCTCCGGTTCTTGGGATCGAGCGCCAAAGCCTTGCGGTACTCCGCGGCCGCGCCGGCCTCATCTCCGCGCATGACCTTGCACACGCCCAAGCCCAGATGAGCCAAGGCGTCTTGCGGATCAGCCGCCACCGCGCGGCGGAAGCGCTCCTCTGCCCGCGCGGAATCGCCCAGCACCGCGAAGCCCACTCCCTGGACGATCCAGCCCAGCACCGAGGAGGGCTCCTTGTCGTCGGGCTGGGGAAGAGCTTCCTCCACGAGCGTCATCCAGCCCGTGCCCAGCACCCAGAGCCCCAGGTCGTTGCCCACGTCGTGCGGCTGATACGAGACCCTGCCGCGCTCGGAGGAATCCGAATTCCTGGAAGCGGACTGTTCGGCGAACGAAAGGTTCATGCCCAGCCGGACCTCCGCGTCCGGCGGAGCCTTGGCCAAGGCTTCCCGCAATTGAGAGACGATGGCGCGTATGGATTCCGAGCGCGTCTTGGCATCCGAGGCCTTGAGCGTGAATTCCTGGCGGCCGCCGCTTGCCTGCGAAGCCTCGGCGGGCCTGGCGGCCTGGCCGGCGCCTTTGCCGGCCGCGCGCTCCATGGCCTGCTTGAGAGAGGCTCGGGACTCCGGCCGCGCGGCTGAGACGAGCTTGGCCTTCGGCATGAAGACCATGTCCACGCGCAGGGACGCGTCCCGGTCCAAAGGCAGGCGCGCCAGGTTCTTGGCCAGCACGTCGAGCGGGCCTTCCGCGCCCTGGTCCGGCGGCTTGGGCGGCTCTTCTCCCTCGGCCTTGTCCGAGCGCCCGCCGTAGGAAGTCGAGAGAGAGAGCCCTCCCCTGTCCGGCGTGAGATGGAAGACCTCGGCCAAGGCTTCCCGCGCGGCCTTGTCCTTGCCGCGCGCGGCATAGGCCTTGGCCAGGCGGAAGCGCGCCACGGAATCCCGCGGCTTCAAGCGCACGGCGCGGCGGAACATGTCCGTCGCGTCGTCCATGCGGCCCATGCGCTCGGAGACCGCGGCCAGATCCAGCACGGCCTCCTGGTAGACGGGATAGAATCGGATCGCGGAGCGGAAAGAGGCCGAGGCCTCCTCGTCTCTTCCGAGCTTCGCGTAGAGCGTGCCGAGCTGATAATGGTAGAGCGGGTTGCTCGGATCCAAGGCCGCGGCCCTGCGGAAATGCTCGAGCGCCGCGTCATAGCGCCCCATGCCGTCCTCGATGGAGCCCATATCCATCTGGATGTCCGCGCGGTTGGGATCGAGACGCTCTGCTTCCTGAAAAGAGGCATAGGCCTTCTGCGTATCTCCCTTGCGCGCCTCCACGATGCCCACGAGCAGATGGCTCTCCGCGTCCTTGGGGTCCAGGCGCAGGCTCTCGCGGAACTCCGCTTCGGCCTGAGCCGTCTGCCCCACCCAGTAATAGGCGGAGCCGAGCATCCGATGCCCCGCGGGTTCCGCGGGGTTCTGCAGCACGGCCCGGGCGAACTCGCGCACCGCGTCGTCGTAGCGGCCCTCGTCCATGTGCTGGGAGCCCTGCGCGAGATTGTGCATGGACTGCGCGCGCATGAGCATGTCCCAATACGTGGTCTGGCCCTCCTGCGTCTGCGCGGACCACGCCAAACCGCCGAAAAAGAGGAGAGGCAAGAGGCACGATATCCGGGATGACGGCTTCAAAGGGACCGTTGGAAGCGCTGGGATGGGCATCAGGAATGAGGCTGGGAATTCCCCCAGAAAGGAGCGAGCGAACGCGCGAAGGATGCCGCGATCGAGGACATGGCCGCGTCCGTGTCAAAGCCTTCCCAGGTCTGGCGCGCGGACCAGATGACCGAGCCGGTCTCCACGTCCACCATGCGCGCGGTCAAGCCCACCACGGCGGCGGAGGTGACGATGTTCGCATTCGACCCGCCGAAGGCAGGCGCCTGGCTGTAGAGCGTGCCGTTGCCTAATGCGGAGGCCGACTGCACGGTGACTGTTGCCGAACCGGCGCCGGGCACATAGAAGCTCTGCGGCGGCGCGTACTGGGTGACGGAGCCCACGACCACCGCGTCCACCCCCAGGATCTTCCCGGCCCTGCGGATCGTGGCAGGATCGAGCACTCCGCTGGATGCCAATCGCTGCTCGGTCAGGATGCTTTCCAGCCGGCTGCGCTCCACGACATCCGCGCCGGATTTGAGGAATTCGTGCGCCAGGAAATCCGCGGCAGCTCCGCCCCCGGGACCCTCGAAGGAGACCAAGGCCACGCGCCGCACGTTCGCCCCGCGAAAGCGCGGATTAAAGGAGACATCCGCGCCCGCGCATGCGCTCAGGAGCAAGGCGAAGACCGCCGTCCACGCGCCCAGCCTCTGCGCCGAGAGCATGGGTTTCAAGGCCTCAGCCGCGCCAAATGGCGGCGCGCGGTCTCCCGCGCCTTCTCATTGGCGGCGAAGCGCAGGCATTTCTCCCAGGCGTCCGCGGCCGAGGAGCGATCTCCCACCTTCTCGTAGGTGAGCCCCAGCATGAACCAGCCCGCCGAATCTTCGGGAAGGAGCTCCACGACCTTGCGGAAGGCGGCCAAGGCCTGCTGAGGCTCGCCCAGATGCTGGTTCAGCAGCCCCAGCTTGCGCCAGAGCTCGGCGTCCTGCCCGGACTGCGCCAAGGCGGATTCCACTTCGGCCTTCTGCGCGAGCAGAGCGCTTCGGCGAGCCGATCCCTCCTGCCCCCCGGCCTCGACGCGCAGGAAGAGCGCCGCCGCAAAAAGGATCGCCGTCGACGCTGAAATCCCGAGCACGGCCGTGATCTTCTTCATGAGCGCCTCCCCATCATCGCGGCCAGCCTGCGCGCAACGGCTTCAAGCGCCTTCGCGCGATGGCTGAGCCGATTCTTCTCCTCGGCAGAGAGCTCCGCGAGGGTCCTGCCTGAATCCGGCAGAAGGAAGATCGGATCATAGCCGAAGCCGTTCTTTCCCGCGGCCGAATCGCGGATGCTCCCGTCCAAGCGGCCTTCATCGAAAACAGTTTCTTCTCCCGGCACGGCCAAGGCCATGACGCAGCGAAAGCAGGCCGACCGCCGCGCTCCCCGCGCGTCCTTGAGCTCGGCCAGGAGCTTGGCGTTGTTGGCCGCATAATCGCAGCCTTCTCCGGCGTAGCGCGCGGAATACACTCCCGGCGCTCCGCCCAAGGCCGCCACTTCCAGGCCCGTGTCGTCGGCCAGGCAAGGGAGCCCCGAGGATCGGGAGACCGCCTCCGCCTTCTTGCGGGCGTTCTCCTGCAAGGTGCGTCCGTCCTCGACGACTTCCGGGATGTCCGGAAAGGCTTCCAGAGAGAACAGCTTCAGGCCCGGGACGGCAGGCAGGAGCACCTGCGATATCTCGCGGACCTTGTTCGCATTGCGCGTGGCCAGCAGAAGCTCCATGCAAAAATTGTACTATATCGACGAGCTATGCGAATGAGCCTCGCGCTGTTCCCCCTCGTACTCCTGGGCGCGGCCTGCGCGTTTTCCCGCAATTCGCAGAAGCTCGACATGAGCGACTCGGCGGTAGTCGCGCGCGTCAGGGCCGAATTCAAGGCGCATCCGGAGATCGACATCCGATTCCTCGACGTAAGCGCGGACCGGGGAGACGTCACGGTCTCGGGCCTGGCCGATTCCTGGGAAGAGCGCCGCGAGATCCGCGCCGCGCTCCGAAAAGTCCCGGGCGTCAAGCAGATCACGATCAACATCGCCGTCCAGGACGAGTGAACGCCGCGGCAAAGCCTCCTCTGCTCGGCTGGTACGACGAACGCCGCCGCACGCTCCCCTGGCGGGAACACCCCTCCCCCTACCGGACCTGGATATCTGAGATCATGCTCCAGCAGACCCAGGTCTCCACGGCCACGCCGTATTTCCTGCGCTTCACGCGGCGCTGGCCGGATGCCCGCTCGCTCGCTCGCGCGAAGGAAGAAGACGTTCTCCGGGAGTGGGCGGGATTAGGATACTACTCGCGCGCGAGGAACCTCCTTCGCGCGGCGAAAGCGATCGTCCTCGATCACGAAGGAGCCGTCCCTTCGGATATTGAAAGCCTGCGCAAGCTCCCGGGAATCGGCCGCTACACCGCGGCTGCGATCTCATCGATCGCCTACGGCCGGCCCCACGCCGTGCTCGACGGCAACGTCGCTCGGGTGCTCGCGCGCCTGCATGCCTTGCGCGCGGACCTGCAAAAGCCCGCCGCGCAGAAGAAGCTCTGGGCTCTGGCTGAAGCGGCTTTAGACCCTGCGCGTCCAGGAGACTGGAACCAAGCCATGATGGAGTTGGGCGCTCGCGTCTGCCTGCCCCCGCCTGCCGCGCCCCTCTGCGGGGACTGTCCTCTGCATTTATCCTGCCGCAGCCGTGCCCTGGGACTGACGGAGAAGATACCGGCGATCCGCAAAAGGCAGGCCGTGCTCCGCGTCCCCATGAAGCTCCTGCTCATCAAAGGCCCCAAGGGCATCCTGCTCCGGCACAGGTCCGCGGAAGAGAAGATCCTCCCCGGACATTGGGGACTTCCCGAACAGCGTCACCTGCCTCAGGTTCATCCCGGCGCGCTCCTCAAGACCCTGCGCCACTCCATCACGAATCATGACATCCGCATCCAAGTCCGCGCGGGCTCCTGGCCGGATAAAATGCCGCTGCCCCGGCCGGCCCGCTGGATCTCTCAGCGCAGCCTTAAAAAAAAACTCATAGCCTCTCTCTGGCTCAAAGCCTTTGGATTCCGGCTTCCGCCGGGATGACGAATTGACAGGCTTGCGCCGGAATTGCGAAACGGGTAATCTAAAGAAGCGTTGGACGCACGACATCAGCATGATTGCGCGCAAGGCGCATGCGGAGGCTTGAATGAACATCTTTTTCATCATCATTGGAATCATCGCGCTCTCGATCCCGGTCATCATCGTGCTTCTCCGGGAGAAGCGCTACTACACCCCCTCTTCGCGCTGGCCGAGCATCGCCGGGAATATCGGCTTTGCCTATCAGGAGAATCCCCCCAGGCTGCAAGGCCGCTGGAAGGATCGCGAGATCCTCATCTCCGATGAAGGAACCCTTATCCGCGTGAGCGCGGCCACGAAAACCTCGGGCAGCTACCGCGTGGAAGCCGGTCCCAAGGCCTTGCTGGAAAAAGAAGCCGGCATGGTGGTGCCCGACCGCGTGGAACTGCAGGATGCGCGGCTCTCGCAAGCCCTGCTCGCTCGCGCCTACCCCGCGCAAGCCGGACAAGCCCTGGACTTGACCTTGCTGAGAAAACTCGCGGCATTCCCGGAAGCAAGATTGATCGGGACTCCGGGCAAGGCTGAACTGATCTTGAATTCTTCTCTTAGCGAAGCCAATCAACTGCGTCAAGCCGCGGACATCGTGGTCTGCCTGGCCGACGCCCTCGACGCGTTATAATAGAGCCTATCCGAGCGACTGGGCTCCGGCTTCCGCCGGAGCGACGACTAAGAAACTATCGCAGGCGGACGACCCAGAACTCGCCCCAACTCGTCGTGCCGTAGAAACGGCAGTTACGGGAAGCAACGGTGGTGTTGCCCTGGACGCGCACGGTGTCGCCGGCATTGAAGTAGCGCAGGATCGTAGCGGTGACCGTACCGTTGGAACTGGGGTAGGGCGCCGCGGCTTTGCTCACGCCGCTCTCTGAACTGGCCAGAGCAGTCACCCCATTGATCAGCAAACGCGCCTTGCAATAATAAGGATAAGCGACCAGCATCTGCGAGAGGGCCTGATAATGCACGAGATACCAGCCGGGCTTGCTGAACGTGATCACCCCCGCGGCATTGCTGAAATATCCTTGCGAGGAATCGTACCAGATGTTCGAATAAGCAAGAGTCACCGGAGTAGTCGAGCCGGTATCCTGATAAGAAGAAGTGTAGTAGGAAGCCTGAACCGGCGTGGCGGTCATCACGCCGTTGACATGCAGAGGCGCGCTCGGCGCGGAAGTCCCGATCCCCACTTGGCCGAACGCATCGATGGTCATGCTATAGGAAGCGATCCCTACCGAGAAATCATGGGCCGCGCCGAAATTCAGGCTGCTCCCTGACGCCCCGTCCTTGACCCATATCCCGACCTTGGGTTTATCCGGATTGTCCCCCGTCGTGGCCCATGCCGCTCCCGGCAGATAAGCCCCGGACGTATGATTGGAAACGATGTTCAAGGCGCTGTAGCCGGCGTTGGACATGAGCAGGGCCTCGGAAGCAGGGGCTTGCTTGGAGGCAACGGCGGCTCTCGGCGTCAAGGTCCCGACTCCCAAACGGCCCGGAGACACGAAAAGATGAGTACTCACCGTGATCCCGCCGTTCTGCGTGGACGCAAGCGCATCGACATTGGAAAGCCGGAACGTGGCGGAAGCCGCGGAGGCCGTGGACGCATGGAGGGCTTTGAAGGCATAGGGCGAGGATTGCAGGCGCACGCGCGGGGAAAGCGCCTCGAATCCTGCGCAGTCGTCATTGGTGTCCGAAAGTATCTCAAGCCAGAGCCCGGAACGGCTTTGCATGATCGCGGCCGGGATCCCGCCCGAGGTGTGCGAGCCGATCTCCACGTCGTAGCGGCCGTTCATCACAAAGACGGCCTTTCCATCGGCGGCGCAGCGCGTCTCGCTGAACAAGGGGCTGGAGCAATCCCCCGCAACGCTGTCGCAGAGCCGAAAAAGCATGTCCTTTGCCTTGCTGACAGGCTGGCCCGATGTCCGATCCGAGAGGAATCCTTGATAAGGCAGAGTCTGCGTGATCGCGGCGTCCGCTGATCCGCAGATTCCGAGCAGCAATGCGATGATAAAATATGTATTCATCAATCGATCCGCAGAATATTCACCGCAGCCCAGGGCTGGCTATTATAGAATCTACAGTCGTAAGAAGCGCTCGTGCTGGCTCCTTGGATTTGAACCGTGTCTCCTATATTCAAATACATGAGGTGAACTGCGGAGAGCGTCCCATTGTTGGCATAGCCTGTCATGCTCGCTACCCCGCTGCGGGAATAGCCGATATAGGACGCCCCCCCGTTGACGCTTATGCGCGCATCGCAATAATACTGAGCCGAGTCGAGCATCAGGCTCAAAGAATAGTATGAGATCAGATAATAGCCCTCGCGACTGAAGGTGATGACCCCCGCGGAATTGCTGAAAAATCCTTGGGAGAAATCAACCCCGCTGCCTCCGTAAAAATTCAACTTCGTATAGGTATTCCTGACGACGTCCTGGGATCCGGTCCCCGTGTATTCCGCGGCAACGGGCGTGGCCTTGATCACGCCGTAGACCTCCAATGGCACGGAGGGAGAAGCCGTCCCGATTCCCACCCGCCCCCAGGGATCGATAGTCACGGCTTTGGAGGTGATGCCCAGGCCGTATTCACTGCTCGCGCCCATATGCAGCTTTGTCCCGGCCGCGTCCTCATAGACCCAGATGCCGGCCTTGGGTATGCCGGGGTTGTCGTCGAGAGTGGTCCACACGATGCCCGACAAGCCTGTTCCCGCGGAATAATTCGACTGCGACTGGAACGCCTGCGAGGAAACCTCGGCTCTGAACTTATCCTGGCCCGTATCCCCAAGAGTATAGATGCCCAAAGCGCCCTTGGGATCGACGGTCCCCACCCCTAAGCGGCCGGGACTCACCACCAGATTCGTGCTCAAGCTCACGCCGCCGTCCCGAGTCACGGGAAGATTAGTCAGCGTATCCGCGGCAAAGCTCGGGACAGCGGCCGCGGCGGTGTCCGCGCTCAAAGTCTCGAAGACATAGGCTGAAGACTGCAGGCGGATGCGCGGGGCGAGCGCCTCGAACCCCGCGCAGTCATCATCGGGGTCCACCAAGGTCTCCAGCCATAAGGAAGAATAGGGGGCGATAACGGACGCGGGTATCCCGCCGGCCGTGTTCGAGCCGATCTCCACATCATAGCGGCCCTTGACCACGGAAACGGCCTTCCCGTCGGAAGCGCAGCGCGTCTCGCTGAAAAGCGGGGAGGAGCAATCTCCCTCGGCCGTGGCGCAGATGCGAAAGACCATGTCTTTCCCTTTATTGACGGGAAGATGCGCGGCATTGTCCACCAGAAAGCCTTGCTGGCCCAGGGTCTGCGTGATCGCCGCCCAAAGCCCCCCGGGACGCGCAGCAGAGAATAAGACGGCCAGCCCTCCTATTAGAAGGCTTGCGCGGATGCGGCAAGACACGCGGATCAATTTTGCTTCCATACCGCCACGGTTCCCCATTGTCCGTCGAGCCAGAAACGGCAGCTGTAGGTGGCGTGCGTAGTCCTGCCCTCGAACTTGATGAAATCCCCCGGCTTGAGATAGCGCAAGGTGAAGGCCGTGTTCGTGTTGACGGTTTGGGACATCAGATTGTCGCCGTTGCGGGACTGCGCTACGCCGTAGACATTATTGACATTGATCCGTACATCGCAATAATAGGTCGTTCCGGTAAGCTTCTGGCTCAGAATGCGGTAATGTATCCAATACAAGCCTTCTTCCTTAATGGTGAGTGTCGAGCCGGAGAGAGTGAAATAAGACGCCGAAGGCCCGGCATTCCAGCTGTTGACGTTGAGTATCTTGAAAAGGTTCGCCGGCGGCGCGATGTCCTGCGTCCCGCCGCCCGTGTACTGAGAGATCGTGGGCGTCGAATGCGCCACGCCGTTGACGACGAGCGCATCCGCAGGCGCTCCCGTGATGCCTATCCCGACCTTCCCGCCGCCCCAAAACGACAGCGGCCGGGTATTGCCGGTGGTAAGGCCCACGGAGTAGTTGCTGCTCGCGCTCATGGCCAGCCAGGCATCCGAAGTCCTCATCCTGCCCCAGGTCCCGGCCTTGGGAAACGTGGGATTATTATTCTCCGTATTCCACACAAAGCCCGGGAAATAGTTGCTCGCGACGTAGTCGTTCCAAAAGACCACCGCATTGTTGGAGGACACGCGCATGAGCGCGCTGTCGGAAGCCTGCTGCGCCGAGTAGACGCTCAAGGGCGCCGTCCGATCGGTCGTTCCTATTCCCACCCGGCCGAGAGACACGAGCATATGCGTGCTGACCGTGACGCCCCCGTTGGCCGTCGCGGGCAAGGCCGTGATCACATCCATGGGGAAATCCAGATCCGCGGCCGAGGCCGTGGACGCATGAAGCGCCTCGAACGCATAAGAGGAAGCCTGCATTCTCACGCGCGGAGCGAACGGATCGAAGGAAGCGCAGGCAGCCAGAGCCGGCCGCAGTTCCAGCCAGACCGAGGCGTTGTTCTGGAATACGGACGCCGGAATGCCGCCGGCCGTCTGCGAGCCGATCTCCACGCTGTAGCGGCCCTTGGCCACGGAAACCCCGCCGTCGGCCGAGCCGCAGCGCGTCTCCACGAAGAGCGGAGAAGCGCAGCTGCCCGCCGCGGAATCGCAGAGCGCGAACTGCATGTCCTTGGCCCCGTCATAAGGAAGCCCCGTCGTCTTATTGGTGAGATATCCCTGGAAGCTCAGCGTCTGCGGCACTGCCGCTTCCGCGCCGGCGCAGAATATCGTTAAGCAGACTATCGGTAAAAGGGATATCGCGTTTCTAAACATCCCCGCGATTATACCTAAATCCCGCGAAATATTCGTTAAATCCCCGCGCTAACCGGAAAAATTCAGTTGGCCTCAAATCTGTCCATGTCTGAATTTTTCCGGAGGGGGTTTCAACACGGCGACGACCGCAGCGGAAATGGCTTCCGGTGGCAGGGGGCAAATAGCTTGCATATCGATATGCAAGCTATTTGCCCCACCATGCCGTCATTCCAGCGGAAGCTGGAATCCAGAAACGGCTGTCCCTGGACCCCGGCTTCCGCCGGGGTGACGAAACCGCGCTAGTGGACGTCCAAACAGGTGCCTGTCACTCAACCAATGAACCAATGGAACCAACTCCTCATCCCGGCTTTCACGGGTGACAAAAAAGGACAGAATCCCGATTCGAGCCTGGGGAAACGGATAAGTAACTTCATGTTTAATATTACTTTTCGACTGTTGTGGCTTTTAGATATATTTAATCTGTCAGGGATGATTAGAATGTATAAGCTTAAATAGATTTCACACACAAACGGTAATAAAACGGCATAGATGGACGACAGTGGAACATCGCGAATGAACGGCATGACCTGAGATGAAACAGCATGAATTAGCCCCAATGCCGGTCACTTAAGGCCGAATCCGTCATTCCGGCGGAAGCCGGAATCCAGGAGCACGTCGAAGCCTGGGCCCCGGCTTCCGCCGGGGAGACAAGGAAGACCGCTTAAGTGACCGGCATTGGGGCTAAGGAGTTGTGAAGAATTTTTGAAGAGATATTGATTAATATAGCCGCCAGAAAGGGCGGGACATTAAAAAATGCAGCGCGTGCAATAAGAAACTCATATTTCCACTCACAACGGTCATGGCATGCAATCGGGATTCCTTGATTTCGCCCCCTTGTAATAATTATTTCGTTCCGTTAGGATATCTATCGAACATACGCGCACGTTATCTATCTAACGATGCCACTCGCCGAGATGTTCTCTGGGAGCACTATTTCCCGGCTTCGCCGCCGATTTTTTCGCTTTGCCCTTCCCGCCCTTTTACTTTCTATAACGTTAACGTTGCTATTCCTGGCGCAGGTCTCCGCCACCCGCCAGGAAAGCAGCTCTTTCACCAATGAGCCTTCCGCCGTAGTCCAGGCCGGAGCCGAGTCCGCGGGGACCCAGGAGCAGAGCGCCTCCTCGATCGAGGACATGGCCTCCACCCTCCAGCAGTCCTCCTCCTTCGAGGGCCGCTCCGGCTTCCTCGGCGGGCTCCCCGCGCCCGCGGCGATCTCAAATCTCCAGTTCACCGCGCGCTCCTCGGACAGCGTGACGCTGCAATGGACCGCGCCGGTCGCGGACGCGCATAATTCCACGGGCACGGTCGAAAGCTACCAGATCCGCTACTCCACCACGGGGAACATCGTCTCCGAGGCGGATTTCTCCAGCGCCGCGATCTACGCGCAATCCTTCACGCCGCTGGCCCCGTCCTACAAAGAGTCGCGCCTGCTTCCCGGACTCGATCCGCAGACCACTTATTATTTCGTGGTCGCATCGCTCAATGACGGGCATGTGCGCTCGGAGTTGTCCTCGACGGTCTCGACCTGGACCTTCCCCTCCGGGCTGACGCTCTTCGGGCCGGACAACAACACCTACCTGAGCACCACGACTCCCGTGCTCCAATGGGCCGCCGCAACCGGGGTCAATCACCGCGCGCGCATCGCGACGGATTACGGATTCACGAACGTGCTCACGGATTCCGTGACGCTCAACTCTTTCTACGCCTCGACGGTCACCTTGACCCACGGCAGCCGCTGCTGGTGGCGCGTGCGCAACGAGGTGAGTCTGGCCCAATCCGCCGCCAGGACCTTTGCCATAGACACGGTCCCTCCGGTATTCTCCATGCCGGAAGCCTCGACGCACCCCAGCCAAAACGTCTGGTCCGGCATCGACTACAACACCTACTTCACCTCCAGCATCGTCAGCGTGCGCGTGAGGATCCAGGACCTGTCCTCAGGCCTATTGGCGTCCACGGGACCGCCTTACGGCCTCGTGGGGCAGTGGCATATCGACGAGGCCTCCGGCACGGCCGCGCTCGACGCCTCGAACAATTCCTTCCACGGCACGCTCTACGG
This sequence comes from Elusimicrobiota bacterium, assembly GCA_041661185.1. GTDB lineage: Bacteria > Elusimicrobiota > Elusimicrobia > UBA1565 > UBA1565 > JBAZUV01. Next base: position 41,252 of record JBAZUV010000017.1, read on the forward strand.
ATATTCCCCGGGATTGGTCCGCAGTCCCGGCCGCCGGGGAGGCGCGCTCGCGTTCAACGGCTCCAGCCAGTACATCGAGGTCGGGGATCAAGCAGCCCTGCGGCCGGGCTCCTCTTCGGGCTGGACCCTGGAATCCTGGTTCAAGGCTTCCGCGAGCCAGACCGGAGTCATCGTCTCCAAACGCCGCAGCGGCGCGCCCTACGACCGCTTCGAACTCGCGCTCTGCGGCGACGCTGCCTGTTCCTCCTCGGGCCAGAAGGTCGTGGGCTCGGACTTCGACGGGACGAACAACCGCCTGCTCATCACCCAGGAGAATTTCGCGGACAATAACTGGCACCATGCGGCCTTGGTCCGAGATGGAAGCATGACCCGCCTCTTCGTGGACGGCATCCTGCGCAGCACCGCGACCTCGGGAGGAACGCCCAATATCTCGAACACGGATCCCCTGCGCATCGGCCGGGACTCCGGCTCTTTATATTTTAATGGGACCATTGATGAGACACGGGTGTTCAACGTAGCCCGTTCCTCGGCCGAGATCGCCAAGGACTTCCAGAACGACCTCTTCAGCGCGGCCATGCGCGGCCGCAGCTACCATGCCTCCTACTCCGCCGACGGCGGCCAGAGTTGGACCCAGGTTCCGGTCTCCGGCCTGAGCTTCTCCGCGGCCAACAACAGCACCGGCGTGGAACTCCTGCAGGCAGACGCCCTCTCCCTGGTCAACTCCTCCGCCCCCGGCGCCGCGACCAATCTCGTCTCATTCTCCGCGGCGGACTTCGCCGGCAACTCGGCCACCGCGACCTTCACGGTGCTCGTGGACACCAATCCCGCGCCCATCCTCACCACCCCCGCGGATGCGGACTTCTCCGGCATCCAGCCCAATTTCGCCTGGTACGTGCCCAGCACGAACACCGTCGCCGGCCTCGGCGTCGGCGCCCGCTACTATCTCCAGGTGGCCGATGATGCGGGCTTCGCCGCGGGCGATATCGTGCTCTCCATCTCCACGCCCGCGCTCACGCGCGAGCCCGAAGCATCCTTGGCCGACGGCGTCTACCTCTCCACCTTCACCCTGGCCGAAGGCACGACCTACTACTGGCGCGTGCGCTGCCGCAGCGCCGCGGGCCGCACCGGCGCATGGTCCGACGTATTCAGCTTCATGACGGACTTCACCCCCCCCGCGGCCTCCGCCTTCTTGACCCGCAGCTCGACTGACGACGCGATCGCGGAGGCCGGCTGGAACGATCACTCCTCTCCGGTCTCCGCGGAGATCACGGTCCAAGACGCGCTCGCGGGACTCTCCCAAAACCCAGTCCCCGGCGCATTCGGGGTCATCTACTCCACCAACGCGGGCGGCAGCTGGACCTTGGGCGAGCCCTCCCTCAGCTATGACGGCGGCGCCAATCGCATCATTTCCCTGGCCTCCTACGACGGCAAGCTCTACGCAGGCGTCGGCGGGATCAACGGGCAAGGCGACGTCTATGTCCTGGAAGGCGGATTCTGGCAGCTCAGCTACGACGGCGCCGGCGACGGCATCTACGCCATGGCGGTCTACGGCGGCAAGCTCTATGCCGCGCAGGGCCGCGGCGTAGGCTCCTACGGCGACATCCTGGTCTTCGATGGAAGCTCCTGGCAGACGAGCTATGACGGCGGCCAGGAAACCTTCAAATCCCTGGCGGTCTACAACGGACGGCTCTACGCGGGCCAGTGCTGCAGCGCCGGCGACGGAGACGTATTCGCTTTCGACGGCGTGAACTGGTCCAAGACCTACGACGGCGGCGAAGAAAGCATCGAATCCCTGGCCGCCTACAACGGACGCCTCTTCGCGGGCCAAGGACTTCAGTACGGCGACGGCGACATCCTGGCCTACGACGGCAAGGCTTGGACCCTGAGCTACGACGCGGACTACGACATGGTCCCGTCCCTGGCGGTCTACAACGGCCGCCTCTACGCGGGCATGGGCGCGCAGACCGGCGAAGCGGACGTCCTTTCCTACGACGGCACGTCATGGTCCGCGAGCTTCGACGGAGACCAGGAGAGCATCCTGAGCCTGGCGGTGTTCAACGGCAAGCTTTATGCCGGGCAAGGCAATACCGCCGGCGATGCGGACATCTTCGCCTTCGACGGAGACCGCTGGCGCAGGATCCATGACGGCGCCGCCGAAGAGATCCGCAGCCTCGCGGTCCACGACGGAGCGCTCTACGCGGGGCAGGGCTCTTCCGGAGGGAACGGCGATGTCCTCGCCTTCGCGCCTGCCTCGCTCAGTTTGAGCGGCGTTGACGGAGACTTGGCGGCGCAGACCCTGAGAGCCGACGACATCGTCCTGCGCAGTTCCACCTGGTCCGCGACCTGCGGCGGCGCCTCCCCCTGCGGCGCCACCAACCAGATCGTGTTCACGATCGCGGACCGCGCGGGCAACGTGCGCACCTCCAAGCCCTATGCCGTGCTCATCGACTCCACCAGCCCGACTTCCATCATGACCCCCGGCTATCCGGCCAACGGCACCTACGTGAACGTCCAGCCCAACTTCGCCTGGTACGGCCCCTCCACCATGACGGCCGCGGGCCTGGGACCGGCGTCATTGAACTGCCTCCAGGTCTCCCTGGACCCGGAGTTCTCGAGCCTGGCCGTCTCCATCTCCACGCCCGTGGTCCTGCAGTCCACGCTGACGACGACCAATGATACGGTCTATATCTCGACATTCACCTTGGCGGATTCCGCAACCTACTACTGGCGCGTGCGCACCCGCAATTTCCTGGGCCTCAACGGCCCCTGGTCGGCTGTCTCCAGCTTCGTGACGGACTTCACGTCGCCCTCGGTCACGGGCTTCGGGCATTATTCCTCGACCATGAACTTCCTCTCGGAGGAAGAGTACAACGATCTCATCAACGGCGTGTCCGGCCGCATCCTGGTCCAAGACGAAAATTCCGGGCTCATCACCTCCACGACCACGGCTCCGGGCAACAGCCCCTTTGCCTCCGGCGGCTTCAGCCTCATGCATTCCTCCGACGCGGGCAAAAGCTGGCTCTCCGGCAAGGCCTCTCTCAGCTACGCCGGAGACCAGAGCTACATACTCGGCATGACCATCTTTAACGGAAGGCTCTATGCCGCGGCCGGCGGAACAACGGGGAAGGTCCTGGTTTTTGACGGCAGTTCCTGGCAGACGAGCTATACGGACGCCGCGTACCCGCAGTTCTGGTCGCTCACGGTCTACAAGGGCAAGCTCTACGCCGGTCGAGGCGCGGCAGGCAACGGAGACATCCTGGTCTGCGACCCTGCGCAGACCGGAGATCCCGCGGCCTGCGATCAGAACGACTGGACCGTGTCCTACAATGCCGGCGTCCGATTCGGGAACACCTACGTCATAGGCATGGCGGTCTACAACGACAAGCTCTATGCGTCCATAGGCGCGGATGCCGGGACCCTAGGCGGAGTCCTGGTCTTCGACGGAAGCCGCTGGGAACGGAGCTTGAACGCCTCCGCTGAGATCATCTATCAGCTTGCGACTTATAACGGCCGCCTCTTCGCCACCCAGGGATATTCGGCCGGCAAGGCCGCGATCTGGGTCTTTGACGGCAGCGCCTGGACCAAGACATTCACCACCGCGGAGGAACGCTTCTGGTCCCTGGCGGAATACAACGGCAAGCTCTACGCCGGCCAAGGCTACGGCGCGGGCGACTCGAAAGTCTATGCCTATGACGGCAATTCCTGGACTCTGAGCTATTCGGGAGGCCTGGGAGACATCATTGCCATGTCCGTGTTCGGAGGCAAACTCTACGGCGCGATGTACAACAACGGCATCGCAGGCGCGGGCGATCTTTACGTTTTTGACGGAAGCACCTGGACCATGGCCATGGACGTCGTGTCGCCCTACGTCAACGTCTACGGCCTGGCCGCCTACAACGAAAGACTCTACCTCGGAATGGAAGGAGGAGCCGGCGACGGCGACGTCCTGGTCCTGGACCAGGACTACTCCACGGCCGCGCTCCTGGCGCCCGACGGCAGCACGGCCCAGGAAGAGGCGACCTTCGACCGCATGAACCCGCTCTTCTCCACCAACACCACGCTCTGCAGCGGGACCTCCGGCCTCTGCGGAGCCACCGACCAGGTGCTCTTCAACTTCATGGACCGCGCGGGCAACGTCAAGCGCGCCGGTCCCTACACCGTGCTCGTGGACACCCGGCCCACGCTCACGGGTCCCGAGGACGGCGCCTGGGTCTCCACCAGCACGCCCGTGCTCACCTGGATGGGCTCGCGCGGCAACGTCCAGATAGCCGACGCCGAGGATTTCTCCTCCGTGGTGACGGACTCCGCCACCCAGGTGATCAGCTACATCAACAACGTCCATGCCTCCGCCGTGCCGCTCACGAATGGGACCACCTACTGGTGGTGGACCCGGCATGCGAATCTGCCCAACTGGACCCTGCCCCGTTCCTTCACGGTGGATACGACCTCCCCGACCTTCTCCTCCCCGCGCGTGTCCACGGACCCGGCCACGGGCCCTTGGACCTCCCTGCCCATGGCGACGTATATGAGCTCGGACACGGTTTCCTTGCGCATCGACGTGCAGGACCTGGATTCCGGACTCATGGCGGCCACGGGGACGGTCGAGGGCCTGGTCGCGCAATACCATTTCGATGAGTCCTTGGGCATGACCGCGCTGGACGCCTCCACGAATGCCTATGACGGCGCGATCAAGGCCGGACTCACGCACTCCGCGGGCCGGATCAAGAACGCCCTGAACCTGAGCGGCACCGGCTCGGACGTGACCATCGCCTACCGGCCGAATCTGGACCTGCGATCGAACTTCACTATTGAAGGATGGGTCAAAGCCTCCGCCGCATCCCCGAACCTCGCCACGATCGTTTCAAATTACAGCGGAGGCAACCCCGGATATATCGTGGGCATCAATTACCCCGACACGACCGCCGGATCACTCTATCTCTGGACCAGCACCGGCGGATACAAAGTCGTGCCGGTCAAGTTCAATGACAACATCTGGCATCACTTCGCCGTGGTGGTCACTGATGACAAGACTCATTTCTACGTGGACGGTTCATGGCGCGATTCGGACGACGGAGGGAAAACGGCCGCCGCAGGATGCACGAACAACGTAGTCGTCGGCTCCTATGTGGGCGGTACCTACCCCTTGACTGGGAGCGTGGATGAACTCCGCATCTTCAACGTGGCCCGTTCCTCCGCCGAGATCCTGGCCGACTACCAGAGCGACCAGCTCGCGGCCTACAACAAGGGCAAGACCTTCAACGTCAGCTACTCCACCACCGGCGGAGCCACCTGGCTCTATGTGTCCACCGATGACGTCAGCATCGACGCGACGGAGAACCGCGACAACGGGCTGCGCACTCTTTCCGTCGACAATCTGCATCTCATCAACAGCACCTCCGCTTTTGCCGGAAGCAACATCGTGGCCTTCTCCGCCGCGGACTACGCGGGCAACGTCTCCACCGCGGCCTACGTGGTATTCGTAGACACAAACATCGCCCCCTCCCTCATGGGTCCCGTGAGCGGCGCCTATGTCTCAACGGTCAACCCCTCTTTCTCCTGGGCCCGGAACACCGGCGGCAATCACACCATCCAGATCGCCTCGGACGCGGGCTTCTCGAACATCGTGCTTTCTTCCACGACCGCCAACCAGTTCTATGTCTCCACCGCGGCTCTTTCGAACTCCGCGACCTACTACTGGCGCGTACAGCTCACGGCCGCGAACATGGGCACATGGTCCGAGACCCGCAGTTTTGTCACGGACATCGACTCCCCGACATTCACGGTTCCCCAGGTCTCCACCAACGGCGTCACGGGTCCCTGGACCAATCTGCCGACCTCCGTGATCTACATGTCCTCGAACATGGTGAGCGTGCGCATGAGCGTCCAGGACACGATCTCGGGCCTCATGTCCTCCACGGGCCTGCCCACGGGACTCGTAGGCCAGTGGCATCTGGATGAATCCTCCGGCCCGCTGTCTTTGGACTCCAGCGGACAGCTCAGCGGCATATCCACGACCACGGTCATCACCGCGGGAAAGCGCGGCTCAGCCAGACGCTTCATCGCGAACTCCTCGGTCCGCATCCCGAGCAATGCGATCCTGGACACGAACTACCACACCGTTTCTTTCTGGCTCCGGCTCGATGCCGCGCCGCCGGCCATCTGGACCAAGATATTCGGCTACCGCATAGGCGCGTCGGACCGCGACCCCGGGGTCTGGATCAGGCCCTCGGACAAGCGCCTGCATTGGCGCTACAACCCCAACAACAAGGGCTTCAATTCCCTGGGCTTCGACAAAGAGGAAGGCACGGAACTCTCGCTCGGGACCTGGTATCACTTCGCCGTGGCGCGGGAGAACCTCGCCCTATACGGCTATGTCGACGGCGTTCTGATCGCAACGACCACCCTTGACGCCAGGACCGGGGGCAGCGCCCCCATCGAGCTCGGGCAAGGGGACACGGGCAACAGCGCCGGTTTCTTCACCCTCGACGAACTGCGCATCTATAACACGGCGCGCTCCTCAGCCCAGGTACTGGCCGAGTACCAGAGCGACCAACTCGGCGCGCACCAGCGCGGCGAAGCCTACCGGGTGCAGTACTCCACCAACGGCGGCGTCACCTGGACCGCGGTCTCCACCGCGAACGTGAGTATGAGCCTCCCGGAGAACGCGACCAAGAACGAGGCCGTGCTCCAGGCCGACAACATCGCGCTCATCTGCTCCTCGGTCGCGGCGGCGAACACCAACCTCGTGGCGCTCTTCGCCTCGGACTACGCGGGCAACGTGTCCAGCGCGGTCTACACCATCCTAGTCGACACCAATGCCGTGCCCGAGCCCCTGGCGCCGATGAGCGGAGACTATATCAGCACTACGACTCCCGTCGTGCTCTGGAACACGAACACGGACGGCTATCACACCCTGCAGTTCTCAAAGGATTCCGCCTTCACGCAGATCATCGCGGACTCCAACACGCTCAACCATTCATACATATCCACCAACACCCTTTCGGATGACACGACCTATTGGTGGCGAGTGCGCTTGACCGCCGGCAATGCCTGGTCCTGGTCCGAGACGCGCTCCTTCGTGGTGGATCTCTCCTCCCCGACGCTCTATTCCGCGCAAGCCTCCAGCGACTCCGTCAACTGGTTCAACCTGCCCACCACGACCTATTTCAGCTCCGCCACGCTCTCCGTGCGCATCACGGCCCGCGACCAGACCGCCGGGCTCATGCTCTCCACGGGCCCGGTCGCGGGACTCGCGGCCCAATGGCGCCTGGATGAATCCTCCGGCATCCTGGCGTTCGATTCCTCGGGCCAAGGCAATCACGGCGTGCTCCTAAGCACCATGGCAGGGAACTGGACCTCCGGCCACGAAGGCAACGCCCTCGATTTCGACGGCTCGGGCCATTATATCCGCGTCGGCGACGCCAACAGCCTGGACCTGACCAACAACTTCACGATAGAGACCTGGTTCAAGACCAACTCCGCGGTGACCTACGCCACCCTGGTCGCGAAATATCAAGGCACCTTTAACGGCTATATCATGTCGATCAACTATCCCGCCTCCGGCAACTTCAGCTTCTGGACCGACGCGCAAGGCTGGACCGGGATGGCCGTGCCCAACATCGCGGCCAACGACAATGCCTGGCACCACTTCGCGGTCGTGGTCGCGGTGCCGTACTTCCATTACTACGTGGACGGAATCTGGCGCGGGTCCACGCAGGGCGCCGCGGCCTCCGCCAACACCAACCCCCTCCTGATCGGCTCCTTGTATACGACAGCCTACTTCCTCGGCGGAAAAATTGACGACGTGCGGTTCTATAACGTGGTCCGCTCCTCGGCGCAGATCCTCGCGGACTACCAAAGCGACCAGCTCGCGGCCTATTCCAGAAGCGCGGCCTACGGCGTGGCGTTCTCCACCAGCGGCGGCAGGACCTGGACCGCGGTCTCCACCGTGAGCGTCTCGGCCGACTCCTCCAACAACACGGACAAGAACGCGGTCGTGCTCCAGGCCGACAACATCAGCCTTGTCTGCAGCACCTCGCCCTATGCGGACACCGACCGCATCGCCCTGAACATCTCCGACTACGCGGGCAATCTTTCCACCGCGGTCTTCACGATCTACGTGGACACGCTCACCAGGATCTCCCAGCCCGTCAACGCCTATCCGAAGAATGCGACGTACGTGAATTACCAGCCTAATTTCGCATGGACCGGTCCCGCGCCCGAGGACGTCTCGGGCATGGGCGGCCCCAATGCGTACTATCTGCTCCAGGTCGACAACGACCCCAACTTCGGCTCCGTGGAGATCTCCATCTCCACGCCCATGTGGAACACCAGCCAGACCGTGGCTTATGATGACGCTTCCTATATATCCACCTTCACCCTGGCCGGCAATGCCACCTATTACTGGCGCGTGCGCGCGCGAGCTTCCTCCGGCCTCTTCGGGGACTGGTCTTCTTCCACCTCCTTTGTGCTGGACTTGGACCTCCCCACGGGCGCGGGCTTCGTGAGCAAGGACTCCGCGCTCATCAGCCGCACCGAGACGCAGTACAACGACACGATGTTCGGCGCGACCGTGCAGATCACGGCCAAGGACGTGCTGGCCGGGCTGGTGGCCAGCACCTGGGCCGTGCCCGGCTCCATGACCCATGCGCCGGGCAACTACTGGCTCAAGTATTCCACCACCGCGGGCCAGAACTGGATCGAAGGCAGCGTGGCCGTAAGCTCGAACATGGCCTCGGCCATGACGATGACCCTTGAAGAATTCAACGGGCACCTCTACGCAGGCTTCGGCATCGGCGCCCAGATCAGCGTCTGCAACCCAGAGACCGCGGGAGACCCGGACGTCTGCGACCCGGGCGATTGGCTCCCGAGCCGCAACGCGACCGGCGGCTACTCTTACGTTTGGTCGCTCAAGCAATTCAACGGACGGCTCTACGCGGGAATGGGCGGAGGCACGGCGGGCAACGGAGACGTGCTCATGTGCAATCCCGCGGCAACAGGCGACCCGGAAACCTGCGAACAGGCTGATTGGTCCACGTCCTACGACGGCCCAACCGCGAATCCCGCCTCTTTCTACATAATGGGCCTGGGCGAATACAACGGCAAGTTCTACGCGGGAACCGCAGGAACTGCCGCGGGGGACGGCGCCGCGGTCGTCTGCGACCCGGCCTTCAGCGGGAACAGCCAGGTCTGCGAGAGCGGCGACTGGTCGGTCCTCTTCCGCAGCGCGGCCAATCAGATCTGGGGGATGGAGATCTACAACGGACGCCTCTTCGCCTGCTCGGGCGACACCACGGGCAACGTCTACTCCTTCGACGGGACCACCTGGACCCTGCACGTCCTGCCCAATACCTTGGGCGCAGCCGGCAAATACTCGATCGGCCTCGCCAACTTCGGGGGCAAGCTCTACGCGAGCCGCTACAGCGGCGCCGGAGACGCCACGATCGCCGTCTACGACGGCGTCTCCTGGACCGACCACTTCAGCGGCCCGGGCGCGGGTTTCCGCGCGCCCCTGGTATTCAACGGACGCCTCTTCGCCGGACAGAACGGAGCCGCGGGACAGGGAGACCTCTATGCCTTCGACGGCAGCACCTGGAGCGTGGTCTATCACGGGATACAGGAACAGATCCGCGATCTCCACGCGTACCGGGGCCGCCTCTACATGGGCCAAGGCGCGGACGCCGGCGACGGCGACGTGCTCTACCTCACGCCGTTCTCCACGTTCTCCCTGACCGGCACGGACGGAGCGAAGACCGACCAGACCTTCACCGGCAGCGTCAATCTGGTCATCTCCACCAATACGGCGGCCTGCAACGGGAACCCTGCCTGCGGAGCCACCAACCAGATCGTGTTCAACTATATGGACATGGCCGGGACCGCGCTGACCTACGGCCCCTATGCCGTCTTAGTCGACAGTCCTCCGACAAGGTTCCAGCCCGTAAGCGGAGAGTACGTCTCCACCACCACGCCCGTGTTCCGCTGGCAGCCCTATAATGCGATCGTCCAGCTTCAGGTCGATGACGCCTTGAGCTTCGCCACGCCGCTCATCAGCTCCGCCACCTGGAACCCCTATGCCTATGTCTCCACCACGCCGCTGACCACCGGCGCCACCTATTACTGGCGCGTGCGCAATCTCAACAACAACCCCAACAACAACTGGTCCACGGCCTGGAGCTTTGTCGTGGACACGGCCTCCCCCGCTTTCTCCGCGCCCAAGGTCTCCACCAACGGAGTCACGGGCCCTTGGACCAATCTCCCCTCCACCACGGTCTATATGTCCTCGAACATCGTGTCCGTGCAGTTGACCGTGCGGGATACCTTGGCCGGGCTCATGGTCTCGACAGACCTGCCCACGGGACTCGTCGGGCAGTGGCATTTTGACGAATCCTCGGGCATCGTGGCCCTGGACGGCTCCACCATGCCCTTGGACGGCCTGCTCACGAGCGCCACCTTCTGGGCGGTCTCCGGCTGCAAGAAAGGCACGTGCCTCTCGGAGACCACCAACTCCTATGCGCGCCTGCCCGCGCCCTCCCTCGGCGGCGCGGACAACCAGCCTTTCACCCTCTCCATGTGGGTCAATCCCGCGGCCAACTCCGGAACCTTCGCCCACATCGGGACCGCCGTCGATGGAACGGGTTGGTGCACGCCCTTCCTGGGATTCGACGCCTTGGGCCGCGTAACGGCGCAAGCCTATTACGGGACCTACAACAGCACGGCCACGGCCAATGTCGGACTGGCCAACAATGCCTGGTCGCAAGTCGTCGAGACCTGGGACTCGGCCACCGGCCTCTCGCTCTATATCAACGGAATCGTCGCAGCCTCCAGCCCAACAGCCAATACGTTCGTGCATGGAACCCTGTCCAAATACATCTTCACCTCCATCGCCGGCGGCGGCGCATGCGTCAGCCCAGGAATACAAAAGACGCCCTTCTCCGGCATGATCGACGAGGTGAGCCTCTACAACGTGAGCCTCACTTCGTCGCAGGTCCTCAACTCGTTCCAATCCGACCAACTCGGGGCGCACAGCCGCTCAGAAGCCTACAATGTCTTCTACTCCACCAACGGCGGGGCCACCTGGACCGCGGTTTCCACCCAGAACGTGACCCTCTCCGGGAACAACACCAATAAGTCGGCCCAGATCCTGCAGGCCGACGGCATCACGCTCATCTGCTCCACCGCGGCTGCCGCGGACACCAACCGCGTGGCCGTTGCCGTGTCGGACTACGCGGGCAACGTGTCCACCGCGGTCTATGCCGTCATGGTCGACACCCTTACCCAGACCACGAGCGATTTCTCTCTTAGCTATCCTCCCATGGGGGTGTACGTCAACTACCAGCCCAATTTCGCCTGGACCGGCCCCTCCCCGAACGCGGTCTCAGGCCTGGGAGAGGAGAATGCTTCCTATATACTGCAGGTCGCGCAGAACGACCCGAATTTCGGCAGTACGGTCATCTCCATCTCCACGCCCATGTGGAACAGCAGCGTGAACATAACCGCCGATGACGCTTCCTATATATCCACCTTCACGCTCGCCTCAGGCTCCACCTACTATTGGAGGCTGCGCACCCGCTCCATGGGAGGAATCCTGGGCCCCTGGACCTCTTCCTCCAGCTTCGTATTGGACCTGGTCTCCCCCACGGGCGCAAGCTTCCTGAGCAAGGACTCCGCGTTCATCACCCGCACCGAGGGGCAGTACAACGACACCCAGACCGGCGCCACGGTGCAGATCACGGCCAGGGACATTCTGGCCGGGCTCGTGGCCAGCACCTGGGCCGTGCCCGGCTCCATGACCCGCGCTCCGGGCAATTATTGGCTCAAGTACTCCACCACCGCAGGCAACAGCTGGATCGACGGCAGCGTGGGCATCAGCTCGGATGCTGCCGGGAAAGCCCTAATCTATAGTCTCGGCGAGTTCAACGGCTATCTCTATTCGGGAGAATCATTAGGACAACTCAGCTTCTGCAAACCGCAGACCACGGGAGATCCGGACGTTTGCGAACCCGGAGACTGGTTCATCAGCTATTACAGTTCCAATTACAGCGCAGGCGGTGTCCGCATCCTCAAAACCTTCAACAACCGGCTCTACATGGGAATGTCCGGCGCTGCCGGCTACGGCAATGCGCTGGTCTGCAATCCCGCGGCCACCGGAGATCCGGACCTCTGCGAACAAGCGGACTGGACCATCAGCTACCAAGCGCTTGTGACCAATCCCGTAGGCAACCATGTCCTGGGTCTTGAGGAATACAGCGGCAAGCTCTATGCCGGCATCGGCGGCGCAGCAGGAGACGGAGGCGTGGCGGTCTGCGACCCTGCATTGACCGGCAATGCCCTGACCTGCGAAACAACGGACTGGTCCATCATCTACCGAGTGGCGAACGCCTATCTATGGAAGATGGCGGTCTACAACGGCCGACTCTTCGCAGGAGGCGGGGTATCCAACGGCGGGGTCTATTCCTTCGATGGGACGACCTGGACCGTGCACACCATGCCCAGCGACCCGACACAGCAGGTACTCAATCTTGCTCTTTTCAATGGGAAGCTCTACGCGGCCCGCTGGGACGGAACGGCCAACGGCAAGGCCAAGATAACCTCCTACAACGGCGCCGCTTGGACCGATGAGTTCACCAGTTCGGGCACGGGCTTCTACAGCCTGGCTGTCTTCAACGGAAGGCTCTTCGCGGGCCAAGGCTCGAAGACCGCCGGCGAAGGACTGGGAGATGTCTATGCCTTCGACGGCAGCACCTGGACCATGGTCTATAACGGAACTCAGGAACACATCTCCATTTTTCAGCCCTACCGAGGCCGCCTCTACATAGGGCAAGGAAGCGGAACGGGCAACGGAGATGTCTTCTACTTCACCCCGACATCCACGTTCTCCATGACGGGCACGGACGGCGTTAAGACCGACCAGACCTTCACCGGCAGCGTCAACCTGGTCACTTCCACGAACGCGGTCACCTGCAACGGAAACCCGCCCTGCGCCGCCACCAACCAGATCGTGTTCAACTATATGGATATGGCGGGCACGGCTTTCACCTACGGCCCCTATGCCGTCTTAGTCGACAGCCCGCCCGCTCGCATCGACCCTGAGAACGGGGCGTATGTCTCCACCAACAACCCGGCCTTCCTCTGGGACCCGGGGACCAGCGTCGGACAGTTCCAGCTTCAGGTCGCGGCCAACACGAGCTTCGCTTCGCCCCTCGTGGACATCACCACCGCGACCCCCTTCGGCCGAGGGACCGCGAACCTGAGCAGCAACGCCACCTACTACTGGCGCGTCAGGAACGCGGGCGCCTCCACCAACTGGTCGACTGCCTGGAGCTTTGTCGTGGACGTGGATTCCCCGGCCATCACGGTCCCTCAGATCAGCACCAACCCAGGGGTCTCTCCCTGGTGGAACCTGCCCACTACGACCTACCTGGACCGCAGTTCTTTCTCCATCAGGATGACGGTGCGCGATTCCCTGGCCGGGCTCATGGTGGACACGGGAGTGCCCAATGGCCTGATCCTCCAATATCACTTCGACGAATCCTCGGGCACGCAGATCACCAATTCTTCCGCGTCCGCATATAACCTTACCGCCTATAACAGCCCCCCTGCCGTCGCAGGCCGGGAAGGGCTCGCGCGCTCCTTCAACGGAACCAACCAGTTCGCCAACACAGGAAGCCTCAATCTCAACCTCAACAGCTATACTTTGGAAGCCTGGATCAAGACCGCCGCAGGCGCGGGCACGCACCGCATCGTGGGGCAGCAGGATGCCGCCGGGACCAATGCCTGGGCCATGGGAATCAGCAATGGGAAGTTCATCATCATGGACAAGAGAGACAACGCGGCATGGTTCTCTCCAGAGGGTCCCATCGTGGCCGACGATGCCTGGCATCACCTAACCTATGCGCGCGACGCGGGCGAAGCCGCCCGGATGTACGTCGACGGAGTGCTCATCGCGACCCGGGCCGCGCCCTCCGCGACGCCCATCAGCGTTTCCACGGCCATTGCGGCAGGCTGCTACAACGCGAGCACGGAGCTCTTTAACGGACTCATAGACGAGGTCCGCGTCTTCGAGGTGGCGCGCACCCATGCCGAGATCCTCAACGATTACCAGAGCGACCAGCTCGCGGGACACATGCGAAGCGCGGCTTTCATGGCCCGCACCACCACCAACGGCGGCGCAGTCTGGGGAGGGGTCGCCACTAATACCGTGACCATGACGGGAACCAATGCGGTGCGCACCAGCCAGACCCTGCAAAGGGACGCGGTCTCCCTCATCTGCACCACCGCGCCTTACGCGGCCACGAACATGGTTTCCTTCACCATCTCGGACTACGCGGGCAATGCCGCCACCGCGACCTATATCATCTACGTGGATACCCTGGCCGCCTCGGCCATCTCGACTCCCACCTACCCCGGCAACGGGACCCACGTCAACTACCAGCCGAACTTCACCTGGATCGGCCCGGACCCGGAGTGGGTCAACAGCCTGGGCAATGCCAATGCCACCTACTACCTGCAGGTAGCCAAGGATGACGTCAACTTCGGGGCCGGGAACATCGTCATCTCCATCTCCACGCCTCCCAAGCTGGAGAACATGGGCGTGCTTCATGATGACGCTATGTATATAACTACCTTTACATTGACCTCCGGCTCGACCTACTACTGGCGCGTGCGAATACTCGATGAGATCGGCGTCACCACGCCCTGGTCCCAGATTTCGAGCTTCGTGCTGGACCTGGCCGGGCCCACGGGCAACAGCTACGGCGCGGTGAACTCCGCCGACATCCGCGTCAATGAGAACGTTCCCATAGACCTCATCGGCAATGCCACAGCACAGTTGACAGTTCAGAGCGTGGCCTCAGGCCTGCTCCTGAGCACGGACACCGTACCCGGCACCATGAGTGACGCTCCCGGCGGATACTGGACTCGCTACACCAACAACGCGGGCAGCACCTGGCAGGACGGAAAAGTCGCACTGTCATTCGACACCGGGAATGGACAGACTATGAGCTTTGCGGAGTTCAATGACCATTTTTATGTAGGATTCGGCAGCGGAAATCCTATCGGCTATATCTACGTCTGCCACCCGCAAGTCGCCGGCAATCCGAATGTCTGCGAGCAAGGCGATTGGTCCGCAAGCAATACCGACGGCTACTATTACGTCTGGCAGATGAAGGTCTTTAATGGACACCTCTACGCCGCGATGGGCGGCGTCGCCGATTATGCCGACGTACGCGTCTGCCATCCGGAACTCACGGGCGCCGCGGACTCATGCGAAGCCGCAGATTGGGCGACATCATTCCAAGACAGCATCTTCGGCACGAGATCCCACGCTCTCGGACTTCAGGAATATAGCGGCAAGCTTTACACAGGGCTCGGCGGAGGCGCAGCGGGCGATGGAGACATCATGGTCTGCGACCCTGCGATCTCCGGCGACCCTCAAGTCTGCGAGACGGGTGACTGGTCCTTGAGCCTGAATGGACCGGATAGCCAAGCCTGGAGGATGGCGGTCTATAACGGACGCCTTTTTGTCGGCCTGGGAGCCACCTCGGGAGACATTTATGCATTCGACGGCAGCGCATGGTCGCGCTCCTACGAGGGACCTGCCTCGCACTATCTCTCCGTGGCCACCTACGACGGCAAGCTCTACTTCGGCCACTATACCGGCGCGGCAGGCGGCGCGAGTCTCGTATCCTACGACGGGACCTCTTGGACCACGGATTTCACGGCTCCCGGCATTGGGGTGCGAGGCCTCAACGTCTATGACGGCCGACTCTATCTCGCCGCCGAGGGCGGGCAAAACGGTGCGCAAGGAGACGTCTACGTCCGCACGGAGAGCACCTGGACGAAGATATTCGACAGCGGCTATGACGGAGTCTATTCCCTTGCGCCCTACCGCAACCGCCTCTACGTGGGCATGGGCTGGCAATCGGGGTATGCCGACATCTACTATATCTCGCCCGCGGCCACGGGGACCATCACAGGAACGGACGGCTCCAAAGGCGTCGAGACCTTCTCCGCGCAGTTAGCGAACCTGCCGATATCTACGAACTCCACTACCTGCGGCGGCGTGTCTCCATGCGGAGCCAGCAACCAAGTGGTCTTCACGCTCATGGACCGCGCAGGCTCGGTCGTCAATTACGGCCCCTATGCCGTGATCGTAGACAGCCCGCCGGCCCAGGTACTGCCCGAGCACATGTCCGCAGTCTCCACCATCGCACCGGTGTTCCAGTGGACGGACTACTCCAACGTACGGACCGAGATACAGATCGATGACGCGAGCAATTTCGCGGCCCCGGTCCTCGTGGACTCGATGACCTGGAACAACTTCCTGGCATCCACAGTGACCTTGGCGGACGATGCCACCTATTACTGGCGCGTGCGCGTGGACAACACGGGCGGCGCCGGAGGCGGCACGGGGATATGGTCCACGGTGCGCTCCTTTGTGGTGGATTTGGATTCCCCGGCCATCTCAGCGCCCCAGTTCAGCACCGCGCCCGTAAGCGGACCCTGGTACTCGCCCGCATCGGTCTACTTCTCCAGCAACGTGGTCAGCTTCAAAGCCACGGTTAGAGACACGCTCAGCGGACTCATGACCACCACGGGCCCCGTCACCGGGCTCGTGGGACAGTGGCACATGGACGAGTCCTCGGGAGCGATCGCCTTGGACTCCTCCGAGAAGTCCAATACCGGACTGGTGATCCCCTCCTCCATGACGCGCTCGGCCGGAAGACGCGGATTCAGCCTCTACTTCAACGGCAGCCAGTCCGTGGACATCCCGGACCAGAGTTACTTCAGCCCCTCGGTCAACGATCTGACCATCTCCGCATGGTTCAAGGTCCCGACCGGCGCGGCGGCCCAAGGCGCCGGGACTTGCGGCGGAGCCGGACGATACATCCTCACGAAAGGCATCGCCTCCAACTGGGAATGGGGTCTCGAAAACGACAATAACAGCATGCTCTGCTTCAGCCTGTGGACCCTGGCCGGAGGCGTCTCCGGCATCCTCGGGACCAGCATGACTCTCAACGACGGGCTTTGGCACCATGCAGCGATCTCCATCGACTATGGAAATACGGTCCTGCTTTACGTGGACGGCGTGCAGCGAGCCAGCGATACCGTCGCGGCCACCATGGGCAACGGGACTCAAGAGGTCCAATTCGGGCGCAGAGGGGACGGGAATTTCTTCATAGGGAACTTGGACGAGGTCCGCTTCTACAACACCGTGCGCTCCGCGGCCGAAATCCGGACGGACTACCAGTCCGACGAACTCACCGCGCACGAAAGCGGAGAAGCCTTCACCGTGCGCTACTCCACCAACGGAGGCGTCACGTGGCTCGCGGTGTCCACGCAGAACGTGACCCTCTCCGGCGGCGCAGGCAACGGGGACAAGACCGCCAGGACCTTGCAGGCCGACGGCATCCAGTTAGTCAACTCCACCGCGGCCCAGGCTGCGACGAACCTCGTGTCCCTGACCGTCTCGGATATCGCGGGCAACTCGTCTACAAACACCTATGTGGTCTGGGTGGATTCCGCGCCCACGCCCGTCGGGCCTGCCCATACGAGCTATGTCTCCACCACCACGCCGTCCTTCTCATGGAACACGTCCAATAGCCAGTCGCAGCTGCAGGTGGCCAACAACGTCGCCTTCTCGCCCACGATCATCGACTCCACCACCTACAACGACTATGTGCTCATGCCCAGCGTGCTCGCTCCAGCCGCGACCTACTACTGGCGCGTGACCAGCGCGGGCCGCTACAACTGGACGAGCACGCAGTCCTTCGTGGTGGACGTGGCCTCGCCGGTGTTCAGTTCCCCGCAAGTCAGCACCAGCCCGGTCAGCGGGCCTTGGTACGCCTTGCCCACCAACCTCTACATCTCCTCGGACGTGGTCAGCGTGAAAATCAGCGTGCAGGACTCCCTGGCCGGGCTCATGGCTTCCACGGGGCCCGTAACTGGCCTAGTAGCCCAGTGGCGCTTTGATGAGTCATCGGGCGCTGTGGCGCTCGACGCATCGGGGAATGGGCACGATGCGCTCATCAAGACCGTCAATACAAACGGTGCCGGCTGGACCAGCGGAAAGCGTGGAACCGCCCTCCTGCTCAACGCCAGCACGCAGTATGCGCTCGTCCCGGATGATCCGGACTTCGACCTCCTGGACTACACCCTGCAAGCCTGGGTCAAGACCTCTTTGCTTCCTTCCGGCGCGGGAACCGGCAGACGCAGGATCGTGAGCCAGCAAGACGCAGGCGGCTACTGGCTGATGGCGCTCGCCGGCAACGTCCTGAACTACTGCGATATCCGCGACGTCGCCTTGCAGTGCCAGAACCGCGGCCCCGCGCTCAATGACGGAAACTGGCACCATGTGGCGGTCTCGCGCAAGAATCTCACCGGAGGCGCCGTCATCTTCTACGTCGACGGTGTGAATGTGGGCACGCATACCGCCAATGCCGCGGCGCTCACCCTCTCCACCCCCGTGGTCATCGGCGCCTACGGACCCAGCGGCGAGTGGTTCAACGGCGCCATCGATGACATCCGTATCTATAACCGAGTGCGCACCCCGGCGGAGATCAGCGCGGACTACCACTCCGACCAGCTGGCGGCCCACTACAACGGCGAGGCCTATTCCGTGCTCGCCTCCACCTCGGGCGGATACAGCTGGAACTTCGTCTCCACCGCAAATGTGAACATCCCTACCGCGATCAATGCGGACAAGAACTCTCGCTGGATTCAGGCCGACAACATCCAACTCAACACCTCTTCCGCGGCCTTGTCCGACAATAACCGCGTCATCTTCGCAGTCTCGGACTTCGCCGGCAACGTGACGACCGCGGCCTATGTGATCTACATCGACAACCCCCCTTCCATGCTGGGCCCGGACAACGGCGCCTATGTCAGCACCACCAACCCGGTCATGCTCTGGGACGGGCTCAAAGCCGACTACGTTGTGCAGATGGATAATGCGAGCAATTTCGCGAGCGTGATCGCGGACTCCAGCACCGAGAACAGCTTCTTCGTCTCCACTCCGGTCCTTACGAACAGCACCACCTACTGGTGGCGATTGCGCAACACCCTGGCGACCACCAACTGGAGCACGCGAACCTTTGTCACGGACTTAGGCGATCCGGCGCTGAGCAGCATTCAGATCTCGAGCAATCCCGGAGTAACGCCCTGGCAGTCCCCCGCAGTGTATTTCGACTCCGCGACCATCAGCGTGCACGCGACCGTTCAGGACCCCACGGCCGGGCTCATGGTCTCCACGGGCCTGCCCGACGGACTCGTGGCCCTGTGGCACCTGGATGAATCCTCGGGTGTCGCGGCTTTGGACGCCTCGGGCAACGGCAATGACGCCCTCCTGCGGAGAAACCGCGTACTAGCGGACATCCCGAGGGTCGCGGGACGATTCGGCTACGCAACCTCCCTTGCCGCGAACGCGAGCCAGTATTACCAGATACCCGACAGCCCGGATTTCGACCTTGACAGCTATACTCTGGAAGCATGGGTCAAGACCTCAAACGCGGGAGTGGGCACGACCCGCATCATCAGCCAACAGAACGCGACTCAGTGGAGGCTTACGCTCGACAGCAACATTGCGTCGTCCTATGACAGCCGCGAAACTTCGCCGACCCTCTCCAGCGGACCCGCGCTCAACGACAACAATTGGCACCACGTGGCGATTTCACGCGAGGACGGAGTGCGCAGGCTGCTCTACGTGGATGGAGTCATCGTCGGAACCGCGGCCGCAGTCTCGGCAACGGCCCATACCATCTCCAGCGACGTCTACATCGGCTCCCGCTACGCGGACGCGCAGTTCTTCAACGGGAATATCGATGAGATCCGCATTTATAACCTGGCGCGCTCCTCGGCCGAGATCCTCGCGGACTTCCAGAGCGACCAATTGTCCGCGCAGTACAACGGCGCGGCCTACTCCCTGCGCTATTCCACCACCGGCGGCAGGACCTGGACTTGGGCCTCCACGAACACCGCGAGCCTGACCGGGAACAACACCATCAAGACCGGCCAGACCTTCCAAACCAACGAGATAGACTTGGTCTGCTCCTCGGACTCCTGGGCAGCCACCAACCAGCTGGAATTCGGGGTCTCGGACTATGCGGGCAATGTCTCCACCTACAGCCTCACCGTGTACGTGGACACGGTTCCCGCGCCCGCCCTCATCGGACCCATCAGCGGCTCTTATGTGACCACCGCCACGCCCGTGCTGGCCTGGGTGCCCTACAGTTCGAACTTCCACAAGGTCCAGGTCTCGCAGAACCTGGCCTTCACCCAGATCATTGCGGACTCCACGACCATGAACGCGTTCTATGTCTCCACGAACGTGCTCTCCGAGCTCACGACCTATTATTGGCGCGTGCGAAGGGACAACGGCAACGACGCCAAGTGGTCCGAGACCCGCACCTTCGAGGTCGACGTGACCTCCCCGGGATTCTACTCCGTCCAAGTCGCGACCCGATCCAACGGGCCTTGGACCATCCTGCCCAGTTCCTCGGTCTATCTCACTTCGACGACCGTGTTCATGCGCGCTTATGTCAAAGACGCAGGCGCGGGCATGCTCGTATCCACGGGGCCGCCCGAGGGGCTCGTCGGACAATGGCATCTGGATGAAAGCTCGGGAGACATCGCCCTGGATTCTTCGGGCAATGAGAATATGGGGGCCCTGGTGCCCTCCACCATCGCCTGGACCACGGGCCAATACGGCCAAGCCCTGAACTTCATTGCAGGACAGTACGTCAACATTCCGGATGACCCGAGCCTGCGGCCCGGTTCCGCCTCGGAGTGGACCTATTCGGCTTGGTTCAAGGCGGCCAACGGCGTCAACCAGATAGGAAGCATCCTCACCAAACGGCAGATCACTCCCACGGTCCGTTCCTTCTCCCTCTATGTCTGCGGCAACGCGGTCTGCGGCGCGACCGGACAAAAGCTCGTGGGCATAGACATGGACAACACGGCCAACGACAAATACCTCATCTCAAAGAACAATTACGCGGACGGACAATGGCACCACGCGGCTTTCGTGCGCGACGGCAACGTGGACTTCCTCTACGCGGACGGCGTGCTCGTGGCCACGGCCACGAAGGCCGGCATCGCCGACATCAGCGGCACGGGGCCGGTGCAGATCGGCGCGGCAAACGCCGGGCTCTATCTCAACGGCGCGGTCGATGAGGCGCGCATCTACAACGTCGCGTTCACCTCCGCCCAGGTCCTGGCGGAGTACGAATCCGACCGGCTCAGCGCGCTCATGAGCACGGCCGCCTTCGCCGTGCGCGTCTCCACCAACGGCGGCGCGGACTGGCTGCACGTCTCCACGGCCAATATCTCCCTGACCGGCTTCAACGGCGCGCGCGGGACGCTCACGCTCTCCGTGAGCAGCCTCACGCTCGTCAACAGCTCGGCGGCCTTGTCGAATACGAATCTCTTCTCCTTCTCCATCCAGGACTTCGCGGGCAATGTCTCCACCATGACGTACAACGTGCTCGTCGACACCTCCGGCCCGCCCAGCCTGCGCGGCCCGGAGAACGGCGCCTACGTGCGAGTGAGCACTCCCACGCTCTGGTGGGACTCCAACATGGGCGGCGCCCACGCGGTCCAGCTCGCCTCGGACTCCAACTTCACCAACGTGATCGCCGGGACCTCGTCCGTATTCATCGAATACTATGCCTCCACGGCCGCGCTCGCAGACAACGCCACCTACTGGTGGCGCGTGCGCAAGCTCGCGGCCAATGGGGCCTCCTGGTCCGCCGCGCGCACATTCGTCACGGACTTGGGCGACCCGGTGTTCTCCGCGCCCGAGATCTCCACCTACCCCTCGGGCGGGCCCTGGGTCTCCATCCCCATGGCCGGTTACGCGGACACCACGACCGTCAGCGTGCGCGTGAACGTGCGCGACTTGAACGCCGGCCTCATGGCCTCCACGGGCGTGCCGGAAGGCCTTACGGCACAGTGGCACTTTGACGAGTCCTCGGGCACGGTCGCGCTCGATGCCTCCACCCAGGGACATCACGCCCTGATCATCAGCACGCCTCCCTGGGCCGTGGGCCGGCTCGGCGGCGCCATCAACACCTCCATCGCCGGCTCCTACGTCAGGATCACCACTCCCGTGGTCATGAATTCGACCTGGACCATCACGGCCTGGTCCAAGTTCCCGCTCAACGCCATCGCGGACTGGAGGACCCTGACCCAGCAATACGGCGGAAGTTATCACCATGTCATCGTCGACGTCAACGGCTACCTGGGCACCTACAATGCGGGCTGGTACAACAGCCTCTTTAACGTGAATTCCCTCTCCCCCGGCTGGCACCATATCGCGGCCGTGGCTGAAACCCCTTCGCTCACGCGCTTCTATATAGACGGAGTGGTCGTCGGAACCTGCGCCACGAGGACCGGGGCCACGGTGGGCGGACTGGGCGGCCACACCGCGATCAACCAGAACTGGGGGACCTTCGATGAACTGCGCATCTATCACATCGCCCTCTCCTCGGCACAGGTCCTGGCCGACTACGAGAGCGACCAGCTCGCCGCTCATTTCCGCGGCGAAACCTACGGCGTGGCCTATTCCACCAACGGCGGGACCACCTGGACGCAAGTCTCCACGGCGAACGTCACGCTCAACACCGCGCTCAACCGCGACACGGCCCTGCGCATGATCCAGGCCGACGGGATCTCCCTGGTCAATTCCACGGGGGCATGGGCCTTCAGCAACCGCGTGCGCATCACGGCCTCGGACTACGCGGGCAACGTGGCCACCGCGACATACTCCATCCTGGTGGATACCCCGCCCACGCTCAGCCTTCCGTTCTCCAGCCTATACGTCTCCTCGGGCCGACCGTCTTTCCAGTGGATCGCCTCCACCATGGTGCAGGTCCAGATCGATGACGCCGTGAACTTCACATCCCCGGCCGTGGACTCCGCGACGGCCAACGACTACACGCTGCCCGCGGGGTTCACCTCGGACCTTCTGCACAATACCACCTACTATTGGCGCGCGCGCCACAGCGCTTTCCAGGCCAACTGGAGCTCCACGCGCAATGTGATCGTGGACCTCGTGGCCCCGGCGTTCAGCAATCCGCAGGTCTCCACCAATGGGGTCACGGGTCCCTGGACGAATCTGCCGTCCACGACGGTCTACATGTCCTCGAACGTGGTCTCGCTCAAGCTGACCGTACAGGACCCCTTGGCAGGGCTCATGGCCTCCACGGGCCTGCCCGCGGGACTCATAGCGCAGTATCATCTCGATGAATCCACGGGACTCATGGTTCTTGACGCCTCCACGGATGCCAACCACGGCGTCCTGATCCCCTCTACCATCGCCTGGCGCGCGGGTGTGCGCGGCTCGGCGCTCAGCTTCGTTTCAGCCATGAGCCAGCGGGTTAAGATTCCAGCTGATCCCCGGTTCAACCTTACGAATGACTATACCGTGCAGGGCTGGTTCAAAACCAACTCCGCCGCGCTCAATCAAACCCTCATGGGGAACTACAACGGCACGACCGGAGGATTCATCCTCCGCGTCAATTGGCCCGCGGCCGGAGACATCGGCATCTATCACGGCGGCGCGAACTACACGGCCTCCGGCACCTCCCCCAATGACGGCGCCTGGCACTTCTTGGCCGCGAGCATTTCCGGGGGGAATGTGCGCATATACATGGACGGCGCCCTGCGCAATACGATCGCCGCCGGAGCAGGAACCCCGTCCGTCCAGCGCCTGGAACTCGGCGCCGCCGGCAACGCCAGCGCATTCTTCAATGGGAACCTCGATGAACTGCGCCTCTACGACGTGCCGCGTTCTTCCGCGGAAATACTCGCGGATTACCAATCCGACCAGCTCGCGGCCCATAGCCGCGGCGAAGCCTACAACGTGGCCTATTCCACCAACGGCGGCGCCACCTGGACCGCGGTCTCCACGCAGAGCGTGACCTTAAACACCGCGCAGAACCGCGACACAGGCTCGCGCACCCTGCAAATCGACGGAGTCACGCTCGTCTGCTCCTCCGCGGCCTCCGCGGACACCAACCGCATCGCGGTCTTCATGTCGGACTACGCGGGCAACGTGTCCACCGCGGTCTATGCCGTCATGGTCGACACGCTCACCCAGACCACGAGCGATTTCGCTCTTATGTATCCGCCCATGGGCGTGTACGTCAACTACCAGCCCAACTTCGCCTGGACCGGACCTTCCCCGAACGTAGTCTCAGGCTTGGGAGAGGAGAATGCTTCCTATATCCTCCAGGTCGCGCAGAACGACCCGAATTTCGGCAGCACGGTCATCTCCATCTCCACGCCCATGTGGAACAGCAGCGTGAACATAACCGCCGATGACGCTTCCTATATATCCACCTTCACGCTCGCCTCGGGTTCCACCTACTATTGGAGACTGCGCACCCGCTCCATGGGAGGAATCCTGGGCCCCTGGACCTCTTCCTCCAGCTTCGTGCTGGACCTGGCCTTGCCCACGGGCAACGGCTTCATAAGCAAGGACTCCGCGCTCATCACCCGCAGCGAGACGGAGTATAACGACACGCTGTTCGGCGCTACGGTGCAGATGACGGCCAAGGACGTGCTGGCCGGGCTCGTGGCCAGCACCTGGGCCGTGCCCGGCTCCATGACCCGCGCGCCCGGCAATTATTGGATGAAATACTCTACCACCGCGGGACAGAGCTGGGTGGACGGCAGCGTGGGCATCAGCTCGGACTCAGCCGGGAGGTCCGCGATATACGAGATCGGCGAGTTCAACGGCTATCTTTATTCCGGGGAATCATGGGGACAACTCAGCGTCTGCAAGCCGCAGACCGCGGGAGACCCGGACGTCTGCGAGCCGGGCGACTGGTTCATCAGCTATTACAACTCCAATTACAATGGAGGCGTCCGCATCCTCAAAGCCTTCAACAACCGGTTCTACATGGGGATGTCCGGCGCTGCCGGCTACGGCGATGCGCTGGTCTGCAATCCCGCGGCCACCGGCGATCCGGCCATCTGCGAACAAGCGGACTGGTCCGTGAGCTACGACGCGGTTGCCGCCAATCCCGCAGGCAACCATGTCCTGGGTCTTGAGGAATACAGCGGCAAGCTCTATGCCGCTATCGGCGGCGGCGCAGGAGACGGAGGCGTCGCGGTCTGCGACCCTGCATTGACCGGCGATTCCCAGACCTGCGAAACAACGGATTGGTCGGTCAGCTTCCGCGCGGCGAACAACTACTTCTGGAGGATGGCGGTCTACAACGGCCGGCTCTTCACAGGAGGCGGAATATCCAACGGCGGGGTCTATTCCTTCGATGGAACGACCTGGACCGTCCACGCCATGCCCACGAGCTTCCCGCAGGTCCTTTCCCTTGCGCCTTTCAGCGGGAAGCTTTACGCCGCCCGCTGGGACGGATCGGCCAACAACAGGGCGAGGATCACCTCCTACGACGGCACGAACTGGACCGATGAATTCAACGGCCCGGGCGCGGGCTTTTACAGCATGGCTGTCTTCCATGGACGGCTCTTCGCGGGCCAAGGCTCGATGAACGTCGGAGACGGACTCGGAGACGTCTACGCCTTCGACGGCAGCACCTGGACCATGGTCTATAACGGGACGCAGGAACACATATCCGTTCTTCAGCCCTACCGAGGCCGCCTCTATATGGGCCAAGCCACTAATGTCGGAGACGGCGACGTCTTCTACTTCGCTCCGACCTCCACGTTCTCCATGACCGGCACGGACGGAGTGAAGACCGATCAGACCTTCACCGGCAGCGTCAACCTGGCCATCTCCACGAACTCGGCCCCCCCCTGCGCGGGCACTTGGCCCTGCGGCGCCACCAATCAGGTGATGTTCAATTATATGGACATGGCCGGCACGGCTTTCACCTACGGACCCTATGCCGTCTTGGTCGACAGCCCGCCGTCGCAGCGCCAGCCCGTGAACGGCGAGTACGTTTCCACGACCACCCCCGTGTTCCGCTGGGACGTCTTCAATGCCATGGTCCAGCTCCAGGTCGATGATGCTTCGAACTTCGCGACGCCTCTCATCAGTTCCACGACATGGAACCCCTATGCCTATGTGTCCACCACGCCGCTGAACTCCGGCGCCACCTATTATTGGCGCGTGAGGAACGCGGGCAATCCGAACTGGTCCACTACGTGGACCATCGTAGTGGACACCGTCCCCCCCTCCATCCTGAGCATGTTCGTCTCCACCAACCCCGGAGGAGGGCCTTGGCAGAGTTCCGCGACCTACATGGACAACAACGTGGTCAGCGTGCGCCTGAGCGTGCAGGATTCCTTGTCGGGACTCATGGTGTCCACGGGCTATCCGACCGGACTCGTGGGAGGCTGGGATTTCGACGAGTCCTCCGGAATACGCTCCATCCACGTCTCTTCGGTCTCGGCCTATTCCACGCCTCTGACTCTTTATGCCGGAGCCGGCTGGGGCGACGGGAAGAAGGGCGCTGCCCTTTCTTTGAATGGAAGCAGCCATTATGCCGCAAGCAGCGGCAACATCAACTATGATCTCACGGACTATACGCTGGAAGCCTGGATCAAGACTCCCGATGCGGGCGCCGCCACGCATCGGATCGTAGGACAGCAGGATACCCCCGGAACCAACGCCTGGGCCATGGGCATCAACAATGGGAAGCTCGTCGTCATGGACAAGCGAGACAACGCGGCCTGGTTCTCTCCGGCAGGCCCCGTGGTGGCCGATAATACCTGGCATCACGTGGCCTATACGCGCGATGCGGGCGAAAACGCCCGAATGTACGTCGACGGCGTGATCATCGCGACCCGGATCGCGCCTTCCGCGGCCTCCGTCAACGTCTCCACCCCCATCGCGGTGGGCTGCTACAACGCGAGCACGGAACTCTTCTCCGGGCTCATCGATGGGGTCCGCATCTTCAACATCGCGCGCTCCTCGGCGCAGATCCTTTCGGACTATCAGTCCGACCAGCTCGCCTCGCACTACCGCTCCAAGACCTTCCAGGCGGGAGTTTCCGTGGACGGAGGGATCATCTTCGGCGGACTCTCGACGGAGACCATGACCCTTTCCGGCAACAACACGATCAAGACCGCCCAGACCCTTCAGGTCGACGATATCGTCCTGATCTGCTCCACGGCCACCAACGCCGCCACCAACAGGGTCCAGATCTCCCTGCAGGACTACGCCGGCAACGTCACGACCGAGACCTACACGATATTCGTGGACACGCTCACCCAGTCCATGAGCAGCCTCTCGCTCACCTATCCGCCCACGGGGACATACATAAATTACCAGCCGAATTTCGCCTGGACCGGCCCCACTCCCTTGCAGGTCTCGGGCTTGGGCGGGACCAACGCTTCCTATATGCTCCAGGTCGCGCAGGATGACTCCAATTTCGGGACCACGGTCATCTCCATATCCACGCCCATGTGGAACAGCAACATGAACGTGACCGCGGACGATGCCTCCTATATCTCCACCTTCACGCTCACATCGGGCTCCACCTATTACTGGAGGGTGCGCGCCCGCTCCATGGGAGGAGTTCTGGGCCCCTGGACCTCCTCGTCCTCCTTCGTCTTGGACTTGGTTTCCCCAACGGGCACCAACTACCTGAGCAAGGACTCCGCGCTCATCAGCCGCAGCGAGGCGCAGTACAACGACATCATGATCGGCGCCACGGTGCAGTTCACGGCCCAGGACGTGCTGGCCGGGCTCGTGGCCAGCACCTGGGCCGTGCCGGGCTCCATGAACGACGCCGCCGGCGGGCCCTGGGTCCGCTACAGCACCTCGGCCGGCCTGTCCTGGCAGGAGGGCTCCGCGGCCGTCACCTGGCACACCACCGTCAACTCCGTCTACTGCTTCGCTGAAATGAACGGCCGCTATTACGCGGGCCTATACGGAGGAACCGCAGGCAACGGCGTAGTCTACATGTGCGCTCCGGAAACCACGGGCGATCCGAATATCTGCGACTCCGGAGACTGGTCGCAGAGCGACGGCGGGACCTACCTCCAGGTCTGGGGCCTCAAGGCGTTCAATGGGAAGCTCTACGCAGCCAAAGGCGGAGGACTGGCAGGAGACGGCGATATCTTCGTCTGCGACCCGGCAGCCACCGGCAATCCCCTGACCTGCGAATCCGGGGACTGGACGACATCTTATGAAGGCACCACGAACCATTATGCCTTCCAGTTCGCGGACTACAACAACAAACTCTACGCGACCTTGGGCGGAGTAGCGGGACAGGGGAAAATCATGGTCTGCGACCCCGCGCTCACCGGAGACCCGCAGAAATGCGAGTCCGGCGATTGGTCTACCAGCTTCAGTCCCGGGGACGCAAATGCCTGGGCGCCCACCGTCTACAACGGAAGGCTCTTCTATGGCTCGGGCGGCGCAAGCCCGTCGAAGATCTACGCTTTCGACAGCAGCACCTGGACCCAGGTCTACAGCGAGGCCGGGCCCACGAATTTCATCAGCATGAGCGTCTACAACGGGAAGCTCTACGCGGGACATTACAACGGCTACCAATCTCCCTCCGCCGGGATCGTCAGCTATGACGGGGCTTCCTGGACCGATGTGTTCCACTCCACGGGGCTCTGCATGCGCAGCTTCGCGGTCTACAACGGCCGCCTCTACGCAGGCAGAGAAGGCGGCCAGGACGCCGGCACCGGCGACCTCTTTGCATTCAATGGAAGCACCTGGAGCAATGTCTACGAAGGCAGTCATCAAGGAATCTTCAGCCTGGGCACGTTCCGCAACCGGCTCTACCTGGGCACGTACATGGTTGGAAACGCCGACCTCCTCTACTTCTCCCCCCTGGCCACGGCGACCATCACCGGCTCGGACGGCTCAAAAGCCGCGGAGACCCTCTCCTTGCAGGCCGCGAACCTGGTCATGTCCACCAACGCGACGACCTGCAACGGAGTCTCTCCCTGCGACGCGACCAACCAAGTGATCTTCACGGTCATGGACATGGCCGGGACCCCACTGACCTACGGGCCTTACGCGGTCTTAGTCGACAGCCCGCCTGCCCAGCGCCAGCCGGTCAACGGCGAGTACGTCTCCACGAATACTCCCGTGTTCCGCTGGGACCCCTTCAATACCATCGTCCAGCTCCAGGTCGACGATGCCTTGGACTTCGCGACGCCGCTCATCAGTTCCGCCACCTGGAACCCCTATGCCTTCGTCTCCACCACGCCGTTGAACTCAGGCGCGACCTACTACTGGCGCGTGCGCAATCTCAACGGCAACCCCGGCAACAACTGGTCCACGACCTGGAGCGTTGTCGTGGACACCGTTCCCCCCTCCATCCTGAGTATGTTCGTCTCCACCAACCCCGGTTCGGGGCCCTGGCAGAGTTCGGGGACCTACATGGACAACAACGTGGTCAGCGTGCGCCTGAGCGTGCAGGACCCCTTGGCCGGACTCATGGTCTCCACGGTCCTGCCCGCGGGCTTGGTCGGCCAGTGGCACTTCGACGAGTCCACGGGCGCCATGGCCTTGGATGCCTCGACGAACTCCAACACCGGGATACTATTCCCTTCCACCATGGTCTGGACTGCGGGAAAGCTCGGCAATGCCCTCACTTTCAACGGCAGCCAAGGCGTCACCATCTCGGCCAATGCCAGCCTCAATTTCACGGACAACTTTACCGTCGAGGCATGGGTATATCCGACAGCCGCAGTTACCGGACAGATCATGGAGATGAACGGGAACGCAGGCTGGAGACTGCGGCTCCTGGGCAATCCTCCGACGCTCAACGGACTCGTCGTCCCAGGGCCGGGGATATCCATGTCCAGCGGCACGGCCCCCCTCAACGTCTGGACGCATGTCGCAATGACTCTCGGTCCCTCCGTCATGAAGCTTTATGTCAACGGCATTCAAACAGGCTCATCGGAACATTCCTATGCGATCACGGCCGGACAGCCTCTTTTTATCGGCAAGAGCATGTTTGGAGGAGAAAACTTCCAGGGATTGCTCGATGAAGTGAGGCTCTACAATGTGGTTCGCTCCACCGCGCAGATCCTCGCGGACTACCAGTCCGACCAACTCGCGGCCCACCAGCGCTCGGCGGCCTACCAGGTGCGCTACTCCACCAACGGCGGGACCACCTGGACCGCGGTCTCCACGCAGAGCGTGACCCTCTCCGGGAACAACGCCGTCAAGTCCGCCCAGACCCTGCAGGCCGACGGCATCACGCTCATCAACTCCACCGCGACGAACGCGGACACAAACCGCGTGGCCGTGTCCTTCGCGGACTACGCGGGCAATGTCGCGACCGCGACCTATGCCGTCTTCGTGGACACGCTCACCCAGGCTATGGGCAATCTCTCGCTCACCTATCCGCGCACAGGGACGTATGTCAACTACCAGCCCAACTTCGCCTGGCTGGGGCCGACGCCCGCGCAGGTCTCGGGCTTAGGCGGACCGAATGCTTCGTATATGCTCCAGGTGGCGCAGGACGACCCGAATTTCGGCAGCACGGTCATCTTCATCTCCACGCCGATGTGGAACAGCAGCGCGATCGTGGGCTCGGACGATGCCAGCTATATCTCGACCTATACGCTCGCCTCGGGCTCCACCTATTATTGGAGGGTGCGCACTCGCTCCATGGGAGGAGTGCTGGGACCCTGGACCTCTTCTTCCAGCTTCGTTCTGGACTTGGCCCCGCCCACGGGCAGCGGCTTCATAAGCAAGGACTCCGCGCTCATCACCCGCATCGAGACGGAATATAACGATACCCTCGCGGGCGCCACGGTGCAGATCACGGCCAAGGACGTGCTGGCCGGGCTCGTGGCCAGCACCTGGGCCGTGCCCGGCTCCATGACCCGCGCTCCGGGCAATTATTGGCTCAAGTACTCCACCACCGCGGGACAGTCCTGGGTGGACGGCAGCGTGGGCATCAGCTCGGACGCGGCCGGGAGGTCCTTAATATACGCACTCGGAGAATTCAACAGCTATCTCTATTCCGGAGACCCCTACGGGCAAATCAGCGTCTGCAAGCCGCAGACCACGGGAAACCCGGACGTCTGCGAGCCGGGAGACTGGTCCCTCAGTTATTCCAACTCCAATTACACCAGCGCCCGCGTCTTCAAGACGTTCAATGGACGGCTTTACGCGGGCATGGGCGATGCCGCGGGCTACGGCGACGTGCTGGTCTGCAACCCGGCAGGAGGCGCGGACCCGAACGCCTGCGACCCAGGGGACTGGTCCGTCAGCTACGACGCTCCGAGCGCCAATCCCTCCGGCAACTACATTCTCGGCATGGAGGAATACAACGGCAAGCTCTACGCAGGAGGCAGCGGCGTCGGCGCCGGCGACCAAAACATCGCGGTCTGCGACCCTGCCTTGACCGGCAATCCCCAGGTCTGCGAAACAACGGACTGGTCCATCATGTTCCGCGGGCCGGACGCACACATATGGGGGATGACGGTCTACAACGGCCGGCTCTTCGCAGGAGCAGGGTACACCAACGGCGGGGTATACTCCTTCGACGGCACGACCTGGACCTACCATACCATGCCGACCGCGTTGCCTTATGCCCTCAGCCTTGCGCCTTTCAACGGAAAGCTCTATGCCGCCCGCTATTCCAACGGCACGATCAACGGCAAGGCCACGATCACGTCCTACAACGGCACGTCCTGGACCGATGAGTTCATCAGCTCCGGCACGGGCTTCTACGGCTTGCCCACCTTCAACGGCCGCCTCTTCGCGGGACAATGCACGGCCCACGCCGGAGACGGCCTCGGCGACGTCTACGCTTTTGACGGCAGCACCTGGACCATGGTCTACGACGGCGCGCAGGAATGGATCGGCGCCTTCCAGCCCTATAGAGGAAAGCTGTACATAGGCCAAGGCAGCGGCGTGGGGGACGGAGATATCCTCTACTTCACCCCGGCTTCCACATTCTCCATGACGGGCACGGACGGGACCAAGGCCGATGAGACCTTCACCGCGAGCATCAATCCTTCCATCTCCACGAACACGACAGTTTGCGCAGGAGGCGTGCCCTGCGACGCGACCAACCAGGTGGTATTCAGCTTCATAGATATGGCCGGGACCGCGCTCAACTACGGCCCCTATACGCTCCTAGTCGACAGCCCGCCGGCCAAGCTCCAGCCCGTCAACGGCGATTATGTCTCCACCAACACGCCCGTGTTCCGCTGGCAGCCCTTCAATTCCAAGGTCCAGCTCCAGGTCGACGACGCTCCGGATTTCGGCACGCCGCTGGGCAGTTCGATCACGTTCAATCCCTTCGCGCCGTCCCCGGCGACCCTGGCCTCCGGCGCGACCTACTACTGGCGCGTGCGCAATAGCAACGGGAATCCCAACAACGACTGGTCCACGGTCTGGTCCTTCGTGGTGGACACGGTCCCCGGCGTCTTCTCCGCTCCGCAGGTGAGCACCGCCGCGGCAAACAATGTCTGGTACTCTCTGCCCCCGGCCGTATACATGTCCTCCCACATCGTCTCCGTGAAGATGACGGTGCAGGATCCCTTGGCCGGGCTCATGACGTCCACCGGCTTGCCTGCGAACCTGGTCGGACAGTGGCACATGGATGAATCTTCCGGCACCATGCTCGTGGACGCCTCCACCATGGGGCTTACCGGACTGATGATCAACACCACTTCCTGGGCGACCTCGGGCTGCCGCAGAGGCGGCTGCATCTCGCAGTCCGGCAACTCCTATGCGCGCATGCCTGCGTCGTGGTTCAACACGGTCAATCAGCCCTTCTCCATCTCCATGTGGGTCAAGCCCACGGCCAACTCCGGGACATTCGCGCACATCGCCTCGGGAGACACCGGGATAGGCTGGTGCACGCCCTTCATGGGGTTCGACGCCTCGGGCCGCGTGGCAGCCCAGGTCTGGAATGGGACCTACGACAGCACGGCCGTTGCGAACGTCGGCCTGCCCAACGGCCAATGGTCGCACGTCGCGGAAACCTGGGACCCGATCAAGGGCCTCTACCTCTACATCAACGGCGCGGTCGCCGCATCGAGTCCCACGGCCACGACCTTCAGCCCCGACGCGAATCCGAAATATCTCTTCACCTCCATCGCCGGAGGCGGCGCCTGCGCGAACGCCTCGGTCCAGCCGATTCCCTTCTCCGGCATGATCGATGAGGTGCGCCTCTACAATATACGCCTCACTTCCGCTCAAGTAGCCGCCGAGTTCCAGTCCGACCAGCTCGCGGCCCACAACCGCTCCGCGGCCTACCAGGTCCGCTACTCCACCAACGGCGGGACCACCTGGACCGCGGTCTCCACGCAGAACGTGACCCTCTCCGGCAGCAACACGGATAAGTCGCCCCAGACCCTGCAGGCCGACGGCATCAGCCTCATCAATTCCACCGCTCCCCAGGCCGGCACCGACATCGTGGCCATGTCCTTCGCGGACTACGCGGGCAACGTGTCCACCGCAAGCTTCGTGATCTGGGTGGACTCGGCCCCGACCATGCTCATGCCGGACAACGGCGCCTATGTCTCCACCATCGCTCCGACCCTGCTTTGGAGCGCGGCCAACCCGGCGTATGCGCAGATATCGTCGCAATGGGATTTCTCCGCGACCGTGGACTCCATCACCAGCAACAACTACACGACATCCCTGGTGCCGCTCACGCCCGACACCACCTATTATTGGAGGGTCAAGAACAACAACACGAACTCCCCCCCCAACTGGAGCCCGACCAGGACCTTCGTGATCGACGCGTCCTCTCCCTCCATCTTCGAGGCGCGGGTCTCAAGCTACTCGACCGGAGGCTGGACGAGCCTGCCGACCACGGTCTACCTCTCCTCGAACGTGGTCTACCTGCAGGCCGGCATCCAGGACTTGACCGCGGGCCTCATGGTCTCCACGGGCGTGCCCGCGGGACTCGTGGGACAATGGCATTTCGACGAATCCTCGGGCACGGTGGCGTTGGACGCATCCGGGACCAATGCCCACGGGAGCCTGAGCCTGGTGGACTGGACCACGGGCCGAAGAGGCAGGGGCGCGGACTTCTACCACTCCTGTTCCATGATGTCCATCCCGCCTATCAGCATGGGCGGCGAATGGACCGTCGAGACCTGGAGCCGGTTCCCGCTCGCCACGCCGGCCGGCCTTACCCGCACCTTGGTCCAGCAGACCGGCGGAACCTATCACCATGTCCTCGTGGATTCGAACGGCTACCTCGGCTCCTACAACAACGGCTGGTTCACCAGCAGTTTCGATGTGGACTCACTCTCCACCGGCTGGCACCATATCGCGGCCGTGGCCAAAGACGGCGTCACCCGCTTCTATGCCGACGGGACGGCCGTGGGCACGTGCGCGACCGTGGTGACCAACCCCATCGGCACCATCGGGAACCATTCCGGCTGCACGCAGGACTGGGGAGCCGTCGATGAACTGCGCATCTTCACCGTGGCCCGCTCTTCCGCGCAGATCCTGGCCGACTACGAGAGTGACCAGCTCGCGGCGCACAGCCGCGGCAAAGCCTACGAGGTGCGCTACTCCACCAACGGCGGAACCACCTGGACCCAGGTCTCGGGAGCCAACACGAGCCTGACCGGCACGAATGCGAGCAAGTCCTCCGAGACCCTGCGGGCCGACAACATCAATCTCATCTGCACCACCGCGCCTTTGGCAGCCACGAATCTGGTGTCCCTCTCGGTCGCGGACTATGCGGGCAATGTGTCCACGGCGGTCTACACCGTCTACGTGGACACGCTCACCTATCTGATGACGGCCACTCCGACCTATCCGATGAACGGGACGTACATCACTTACCAGCCCAATTACGCCTGGTACGGCCCGCCGCCGCTGACCATCGCGGCCATGGGGCCCAACGGCAAATATTACCTGCAAGTCTCCAGCAACGACTACGACTTCAATCCCGGCAGCATCGTCATGAGCATCTCCACGCCTGCATTCAACCAGTCCATGAGCGTGGCCCATGACGATGCGACCTACATCTCCACCTTCAGCCTGGCCGCGGGCGCCACCTATTTCTGGCGCGTGCGCGCATACTCCACCAACGGCCTCTTCGGCGCATGGTCCGAGCCCGTCACCTTCGTCATCGACGCGGCCTCGCCCACCGCGGGCAACTACGGCTACCGCTCCTCGACCTCCCAACTCTTGACCGAAGCGGACTACAATGACTTGGTCTCCGGGGTCACGGTGCAGTTAAGCGTCCGCGACACCCTGGCCGGCATGCTGGTAAGCACCCGGGGAACGCCCGGCAACATCCCCTACGCGCCCGGCGGCTACATGGTGAGCTATACCACCAACGCCGGGTTCACATGGAACATGCTCAGCACGGCTCCGGTCATGAGCTACAACGGCGATGCGAGCGGCGCCTATATCCTGGGCTTCGCGAATTTCAACGGCAGCCTCTATGCCACGAAATGGGGGTCGGCAAACTCCGGAGCGGTCATGCGGTACGACGGCTCCTCCTGGGTCACCAGCTTCAACAACGGCGCAGGATTCGCCGGATACTGGGCTCTCGGAGTCTTCAACGGCAGGCTCTACGCCGGCCAAGGCACCGGCCAGTACAATGGGGACATTTATGTCTGCGAGCCCGCCACGACCGGGGATCCGCTGCTCTGCGAGTCCGGGGATTGGAGCATGAGCTTTGACGGGACGACATACGGGATCATGTCCCTGACGGCCTACAACGGCAAGCTCTACGCCGGAGAGGAAGGCGTTGGAGGAGACGGCAACATCAGGGTCTGCGATCCCGCGCTCACCGGCGACCCCATGCGCTGCGATGCCGGCGATTGGAACATGAGCTTCGACGCGACCGCCGCGGACTCCGCCTTCAGCGGCTTGACGGTCTA
Organism: Elusimicrobiota bacterium; assembly: GCA_041661185.1. GTDB lineage: Bacteria > Elusimicrobiota > Elusimicrobia > UBA1565 > UBA1565 > JBAZUV01. Next base: position 77,015 of record JBAZUV010000017.1, read on the forward strand.
CAACGGCCGGCTCTTCGCCGGACAGTGGGGGAACGCCGGGGAAGGAGACGTCTATGTATTCGACGGCAGCGCCTGGACGCGCAGTTACGACGGCTCATCTACGATAATCTACTCGATGGCCGTGTACAACGACAAGCTTTACGCAAGCCAGCGAGGAACCACGGGCTTAGGAAACGTGTTCGTCTATGACGGAAACTCGTGGTCCACGAGCTTCACCGGCGCCCAGGAGGACATCCTCGACCTCCACGTCTACAACGGACTGCTCTTTGCGGGCCAGGGAAACAACACCGGCGACGCGGACCTCTATTCCTTCGACGGCAAGAGCTGGCGCCTGGCCTATGACGACTCCACCCATGAAGAGCTTCGCGCGCTCTGGTCTTTCGACAATAAGCTCTGGATGGGCTTCGGCAACGCCGCCGGCAACGGAGACATCCTCTCCTTCTCCCCCATCCTGTCATCCTCCATGACCGGCACGGACACCGCGCCCTCCACACTGACCCTGGTCTCCCGCGGGCTCAATGTGGTCACCTCCACCAATGTGCTCTCCTGCAACGGGGTCGGCCCCTGCGGCGCCACCAACCAGGTCATATTCAATGCCATGGATTACGCGGGCCGGCCGGTGATCCTGGGCCCCTACTCCGTCAACACGGACACGATAACGCCCGCGTCGATCTCCACCGCGGCCTATCCCGCGGCCATGTCCTACGTCAATGTCCAGCCCAACTACTACTGGGTCGGGCCCAGCACCTCGCTCGTGGCCGGCCTGGGCCCGGGCGCCTCCTACATCCTGCAGGTCTCCAGCAATGACGCGGCCTTCGGCTTGGCGAACATGGTGATCTCCATCTCCACGCCCGTGGTGATCGTCAGCACCATGGTGGGCAAGGACGACGGCGCCTATATTTCAACCTTCACGCTCGCCGCGGGCGCCACCTATTATTGGCGCGTGAAGTCCAAGAGCCTGCGCAACACCTACAGCCCCTGGTCCCAGGTTTCTTCCTTTGTCCTGGACCTGGACTCGCCCTCGGCCTACGGATTCGACAGCGTCAGCTCCACGGGCGGGACCCTGGGAGAATCCCAGTACATCGACTTGGCCTCGGGCGTGACCGCGCATCTGCGCCTGAGCGATATCCTCTCCGGACTCACGGTCAGCACCGGGGCCTGGCCCATATCCACGGCGCCCGGAGCGGGCTTTGGAGTCATGTACTCGAGCGATGCGGGCCGCACCTGGCAGAGGGACTTCCAGACCCTGAGCGATGCCGCCGGAGGCATCTATGAACAGGTCCTCTCCTTCGCGGTATTCAACGGCAAGCTCTACGCGGGCTTCGGCACGGCCACGGGCAACGGCGACGTGCGCGTCTGCAATCCCGCGGCCGCGGGAGACCCGGCCTACTGCGACGCAGGCGACTGGAGCCTGAGCTATGACGGCGTCGGCCCCGGGCTTGAAGCCGTCTGGTCCTTGGCCTCCTTCAACGGCCGCCTCTACGCCGGAGCCGGCAGCAGCGGCGGAGACGGCGACGTATACGTGTGCAAGCCCGAAACCGGCGGAGCCGCGGATATCTGCGAAAGCGGCGACTGGTCCCTCGCCTATAACACGGTCTACGATACGATTCTCTCCCTGGCCGTGCACAACAACCGCCTCTACGCAGGCACGGGCCTCAACGTGGCGGGAAGCGGCGACGTGCTGGTCTGCGACCCCGCGGACACCGGCACTATTCAGGACTGCGATCAAGGCGACTGGAGCATGAGCTACGACGGCTCCCAGGAAGGCATCTACTCCCTGGCCTCCTACAACGGCCGCCTCTTCGCGGGACAGGGCAACGGCACCGGCGACGGGAAGGTCCTGGTCTATGATAACTCGGGCTGGTCGGAATCCTATCCCGGGACCGGGTTCGAGACGGTCCAATCCCTGGCCGTCTACAACGGCAAGCTCTATGCGTCCCAAGGCATCAACCCCGGCAACGGCAACATCCTATCCTACGACGGGACCACCTGGAGCACGGACATGGACGGCGCCCGGCCCGCGATCTACGGGCTCGCCCGGCACGCAGGCCGCCTCTACGCGGGCCAGGGAAATTCCCCGGGAGACGCAGACATCCTCGTGCTCGATACCGGATCCTGGAGCACGGCCTTCGACGGAGCCAAGGCGCGCATCAATACCCTGATCTCCTTCAACGGCCGCCTCTACGCGGGCCAGGGCAGCGCCACGGGAGACGGCAGCATACTGGCCCTCTCCCCTGTTTCCAGCGCCGCTATCAGCGGAGTCAGCGGTTCCATCGCCGAGGAAACGCTCACGGCCAGGGGCTTGAACCTCACCTCCTCGACCAATGCCGTGCTCTGCAACGGGGTGCGGCCCTGCGGCGCCACCAATCAGATCCTCTTCCACGCGGCCGACCTTTCCGGCAATATCCGCCGCGCAGGCCCCTTCGCGGTGCTCGTGGATACCATGCCCATGTCCTACCCCGTGGCCCCGGCCAACGGCGCCTATGTCTCCACTACGACTCCGGTGATGCTCTGGTCCGCGCATTCGCTCGGCAATACCGTCGTCCAGCTGGCCTTGGACGGCGGATTTACGCAGGTCATCGCGGATTCCACCACCGCGGCCCTCTTCTACGCCTCGACCAATACCCTTTCCAGCGGCACGACCTATTACTGGCGCACGCGCCGCACCCAAAACGCCGGACGCTGGTCCGAGTCTTACAGCTTCGTGGTGGACACCCGGCCCGCGGTCATGAGCATCGCGGAGATCTCCACGGCCCCGGCGGTCGAACCGTGGACCGGTCTGCCCAGCGGCATCTACATGAGCTCGAACATCGTCAGCGTTCGCATGCAGGTCCAGGATACGCTCTCAGGCCTCATGGCCTCCACGGGCCTGCCCGCCGGACTCGTGAGCCAGTGGCACTTCGATGAGAGCTCCGGCACGGTCGCGCTGGACGCCTCCACGCAGGCCCGCCACGGTTTCGTCATGAGCACCATGACCTGGACGGCAGGCAAGCGCGGCGGCGCGTTGAATTTCAACGGCGCGCAATCCGTCTCGATCCCGGACGACGCGGCCTGGACCCTCGGTTCCAACCCCTTCACCCTCTCCCTGTGGGCCAATTTCAGCTCCGTCGGAAGCATGTCGGCGCTCCTGGGACACGACGAGGGCGGCGGGAGCTTCCCCAAGTGGTTCTTCTATCATTCCAACACCGGCAGCCTCATTTTCTTCTTCTACGATGGGTCCAGCCATGCCCTCTTCAATTATCCCTGGACTCCCGTGATCGGGCAGTGGCATCACCTTGCGGTCACCCGCAATGGGAGCGCCTACGGCCTCTTCATCGACGGACACCCGGCGGCGCAGGACAGCAGCGCGAGCGCGATACCGGATCCTGCCGCGCCGCTGACCATCGGCTACGCGGAGCCCTCCTTCGCCTTCAACGGAAAGATCGACGAAGTCCGCTTCTTCAATGTGGCCCGCTCCACCGCGCAGATCCTGGCGGACTATGAGTCCGACCAGTTGGCCGCTCATCTGCGCTCCGCGGCCTACCAGGTGCTCTATTCCACCAACGCGGGCGCCACCTGGGCCCAGGTCTCCACGCAGAGCGTGACCCTCGCGGGCGCCTATAACACGGACAAGACCCTGCGCACCCTGCAGGCCGACGGGATCTCGCTGGTCTGCACCACGGGCCCGGCCGCGCAGACCAACCAAGTGGCCCTCATCGCCTCGGACTACGCGGGCAACGTCTCCACCGCGGTCTTCACCGTGTTCGTGGACACGCTCGCGGCTCCGACGCTGTCGAGTCCCTTGAGCGGGGATTACGTCTCCGTCTCCACGCCCACGCTCACCTGGGACCTCGCCGCCGGCGCGGCCGGGGTGCTCCAGCTTGCGCTTGACTCGGGCTTCAGCCAGGTGATCGCCGCCTCTTCCACGTTCAACAGGTATTACATCTCCACGAATACGCTCGTGAGCGGGACCACCTACTGGTGGCGCGTGCGCCAGGTCCTGAGTGCCAACAGCTGGTCCGCTCCGCGCTCGTTCGTAGTCGATCTGGCTTCCCCCACCCTGTCCGCGGCGCTGGTCTCCACGTCGCCGGTCGCGGGGCCTTGGACCAGCCTGCCCAGCTCAGCCTATGTTTCCTCCACCGTGGTCAGCCTGCGCATCAGCGTGCAGGACACGCTCGCGGGCCTCATGGCCTCCACGGGCCTGCCCGCGGGCTTGGTCGGCCAATGGCATCTGGATGAAGGCTCGGGCACGGTCGCTCTCGACGCCTCCACGCAGGCCCGCCACGGCTTCGTCATGAGCACCATGACCTGGACGGCAGGCAAGCGCGGCGGCGCGTTGAATTTCAACGGCGCGCAATACGTCACGGCGCCCGACAATCCGGACTGGGCCTTCGGCTCCAATCCATTCACGATCTCCCTCTGGGTCAATTTCAGCTCCCTGGGAGGCAATGACCAGGCCTTCATCGGATCCGACGAGGGCGGCGGATCGCTCAACAAGTGGCTCTTCCGCCGCAGAGGCGCGACCAACGACCTCAATTTCTGCGTCTACAACGGCTCGCTTTACCAGATCGTCAACTATCCCTGGACCCCCGTGATCGGGCAATGGTATCACCTCGCGCTTACCCGCAGCGGGAGCGCCTACAGCCTCTTCATCGACGGCCGCTTGGCCGCCCAGGACAGCAATGCCGCCGTCATCCCGGACCCGAACGCTCCTCTCACCCTCGGCGCGGCAGAAGCGAACTTCTTCAGCGGGAAACTCGACGAGGTCCGCGTCTACAATATCGCCCGGTCCTCGGCGCAGATCCTGGCGGACTACGAGTCCGACCAGTTGGCCGCGCATCTGCGCTCCGCGGCCTACCACGTGCTCTATTCCACCAACGCGGGCGGAACCTGGACGCAGGTATCCACGCAGAGCGTGACTCTCGCGGGAACCTACAACACGGACAAGACTCAGCACACCCTGCAGGCCGACGGCATCAGCCTGGTCAATTCCACGGGCGCGGGCGCGGGGACCGACAGGATCGCGGTCATCGCCTCAGACTATGCGGGCAACGTCTCCACCGCGGTCTTCACCGTGTACGTGGACACCTCCACGCCGCCGCTGGCCCTGGCCCCGGAGAACGGCGCGTACGTGAGCACCTCGACGCCGCTCTTCCTCTGGAACATGCCTCCTTCCTCCAGCACGGTCGTGCAGGTGGCCTTGGACGGAGGCTTCACGCAGATCGTCATGAGCTCCGCCACGGCCAATGCCTTCTATCCCTCGACCTCGACCTTGGCCGGCGGCGCCACCTACTGGTGGCGCTTGCGCGACGGCAGCGGCTTCAACCCCGCTAATTGGTCCGCGGGCCGCAGCTTCGTGGTGGACCTGGCCTCCCCGACCTTCTCCGCTCCGCTCATCTCCACGAATGCGATCACCGGCCCCTGGTCCGCGCCCGGAGCCCTCTACATGAGTTCCACCTCGGTCAGGCTGCTCCTGAACGTCCAGGACACCCTCTCGGGCCTCATGGCTTCCACGGGCCTGCCCGCGGGCTTGGTCGCCCAGTGGCACCTGGATGAAGGCTCGGGCACGGTCGCTCTCGACGCCTCCACGCAGGCCCGCCACGGCTTCGTCATGAGCACCATGACCTGGACGGCAGGCAAGCGCGGCGGCGCGTTGAATTTCAACGGCGCGCAATACGTCACGGCGCCCGACAATCCGGACTGGGCCTTCGGCTCCAATCCATTCACGATCTCCCTCTGGGTCAATTTCAGCTCCCTGGGAGGCAATGACCAGGCCTTCATCGGATCCGACGAGGGCGGCGGATCGCTCAACAAGTGGCTCTTCCGCCGCAGAGGCGCGACCAACGACCTCAATTTCTGCGTCTACAACGGCTCGCTTTACCAGATCGTCAACTATCCCTGGACCCCCGTGATCGGGCAATGGTATCACCTCGCGCTTACCCGCAGCGGGAGCGCCTACAGCCTCTTCATCGACGGCCGCTTGGCCGCCCAGGACAGCAATGCCGCCGTCATCCCGGACCCGAACGCTCCGCTCACCCTCGGCGCGGCTGAAGCGAACTTCTTCAGCGGGAAACTCGACGAGGTCCGCGTCTACAATGCGGCCCGCTCCTCGATCCAGGTCCAGGCGGACTTCCAGTCCGACCAGCTGGCCGCGCATCTGCGCTCCAAAGCCTACGCGGTGTCCTACTCCACCAACGCGGGCCTCACGTGGACCCAGGTCTCCACGCAGAACGTGACCCTGCCGACCGCCTACAACACGGACAAGGCCGTGCGCACCCTGCAGGCCGACGTCGCCGGGCTGGTCACTTCCACGGGCATCGGCGCGGGGACCGACCGCATCGCAGTCGCGGTCTCGGATTACGCGGGCAACGTCTCCACCGCGGTCTTCGCCGTGCTGATAGACACGGTGCCCGCGCCTCTGCCGCACTCCCCGGAGAACGGCGCGTACGTGAGCACGACCATGCCGGTCATGGCCTGGTCCACCGCGGCCGCCTCTCCGGCGAACATCCAGCTGTCCCTGGATTCCTCCTTCGTCCAGGTCATCGCGGACTCTTCCACCAATAACGCGGCCTATACCTCCACGCAAACCCTGGCGCATGGGACCACCTATTATTGGAGGGTGCGCGGGCTCAGCGGCAGCGGCGCCGTCTGGTCCCTGACCCAGAGCTTCGTAGTCGACATCGCCTCCCCCTCCGTATGGGCGGCGGAGGTCACTACCGATCCCGTCACGGGCCCCTGGCAGGCCCTGCCCAACGCCCTGGAACTGAGTTCCACGGTCGTGTCCATCCGCATGAACGTGCAGGACCCCTTGGCCGGGCTCATGGCTTCCACGGGAATCCCCGCGGGCTTGCTCGCGCAGTGGCACTTGGACGAGACCTCCGGGACCGTCGCCCTCGACGCTTCCACGCAGTCCCACCACGGCGCCGTCATGAGCACCATGGCATGGACGGCCGGCAAGCGCGGCGGAGCCTTGGCTTTCAACGGCGCGCAATATGTCACGGTCCCGGATGATCCGGCCTGGACCTTCGGCTCCAATCCGTTCACGATCTCCCTCTGGGTCAATTTCAGCGCGCTTGGAGGCAATGACCAGGCCTTCATCGGATGCGACGAGGGCGGCGGAGCATTCAACAAGTGGCTCTTCCGCCGCAGAGGCGCGACCAACGACCTGAACTTCTCGATCTACAACGGCGCGGCCTATCAGATCGTCAACTATCCCTGGACCCCCGTGATCGGGCAATGGTATCACCTCGCGCTCACCCGCAGCGGCAATGCCTACAATCTCTTCATCAACGGGCAGTGGGCGGCGCAGGACGGCAATGCGGCCGCAGTGCCCAATCCGAACGCGCCGCTCACGCTCGGCGCCGCTGAAGCGAACTTCTTCAACGGAAAGCTCGATGAGGTCCGCGTCTACGGCATCGCCCGATCTTCGGCGCAGATCGCCCAGGAATACCAGAGCGATCAGCTTGGGGCGCAAAACCGCGGCAAGGCCTATGCCGTGCTCTACTCCACGACCGCGGGCATGACCTGGAGCTACGCCTCCACGGCCACGCTCTCGCTGGGCGGCTCCAGCAACGCGGACAAGAGCGTGCGCCTGCTCCAGGCCGACGGCATCCAGCTGGCCATGTCCACGGGACCCCGCGCGGCCACCAGCCGGGTGAGCGTGCTGGTCTCCGACTACGCGGGCAACGTCACCACCGCGGCCTATACGATCTACATCGACACCACGTCCGTGCCGCTGCTCTCCGGGCCCGCCCACGGCGCCTACATCAGCACGAATGCGCCGGTCCTGGCCTGGTCCACTAATTCGGCCGTCAACCATCAGGTCCAGCTCTCCGCGGACGCGGCGTTCACGCAGGTCATGGCGGACTCGACTACGGCCAACACGTTCTACGTCTCCACCGTGGCGCTCTCGGGCGACGCCACGTACTATTGGCGGGTGCGCGCGGCCGGAGGCGCGGACTGGGCGGCCGTGCGCAGCTTCGTGGTGGACGCGGACTCCCCCGCGCTGAGCAACGCCTTGGTCAGCACCACGCCCACGGGCCCGTGGTCGAGCCTGCAGAGCGCGGCCTACATGTCCTCCGGCGTGGTCAGCGTGCGCATCGACGTGCAGGACACGCTCGCGGGCCTCATGGCCTCCACGGGCCTGCCCGCGGGCCTGGTGGGACAGTGGCATTTGGACGAATCCTCCGGCGCCGCCGTCGTGGATGCCTCGACCTACGCGGCCTATGGTTCGCTCATCGGCGCGCCCGGCCGCGCCGCGGGCCGCAGAGGGACCGCCTTGAACCTCAACGGCTCGGGCCAGTACGCGGATGTCGGCGACAAGGCCCAGCACGACTTCGGGACCGGACCCTTCACCGTCTCCTTCTGGATGAAGACCGTGAACTCCAGCCTTACGCTCGCCCTGGTCGCCAAGACCGCGGGCGCGGGCAACCCCGGCTATGAAGTCATGGCCACCAATACCGGCCGCTTGCGCGCTTATGTGAGCGACGCCGCGGCCCACAGCGTCACGCTCAACAGCGACGCCGTGATCAACGACGGGACCTGGCACCACGTGTCCTTGGTGAGGACGCCCTCGCGTCTGCGCCTCTACGCGGACGGAGTCTTGGACAAGGATGCCGATGCGAGCGCCGTGACCTCCGTGGACAACGCCGTCCCCCTGCAGTTCGGCGCGGAGAACAGCGGAAGCACGCTCGCGGGCGCGCTCGATGAAATCCGGCTCTTCAACGTCGCCCGCTCCGCGGTGCAGGTGCTCGCCGACTATCAAGAGGATCAGCTCGCGGCGCACAACCGCTCCCGCGCATACTCCGTGGCCTATTCCACGGACTCGGGCGGAAACTGGAACTTCGTCTCCACCCAGAGCATGACGCTCGCGGGCGCGGCGAACACGGATAAGACCGCGTACACGCTCCAGGTCGACGGGCTGTCCCTGGTGGGCTCGACCGGATCAGGAGCGGCCACCAACCGCGTCTTCTTCGCGGTCTCGGACTACGCGGGCAACGTCGCTACGGCGAGCTTCACGGTCTACGTGGACAGCGCGCTCCCGCCCGTGCCCACGGCGCCGATAAGCGGCGCGTACCTCAGCACGCCCACGCCCGTCTTCGTCTGGAACGCGGCCGCGCAGATTCCTTCCTCGATCCAGATCGCCGCGGATGCCGGCTTCGCCTCGGTGCTGGTGGACTCATTCACGGCCGCCTCCTATCTGGCCTCCACCCATACGCTCTTGGGCGGAGCCACCTACTGGTGGCGCGTGCGCTCGGCCGGGGCCGTGAGTCCCACGAACTGGTCCGACCCGCGCTCCTTCGTAGTCGACCTGGACTCGCCCGCCTTCTCCCTGCCGCAGGTCTCCACCGACGGAGTCACGGGTCCCTGGCAGAGCCTGCCCAACGCGGTCTATCTCACCTCTCCGGTCATCAGCGTGCGCATCGACGTCAAGGACCCCCTGGCCGGGCTCATGGCCTCCACCGGCTTGCCCACCGGACTGCTCGCGCAGTGGCATTTCGACGAATCCTCCGGGGCCTGGGCCGCGGATGCCTCGACCTCGGCCGCGCACTTGTCGCTTTTGGGCGCGCCCTCGCGCGTCTCGGGCCGCGACGGCCTGGCCCTCGACCTCAACGGAACGAACCAGTACGCGAACCTCGCTTACCGCGCGGACTTCGACCTGCGCGACGACTTCACCCTGGAAGCCTGGGTGAAGAACAACATGGGCGCGGGCACGCAGCCCCTGATGTCGAACTGGAATACGTTCAATACCGGCTTCTGCTGGGCGCTGAACATCCCCTCCGTGGGCGACCTCTCCCTGAACACGGCCGGGACCTGGCGCTCGGCCTCCAACACCGGCATCAATGACGGACGCTGGCACCACGTGGCCGTGGTGCAGAGCGGCGGCCAGGCCCGCTTCTATAAGGATGGATTGCTGATCGGCGCGCCGGCTTCCGCCGCGGCCGATGCCTCGATCCAGCCGCTGATGATCGGCCGCTCTCCCTCGGACTATTTCACCGGGGCCATGGACGAGGTCCGCATCTACGGCGTGGCGCGCTCTTCCTATGACATCCTGGCGGACTACCAGAACGACCAGCTGGGAGCGCATGACCGCTCGCATGCCTATGCCGTGGCCTATTCCTCGGACAGCGGAGGGACCTGGGCCTTCGTCTCCACGCAGAACGTGACCCTGGCCCTGGCATCCAACACGGACAAAACCGTGCGCACCCTGCAGGCCGACAACATCTCGGTCGTGAACTCCACGGGCCTGGGCGCGGCCACCAGCCGAGTGAGCTTCCTGGTCTCGGACTACGCGGGCAACGTCTCGACGGCGAGCTTCCCGGTCTTCGTGGACACCGACGTCCTGCCCCTGACGCCCGCCGGCTGCGGCAGCGCGCTCAATGTCCGCAAAGCCGGCGGGCCCAAGTACTACGGCACGCTCAACGCCGCGGTCGCGGCCCTGCCCCCCTCGCTCAACACGACCTTCTGCGTGGTCCTGCGCGACACCCAGACCTACAGCGAGCAGGTCCGCCTGCAAGGCTACTCCTTCGTCTATGCCACCGACACCCTGCGCGTCATGGCGGACCCGAGCTTCATCAGCTCCGCGCCTGCCGTGAATCCGCCGAGCCTCTCCACCGCGGCGTTCGTGATCGCCAATTCCAGCGTGTCCATCGAGCACGTCCTCGTGGTCACGACCAACAGCGTGCCCTACGGCGTATGGGCGTCCTCGTCCTATGTCACGATCAGCAGCGTGAGCGTGAGCACCAGCGGCAATATGGGCATCTACACCGCGGGCATGCGGATCAGTTCCTCGGCCGCAGTAAGCTATAGCTCGGTGACGGTATGGAACGCGCACGGCCTGTGGCTGGACTCCACGGCGAGGAATGCCGCGGTCAGTTCCAGCACCTTCCAGGTCAAGAGCGCGTCGGCCTATGCGCTCTATGTCAACGGAGCGTCAACGAACACGTTCACGTCGGTCCGGGCGAGCAACCTAGTGGGCTATGCCGCGCAAGTGGATGCCAACGCCCGCTACAACGACATCAGCCTCAGCACCATGTCGAGCAGCGCGGCGAACCAACCCGCCATCTACATCAGCGGCGCTTCCTTCAATACGATCGCCCGAAGCGTCCTCTCCAACCCCGCGGGCTACGGCGCGTACCTGGACAGCGGCGCCAACTACAACAACATCATCCTCAGCGCGTTGTCGAGCAATGCCGACGGCCCCTTCGCCCTCTACATCGGCGGAAGCTCCTCCAACACGATCACGCAAAGCTTCATCTCCAATTCGGCGGGCTCCGGCATGTATCTGCAGGCCGGCGCCAACTGCAACACCCTCAGTCTCAGCACGGTGACGGGCAACTCGAGCAATTTCGCCCTCTACCTGAACAACGCCTCCTCCAACAAGATCACCCAAAACTATATCTCCAACCCCTCGGGCATCGGGGCGTACCTGGCCTCCAATTCAAATCACAACACCCTCAGCCTCAGCACGGTGGCGAGCATCTCGGGCAATTACGCGCTCTACATGAGCGGATCCTCTTCCAACACGATCACCCGAAGCGTCATCTCCAACCCGGCGGGCTCCGCCGCGTATCTGCAAGCCAACTCCAACTACAACACCCTCAGCCTCAGCACGATGACCGGCAGCATCTCGTCAGGATACGCCCTCTACGTCAAAGAATCCGCCTTCAACACGATCCTGGACTCCTATATCCAGGGCTCGACGGCGGCCTATGTGTTCGGATCGACCGGGACTGTGATCGGCAACAGCGTGCTGGCCGCCGTCAACGGCATCGGCAGCGCCCTGCACGTCAGCGCTGGATCGGCCGGCCTGACTCTGTCGAGCTCGACCTTGACCGCTCCGCCCGCGGGCGCGGCGCTCTACCTGGACGAGAACAACAGCGGCATCTTCGTCCTCTCGACGAATACCCTCTCCGGGGCGCGCTACGGCGTGTTCGCCGCGACCCAGGCCGCGGGCGCCCAACTCTGGATCACCTCCAATACCGTGATCGTGAGCACCTCCAACGCCCGCGACACCTATGGCCTCTACTTCGACGGCCTGCGCACCGGCGCCACGATCCAGAACAACGCGCTCGTCCTGCGCACCGGCGGCAGCCTGACCGCCGCGTACACGGCTTACGGCCTCTACGCCAAGAGCGCAGGACAGGTGAACTTCGATCACAACCGCGTCTCCAACCCCGGCCTGCTCACGGGCGGCTCCTTCATCGCCGCCTATCTCACGGGCTCGGACCACATGCAGTTCAAGTTCAACGACCTGCACAGCACGGGCACGGGGCTGACCAACGCCTACTTGCTGTGGATGGTCAACGGCTCCACCGTGAACGTGGTCAAGAGCAACATCTTCTCCAGTTCCGTGACCGTGACGGTCTCAGGTTCCTCGGCCACGGTCAGGCTGGATGGAACCAGCCAGACCGGCTTTGCCTCCAACTACAACGACTTCTTCAGCTCCAACAGCGCCAACGCCGGCATCTGGGGAAGCATCTCCTGCCGGTTGGGCGCGGGCTGGACCGGAACCGGCTGCCCGGGCTCCGACGCCGACTCCATCGCCCAGCACCCGCGCTGGTTCAACCCCGGCGCGGGCGTCGAGGACTTCCACCCGATGAGCCTCGCGGTCAACGGCCGCTACAATCCCGCGACCGGCGCTTTCGACCAGCCGGCCGACCCGGTCAATTCCGCGACCATCGACGCGGCCGATTCCGCCGAAGACGTGACCGTCGATTTGGGCCTCGGCCGGGAGCCGGACTATGCCGTAGACCTTTTGGCCAACCAGGGCTCCTACGGCCGGACGAGCCAGGCCTCCAAGGGCATGTGCCCGAACTGGAACGATCCCCCCAGCTGCGCGCAGACGCAGAACGTCTATAAAGGAGGCTGCGGCGGGAAAACCTCCATCGCCTCGGCCATCGCGGCCCTTTCGCCCGACCTGAGCGCCGGCAATGCCTGCGTGGTCATCCGCGACGCGCAAACCTACTCCGAGCAGGTCCAGCTGCGAGGCTTCTCGAACAGCAATAACAAGCTCATGGTGATGGCGGACCCCAGCTTCGTGAGCTCCGGACCGGTGGTCAACCCGCCCGCGCTTTCCACCGCGGCGTTCTACATCCAGAACGACAGCGTCACGGTGCTCAATGTCGCCGTGATCTCCACGAACTCCGTGCCCTACGGCGTGTTCGCGTCCTCGGCCTACGTGGCGCTTTCCAGCATGAACGTCGTGGACCCGGGAGGAAACCTTTACTCCGCGGGCATCCGGATATCGAGCTGGAGCGCGCTCTCCTATTCCAGCATCACGGTGATGAACGCGCACGGCCTATGGGCCGTGGGCCGCAATGCCGACGTCTCCTGGAGCACGATGGCCGCCAACAGCGCGTCCTTCCACGCGCTATATTTCTCCGCCGTGGACTACAGCACGGTCGCCTGGTGCCGGATATCCTCGGGCGCGTATTTCTACGACTCGGAACGCAACCTCGTCAGCCGGAGCACCGTCACGGCGAATTCATACCCCCGCGACGCGTTCACGCTCTCTTCCTCGCGCTACAACAGCCTTGCCGACCTCTACATCGAGAATGCCGGCGGCGCCGCCGTGTCCATCAACGACCAATGGAATACCGTCTCCAACAGCACCATCACCTCCGGCTATTTCGGCGCGAATGCCGTCGCGCTCACTTCCGCCCACAATACCTCGATCACGGGATCGGTCCTCTCGCACACGGCCCTCATGCCCGCGCTGCAGCTGCAGAACACGAACTCCGCCGCGTTCAAAAACAGCCGATTCAGCGGAAACGGCAGCGTCTCCCCGACCATCTACATAAACGGCGGCGGCAACAACCAGAACGTCTTCGAAAACGACTCCATCGCCAATACGCAATCAGGCCCCGCGCTGGCGATAGGAGCGGCGGCAAGCGGCGGCGGAAGCCGGCACGCGATCTCCGCCAGCACGATCACCAGCGTCGCGGGCCCGGCCCTCTTCATCTACGGTTCGTCGGTCGCGATCTCGAACTGCTACGTTCAAGGCTCCACCGCCGTTTATGTCACCCAGTCGACGGGGACGACCATCGGCGGCAGCGTCCTCATCGCCACCGGCCCGGCAGGCAGCGCTCTCTACCTCGGACAAGGCGGCTTCAACCTCTCCCTGGCGTCCAGCACGCTCCGGGCGCAAGTCCAGGGCGCGGCCCTCTATCTCGATCAAGGCAATTCCGGACTCATCCGCATCGCGACGAACGTCTTTGCCGGCGTTTCCAGGCAAGGCATCTACGTCGCCACGCAAACGGCCGACGCCAAAGTCTGGGTCGCCTCCAACACCGTGATCGTGAGCACCTCGAATGCCCGCGACACCTACGGAATCTATCTGGACGGCCTCAAGACCGGCGCCACGATCCAGAACAACAGCATCGTCCTGCGCCAAGGCGGCGACCTCACTTCCGCGTACACGGCCTACGGCCTCTATGCCAAGAGCGCGGGCCAGGTGAACTTCGATCACAACCGCGTCTCCAACCCCGGCCTGCTCACGGGCGGCTCCTTCATCGCCGCTTATCTCACGGGCTCGGACCACGTGCAGTTCAAGTTCAATGACCTGCACAGCACCGGCACGGGCCTGACCAATGCCTATCTGCTCTGGATGGTCAACGGCTCCACGGCGAACGTGGTCAAGGACAATATCTTCTCCAGCTCCGTGACCGTGACGGTCTCGGGCTCCTCGGCGACCGTGCGGCTCGATGCCGCCAGCCAGACCGGATTGGACTCCAACTACAACGACTTCTTCAGCTCCAACAGCGCGAACACCGGAAGATGGGGCACGGTCTCCTGCCAGTTGGGCGCGGGCTGGACCGGGACCGGGTGTCCGGGCCAGGACGCGAACTCGATCGCCCAGCATCCGCAATGGCAGGGCCCGGAGTCCGGCGCAGAGGACTTCCATCCCAAGACCAAAGCCGTCAACGGCCGCTATAACCCCGCCACGGGCGCCTTCGACCTGCCTGCCGATGCCGCGGATTCCCCCACCATCGACGCAGGCGACCCCTCCGAGGACGTGGACACGGACCTGGGACTGGGACTGGAGCCCGCGGATAACGGCGGACTCGCCAATCAGGGTTCCTACGGCCGCACGAGCCAAGCCTCAAAGACCAATCTGCGGCCGCCCGTGCCGGCGGCGCCGGAGAGCGGCGCCTACGTGAGCACCACCACCCCGGTGGTAACCTGGTCCACGGCCTCGCCGGTCAACTCCGTGCTCCAGCTCGCAACCGACTCCGGCTTCAGCGCGGTCATCGCGGATTCCACGACTGCCAACACCTTCTACGTATCCACCAATACCCTTGCCAACGGCGCCACTTACTGGTGGAGACTCAAAGCCGTGGGCAGCATGCAGTGGACCGCGGGCCGCTCCTTCGTCGTCGACATCGCTCCGTCCATCCTCTCCGACGCCCAGGTTTCCACGGACTCGCTCAACGGCCCCTGGACCAGCCTTCCCATGTCCGCATACCTCAGCTCGAATGTGGTCAGCCTGAGCATCGCCGTGCAGGACACGCTTTCGGGACTCATGGCCTCCACGGGCCTGCCCGCGGGACTCGTGGGCCAGTGGCACTTGGATGAAGGCTCCGGCACGGTCGCGCTCGATGCCTCCACGCAGGCCCACCACGGCTTCGTCATGAGCACCATGACCTGGACGACGGGCAAGCGCGGCGGCGCGTTGAATTTCAACGGCGCGCAATCCGTCTCGATCCCGGACGACCCGGCCTGGACACTCGGTTCCAACCCCTTCACCCTCTCCCTGTGGGCCAATTTCAGCTCCGTCGGAAGCATGTCCGCGCTCCTGGGACACGACGAGGGCGGTGGAGACTACTCCAAGTGGTTCCTCTACCATTCCGACGTCGGCAGCCTCACTTTCTTCTTCTACGATGGATCCAACCATACCCTCTTCAATTATCCCTGGACTCCCGTGATCGGGCAGTGGCATCACCTTGCGGTCGCCCGCAATGGGAGCGCCTACGGCCTCTTCATCGACGGGAAACCGGCGGCGCAGGACAGCAGCGCGAGCGCGATACCGGATCCTGCCGCGCCGCTGACCATCGGCTACGCGGAGCCCACCTTCGCCTTCAACGGAAAGATCGACGAAGTCCGCTTCTACAAAGTCGCCCGATCCTCGACGCAGATCCTGGCGGACTATGAGTCCGACCAGTTGGCCGGGCATCTGCGTTCCTCCGCCTATCATGTGCTCTATTCCACCAACGCGGGCGCCACCTGGACCCAGGTCTCCACGCAGAACGTGACCCTGGCAGGCTCCTACAACACGGACAAGAGCCCGCGCATGCTGAAGGCCGATTCCATCAGCCTGGTCCAGTCGACGGGCCCGGGCGCGCAGACCAACCGCGTGGCCGTGGCGGTCTCGGACTACGCGGGCAACGTCTCCACCGCGGCCTTCACAATATTCGTGGACACGGCCCTGCCGCCGATGCCGGTCTCCCCGGAGAGCGGCGCCTATGTCAGCACCACGACGCCCATCCTGGCCTGGTCCACGAACACGGCCGGCAACTCCACGCTCCAGGTCTCGCTGGACTCCGGGTTCAGCGCGATCATCGCGGACTCCGCCACCGCCAACGCCTTCTACGTCTCCACCAACACCCTGGCCCACGGCACGACTTATTGGTGGAGGGCCAAGGCCGCAGTCGGCACGCAGTGGAGCGCCGCGAGCTCCTTCGTGGTCGACGTCGTTTCCCCCGACTTCTCCTCGCCCCAAGTCTCCACGGCCCCGGCCGCGGGCCCGTGGACCAGCCTGCCCATGGCGACGTATCTCAGTTCGAACGTGGTCAGCCTGACGATCGACGTCCAGGACCCCCTGGCGGGCCTCATGGCCTCCACGGGCCTGCCCACGGGTCTCGTGGGCCAGTGGCACTTGGACGAGTCCTCCGGCCTCGTTGCCGTGGATGCCTCCGGCTACGCGGCCTACGCCGCCCTTATGGATTCGCCGCAGTATGTTCCCGGACGCAAAGGCATGGCCCTCTCCTTCAACGGCTCTTCCCAGTACGCGGACGCGGGCGACCATCCCCAGCACAGCTTCGGAGCAGGGAACTTCTCTGTTTCCGCCTGGGTCCGCGCCGCCGGGACGGCCAAAGGAATCGTGACCAAGTACGACAGCAACAACATCCTCGGCTATCGCCTCTTCCTGTTCGCCGGCGGCAAGCTGCAGGGACGCATCGATGATGGGAGTCAAAACGCTTCCGTCCTCAGCGGAAAGATCGTCAATGACGGCGCCTGGCACCATGTCGCGATGGTCCGCGCCGCCGGCCTCCTGCAGCTCTACGTGGACGGCCAGCTCGACGGACAGGGAGACGCATCCTCGGTGGCGAACGTCGACTGCTCCGTCCCCCTGCAATTCGCGGCCCAGAACGGGCAGAACATCCTCAACGGCTCCGTCGATGAAGTCCGCCTCTTCAACATCGCGCGTTCCTCGGCCGAGATCATGGCCGAGTACCAGTCCGACACGCTCTCGGCCCATGACCGCGGACATGCCTATGCCGTGGCCTACTCCACGGACGCGGGACTCTCCTGGAATTACGTCTCCACGCAGAACGTGACCCTGGCCGGAGCCTCCAACGCGGACAAGAGCGTGCGCACCCTCCAGGCCGACGGCATCAGCCTGGTCACGTCCACCGGCGCCGGCGCGCAGACCAACAGGATAGCGGTCATCGCCTCGGACTACGCGGGCAACTCCTCCACCGCGATATTCACGGTGCTCGTGGACACGGGCGTACCGCCCGTCCTGCTCTCCCCCGAGAGCGGCGCCTACGTCAGCACCACGACGCCGGTCCTGACCTGGTCCACGGCCTCGCCCGTGAACTCCGTGCTCCAGCTCTCCGCGGACTCCGGCTTTGGCGCGGTCATCGCGGACTCCGCCACCGCCAACACCTTCTACGTCTCCACCAACACCCTGGCCCACGGTGCCACCTATTGGTGGAGGCTCAAGAGTTCCGGCAGCGCGCAGTGGAGCGCGGCAAGTTCTTTCGTAGTGGACGTCGCCCCCCCCAGTTTCTCCTCGCCGAAGGTCTCCACCGCGCCGGTCGCCGGACCCTGGACCGACCTGCCCTCATCGGTCTCCCTGTCCTCGAACGTGGTCAGCCTGAAAATCGACGTCCAGGACCCCCTGGCGGGCCTCATGGCCTCCACAGGCCTGCCGACCGGGCTCGTGGCGCAGTGGCATCTGGACGAGTCCTCGGGAACGGTCGCGCTGGACGCCTCCACCCAGGGACATCACGGCGTGCTCTTCCAGAGCAGCCTCCCGGCGGACATCCCGAGGGTCGCGGGCCGGCGCGGCATGGCCATGAATCTCACCGCGGCTTCGAAACAATACGTTCAGATCCCGGACAGTCCGGCTTTCACCCTCGACAGCTACACCCTGGAAGCGTGGATCAAGACTTCCGGCATGGCCAGCATGGGCCGCATCATCAGCCAGCAAGACTTCGTCAACAAGTGGCGGCTTACGATCTCTAATAATTTCCTGGAATGCTACGACAGCCGCGACGGCGCCGACACCATAGACGGCTATATTTACGGCGCCGTCGCGCTCAACGACAACCAGTGGCACCATGTCGCGTGCTCGCGGGAAAGCGGCGTTCGCGTCGTGGGCTACGTGGACGGCGTCGCGGTCGCCACGCGCGCCGCGTCCGCGGCCGCGCCCCCGGACATCTCCAGCGACGTCTACATCGGCGCCCGCCACGCGGACCTGTACTTCTTCAACGGCGCCATAGACGACGTCCGCGTCTACGGCGTGGCCCGATCCTCGACGCAGGTCCTGGCCGACTACCAGTCCGACCAGCTCTCGGCCCAGAACAAGGGCGCGGCCTATAACGTGCTGGTCTCCACCAACGGCGGGGCCACCTGGGCCTCGGTCTCCACGCAGAACGTGACCTTGGCAGACTCTTACAACACGGACAAGAACGTGCGCACCCTGCAGGCCGACAACATCAGCTTGGTCCAGTCCACGGGCATAGGAGCGGCCACGGACCGCATCGCGATCGTTGTCTCCGACTACGCGGGCAACGTTTCCACCGCGATCTTCACCGTGTTCGTGGACACGTCCTTGCTGCCCGTGCCCGGCGCTCCCGAGAACGGCGCCTATGTCAGCACCACCACTCCGGCGCTGACCTGGTCCACGGCCGCGGCGGCGAACTCGGTGCTCCAGCTCGCGACGGACTCCGGCTTTGGCGCAGTCATCGCGGACTCCACGACCGCCAACACCTTCTACGTCTCCACCAACACCCTGGCCCACGGCGCCACCTATTGGTGGAGGCTCAAGACTCTCGGGAACTCGCAGTGGTCCGCGCCCCGTTCTTTCGTGGTGGACGTCGCTTCCCCGACTTTCTCCTCGCCCCAGGTCTCCACGGCGCCGGGCGCGGGCCCGTGGACCAGCCTGCCCATGGCGACGTATCTCAGCTCGAACGTGATCAGCTTGAAGATCGACGTCCAGGATACCCTGGCAGGCCTCATGGCCTCCACGGGCCTGCCGACAGGGCTCGTGGCGCAATGGCACTTCGACGAGTCCTCCGGCACGGCCTTCGTGGACGCTTCCACGCGCGGCCTCAGCGGCGCCCTTATCGGCGGTCCGAGCTGGACCAACGGGAAGAACGGCGCGGCCATGCAGGCCACGGCGTCGAACTACGGGATGATCTCGGACGCAGATGACTTCAACTTCATCGAATACACATTGGAATCCTGGATCAAGGTCGCGCCCGACGCCTGCCCGCCGTCGACGTGGTGCCGCATCGTGAGCCAGCAGGACGCCACCTATTATTGGGCCCTGACCCTGTACGGCAAGCAGCTCTCCTGGTTCGACTATCGCGACACGGGCAGCGCGACCCTCGGCCCGGACCTCGACAACGGCCGGTGGCGCCACGTGGCCGTCGTGCGCAGGAACAACGCGGACGCCGCGTTCTACGTGGACGGGCTGAAAGTCGGCGCGTTCTCCCCGACCGGCAACGCCGCCTCGCCGATGAACGTCGCCTCCGACGTGTACGTCGGCCGACGCTTCAACGGAGTGCAGACCTTCCCCGGAGCCATCGACGACATACGCATCTTCAACGTGGCCCGCTCCTCGACGCAGATCCTGGCGGACTACCAGTCCGACCAGCTGGCCGCGCATCTGCGCTCCTCGGCCTACAACGTCCTTTATTCCACCAACGCGGGCGCGACCTGGACCGCGGTCTCCACGCAGAACGTGACCCTGGCCGGAGCCTCCAACACGGACAAGAGCGTGTTCACGCTCCAGGCCGACAACATCAGCCTCGTCCAGTCCACGGGCATCGGCGCGGCCACCAACCGCGTCGCGGTCGCGGTCTCCGACTACGCGGGCAACGTCTCCACGGCGGCCTTCACCGTGTTCGTGGACACGGCCCTGCCGCCCATCCCGACCGCCCCGGAGAGCGGCGCCTATGTCAGCACCACCAACCCGGTCCTGGCCTGGTCCACGGCCTCTCCGGCAAACTCCGTGCTCCAGCTCGCGACGGATTCCGGCTTCAGCGCAATCATCGCGGACTCCACCACCGCGAACGCCTTCTACGTATCCACCAACACCCTGGCCCACGGCGCGACCTATTGGTGGAGGCTCAGGGCCAACAACAGCCTACAGTGGTCCGAGACTCGCTCCTTTGTAGTGGACACGATCTCGCCCAGCTTTGCCTTGCCCCAGGTCTCCACGGCTCCGGGCACGGGCCCCTGGACCAGCCTGCCCATGGCCACATACCTCAGCTCGAACGTGGTCAGCCTCAAGATCGACGTCCAGGATACCCTGGCAGGCCTCATGGCCTCCACGGGGCTGCCCGCGGGGCTCGTGGCGCAATGGCACTTCGACGAGTCCTCCGGCACGGCCGCGCTCGACGCATCCACGCAGGCCCACCACGGCTACGTCATGAGCACCATGACCTGGACCGCGGGCAAGCGCGCCGGCGCATTGAACTTCGACGGCGCGCAGTACGTCGTGATCCCCGACGACCCGGCCTGGACCCTCGGCTCCAACCCCTTCACCGTCTCCCTCTGGGCCAATTTCAGCGCCCTCGGAAGCGACGCGGCGTTCCTGGGGCATGACGAGCACGGCGGCGCATATCCAAAGTGGATTTTCTACCGCGTCGCCGGGAACCTCGTCTTCCATATCAACAACGGAGCCGCCTACAATATCTTCAACTATCCCTGGACTCCCGAACTCGGACGCTGGCATCACCTCGCACTCACCCGCAACGGAAGCGCCTACAATCTCTTCATCGACGGCAAGTTGGCGAAGCAGGACAGCAATGCCGTCGCCATACCGGACGCGGCCGCCCCGCTGAACATAGGCAACGCTGAAGCCTATTTCTTCAACGGGAAGATCGACGAGGTCCGCATCTTCAACGTCGCCCGCTCCTCGGCGCAAATCGTTGCCGACTACGAGTCCGACCAGCTCTCCGGCCATCTGCGCTCCTCGGCCTACCACGTGCTCTATTCCACCAACGCGGGAGGCACCTGGACCCAGGTCTCCACGCCGAACGTCACCCTGGCGGACGCCTACAACACGGACAAGAGCGTGCGCACGCTCCAGGCCGACAACATCAGCCTGGTCCAGTCCACGGGTTCGGGCGCGCGGACCAATCAAGTGGCGATCGTGTTCTCGGACTACGCGGGCAACGTCTCCACCGCGGCCTTCACCGTTCTCGTGGACACGGCCCTGCCGCCTGTTCCGTCCGTCCCGGAAAACGGCGCGTACGTCTCGACCTCCACGCCGGTCCTGACCTGGGACATCCCGAACAGCGGGGCCGCGGTGCTCCAACTCGCCCTGGACTCCGGCTTCATCGCGGTGATCGCGGACTCCGCCACCGCCAATACCTTCTACGTCTCCACCAACACGCTCGCGAGCGCGACCACGTACTGGTGGCGCGTGCGTCAGGCCCTGAGCGTCAACAGCTGGTCCGCGCCGCGCTCCTTCGTGATCGATCTGGACTCCCCTTCCTTGTCCGCGGCCCAGATCTCCACCGCGCCGGCCACGGGCCCGTGGAACGACCTGTCCGGCGCCGCGTACGTGAGTTCCAACGTGGTCAGCCTGCGCATCAGCGTGCAGGACCCGCTCGCCGGCCTTATGGCCTCCACGGGCCTGCCGACCGGCCTCGTGGGCCAGTGGCATTTCGACGAGTCCTCGGGGACCACGCTGCTCGACGCGTCCGCGTCTTCCCTGACCGGCCTCTCGATCGGAGCCTCCTCATGGGTCTCCGGCAAGCACGGCAACGCCCTGAGGTTCAATGGGACCGACAGCTACGCCGCGCTGCCGAACATGAACCCCGACCTTTCCCAAGGCTTCACCGTGGAAGCCTGGGTATACGAATATGCCTTCACGAATTGGTCCAGGATCATCGACTTCGGCAGCGGCCCGGACGCGGACAATATCGCTTTCTACAACGGCCCGTCGAACAACGACCTGTATTTCCTGACGTGCAGCGGAGCTTCCTGCGTCTCTATAAGCGCCGCCGGCGCCCTGGAAACCGGGCGCTGGATGCATCTGTCCGCGACCGTGGACTCCTCCGGCAACGCGGTCATCTACAAAGACGGCGTCGCCGTCAAGAGCGGCGCGGTCTACGCGCCCGCCACGCTCAACCGGACGGCCAACTATATCGGCAAGAGCAACTGGCCCGCGGACGCCTATCTCAACGCCGCGGTCGATGAACTCCGCGTCTTCAACATAGTCCGCTCCTCGGCGCAGATCCTCGCGGACTACCAGTCCGACCAGCTCGCGGCCCACGTCCGCGGCAAAGCCTACAACGTGGTCTACTCCACCAACGGAGGGACCACCTGGACCTCGGTCTCCACCCAGAACGTGGCCCTCTCCGGCAGCAACGCGGACAAGGCCGTTCAGACCCTGCAGGCCGACGGGATCACGCTCGTATGCTCCAGCGCGGCGTCCGCGGAAACCAATCGCGTCGCGCTCACGGTCTCCGACTACGCGGGCAACGTCTCCACCTCGGCCTTCACCGTGTTCGTGGACACTTCCTCCCCGCCCCCGGCCCTGGGCCCGGACAACGGCGCGTACGTGAGCACCTCGACGCCGCTCTTCCTTTGGACCGCGCCGCTCTCCGCCAACACGCTCCTGCAAGTGGCGCTGGACAACGCCTTCACCCAGATCGTCATGAGTTCGGCCACGGCGAACGCCTTCTACGTCTCCACCGCCGTTCTGGCGAACGCGACGACCTACTGGTGGCGCCTGCGCGACGGCAGCGGCTCCAACCCCGCCAATTGGTCCGCGGGCCGCAGCTTCGTAGTCGACCTGGCCTCCCCGGCGTTCTCCACGCCGCTGGTTTCCACGAACCCGGCCACCGGGCCCTGGTCCGCGCCCGCCGGGCTCTACGTGAGCTCCAACGTGGTCAGCCTGCGCGTGGACGTGCAGGACACGCTCTCCGGCCTCATGGCCTCCACGGGCCTGCCCGCGGGGCTCGTGGCCCAGTGGCACCTGGACGAAGGCTCCGGGACCGTCGCGCTCGACGCCTCCACGCAGGCGCACCATGGCGTCGTCCTGAGCACCATGGCATGGACCGCGGGAAAGCGCGGAAGCGCGCTGAATTTCGACGGCGCGCAATACGTCTCGATCCCGGATGCCCCGGCCTGGACGCTCGGTTCCGATCCCTTCACGCTCTCCCTCTGGGCCAATTTCAGCGCTGCCGGCACCAACGCGCTCCTGGGACACGACGAGGGCGGCGGGCCCCTCTCCAAGTGGATACTTTACACCGTCGGAGGAACCGTCGTTTTCCATATCAACAGCGGCGGAACCGGCTACAACCTCTTCAACTACCCCTGGACTCCCGAGCTCGGGCGCTGGTACCACCTCGCGCTCACCCGCAGCGGAAGCGCCTACAATCTCTTCATCGACGGCAAGCCGACGGTGCAGGACAGCAATGCCGTCGCCATACCGGACGCGGCCGCCCCGCTGAACATCGGCAATGCTGAAGCCTATTTCTTCAACGGGAAGATCGACGAAGTCCGCGTCTTCAGCCTGGCCCGCTCCTCGGCGCAGATTCTGGCCGACTATGAGTCCGACCAGCTCTCCGGCCATCTGCGCTCCGCGGCCTATCACGTGCTCTATTCCACCAACAGCGGAGCCACCTGGACCCAAGTCTCCACGCAGAGCGTCACTCTGAAGGACGCCTACAACACGGACAAGAGCGCGCGCACTCTCCAGGTCGACAACATGAGCCTGGTCCAGTCCACGGGCGCCGGCGCGGCCACGGACCGCGTCGCGGTCGTGGTCTCGGACTACGCGGGCAACGTCTCGACTGCGGCCTTCACCGTATTCGTGGACACCGGCCTGCCGCCCGTGCCCATATATCCTGAGAGCGGAACATACATCAGCACCACGACCCCGATCCTGATCTGGTCCACGAGCACGGCAGGCAACTCCACGCTCCAGCTTTCCCTGGACTCCGGCTTCAGCGCAATCATCGCGGACTCAACCACCGCCAACGCCTTCTACATTTCGACGAACACCCTGGCCAACGCCGCGACCTATTGGTGGAGGGCCAGAGCCGCGACCGGCATGCAGTGGAGCGCTTCCCGCTCCTTCGTTGTCGACGTCGCCTCGCCCAGCTTCTCCAATGCCCAGGTCTCCACGGACTCGGTCAACGGCCCCTGGACCAGCCTGCCCATGGCCACCTACCTCAGCTCCAACGTGGTCAGCCTGAAGATCGACGTCCAGGACCCCTTGGCCGGACTCATGGCTTCCACCGGCCTGCCCACCGGACTCGTGGGACAGTGGCACTTAGACGAGTCCTCCGGCCTCGTTGCCGTGGATGCCTCCGGCTTCGCGGGCTACGGCAGCCTCGTGGCCTCTCCTCAATACGTCTCCGGCCGCAAGGGCATGGCCCTCTCCCTCAACGGCTCCTCGCAATATGTGGACGTAGGCGACCAGCCGCAACACAACTTCGGCTCAGGAGATTTCGCCTTCTCACTCTGGGTCCGCACTTCCCAAAGCGGCGCGGTCCGCTCCATCATCTCCAAGTACGACGGCGCGGATCCC
>JBAZUV010000018.1:0-99694 GCA_041661185.1 Elusimicrobiota bacterium
CCCGTGGCGTCTGGCCCGCAAGGCCTTCGCCTGAAGAGCGTCGTGCGGGAAATCCGCACGCGGCGTTCTGTGGGGGGGCGGGCAGGCGACTGCCCGCCCTACCCGATAGTTGGCCTCAAGTCTGTCCATGTCTGAATTTTTCCGGAGGGGTTTCAACACGGCGAAAGACAGTATCCGAAGATGCTTGAGCCATAGCTTGGCCGAGCATGCGGAGATGATCCCGGCCAGGACGAGCATCAGCACCGTCAAGGCGACGTTGAGATAGCCTTGGAAGTCTCCTCGAGGCAGATAATTCCCGAAGATGTTCTCCACTCCGGCTATGGCGGTCGTGGCGATCATGAAGAGGAAGGGCAGGAACGTCGTCAGCGCGTAGGAGGGTTTGGTCGTGCGCCTGAGGATGAAGGTCGTGCCGACTGCCAGCGCGATGGCCGCGAGCAGCTGGTTGGCCACGCCGAACATGGGCCAGATGGTGCTCACGTTGCCCATGAGCAGCATGGAGCCCCATGCGCCGCTGATGAGCGCGCTCGTGAGCAGCACTCCAGGCCACCAGCCGGTCTTGCCGAAGGGCTCGTAGGCGCGTCCCAGGACTTCCTGGAGGATGTAGCGCGCCACGCGGGTCCCCGCGTCGATGGTGGTCAGGATGAAGAGCGCCTCGAACATGATGGCGAAGTGATACCAATAGGAAAGAAGGTGCTTCATTCCCGGAATGGAGGAGAATATCTGGGCCATGCCCACGGCCAGGGAGACCGCTCCGCCCGCGCGGCCCGCGAGGCTCTCGCCCACGGCCGCGGACATCTGCGCCAGGCGTTCAGGAGCCAGTCCGAGCTTGGCGAACGCCGCGGGCGGCACGTTGATGGCGAAGTAGTCTCCGGGGGAGAGCACGCAGGCCGCGATGAGCGCCATGAGGGAAACGAAGCCCTCGGTGAGCATGGCGCCGTAGCCGATGAGCCGCAGGTCCTTTTCGCTGGAGATCATCTTCGGCGTGGTGCCGGAGCTGATGAGGCTGTGGAAGCCCGAGATGGCGCCGCAGGCGATGGTGATGCAGACATAGGGCCAGACCTTGCCGGGAACGATGGGGCCCCCGCCTGCCGCGAAGCTCGAGAGCGCCGGGGCGCGCAGTTCCGGCCGCACCCAGAAGATGCCGAAGGCCAGCAGGAGCACGGTGCCGATCTTCATGTAGGAGCTCAGGTAGTCTCGCGGAGCCAATAGGAGCCAGACCGGGAGCACCGAGGCCGCGAAGCCGTAGCCCGCGAGCATGATTGAGAGTGCGGGCTTGGAGAAGACGAAGTAGTGTCCCCAGACGCTGCGTGCCAAGGGCTCGCCGAAGATCACGGCCGCGGCCACGAGGCTGACTCCGATGATGGAGGCTTCGCGCACTTTGCCGGGCCGCAGATGCTCCATGTGCCAGCCTACGAGCATGGCGATGGGGATGGTGGCCGCGATCGAGAAGGTCCCCCAGGCGCTCTCCATGAGCGCGTTGACCACGACCATGCCCAGCCCGGCCAAGGCCGTGATGATGATGAAGAGCACGGCCGTGGCCGTGGCGGCTCCGGCCGTGGACCCTACTTCTTTGCGGGCGATCTCCGTCAGGGAGAGGCCGTCGTAGCGCACGGAGGCGAAGAGCAGGACCAAGTCGTGCACCGCGCCCCCCAGCACGCTGCCTACGAGTATCCAGACAAATCCCGGCAGCCAGCCGAACTGAGCGGCCAGCACGGGCCCCACCAGCGGCCCGGCGCCCGCGATGGCCGCGAAGTGGTGGCCGAAGAGCACCCAGCGGTTGGTGGGCTTGTAGTCGTAGCTGTTCTGCTTGGTGAAGGCCGGGGTGGTGCGCTCCGGGTCGAAGGCCAGGACCTTGGCGATAAGGAAGCCCGCGTAGTACCGATAGGCGAGCGTAAAGACGCAGACGGCCGCAAAAAGGAGCGTAAGCGCGTTCATGGAATGATTTTACTTTTTTCCCCATTGAATGCGGACAGTCCTGGGGGTATCCTTAAAAGGATGCGCTCCTTTTTGAGATTCGCTTGGCCGGCGCTGTTTTTCGCCGCGGCCCTGTGCTCCGCTTCGCCTGGGCAGGAGCGCTTGAGCCGGCTCTTCCAGGTCAGCCTCGACATGCTCAAGGAAGCGCGTTTGCCCGTCAATAAGCTTATTGAGATCGGCTATTCATCCAAAGAGATCGTCGACCTTTCGCGGGCCCTGCGCCGCGCCAGCGAGGCTGCCCGGCGTTTGCAGGAGGAGCACCCTTCCGCGGTCTTCGGCATGAAGAGCGAAGGTTCCCTGCATGGAAGAGCCGCGTTCCATTTCATCAGCGAGGCGGACTTGGAGCGCGGCAGCCGGATGCACCAGCAGGCCGTTTGGAAGGCCCTGCAGGGGCAGCAGGGGGATTCGCTGGAGGTCCGGAAGATATTCTTTTCCAAGGGCGCTCCCCAGCATGCGGTCATCCTCTTCCCAAAAGGGACGGATTGGACCCGGACAGGCGTGGTGCTCGACCCCTGGTACCGGCAGAGCTGGAAGCCCGCGCGTATGACGTACCTTTATTCGGACTGGCTCGGCTTCACGGGCGCGCGAAGGTCCCCTCGTTTGGAGGATTGAGGACTCGCCGCTAAGTCGTGCCTGCTGGATTCCGGGTCAAGCCCGGAATGACGGAGAAGTCGTCATTCCGGCGCAAGCCGGAATCCAGTTTCGCCGTCATGGACGGCGGAATTAGTACAATCCGGACGATGGCGCGTCCTGGAACTTCCAAAGATATCCGCGTGAGCGTGCGCTTGCGCTGTTCGCCGGAGCAGGCCTATGAGGCCTTGACCTCCGAGCGAGGGCTCCTTCTTTGCGGGCTCTCTCGGGCGAAGACGGACGCCCGCAGCCGCGGCCGGTTCCGCATGGTCTGGCCGAGGAACGCGGTGCATGGGGATTTGGAGGCCTCCGGAGTCTTCGTGGACCTCGATCCCGGAAATAAGGCGGCCTGGCTTTTCGATGAGAAGCGTTCCTTCGGCAAGGTCGGCATGCCCGCGCTGGTCAACATCTTCATCGAGCCCTGCGGCCGCGGAGCGCGCGCGACCTTGGTCCATCCGGGGTTTCCGGCAGGCGAGGACGCCGGGCAAGCAGCCTTCCGGTCTCTTTGGACCGAACTGCTCGACGGGCTGCGTTCACGATTCTCCGGAGGAAGACCATGACTACCGCGCTTTGGGTCGTGCTGGGCGCCCTGCTCGGCGCCGTGTTCGCCGTCCTGGCGGTCTCCTTGCTCAAGCGGCGCGAGGACTCGGGATTCGCCGAGATATTTCGGGCCGCCACGGATCAATTCATGCAGGCCGCGGAAGGCCGCTGGCAGTCCGAGCGCGCGCGCGGCGCCTCCGAGCTCGACGAGCGCCGCCGCGCCGTCGAGGAGACGGTCTCGCGCCTGCAGGAGAAGCTCAAGGATTACGAGGGCCTCGTGCGCGGCTTCGAGAAGGACCGCGAAGGAAAGTACGGGGCCTTGGAGGAGCAGCTGCGCGGCGCCGTGCGCGCCAACGAGGAACTGCGCCGCTCGACCGATGCCTTGCGCCGGACGCTCTCGGATTCCCGCACGCGCGGGCAATGGGGCGAGCGCATGGCCGAGGACATCCTGCGCTTGGTCGGCTTCGTGGAGAACGTCCAGTATGTGCGCGACACGGCTCAGGAGACCGTGTCCACGCGGCCGGACTACACCTTCTTCCTGCCCGAAGGGCATAAGCTCAACATGGACGTGAAGTTCCCGCTCGACAACTATCTGCGCATGGTCGACGCCGCCACCGATGATGAACGGGAGCGGACCAAGACCGAGTTCCTGCGCGACGTGAAGGCCCGCATCAAGGAGATCCAGAAGCGCGAGTACATCAATCCCGCGGAGCGCACGCTCGACTACGTCCTGCTCTTCATTCCCAACGAGCAGGTCTACGCTTTCGTCCTGGAATCCATGCCCGGGCTCATGGACGAGGCGCTCTCTCAGCGCGTGGTGCTGGTTTCTCCCTGGACGCTCTATGCCGTCTTGTCCGTGGTGCGGCGCTCCTTCGAGAACTTCCACTTCAGCAAGTCCACGCAGGAGACGCTCAAACTCGTGGCCGCTTTCGATCAGGCCTGGAGCAAGTTCAAGGAGCGCTTCCTTCAGTTGGGCGCGGAGCTCGATCGCTTGGGCAAGACCTACCAGGAGATCACGGGCGCGAGCTTCAAGCGCCTGGAGCAGGCTGTAGACCGCGTGGAGCGCGCCCGCGGCGCCGATGGCGCGAATGCCGAAAAGACCGATGTCCCGGCTTAGCCCGGATTCCGGTCAACGCAAATCCGTTCCCAAATCCTCGTTGATGCGGCTGCGTTCGATCTCAACGGACGCTGCGGCGGAGTCTTCCGTGAATCGCGTCAGGCTCGGGCGGGCGGAGTAGACGAGAGCATCCAGTTTTTTGCGCAGGACAGGGTCTAGCGCCGCATATTCCCCGATCGTGCGGTCGTTTTTTGGGAGTTCATCGAGATAGTCGCGCAGGCGCCGGCAGGCATCGAGCAGGGCGCGGTCCCGGCCGTCGGAGCGGCGCTGGGTGTCGGTGAGCAGGCTCATGTCCAGCCGCGCCACGCCCGTGACTTGCAGGATGTCTCCGGAGACCAGGAAATGCCCTTCCTCGGAAGGGATAGGCCAGCGCTGATGCACAGGAGCCAGCATCTCCGCGCACCCTGCTTGCAGCACCATAACCAATAAGAGTCCTGCCGTCATTCTATCCTGAAGTCTCATCCCCGCATCATACGACATCCCCTGCTTTTCCCTCCACTCCAGTCTGCCGGGGACAGTGGGAAAGGTTGAGTTTGCGTTCAATTTGACGGGGGGCGAAACAGGTAGTAGCATATGCCCGCTCTAATGAAACGTCCTCGGGTCATGGGTGTCGGGCGTTCGACGGACGATTCCGCATATCGCGGAGGGCTGGACATGGATATTGGATTCAATGCGGAGCAGCGCATGGCCGTCGCGTGCGGCTTCCTGGCGGTTTGATATGAACATCGCTGTCATTTTAAAGCAAGTCCCGGACACCGAGGCGGTGGTCAAGCCCGATCCGGCCAAGCCCGGCGCGATCCTGGAAACGGACATCAAGTTCATCCTCAACACTTACGATGAGTACGCGGTGGAGGAAGCTGTTCGCATCGTCGAGAAAACGGGCGGGGAGGCCGTGGGCGTGTGCATCGGCCCTGAGCGCGCCGAGGCCGCCATCCGCAGCGCCCTGGCCATGGGGCTCAGCCGCGCCCTGTGGGTCTCGGAGCCCGATGCGGTTTCCGCCGACGTCATCACCCAGGCGAAGGTACTGGCCGCTGCCATAAAGACTCTCTCTCCAGGGCTCGTGCTCTGCGGCCGGGAGATGATCGACACCCAGGAGGACGCGATCGCTTCGGCCGCGGCGCAGTTCCTGGACATGCCGCAAGTCTTGAACGCCGCCAAGATCACCATCGACGGCGAAAAGGCCGTGGTCCTGCGAGAGGTGGAGAGCGCTTCCCTGGAGATCGAGGCCAAGCTGCCGGCCGTCATCTCCTGCGGCAAGGGCTTGAACGAGCCCCGCTATCCGAATCTGATGAGCATCAAGAAGGCCAAGAACAAGGAGATCAAGAAGCTCACCTTGGCAGAGCTCGGCCTCCAAGCCGGACCGGCCAAGGCGCGCATCGCCGCGCTCGAGGCCCCGGCTCCACGGGCCAAGGGCGTGCGCGTGGAAGGCGAAGTCGCGAGCATGGTGGCCCAGGGCGTGGATTGGCTGATGAAAGTCGCCAAGGTGGTGTGATATGGCCGGAATACTCGTCTGGGTCGAGACGTTCAACGGAGAACTGCGCAAGGCTTCGCGCGAGGCGCTCGGAGCCGGGCAGAAGTTCGCGGACCACCAGAAGGTTTCTTTGGACGCGGTCGTCTTCAACGCGGGCCCCGCGGCTTTGGCCGAGCTGGGAAGCATGGGCCTGCGCAAACTCTTCACGGTCTCCGGGGAGAGCTTCGCGAAGTATTCCAGCGAGGGCTACTGCGCGGCCGTGGCCGAGGCCGGGCTCAAGTCCGGCGCGGATGTTTATCTGGCTTGCGCGAGCTCTTTGGGACGCGATCTCACCGGACGGCTTGCGGCCAAGCTCGACGCGGCGCTGGCGACCGATGTGACCGAGATCCTGTGGGACAAGACGCCGCTGAGCGTGCGCAGGCCGGTCTATTCCGGCAAGCTCTTGGCTCAGACCGAGCTCCTGGCGTCCTGCAAGGTGCTCTCCCTGCGGCCCAATGTCTTTGCGCCGGCCCAAACGCGGACGGGCGCCGTCGAGACCGTTGCGCTCACTCTCGCGGACGTGAAGATCCGCGCCCAGGTGCAGAAAGCCGTGGCCGCGGCCCAGGGCGTCCTGGACGTGACCGAGGCTGAGATCATCGTCTCCGGCGGGCGAGGCGTGGGCGGTCCGGACGGGTTCAAGGTGATCGAGGGCCTGGCCCATACCCTTAACGCCGCGGTGGGCGCTTCGCGCGCCGCGGTGGACGCGGGCTGGATCCCGTATGCGCATCAGGTTGGGCAGACGGGCAAGGTGGTCTCGCCCGTGCTCTATATCGCCTGCGGCATCTCCGGCGCCATCCAGCATTTCGCCGGCATGGGCTCCTCCAAGTTCATCGTCGCCGTCAACATAGACAAGGAAGCGCCCATCATGGCAAAGGCGGACTTCGCCATCGTTGGAGACCTCTTCAAGGTCGTGCCCGTGCTCCAGCAGGAATTGGCCAAAGCGAGGGCGAAGTGAACCGCGCGGGGGCATGATGCAGAATCCTCTTGATGCCGTGATCGTTGGGCTCGCGATCCCCGTCTCCCTGGCGGTCTTCGGCCGGGCCGCATGGCGCAAGCTGAGGCTCATGAAGGCCCTGGCGCCTTCGCCGGATCCTATCGCGGAGCATCCCCAGCGCATCCGCGAGCTCATCACGATCTTCTTAGGCCAGAGGAAGCTCTTTCAGGAATTCACGCCCGGACTCATGCATGCCGTCATCTTTTGGGGCTTCTGCACCCTGCTGCTGAGAGCGCTCACGCTCTTCGGCATGGTCTTCTTTGGTTTTGATTTCCACCTGCCCGGCCTGGCGCCCGGAACCTTGCTGGGCGAGTGCTACGGGTTCGTGAAGAGCGCGGCCAATGCGGCGGTCTGCGTCATGGTGCTCCTGGCCCTGTGGCGCAGGTATGTCCAGCGCGTTCCCCGGCTGAAAAACACAGGGGAGGCCCTTTTCGTCCTGCTCATGATCCTGAACTTGATGCTCAGCGACATGGTTTTCGAGGCCTGCCTGCGTTCGGAGGGGAGCCTCTCGCTGTTGGGGCATGCGGCGCTTTTGGATCACTGCCTGGGCATCCTGGTCTTCCTGGCCTATCTGCCCAGCGGAAAGCACATGCACGTGCTCTCTTCTGTTTTCAATGTCTACCTGCGGCCCCTGCGCCGCAGCGGACGCCTGCTCAAGCTGGACCTCGCCGATGAGAAGATCGAGGTGTTCGGGACCCCGCATGTCGACGAGCTGAGTTGGAAGGACGGGCTCGATCTCTATACCTGCACCGAGTGCGGCCGCTGCAACGAGGCCTGCCCGGCGCAGGCCACGGGCAAGAAGCTGGCCCCGCGCGAGATCATCACCGCGCAGAAGCTCTGCCTGACTCGCGAGTCCGGCCGGCTCTTGGACGGGAAAGCCGGCAAGCCTGAAGAGATCATGCCTGAGCAGGTGACGCCCGAGGAAATATGGGCCTGCACCACCTGCCAGGCCTGCGAGCAGGCCTGTCCCGTCAACATCGCCCATGTCCAGCGCATCAACTCCCTGCGCCGCAGCGAGACGCTCATGGCCAGCCGTTTCCCGAGCGAACTCAAGCGCGTGTTCAAGGGCCTGGAGACCAACGCCAACCCCTGGGGCCTGGCCGCCTCCGGCAGGACTGACTGGGCCAAGGACCTGGAGCTCCCGCTCTTCAAGGACAAGAAGGACGCCGAGTACCTTTTGTATCTGGGCTGCGCGGCCAGCTTCGATGACCGGGCGCGCAAGGTCAGCCGCAGTCTCATCGCCCTGCTTAAGAAGGCCGGGGTCTCCTTTGCCGTGCTGGGCGAGCAGGAGCGCTGCTGCGGCGAGACCGCGCGCAGGCTGGGCGAGGAAGCCCTGGGCCAGAGCCTTGCCGAAGAGAACGTGAAGCTCTTCGGCGAGCTCGGGGTCAAGAAGATCCTGACCTCCTGCCCGCACTGCTTCAACACGCTCAAGAACGAGTACCCGGATTTCGGCGGCAACTACGAAGTCATTCACCACACCCAGCTTCTTCAGGAACTGGTGGCGCAAGGCCGGCTCAAGCCTGCGGTCGGCGTCGCGGGCAAGCTCACGATCCACGACTCCTGCTATCTGGGACGGGTCAACGGCGTCTACGCTCCGGCGCGGGACCTGCTCTCGGCGGTTCCCGGAGCCCAGCTTTCCGAGTCTCCGCGCTCCCACGACAAGGGCTTCTGCTGCGGCGCGGGCGGGGGAAGGTTCTGGCTTGAAGAGCACGGCTCCCGCATCAACCACGAGCGCGTCAAACAACTCTGTGATACAGGGGCAGGCGTTGTGGCCACCTCCTGCCCCTATTGTCTCACCATGCTGGAGAACGGCGCAAAAGACCTCGGCCGAGAAGTCCAGATCAAAGACCTGGCCGAGCTTCTTTAGTTCTTGACGGGTGCGCTTTTCGAACCTCGGCGCTTTCCCTTGAGCCGCTTGGCGGCCGCGAGGAGCTTCTTCTCCTCGAATTTGGAAGGAGACTTGTACTCTTTTAGCGACTTCACGAAGGCGCGTTTCATAAATTTACCTGTTCCTTTCGGCGGCCTATAACGTGATCCGATGAGAGGGGTCCAGGCGCTCTCTTATCCACATCTTGATGATGGCCTGGCGAGACACGTTCATCTTGATCGCTTCCTGGTCCAGCATTTCGACCATCCAGGAGGGGAAGTCCACATTGACCCGCTGGACGACGACGGCGTTCTTGAAGTCGAGATGCGCCGAGATGTCCTCGCCGCGCTCGAATTTCCGGTCGAAGACCGCTGCGCTGATCTTACTGGTTCTCTTGACTTTGGCCATGTTTCAGATAGTATAACAGTTATACCTTTTTAGCGCCAGGGGCCTCGGTCCGCTTGCGCTTGGAGGGAGGGGTAAAGCCTATGACGGGCTTGGGCTCGGCAGGCGGCGGGAGTTGTGGAATGCTCTCTATGAGGTCGGCGATATCCTTGTCGTGGGCGTCAAGGCGGTGTTCATGCTCGTTGACTAACGCGGCGAGTTCTTTGTGTTCGGCCAGCAGGCGGCGGAGTTTTTGGAAGACCCGCATGATGGCGATATTGACGAGGACGGCTTGCCTGCTATTCAAGACGCTGGAAAGCATGGCGACGCCCAGTTCCGTGAATGCGTGCGGCGGATACTTCGAATGCTCGCCGCGCTTTAAGGTTTCAAATTGAAACCTTAAAGCCGCGTGCTCGGCCATTGTCAATCGGAACATGAAATCTGCCGGGAATCGAAAGGCGTTGCGCTTGACGGCGAGGTTGAGCGATTTTACCGGAACCCCATAGAGCGTCGCCAAGTCGCGGTCCAGCATGACCTTCTCACCTCGGATGATGTGGATCCGGCGCTCGACGAATCCATCGGTGATCAGATCTTTCATGTGAATGGCCCCCTACGCATACTTACGATGGAGGCCGCATTTAGTTCCAACCCTTTAAGGCATGAAAAGTCGTATTAATATGTCTCGGGCGGAGTTCTTCTATTCAGGCCGTACGTTTGCGGTGGGCTTCCAACTCCCGCAGGAAGTCCTCGCGGTTCTTCGGGGAGATCAGAATCGAGCGCGAGCGGCCGTATTCGATGCGCAGGCGACCGAGCGAGCACGCGGGGCTCGACAAAGGGCTTTGTGTCGGGGGAATGGACGTGATCTCGCCGATCGGCACCCGCTACTTGAACAGCCTAGTCTTTATAGATAATATAAATCAAATGGGTTATCGACTGGCAATAGTCATCTCTGTATTTTTTGAAGTGTTTCCATGTCTCTGTGGAGCAGGAGAGTATTTAGTTCCCGATAGCTCATCGGCGATAACGAACAATACAGCCAATTCCATATTGACAAATCAATTGTTATCGGAAAACTTTCATGTTCGCATGAAAGCTATAAGGCAAGCAGTAGATCTCGATGTTACAGACAAGAAAAAGTTAATACCTGAACTAATTCGAGTTTTAGAAAATTCAAACAATCAAGCGCGGATTAATGCTTTATTTGCCCTCGAAGCATTAGGGCCTGCATCAGTCGAGGCAGTCCCCGTACTCCGGCAGGCAACAAAAGACCCGACCGTATCTTCCCATGCTATTCGCGTTCTTGGAAAAATTGGCCAGGATGCAGTAGGCGCGGTCCCAGACTTGGTGGTTGCTCTGAAAAGCTCAGAGCTGGGTATAGTACAGGTCGCTGCGTATGCTCTGGCGGGAATAGGGCCTTCCGGTAGCGCTGCAATTGCTCCCCTTACGGATTTGCTCAATCATGAATCTGAAAATATTCGGTGGGCGGCCGCGTATGCTTTGGGGAGCATGGGCAGTCTTGCGAAATCCGCTTCTCCCCAACTTATAAGACTACTGTCAGATCCTTCAGAAACGGTACGGGACAATACAAAATTTGCCCTCTCTCGGATTGAATCTTTCCAAAATAAAGCTGCCTTTGGGGTCGTTGTTGATTCGCCTTCACTGACAGTTCAATTTCCGATGTATAACGACGCAGCTATAGGATCAAAATTTTGGATACATGCTGGGCTCGGAGTCATTGCTGGAGCCACTTTGGTTTCAAAGCATAAGAACGGGCATCCGTGTAGTACTCCTGAACACGGAGAGTACACCTATGGTCTACTTAAAATTTCCAGTAAGGATTCTTATATTTTTAAAACGGGAGATAAACGCGTATTCCTTGTTTCTGATTCAGAATCCATGCCATCCCCAATAGCTAGATATCTAAAGATTGACCACGATCCCAAGATTCCTGGAACTGTAATGCGCGAGATGGATAGATTAATTGAGGAACACAATATGATTCATATTCGTGACTATAGCTCTCCGACTTCGGATGGGAATCCTTATACTGCGGCCGATGCAAGAATTCTGCGCGAGGGCACTAACATATTGGACAAGAAAAAAGCCCTTGTGCGATATGAATTAGGGAAAAATCTTGCACTATTACGAGTCAATAGTTCTTGGGCCTATGAAGGGAAACTTGTTGCGCTAGCTTCCTTTGACTTCATTATGGTTGGTAGTGATACTTTGAAGCTATGGCGAATGGCCTCAGATGACACGGAAAGTATGCGCCGATGGCCGACGGAAACCACTCATGCCTCTATAGGAGATCTCAATTTTTACAAGAACATTTTTGACTTTGAATCAGATGGGCTTGCTGAAGTGGTGGAGGATGTTTCTGGTTATGAAAGCTGCGGCACGCTTCTATATAAAGTGCTCGACCCGAGCGGAATACTCCTAGATTTGCCTGCTTTGGAATTTTCTGGTGGACTTTGAATGAATAGCAAATGGGGTCAGGCTGGGGCCTGACCCCATTTCTTAATAGCGCTCGAAAACAAACGCGGCGCCTTGGCCGCCGCCGGCACAGCAGCAGGCTAGGGCGCGCTTCGCCGAGGGCTCTTCGTCAAAGCGCGTCAAAACGTCCGCGATCAGGCGCATGTTGGTGGCGCCCAAGGGATGGGTGTAGGCCAGCGAGCCGCCGAAGGCGTTCATTTTCGCCTTCGGCCAATCATAGCCGTACTTGCGCTTGCTTTCCTTGAAGACGGAGAGAACCTGGGCCGCGAAGGCCTCGTGGATCTCGATGACATCCATCTGCTCCATGCCGAGTCCCTTGCCGCGCTGGGTCTTGGGCTTGGTGAAGGCCGCGTGGGTCGCCTCGCAGGGGCCGATGCCCATGACCGCGGGGTGCACGCCCACGAAGGCCCAACTGACGATGCGTAAAAGCGGCGTGAGCCCCAGTTCGCGCGCCTTCTCTTCGGTGGCCACGATGATGGCTCCGGCCCCGTCTCCGGGGATGCAGGAGTTGTACATGGTCACGGAGGGGACGATCTCGCCCTTGAAGCCGAGTGAAGAGAGCGTTTGCCCGTGCTTCTGCATGAACCGGCTCTGGGAGATGTACTCCGACTCCGGGCCGAAGACCAGCCCGGCTTTGCCGAAGGAATCTGGGGTCTTGAGCATGCGCTTGCGGTTAAGAGGGTAGCTGTCTTGGGCCAAGTCCCCGGCCGGGACCATGTAGCGCGCGAGCCGTCCGCTCTCCACGGCGCTGACGGCCTTCTCAAGGTTGAAGCGGGCGTATTCGTCCTGCTCCTGTCGGGAGATGCCGTAGACATTGGCCATGATCTCGGCGATCTCGATCATGGCCATGTCGTTGACATTGTCCTTGAGGCCTTCCTCCAGGCAGTCCACCACGTCGAAGTCCGCGAGGAAGCCCGTCCCGTCCTTGCGGATCTTCTCCTCGATATCGGACTTGCTGCCGTAGTCGCCGGCCTTGCAGCTGAGCCGGGAGCCGAAATTGCTCATGCTCTCGGCCCCGGCCGCGATGCCGATCTGGGCGTCGCCGCAGAGGAGCTGTCCTATCAGGGTCTGCAGGCCCACGAAGCCGGAGTTGCAGTTGGACTGCACGGTGTAGGCATTGGAGCCGTGGGGAAGACCGGCGAGCATGCCGCTGATGCGCGCCAGGTTGGGCGCCTTGGTGTCCTGCTGGACCGAGCCGGCCACCATGACCTCGATGGCCTTTGGGTCGAGCTTGTATCTCTTCAGGAGTTCCGTCAAGACCAGAGCCAGCAGTCTCTCCGAGCGAAGGCTCTTGAGGCGGTTGCCGAACGAAAAGGGCGTGCGCAATGCGCCGCAGATGACGAGCGATTCAGCGATGTTCGAGCTCATTTGAAAACCTCCGCACTATTGTCTTTCCCAGATCCCTATTGGAAAAATTCGCATAGCCAATAAGGAAGCTAACTGAATTTTTCCGATTCGTTTTCAACGGCCAGGGCGATGCCGTTGCCGCCGCCCAGGCAGATCAGGGCCAAGCCCTGTCTTTTCTTCTTCTGCTTGAGAGAATGGAGCAGGGTGGTCGTGATGCGCGCGCCCGCCGCGCCGATGGGATGTCCCAGGGCGATGCAGTCGCCGCGCACGTTGACCTTGTCCATGTCCAGGCCCAGTTCCGCTTGGTTGATGAGCATCTGGGAGCCGAACGCGGAGTTCGATTCCACGAGATCGTAGTCGCCGATGGCCGTCTGAGTCTTCTTCAGGAGCTCGCGCACGGCGGCCAGGGGAGCGAGGAGGAAATCCTCCGGCTTCACGCCGGAGCGGGCATAGGCTTTGATCGTCGACAAGGGTTCAAGCCCCAGCGCATCGGCTTTTCGGCGCGTCATGAGCAGGAGGAAACAGGCGCCGTTGGCCAGCGGGGGGGAGTTGTGATTGGAGAGGAACTCCCCCTGCGGGGTGTAGATCGTGCCCTTGCGCTTATACATGAGCTCGATGTTCTTCTTGGCGGGCAGTTCGTCGTTCTTGGCCGCGCCCGGAAGGGGCGCGAGCTCTTCTTGGAACTCGCCCGCGGCGGCGGCGGCTAACGCCCGGTCATGGCTGAGCTTGGCGTAGTCGTCGATCTTGCGCTTGAAGACCTCGGGGTCCAGGCCTTTTCCCTTTACCCACCGGGCCGTGGTGTTCTCCGCGTGCCAGATGGTGTGGACATCCGAGATCTTGTCCCAGAGTGCGTCGTGCAGGTCCGAGCGCAGGAGCTTCTCCTGGATGTCGCCCACCTTGAGGTCTTTCCAGTCGATGAGCTGCTGCCTGCTGATGAGCCAGGGGGCCGCGGCAGGGGCTTCGACGCCTCCGGCCAGGACCAGTTCGGCCTCGCCCAGCTTCAAGGATTGGGCGCCGGCCAGGATGGCGCCCATCCCGGAGCCGCACATCTCGTTGAGCACGAAGGCGGCCTTGATCTCATCGAGGCCGACTTTGTGCGTGATCTGTCGGGGGAGGTTCTGCCCGATTCCGGCGCCGACGCCGAGCCCGCAGGCGAAGCAGTCGATGTCCTTGCGGGAAAAACGGGGGGACCGTCTCTCGACCTTCTCCAGCAGCTGTTCGACGACGCCCGCGGCCAGGTCGACGGCTCCGAAATCCTTCAGGCTTCCGTTGTCGGAGCCGAGGATGGAGCGCGCCGCATCCGCGATGACGATGTCGTCGGGCGAGAGAACGGTCCCCATTGAGGAACGCTTATTTCGCGTTCTTCATCACGTATTCGATGGCGTCCCCGGCGGAAAGGATCTTCTTGGCCTCTTCCAGGGGGATCTTCAGCTTGTACTTGTCCTCGATGAGCATGATGAGCTCGGCGGCGTCGATTGAGCTCACGCCGTATTCCAGGCGAAGCTTCTTGCTCAGGTCCAGTTCGTTGGGCTCGATGCCGACGAATTCCGCGGCGGCTTCCCTCAGTTCCTTCTCGACTTGTTCACGCGCAAGCGCCATGTGCGCCTCCTTTTACTCCTGGATTCCGGCTTTCGCCGGAATGACGAACGTATCGTCGCCCCGGCGAAAGCCGGGGTCCAGCCACTCCTGGGTCCCGGCTTCCGCCGGGACGACGACTTGCATCAGCTTTTTAGGAATTGTTCGAGTTCTCCCGTGGGTTGGCGCAAAAGGCGGCTGGCTTCGTGGCGGCGCACGCCCGCGGCGGACTTGGGCCGGGCGTCGAGCAGGGCCGCGATCTTCTCGGGGCCGAGCTCCTTGGCCAGCTGGAAAGGACCCTTGGGCCAGCGCGCGCCCAGTTCGATGCAGGTCTCCACGTCCTTGTAGCTCGCGACGATGCCTTCTTCCACGATGCGGAAGCCCTCGTTGACCATGATGGCGGCTAGGTCCAGATAGGAGAAGGAGGGCTGCTCCAGGCGCACGACGGGTTTGTTCATGGAGTCCAGCATGGGGTTCTGGTCCGGGTCTATGAATTGGTTGGCGTAGCAGTAGACGCCGCGCCCGGCTTTCCGGCCGAAGCGCTTCTTGTCCGCGTGCTCCTTGAGCAGCGGAGCGGGCAGATAGCAGGGGTTCTTGGCGAAGCCCTCGTAGAGGATGTTGGCGACCTTATAGGAGGTGTCCACGCCGATAAGATCGACCAAGTTGAAGGGACCCATGAGCAGGAGGCCCGACTTCTCCATAGCGGAGTCGATGTCGTTGGCCGCATCGATGACGTCCATTCGGGTCTTTTTTGCGTGCTCCTCCAGGAGATAGAAGGCCTCGTTGATGAGCGGCGTGAGGATGCGGTTGACTACGAAGCCGGGGGATTCCTTGACCTGGACTGCGACCTTGCCGATGGCGGTGATGAACTCGGTGAGCGAGGCGCAGGTCTCTTTCGAGGTGGCCGGCGGGGTGATAACCTCGACTAAACGCATGATCACGGCCGGGTTGAAGAAGTGCGCGCCGATGGTGCGGTCCGGGCGGGAGGCGCCGCGGGCGATCTCGGAGATGGGCAGGGAGGAGGTGTTCGAGGCGAATATTGTGTGCGCCGGGGCGTGTGAGTCCAACTCGGCGAAGAGCTTCTTCTTGAGGCTCAGGTCCTCGATGACGGCTTCGATGACGAGGTCCGCCGACTGCGCGGCCTCCTTCAAGGTCGGGGCCATGCGGACCTTCTCGGGGTCCATGTTCTTGCGGGCCTGCTTGCGGATCAAAGCCGCGGCGTTCTCGGCGACCTTGCCGTCCACGTCGAAGAGCTGGACCTCGAAACCGCGCTTGAATATGGAGTTGGCGATGCCCGCGCCCATGATGCCGGCGCCGATGACGGAGACTTTCTTGATCTCGCTCATGGTCGTTTCACTTCGTCAGCGCGGCGAACTGCTTGACGCTGTCGAGGTTCTCCTTTTTGACGTAGTCGGCCAGCATGCGGACCTGGGGCAGGGTCTGCGCCAGGTAGCGGTGCGCCACGATCTTCTTTCGCGGTGAGACGAGGGTCTGGTCCAGGAGCAGGCAGGCGGCGGTTGCCAGACAGCTCATCTGGCAGAGCGCGCCTTCATGCAGTTCCAGGTAGATGTCATGGTCCGGCTTGCCCTCGTGGCTCTTCACGTGCGCGACCGCCTCGCAGAGAGTCTTCCACGCGGCTTGGGCGTCGCCCAGCAGAGCCTTGATCTCGGCGTCGGTGTTCGCTTTTTGCGCGGCCTTCTCCGTGATCTGCGCGATGAGCGGTTCGAGGGCGCCGTTGAGGATTCCCGCGATGGCGGCCTTGGCCTGCATCTGGGCGGTGCCTTCGTAGATGTCCACGATCCGGGCGTCGCGGAAGAGCCGCTCGACCGGATATTCGCGGCTATAGCCGTAGCCGCCAAGGACCTGGATGGCCGAGTCGCAGACCTCCACGGCCGTGCGGCCGCCCAGGATCTTCGAGAGCGGGGTGAGCACGTCGGCATAGCGGCCGTAGGTCTTGCACAGAGCGGCCAGCTCGTCGCGCTTCTTCTTGAGGGCCTCTTTCTTCTCGCCTTCGGCGAGTTTGAGTTCGGCCTTGACGCCCTCCAGGATGCGGTCGAGCTCCATGTGCATGTCCACGCACCAGGCAGTGCGGTAGATGAGCGCCCGGGTGGACTCGATCTGGAGCTTCATGCGCACCAGCATGTCGGCCACGGGGGGGAAGCTCTGGATCTTACGGCCGAACTGCTCGCGCTCGCCGGAATATTTCAGGGCTTCGTTGTAGGCGGATTGGGCGATGCCCAGGCCTTGGGCCGCGACGCTCAGGCGAGCCTCGTTCATCAGCGCGAACATGTACTTGATGAGGCCGTAGCCGCGCTTGCCGATGAGGATGCCCGGGGAATCCTTGAACACGAGCTCGCAGGTAGGCGAGCTGTGCAGGCCCAGCTTCTCCTCCAGGCGCGTGACCTGGGCGTCCTTGCCTTCCACCAGGAAGAGGCTCAGGCCCCGGATGTCCCCGGAGGTGTCCGCCTCGGAGCGCGCCAGGACCAGGAGCACTTCCCGCTGGCCGTTGGTGATGAACTGCTTGGAGCCGTTGAGCTTCCATTTTCCGCTCGCTTCATCGAGCGTGGCGGTGGTCCGGATGCCGCCCAGGTCCGAGCCGGCGTTGGCCTCGGTGAGCACCATGGCCGCGCCGTATTCGCCGCTGCTCAGGCGGGGGAGGTAGGCATCCTTGACGCTGTCCTCGGCGAAGTGGAGGATCACGTTGGCCACGCCCCACTGCAGGCAGGCCACGGTCATCAGGCCGGCGTCGCCCGCGCCCAAAAGCTCGCTGGCGATGGTCGTGGCGGTCTGGGAACTGTTGAGCCCTCCGTATTTCCGCGGCAGGCTGACGCCGAGGAAGCCGGATTCGCCCAGCATCTTGAGATTCTGTTCGGTGCCCTTGGAGAGGATCACCTTGCGCGTCTGGGCGTCGAACCGAGCGCCCTCGTGGTCCGCGTCCTTGGCGTTGGGATAGATGACGTCGCCCACGAGCTTGCCGAGATAGTCGAGCTCGGTCTTGGCGTTGTCGAGGGCTTCTTCAAAATTAGAAGGTGCGCCCTCGGACTTCTTGTAGGAGTCCTCCTTCATGTCGAGTACCGTCTTCCAGTCCAGATACTCATTCGCGTAGAACTGGATGTCTGAGTTGTCGGCAAAGAGATTCTTGGCCATTATTTCCTCTGGAAGACCGGGGGTCTTCCTTCCAGCATGGCGTGTATGCCTTCCTGCGAGTCCGAGGTGCCGACCAGGCAGGCAAAGGCTTCCTGCTCGTAGACGAGGCTCTCGCAGAAGCGGGTCTTTGCGGTCTTCTCCAGCACGAACTCGGCCAGCGCCTGGGCCAAGGGAGCGCCGCGGCCTTGCAGTTCCCGGGCAGGGGTCCAGGCCGCGAGCCACTCTTTGATCTCTTTGCGGATGCGTTCGCGGTCCGTCGGGACTGGACTTAGGTCGAAAGAGGGCTTCTTGGCCGGTCCGGTCTTGGAAAAGGCCAGGGCTTCTTGCAGGAGCGCGTCGGCGGGGACGACCGTGTCGATAAGGCCGTCTTCCTTAGCCTGCGCCGGCGTGATGTCGGCCTTGGCCGTGAGGATGAACTCCCGGGCCTTGTGCGCGCCGATGAGGCGGGGCAGGTTCTGCGTGCCGCCCATGGCCGGAAGCACTCCCAGCGAGGTCTCGGGCAAACCGAGGCGGACATTGTCGCGCTCGCCGGCGATGCGGTAGTCGCAGCCCATGGCGAGTTCCAATCCTCCGCCGAAGGTCATGCCGTTCAAGGCCGCGATCAGGGGCTTGGAGCCGCCGTGGAGCTTGAGCAGGAGCTCCTGGGCGCTCTGCACGAAGCCGAGGGTCTGCTCGAAGCTAGAGCCCAGCACCATGTCGATCTTGACCCCGATGGAGAAGGCCAGACGATGCTCGCTGGCCAGGAGGATGCTTTTCGCCCAGGATTCGCGCTCTAAAAGATCGACGGCGGACTTAAGCTCCGCGATCAGGCGCATGTCCATGTTGTTGCCGGCCTGACGGGCCGCGCGCTTGTCCTGGCGGAGCCGGAGCATGGAGATCATCGCTACGGTGCCGCTGCGGTGGAGGGAGAGATCGTTGAACTGTTCCGCCGCGCCGAAGGGAGAAAACCCGAGCTGTTCGAAAGGGTAGTCCATTCGGCCTATCATGCCTTCAACAATGCGTCCTGTCAAGGTCAATTCAGTGAAATCGGTTTCGCCTGTTTTTAAGCGGGTCCCGGCGGCTTGGGTTCCGCTTCTATTTTAGGAGCCTCCTTTATCTGGGACTCGTTCGTACTATGCTATCCTGTCATTTATGAATTTCGGGACGCGAGCGGATGGTCGGGTTGGACTCAGTAATCGTCGGCAGGAGCGGAAGTCGCTGGGAAATCTTATTCTCGGAGGACTAAAGTGCTTAAAATTTCAGAATTAATGGGGAGGATCAGGGAACAGAACCCCGTTGTTCATCACCTCACCAACTGGGTCACGATTTACGACTGCGCAAACGTCGTAAAAGTATTCGGCGGTTCCCCGGTCATGGCCCACGCGAAAGAGGAGGTCGCCGAGATGGCGCGCCTTGCCTCGGCGCTTGTCTTGAATATCGGGACCCTTGCGCCGGATTTTGTCGAAGCGATGAAAATCGCGGCAGTCGCCGCAAACAAGAAAGGGATACCGGTCGTGCTCGATGCCTGCGGCGCCGGCGCCACGCGCTTAAGGGACGATGCATGTTTCGATCTCCTCCACAGCGTAAAGATCGACGTGATAAAGGGAAACCGTTCGGAAATCGCAAGGATAGCCGGAGAAAACGTCCATACCCGGGGTGTTGATGCGGCAGAGGTCGACAGGGATATGATCTATCTGGCAAAAAAGCTTTCAGCCGAGAGAGAATGCTCGACGGTGATCACAGGCAAGGAAGACGTGGTGACGAACGGGATAAAAACTTACCTGGTCAATAACGGGCATCCGATGATGGCGGATGTCGTGGGGACGGGATGCATGGCGGCGTCGGTGATCGGGATGTTCTGCGCGGTGGAAAAAGATCATGTCGCGGCTTGCGCGTGCGGGCTCGCGTGCTACGAGGCGGCGGCGGAGATGGCGGCTGCGGCTTCGCGGGGGCCGGGAACGTTCAAGGAAAACTTCTTTGACGCGGCATACAACCTTGATAAAGCAACGGTCGACAAGATGGCGAAAATAGTCCTGCTCGAGTAGCGCTAGAGTTTTTTGCCTACGTCGGTGTAGCGGGGGTAGAGGGCGCGGATGAGGTCCGCGTCGCGCTCCAGCACTTTGTGGCGCTTGACCTTATGGGTGAGGGTCAGAGTGTCGTCTTTGGCGGTGAAGGGGCGGGTGAACGTGAAGTTGACGATGCGGTCGGCTTCCCGGAAGCCTGCTTCGAGCGAGACGGCCTTGGCGATGAGGTCTGCGTAGAACCGCCGCAGCTTCGGGTCCTGAGCCAGCTCC
This sequence comes from Elusimicrobiota bacterium, assembly GCA_041661185.1. Taxonomy (GTDB): domain Bacteria; phylum Elusimicrobiota; class Elusimicrobia; order UBA1565; family UBA1565; genus JBAZUV01. Next base: position 19,852 of record JBAZUV010000018.1, read on the forward strand.
AGCGTCTTCTCCTCGGAGTAGGCCAGGCCGAAGGAGATGCAGAGCTCGCGCAGGTGTTTCTTCTCCGGCACGATCAGGGCGGTGACGTATTCCTGGTCCTGCCCGCAGAGCATGGCCTGATCGATGTACTGTGTGGAGGTCAGCAGCCCTTCGATGGGTTCGGGCTCGATGTTCTCCCCGCCGATCAGGACGATGGTGTCCTTCTCTCGTCCCAGGACGGAGAGGTCTCCGCTTCGGGTCAGCAGGCCCAGGTCCCCGGTATTGAACCAGACGCGTCCTTGTCCGTCGGGCTGCAGGACCTTTCGTGTTTCTTCATCATTATGGTAGTAGCCGGACATGACCTGGGGCCCGCGCGCCCAGATGAGGCCCTTTTCTCCGATAGGCAGGATACGTCCGTCCTTGTCCCGGATCTGGACCTCGGTTTCCGGCAAGGGCCTGCCGCAGGTGTAGCGGATGTTGTGGTCGAGCATCCGGACGCTGAGTGTCGGTGAGGTCTCGGTCAGGCCGTAGCCGTCGATGATGGAGATTCCGATGATCTCGAAGAAGTCATCGACGTGCGCGGGGAGCGAACCGCCTCCGCTGATCAGAGTGATGAACTTGAGGCCGAATTTGGCGCGGATCTTCCGATAGATCAGCAGATCCGCCAGGTCGTGGCAGAGCCGGTCCCAAAGCGTGGCGCGGGCCGGGACAGGTTCTTCATTCCCGGTCAGGTATTGCCGACCCTGTCGGCATCTGCGGGCTCTCATGACCGCGAGGCTGTGCCGGTAGAGCGAGAGGAAGAGCTTCTCCTTGCCGGCCAGCCGCAGGGTGGTCCGTGCCGTGTTGTAGACGGCCAGCCAGAGCCTGGGCACTCCGGCCATGTACTGTGGGTTTACCAAGGAGAGGTCCTTGAAGGCCGTGGCCGGAGTCGAGTAATAGATGCTGCCCCCGCTGTGCAGGGCGCAGTATTCGATCATCCGCTCGAAGGAATGCCAGATGGGCAATATAGCGAGAAAACCTTGGCCGGGACGCGCTCCCAGCATGGGGGGGATCTTCTCGGGGCTGTGAAGGAGATTCATGTGCGTCAAAGGGACGCCCTTGGGCGTTCCGGAACTGCCCGAGGTATAGAGGATGGTGGCCAGATCAGAGGGGGCTGTCTCTTGCCGCCGCCGGTGGAACAGGAGGGCCTTGTCTTGCGCGCGTCCTGCCTCTTTCCCCAATGCCAGGACTTGCTCGAAGGAGTGGACTCCCGGTCTCCCTTTGAATCCCTCGCTGAGCACGATGAGGACCTTCAGTTCCGGCAGTCCGCTCTGGAGAGCCAGGACCCGCTCAAGCTGGGCTTCATCCTCCAGGATGGCAAAGCGCGCCTTGGAGTGTCCCAGGATGTACGCGAGCTCTTTGGAGGCGCACGAGCAGCCTCTGGGCACGTCGTAGGCGCGGTTGGCCAGGATGGCGAAGTCGCAGACCAGCCAGCGCAGGCTGTTCTCGGCGATGAGGGCCGCGCCTTCCTGCGCTTGAAGCCCCAGCGCGAGCAGCCCGAGGCCGAAATCCCTCACCAGTTCGTCCGCCTCCCGGTAGGAGACGGGAATGAAGCGGACTTCCTCGTCGATCCGTCCATCGGGAGTCTTGATCGTCTGGGATTGCCGGCAATGGGCGATAGGCTGATCCGCATATCTTGGGACCAGGTCGAGCCACATCGCGTTGAGGGTCTTGTAGGTCACGGGGCTTCGATGACGCTCAAGAAGTATTTCCCCTTGCCGACAGGCGCGACAAGGCCGTGAAAAGGCTCCGAGGAGTCCGCATAGATTCCCCGCACGCGTTCTCCGTCGATGTCCGTGATCCTGACCGAGGAGAGTACGGCCGCCAATCCTTGCCGCAGAGCCTTGGCCGCGGCTTCCTTGATCGTCCAGAGGGCGGTCAAGCGCTTATCGCGGGAGCCCCAGGCTTCTTTTTCGATGAGCGACAGCTCCGCGGGTTGGAACACCCGTTCTTTCAGCCGTTTGGAAAAGGTGACGGTTTCCTGCAGGTCGATGCCGATCCGGCGTTCCAGGGGGAAGACCAGGGCGGCGGCGAGGGTCCCGGAGTGCGTCAAGGATATCCCGGCCGGGGCTTTTCGGGCCCGAGGTTTGGAAACGAGCCGGATCCTCGGCGGCCGGTCGCCGGAGATGACCTCGATGTCGGCGGGCTCGACGAGGCGGCCTCTCTGCGCGAGGAAGCTGGCCGCCGCTTGCTTGGCGCAGAGTCTTGCAAGGAGCCATTGCGCTTTTGCGCGCGGATGCAGGAAAGCCTCGCAGCGCCGCAGTTCGTCGGGAGCCCATGCCGACCGGAATGCTTTTGCCCACTGTTCCGGATCGCGGCTGTCCGTTGCCCCCAGGATACCGCAGCTTTCATTAAGAGGGGGCCGCGCGCGGGCGTGGAACACCGATACCAGGTCGGAGAATCCGGCGGCCGTCTTTGGGTTCATGGCTGTTGTCATGGTAGCTTTTCAGGCCCGAAGAATCAGCGTGCCGGGACAGGAAAAGAAGAAGCCCGGTCCGTGAAGAGGATCCGGGCTTCTTTGTTCCGGGGAGGGGTGGCGCGTAGGGGATTTGAACCCCTGATCTCTGCCTTGAGAGGGCAGCGTCCTAGGCCGCTAGACGAACGCGCCACGCCTCCTCGGACTCCGCGACTATCCGTCGAAGCGAGACTTTATTTTAGCAAATTCCAGCCGCACGGGAACGGCCTGCCAAATGCCTGCCAAATGCCGCCGGGCGAACGGGCCGCGGTTTTTTCGGAGGATTCGAGGAGCATTTGGTATGATTCCGGGGATGGAAGAACGCCCTGTCGTGCGCTATTTCGACTTGCCGATCGAGGACTGCGAGACTGAAATCAAGTCCATGCTCGACCGCTTGGCTTCGGACGTGGGCGCCGGTCGTTCGCTCGATGATGTCCTTGACTTCATCTGGAAGCAGACGGCGTCCCTTCTGCCGCGCGACCGCATGGGCGTGGCGTTCATAGACGACGACGGCCAGCGGGTCGTCACTCGTTGGGGCCATGCCGAATATCCCGACGTGCTCCTTAAGGAGGGCTATAGCGCGGGTCTGGCGCGCTCGAGCCTTGCCCGCGTGCTCGAGACGGGCCAGGCGCGCATCATCGGCGATCTCGAGGAGTATCTGCGGCACAGCCCCGGCTCGGAATCCACGCGCCTGCTCGTCAATGAGGGCGTGCGCTGCAGCTTGACCTTGCCGCTCAAAGTGGCGGACCGCGCGGTCGGATTCATCTTCCTTTCCAGCAAGAAGGCCCATGCATTCGATGAGAAGCATGCCCGGCTCCTGCTCGCGGTCAACAAGCGCATGGCCCAGGCCGTGGAGAAGGCTTGGCTCATCAAGAGCCTCTCCGACAAGCAGGAAGCCTATTTCTCGATGCTCGGCTTCATCGCGCACGAGCTCAAGAGCCCTCTGGCCTCCATCGTGGCGCGCGCGCAGAGTTATCTGGGAGGATATCTTGGAGCGCCTCATGCGCCGGCTGTGGAGACCCTGAGCGCCGTGGTCCGCATCACGGGCTACATGTCCGATATGGTCCACGATTATCTGGACCTCACGCGTTTGGAGAGCCAGGAGATGAGATTCTCTCCCCGCGATGGAGTCCGGTTCAAGGAGGATGTCCTGCGTTCGGCGCTGGAGCTCAACGGCCTTTGGGCTGGGGAGCGCAATGCGACCATCCGCGTGGAAGCAGGCGAGGGGGACATTCTGCTTCGGGCGGATGTGGAGCTGTTGCGCATCGTGGCATCCAATCTGATCAACAACGCGATCAAATACGGCCGTATGGGCGGGGAAGTCCTCGTGAGTGCGCGCTGCGACGGCGACCGGCTCATCTTCTCGGTGCGCAATGAGGGCGTGGGATTCACTGAGGAGCAGTCTAAGAATCTTTTTAAGCGGTTCTCGCGGCTGCGGCAGAAGGGATTGGAGGACCGCAAGGGCAGCGGGCTGGGGCTCTATATCTGCTGGTTCGCTGTTCAGAAGCACGGGGGAACTGTCACGGCGAAGTCCAGCCCTGGAGAATGGGCGGAGTTCACCGTAGAGCTTCCCGGAGCGGTCAAGGCGCAATAAGGAGGAGGATCATGCTGAATAAAAAGATGCTGGCGGCGCTCAACGCGCATGCGGTCAAGGAGTTCTATTCCGCTTACCTTTATATGTCCATGTCCGCATGGTTCGAGAGGGAGAACCTTCCGGGCTTGGCCAAGTGGATGCGCACGCAGGTCCAGGAGGAGAGCTGTCACGGACTGATCTTCTTCAACTATCTCTGCGAGCAGGGCGCGCGGGTGGTCCTGGGGGGCATCGAGGCTCCTCCGGCGGACTTCAAGTCCGCGGTCGCGGTCTTTGAGAAGACCGTGTCCCACGAGCGCGAGGTCTCTGCCTCGATCCACTCGCTCGTCGACCTGAGCATCCAGGAGAAGGACCATCCCACCAAACAGTTCCTGGAATGGTTCGTCAAAGAGCAGGTCGAGGAAGAGGCAACGGCTGAGAACATGCTGGCCCAGCTCAAGCGCATCGGCGACGGACAGGGCCTCTATCTTTTTGATAAAGACGCGGCGACAAGGGTGTTCACCTTGCCAGTGCCGCTGACCGGGAAGATCTGATGGACTGCGGACGCTGCGGACGTTCGTTGGCAGAGGGCGCAGAATTCTGCTCCGCGTGCGGGCAGTCGCGCTCGGCAGTTGTTATAGCGCCGGGCCTGCCGGAGAACGCGGCCGGGGCCTTGTGCTATGCCATGGGCTGGCTCACCGGGCTGGTCATGCTCCTCATCGACCGGCGGCCTTTCGTGCGGCAGCATGCCGCGCAATCCGTGGCGCTCTTCGGAGGGCTCTCGCTGCTCAAGGCCGTGCTCGTTTTCCTGGGGGTATTCCCGGGCGGCAGTCTGGGTTGGGGCTTAGGAGGGTTCTTCATCCTGGCCGGGCTCATTTCTTCATTTGTGACCCTGGCCATGATCGTGTTCTGGCTGGCCTGCATGGTCAAGGCGTACCGTGGAGAGCGCTTCCGCGTCCCCGTGGCCGCGGACCTGGCCGACCGTCTGGTTGCCTCCAGCTTATAAATATTGGTGCCAGGGGTCATTTTGCTTGCCTAACTCAAAGAGTTAGGCAAGCAAAATGACCCCTGGCACCGATTCATAGGCGCTGATTTTGTATGATGGGTGCAGGTCCTGTCGCGCCGAATGGGGCCGGGGGAGAGGGCGCTCATCCATGCAGATCGGTATCGTCGGTCTTCCGAACGTCGGGAAATCCACCCTTTTCAACGCGCTGACCTCCGGACATGCGGCCAGTTCCAACTATCCTTTCACCACCATCGATCCCAACGTCGGCGTCGTGCAGGTGCCTGACGATCGGCTCGCGCGCTTGACCGAGATCTTCAAGCCTGAGAAGACCACTCCCGCCTATGTCCGCTTCGTGGACATCGCGGGCCTCGTCAAGGGCGCTTCCCAGGGAGAAGGTTTGGGCAACCAGTTCCTCTCGCATATCCGCGAGGTGGACGCGGTCGCGCATCTGGTGCGGCTCTTCCAGGACCCCGACGTCGTTCATACCATGGGAGGGGTGGACCCTGTCCGGGACATCGAGATCATCGAGACCGAACTGATCCTGGCCGACCTCGCCAGCCTGGACCGGCAGTTCGAGAAGGTGTCCGGCAAGGCCCGCACGGGCGATAAGAAAGCCGCCGCGGCTCTGGCCGGCTTGGAGAAGATCCGCTCGACTTTGCAGGCGGGCAGGCCTGCTTCCGAGTCCGGCGTCCCGGCAGCGGAGCTCAGGGAGCTTTTCCTCATCACGGCCAAGCCCGTGATCTTCGTCGGAAATACGGACGAGAAGCCCAAGGCCGACGATCTCGCGAAATTCGAGGCGGCCGCCAAGGCGCGAAAGACGCCCAGCCTGACCCTTTGCGGCAAGATGGAGGCCGAGATCGCCCAGCTCTCCGCCGAGGACCGCGGGCCGTTCCTCGCGGACCTGGGACTCACGCAGACGGGCTTGGAGCGCGTCATCCTCTCGGCCTACAAGCTGCTTGGACTGCAGAGCTACTTCACGGGCGGTTCCGACGAGGTCCGGGCCTGGACCGTGCCTTGCGGGGCCCGCGCGCCGCAGGCCGCCGGGGTCATCCATACCGATTTCGAGAAAGGGTTCATCCGCGCCGAGGTCTATTCTTACGCGGATTTGGATCGCTACGGAGCGGAGTCCGAATTGCGCGCCAAAGGACTCATCCGTTCGGAGGGGAAGGACTATGTCGTCCAAGACGGCGATATCTGCTTCTTCAAATTCAGCTCCTAGCGAGCCGGTCGTCGCGGCCCCTGCTGCTCGCATCGTGAAGCCTGCTTGTCGTCATTTCGGCGATTGCGGCGGCTGCCGCTTGCAGGATATCGCTTACGAGGACCAGCTCGCCAAGAAAGCCGCGGAGCTTGAAAAGCTCTACGCGGTCCGAGGCTGGACCCAGCCCATCCCCGTGCACCCTTCGCCGGAGACTTTCTATTACCGCAACAAGATGGAGTTCTCCTTTCAGGACGTGTACCCGGTGCCTGCGGTCGGCGAGGACCGCGTGCTCCTGGGGCTCAAGCGCAAGAACCGCTGGGACAAGGTCATGAACCTGGAGGACTGCCGGCTTCTGTCGAAGGAGACGCCGGAGCTCTTGGCGGCCGTTCATGGCTGGGCGCGCCGTGAGAACCTCGACCCCTATAATCTGCACAAGCACACGGGCTTCCTGCGTCATCTGGTCGTGCGCGAGGGAAAGAACACGGGCGAGCGCATGGTCCTGCTCGTCACCACTCCCGGCGAGCTGCCCAAGGAGAGCTTCGTATCCGCGGTGCGCAAGGTCTATCCCGCGAGCACCATCCTGCACGGCCTCAATTCGAGCAAGTCCGATACGGCCCAGGCTCAGCAGATCCAGGTGCTCTACGGCCCGGGCATCATCCATGAGTCCCTGCTCGGCCGCAAGTTCCGCGTCTCGCCCTATTCCTTCATGCAGACCAATACGCGCGGCGCGGAGTTCCTTTACGGCATGATCAGGGACTGGCTGCGCGGCCTGGGGATCAAGAATCTTCTGGACCTTTATTCCGGCTGCGGGGGCATCGCGCTCTCCGTGGCCGAGGCCTGCGGGCAGGTCATGGGCGTGGAGATCGTGGAGTCCGCAGTGGAGGACGCCCGGTTCAACGCCGGGCTCAACAAGATCGGCAACGCCCAATTCCTGGCCGGCAAGGTCGAGGATTTCCTTCCGGGACTGGCATCCCAGGGCCTGGACGTGGACGCGGTGGTGACCGATCCTTCCCGCGCGGGCCTGCATCCCGCCGCGGTCAGCGCGCTCAAGGAACTCTCTCCCCTGCACGTGCTCTATGTCTCCTGCAACGCCAAGTCCCAGTGCGAGGATATCGGGCGTCTCCAGGAGATATACGACGTCATCCGCGTCGAGGCCGTGGATCTTTTCCCGCACACGGATCATGTCGAATGCGTGGCTCTGCTGCGCAGGATGTATTGATCTTGCATATCCTGCTGGGTCTTAAGGCCCAGGGTCTTATGGGCCGAAGTCCTCTCGCCGGGAGCCTTTCCAAATACTATCCTATGGCTATGAAGCGCAAGACCGCGGTGCTCCTCCTTCTTCTGAGCCTGCTCGCGAGCCGTCCTCCGGCGCGCGGCGAAGTGGTCTTGGAGAATCAGGAGAGCCTGGCGGCCGCGGGCCGGATGCAGGAGCAGAGCTTGGAGGCCCTTTCCTCAGGGCCGGAGCAGGCCTGGGCCTTGGCCGGCGCGTCTCCGGACGGCGCAAGCCTCTCGGGCGTCTTCGCGGACGGCAGCGTACGGGATAAGAGCCTGATGCTGGCCGCGGCTTCGGACAGTCCCGCGGAGAAGGCGAAGCCTTCTTCCGGCATCGGCAAGAAGATCGGCAAAGGCGCGGTCGTGGCCGGCGCCGGGACGATCTCCGGACTCTTGGGCGCCGGCAAGGAAGGACTCCTGGGCGGCCTGGTCTGGGGAGCGCTCGGCTTGGGCGCGGCCTATCTTATGATGAAAGGCGACTACGGCGGGGCCATCGGCACGGGCGTCGGCGGCGTCGTGGGCGAGATCCTCGGCGGCCCTCTGGGCGGCATCATCGGCGGCATCGTCGGCGGCATCATCGGACATTTCATCGGCAAGATGTTCTCCGATCCTGAGAAGACCGATCCGGCGAAGACCGGAACCCCTTCCTGAAGTGAACACGGCAGATCCCTCGTCGGAATCCCCGCGAGCGAGAGATTCCTTTTTGTAGACTATGGGCTCGCAATGGATACTATGACCGACGCGAGCCCCGTGCGTCCATGAACGGCGACTATAGCCTGCGGGTCCGAGGGGTCCGCAAGTCCTTCCAAGGCAACGAGGTCGTCAAAGGCGCGGATATCGAGATCCGCAAGGGAGAGTTCTTCGCCCTGCTGGGACCCAGCGGCTGCGGCAAGACCACGCTCCTGCGCATGGTGGCCGGCCTCGAGGTCCCCGACCAAGGCACGGTGATGATCGGCGGGCGCGACATGACGCATGTGCCCGCGCACGAGCGTCCCGTGAACATGGTCTTCCAGCAGTACGCGCTCTTCCCGCATCTGGACGTCTTCGAGAACGCGGCTTTCGGCTTGCGCGTGCGCCGCACGCCCGGGCCGGAGATCAAGTCCCGCGTGGAAGAGGCTTTGGCCTCCGTGCGCTTGGCGGGTTTCGAGCGCCGCATGCCGGCCAAGCTCTCCGGCGGACAGCAGCAGCGCGTGGCCTTGGCCCGCGCGCTCGTCAACCGGCCGGAGCTGCTCCTGCTCGACGAGCCCATGGCGGCCTTGGATGAGAAGCTGCGCGAGGACATGCGCGAAGAGCTCAAGAGCCTCCAGCACCGCTTGGGCGTGAGCTTCCTCTACGTCACCCACGACCAGGAAGAAGCCCTGGAACTGGCCGACCGCGTGGCCGTGATGCAGTCAGGCCGCATCGTGCAGATCGGCACCCCGCAGGAAGTCTACGAGGCGCCGGCCGACGCCTTCGTGGCGGATTTCGTGGGAGTGACCAATCTCCTGGCCGGCCGCGTGTCCGGGACCGAGGAACTCTTGGTGGACGCCGGCGAGTCCCGCAGGATCTGGCTGGAAGTGGAAGGAGTGGGGCGCTTGGAATCCGCCGCGGACCGCTCGTGGGCTTCGGGCGCTCAAGTCGCGGTGTCGCTTCGGCCCGAACGCATCCACGTCTCTTCCTCTCCCGCCGACGGGCTGGCCAATCGCATTCAAGGGATCGTGGAGCGCCGGGTCTTCCTCGGCAGCGACATCCATTACCATGTCCGGCTCGCCCAAGGGGCGCTGCTCCGCGCGCACGACACTTTTTCTCCGCTCGATCCGCCCCACGATGCCGGCGCCCCGGTCTGGGTCGGCTGGCGCTGCGAGGACGCGCGCGTGCTGCCGGGATGAGACAGGCGTCATTGCCGGCTCGCTGGCGCCTGCTCTGTGCTCCCTTGGCCTGGGTCGGGATCTTCTATCTGCTGCCGCTGATCCTGCTCGTGCTCGTCTCCCTTTCCTCGCGGGGGCCTTTCGGCGGCGTGCAGTGGGGCTTCCATCCCTCGAATTATCTGCGCGTGGCCGATCCGCTCTATCTCGCGGTCTTCTCCCGTTCGCTGCTGCTGACGCTTTCCGCCACCTTCCTTTGCGCGGTCATCGCCTTTCCCATCAGCTGGTGGATGGCGCGCCTGCCGGTGCGCAGGCAGGAACTCGCATTGCTCTTCGTGCTCATTCCTTTCTGGACCAATATCCTCGTGCGGCTCTATGCCTGGATGTTCCTGCTGGGCCGCGCGGGCTTCATCAATACGCTGCTGCTGCGCCTAGGCATCGTGGATGCGCCGCTCTCCATCCTTTATACGCAGGGAGCCGTGCTCCTGGGCTTGGTCTACGGACAGCTGCCGCTCATGATCCTGCCGCTCTATGCGGCTCTTGAGCGCATCGATCCGAGCCTGCTGGAGGCGGCCAAGGACCTTTACGCTTCGCCCAGGCAGGCCTTTTTCCGCGTGATCCTGCCCTTGTCGAAGCCCGGGCTCGCGGCCGGAAGCGTGCTGGTATTCTCCTCGGTGCTCTGCGACTTCGTTACGCCGGATCTTCTGGGCGGCGCGCGCAACGCCTTGGTGGGCAATCTCATCCAGCAGCAATACCTCGTGGCGCGCGACTGGCCTTTCGGCTCGGCTTTCGCGCTCGCGCAGATGCTGCTCATCGGCGCGGGATTATGGATCGGCACGCGCACGGAGAAGCCCGCGTGAAGGGAACCTTGAGAGGCCTTCGGCTCCTGAGGGGAGCCTCCATCGCGACGCTCCTTTTCCTTTATCTGCCCATCTTCTTCATCATGGCGTTCTCGTTCAATTCCTCCCGCTACGGCGCGCATTGGGCCGGCTTCACCTGGCAGTGGTACGCCCGGATGTTCGCCAACGAGGCGATCCTGCGCGCCACGCTCAACAGCCTGATCGTCGCTTTGTCCTCGAGCCTTCTTTCCGTGGTCCTGGCCGTGCCGGCGGCCGTGGCTTTGGAGCGCTTCAGCTTCAAGCGGGCGGGGCTCTGGGAGGCCGCGCTCTTCCTGCCGGTCGTCATCCCGGAGCTCATGATGGCCGTGGGATTCCTCCTGCTCTTCGGCCTGCTGCATCTGCGCTTCGGGCTTTGGACCTTGATCCTGGGGCATACCACGCTCAACCTGCCCATCGTCTGGCTCATCGTGCGTTCGCGGCTCAAGAAGCTGGACTCGCGCCTGGAGGAGGCGGCCATGGACCTGGGCGCCACGCCGTGGACCGCGTTCTGGAAGGTCACGTTCCCGCTGCTGCTGCCGGCCGTGCTCGGCGGCACGATCATGGCTTTTGCCGTGTCCTTGGATGATTTCGTCATCAGCTTCTTCGTGGTCGGTCCGGATTCCACGACCCTGCCCATCCAGATATACTCCATGCTCAAGTTCTCCATCAGCCCCGAGGTGGGCGCGCTCTCCACGGCGCTCTTCCTCGTCTCCATGTCCCTGGTCATCGGGGCCTGGAAGCTTCTGGACCGGAGGGAATTCCATGCAGCGTAACCGGGAAAATGCCGTGATCCGATACTTTCGAGGCGACGGTTTTTCCTCTTGCGCATTTTCCCGGAAGTTTTCGCAAGGCCGACGCACGATCTCCAAAGGGCTTTTTTTGATCGGAGCATCGGCGATGATCCTTGCGGCCGGCTGTTCTCGCGCCAAAGGGCCCGAGGTCCGTCTTTTCACCTGGGACAACTACGACGATCCCGCGGTCTTCGACGCCTTCGAGAGGGACACCGGCATCCGCGTGGTTGTGGACCGATTCGCCTCCAACGAGGAACTTCTGGCCAAGCTCATGGCCGGCAGCGGTGCCTACGACATCGTGGTCCCCTCGGACTACATGGTCTCGGTGATGGCGCGCCAAGGTCTTCTTAAGGAGCTCGACAAGAGTCGCTTAAGCGTGTTCTCGCAGATGGATCCCCGATTCTTGAACCGTCCCTATGACCGCGGCAACCGCTACAGTGTGCCGTATCTCTGGGGAGTGACCGGCATCGGCTACGATCGGGAGCTCGTGAAGACCCCGCCCACGGGCTGGGCCGACTTCTGGAAGCCGGAATATGCCGGGAAGATCAGCCTGCTCAATGACGCGCGGGAGGTCTTTGCCATGGGCCTGCAGGCCTCGGGCTATAAGACCAGCGTGCAGGATCCCGCGGTGCTGGAGAAGGTGAAGCAGCGGCTCGTGGAGCAGAAGAAGCTCGTCAAGACGTATGTGAGCGAGAACGTCGAGTCCGTGCTCCTTTCCGGAGAGGTCGAGCTCGTCCATGTTTGGAGCGGGGACCTCAAGCGCGCGGCCCTGGAGAAGCCTTCCCTGACCTTCGTGTTCCCGAAGGAAGGCGGCTTCATCTTCCAGGACAATCTCTGCGTGCCCAAGAACGCCCCCAATCCCGAGGGCGCGCTGAAGCTCATGGATTTCATCCTCCAGGCGCGCAACGTCGCGCGCATCGTCGAGAAGACGCGCTTCGGCGCGGCCAACCGGGAGTCCTGGAAGCTTCTCCCAAAAGAACTGCAATCGGATCCGACCCTGGTCCCCCAGGACGCGGTGATGCGCAAACTTGAATGGATCCCGGATGCCGGGGACTCCTCCGCGCTCTACGACCGTCTCTGGACCGAACTCAAGGCATTGTAAGCGGTTTTCCCGAGATCGGCTGAATAGTTCGGTTAGTGCGAGGTGCGCAACGGCTGTGGTGGCGACCACTCGCCGCGGATCATGTTTTCCGTGAAAGGATACAGGTGTTCGTAAGGCGCTATTCCGATGACGACGGCTTCCACAAGCATGTAGACGGAGACGGTCCGAGGGTCCTCGGGGTTTGGCACGCGGATGTTCTCGGAGGTCCATTCATGCCGGAGCCGTCCCGTCATTCGCATGTGCGCGTGGATGAGTTCGTGCGCCAGTCCGATCGCGGGAGGACGCGCCGGGCGACTCCCATAGGACATGAGCGCATGGTCGTAGGTGACGACGACGTCCGTGCCTGCGCCGGAGTGCTCGTCGAGGTCGACATAGGCGTCCTCCGTTCGGGCTCCCTCGACGGAGTCGGCGCAACTGCCGATACGGCCTTCGGCCGCGGCCGATCGGATGTAGAGCCTGTGTCCGCTGCGGCCGACGGAATCGATGAGGGCCTTCCCCGTCGGAGTCGCGTAGATCAGGGAGAGGTCTTCTCTCACGCGGTTCCGGAAGGGACTTCCTCCCGATACGACGACGTTCCCGACGCTTTGCAGGAATGGGAGGGCAGCCGCGTCCTCTCGGCGCTTGGAGACGATGGGCGCGTAGCCCGCGAGTCGTTCCTTGATCGTGCGATAAGCGTCCGACAGGGATGATTCGAGATTCGCGCGCGATCCCTCCGACTGAAGTTCCTGCGCGGCTGATCTCGCAGGAAAAGCGGCGGCGGACAGCAGTAGGAACAAAGCGGGCATGCATTTTGATGGGAACATCCTGATAAGGTTAGCCGACGAGATCAGGGCGGGAAAGGGGCGTAGGACCTAGGGATGGATAGTACTTTGGGCTCTGCCGCGTTCCCGTGATCGGTGATATAATGAGCGCGTCGTCGGGCGATGGAGTCCGCCTAGAGTTCTTCCTCTTAACCGCCCTCTGCGGGCTGATGACTCCTAGAACATTGCGCAGGGGGTATTCTATGGGCGAGATCGCGAGTCTGGCGTTGGGCAGCTTGGTCGGAGGCTTCGGCCGCTATTTCCTCGGCGGCGCGGTCCAGCGGGCCGCGGGCGGCGGATTCCCGTATGGGACGCTTTTCATCAATGTCGCGGGCTGCTTCCTCATCGGACTTTTTCACGGCTGGGCTGCGCCCAAGCTTTCCGCGCACGCGCGCCTGCTGCTCATGACCGGGTTCTGCGGCGCGTTCACCACATTCTCGACGCTCATCCTGGATTCTTCCCTGCTGCTCGATCAGGGGAAAGCCTCCGCGGCGATGATGAATCTATTCCTGAGCCTTCTGCTGGGGTTCTTCTTCCTGCGCTTGGGCGTGTTTCTCTCCTCCGCCCGCGCGGTCCAGACCGTTCCTGTCCCAGTCGCCGCGGATGCCCGCGGTTCCTAAGCTTTCCGTCACCCCGGGCTTGATCCGGGGCCCAGGCTTCGACGTGTTCCTGGATTCCGGCTTTCGCCGGAATGACGGATTCGGCCTTAAACGACTGGCATTGAGGTTAGCGACAATTCCTGGCTCTCGGCTTTCGCCGGGATGACGTATGAGGCTATAATAGCGGGGATGAGGTTCTTCGTCGCTGCGGTCGGGGCTTTGTGCGCGCTCGGGCTGAGCGTTCTTGCCAATGAACAGGATCCGAGTGTTCCTGCGCATGTCCGTCAGCTTGTGGTGGTGGTCGCTTCGCAAGCGTATTCCCATGAAGCGGTCGTGCGGGTCTTCTCGCGGGAGGCGGGCTCGGCTTGGCAGCCCGATGCCGAGGCATGGCCCGCGGCCATCGGCAAGAACGGCACGGCCTGGGGCCGAGGGCTGCATCCAAGACAGAAAGGCGCGCAGAAGGTCGAGGGAGACGATCGTTCAGCGGCCGGCCGATTCAGGATCGGAACTATCTATGGGATCGCTCCGGCCTTGCCCAAGGATGCGCGCGGCTGGCCGTACGTGCAGAAGGGACCGCGCGATGCGTGGATCGACGATCCCAAGCTCCCCGGCTACAACCATTTCATCCGCATCCCCGAGGGAGAGCCCCTGCCCGATTGGTTCGAGAGCCAGCGCATGCACGTCGAGAACAAGCTCTTCGAGTGGACCGTTCATATTGAGCACAACTATCCCGACGCCGTGCCGGGGAAAGGCAGCGCGGTCTTCTTCCATAAATGGCGCGGCGCGGATGTGGGCACTTCCGCCTGCGTGTCCCTGCCCTTGGAGCGCCTCCTGGACCTCATCGCCTGGCTCGATCCGGCCAAGAACGCCCAGCTCGTCCTGCTCTCCCGCGAGGATTATCTGCGCCTCCGGCAGTCCTGGGGCCTGCCCGAACCTTCCTCTCTTGGATTGTAAAAGAAGCCGCCCTCGCGCTGTTGAGGTCAATATCGCGATCATGCGGACATTCGTCTGCGTCCTTTGCGGCGGATAGGGTTTCGGCCGGACTAAAAAGATCAGCCCTTTGGGAGGATTCCCAAGGGCTGATCTTTTTACCGGGCCGAGCTTAGCAGCGGTTGGCGCTGCCGAGCACCTTCTCGTTCTTGTCCATGTACATCTTGACCAGGGCCTCGCGCGCGGGGCCGAGGTATTTTCGCGGGTCGAACTCTCCGGGCTTCTCCGCGAAGACCTTGCGCACGACCGCGGTCATGACCAGGCGTCCGTCGGAGTCGATGTTGATCTTGCAGACCGCGGACTTGGCCGCGCGGCGCAGCTGCTCCTCGGGGATGCCGGCGGCCCCTTCCATCTTGCCGCCGAACTTGTTGATCATGACGATGTAGTCCTGCAGTACGCTGGAGGCGCCGTGCAGCACGATCGGGAAGCCGGGGATGCGCTTCTCGACCTGCTCGAGGATGTCAAAGCGCAGCGGCGGCACGCTTTCGCCGGGCTTGAGCTTGAACTTGTAGGCGCCGTGGCTGGTGCCGATGGAGATGGCCAGCGAGTCCACGCCGGTCTTCTTGACGAAGTCCTCGACGTCCGCGGGGTCGGTGTAGTTGGACTTCTCATGGGAGACCGCGTCTTCGATGCCGGCCAGCACGCCCAGCTCGCCTTCCACGGTCACATCACGGGGATGCGCGTACTCCACGACTTTCTTGGTCATGGCGACATTCTCGGCGAAGGGCAGGTGCGAGGCGTCGATCATGACCGAGGAGAAGCCGCTGTCGATGCAGGACTTGCAGATCTCGAAGCTGTCGCCGTGGTCCAAGTGCATGGCCACGGGCACGGGCTTGCCCATCTCCTTGATCATCTCCAGGGCTCCGCGTCCCATCCAGCGCAGGAGCGTGGAGTTCGCGTAGTCGCGCGCGCCCTTGGAGACCTGCAGGATGACCGGGGAGCGGCTCTTCATGCAGGCCGTCAGGATGGCTTGGATCTGCTCCATGTTGTTGAAATTGTAGGCCGGCACGGCATAGCCTTCCTTCATGGCGTGCTTGAACATCTCGCGGGTGTTGACGAAGCCGAGTTCCTTGTAGGAAACGGACTTGCTGTCGGTGGCGACGGTCATGGAGTTCTCCTTTGAGGGTGCGGTCTTATTTGATTTTACAAAATCGGGGGACGCGCTTGGCCAGGGTAAAGAGCAGGCGGGCTTCCTCGCGCGTAAGGCCTCTATCGCGGAGCATGGCCTCGAGCTTTTTGCGGCGGCCTTGGGGCCCCAGTTCCGGCCGCCAGCCTATGAGCAGCAGCGTCTCTTCCGATAGGTCCAGAAGGAGGGAGAATTCTTCTCCCGAAAGCTCCATCCTTGCGGCCGGCGAGGCGCGCGCGTGAGAGGAGGAAGTCTCCCCGCTGTCGGGCTCTGCCTGCGCCGGGTGGTCGGAGCATTTCGCGGAATCGGTGCGGCTTCTCAGCGAGTGCTCCGCGCGGTGCAGTTCATAGCAGACGATTGCCACGGATTGCGCGAGATTCATGGAAGGGCAGTCCGGATGAGTGGGGATGCGCAGGATGCCGTCGCAATGGCGCAGGTCCTCGGACGTGAGCCCGGTCTTCTCGGACCCGAAGACCACCGCGGACTCCGGGCCGAGCAGCATCCCAGGAAGATCGCGCACGCAGCGCCGAGGGCTGCGTGCCTTGAGGCAGCTCGTGGCCCAGACGCCGCGCCTATCGGCAAGCGCTTCCTGGAGCGTTTCAAAGACTCGTGCGCGTTGGAGGAGTTCCTCCGCGCCCACCGCGGACTTTGCCTCACGCCACACCGGCTCGTGGGGCGCCACGAGCCGCAGGTCCGTGAAGCCGAAGTTCGAGACCGCCCTCGCCGCTGCTCCGATATTATTAGGGTTGCGAGGTCTCACCAATACGATGCTGGGGCCCGGCGGGAATTTTTTTTGGCTGGGAGTCATAGTGCAGCGGATATCTTACATGTACGCAAGAGGTTCCGACAGCAGCCCGCGGCAAAAGTCGATTGCAGGCCCCGATAGACTTTTGCCGCGGGCTGCGGCAGGCAATAAGCGTCAAAAGCGGCAGCCAGGCGCCCGCGTAGGCGGCGGCGCGCTATTTCGGGGAAGAGTCGGGCTTGAAGCTGAGCAGGAACTCTTCGAAGGCCGGGGAGGGTTCCGCTTCCGCGGGCCATGTATGCTCCAGGGAATAGAAGCCGTCGGGAACGGCGAACTCCACCAGCCGAGTGTTCATCCGCCGCAAGCCGGAACGGGGACCTCTGATCGCGCGGGAGAATGAATATCCGATGCCCGTTCTCTCGCCGACGCGGACTTCTTGCGCGACGAAGGGAGCCTGTGCCGAGGAATAGGATGCGAGATGGGCGCGCATGGCGGACTCCGCTTTCGGCGAGGGATGAAAGTCCGCGCCTATGCGTTGAGAGAAGGGGTCGGCTCCGGTCGCGGGACCGAAGAACGAGGCGATGCGGGTTTCCATGGGGGTCTCGTCGACTTTCCAGTCGGAGGGGAGACGCGCCGAGAAACTATTATCGGGCGCGCGGTAATCGGTCGCGGAACCGGGGGCGCTCGGACGCCCGCAGGCCGTGATCAACAGCAAAGAAAGGAGAAGGAAGCGTCTCATTGTAAAGACTCCGGCGCCAAGGTTTTGCGAAGAGGATCATCCTTGGGCAATTGGGTGCTCCATTCCGCGGCATTCTTCAGGATATCAGTGCGGATCTTCGGGTCCTTTGCGGAGTCTGCTTCCCGCAGGAGAAAGGGGACATATGCGCGGAGGTCGCGTTGGTAGGCGCCATAGAGGCGGCGATTCATGTCTGCGAGACGCTGATAGACGGCATCCTGGACCGGCATCTGCTTGAGCGATTTCTCAAGGCCGTTGAAGAGCGCGCCCCATGCGGACATGCGCGAGGGAAGGGGGAACCGCGGACCTGGACGGAGCATGGCCGGCTCTGCGTCGAATATCCAGGACTGACGAGCCTCGGAGAGTCCCGGCGTTTCCTCGGGCAGGTTATCCAGGATCGACAGCGCGAGATCAGGCCGTCCCATTTCGAGATATTTCGAGGGAAGTTCGCGCAAGGCCCGGGCGCGGAGCTCGGGAAGACGTTCTTGGATGAATTTCCTCTCCCGCCGGGAGGAATCGACCTCGAACTCGCGCAGGGCTTTGTCTCCTTGAGACATGCCCGCGAGCTTGAGCATTTGGAGGGCTTTCTGGCGCAAGCCTTCTTTCATCAGGCGCAAGGCCGCGGATCTGCGTTGTTTTTGGATCGCGGCCACATCCGACAGGTCCGAACTGCCGGCGAATTTGCCTTTGTAGGAGTCGTCGATCTTTTCGCTGAATCCTCTGTAGCCTTTGAGCAAGGGGAGGCAATAATATCCGAAGTGGCCGCGATTCTCGATGATAGCCGGGTCGCGGAGCACAAGGCCGAGTTCGTAGCCGCATTGCTCGCGAAAAGCCTCATGCTCGTTGATCAAAGGGGAGGCGTTGGGAAGATTCCCCCGCATGAGTTCGATAGTGTAAGAGGGGGATTGCCGGGCATGGATGAGTTCATGGAAGAAGCCTGAATCGAAATAGGCCAGCAGCGCTGTGCGGGCTTGCGGATGATCCAAAAGGTAGCGCTGGAAGGTCTGTTGGTCCGTGAATTCCTGGGCTCGGCGCGCCCTTTGCGCGGGCGGCAGGCTTTCCAATACGATGGCCTCGGCTGTCCAATGATTCGTCGCGACTATCCCGTTCGCAGGGGAGAAGAATGCTCCCGGCATGCCGGGGTCATCGGAGCGTTGGGTCGCTTTCAGGAACAGGAGCGGCGGGAAGACCACCTTCCCGTCTTGCTTCCGGAAGCGGGCGAGCAATTCCCGGCCTTCCGGCGTCCGGGAGAACTTCGCCTCGACTTCGGCGGCGAAAAGAGCGTCGAGCCTTTGCTCGTCAGGGGCCATCGGGATCGGCAGGGGGCGCCGAGCGGTCAGCCCGAGCACGGGCGGGAGCGCTCCTTTCGCAAGATCGGCCCAGGTGAGCTGTCCGTCGAAGAAGCGCGCGGCATCGGCGTAGGCCGCGTCGATGCTTTGGGTGAGCGCGCCGATTTGCGCGCCGGGCGCGCGGAGCAGGCGTTCGATATCCCGCGGGAGAGGGGTTCCCGCGTTTGCAAGGAGCTTGGATTGTTCGATGATCTCCGAGGGGATCGGTCCTTCCGGGTCGAGGCCCGTCAAATGCGCGCGCAATTGCTCCAAGGCCATTTTCTCCAGATTGCGTCGCCAGTTTTCCTGGAGGGCCCGGAAATAAAAGCGAGGCAGAGTCCCTTGCGCGCTCTTCAGGGTGCAGGACTGCTCGTCAAGACGAAAGCCCATGCTCAGGAGGTTCGACCAGACGCTGGCCGCGACGCGCACGCGGGAGAAATCCTCGGGCTGGTACATCCACTGGACGAATGCGGCGCTCGCCGGCTGTCCATCCGGGCCGACGAGTTGGCCGGCCGGATTTTCCCGATAGCCGATGAGATTCCAGGCCTGGAGGGCTTGGCGATCGATCGTGCTGGAGCCGATCGTATAAGGCTCTCCTTCGGAGGGCGGGGTTTCGGGCGCTGCGTCCCCCACGCAGCGGCCCATGGGCAAGGTTCCAAGACCATTGTCCTGTGCCGCTGCGGGCGCGACAGCCCAAGACGCGGCCAGCAGGGCCGCGAGGAGCAGAGGGGGCATGCAGGAATTATATAGGAGAGATGGACGCTCTGCCAGGGTCATTTGTGATGCGTTGCGCAGCAATATTAATGCCGCAGATTTATGGATGGAGTTGCGGGCAAGGGGATTTTACTCGTAAGCTTTCCGTATGAATTTTGCTTCTGCATTCCTTGTCTTATCGTTTCTCGCCGCAAAGCCGGTCTTGGCGGGGGATTCGGGCCTTGCGCAATGGGGAACGGACCCGGCGCTTCGCAATGCGGTCTGGGCCGCGAGCGTGAGGGATGCTCGTACTGGGGAGATGCTGGAGTCCTTCCAAGCGGATAAAGGCCTGATCCCGGCTTCCTCTATTAAGGTCCTGGTTACGGCCGCGGCGCTCTCGGTCTTGGGAGAGGATCATCGCTTCCATACCCGATTCTATCGAACAGGCGAGATCGCTCAGAACGGGACGTTGAAGGGGGATCTGGTCATCGAGGGAGGGGGAGACCCGAGCCTGGGCTCCACGCTCATGACAGGGACTCCGACTCTTTCTGATGTGCTGGGCGCCTGGTCGCGCGCCGTGCGCGAGGCAGGCATCCGGAGAGTGGAAGGCGCGGTGCTCGCGGACAATCGGCTCTTCGAGGGGATGCCTTCCCCGGGCTCTTGGGCATGGGAAGACCTCGGGAATTATTACGCGGCTCCGGCGGATGCGCTGAGTCTCAACGATAATCTGTACGCCCTGGTCTTTGCCCCGGGCAAGTCCGTTGGAGAGGAGGCCGCGCTTCTTCGCACGGAGCCCGAGGTTCCGGGACTGCGTTTCAAGAATCTCATGAGGACCGGGGACAAGGATTCCGGCGATAAGGGCGTAGTCTATTGCGTTCCCGACCAGGAAGAAGCGGCGCTCACCGGGACCCTGCCCGTAGGCGTGCCGGAATTCTCGATCAAGGGTGCGGTGCCTTGGCCCGCGCTCTTCGCGGCGCGCTCTCTTAAGGCGCGTTTGAAATCCGACGGTATCGCGGTAGTCCAAGGAGCCGCGCTCGTCTCCGACGAGTCCGCGCGGAGCTCGGCGGACAAAGGGCTCCTGTTGGAGACTCTTTCGCCTCCGCTCAAGGACATCGTGCGCGTCACCAACAAGAAGAGCGTGAACCTCTATGCGGAGATGCTCGCCCGAGCCTTGGCCTTGAAGGCCGGAAAAAAGGGTTCCGCGCAGGAGGGCGTCGCGGCGGTCATGGAATTCCTAAGATCCGCGCGAGTGGATATCTCGGGACTTCGCTTGGCGGATGCCTGCGGCCTGTCGCGGATCGATGCCGTGCCGGCGCAGGCCTTCACGAGTCTGTTGTCCTATATGGCGCGGCAGCCTTCCTTCGCGGCTTTCCGCGATTCCCTGGCGACGCCTGGAGTCGATGAAGCCACTGGGAAGGCTCGGAGTTTCGGGCAAGGCGGGTTGGAAGGACGGCTGTGGTTCAAGGCCGGCTTCGTGACCGGTGCGCGCGGCTACTGCGGTTATCTGCAGACGCGCAAAGGGCGGCTCCTCTCCTTCGCTTTCCTCGCCAACAACCTCTCGGCGCCCAGAGCCGACGTCGAAGCGTTCCTGAAAAAGCGGCTCATTTCTCTCGCCGAAAAATATTAGCCGGAAAAATCCGTGCGCCTCAAATCTGTCCATGTCTGAATTTTTCCGGTTAGCGGAGCTTTCGCAATAGAGGGCTTTCCTGCACCCAGGCGCAATGCTGGGGAAGGATCATGTTGGTGCGGGTCTTCCAGATATTGAGCAGGTTCAGTTCCGGCAGATTGAAGTGCGACCCTTGCCGGGTCAGGACGTGGAGCATCTCGTGGGCCAGGAGATTGTAGGGGTTTGAGACCCTTTCCTGCCGGTATTCTTCGATGAAAGATGCCGTGGATAGGAAGACGGTGTTGAAGAGGGGCGGGCGGGTGTCCTTGCTGTTCCTCCAATCCGCGCTCGAGAAGCCCGTGGATTCCGTATTATCCGAAAAGGTCCCGAGCAGGAACACGGCCAAGCGTCCCTGTACAGGGACGGCCCTGCGCAGATCCGCGACCGTGGCCCCGCCTTCGTCCTTGTATTTGCCCCATTCCGTGCGGCCTTGCGGAGGGTCTGCGAGCGCCAGCTCCACGCGGTCGATGCGCACCGAGCATTGAGAGTATATCTTCGCGGTCTCGCGCAGCATGGGCAGGAATTCCTCCTCGGTCCAGCCGCTCTTGCGCAGAAGCACGACGTCCATGTCCAAAGCATAGTCCGCGTCCTTGCAGTCCGAGCACAACTCTTCGGCGCGCAAGGAATGTATCTGCGGAGAACCGAAGCCGCTTCGGGTCCAATCTTCGGCGGTGATATCGGCGGACGCGAACACAATATGGGGCGCGAGCAGCATCAGCAGACAGGCGAGAATGCGGTTTCTCATAGCCATGCGACCCCTGGATCCCGGCTTTCGTCGGGATGACGAATGGATAAGTTTTTGCCGTAATGACGAAGCGCGAGCCGCTTGGGTGATCGTGTGTGCATACTAGAGAATAGCGGTTCCTTCGACGGCGGGGGAGGGTCTAAGGGGGCATCAGGATATAGGTCTTTTTACTTTTTTCCCGGGCCCATTCGGCCCAAGTCAGAATGGATATTCAACGTTTATACTTTAGGCATGAGGCCCTCCAAACCCATCGCCGCTTTACTGGTAGTCCTGCAGTTCGCGTGGTCGCTCTCCATCGGCACGTATCAGGCCGCAGCGGAGATCGTCGTCCAGAGCGCGCCTCAAGCGCAGATCATTCCTATTTCCAACGCGGCGTTGATCCCTTCTGTTTTGTCCGGTGCGAAGTCTTCCATCCTTGCCGTTCCCGATCTTCCGACGACGACCTCCTCGCCCGATGCTCTGGATAAGAGCCTCCAGGTTCCGGGCGTCTTGGAGCAAAAACAGATTTTGGCATTGCCGGTTTCCGTCCAAGATATTTCGGCTCACGAGATCGGCCTCTCGAAAACGGTTCCTATTTCTGATGACTCCGCTGTAAAGGCCGGGCAGCCCTCTTCCGAGGGGTTTTCCGCCGGGCTGAGCAAGACCACGCAGCGGGTGGGCAAGGCTCTCGAACTTCCCGGGTTCACGGATGGGCAGGCCTCTTCCGAGTCTTCTGCTTCCGCGGCAAAGACGCTTTTCAATGCCCTGCTCGACGAACAGTCGAGCTCCGCCGATGAGACGCCTTCCGCGGCGTCCGGCGCGGCCATGGGCGATTTGCAGTCCCGGCAGGGCCTGGGCGTCGCGGCGAAGGGCCAAGCCGCTGCCGTCTCCTCGAACGTCGACGTGCCGTCGAAACCGGTCATGGATTCCCTTTACGCTCTCCATGAGGAACTGCGCAATGCCGCCCGGTTTGCCAAGATCGCGGCTATCACGTCTTTCGCGGTCTTGGGGCTTGAGTTCCTGGCGTTCACTCCCGCCTTGGCGCCCTACCTGGAGCTTGCCCGCGCCGCTTTCTATTCTTACGGCGGATTCTCGGCGTTGGCGCAGACCGCCGGGGCCGTGGGCAGCGTCATCCTCAGCGGCATCGGCATCCCGCAGATCATCCACAATTTCAAGGCCGGAGAGGCCGGGGCCAAGGACCTGGCCATCGCCAGCACGCTCATCTGGTTCGCGGGAGCCGCCTTCCTCAGCGTGTCTTCCTTGGGGGTGTCCGTTCCGGTTTACGGCTGGTTCCAGAGTCTTCTGGGCGCGCAGTCTTTCTGGAACATCGCCAATCTCGCGGGCGTCATCGAAAGCACGATCATCCTCGCCCAGATCAACTATTACAAGGGCGACCGCAAGGAACTGCGCAGCACCCTGCTCACGCTCGCGGCGGTCCTGGCGCCGCTGCCCTTGGCCGCCTTCGGCGTGTTCATGCCGGTCTCGGCCTGGGCCAGTCTCGCTTTCAGCACGGCCATGAGCCTGTTCTGGGTGCTCAACTGGCCGCAGTACCGGCTCAACTACGAGATCTATAAAAAGGAGGCGCGCGTCTCCAAAGGCGTATCGCCCTTCTATCCCGCGCTCTTGCTGCTCGGCAGCTGTCTGCACCTTTACGCTGCGTTCATGAGCGGGAACATGCCGTGGGTCAAGAACGCGGTCATCGCGATCCTGACCAGCAGTCTCGCCTTAGGGCAGATCCTGGCTCCCAGGCTTACGAATACGGTCTTCACTCCTTTGATGTGGGCCGCGGACAAGGCCGGCGCCGTCGTCGGACGTCTGCGTCCCGGGAAAGCGAAACCTTCCGAGGCCCAACTCGCCAAGGCGCGAGAGCTCGTTTTGGCGGAATTCAGCGGCTACGACTATTCCCGCTTTCATGACGATAAGGCGCAGGAACATCTGGCGGATTTCTTGCGCCGCGCGGCCCTCCTGCCCGCGCACAGCGTCATCTACCTGGAGGCGCCCACTGCCGCCGGGAAATCCACTCTGGCCGAGGGATTGGAAAAAGCCCTCCCCGGCCGCATCAAGGTATTTCCTGTAGATCGGTATTTCAAGTCGGGTTCCGATGCTCCCCTGGACGCGCAGGGGCGTCCGGACTTCGATCAGCCGGATTCTCTTTATCTCAGACGCGCGGCGCAGGACATCCATCTCCTCTTGGCCGGCGGCCGCGTGAATCTTCCGTACCATGACATGTCGAAGAACGAGACCATACTGGCTTCGGGCGAGTTCATGCAGCTCGAGGATAACGAAAGCCTGGTCGTGGACTCCACCTATGCGCTTCATGAGAAGCTCCGCAAGGCTGCCGAGGATGCCCGGTCCTTGGGCGTCTATCTCACGGCTCCTGCCGCTGTGCGCTTGGCCCGCCGTCTCAAGAGGGATATCGCCGAGAGAGGCATCTCGGTCAGCCACAATCTTCTCAGTTGGGGCACGATCCTGCGCAACGAGCATCGCTATATCCAGCCTCTGCGCGATTACGCGGATATCCGGATGAATCTGACCGGAGAGGATGAGCTGCGCGCTCTTCCTGAGTCGTATGCTCAGATCCTGGCCCAGGAATGGGCCGAGAAGGGTTATGATGACGAGGAGACCCGGCTGTTCCTCGAGGTTTTGCGATCCACGCTTCATGCCGACAACGATGGGCCCGTGCCTTTCGACGTAGAGATGAGCCGCGGCATCGGGGGAAAAGCCCGGCAGAGCGACGTGCAGTCCGTGGCCGGGCCCTCGATTAGCCGATAAAAATCCAGCCGGAAAAAATCGGGCATGGACAGACTTGAGGCCGACTGAATTTTTCCGGCTATCTCGTCGGATAGCTGCCGGTCAAGCGGCGCGCCTGGATGGCGGCCAGTTCCCAGAGAGTGAAGAGACAGTCCCGGAATACGCGGACCTTGCTTTGGTCCCGATGGCTCCATTCGACCGGGACTTCCAGCACGCTGCGGCCCAGGCGCTCGGCCAACCAGAGGAATTCGATATTGAAGGCCCAGCGGCGCGAGCGCACATGAGCGAATAGCTCTCGTGCGATCCGGCCGCGATAGGCCTTGAACCCGCAGTTGGTGTCGCGGATTCCCGTCGAGAAAAGGGCTCCGATGAGCCGGTAGTATGCCCTTCCCAGGATGCGCCGCGCGGCCGGCTGAGGCGTTTGGATGCGGGCGCCCGGCATCCAGCGCGAGGCGACGGCCGCGTCCGCGCCGGAACGCACATGGCCGATGAGCGTCTTGAAGAAAGAGAGGGGGATCGGCAGGTCCGCGTCGCAGTAGAGGACCACGTCTCCGGAGCTTTCCAGCATCCCGCGCTTGATCGCCGCGCCTTGCCCTTGATTGCGCTCCAGAGTGAGCACGCGGATGCGGTCGTCTAGGGCCGCGGCCGCGCGCAGGAGGCCGGGCGTCCCGTCGCGGCTGCCGTCGTCGACGAGGAAGAGCTCCCAAGGCTCGCCGAGAGACGTGAGGAAATCCTGCGCCGCGCCGCAGAGGCTTTCGAGGCGGCGTTCTTCGTTGTAGAGCGCGATGATGAGCGAGATCATGCCTGCGCCGCCTGCGCGGAGCGGGCATACTCTAGCAAATCCTTCCGATGGGTTCGGCGCGTCGAATTTTATATCGTCTCCGGCATGGAACAGAACAGCGGAAGCTTCTTTTCTCGCGTGCGGTCCCGGTGGCCGCTCATCCTCGTCCTTTCAGCGGCATTCTTCTCTTTTTTGATCGCGCCTCTTTATATGAAGCACCTGCGCGGGAAATTCTCGCGGGAGCTTCCTCAAGAGTGGGAAAAAGTCACGAACAACGGCTCTTTCGCCTATGCGTCGCCTCTGCTGATCACGGCGCGCAACATCGAGGAAGGCCGTTATGCCATGAAGGTCCGGCAAGCCTATCTTCATGGATGGCCTTATGATCCTTATACCGGGGATCGGACGCTCAAGTCGTGGGTCTTCGAATGCCTGATGTTCTTTCCGTTGGTCCCCTTTGTATGGCTGGCCGGAGGCGACATCCATAGGGGGTGGGTGTTCGCGCATGCGTTTTTCGGGACCGCGTGGGTATTCTCATTCTTCCTCATGCTGCGCCGCTTCACGAAGCATGAAGCGTCGGCTCTGCTGGCGGCGGCGGGGCTGTTCTTCCTCAATGATACCCTGCGGTCCGTCGTGAGCCTGCCGGATATCCCCTTTTCCGCGTGGCCGCGATGGCTGTTCCTGACGGCCGCCTATGCGGCCGGGCAGGTGCAATGGATACGTCTGCCGACTCCCGGCATGACCGCGCTGTGCGCATTCTGGGTATTGGCGGGTATTTATGCGATCATGCGGGCGCCGCGTCCGCGGCCGATTTTGGCGGTTCTTCTGGGGGCGGCGGCGGGGCTGCTGTGCTTCTCCCATTCGTATGAGTGGATGCTGAGCTGCGGCGCGCTCATGTTCTTGTTCCTCCTGAGCCCGGTCTTCGGCTTGGAAAGAGCCGCGCGCTTGAATCTCGGCGTCGCCGCCGCCGTTTCTGCGGCGGTTTCAGGAGGGTATTACCTTTTCGCGAGCGGGATGACGAAGGATGTGCTGGCGGACATCATTGACCGCGTCGGCCGGCACGGAAGGTTCTTTTATCGGATGTCCGGGTATTATCTGCTTTGGGGAGCGTTCTTCTTTTGGAAGGCGCGCAAGGAAAAAGAGGAGCCGATCCGTCCTTTATGGCTGATCCTGGCCTGCTGTCTGACCGCCGTGGTCGCGGCTTCGAACCTGTCCTTGGCGACCGGCTATGATCTGCAGTTCTACGGGCATATGACGCGTTTGGGGACCCTCTGCATACTGCTGGGCCTGTTCGGGCTATGGCTCAGAGGGGGGTGGGGGCGCGAATGGACGGGGAGGCATGCGGCGGTTCTTCTCGCGGCCCTGTTCGCGGGGGTGTTCTTTCGGGAAAAGGCCTGGTCGGACACGCACTACAAGATCTTCGGCATCCCGAAGACGATGGAAGAGGCCATGCGCTGGATGGACGCTTCCTTGCCGGAGGATCGGCTGGTCCTTTCCGTCTCCGGAGCGGTCAATGAACAGCTGCCGCTGGAATCCCATTCGCGCTGTCTTGTCGCGCCGGGTTCTCCCACGTATTCCTCCCCCCATTCCACCGAGGAACTTTTGCGCGGCTTGGCGGGAACTCTGAAGGCTGCGGATGCCGATCTGGAAGGATTCTTCAGGGACCGATGGGAGCAGGCCTTGGTCAGGGATACCCTTAAGCAGCAGACGGCGTATTTCACCCGCAACGTGTCTTGGGAGGCCTTGGAGCAATCGAGCTGGCCGATGTTCGTCTTCGACGTGCAGGGCTTCCAGGAAGATGCCGTCCGCGGCTATGAACCCAGGATCCGCCGCTATTATGAGGAAGCCGCTGCTCCGTCGAAGCCTTACTATCTCTGGGTCGGGACTTTGGACCGCCCTTATCTGCGTTCCGATCCGCAGAAGCGGGGCGGGAAGCTCGTCTATCGGAATCCCGACGTCGCTCTTTACGAATTCCGCTGATAGCCGGAAAAAATCAGTTGGCCTCAAATCTGTCCATGTCCGAATTTTTTCGGAGCGGAATCCGGGCTAGACGGGATACTGCGGCTTCTGCCGAGGGAAGACCAGCTTCAGTCCGATGGGAGTCAGCAGAGTGGTGACCAGGACGATGAGCACCATCTCCGCGAACACTGAGGCGTCGATGATCCCTCTCGCCAATCCATAGCTTGCGATGATGAGCCCGACCTCTCCGCGGCTCATCATGCCCACGCCTACCCGCATGGACTCCTTGGCGCCAAAGCCCGCGGCCAAGGCCCCGGCGCCGCATCCTACGATCTTTCCGAGGATGGCGATGGCCAGGAGCACCGTGGTGAAAAGGGCCGTGCCTTCCAAGGATTCGAAGCGCGTTTGCAGGCCCACGTGCGCCAGGAAGAGCGGGACGAAGAAGGAGTATGCGAAGACCTCGGTGCTCCGGGTCAGTTCCTCGCGGAAGGATGTCCGGCCGAAGAGCACTCCCGCGATATAGGCGCCCGTGATAGCGGCTACATGGCCGAAGGCTTCCGCGGACCAGGAGTAGATCAGGCAGAGCGCCAGAGCCGCGGCCAGGGCCGCCTGGGTGGTGCGCAGGCCCGAGGCTTTGTTCAGAAGGGGCTCAAAGAAGCGGCCCAGGCTCCAAGCCAGCATGAAATAAAGGGCCATGCCCAGGCCTGTCATCCATAAGGAGCTCCAATTTCCGGAGCCTGCGCCGGCATCGAGGGTCGCGGCCGCGACCAGGGAGAGCACGAGCACGCCCAGCACGTCGTCGATGACCGCCGCGCCCAGGATGCAGGAGCCTTCCTTGGATTTGAGCTGGCGCAGTTCGAGCAGGCTCTGGGCCGTGATGCTCACGCTCGTGGCGGTCAAAAGGGTCCCGATGAAGAGCGAGACCGGCCAGGAGCGGCCTGCCCAGTGCGCGAAGAGCGCTCCTCCGACGAAAGGCAGGATCACTCCGCCCGCGGCGGAGGTCGTCGCAGCCAAGCCTACCTTGCGCATCTGGACGAGATCCGTTTCGAGCCCGGCGATGAACATGAGGAAGATGACCCCGAGCTCGGCTAATGCCGCGAGGGTTCCGTGCAGCTGCTCCGGGGAGAAGATCACGGAGCCTTGCGGCAGGGGCCAGCCCAGCAAATCCAGACAGGAGGCGCTCAGCAGCACCCCGGCCAGAATCTCTCCCAATACGGAGGGAAATCCCAGCCGCACGCTCAGATGCCCCATCAACTTCGCGCTGACGAGCAATATTGCCACGACCAAGAAGAAAGCCGCCATCGCCGACATTCTACTATATGGTGCCGGGCACCGTTACGCACGGCTCGTCACCCCGGCGGAAGCCGGGGTTCAGGAAAAACATCCTGCTGGATTGCGGCTTTCGCCGCAATGACGATTTCAACGACGGTG
The DNA here is from genome assembly GCA_041661185.1 of Elusimicrobiota bacterium. GTDB lineage: Bacteria > Elusimicrobiota > Elusimicrobia > UBA1565 > UBA1565 > JBAZUV01. Next base: position 48,309 of record JBAZUV010000018.1, read on the forward strand.
CCAGGCGCCAAAAATAGGTAGAATGTCCGCGTGGAGTCGATCATCCTCAAGCTGCCGGTGCTGTTTTTCTCCGTCGTGGTGCATGAGTTCAGCCACGGGTGGGCTGCTTGGCGCCGCGGAGACGATACGGCCTTGCGCGCCGGGCGGCTGACCTTGAATCCTTTGGCGCACGTCGATCCCTTTGGCACCGTGCTCCTGCCCATGCTTTGCTTCTTCCTCAACGCGCCCATGTTCGGCTGGGCCAAGCCCGTGCCGGTCCATGCCGGACGCCTGAAGAATCCTTATTCGGATATGGTGCGCGTGTCCTTGGCCGGACCCGCGGCCAATCTCGGCCTGGCTTTGGCCGCGGCTCTGCTCTTCAAGGCCGCGACCCTGGCCTCCGTGCTTCCAGCCGATCTGCGCAGCACCCTGCGGGAGACCCTGCTCTTCGCGGTCACGCTCAATCTTCTGCTGGCGGTCTTCAATCTCCTGCCCGTGCATCCTCTCGACGGTTCCAAGATCCTGGGCGGGCTGCTGCCCAGGCGCTGGCGCGAGACCTATTTCCGGCACGTTCCCTATGGAGCGATAATCCTCGTGCTCCTGATCTCCAGCCGCAGCTTCGGATATGTGCTGTCCGCTCCGGCGCGCTGGATCATGTCTGCCTTCACGCGTGTGGGCCTTCTCGGATGAGTCCCGCGCGAAAGATAGTGCTTTCCGGGATGCGGCCCACGGGACGCCTGCATCTGGGCAATTACTGGGGCGCCCTGCGCAACTGGGTGCGCCTGCAGGATGAATACGAGTGCTGGTTCGGGGTCATGGACTGGCATATGCTGACCACGGGCTATGAGGACACCGGCCGGCTCCAGGAAGACGTGCGGGAGATGGTCGTGGACTGGCTCACCGCGGGCCTGGACCCCTCCAAGTGCACGATTTTCCTGCAGTCCAAGGTCCCTCAGCACGCGGAGCTTGCGCTGCTGCTTTCCATGATCACCCCCATCTCCTGGCTGGAGAACAATCCGACCTACAAGGACCAGCTCAAGGATCTCGGCCGGACCAAGCATGGCCGCGCGCTTGAGGAAGCGGGCCTTCTGAGCAAGGAGGTCCGTGAGAAGCTGCAGGGCCAGCCCCTGGAGGCTGTGGAGCCCGAGGGAGAAGGCCGTGTGGAGCTCAGGACCCATGGATTCCTAGGCTATCCCGTGCTGCAGGCCGCGGACATCCTGGTCTACGGAGCCGAGTTCGTGCCCATCGGACAGGACCAGCTCCCGCATCTGGAGCTCTCCCGCGAGATCGCGCGGCGCTTCAATTCCATCTACGGACCGGTGTTCAAGGAGCCTCAGGCCTTGACCACGGCCGCGGCCCGGGTCCCGGGCACGGACGGACGCAAGATGTCGAAGTCCTATGGGAACGCGGTGGAGCTCGTGGAGACCCCCGAGACCCTGCGCCAGAAGGTCATGTCCATGTACACGGACCCGCTCAAGGTCCGCAAGAACGATCCCGGCCATCCGCTCCCGTGCGAACAGAATCCGCCCGGCTGCACGGTCTTCGCCCTGCACAAGCTTTATAGCCAAGGCCTCGAGGCCCGCGAGGCCGCGTGCCGCAGCGGCGCGCTGGGCTGCGTGGACTGCAAGAAGGACCTGCTTAAGTCCATGGAGGCGCCCTTCGCGGAGTTCCGCGCGAACCGGGAGAAGCGCCTGGGCGCCGACATGCGTTCGGACGTGGACCGGCTGCTGGAAGAAGGCAGCGCCAAGGCCCGCGCCGCGGCGGAGCGCACGCTCGATGCCGTGCGCAAGGCGGTTCATCTGCGCTGATGGCTCCCTCTAAAAGCTACGAAGTCCACTTGGAGATGTTCGAGGGTCCTCTCGACCTTTTGCTGTATCTCATCAAGAAGGACGATCTCGACATCAAGAACATCCCCATCTCCCAGATCACCCAGGAATACCTGCAGTACATGGAGATCATGAAGGATCTCAACCTGGAAGTGGCCGGGGACTTCCTGGTCATGGCCTCCACGCTCCTACAAATCAAGGCGCGCACGCTTTTGCCTTCCCTGCCGCAGCTTACGGAGGGTGAGGACGGACCGGATCCTCGCAATGAGCTTGTTGAAAAGCTCTTGGAATATCAGCGCTTTAAAGAGGCCGCGAAGTTCCTGGACACGCGCGCGGCCGAATGGGACGGGGTCTTCTACCGGGGCGCTCCGCGCTTCGCGGAGAAAGAGAAGAGCCTCAATATCCGCATCTTCGACCTTTTGAGCACCCTGCGCGAGATCCTCGACCGCGCCGACGACCCTGGGCGCGTGATCCAGGCCGAGGAATTCCGCATCGACGAGAAGGTCGAGAAGATACTCTCCATGCTCGACCGCAAGCCGTACGTGGCGTTCCGAGAGATATTCGAAGACGAAAGGCGAAAGCTCGGCATCATGACCTGCTTCATGGCCCTCCTGGAGCTCATCAAGACCCAGAGGGTGTTCGCGAGGCAGGAAGGCCCTTTCAGCGAGATCCTCATCTATGCCAAGAGCGAGCCGGCCGAGATCGTCGGACCGATCTGGCCCGGCGCGGAAGAGGAATCCGCCGAGGACGCGCCCAAGCCCGCGCCCGTGCCGACGCCGGAGCCGGAAGAGGCGCCCGAGCAAGAGGACGCTCCCGCGCTCCCGCCTGCCACCGAGGGATGAAATGGAAGACGCTGAGTTAAAGAAGACTATCGAGACCCTGCTCTTCATCACGGACCAGCCTTTGCCCGCGGAGAAGCTGGCGGCCGCGGCCGGGGAGTCCGACGTGGAGCGCGTGCGCTCGGCCATCGCGCAGATAGGCCGGGAGGCCGAGGAGCGCGGCTCGGCCGTGCAGGTCATCGAGATCGCCGAAGGCTGGCAGATGTCCACGCGGCCCGAGTTCGCCCCCAGCGTGCGTCGGCTCTATTCGGACCGCATGACCATGAGGCTTTCCGCCGCGGCTCTGGAAACGCTTTCCATCATCTCGTATAAGCAGCCGCTTACCCGCGCCGAGGTCGAGGAGATCCGAGGCGTGGAGGTCATCGCGGCCCTTGAGACCCTTTTGGAGAAGGACCTGGTGCGCGTGGTGGGCCGCAGGGAGAGCGTGGGCCGTCCGCTCCTTTATGGGACCACCTCCGCGTTCCTGCGCCACTTCGGCCTGCGCAGCCTGGCGGACCTGCCGCCCTTGGATACCTTCACGCCCCCGCCCGAGCCTTCGGCGCAGGCCTCTTCTTCCGAGCCGTCCGCGGAGTCCTCTTCTACTGTATTGGGGACTGAGGCCTCTGAAAACGGCGTCGCGGATACAGCGGAGTCCATCGCCGGGATGGAGCCTCCGGCAGGAGACGTTATTCCTGTCCAGGAGCAGGATGCTGTCCCGGAGTCTTCCGTGGAAGCCGAACAAGCGGCATCCGAGAAGGAGCCTGCGCACTGAACATCCTGTTCGCGGCCGGAGAAGCGGTTCCTTTCTGCAAGACCGGCGGTCTGGCGGACGTGGCCGGGGCTCTTCCCAGGGTCCTGGCAGCGAAGGGCTCGAAGGTCTCCCTCTTCCTTCCTTATTATCGCGCGGTGGCCAAGGCGGGATTCAATCCCTCGCGCGTATGCGAGGCGAAGTTCATGTTCGACGGGAGCCTTGCGCGCGTGCCGGTGCGCCGATGGGCGCAGGGCCCTTTCGACGCCTATTTCATCGAGCATCCGGGCTACTTCGACCGCGACGGGCTCTACGGCGAGGGCGGCCGCGATTATCTCGACGGCGGCGTGCGCTTCGCCTTCTTCTCACGGGCCGTTTTGGAGGCCGCAAAAGTCCTGAAGCTGGAACCGGACATCGTGCATGCCCATGACTGGCAGACCGGGCTCATCCCGGCGTGCCTGCGCCTGCTGTACAAAGACGACGCGGCGCTGTCCAAGGCCGCGTGCTTCTTCACTATCCACAACGCGGCGTACCAAGGGGTGTTCTCCAAGGACTTGGTGGGCACGGCCGGACTGCCTCCATCGGAATTCACGCCGGAGAAGCTGGAATTCTACGGACAGCTCAACTATCTGAAGGCCGGGGCGGTCTATGCGGACCGGCTCACCACGGTCAGTCCGACCTATGCGCGGGAGATCCAATCCTCCGCGGAGTTCGGCCGGGGCCTGGAAGGGATATACCGAGGGAGAGGAGAGTCCTTGGCCGGCATCCTCAACGGCCTGGACCTTGAGCTTTGGAATCCTTTGACGGACGCCTCCTTGCCCAGGCGCTACGGCTCGGGCGGCTGGAAAGAGGGCAAGGCCGCCTGCAAGGCACTTCTGCGCCGCAAGTGCGGCTTCGGCCAGGGCGAGGGTCCGCTCATGGGCATGGTGGCGCGCATGGACCGGCAGAAGGGCTTGGACCTTTTGCCCGAGGTCCTGCCGCGTTTCATTGAGAAAGGGGCGCAGTTCGTGCTCGTGGCCCTGGGCGATCCGGAGCTCGAGCGCCTGTTCAAGGCCCTGGAAGCCCGCTATCCCCGCAGGGTCCATTGCCACGCCTCCTTCGACGATCCCTTCGCGCGGCTGACCTATGCGGCCTGCGACCTTTTCCTCATGCCCTCGCGCTTCGAGCCTTGCGGCCTGGGCCAGATGATCGCCATGCGCTACGGCGCCGTACCCGTGGCCGCGAGAACCGGCGGCCTGGCGGACACGGTATTCGAGAATCCAGACCAGGGGCGAAAGGCCAACGGCTTTCTGGCCGATGAGCCCACGGCCAAGTCCCTGTCCTCGGCTCTTGAGCGCGCCTGCGCCGCGTTCAGCGACCCCGCGGCCTGGAGCCGGCGCGTGGACGCCTGCATGGCCGAGGATCTCTCCTGGCAGCGCTCCGCGCAGAAGTATCTTTCCCTTTATCAGGAATCTTTGAAGGAGCGTCGGTCGTGAACCGCTGGCTGAGGTTTGCGCTTTTCTGCGTCTGCGCCTGGGGAGCCTGGCGTCTTTGGGAGGTCCAGTCCGTTCCCAGGACCGCCGCGCTCGTGCTCGATGCCGGGGACGTTTCGGCGCTCTGCGCGGCCAACGGCTATCCCGAGACCGCTTTCTACGAGAGAGCGCGCACCATCGGCTTCTGGGGAACGCTCGTGCGCCCCTGGACCCTGGAGGAGGCCTTCCGGCGGGGCAAGCTCCTGCATTTTACGCGCAAGGACGTCGAGAAGATGCGGCGCTTGGGCCTGCTGGCCCCGAAATCTCCCTTGCAGGGGGATTCTCTCTGGTCGCAGGACCGGGCCTACCTGGGGCTGCTGGGCCGCATGCTCGAACTCCGAGGGGTGTCCTCGCGCGGGACCGCTCTTTCCGGCCGCGGCGGTCTGCTCCTCTCCGAGGAGATGGGCGAGGCCATGCGCGCGGGCTATGACCTGGATCTCGTGGAACGGCTGCGCGGACAAGACCTGATTCCCTTGTTTCAGATCGAGGACAGCGCGGATGCCGAGGCCGCGGTCTGGAGCGCTGAGAACCTTCCCGCAGGGCTCTGGGTCTCCGAGGGAGTCCAGGGCGGGGTGCGGACCCGGGCTTTGGAAGAGATGCTTTCCGTCGGGGGCTGGGTCGCTTTCGAGGGGGCGGTGCGCGGCCGCAGCGCGCGGTCCTTGCGTCGGGCGTGGCTGGAGTCCTCGGACAAGGTCCTTTCGCGGGCCTTGAGCGCTTCCGAGATGCCGGCTTCCGGCGGGATCGGGACCTTGCGGCGCAGGCTCGAAGCGCAGGGCGATATGCTCGTGCATGTGCGCGTCGACCCGCGCCAGGACGTGGAGACGGCCTTCGATCTGCTCAGACCCTTGGCCTTGCGGCTCAAGGAAGAGGGCTTCGCGGCGCCCCAGGCCATACGGTTTCCGGCGCGCTTGGCCGCGGCCTGGGAGGACTTCGCGGGACTCTTCCTCCTCCTGCTCTTGTGCGTGCTGGGGCCCTTCCTCTCCTTGCGCACGGGTCTTTCCGTCTCGCGCAGCCTCTCCCGGATCGTCCCTGAGAAGGCCTCTCCGGTTCTGGAAAGTTTTTGCGGAGCCTGGCTCTCATCGCTATGCATGCTGGTCGTGGGTTCGGTTTTATGGGTCTTTTTCTCCTCGGCAGGCAGGCGCTTGGGCCTCTGTCCGTCGGGCTTGGGGCCGGCGGTCCATGCCCTGATCCTGCTGGGAGGCTTGGCCGCGCTCTATTCCCTGGAGCCGCGCAGCTGGCTTCCTGAGAAAGGCCGCTTGAGATGGGCCTTCGAACTCTTGTTCTACGTCGGTATGGCCGTGCTCTTATGCTCGGGCCGCGCCCCGGGCTCAGGGCTCGGGCTCCGGGTCCCTGCCTGGGATTGGCTCTTTTTGCGCTGGCCCGAGGCCTTCATCGGCCAAGCCGCCGTGTTCGCGGCGCTCGCGCTCTCCCGAGGCAAGCCCGGCGCTCACGCGTCTTCGGATCCCAGGCCCATGCTCCTCATCGGGCTCCTGGCCCTGGGCAGCCTGGGCCTTTCCTTCGGCGCTCCCGAGCCCTTTCTGCGGCTCTGCGGCCGCGCCCTGCTTTTGCCCTTGATCAGCCTTCCCGCGGGCCTTCTGTTTTTGACTTTCCCGCGCCCTGTGCGCGGGCCCAGCGCGTAGGTCTTGACAAATCAAGTGCCGCGGTTATACTAGTGGGGACGGAGCCGCGCACTCGTAAAGGGCAAACCCGGCGCAAGCCGGGGGCGCAAAGCCAAGGGGCGTCGGTATCGACGTGGCCCGGCTGCCGAAAGTAGCGCAAAGGTCCCGGGTGGATTTTGGCCCGGCCTCAGCTTGCTATCTTCGGGGTAGAGGGGTAAGATAGTTGGCGAGGTCGGGCTCCTTTTTTTCATGAACGGCATGCAAAAGAAAAGCAACGCCCAAAGGCTCTGGCCGCTCGCAGGCCTTTTGGCGTTATGTTTATTGGCCGCGCTTCCGCTTTTCGCGCATGCAGACCCTTGGACCGCGCTCAGCGCGGCCGGCGGCTTGGATGTCCGGGATGCGTCCAATCGGCCTGTCTCGCGCGAGAGCGTGGAACAGCAGGTGCGCGCGGGCAGCCGCGAGCTTCTGCGCCAAGCTGCGGGCAGGGACCGCATGCAGGCCCGCCTGCTCGATTTCTTCGAGCGCACCGGACTCCTGTCTTCGACTCTGCGTACGCAGAGGTCCGAACGCGGACAAGCGGAGCATCAGCCCGCTGCCGCGCCCTTGCGCGAACCAAGGCTGCAGACCGCGGGTTCTCCCGGGCTCTCGCCGCCCATGCCGATCGACGAGCAGATATCCTCGCCTGCCATATTCGCCGGCTCCTCCCTGAAGGCGCTGTTCCTTCCGCTGCGCTGTTGAGGCCCTGGGCCTCCCCCGGGCCTTCCGGGGACGTTTGCGCCCAGAGTCCTTTCCGTTCGCCCTGAGCGCGGCCTCGCGGATCCGCATCGCGTGATCAGCGAGGGAAATCCGAAACAAAGCCGCAACAGGAAAAAACTATCGTGAAGACGCCGAGCTCAGGTGTCGCCCCGCTTTTTTGCGTGCGCGCGCGCGTTGTTAATAGCGCGCCCGGCGCGTGCGCGTGCTTCTGCCTGGGACGTGCCTCGTACCCATTTTCGATGCCTGCCCTGCTGACGCTCGCCTTCCTGCTCCTGGCCTCTTCCGCGGCCATCGCCCAACTCCCCGCGCCCAAGGACGTGGGCGCGGACCTGCGCTCGACGGATGCGGCCAAGCGGCGCGATGCGGTCCAAAAACTGATCTACGGCAAAGGCACGGCCCAGGATTCGGCGCTCATGGACGCGGTGAGCGCGGAAAAAGAACCCCAGCTTCGCTCAGAGCTTTTGCGCGCGGCCTCCATGCGCGGCGGAGATGACGCGGTGTTCGCGCTCATCGAGGCCCTGGCCGGCGACCGCTCCGTGGTCGTGCGCCTGAGCGCGGCCCAGGAACTCGGCCGCCAGAGCGCTTCCCAGGAAGCCCTTTTCTCCTTGGTCGATGCCCTGACCTTGGATGCGGATCCCGGCGTGCGCGCGGCCTGCGCCAAGGGACTGGCTTTCCGCAAGGAGAGCGCCGCAGTCCAGGCCCTCATCGAGGCGGCCGCGGATCAGGATGCGCTCGTGCGCGCTGAAACCGCTTTTGCCCTTGCCCGGCAGGTCAAGTCCCGCGATATCGATGCGGCGTTGGACCGCTTGGCCAATGACCAAGATCCTCGCGTGGCGCAGGCCGTCCTGCGCTGGAGGCGCAAGTAAGCCATGGACTTGCGCGGTATGAGCCGGGGCGTGGAGGGTTTCCTGAAGACCGGGAAGCCTTGCCGCGTCCTGCCGGCGCTCGCGCTCGCGTTAACGGCCGTTTCCTCCTTCGCGCCTTCCTTGGCCCGCGCCTCCAACAGCGAAGCAGTCTTCATGTACAACCGTTTGGAAACCAAAGGCGTTTCCCGCGTTTGGACGGGAGCTTCCTTTGACGCGGAGCTTTTGTCTAAAGATATTCCGGGTTCTGAAGCCAATATCCAATGGGCCAAGATCGTTGCTGCGCCGCCGGGTTCTCCGCGCTCGGGAGAGAGAGTGGCGGTCATTTTGGATGATAACGGCAAACTATGGGCCCAGGTTTTCGACGGGACAAGCTGGGGCAATGAGCAGACCCTGAAGATCGGCCTGCAGACTCAGCCGGGATTGAATTACCGTTCCTTCGACGTGGCTTATGAGTGGAGCGGAAGCAACGTGATCGTGGCGTACAGCGATGCGACTCAGGCCGCGACCAGGACGAATGTCCGGTGGCGGCGTTGGGATGGGACGGCTTGGTCCGCCGCTGATCAGACGTTCGATGATTATGCCAATACCAGCGGCAATGCCGTGCGCTGGGTGAGGTTGGAAGCTCAGCCCAAGACAGATTCACAGGTCATGGTCGTCCTGTTTGCGGATACGAGCGGGGAGTTGTGGGGGCAATCTTGGGACGGCAATGCCTGGACAAGAGCCAATACGACGGGGTTGACGGGCAGTTATACCACGGCGACTCTCCTTGAATCGAGCGTGTACCGCGACTTCGACCTGGCATTCACATCCGCCAGCGGCGTGGCATACGTCGTCATTGGGTCCCGCAATTCAGGGGCTGGAGGGATACTGGAAGCCGTTACCTACACTCCGGGGACCGGTTGGGCGGCCGGAACTGACAGCGGCGACATGGAAGGCGGCGGCAGCGAGGACTTCAATTGGATATTCCTCGCGGCTGATCCTGCGCCGGGTTCCAATAACATTGCTCTTGCCGGGATAGATCAAGGCCGCGATCTTTCTCTCGCGACATGGAATGGATCCGCATGGGTCAATACCCTTCTCGATGCAGAGCCCAATTGTCAGACCTATCAGGCGGGGCAGGCGATAGACCTGACTTTTGAGGAATCCAGCGGCCGCGCCATGGTCTCGTATGCGATCGTCAATGATGCAACGCCTCGCTACAGACTCTGGACCTCTGCCGGAGGCTGGGGCAATGCGAATTCCGCCTCCGCAGCGGACAACGGGAATGGTTCCAATGCGAACATACAGGCCATCCAGCTGTTCCGGGAAGCCGGGACGGATAATCTTCAGCTTTTTGCAGAGAACAACTATGGGAATCTGATGCATCAGCGTTGGAACGCCACGGGCGGCAGCGGCAGCGGAGCATTCGAAGGAAGCGCCAGTCAGGTGGCGGCCATGGTCAGCGGAGGAGGCACTGCGAATTCGCTGTATCGGGTGGGGTATTGTTATGCCAACGACATGCTTTTCTATGCGCGCAATGATGAGAACATCCCCTATAAACGGTGGGACACCTCCGCATGGAGTTCCGGAGACACTCCCTCTGTCGATATCGACGGCGTGCCTTTCCAGGTTATCGTGCGCGGCAGTCCCAAGAGAGATGAAAAGACGGCCGTGTTCGTGGATAATAATGGAGACGTCAATTCCTTGATATGGAACGGGAGTTCCTGGGGGTATAAGACCGAGCATACGGACAGCCTGGATGTCGCGAATTCGAACAATATCCATAAGGCTGCGGATGCGGCTTATGAAAGGAAGATCGGCGATGCATTGATTGTGTTCGCAAACAACGGGGCCATCCCGCAGTTCCAGACTCGCGGGGTGGGAGCGACCTCCTGGAGTTCTGCGCAGTCCATCCCGGGTTGGTCGGGCACGGGGACGCCCTTATTCATCCGCTTGCAGGCAAGTCCGAATGCGGATTCCAATGGGATACTCCTGGCCGTGCAGGATACGAACAACGACCTGTTCTCCGCGTATTGGGACGGCTCCTCTTGGAGCAAATTCAAGATATTGGAGACTTCCATTTCCCAGAACGGCGCCGGCGAGACGCGGGCGCAATGCTTCGACGTGGCATGGACTTCGAATGGAGTCAAGGGAATGGTGGCTTGGAGCAATTCCCTTCCAGCCACGCCGTATACGCCTTTTTATCGGATATGGTATTCCACGGCAACGGACTGGGCCTTGACGACCAGCACGGCCCCGGATATCGACGCGGCGACTGGGCAGATCCCGCGATATATTCAGCTTTCCGGAGACTTGTCCTCGCAGAGGATCGGCATGGCCGTGAGCGGGAACAACAATTATCTGACGGCCATGATCTGGGACGGCGATACGGAAGCATGGGGGAATGTGCAGCCGGCTGCGGAAACAGCGCTCAATGAAGGCAATAATGGATACCGAGCTTTTGATATCGCATGGGAGCCCGGCGGCGGGAAGCTCCTCCTTTTCTCCGCTGTGGCTAATGGCGCTGTCCGATATCGTTATTACACCACCGGCGGGACCTGGAATGCGGCGGCTTATGGGGAAGTGACGGACGCCAATGTCCGAGCTGTGCAGGCTGTTTCTGATCCTAATGATCCGGCTTCGAAGGAGATATTCGTAGCGATCCTGAACCAGAACAGACAGCTCCGTACCTATCAATGGAATGGAACCCTTCAGCCTCCGGACAAACCGACGCCGCTTTATGCGGGTTATCCTTGGCGGAATTATTATGTGGAGGGGGAACCATTTTGCATCGCGTATACCCGCGACTCCACCGCGCCGGTTTCCGGCATGATCGCTCCGCTCAATGGGGTGCATTATAATCTTTTGGATACGATTAACGGGACGGCGAACGATGATGTTCTTGGCGCAGGGAAGAATGTGTCGGATATCGTGCGCGTGGAAGTCGAGATCCAGGATCTTTTCAATGACCAGTATTACAAACTCGGAAGCGGCTGGCAGGCTGCGCAGGTCTGGAATACGGCGACCGGAAAAACACCTTGGAGCATCTCCGGTCTGAGCGCGATCTGGACAGCCACGCGGCCATATCGTGTGCGCGTGCGCGCCATCGACAACGCGGGAAACATCCAAGAGAATTACACCACGTCGGATTTCGTCTATGACACGGCCAATCCCACGGGCGACATCGTCTATCCTCAAGATATGGCCGGTCTCAATGGCTATTATCGCAGTCATCAGTTGACTACGCTCAATGGAACTGCCGGAGACACGAGCCCCGGCGAGGTCTATGCCCTGGTCTTCAAGCTCAGGCGATACCTGAATTTCGTGTCGGACTATTGGAACCCGAAGACCGAGACCTGGGGAGGGACGGAGATCGCCTTCTCGACCGTGGCCTGCGGAGTCAATTGCTGGAACTCCACGATCGGAGTCTGGAAGTCCACGTTCCCGCGCACGGCCTGGACCGACGGGGCCACGTATTATTTTTCCGTTCAGGTCGAGGATAAGGCTCAGAACTGGCGCACAACAGGCTCGACCCATGCCTTTGTCGTCGATGAGACTACGCCTGCCGTCAGCTTCAACTTCCCGGGAGTCGAGGAAGGCTCTTATCGCACCTTTGCGGCGGTCGCGGGCAAGTCTCTGGATTCCTTTCCGGTGCGTTTGAGTTCCGTGTCTATCCAGGACATGGGCACCAACAACTGCTGGGGCGGGACGGCTTTTGATAAGAGCTGTCCCTATTGGGTGGATGCCGCTCCTGCCGCGGCGTGGAGCTACACCTTCCCCAGCGGTTCCTACAACAACTATCGGCTGAAGGTATTGGCCCGGGCCGAGGACGCCGCAGGCAATTACGTCGAATCCGGAGCGGAGCCCTCCAGGCTGTTCCGAGTGGATAATTCCTCGCCCTCTTCGACGACCGGCATCCCGGTCCTTGATTCCTGGCGCAGGACCTTGACGCAGATCCAAGGCACTGCCACGGACAATCCGAACGGGCATATCAATGAAGTCTGGGCCTATATCTATCGATATAAAGACCATCTCTATTGGAACGGTTCAGGCTGGGGAGCTTCGCCTACCAGCATCAAAGTCCTGGATGACAGGAACAACAATACGGATTTTTCCATCGGCGGTTTGACCTTCTCTCAGAGTTGGCACATGGATTTTACGGACTCCAACTGGGCGCTCAAGCCTGACGGGGTCACCTATTACACCCCGGCGGAGATCAGCGGCGCTTCCTTTACTATCACGGCGCAGGCCTATGACCGGGCGCGGGGGTATGACGCGGCTCAGAACCCGGGCTTTTGCAATACGGTCAATGATCTGTGTCCCAACCGCTTTATTTGGACCATGATCACGCCCACGACGTTCTATTGGGACGTGTCCGCGCCCACGACTACCGTCAGGAATCCCGCGCATATGGGTTCCTTGGGCCAGGGCGCCACGGTGTTCTCCGGCGGCTATTACGACGCCAACAGCGGGGTCAATCGCGTGGAATATCTGCTCCAGCGCGAATCCGACAAGAAGTACTGGGGGGGCGGGAGCAGTTGGGGGACCGATCCTCCCGCGAACAACAACTGGGAGGATGCGCTGATATATCCGACCTCTTGGACCGTGACGGGCCCGAACTTTCAGGCGCTCGATTCCGGAACGTCCTATACCCTTTATGTGCGCTCCTGCGACAACACGGGCCTCACGGCCAACAATAATTGCGCGGATGCGGCCAAGCAGACCAATCTGCAGACCGTCATTACGTCAGAGACCTTCAAGGTGGATGCTGCTGTTCCGCAAAGCAGGGTGCAGGTGCCTTCGAGCCAGCAGATCAACCGCTTGCCCGTCATTTCCGGCACTTCCTACGACTTCACCATGCCTTTGGCCTGGCTCACGGTGCAGATCTCCAGCGGTTGTCCGGGAGCGTGCCGTTATTGGGATGCTGTGAACAAGACTTGGATCGTGACCCAGACCTCCGCGCCGGCCACCACCTTGGACGGCGGCAACGGGGATTGGACCTACACGGTCCCTCCGGAACTGACGTTCAAGGATGGGGTGGAGTATATCATCACCCCGCATGCCGCGGACACCATCGGCAATGATTACGACGGGATCTCCTCGACGTTCACGTTCGACGTCAGCTGGCCTACGGGAACGGTCAACGTCCCTGTCGGCGGTCGCGGCCATTCCTCGGTCAATACGATCTCCGGCATCGGAGCGGACAATCTTCCAGGCGTTCCGTATCAGGTGTCCTTGAGCATCCGAAAAGGATCGCAGTGGTGGGACCCCAATGGGACCCAGGGTCCTGTGAATAGTTTCAATATATTCGGGAGCACGATCTGGTTCTCTCTCTCCGGTTCCGACAGCTGGAGCTACAACAGCTCGGGCGTGCCGTGGGAGAATGGTACCGAGTATCTGATAAGCGTGCGCATCCGCGACTTCGCCGGCAATGAGACCGGACAGCCGCTGCCGGGGTCGGCCGGCACGGGCAGCGCTCCCATCTCCGTGGTCTTCGATACGGACAAGCCGGATTCCAGGATATTGAGCCTTGCCGACGGGAGCCATTACGGCAATCTTCCGGGAGTCGCGGTCTCGGGAACCGCCTCGGACTTCGTGGCCGGGGTGGGCGCGGGCTTGGTCAAGGTCTCAGCCGTGCAGTTCCACCTGAGCGATCAAATCGGCGCCAAGAAGACTTACGACCCGGATGATCCGGACCCCAGCGACTGGATCGACGGCGACCTTACGGACGACAGCCATTGGCAGGACGCGGTCTATACGCCCTATGTCGGAGGATCGAGCGGCACATGGACCTACAGCCTGCCTGCGGCCGGCTTTACCAACGGCAACGTCTATCGCATGGTGGTGCGCGCCAAGGACAGCGCGGATATGTGGCAGGCGAATTATTCCACGGTCACGGTCACCTATGACTATTCCAAGCCCGCCTCCGGGGTTCTGGTTCCCGCCGACGGCTATTACACGAAATCCGCTTTGACCGAGATCTCCGGTACGGCCACGGACAATGTGATCGTGCAGAACAGCAATGGGGCCGTGAAATTGAGGCTTCTGCGGCTGGAGTCCGGGACCACGAGATATTGGACCGGCACGGGATGGGGGGACCCGCCGGGCATTGGGGACTTCAGCTCCCTGCCGTCCGCGGCGGCCGTGGACGGAACCTTCAATTCGAATTCCGAGCCTTGGCGGTTCGATACCAACAACGGAGTGATCTGGAACACGCCGAACGTACGCTACTGGGCCGCGGCCATCGCGCAGGACAAAGCGAGCAACCAGGAAACAGCCCTTTCCACGACGACCTTCGGCTATGACACGGCCTTGCCCACGACCAGCGTGCAATATCCTGTTAATTCGGGTTCTCTTCCTCGCGGGGCCACGTTTTTCTTCGGCGGCTACTACGATAACTTCAGCGGCGTCAATCGCGTGGAATACCAGTTCCAGCGGCAGTCGGATGGGAAATATTGGGACGGCGGCGCTTGGGGCGACAAGCCTTCCAATTGGCCGGACGCGCAGATGTGGTCAAGCTCCTGGACCGTGGCCAGCCCGGATTTCCAGGATGCGGATTCCGGCATCTCCTATGTGTTCTATACGCGGGCCTGCGATAATACGGGCGTTACCAGCGACAATGACTGCGGCAGCGGCTCCAAGCTCACGAACGTGCAGACGGATTTCTCCCAGAGTTCGGTGACCTTCAAGGTGGACGTGGCTGCCCCGAATTCCGGGGTCGGCGCGCCCACGGCCTCCTATCTCAACAGCCTGACCTCGATTTCGGGCACGGCAACGGACTTCAGCAATATCGCGCTCACCGAGATCCAAATCTCGAGCGGCACTTCGCCGAGCTACTATTGGGACGGGGTGAGCAAGACCTGGCTCACGAACACGCCCACGTATAATGCGACCACGGTGCAGGGCGCCAACTGGAGCTACACGATCCCGGCGGAACTCATCTTCGTGGACGCGAGGTCGTATACCTTGACCCCGCGCGCCTGGGACGCGGCGGGCAATCACCAGGACGGCTCCCTGCGGAGCTTCACTTTCGACGTGAGCTGGCCCACGGCCACGATCACTTCTCCTGTCGACGGCTTGGGATATCCCGCGCTCGGCTCCATCTCCGGCAACGGCGCCGACACGGTTCCGGGTCTCGTGAACTCCGCGGAACTGAGCATCCAGAACTTGAGGACCGTGCAATGGTGGTCGCCTTCCAATTCCGCTTTCAATTCCCCGACTCAGATATGGTTCACTGCTCCCGGGGATGTCAGTTGGAGTTCGAGTCCCGCGGCAGGCTGGTCCTGGACCAACGGCGACCAATACCGCATTCATGCGCGAGTGACGGACTTCGCCGGAAATCAGACCGGGCAGAGCGCGCCGGGCGCCGCGGGAGCCGGCGGGACGCCGGTGACCTTCGTCTTCGATACGGATAAGCCTGATTCCAAGATCACCAGCATGGTCGACGCGAACCACTACGGGAATCTGCCGGGGACCACGGTCTCGGGGACGGCCTCGGATTTCTTGAACAGCGTGGGCGCGGGACTGGTGCAGATCTCCGCGGTGCAGTTCCACCTCTATAACCAGAGCAGCAACAAGACCTACGACCCGGACGATCCCAGCGCGGACCCTAACGGCTGGGTCAGCGGCGGCGACCTGCGAGCCGACGGCTATTGGCAGAGCGCGAGCTATACGCCCTATGTGGGCGGCTCCAGCGGGACTTGGACGTATGCTTTGCCTGGGGCCGCGAGCTTCTCCAATGGGAACGTCTACCGCTTGGAGTCCCGCGCGAAGGATATCACCAATTGGGTGCAGGCCGTCTATTCCACGGTCACGGTCACTTATGACTATTCCAAGCCTGTTTCAGGGGTCCAGGTCCCTTCGGACGGCTATTACACGAAATCGGCCTTGGCCCAGATCACCGGCACGGCCACGGACAACGTGATCGTGCAGAACTCCGGCGGAGACGTGAAGCTCAGGCTGCTGCGCTTGGTCTCCGGGACCACGTACTATTGGGACGGCGTGCAGTGGACCGCGGGCCTTGGGAGCGTCGCTTCCCTGCCGAGCGCGGCCGCCGTGGACGGAACCTTCGATTCGAACTCAGAGCCGTGGACCTACGCGACTCCCGTCGGCGGAGCGATATGGAACACTCCGAACGTGCGCTATTGGGCCGCGTCCATCGCCCAGGATAAGGCGAATAATCAGGAAACGGCGCTTTCCACGACGACCTTCGGCTATGACACGATCCTGCCCACGACCAGCGTGCAGTATCCCGTGAATGCGGGTTCATTGGCGAGCGGAACCACGTTTTTCTTCGGCGGCTACTACGATAACTTCAGCGGCGTCAATCGCGTGGAATACCAGTTCCAGCGGCAGTCGGATGGGAAATATTGGGACGGCGGCGCTTGGGGCGACAAGCCTTCCAATTGGCCGGACGCGCAGATGTGGGCAAGCTCCTGGACCGTAGCGAGCCCGAATTTCCAATCTTCGGATTCCGGCATCTCCTATGTGTTCTACACGCGGGCCTGCGATAATACGGGCGTTACCAGCGACAATGACTGCGGCAGCGGCTCCAAGCTCACGAACGTGCAGACGGATTTCTCCGCGAGCTCCGTGACCTTCAAGGTGGACGTGGATGCTCCGAATTCCGGGGTCGGCGCGCCCACGGCCGCGCAGCTCAATATGCTGGCCTCGATTTCAGGTACGGCCACGGACTTCAGCAATCTGGCGCTGACGGAGATACAGATATCGAGCGGCAGCTGCCCAGGGTCGAGCTGCCGCTACTGGGATGGAGCCAACAAGAACTGGATCGCGGCCGCGACCTATACCGCGACCACGGTGCAGGGGACGAATTGGAGCTATACGATTCCGGCGGAGCTTCTTTTCAAGGATGGAGGATCCTTTACCTTGACCCCGCGCGCCTGGGACGTGGCGGGTAATCACCAAGACGGCTCGGCTCGGAGCTTCGTCTATGATGTGAGCTGGCCCACGGGAACGGTGAATTATCCCGTGAACAATGTCGCGTATCCCGCCATCAATTCGATCACGGGCGCGGCCTCGGACACCTCTCCAGGGACCCCGACGGCGGTGCAGTTGAGCATCAACAAGGCGGGGACCTCGTTATGGTGGAATCCTGCCGACGGCGGCTTCATAATCTTCGGGAGCACGAACTGGTTCAGCATCGGCGGGTCCGTGGAGAGTTGGAGCACCGCGACCACGCATATCGCGTGGCAGAACGGCACGCAGTACAAGATCAGCGCGCGCATCACGGATTACGCAGGCAACCAGACGGGCCAGCCCGCGCCCGGTTCCGCCGGGACCGGGAGCGAACCGATCTGGGTGGTCTATGACGTGGACAAGCCGGATTCCGAGATCACGAGCCATGCCGGCGGACATACCAATAACCTGGCCGGCGCAACGGTTTCGGGAACCGCCTCGGACTTCTTGAACAGCGTGGGCGCGGGCCTGGTGCAGATCTCCGAGGTGCAGTTCCATCTCTATAACCAGACCAGCAACAAGACCTATGACCCGGATGATCCGGGCAAGGATGCCAACGGCTGGGTCAGCGGCGGGGACTTGCGCGAGGATATCCATTGGCAGGCTGCGGCCTATACGCCTTATGCCGGCGGCTCCAGCGGAACATGGACTTATGCTTTGCCCGGCGCGGCCAGTTTCGACAATGGGAACGTCTACCGGCTGGAGTCCCGCGCAAAAGACAGAGCCTCCTTCATCCAGGCGGAGTATTCCACGGTCACGGTCACCTACGACTACTATATGCCGTCCCCGAGCGAACGGCCGGATTCCGTGGTCCAGGCCCCCGCGAACAATTCCTACACGAAGCTGCCTTTGAATCTGATCCAAGGCACGGCGCGCGACAATGTCATCGTGCAGAATCCCGGGACCGGGGCCGTGCGCTTGCGTTTGCTGAGGCTCACGGCCGGATCCACGGAGTACTGGAACGGCAGCGACTGGGCGGCAGGACTCGGGAACTTCTCGCAGCTGCCCATCGTGACTCCCTCCGACGGCAACTTTGACGAGAGTCTGGAGGACTGGGAGTACGATGTCAATGTCGCCAATATCTGGGATGAGCCGAACGTGCGCTTCTGGGTCGCGGCCATCGCCCAGGACTTGGCCGGCAACCGCGAGGTCGACCTCTCCACGGTCACCTTCGGCTATGACACGGTCGCGCCCACGACGAGCATCCAGGTGCCCGTCCATCTGGGCTCCCTGCCGCGCGGGGCCACGGTATTCCACGGCGGATACTATGACGCGTTCAGCGGCATAAACCGCGTGGAATACCAGCTCCAGCGCCAATCAGACGGCGAATACTGGGACGGCGGCGCCTGGGGAGACAGGCCTTCCAATTGGCCGGATGCCCAGCTCTGGCCGAGTTCCTGGACCGTGACCAGCCCGGATTTCCAGGACGCGGATTCCGGCATCTCCTATGTGTTCTACACGCGGGCCTGCGACAATGCGGGCATTACCGGCGACGATGACTGCGGCAGCGGCACAAAACTCGCGAACGTGCAGACGGGCTTCGTGCTGGGAACGAGTTCCGTGGACTTCAAGGTGGACGTGGCCGCCCCGAATTCCGGCGTCGGAGCGCCCACGGCCGGACAGCTCAACAGCCTGACGACGATCACGGGCACGGCCTCGGATTTCAGCAATCTCGCGCTCACCGAGATCCAGATCTCGAGCGGCGCTTCGCCGCGCTACTATTGGGACGGGGTGAGCAAGACCTGGCTCACGAACACGCCCACGTATAATGCGACCACGGTGCAGGGCTCGCCCTGGAGCTATACGATCCCCGCGGAACTCGTTTTCAAGGATGGGGTAGAATACACTCTGACTCCGCGCGCCTGGGACAACGCGGGCAATTATCAGGATGGTTCCGGCCGGATCTTCACCTTCGATGTGAGCTGGCCCACGGGCACGATCAATGTCCCCACGAGCGGCGCGGGGCATTCCGCGGTCAATACGATTTCCGGCGTGGGCGCGGACAATTCTCCGGGCATCGTGACCGCCGCGGAGCTGAGCATCCAGGACGTGAGCAGCACGCTCTGGTGGGACCCCGCGCATGTGCCTTCCCCGGCCTTCGTGGTCTCCGGGGTGCCGATCTGGTTTGCGGTGTCCGGCGGCCTCAATTGGAGCTACGACAGTTCCGCAGTGGGGTGGGTCAATGGAGACCAGTACAATATCCGCTCGCGCATCACGGATTACGCAGGCAATCAGACCGGACAGGCCGCGCCTGGGTCGCCGGGCGTTGGAAGCGCGCCGACCATCTTCGTCTTCGACCAGGACAAGCCGGATTCCAAGATCACCAGCCATGTCAACGGAGGGCACTACAATAATCTCAACGGCGCAGTGCTCTCCGGGACCGCATCGGACTTCCTAGGCGGCGTGGGCGCGGGCCTGGTCAAGGTCTCGCAGGTCAAGGTCCATCTGTACAATCAGACCACGAACAAGACTTATGACCCGAACGATCCTTCTCCCGATGATTGGCTCGTCGGCGAATTCATGGGCGATGCGTATTGGCAGGATGCCGTCTATGTCCCGTACGCCGGGCAATCCAGCGGGACTTGGACTTTCAGCTTGCCGGCGGATTTTTCCAATGGGAACGCCTATCGCATCATCGCCCGCGCGCAGGATACCGCGACCCTGTGGCAGCAGGACAATTCCACGGTCGCGATCACTTATGATGCCTACATCAATCCGCCCACGGAGAGGCCGGATTCCGGGCTGACGGTCCCTGTGAACAACACCCACACCCCCGTACCGCTCTCCATGATTCAGGGAACAGCCCGCGACAACGTCATCATTCAGAACCCGACCGGGGCGGTCAAGCTCCGCGTCCTGAGGCTTCTGACCGGCACCACGCAGTATTGGAAGAACGATAAGTCCTGGGAGAATGGAACCGGGAACTTCGTCGATCTGCCGATAGTCGCGCCGTCCGACGGGAACTTCAATTCCAACTACGAGAACTGGCAATACGATGTGAGCGCGGGCGGCATGGAGGATTTCTGGGATCCGCCCAATACGCAGTACCGCGTGGCTGCGATCGCGCAGGACTTGGCCGGGAACAGGGAGGTTGAGCTCTCGACCAATACTTTCGTTTACGACATCCAGGTGCCCACGGCCGTGATCACGTTCCCCGCCAACAACGGCTTCATCGCGCAGACGGCCGTCGTGCAGGGCACGGCCGTGGAGCCCTGGCCCGGCGAGGTCCAGTATGTGCAGCTGCGCCTTTCCAGCGGCACGAGCCCGCGCTGGTACTACGACGGCTCCTCCTGGACCACGACCGAGGAGACCTGGGTCAATACCACGCTCTCTCCGGATTCCACGGCTTGGTGGCTGAACAATGCTCCGTGGGTGGATGGACGCGTGTTCCAGGCCGAGGCGCGCATCCGCGACAGGGCCGGCAACTGGGGCGTGCAGTACTCGACGATCCAGTTCAACGCGGACTTCATGGTGCCCATCTCCACGGTCATCTACCCCGTGCATGGAGCCACCTACGACGTTGAGATCACCTCGGTCCAGGCCTTGGCCTCGGACGCGCCTCCCGGCGCGGTGGAGAGCGTGGAGTTCTCGTATTACAAGTTCACCGTGCCCACCGGATACTGGGACCGCTCGGCCGGGGACTGGAACTCGGGCACGGAGCTCTTTTATCCCGCGACTCTGGCCGGGGGCCGCTGGACTGCGCAAGGGGCCTCCAGCCCCACCTGGATAGCCAGCGGCATAGGCGAGGGCTATCGCGTCTACTCGCATGTGCGCGACTTGGGCCACAACGAGAACTACAAGCCCGCGAGTCCGGGGGCGAACACCCAGTACATCTCATTTACGTTTAAGACGCCGGCGCCGAACACCGCGGTGCTGACCCCGGCCGCGGATGCCCACTACCGCACGGCCGGACAGAACGCCATCGGCAATCTCGTGGGGACGGCGGTCAATGCCACGAATGCGCGCGTGCGCATCAAGCACGGAGGCGCTGTCAATGACGTCGTGGGCGCCGGAGCCTCGGACAAGATGTGGGACGGCGTTTCCGCGTGGGTCTCGACGAACTCCGCGGTGGGGCCCGCGGGCGACGGCTTCCTGGATGTGACCAGCCTCAATGCCGGAGTCTGGACGTATGCGAACGCAAACCTGGATACGTCGTGGGTCGACCAATATCTGTACCAAGTCGAGAGCAAGGGCTTCAACGGCGCGGTCGAGGAGAACAGCTTCACGGGCGAGGAGACGCATCAGTTCGTGATGGATACGGTCCTGCCTTCCGTCGGAGTGACCGTGCCGGATCAGGCCTACTACCGCTCGGGCATCCTGACTACGGTCTCAGGCACCGCGGACGATCTTGCTCCCGGCATCCTTCAGACGAACATCGTGCGCTTCAAGATCCTCCGGTCCTCGGACAATTGGTACTGGGATGGATCGAAGTTCGGGTCCGGGGCCGCCTTGCTCCTGGGCGCCAATCAGGGAGGCTCTCCGCCGGCCTTCTCCTATACGGACACGGATCTTTCCAATGAGACGCTCTTCGGCAACGGCCTTAAGTATAAGGTGAGCATCCTCGCGCAGGACAAGGCCACCGCGGGCAGCAATCTCTACGGAGAGTCCACGGTCGTGGAGTTCCGCTACGATATATCCCAGCCCACGGCTGCCGTGACCGTTCCCAAGGCCGGCATCGCGATCAATGATCTCTCCGTGATCACGGGTACCATGGCGGACTGGGATCCTTCCGCTTCGGACAGCGATATCGAGCCCACGGGCGTCAATAGCGTGGAAGTGTTCCTGCAGAATCTGCAGAACAGCGCCTATTACAACGGCACGGGATTCCTGAGTTCCTCGCCGTATCCTCTATTGGCGACCCTGCACTCGACGTCCTGGACCTATACCTCGGCGAATCTGGGCGCCGTGGTCCTGGATGGGAGCTACA
This sequence comes from Elusimicrobiota bacterium, assembly GCA_041661185.1. Classification (GTDB taxonomy): domain Bacteria; phylum Elusimicrobiota; class Elusimicrobia; order UBA1565; family UBA1565; genus JBAZUV01. Next base: position 70,314 of record JBAZUV010000018.1, read on the forward strand.
GCCTGTATGCGAAGGCCGCGGATCGCGCGGGCAATGTGCAGGACCGCTTCACGGGCAACGGCTCCTCCTTGACGTTCACCATGGATAAGACCGCGCCTTCGCGCGCCATTACTTTCCCGAATCTGCCCGCCTACACCCCCGCGGCCATCGTTGCCGCGGGCATCCGCGGCACGGCTTCCGATCCGCTGGTCAATGGGACCTCCTCCGGACTCCTGCTTGACGGCGTGGATGTGCAATTGTGGCATCTGACCGCGGGAGCGAGCTACTACTGGAACGGGTCCGGCTGGAATACGTCCGTGACCACGCTGACGGCCAACAGCGCCGGCTGGTCGCTCCTGAGCGCGCCTTCGGCCGGGGATTGGACGGCCTTGGGAGACAAACAGCTCTTTGTCCGCGCGCGGGCGCATGATGCTTCCGTGCTCGCGGATGGGAACGTGAGCGCTTCCACCGGCAACGTGAGCTCCTGGACGCCTTTCACCTTGGGATCGACCACGACCTTCATCGTGGACGGCACTCCGCCGATCTCGTCCATGACCTGGCCCGTGGACGGCACCTATGTGAACTCCCTTTCCTCGATCACGGGCACTGCGGATGCTTCCTTGTCCGGCCTGCAGGTCATCGAGGTGAAGATCACTTCCAACAACGCCACGGGTCCGTGGTGGAACGGCTCAGGCTGGGTGTTCTCCGAGACTTGGCGGCCTGCCTCGGCTGTTGGGAACAATTGGGAATATCCCGGAGTCACGGGGGATACGCTCAGCGGCGCTTTCGCCAACCAGAACAAGTACTTCTTCTACTGCCGCGCAACGGATAACGCCGGGCAGCAGCAGACCCAGCCCACGGTCAAGGCGGTTTATTACGAGAGCACCGCGCCGACTCTGGTCATCAAATTCCCCTATGCTCCGCCGGCGACTCCGCCGTATTCGAACCAGGGCAATGCGAGCCGGAAGATCCTGTTGACCTCCGGGACCGTGGCGGACTCGGGCAGCGTGGCCTCGGGCGTCGCCGAGGTCTGGGTCGCGATCTCCTCGGGATTCGCCAGCGACGTGTGGTGGAACAACGCGACCAAGGCTTTCGATATCCCGCAATCCGATATCCATTGGGCCACGCAGGTCTATCAGGGCGGAACGGACTGGAGCTACGGGCCCGCGGAATTGGGAGCGGCATTCTCCGACAATATCACCTATCGCGTGTTCGTCCGCGCCCGCGATAATTCCGGCAACTGGGTCAACAACGTGACCGATCCAGTGAATTCCGCCGCGGGCCAGACGCAGATCTTCAAGTACGACACCACGCGGCCGGGTTCCTCGGTGAGCGCGCCCGTGGGCGGCAGCGCGGTCAATACCCTGCCTTCGCTGGCCGGTGATTCCTCGGATTCCGGCAGCGGGCTCTCCGGCGTGCTCAGGGTCTATGCGGCCGTCGAGCATGTCGACGGCGCCCAGGCCGTCAATGGGACTTGGTGGAATTGGACGAGCGGAGCCTTCGAGGGCCTGGGCAATCCGGCCGACGATATCACGAGTCCGGCGTGGACCCAGGTCTCTTCCGCGACCGCGCAGAATCTGCCGACCTTGGCTTGGTCCACGCCGACGCTCGCGGGTCTGCTCGTCTCCAGCAACACTTATCGCGTGTACTCCATGTCCTTGGATCAGGCCACCAACCGCCAGCAGAATCCCACGGCTTCCGGCGCTCTCTTCCGCTTCGATTCGCAGGCGCCCGCGGTCGCCTCCACCTCCCCGGCCATGAACGCGTATCTGAATCTGGCGGCGCTTGGCCGCATCGCGGGAACCGCCACCGATGAGAGCGCCGGAGCTTCCGGGCTCCAGAGCGTGGACATCCTCTTGAAATCCCAGCTGCTCAACGCTTACTGGAAAGGGACCTTCGCCGGGACCAGCGACGACTGGGATACGGACGTGGGGACCAAGCGCGGACAATGGCGGAGCGCGGGCAGCGCCAAGGAATGGTCCAAGCTCTTCCCGCCCCTGGCATTCCTGGACTACTCACGCTTCACTATTTGGGTGCGGGCGCGCGACAATGCGGATAATCTCTCGGCCGTTCCCACCAACGGCCAGCTCGATGGGGACCTCAACGCGGATGCGTCGCCGGCCCTGCAGTTCACTTTCGACAATACTTCTCCGGAGTCTCGCGTGAGTGCTCCGGGAGCCTACGTCAATCTGCCGTCTTTGACGCAGATCTCTGGAACCGCGACGGATGACTTCTCGGGAGGCGCCCTTTCTCCCAGCGGCGTCAATCAGGTCCGCTACAAGGTCAAGCGCTCCGATGGGCTCTATTCCCAGCTCACGCCCACCTGGGGCGCGGACCAGGGCTTCCTGAGCCCGGATGACGGCCCCAGTCCCTGGTATAAGAATTTCGGCGCGACCATGTTCCAGGACGGCTACCGTTATGACGTCAATTCCCAGGCCCGCGACAATGCGCTCAACTATGAGAGCCTCTATTCCACGTATGTCTTCGTCGTGGACGTGACCACTCCTGTCGCCAAGGCCTCCTTGCCCGTAGACGACAGCTACGTGGGCGCGTCCTTGACGCAGATATCGGGCACGGCCGACGACCGCTTCTGCAATATCGTCAACCAATCCGAGACCGCCAATCCTTCGTGCGCGGCCGGGACCCGCGACTTCCAGTCCGGCATCGCCGGGTCCAGCGTGGTGGTGGCTATCCAGGAGATGGCGGGCTCGAACCTCTTCTGGAACGGCGCCTCCTTCTCTTCGGCCGATCCCGTGTGGTCCACGGCGACGTTCGTCGGAGATTCGAGCGGAACCTGGACCTATGCCATGTACGCGAGCGCGCTCACCAGCCCGCGCACCTATCGCGTCTCCTCGCGCGTGGCCCATGACCGCGCCGGGAACATCCAGACCCTCATCACCACCACCACCTTCAAGTACGACGTCACCCCGCCGGTCTCCTTCGCGACCGCTCCCACGGGCCAGATCGGCAGCGTCTCCTTCATCGGAGGCACGGCGCAGGACGATGCTCCCGGCGCGCTCGACCACGTGGACGTGGTGCTCTGCCAGACCGAGGGTCCGCGGCCCGGCTCCTGCTGGACCGGTTCGGACTGGGGAGCCAAGACCTATCTGCCCGGCGGGACCATCGGCGCGCTCATCAGCGGCAGCACGTATGCCTGGAGCTTCAACGCCGGGGCCATTCCCTTCGACAATCTGTCTACCTTCACGGTCATGGGTTTGGGCGTGGATAGCAACGGCAATCGCAAGACAGAACCCGGCACTCCGGAATTGACGTTCTATGTGCAGACGCCCGCGCCCACGCTTTATATGACTCAGCCTCCATCTCCGGACAACCGCAATTATATGCGCGGAGCAGGCTCCATCAACATCATCCAGGGCACGGGATTCAATCTGCGCGACGTCGACAGCATCCATCTTTCCATCCAGCGCTTGACCCCGCCCACGAGCTACTGGTACCAGCCCACGGCAACCTGGAGCAACGACGCTTCCACCTATACCTCGATCAACGCGAATACCACGCTCACGCCCATGACCTGGGCCCTCGCCCTGACTTCGCCGTATCATGTCGAGAATTCGTCCTATGTCGTCACCGTGGTCGGCTACAACAGCGTCAATGACGTGTCGGTGCCGCTGAGCCGCAGCTTCATCGTGGACAACACCAAGCCCGTGGGGGTGATCGCGACGCCCGCTCCTTCGGCCTGCCCTTCCGTGCCCAGCGTGGAGGCCTGCCGCAAGGATCTCCCCACTGCGGCCGGGACCATCACGGATCCGGGGAACGTGTACACTCTTCCGTCCATATCGCAGGTGAGCCTGCGCATCAAGAACAATTCTTCCGGCGATTACTGGGATGGAGCTTCTTTCGGTCCCTATGGTCCGGCCTGCGACCTGGGCGTAAGCACGGGGGCTTTCGGCCTGGGATTCACCTGGAGCACGAACACCTTGGTCACCCCGAGCCTTGAGGACGGCTCGGACTATACGCTTTATGTCTTCGGCTTGGATAAGGCCGGCAATCAGGAAGTCGTTGAGAATTCCATGGGCAAGTTCCATTTTGCCGTGGACAAGAACCCGCCGTCCGCGTATCTGCTCCATCCGTCTTCCGGCGAGGTCTATCAGAGCTTGGACACGGTCAGCGGCACGTCCATGGATCCTCCGGGACTTTACGGGAGCAATTTCTTATCCGGCGTTTCAACGGTCACCTTGCAGGTCCGCTCCGAGAGCCTGAGCCTCTGCTTCGGAGGGACCAGCTTCAATAAGCCGTGCACGGACCCGGCCAGCCGCTTGGAGGTCGGCGGCGTGACGCCGTGGTCTTATTCCAACTCGAACCTCAACGGCAGCCTCGTCTCCGGGACCACGTACGTGATCTGGGCCATCGGCCAGGATACCGCGGGCAATGAGCAGTCGAGCTTTGTGGTTCCGGACTCCAGCCGCACCATCAAGGCGGACCGCGTCGCGCCCACGGCCGGATTCGTGCAGCCGGCGCACGGCCAGGCTTATCGTCCCTCCGTGCTCAACGGCGGCAATGCCATCACGGGCACGGCCTCGGATGCGGAGGCCGGGCTTTATCCGTCGAGGGATGCCTTGCTCAATAACGGGGTGGAGACCGTGCTCTGGTACTTGGAGGGTCCCACCAGCTACTACTACATCGCGGTCGCGACCTCCAACGGCACGAAATTCTCCTCCACGACCTATGAGAGCGCGAGCTGGCAGACCGCCTTCGGCACGGCTGCCTGGAACTCCCTCTTTGCGACGGAAGATTGGCCCTCCGGCGACAAGGCCTATCACGCCAAGGTCCGCGCGCGCGACCGCTCCAGGCGATGGGACGGCGCCATCGTCGGCAATCTCTCGGTGCCCGTCACCGCGGGCGTCGACTCCATCGACTTCACCGTGGACGGCACGCCTCCTCAATCCGGGATCCTTGCGCCTATCGCCGGGACCTTCGTTCAGAATCTCAATGCGCTCAGCGGCACCTCGAACGCTGATCTTTCGGGAGCGTCCACCTATTATCTGCGCATCACCACCGGGCCCGCGGGCGGCGAGTCGTATTGGACCGGCGGCGGCTGGATCAAATCGCCTGTCTCGCTCCCGGTGAAGGTCACGGGCTCGACGGGGACCGTGCTCTGGGAGTACCCCGGGAGCATCGCCGGGCATTCAGCGCCCAGCATCATCGAGGCCGATGCCACGGTCTATACGATCGGCTTCCAGGCCAAGGACTATGCCGGGAACCTGGAGCCCGGGAGCACGATCCAGGTGGTCTTGGACCGCAACGGCCCGAGCATCGCGATATCCACGCCCATGGCTTCGGCCAAGGCCTACGGCGCGGCGCGGCTGCTGACTCAGCTCAAAGGCACTTCTTTCGACGCTCCCGCGGGAGTGGACCGCGTCCTGCTCCAGATCTATCAGGTCCAGGACAATAAGTACTGGCACACGAGCGGCTGGCAGGTGGGAGTCTCCAGCTATCATGTGGTCAGCGGCACGGATAACTGGACCTTCGCGGCGCCTGCGTGGGAGAACAACAAGGGCTATATCGCGTATGCGAACGCCGTGGACCGCGGCGGCGTGGCCTCGGCCGAGCCGAGCGTCTCCTTCGTCTATGACGTGAACAAGCCTTCGAGCACCATCTCCGTGCCGCTCAACGGCGTCTTCTATCCGATCAATCAGCCCAGCCAGCTCTCCGGCTCGGCCGTGGATTGGGTCAATGGAGGCGCCTCCGAGGACATGTCGTATCTCAAGTACTTTGAGATCGCCATCCTCGATTCCTTGGGCAACTATTATCAGGGAACGAAGGCGCTGGGCTTCCAAGCCGCGCCGGTCTACCACCGCAAGACCTATGCCGCGATGCCCGCGGTCTCCAACGACAACTGGCAGTATCCCGCGAACTTCGCCGGGCATGAACTGCCGACGTGGCAGCACGGGGTCCAGTATACGGTCCGCACGCGGGTCACGGACTTCACGGGCAACGTGGAGAATCCCGAACAGGTGAAGGTGTTCACCTACGACGCGTCCGCGCCCACGACCACGGTGCTTTCTCCGGCCTCCATCGAGTATCTGCTGGCGTTCTCGTCGGTCACCGGGTCTTTCCAGGAGCCGGTCCCGCCCACGGAATCCGGCGTCGCGTCCATCCAGGCCGCGATCCAGTCCGGAGTGAACTTCTGGAACGGCGCGGACTTCGACCCGACCTTCAACGGCGCGACCATGTGGCGGCCGGTGACGGTGTTCTCATCGAGCTTCACGTTCCAGGAAGCCCTTCTGTCGACGAAGATGGCCGGCGAGATCAAGCCCAAGAACTATTTCGTGTATTTGCGCGGCGTCGACAACGCGGGCAACCAGAATCGTCCGCAGAACACCGCGCCCGCGGGAGCGGGCATGGAATTCCGTGTGGACTTCTTCCCGCCTGTCTCCATCGCCACCTATCCGGCCGACGGCGGCTACGTCACGGGCGGGGGCATCACGCCCATCCATGGGACGGCCGACGACCAGTCCGCATCCATCCCGGTGTCCGGCATAGGCATCAACAATGTCTCGCTCAAGGTCTGCCGCTTCAACTCCGTTGGAACCAGGACCTGCTATAACGGCGACGGCTCGTGGCTGGGTTCCGAGACCTATCTCCCGACCACGGTCATCGGCGGAGCGCAGAGCGTGGTCGCCTGGGAGAGCGACGCCACTCTGCCCGAGGGGGCGTTCTCCGAGGGCTACCGCTACGAGCTCACGGCCCGGTCCGCGGACCTTCTCGGGAATACGGAGTCCGCGGTCACCACGACCACGTTCACCATCGATCGCTCCACTCCGGATGTGACGCAGATCTCGCCGGACAACTCTGCGAGCTGGATCTATATCTCCACTCCCGGACTCTCGCTCGCCTCAGGCACCTATTCGGACCCTGTCGTGGGGGGATTGATCCACAGCAGCGTCTCGGTCGTGGACCTTCAGCTCTTGGACATCTCGGACATCGCCACGCCGCCTCACTCGGTGCCGAGCTCCGCGTACTCGTGGGACTCAGGCCGGGGCTGGAGAGTCTCCTTGACCGTGGATACCGCGACCGTGCATGCAAGCTCCTGGAGCTATACGTCCCTGCCCAAGGACTGGGTGCGCGGGGATTCCTCTCCGGACGGCCGGCGCTATCACCTCGTCGTGGGCGCGCAGGACCATGCGGGCAATGCGCGCGACTTCGGCAATTCCTATCACGTGGTCAAGACCACGGTGGTCTTCGACGGAACGCGGCCGCGCGCAGGCATCGCGTCCCCGGCCGACGGAGCCACGGTCTCCACTCTCAACGGGCTCTACGGAACCTCGACGGATTCCTTGGTCAATGGCTCGTCCTCCGGAGTGCAGGCCGTATGGCTCTCCCTGCGGAGCGATCCGGGCAACACGGATGTCATCTGCAATATAGGGCTCTACTGGAATGAATCGAACAATAATTGGCAGCCCAGCCCGGTGCTCAATCCCATGACCTTCGATGCCGGCAGCGGGAATTGGAACTTCAATTCCCCGGGCATTGATGCGCAATTGGGGAACAACTGCCATTATATCGCCGTTTCGAGCGTCACGGATCGCGCCGCGAACTGGAGCCTGCCGCAGGTTTCCGGCGATCCCGGCTATGTGCGCGTATTCTTCCAGCCGCCTCCCGCGGTAACGGTCATCAATGCTCCCCAGTCTGTGTATTACAACGACCTGAAACTGTTCCAAGGCACGGCCAATGCCGAGACGGTCAGGATTTCGCTTCAGCTCAAGCGCCTGGATACCGGGTTCTGTTGGGGCGGCACGCAGGCTTTGGGCTGGGTGGATTGCGCGGCCAATCCGTCCACGGCTACGCGCACCAGCTATCCCAGCGCTCTGTCATGGACCTATCCTGTTGCCGGGGAGAGCCTTCCTTGGTGGATCAACAACACGACCTATACTCTTTCCATCCGCGGCTACAATTTCGCGGGCCAGGGCGAGAACCCGCCGCCTTTCCCGCGCACCGTGAGCTTCTATGTCGACCAATCCTCGCCCACGAGCACCGTAGCTTTGCCCGCGAACGGCGCTTTCCTCAGGACCCCTCCCACGCTCAACGGCGCGGTCTCCGATCCCGTTATCAATCTCGTGGGCTCCGGAGTCAAGGACCCCAACGGCGTATGGATCCGGCTCAAGCGGCAGGATGCCGGCCATGTGGGAGAATCCTGGGATGAGTCCGCGAACAACTGGACGGGGGCCGTGGCCTATTCCTCGGCCGCGTATTGGATTTTGGGTTCGACCTGGACCTTCAATACGCGCAATCCCGGAGCCGTGTGGCTCGACGGGGTGGGTTATCAGCTCGAAGTGTATGCCATGGACAAGGCGCAAGGCAGCGCCAATCCCAACACCGAGGTCCCGGCCGCTCCCATCTCTTTCAATTACGACACCTCGTTCCCGACTGCGACGATCCTGTCGTTGTGGTTTGGGAGCACGTTCTCGGCCTTGACCGTCACAGGAACCGTGGCCGAAAGCGCGCCCGGCATCCTGGACCATGTGGAAATCGAGATCAAGGATCACGGCAAGCCGTCGCTTCCTCTGAATCCTCCTTTGTTCTGGGACGGCGAGGCCTGGCAGCCGGTCGTGGTCTCGACGCGGGTCGTGGTGGCCGGAGCGGACTGGATACTGAACAACAAGCCCGCGCTCCAGGATGAGCACTACTACACCTTCGTCTCCAGCGCCGTGGACAAGGCGGGCAATACTCAGCCTCAAGCCAATTATGCGGCCAACCGCTCCTCCGTGAGCTTCTATGCGGACTTGGCGGCGCCCGGCGTGCTCTTTGATGATCCGCCGGGAGACGGGCTCTTCGTGCACGGACTGATCGACGTCCTCGGCCGGGCCGTGGACGCGCATGAGCCGCGGGATTCCGGGATCAAGGACCGCAACAACGTGCGCGTGCAGATCAAGTATCTGCAGGCCGGCGCGAGCTATTACTACAACAACAGCGGAGCCTTCGTCTCGTCCCTCGATGAGACCAACTCCTGGTTCGCTCCCGCGGGCTTCTCGAGCCTGGGACATTCCTCGGGGAGCTGGGCGTATTCCAACGGCGGGCTTTCCACGAGCTGGGTCCCGGCCAAGACCTACCGCATCTCCGCGATCGCGCGAGACGAGGCTTATCCGACGCCCAACTGGTCGAGCTCGTTCACGCTGACGAGCATCACCTATGACGTCACGGCGCCCGCGGCGCAGGTCAGCGGCCCCTCGAACTTCTCCGCGGCGCGCAGCGTGGCCTTGACCAGCGGCACGGTCACGGACAACTACGACGGCGTTTCCGGCGTGGACCTGGTGATCTCCTACGTGCAGTCCGGGACGACGTATTATTGGAACGAAGGCAGCTCCACCTTCACCGCGACCTATGCCCAGGTCGCGGCGAACGTGACCTCTCCCGGCTCCCTCTCGACGGACTGGAGCTATTCCCATGCGGCCTTGACCGATTGGACCGATAACGGCATCTCGCACCGGGTCTACCGCGTCTATCCCTTTGCCGTGGACCGCTGCGGCAACGTGCAGGTCGCGGGCTCCACGAGCGTCTTCATCCTGGATAATACGATCCCCACCGGGGATTCAGCGCGGCCTACGGCCGGCGCCTTGTCTTTCCATTCGTTCAATTACTATGGGCCTGCCAATACGCTGGGCGACATCTCCGGCACTTCCTCGGATCTGCCGCTCTATCCCTCGGGGTATGCCGTGGACCGCGTTTCCAAGGTCGAGCTGCGCATCCGGCGAAGCACGACCGCGCCCAATACCTATTGGGACGGCGCGGGATCCTGGATCGTTTCGGGCGCTGCCTGGGTGGTGATGAACGGCAGCAATCCCTGGAACTACGGGATCGCGCGGCTGCCGGACTTCGGCAAGGGCGCGGGCTTGGGTTGGGACGACAACAGCCAGATGGCGGTCAATGTACGGGCCACGGATATCGTAGGGAATCTCTCGGCCATGACCACGCAGTACTTCATCTGGGATGAGACTCCTCCCCAGGACTTCCTCGTGGACCCTTCTTCCACGCATGTGCGCAGCCTGCCCTTCATCAACGGGACCGCCTTGGATAATAATTCCGAGCTTCGGAGCCAAGGGAGAGGATCCGGCGTCCGGGACGTGCAGGTGGCCGTGCGCAATAATCATCCGGCCTATCAGAACTGGTGGAATAACGGCAGCGTTAATTTTGATATCAGCGACGGGGATCATGCGACCGGAGACGGCTGGATCGCCGCGTCTTCGGCCACGGAAACGGACCCGAACGGCGCGCCCTGGTGGTTCGACACCGCGGGGGCGGGGATCTCGTTCACCAACGGGGTATCTTATACCGTGGAGACCCGGGCTATCGACCATGCGAACAACATCACCGCGCCCGTGGTTTCCAGGAGCTTCGTTTTCGACGATATCCGGCCCACGGTCAGCATCCTGAAGCCCGAGGCCGCTCCCAATCTGACCCTCAGCCGCCTGCCCATCATGAGCGGCACGGCCTACGATGCGGTCTTGCTCGACAAGGTGCAGATCCGCATCCGGAGAAACGACATCAACGGCTATTGGCAAAAAGGGACCTACCCGCCGAGCTACCCCATCGGCGAGGCGCAGGCCGATACTGCGTGGTTCGACACCCTAGGCACGACCGACTGGTCCACGGGCACTTTCACGACGGACTTCTTTGCCAACGGCATCAATTATTCCATACATGCCCGCGCCTTGGACAAGGCCGGGAACATCGCGTATTTCGACGCCTCGACTTTCACCTTCACCACGGATTTCCCGCGGTCTTACGTAGCTCAGCCGAGCACGTACGCGCTCTCCTCATTCGGCTCCATCACGGGCACGGCCTCGGATCCGGTCTCCACCATCGATACCACGCGCTTCTTCATCGGGATACAGCGCATCTCGGACGGGCGCTGGTACGACGGCGCCGGATTCTCCATCAATCAGGCCCCGCCTTTCTGGCTGACGGTCCCGAGCGTGGCGGGAACGCCTCCCTATGATTGGTCTTACGTGGATCTTACCGAGGCCAAGCTCGGGAACGGGCTGGAATACCACATCGTGACCAAGTCCTCGAACACCGCGGGCAAGATCGAGGAATTCGACGCAGGCAACGGGGACACGGGCCGCGATCGCGTCATCGTCTACGACCATACCTCGCCGACCTCGCACGCGAGCTTCCCCTTGAACGGCAAGGTCTATAACGGCGTCACGATGGGGCCCATCCAGGGCACGGCCCAGGATAATTATCCGGGCGCGGGCATCTCAGGCGTTTCCAGCATGACCGTGTCCATCCAGGAGATCGGGCCTTCTCTGGGCGCATTCTGGGACGGAGCGTCGACCTTCACGCTGTCTTCGGAACGCTTCTGGCCCGTGGACGTCTTGACCCCCAACCCGGCCAATACATACTCCTGGTCCATCTCCGCGAGCCTGCCCGTGCTCACCAACGGCAAGACCTATCGCGTGCGGATGCTATGCGCCGACGACACCCGGCCGCTCCAGAACCTGCAGACCGCGATCTCCTCCATCACCTTCAGCTATGAGACCACGCCCGCGACCGTGTCCATCATCGTGCCGGCCAACAACAGCTACGTGCGCTCCGTGACTGCGATCTCAGGCACCGCGTCGGATATCTTCGGCGTGTCGGTGGCCTCAATCGCCATCAGCACCTACGGAGGCAAATACTGGGACGGCTCGAACTTCACCTCCGATCCGCCGGTCTGGTTCACGGCGCAGGAGCCTTTGACCGGAGGGCCGGTCAACTTCTCCTGGAGCTTCTCCTCGAACACGTTCAATTTCCAGGACAATAAGCGCTATCAGATCCGCGTGAAGGTCCTCTCGCGCTCGGGCATCGAGCACGAGGGGGATACCACGGTCTTCGTCTACGACGTCACGGATCCGCTCTCGGATATGACCGCGCCCACTCGCGCGAGCCATCCGCAGAGGGCCAACGCCGGCGGGATGTTCCTCAATGCCTTGAGCGCGGTCGCGGGCACGGCTTCCGACCCCAATGCCCTGGGTTCCGGCGCCAATGGAGCGCAGTTCACCCTGCGCGACATCAATGCCGAGCTTTACTGGAACGGCACGGGCTGGTACGCCTATAATCCCGCGGCATCCTGGCGGCCCGCGACTTGGGAGGCGCCTCCGTGCGGAGCCGGGAATTTCTGCACCTCCGCGGGCTTGCCGCCCGTTTCCGGGCCGGAGCGCCTGCTGACCGGCCATGTCTATGAGCTCAAGTCGCGGGCCTCGGATGCCGCGGGCAACGTGCAGACGACCTTGGCGCAGGGCACGACCTTCACCTTCGACTTGGAGACCCCGCTCGTCGCGATCAACGCGGGGGTCCTGCCTCCCGCGGTCGGAGAGAACCCCGGAGTCGTCGACGACGTGCTCATGCCCCCGGCTCCGGTCAAGTACCTCAATGCCCTGACCAAGATCGGCGGCACCGCGCAGGACAACGCGAACGTGGCGCGGGTGGAGTTCCGCTTCTTCAAGGAGATCGGCGCGGGAGGCAACTGGTGGCATAACGCCCAGCAGAGCAACCCGGGCTTCAACGTCGCGAACCTCGCCGACGACTCCTGGCAGCTGGCCGTGGGCTCCTCCCCGCTCTCCGCGCCCTTCGTGTGGACCTCCACCGAGATCCCGTCCTTCGCGGGCAATCCCGGCCGCTACCAGGCCAGCGCGCGCGCCGTCGACTCGGCGGGCAATGCCCTGAGCTACTCCACCGCGTCCTTCACTTTCGACGACGTGGCCCCGGTCTCGAAGTCCTCGAGCCTGGTCGAGGGCAGGGTCATCAACCATCTCACGCATATCTACGGCACGGCTTATGACGGCAACGGCGTGCAGACCCTCTTCATCAAGATCGAGCGCGCGTCGGACAACAAGTGCTGGAACTGGCAGACGCCCGGCACTTTCGCCGCGGACTGCTCCTTCTTCGCGCAGATGACGCCCATGGGCTCCGCGCCGGACTTCAGCTGGGAGCAGAACGCGGACATGCCGCCGGGCAACAACACGGTCAACGGCCTGCAGACGGGCTCCACTTACACCGTGACCACGATGAGCAAGGACGTGGCCGGCAATTCCGAGACGGTCCTGAGCACCGCGAGCTTCGTCTTCGATAACGTGGCGCCGACGGTGTACATCGCAACGCCTGCGGCCGGCGGGTTCTATGCCAGCCGCACCGATCCCGGCAACGGCCCGGTGCTGGGCGTGCTCGCGGGCACCGCGCAGGACAGCCCTTCCGGGGTCGCGCCCAACGTGGACATCGACACCTGGGGCGTGCGCTACAACATCCAGGACTCGATCACCACGCAGTGGTTCAATGGGACTTCCACGTGCTCCATCGTCACGGAGCCCGTGCCGGCTTTGCTGGCCGATGCCCCGATCCTGCCCGGAGCGGTCGTGTCCTGGCAGAGCACCATCGGCGACCCGGCCAACGCATTCATTGACGGACATACCTACCGCCTCAAGCTCGTGGGCCGCGACCAGGTGGGCAACGCGGAGAACCAGGCCGCCAAGCCCATGATCTCCTTCCTCATCGACAACACCTTCCCGACCATGTCCGCGGGCACGCCCAACGGGCAGGGCAATACCGAGGCGGACGTGGTCACGCTCTCGGGCCTCGCCGAGGACGTGACCCCGGGCGGAGGGCTCTCCCAGTCTTCCATCGCCGCGCCCACGGACGTGCTCTTCTCCATCCGGCAGACCTCCGCGGTCACCAAGATCTTCCCGGACACGGATGATTTCTATTGGAACGGCGCGGCCTGGATATCCAACGCGGACGGGATCAACGACAACGGCGTGATCTGCACCGCCTACGGCGTGCCCGCCAATTGCCGGTGGGTCTCGGCCACGACCTACAATTCCGCCACCCATGGCTGGACGTATACGAGGCTGGGCACCGATATCCAGTGGTCTCGCGGCAAGGCGTACTTCGTGCGCGTGCGCGCGCGCGACCGCGCCGGCAATCTGCTGACGCCCTCGAACGTCCCGTCTCCGGGATACTATTTCAAGGTGGCCGCTCCGGCCGCGAAGTTCAAGGTGGAGACGGTCCAGGGGCCCTACACCGCGGGCACGGCGCAGAACGTGCAGGTCACGGCGCTCGACGATCTCGATCAAGTCGCGAGCAATTTCACGGGGACGATCATCTTCTCCTCCCCGGATCCCGGAGCGCCGGAGTCCGCCGGCGACGGCCTGCCGTCCAATTATACGTACCAGGCTTCGGATAACGGCGTCCATAATTTCCCGCTGAGCATGACGCTGCGCAAATCCGGGACGCGCTCGATCAAGGTGGAGCAGTCCGGCAACCCGCTCATCTACGGCACCACGGGCAATATCACGGTCAATCCGGACGCTCCCGACCGATTGGTGACCGTGCTGCCCGGACAATCCTTGGCGCCCGGAACGCCCAGCGGCCGCGCGGGAAGCGTGCAGATCAGCACCGCGGGGGTGACTTTCTTCGCGAGCGTGTACGTCGCAGACCAATTCTTCAACGTGACGGCCTCCAGCGCGCCGGACAATATCACGGTCTCGCACAACGACCCCTATGCCGCGGCCATCGTCACGAACACGTGGAACAGCGGCTTGATGAGCGTATCCGTGACCCTGCGCGCCAAGCGCGGCAATTGGCAGATCCCCGGCGCGACGCCCAACACCACGATCACGGCCTCGGGAGCGGGCATCTCCGGCGCTTGGAGCGCGGCTTCCATCGCGGTCCTGGCCAATACGGGCGCTCCGGCGAAGAACCTGCTCCTGAGGCTGCCGGGCGAGACGCTGACGCCGGGTTCCTCGAGCGGCAAGGGCGCGGCGCTGCCCACGGTCCAGCAGGCGGCCTCCACGTTCACGGCCACGGTCTATGCCTCCGACGGCTTCTACAACCCCTATGAGCCCTTCCAGGGGCAGCAGCCGGATGTCTGGCTGGAGATCAACACGCCTTACGGCACGTCGGATACGACCAAGACCTTGTCCCAGGCCACCACGAGCTACGACCTCTACGTGCTCGCGGCGTCCACGGGCTTCCAGCTCACTGCCAAGACCGAGATGCCCGGCTACGTCAACCACAGCACGGGCATGCCCGTGGTCCCCAGCGCGCCCTGGCAGCTGCAGCTGCTCCTGCCGGGCCAGCACGCGCTCGCGGGTTCCGTGAGCGGCTATTCCGGCGCCGTGACGCCTCTTTCCGCCGGGACCACCTACAGCGCCACCGTCAATCTCACGGACCGCTATTACAACGTGGAGACCGCGACTTCCATCTATGTCCCCGCCCTTACTTATCCGATGGTCCAGCTGACCTTCTCGGATGCGCAGATGGTCGCGCGCGGCCTCATCTCCTCTCCCTATAAGCTGGTGCTAAACAACGGGACCAAGCTCTTCCCGTTCGTGCCTGCCGCGCGCACCAATCCGCCGGGCTTGCCGCTCCTGAGCGTGCAAGCCGACGATACCGGCGAGAGCGGCGGGACCAGCTATGTGTCCACGACCACGGCCGGGGTGCAGGTCGATCCCGGGGTCGCGGTGAACCTGCAGCTGCTCCTGCCCAGCCAGGGCGGGCCCGGCGAGACGCCCGTGGAAGGATCCTTGCTGGGCAAGACCGGGACCCCGGGTCCGTTCACGGCCGGAGTCTCTTATATCGCGACGGTGCGCGCGGTCGACAATTATTGGAACCGCACCACCGACGGCCGCCAGGTGGCGCTGCTCTCCAGCGACGTCTACGGCTCGACGCCCGTGCCCACCTCGCTCTCCCAGGGAGAGAGCATCGTCGGCTCGCTCATCTTCGTGCCGCGCACGGCTACGACGACGCTCATGCTGCAGGCCGTGGACGCGGAGTATTTCAACATCACCACGCAGACGATCAGCGGCCTGACCGTCAATACGAAGCCGTTCTACAAGCTGCTGACGCTCATCCCCAACGAGGTCTACACCCCGGCCAAGCCGCCCTATGACACGGGAGTTCTCGGCGGACGCATGATCCTGGGCTCGACCACGGTGTCGGCGGGCACGCCCTTCACCTTCACGGTGCGCGCCGTGGACCAGCTTTGGAATACCGTGGACGTCTCTTCCTCGGTGAGCATGACGGCCTCCGATTCCTTCGCCGTGATCCCCACCCCGACCTTGAACCTGTTCCACGGGGTCACGACCTTCACCTACACGCCGGCGCGCTCCGGGCCCAATACCGTCGCAGCCGCCACGCCGGGAGTCTTCGCCAGCACTTCGAACATCTTCACCGTGGCCGGCGCCCGGCTCTCGCTCCTGGTCCAAGGGGAGACTCCTGATCCCGGCAATGTGGCCGCCGAGGGCCGCGCGGGGACTCCGGACGGAGACACGGGAACGGGCGGCGTGCAGAACTTCACCGCGGGCGTGCCCTTTAATCTCACGGTCCGGCTGACCAATGCGAACTTCTATCCCCTGATCTCGGGCTCTCCGCTCCTGCTCAAGTTCTACTCGGACGACCCGTATGCGTCGCTGCCGGCCGACACCCTGCTCGATGCCGACGGAGAGAACACCTTCAGCGCCTCGCTCTCGTCGGCCAATGCCGCGGGCGGCAAGGTCTGGGTCGAGGCGAGCAACAACCCCGACATCCTCAAGTCGACTTCCACGGCTTTGCCCACCGTCGCCAACACTCCCTCGCGCCTGATCGCCTTGGCCCAGGGCATGGGGCTGGTCAAAGGCTCTCCCACGGGCTTCTCCGGGACCGCGGTCGCGACCACGGTCGGGCACAACTATCCGGTCACGGTCTATGTGACGGATGCCTATTATAATCCGGTGACCGCGATCTCTCCGACCGTGCGCATCCAGGTCGGAGACCCGAACGCCTTCCAGCCCGCCGACCAAACCTTGACCGGCGGCACGGGGCGCGTGGATCTTTTCTTCCGTTCGAATACGATCGTGGATCCGCCGGGCGGGCCGTGGGACATCGGCATATCCACGGCCGACGGCTCGAACCTCTCCTCCTGCTCCGTGCACGGGATCGTCGCGCATCCCGGCCCGGCGTATCAGTTCCAGGTGCTCGTGCCCACGGAGACCGCGCGGCCCGGAGACATGGCCCTGCTCGGACGCTCCACCTGGTCGGCAATCCAGCAGCAGGCAGGGCAGCCGGCGATCTCGACCTTCTCCGTCACCGTGAATCTGGTCGACCAGTTCTACAACCGCGTGGAGCCGGGCTTCAACACGAGCTACCGGCTCTATTCCGACGATCCCAACAACCGGCTCGCGTCCCTGGGCGTGTTCTCGACGAACAACGGCCAGTATGTGACCACGCACACCTATCTCGTGACCCAGAGCACGGTCACGGGCTGGAAGATCTGGGCCTCGACCGCGAGCGGGGACAACATCCTGACCGGAGAGTCCACGCGCTTCACGGTGCGGCCCTCCACCCCTACGCGCATGCTCCTGGTCCTGCCCGGGCAGTCCCGGCAGGACGGCGTGGGGGTCACGGGCAATCCTTCGCCCGATCAGATCGCGGGGGAGAACTTCAACTACACGGTCTATGCCGCGGACCCGGGCTTCAACTACACCGCGGACCTGGCCAAGACGCCCGTCAAGCTCGTTTCCAACGATTCCCTGGCGCAGACCTCCTGGACCTTGACCATGAGCAACGGCGTGATCGTCGGCACCGCGAGCCTGCGCACCGCGGGCATCCGCTCTCTCACGCTGACCGATCAGAGCGGCGAATGGCCGCTGCTCTCGGGAGTGACTTCGAGCACCTTCACGCTCACGCCGAACAATCCCACGCGCTGGCGCGTGCTCCTGCCCGGAGAGTACGCGGTGGCCGGCTCCACGACCAACGGCCGCGGCGGCACGGTCGCGGAGACGGCCGCCGGAAGCACCATGACCATCACCGTGCAGATCGTGGATGCCTTCTGGAATCTCCTCCCGCCCGGGACCAGCCAGCAGGCGCGCCTGGTGGCCACCGATCCCTTTGCCACGATCACTCCGGCCACGCTCACGGTGCAGGGCGGCTGGATAGCGGACGTGGTCTTCCGCCGCGCCATGCCCAATCAGGTGCGCGCCGAGAACCTGGATAATCCCGTGCTTTGGGGTCCCACGCTTGCCACGGACACCAGCACGGTCGTCAATATCACGGCCGGCTCGGCCAAGAATCTGCTCCTGCTCCTGCCCGGAGAGACCTTCGATCAGGGCTCCGGCAATGGAAAGGCCGGGACTCCCGCATCCAATCTCACGGCCGGGCAGCCCTTCAATGTCACCGTGGGCATCATGGACAAGTTCTGGAATCTGGTGCGCGGCCGCTCCGCGGACGTGCGCGTGCGCGCCCCGACGGGATTCCCCTTCGCGGTCTCCGTGCCCACGGCCGCGATCAACCCTTCTTTCGGCTATACCGACCCCGTGGCATTGCCCACGACCCTGCTTGCCGCGGCGACCTGGCATCAGCTCGTGGCCGAGGACTACGGCGGTTCCGGCATCCAGGACTCGCCTTACACCTCGACTTTCACGGTGCGGCCGGCCCCGCCCTACGGCCTGCAGGTCCTCATGCCCGGGGAAACGACCCAGCCCGGCGCCATGAGCTATCCCAACGGCGGCAAGGGCGGCGACATCTCCACGCAGACCGCGGGCGTGCCTTTCGACGTCCAGGTCAACTTGGTCGACCGCTACGGCAACGTGAATACGGAGGTGTTCTCCGGACCCGACGTGCACATAGTGACTTCGGACCTCTACGACGTGGATCCTCCCACCGCGCCCCTGGCCTCCGGCCGCCTCGCCATCCCGACCGTTTTGGTGACCAAGACCACTTCGGCGGTTATTTCCGTGAACGCGGGAGATCAGCTGGGCGACAAGGTCTGCACGGATAATCCGCCCTTCAATGACTGCGTGGTCCTGCCCCCGGCCTCGCGCACGGCCCAGTTCAAGGTCTTCACGTCCACGGCCGTGGGCCTGCAGGTGCTCCTGCCCGGCGAGACCGCGGTCCCGGGCAAGTGCGATGTCGCTCCCTACTGCTCCACGCTCGCGCCCACGGACACTCCCGGCAAGAGCGGCGCGCCCCAGCCGTTCACCATGACGTCTCCGCCGACGCCTTTCCAGATCACGGTGAATCTGGTGGACCGCTATTTCAACCGGGCCACGGACATCTCTTCGAGCAGCGTCAACTGGGACACCAATCCTCCGGCCGTGATGCCGCAGGTGCAGGTCTCCTTGCCGGTGGACGCTCTCGCAGTGCCGCCGGGCGCGCTGATCCTTTCGCTCGGCAATCGCCCCTTCAACGTGACGCCGTTCACCTCGAATTCCACGTACACCGTGGTCGCGGCCACGGCCACCGGCCCCGCGTATTCCACCGGGACCTCCGCGGAGTTCCCGGTGTACCCGGGCCCGGCTCATCACCTGCATTTTGGCAGCCTGCCTCCCAATGCCACGGCCGGCATCGCCTTCGGCTTCCAAGTCAGCGCGCACGACCAGTTCAGCAATCTTCTCTCGACCGGCCCGAACCTCTACACGAAGACCGTGGTCTTCAGCGCCGAGAATTTCGCCGCGCCGCAGGACGCGCAGTTCATCCCGATCCAATACGGCTTTCTCTCCGCGGACGCCGGCGTGCGCTTCTTCAACCAAGGCGTCACTCTCAAGAAAGCCGGACAGCGCTGGATCAAGGCGGTCCAGCAGGATAATTCCGCGGTCCATACAGAGGTGCCCGGGTTTTCCTCGAGGCCGCTCATCGATGTCCAGCCCGGACCGGCCGGAGCCGTGACCGTGTCTCCCGGCCCGACCAATCAGGTCTTCGAGGTCTCCGCGGGTTCCCTGCTCGAACCGGGAGTGAAGGAGTTCACGGGACAACTTTCGGACTCCTACAACAATCCCATCGTGTCCGCGGCAACGGCCTATATCCAAGTCGTGGACGTTTCCGGAACCCCCGGAAGCGTGGCGTATTACTCCGGCGGAGCGTGGATCTCCCTCGGCGTATCTACTGAGATCATGACCGATGCCAAGGGCCGCGTGGGCAATAACGGCGATGCCGATAACGTCAATGCGAAGCTGGGTTATTTCGTGTCCTCCCATGCCGGCGAGTCCGCGCGCATCTGGATCGGCACGGCCGCGGCGCCCGGGAATCTCGTCCCGCATATCCTTTCCCAGCGCAATCTTTCCGGGACCCTGCTCACCATCGGCGGCAAGCCCAGCAAGCTCGTGTTCGTCTCCTCGACCCCCGTCGCGCCGGTCACGGATGATCCGTCCGTCGGAGGGTTCTTCACCCTGGAGCGGCGCGATGACTTCGACAATCCCACGGCCGAGGGCTATACCGAGATCAAGCTGAGCATTCCCGCCGTGCAGAACGAGGCCCATGCCGGCTACGGGTTCGGCGCGGGCCTCATCGGAGGAGTGAGCGGCGACTACGGCTTCACGGATCCCAATGCGCCCTACAACTTCGTGAACAGGATCCCCATCTCCGACGGCTTCAAGCAGATGAGCTTCCGCTATCGCGACAAGATGAGCTCGTATGCGGGAACGTCTCCGGCGACCAATAAAGGCAACAACGGCCGGCCGGGCTACTGGACCCTGACGATGGAAGAGACTACCGAGAGCGTCAGTTCCACGACCTTCCAGATGCGCTTAGATCCCTTGCTGCCCTTGTCCATGGGCTTCGGCAACCGCACCAATACTCAGCTGGTGGGTTCACCCTTGAGTTCCAATCGCGTGGACCTTTGCTCCTACCAGGCTCAGATCCAGGACCGCTTCCGCAATCCCGTGGCCACGGGAGTGTCCTTTGACGTGAAGCTGAGCACGGTCTCGCGGCTCCCCGCGCTCTACGGCGACTCCTTCTCCTTCTCCGCTTCCAGCGACATCGCCGCGGGCATGCCGCCGCGCTTCCTCAATGAGGTCACCTCCGTGACCATCGCGCCTCTGCAATTCGAGGCCACCTTCTACTACCTCGACACCATGGCCACGCCCTCTTATCCCGTGTTCATGTCGAGCCGGCCCGTCATCGGCATCGCGGACGCCGCCGAGGTGCTATTCTCCTCCTCGCAGTTCGTCAACGTGCGGCCGGACTTCATCGACCGCGTGGCCGCGCTGCCGCTCTCGAACCCCGTGCTCCTGGCCGGCGCCACGAGCGTGATGGCCGTGTTCCAGGTGCAGGATAAGTACGGCAATCCCTCGCCCGTGCTGGCCGGACAGGGCGACGGCGGCTCGAACACGATCGACTTCCAGCTCCGCTCCGACTCGCCCGGCCATACCGAGTTCTCCAGTCCGGGGCCGGACGCCTTCACGGCTTCCACGGGCGTGGCGTCCTTGATGGCGGGACAGACCAACGGCGCCTACTATGTCCTCGATACCTTGGTCTCGGCCGCGACCTCGGCCATCACCGTGGACACGGTCATCGACCGGCCCTGGAGCCTGACGACCGCCACCTACACCGTGATCCCCGGCCCTCCGGCGGCCGTGCGCTTCACCACGCCCACGCGCTATCTCATCGCAGGCACCACGATCCAGCTGAGCACAACCACGGGCCTGCCCGTGCCCACGTATATCGATATCGAGCTCGCCGACAAGTTCGGCAACATCACGGTCTCCACATGGACGTTCTACAGCGCCATCATCACCTGCTTGAATTCTCAGAACACCTACGTGGGACAGGATCCCTTCCGCCCTATTCCGGGCAGCGGCAGCGACTGGATGCCCGTGGGGCCCAGCATGGGACAATACTCTGTCACGATCACCCAGGGTTCTTCCTACGGACGCTTCTATACATGGGACATCGTCACCGGGACCATCACTCTGCAGGCGCAGACCTTCGACTCCACCGGAGGCGTGCTCCCGATCGTTACCCAGGATGAGGTGATCACTCCCGGGGTCGCGGATTATATCAGCATCCATCAGCCTTTCAATCTCACCGCGCCCTTGCCCGTGGGCGCTCCGGGAGGAGACCTCAGGCGCAACGTGGGAGGACGGGAACTCGGCGTGGTCCTGCGCGATAAGTACGGGAACATCGCCTCAGGCCATCCCGTCAATAAGCAGTATTTCTCGGGATTGGTGAACTTCACGACCTCCGGCTCCACCGAGACCGTGACCCTGCTGGATACCAGCAACAGCACGACCGTCGCTAATTCGTATTGGTTCAAGGGGGATGCGGATGTCAATCCGGGCATCTGCAACAGCCTCCATCTCATAGATTCCCAGGTCGAGGAACTGCAGATCACGGCGACTGCGGCGGACGATCCCTTGATCTGGGGCAAGACCAATGACGTGGGCCGTTCCTTCAATGATCCCAATTATACTCCGGGCGCTCCTGAGAAGCGTTCGGATGGGAACATCGTGACCGCGGGCATCGTGATCTATCCCACGGATATGGCTCCTGAACCTGGGCCTGACGGCGGAGTCAAGGCGGAGAAGGCTTCCGTTGGACAGCTCCGTCCTGTGATCCGGCAGGGAGACGGCAATACGTCGAATTCTCCCGCAGCAGTGGAGATGCTGCGTCTCTCTGTCCAGGTTCAGCCCGCGAACTCCGCGTACACGGGAGACTTGGCAAGGCTTTGGGTGCAGAAATTGGGGCTCTTGGCAGGCTCTCATGTCACGGAACTGGGCTTGTACTCAGACGAAGATGGAGATGCCAAATTCACCGACGGCATCGATGTCTTGATCGCCACCGCAGCTTTCGATGTTGGGGCAGGCCGCTGGGCTTTCGGAGATCCGATGCTGGGGCAGACCGAAATTTATATGGCGGACCCCACGCGCGCGCGCATCACTACAAACCCGCGCGACTTCTTTCTTGCTCTGCGCATGGACACAACGGGCTATACCGAGTCTGAGCTTCCTTCCAGTCTAGGGCTCGCTATCCCTATGTCCAGCCTCGTTCAACTCAAAGTCGGGAGCCTGGGCATTGCGAGCAATAACTTCGCGATCAAGACCGCGACCTCTCCTGTGGAGCGAGAACCCGCGGACATCAATGTGGTCGGCGAGAGCATCGGCGCTTGGTGGGGAGGAGGAACAGCAATTCCCGTGCTTTCGAGCTACACCTATGTGGATCAGGGAGAACCCAAAGTCGGCTTCCTTAAGCTCCAGCTCTGGACAAATAATCATACGGGCACCATCGGAAGGATCCGCGTGGGGCATAACGGCAGCGGTTCGGATAATGATATCAAGGGTGTGCGGCTCTTCGTGGATTCCAATTCGCAGGGTGATCCATCAGCCGGGGACGGCCTTTTCCAAGCAAACAGGGACAAGGAACTCACCCTGTCTTCGGCGCCGGCGGTATTCAGCAATCGGTCCGCGGTGCTCAGTCTTGTGCGCGACCTGAGCAGGCCGTACAATGAGGCGCAGCGTACGGTTTCTCTTTCCACGATCACCTATTTCGTGGTCTTCGACATCGCTCCCGGAGCCGTGGCCTTGAATACTCACGGCGTGCAGATCAGCGGGCCTTCGAACATCATTCCGCTCTTGGGCAACGGCAAGGTGCTCTCCTTCTCATCCATCGTTTCTACGCTCGCCTATGTGCGTGCGACCTCGGATCTGGCCTATGTGTATGACACGAACACTCAGGATATCTACGAAGAAGAGTCGGTGCCTGCCTCTCTTACGCAAAATGATGTGAATGTCCCCATCGCTAAGCTCATCTTGTGCACGGACAGCGGGTGTTCCGGAGACTCCGGTTCCGCGGTATGGTCCGCGATCAAGCTCGATCGCTGGTATCATTCTGCGGCCTTGGACGGCGGCAACCCTCTGCTCAATAAGGCTGCGGATGTTCTGGACATAAAGATCTGGTCCGATGAGGACAAGAATGGACGATTGGATGCCGTGCCTGATCTTTTTGGGAATACCACGGACCAGATCGTCTCGCCTAAGTCCGGCATCGCGCATAAATTCCCGACTGGACATCTGAGCCAGAGCATCGATGCCGCGGACCCGAGTCCCATGGACATCTATGTCACCAATCTCTCGGACTTCTTCCCGGCGGACGATCCTTTCCCGCCCGTGCCGGAGCGCTTGGTCTTGGGAGACGACCAGACCAACGAGGACCTCAAAGAGGTCATGGATTGTCAGGACGTGGACTTTACTGCCAATGCCTGGAGGAATTGCTCTCGTGCGCAAGGCGGCACCGTGCCGCACAGCTTCTCTTCAGGCACCCTGCTCTCAGGGCCCGCGCGCGTTCCAATCCAAGGCTTAGGCGGCGGACAGACCTTAACGGGATCTGCGCGCAACTTCTTTGTAACCTTCGATGTGAGCCCCGAGGCCACAATCGGTCCTTCGGCGAATCTAGGCATATTCATCCCGACGACGCACTACTTCATCATCCAGCCGCCCAAAGGCATGTCTACGATGAACGTGGGCTTGCAGCCTTTAGGTCGCACCCAATCTCTAGTGCAGAATGTCTCCGAATTCCCGGACAGGGTGACCGTGATCGCCACGAACACGGTCGATGACGTGCATCTAGGACCCTTCCTGCAGCAGAGGTCCACGGGTGCTGTGCTTGCCTTCACGCTCAAGACGGACGTGGGCAACGCGCTCTGGCGCTGGGTCGTCGTCACGGCCACCGGCACCTCGGCCGAGGTGGGCTCGCAGATCAACGACGTCCAGCTCGTCTCGGTCTGGAAGGATGCCAGCGACGACGGCATCTTCCAGATGGACAAAGACGTGATGGTGGGTACCGGCACCTTCGGCAATTACGGCAATCCCATGCAGGCGCGCGTGACCTTGGCGAATCCGTATTCTGTGGTCACGACCGGAAAGGCGAAGGATGCCCAGCGCTTCTTCATCGCCTATTTGATCTCGAACAATGCCCAGACCAATGACCCTGTGACGCAGAAGCCGCGCACCCTGGGCGCGATCCTCAAGCAGGATGCTTTCCCAAAGAACAATCCTGAGAACGATGAACCATCGGCCAATGCTTTCTCCAACCCTAATTATTTCGACATGGCCTCGCCGCTGCCCTATTTCGGAAAACTCCGCGAGATGGTTCCCGCGTCGCAGACGCTGTCCATGCGCCTGACGCCCATGTTCTCCTCGAACTTCGGCAACTTCGAGGCTCCGACCTTGAGTTCTCCCATCGCCGCTTCCACGGCCCCTGCGGACGTGGAAGCCTATTGGCTCATCTCCTCTTATGACGGCCTGCCGACCGGCGGGGCCACGACCTATATGACGGTCAATGAAGAGGTCGTGTCCTACGATGCCGTGGGCTTGGTCGAGTATCCCACGGGCTCGGGCATCATGAACCCCGCCTTGATCGGCGTGCACCGCCGCCGTGTGGACACCTACGGCCAAGCCCATCCTTCCGGCGCCGTGCTGGCGCCTCCTCTTGAACAGGGCACGCGCAACAACTGTGTGGCCAGGCTCCAGGCGTATTCCAGCGGCTTTCAGGTCCAGTGGAACCGTTTGCGCATGCAGATGGAGATCCCCGGGGGCCTCAATTCGCGAGACAGCGACATTGCCTTGGTCACGCTCTGGAAGTCCTCGACTTCAGGACTGGAGCCGGACTTCCATCGAGAGCCCACCACCGGCGACAATGAGAAGGATCTGCCCATCGCGCAGGGCCGGCCGCAGAACGGCGTGGTGCTGCTCAGCATCACGGATGCGTCGCTGTCCAACTCGACCTACACGCTGATCCCTTCGGCCACGCAGACCTTCTATATCTCCGTGAACATCGACCAGGCCGCGCATTTCACGCACAAGGACCTGCCCAACCAGCGCAACGAGGTCGTGGGCCGCTACGTGCCGCAGGGATCGGACTTCATCCTCACGCCTCCCGGCGCCGGCCACACCGTGGTCATGACGGAGCCTTCCGAGACCCCGGTATTCCCCGTGGTCCCGACCATGAACACGCTTAAGCTCGCTTTCTCCCGCGCCGCGCCCAACTCGGCGCCGCAAAACACTCCCAACGTCCCGATCGCCAAGGTCACGGCTCATACGGACCGAAACACCGTGCGCTGGCAGAAGCTGCGCTTCGACCGCGTCGGGACCCCCGACGCCCTGGACACGGACATCACCTTGGTCCGGGTGTGGAAGGATATCGACGGCGACGGGGTGTTCACGGACGCGGACCGCGCCGTGGACGCCAGCGGCGCCTATCTGCACCAGATCAGCTTCGGCAACGAGAACTTCTCCAGCGGCACCGTGGTCGTGACCTTCAAGGAGGCGGTCACGGTCAGCACGACGCCCACGGACTATTTCATCAGCTACGATCTCTCGCAGTTCGCGGGGGTCGACACTACCCAGGGTCTGCTCGTGGGCAATACGGCCTATGTCACCGTCGAGGTGCCGCATCTAGTGGAGATCGCCTCCGCGCCCTTCTCCAGCCCGCAGGTGCGCGTGGAGAAGGTCCCCTCGCAGGTGACCCTGGGCGTCTATGACTGGATCTTCAACCAGCAGATGCGCGCCGTGGGGCAGGCTTCCTCGAACGTGCCGTTCCTGCGCTTCAACCTGCGCACGGACATCAGCCTGGCGGTGCTCAAGAACCTGCGCGTGGCGCGCAACGGAGGCAGCCAGGATCCGGAAAAGCTCTTCGGCCGCAATACGGACGTGGGCTTCGTGCGCATCTGGAAGGACTTGAACCAGAACGACGAGCTCGACGACACGGACCTCAACATCTCCGAGATCACCACGCGCAATATGGCCGTGGTCTCCTCCACGTTCGCGCCGCCTTTCCAGATGATCGTGGCCTCCACGCAGGGCTTCCCGGACGGCGGACAGGGCGCGGTCTACGTCAGCGAGGCCGAGGTCATGACCTTCAGCGGCGGCTACGGCACGGCCATGGTCGGCGCCACCACCTATCCTACGCTCAACATCATCGGCCGCGCCGGGCGCCTGGGCACGGGCCCCACGCCGGCCATCGCGCATGGAGCCGGGGCGTTCGTGCGCAAGGTGGACCTCTTCGACCAGTACAACGACAACAATCTGCAGATGAACATCGAGCTGGCCGCTCCCCAGACCCTTTCGCCCACGGCGGGCGTCTACTTCCTGTCCTACGACGTGGGCGCCACGGCCGTGAAGAACGACGAGATCGCCGTCGACATCCTGGACCGCTCCTGGGTCGGCGTCAGCGTGCCCAACGAGACCGTGAGCCTCGTCTACTACGACGTCAGCAAAGCCCTGCCTTCGGGCGCTCGCGCGGGAGGCTATCCTTACAAAGGCACGAAGGTCCACGTCACGCCTCTGACTCTGCGCTTCGCTTCCCGCAACATCGCGCCCGCGGCCGCGACCGCCGGACAGTCCAACGTGCCGCTCGTGCAGATGACCATGAGCGTCAACTCGGACTTCGTGCGCATCGGGCAGCTGCGCCTGCATCAGCTGGGCACGGTGCAGTCTCCTCCCAGTGCCAACGCGGGCATGGGCGACGCGCGGGCGCTCACGGTCTGGCTCGACGAGGGCAACCAGGCCTTCACCCCGACCACGGACAAGCTCATCGGCACGATCACGCACAACGGATTCACCGGCGGTTCCGCGCAGTTCGACCAGGGCGTGGCTTTGGTCGATCTCCTGGTCTCGAGCGTGCCCTACCTGACCGTCACGACCGCGCCGGTCAACATCTTCCTGGCCTTGGACGTCTCGACCTTGGATATCACGGGCCGCAGCACCCTGGGAGACCAGATCGGGTTCTCGCTCGACGCCTTCACGGACATGATCGGCCCCAATTCCATGGAACTGACCGCGGCTTCGCATGAGACCAATGCCACGCAGTTCCCGGCCCGCTCGACCGTGGTCCGCATCTCCACGGCCGTGATCCCGCTCGCTTCGATCCTGCCGGGCGTCACGGTGGCCGATAACGGCTATCCCGCCTTCTGCCTGCTCGACGGGACGGGCCGGGTCATCATCTCGACTTCGACCGGCAAGCCCATCGCGGACCCGAGCCGCTGGATCTGGGTGGACAAGGCCAAGAAGAGGACGCGCGCCGCGGAAGACGATCTCCTGCAGGAGCCTTTGATCGACATCAACGGCGACGGGCTCCCGGACAACATCGACTTCCTGGGCACGGGCCGCAGGCAGTACGTGAGCCTCATCGGCATGGATAAGCCGTCCTTGGACCTCGACGGAGACGGAATGCTGGACGTCGACATCAACAACGACGGCATCCCGGACATAGTGGAAAGCGACGGCAAGGGGAATCCCGTCTTCTTCATGGTGGACAAGGACGGCAACCGCATGCCGGTCTCGGACCAGGGCCTGGCCATGGCCGGCTGGAACGCCAACAGCACGGATCTGCGCATCGGCTGGCCCGTCCCCAGCTCCACGGGCTCGGTGACGGCCTATCAGCTCGCGGTGGGAGAGAGCTTCAATAAGTACGACAACTTCACCTTCGGCTGGAAGAACATGGCGAACGTGACCTCCGGCACGGTGCTGGGCTTGGCCCTTCCCGTGCCCAAGCTCACGCGCCTGACCGCGTCCTTCGGCCCCAGCGACATGACGATCTCCGTCGACGATGCCAGCAACTTCTTCGACCAGGGCCGCATCGTGGTGGGCTCGGAGCTCATCGGGGTCGAGCGCGTCGATTCCAAGACCTTCCGGGTCATCACCGGCCAGCTCGACTGTCCCGGCATCACGGGCAGGGGCTGCGGCGGCTCCCTGCCGCAGCAGCACTTGAAGGGGGAGATCGTCTCGGATACCATGGTCCTCATCTCGGTCAGAGGCGTCCTCGGGCCCATCGAGGCGCCCACCGGCTACGTGCCCTCCGCGCAGGGCCGGCCGCTGGGGGTCTACCGCATCGACTCCACTCCGCCCGCGTCTCCCGGCATGGCCGTGCCGCAGGTTCCGCCGGGACAGGCCTCGGGCCCGAACTTCGTGGTCAAGTGGGCGCCTTCCTCGGATTCCGAATCCGGAGTCATGGCCTATGAGGTGCAGGAGCGCAGCGGCACGGACCCGGTCTGGCGCTCCCTGGGCATGATCCCGGCCATCATGACCGGAGGCGTCAGCAACAACAGCTTCAACGTGGGCACCACCGCGAGCGTGCCGACCGAGAAGCCGCGCCGCACCGGCGAATTCCTCACCTATCGCACTCGCGCCTTCAGCTACTCCGGCCTGGCTTCCTCTTGGTCGACGGAGTCCGCGGCCGTGGCCACGAGTTTGGCGACCTCGGTCATCGAGAACATCTCGAATTATCCGAACCCGTTCGACACGCGCAAGGGCGGTCCCGAGGGCAAGACCATGATCACCTATACCCTCGGCGCGGACGCGGACGTGCAGATCACCATCTACGACCTGCTCGGCTACGTGGTGCGCACCATCCACCGCATGCCCGGCGAGGGCGGCGGCCGCCTGGGCCCCAACTACGTGGAGTGGGATGGGAAGAACGGCATGGGCAAGCTGGTCTCCAAGGGCGGCTACATCGCGCGCATCAAGGTCGGTTCCGCCCTGGGCACCGCCAACGCGATCCGCAAGATCGGCGTCATCCACTAGCCGGAAAAATCCGTGCGCCAGCGCAAACCGCGCTGGTCCTGTGGCTGAGAGAGCCACCGCCCAAGACCTAGCCAGTCAGGGCGTAGCCAGTCTTGCGCCTGTCGACGGCGACGTCGAGGGTGAAGCGTAGACAGGCGA
>JBAZUV010000019.1:0-94382 GCA_041661185.1 Elusimicrobiota bacterium
CCCCCCGCGGCTATAAAGCCTAACCGTCCGGTCCTGCCGATCCGAGACCCACAGTCCGGCGCTCGTCAGGGCCACGCCCCAAGGTCGGCTGTGGCGGCCCAAGGAAATATCCCGCAGCACCGTTCCGACAGGAGAGAACACGCGCACCCGTCCATGCCCGGTGTCTGCGACATACACGGAACCGTCCGCGTCCACCACCGCGTCATTGGGGCCTTGCAGGTCCGCGTCGAATTCCTTGAGCAGCTGAGAGCCGTCCGGCGAGAGCTTGGCCACGCGGTCATTGCCCCGGTCCGCCACGTAGAGGTTTCCTCCCGCGTCCAGGCTCATGCCGCGCGGATTCTGGAACTTGAGCGGTCCTCTGCCGTGTGAGCCTACGCTGGCCAGCAGTTCCCCTTCCGGGCTGATGAGCAGGAGCTTGTCCGTGCCGTCTACGCCAACCCAGATCTTGCCGTCGGGCCGTACGACAAGGCCTTCCGGGTCCTTGAGCAAAGATATGAATTCATCTGAACCGCGAGAGCCCACGGTGAATACTGCTTCGGGATTCCCAACGTAGACGGCGGCGGTGCTCAAGGATACGCTTCCGATGGAATCTGTTGCCTCCAGCTTCAGGGTGAAGCGGCCGGAGAGCCGGGTCGCATCCCACGTTGCAATGCGTCCGGTCACAGGCGCCGTGCCTGATGCCAAGGTCGTAAAGCCGGTATTGGCCGCAACACCCGGCGCGACCGAGAGCTTCCACGTACGCAGGCCCGCGCCTTGTATTGCACCGCGCACATCCACCTTTCCGCCCACGGCCTGCTCGACTTCGAGCGCGCCGGGCCAGGGATAGTCCAGCCGCACAAGAAGGCCGGAGGGCGTGGGCGGACTCAAGACGGTTATGCCTATCGCGCGCTGTCCCTCCGTGTTCCCTGCCCTGTCGAGGCTGTAGAAAGCCAAGGTGTGCGTGCCCGCAGCCAAGCTGAAAGCCGTGCTGAAGACCGTTTCAGCCGCGCCGTCAAGGCGATAGCGCGTCTCCTGCACGCCCACTCCCGAGTCCGAGGCAGTGAAGCCCAGGGTATCGGTCGAAACGAGCGTCAGCGTCGTGGCTGAAGACGGCAGAGCATCCACGAGCAGGGTAGTGATAGGCGGCAGGGAGTCCAGCAGGAATTCCGTTGAGATCGAAGTTCCATTGCCTGCCAAGTCGGCCGCGAAGGCGGTTGCGGTATGGGTTCCCTGGCTGAGCGCCGTCGCAGGCACATAGACCGCGGAAGACGCCCAGACAAAGGCCTGGGCGGTCACGTCCACGCCGTCCACGGAGAGCCGCACGGATGCCAAATCCATGCCACGGCCGGAATCGGAGTAGGCTGCGACCATGGCGGGGCGGGTCACGGTGATCGTGCTGCCGTTGACCGGCAAGAGAGATAAGGCGGGCGGAGTCACGTCATATGACTGGATAGTGAGGCTGACCGTATGAATGGATTCGACATTGCCTGCCCGGTCAGCGCTGTGGAAGGCAAGCGCATGAACACCTGCGGTCAGGCTGAATGTCGAGGTAAAGACGATCTCAACCGTGGAGCCATCCAGGCTGTAGCGGATTTCTCCCACGCCAACACCCGCATCGGACGCCGCAAAACCCAGCGCATCCGTCGAGACGATGACCGCGCTGCTCGACGACACCGCCGCACCGTTGACCAGCAGCGTCGTCAGCGGCGACAAAGAGTCGATGAAGAAGCGCAAGGAGGCCGTCGCACGGTTTCCTGCCAAGTCCGCGACCTCGGCTGAGACTGCGTGTGTGCCCTGCGAGAGCGGCATGGCCGGGATGAAGCTTGCAGATGACGCGCTCACGACAGATTGCGCGGTCACGTCCACGGCATCAAGCAGCAGCCGGACCGAACCCGGATCGATACCTCGTCCGGCATCGCTGTAGGCTGCGGTGATAAGAGGCGCGGAAAGAGTGATCGTGCTCCCGTTGACCGGCGAAAGGGCGAGAGAAGGGGCATCCACGTCATAAAGGAGGACATTAAGCGTCGTACTGCGGCTAGGCTCCATGTTCCCGGCGTGGTCATTGCTGTGGAACGCAAGCGTATGCATGCCCGCAGCCAAGCTGAATGTCGAAGCGAAGATGACCTCGTCCGTTGAGCTGTCGAGGCTGTAGCGCGTCTCTTGCACGCCGACGCCCGTGTCCACGGCGACGAAGGCTAGGATGTCCGTCGAGACGATGACTGCGCTGTTCGACGAGACAGGGATACCGTTGACCAGCAGCGTCGTCAGCGGCGGCAAAGAGTCGATGAAGAAGCGCGAGGATGCCGCTGCGCGGTTTCCTGCCAAGTCTGCGACCTCGGCCGCGAACATGTGCGCGCCTTGCGCGAGCGCAGCGGCAGGGATGAACGCGGCTGAGGATGCGCTGATGGTCGTCGCGTTCGTTACATCCACTTCGTCGAGCAATAGGCGGACTGAGGCCAAGTCCATGCCCCTGTCCGCGTCGCTGTACGCGGCTGAGAGCAGCGGGATGGTCGCCGCAATCGTGCTCCCGTTGACCGGCAGAAGCGCCAACGCAGGCGGCGTCACATCGTAGGAGAGGATGGTCAGGAGGATTCCCTTCGCAGGTTCAGCGTTGCCTACGAGATCGAGACTGCGGAAGGCGAGTGAATGATCACCCGAAGGCAGGCTGAAGGTTGAGGTGAACACAACCTCATTGCTGGAGCCGTCCAGACTGTAGCGCGTCTCCTGCACGCCGACGCCTGCGTCCACGGCGACGAAGGCTAGGATATCCGTTGAGACGATGACTGCGTTGTTCGATGACACCGCCGCACCGTTGACCAGTAGCGCGGTCAAGGGCGGCAGGGAATCTAGGAAGAAGCTGGATGAGGCGTTAGCGCGGTTGCCGGGAAGGTCTGCGACCTCGGCTGCGAACATGTGCGCGCCTTGCGCGAGTCCGACCGCGGGGATGAAGGTCGCAGAGGAAAGGTTGACGAGGGACATGCTCGTCACGTCAACATCGTCGAGCCATAGGCGCACGGAGGCCGCGTCGATCCCGCGGCCTGCGTCGTTATAACTCGCCAAGAGCACGGGCAGCGTTATCGCGATCGTGCTGTTGCTGACCGGAGAGAGCGCGAGCGCGGGCGCAGTAACGTCATAAAGGAGCACATCAATCGCCGCGTTCCGGGAAAGCTCGATGTTCCCGGCTTGGTCTATGCTGTGGAACGCCAGCGTATACTGGCCTGCGCTCAGGCTGAATGTGGAGACAAAGACCGCCTCGGTCGTCCCATCCACCGAATACCGTGTCTCCCGCACCCCACTTTCCGCGTCAACAGCGGAGAATCCCAAGGAGTCCGTGCTCGTCAGGACAAGGCTTGTCGCGGATACGGCCAAACCGTTGAGCAGCAAGCTCGTCTGTGGCGGCGTGGTGTCCAGCGAAGCCAAGGCCACGGAGACAATGCGTTGCGGCTCCACGTTGCCTGCATGGTCCTTCGCGTGGAACGCGAGTTGCAGAGTCCCGGCGGGCAGGGTGAACGTCGAGGAATAGACCTGCTCCGGTCCGCTGTCCAGGGAGTACGCTATCTCGGCAACGCCTGAGAGCGTATCCGTGGAAACCAAGGACAGGATATCCGCGGGAACCAGGACCAGGGCCGTTGCCTGGGTCTCCAAGCCAT
Organism: Elusimicrobiota bacterium; assembly: GCA_041661185.1. Taxonomy (GTDB): domain Bacteria; phylum Elusimicrobiota; class Elusimicrobia; order UBA1565; family UBA1565; genus JBAZUV01. The sequence continues at coordinate 3,630 of JBAZUV010000019.1, forward strand.
TGACCAGCAAGCTCGTCTGCGGCGGAACGCTGTCCAGCATGAAGCCCACGCTGTTCGAGAGCCCGCGCCCGCCCGAGTCATAACCTGCGGCCTGGACGGTATGCGCATCCTGGCTCGCGCCCGCGGCTTCCCAGGTCCAGGCGTAGCTCGTGGCACCGCCTGCAAGCGCGGCGATAGGGACTGTGGAGCCGTCCAGCAGGAACTCGACTCTCTGGAGGCCATCAAGTCCTGTTCCCTCAAGCAAGAACGGCACGGGCGGCTTGACCATCGCGCCCTGCGCCGGAGAAGACAACCGCAGGGTGATATGCGGCGCAAGCTCCCCTGCCTTGCGGATATCGAAACTCGCGCTGCCCGCGGCCAGCGTCGTCCGACCCGAGGAGAACTCCTTCTCGAAGCGGGCATCCAACGTCGCGCTCCCGCTCAAGCCCGCGGGGAGCTTCCCGTGCATGTTCCAGACCGAGAGGCCTTGCGGGATGTCGATGCGGCTCTCGAAATAAGAGGGAGAGTCTTCCTCCTGGCCGCGTACGTTGCCGCTGAGCAGCACGCCGCTTGCGGCGCGATTGGAGTCGATCTTCAGTTCGACGTTGAAGTCCTCGTCGGCGGCATAGAGCGCCTTATCCAGCTTCATGGAAACGAGCCGGACCTTGTAGCCGTCCACGTCCAAGGGCCAATCCGCTCCATGTCCGTCCAATGAGGCGTGAATATAGGCTGTGCCGGAAAGCATCTCTCCCGGGAGCGGGAATTCCCGGACCAGGGTCCCGGTGGATTCCACGGGGATGGTCTCGGTCCAGCCCGGCGCCGAGAGCACCAAGGTCCCGGTGGATTCCACGGTCACTGAAGCAGAGACGCTCTCCCCCATCCCGTAGCGAGGTTTGTCCAAGACCACGGAGAGCCCGTCCATGCGTTTATTAAGGTAGAGCGTATCGAGCTTCACGGCCCGACCGCTCGACAAGTGCACTCCCCAGGCGATCAGATACGACGGCCCGCCCGAGGACAGGACCGGGATGTCGAAGCTGCGCGTCTCGACAGACGGCCCGGCCGTGAAAGTCGAAGAGATGCTTTCATAGCTCGCGCCGTTGACCTTCATGAATATCGCGGGGGTCCTCGCGTTGACGCTGCGCGCGCTCACGCTCAGATGCGCGACTTCTCCCGCATCATAGACCGGCTTATCGAAGGTTGCCGAGGCCTCCAGCGCGAAGCCTTCCACGTTCAGGACAAAGGGTTCCACGACCACGCGCGAGGTTTGCGGACTCGATAGGGACAATGTCCCGGCATAGGACTTGCTCTCCAGGTCTTCCGGCAGCGCGACATCGAAGGAGAATTGCTTGGATTCTCCGATGCCGAGCCAGGACCCTTGCTCCAAGCCGAGGATCTCCCCGGCGCTCACGAGCAGCTTTGCCGTGCCTTCGGCGGAACCGCTGTTCCGTATTGTGAAGCTCAAAGGCCGCGTCTCGCCTGCGGGATAGGCCGCAGCCGCGGATGAGGATTCCACCGTGAAACGCGGCTCCAGCCGGAACGCAGCCTTCTTCTCGGATACAAAGTTCCCCCCGCAATAGACTTGCAGAGCTGCCGCATAGTCCCCGGCAACCGCACCGGCGGGCAGGTCCCAGGAAAGAGCTTTTTCCGCGCCTGGAGCCAAGCTTATCTGTTCGCTCTGATCCCACATCGGCGACTCTATGCGCAATTCTCCTTCAAAAGCGTACTTGCCAGGGTTGCTCACGCGGCCCGAGGCATGGACCTTCCCCTCCGGGGTCAGGCTTTGCGCGTCCACCGCAAACTCATCTATCCGTAAAGCGCCGTACTTGTTCACGCTGATCAAGGCCGTGCCCGAGAACAGGGCGGACTCATAGCGAAGGATGTGTTCGCCTTCGGCCATGTTCTCCAGCACGAGAGGAACGCGGAGAGTGTCGCATGGCTGCACGGCATGGCGCCGGGTGATCGTGGTCCCATCGATGAAGAATCGAAGCTCCAGCTCCCAGGGGATATCGCCGTCGTTTTCCAGGGAGTACGCCACGGTGACCGCGCCCTCCGGATAAGTGAAATCCGGCTCCACGCTCAAGCGGCCGGAAGCGATCATGCGTACGGGCTTCTTGACGATGCGCGAGACGTCTCCGCCCAAGACCGCGGCGATGTCCGTGCTCGACGTGACGGAGAAATCCCCTTGCAGGATCATGGACTCGCCCGCGGCTAGGGAGAAGGTGGAGACCGAGTCCGCGAAGTCCAGGGAAAGCTCCGCGAAAGAGTCCCCGTCGTTGGCGATGAGCGCGGTCACGGAGAAGGGCTTGATGCCGACTGAATCGGGCCCGAGCAGGCGCAGGGACACCTTCGGAGTCGCGACCTCCACGAGATCCCGCACTTCCAGGGACTGGAACTTGCCCTTGAGCTGGAAGGATTCTTCCGCTTCGGTCTCCACGGAGAAGGGTCTGGACTCTCCGGGTGCAAGAGTCACGCTCTCGCTCAGGAGCGCGACGCCGTCCTTCTCCAGGCTCAGCGTTCCGCCCTCGGCCAGGGCGCCCATGTTGCGCAGGGTCCCGAGGATGCGGATGTTCTCTCCGGGCTTGTAGCTCTTCTTCTCCGCGTTGAAACTTAGAAGGATATTGCCGGGAGTCACATAGAAAACGTTGTTCGCCTGAGAGAGCTTCTGCCCGAACGGATTCTTGACTACCCCCTCCAAGCGGTATTTCCCGAACAAAGAGGCCCCGGTCACGGGTTCCGAGAATTCAAAGAGGGTCTCTCCGGGTAGCGGCATTACCTTGCTCCAGACGGCATCCTGGCCCGCGCGCAAGGTCAGGCGGCAGAGCCCTCCGGCCGTTCCCACCCAGAGGTAATTCTCATCCGTGGCCAGGGAAAGCACTTTTTCATTAGCCAAGCCGTCGGCCGGAGTGTAATGCGTCCAATGTCCATTCAGGCGAGACCAACGGCTGAGTCCCTTCTCCGTGCCGAACCACACCGCGTCCTCGGCAGGCAGCACTGCGTTGACGCGCAGGCCCGGCAAGGTCGAGGCGAAAACGCTCCAGTGCCCGGTGGCGCGCTCCCAGCGCGCGGCCCCGCGGTCCGTGGCTGCCCAGACGACGTTCCCGTCGACGGCCACATCATTGACGTCCGCGCTCGGGAGGCCGTCCTGGATGCCGTAGGTCGTCCAGGTCCCCTTGGATTTGTCTAATCGGCCGATGCCCGGGTCCGCCCAGCCCGTGCGCGTCTGCCGTGCCGCGGCCCACAGTCCGTCTCCGTCGTCGGCCATCCGCACGGCCGGCGCGTTGCTCCAGAACGGCCAGGGCTCCCATTCATTCTCGCTGTCCGGAATCTGACCGTGCCCGCGCCATTCCCCGGATTCCGGATCATAGAGCCATAAAGAGGGCGGATAATAGGAATACTCGTCGCTCTTCCCGGGGTTGATGTACCACACATACGCGCCATCGGCCAGCGCGCCCGAGGCCTTATAAGAATCCCCGCCCACCGCGCTCATCACGCTCATGGCGCGCATCGAAGAGCCCTCAGGAGGATCCAGTCGCGGCCCCATCGGAGGTCCGGGCTCAAGATAAGGGCAGTCCGTGCCGTTGCCGCACAATAATCCCGCGCCGTCGAGATCGGTCGCGTACCAGACGTTGCCGCTCAGGACTTGCACGGAGCCCACGTCCCCGGCCGAGAGACCCTGCTTCCACGCGCCCGTGCGCTTGTCCAACGCGCTCAGGCCGTAGCCGCCGTGGCGCTCGTGCCCCGCGGCCACGGCGTCCTCGCCCGCGGCCACGCTGAAGACCGCGCTTCCGCCGATTCCCGCGTCCGGGAAGTTTTCCCATGCGCTGGCGGGCTCGAAGCGCGTGAGCCCGATCCCGTGACCGAACCACAGAACTCCGCCGTTGCCGCCGACGGCCCGAACGTCGTTCGAGAGAAGCCCTTCGTTTTCAGTATACGCGGAGACGGCTTCGGTCGCCTTATCCCAGGCAGCCACGCCGCCGTCGGCCCCGATCCATAAGAAGGTTCCGTCCCAGTGCAAGGCTCTCATGGAGACCATGGAGCCGAAAGGCTGCTCGATCTCGGATAGGCGCGCCCCGGAGGATTTGTCGTAGCGGACGACGATGTCGTCGACGCCGATGAACAGTTCCGTGCCGCTCTGCGCGAGGACGCCCGCCAATGCATTCCCGCCCGGCTCGATAGACCGGTCCGGCTCGTTGGCGAGATTGGGATAATGTTCGACGTTATTGGGACCGCGCAGTCCCATCCAGACGCCGCCTTCATCCGCCAAGAGCGGCTTGGCCGTTGTGGAACCCTCCTCCGCCTCTCGGACGAGCGTCCATGTTCCGGCGGCCTTCTCGTATCGGTGAAGATCACCGTGCAATCCCGCGACCCAGACATATCCCGTCGAGGCGGCCAGGGTCATGGGAATCGCGCCTTCAGGGACTGCGATCGCCGACCATGACCCGGCGGACTTGTCGAACACGGCCAGGCCCGCGCGCGCCTGCACGCCGGGAAGTTCATGGCTCCTGTGCAGGAACCAAAGCTCGCTGCCTGCGGTGGATATCGCGACCACGTCCGTGTTCGCCAGGGCGCCGCCCGTCTCGCTTGAGCGATAGACGCGCCATGTGTCCGAGGCCTTCTCGTAGCGTTTGACCCCGTCGGCGGTCGCGAACCAGACGTTCTCGCCGTCGTCGTAGATGTCGTTGATGACGCCCGCGGCCGAGTAGCCCTTCCAGCCGGGCGCGGCGCCGTAGGCCTTGAGTTCCAGAGTCATCACGTCCTCAGAGGTCCGCGCCGTGCCGGTGGCGAGGATGGTCTCGCCGGGACGATAGGATTCCTTATCGGAGCCCACGGAAACCACGGGCGCCTCGGCCGTGACTGAGAGCTTGAGCCACTTTTGCTGGCTCGCCCCTTCAACGCTGTCCCAGCCGTCGAACATGAGCGTATAGTTCCCGGCGGCGAGTTCATAAGGCAGGTTGAAATCGATCTCTTCCTCGCCGGTTCCCGCGATGATGACGCCGGTCTCGATGCTGTGTTCGGAAACCTGTATGCCCTGTGCGTCCGTGAGCGTCAAGGAGCCGGTGAAGCGAGCATCCACCCCGCCTACGTTCTTGAGTTTGACTCGCGCGGTCTCGCCCGCGGCGACCTGCGGGGTCAAGATCGCGGCATCCAGCTCCGGGGTAAGCACTACGAAGATGAAGTCCTTCTCGGGCTCGTCCATGAACGGCATCGAGACTTCGACTGCCGGCAGGCCCGGTTCGAGTTCGGGCAAAAGAACCGCGGACAAGGGCACGCTCGCGGCCCCGGGAGAGAGGTCCAGCTCCCCGGACCAGTCGAAACCGGCATCCGGGATGTTCACGCTCACGGGCACATTTCCTAGGGCAAGGTCCCCGGTGTTCGTCACTTTGAGCGTCATGCCCATGCTTTCGCGCACGCGGTAGGCGGGCCTATCGAAAAGGAACTCGGCGGTCGCCTGCGCCCGCACGGGCAATTTGAGGGTCGTGGACCTGCCGTCGTAGTTCGCGGCGAACTCCAGCGTGTGGACTCCCTCTTGGATTTGGAAGCCTGCGGGCGAGAAGTCGAAGCTCGCGCTGCCGTGCGCCGCGATCTCGCCGATAGGGCGAGTATCCGTCCAGTTGATGCTTCCGTCGGGCGCGAGCCAGCGCACCGAGAGCGTTCCAGAGGAAACCGAGGCCTCGCCTTTGGCCGTAAGGGTCAGGGCCAATGCGTCCGTGCCGACGCGCAAATGCTTGGGCAGGCTCGGGGTCAAGGATAATAGGGCCGAGGCCACGTCGAAGCCCGCACTGGTCGCGACATTGTCCACCGTGCCCTGCGCGCTTCGCACATGCACGATCGCCAGCCAGCGCCCTCGGGCCGTGCCGGTGGACACGGCAAAGGAGATGTCCCGCGCTATGCTGGAATGGGGGTTTATGCTGACGGGAGATTCGCTCACGCGCGAGGACGTCCCCGCCGGAGAGAGGGAATCGACGGAAAGTATCCCCTCGAAAGAGGCCCCCGTAACGTTGTCGAGCGCGATATGCAGGTTCGCCGTGGAGCCCCAGAGGTAGACTTCCTGGTCGAAGCGGGCCGTGCTTGCCGCAACGGCTTGGAACAACATGAAAGCGCGGTCCGCGAAACTCACGCTTCCGGAGCGGGCATCCTCGCCCATGCGCGAGAGGCTGAAGAACAGTCTGAACATTCCTGCGCCCGAAGAATGCGGCGTGTACGGATACGGGACATCCACGCTCTGGCCGGCGGGGATGGTCACCGTCGACGCGATGAGGATCGTCCTGTAGTCATGCGATATGTTCCCCTCATCCGTCTGCCAAAGGTTCCCGGTGAAATCCGCCGCGCTGTTGTTCCTTACGTGCAGGGTTACCGAGACCACGCTGCCTTTCGGGAAGTTGTCGCCCGGCGTCGTGGCCCAGAGTTGAAGCGTGCCGGGCGCGTAGCCGTTCACCTCGATAGGGCTCTTTGCCGCGAAAGAGGCTGCGCTGTGCGAAGGCTGGACCGCCATGCCGTCGGCATCGAGGATCGCGTATTCGGTGCGGTAGACGCCGGCTTGGGACGCGGACAATGAAAGAGGGATGTTCGCGGATTCGCCGGGCTGCAGGGAAACGATCGCTTCCTGCGTCTTGGCGATGGACCCGGCGGGATCGTACACTGTGACAACGGCTTTCACGGCCCGCATGGGCGCGCAGAACGGGTCTGTCTCGCTTGTTCCGTTCGCGTTATCGCCGCAAAAACCGTTCGCCGCAGCCGCGTCATAGCGCACGGCGATCGCCGCGCTCACGTCGGCGCCGACGGGATATTCCTGCATGGGCTTGGGCGCGGCCGCGTAGCTCACGATATCGCGTACGAGCTTCTGCTCATCCTGCGCGCTCTGGCCGACGCCGTAGCCGAAGTCGCTGAACATGGCGCCGGCGATCACCCTCCCCGCGCCGTAGGGGTATTCGATGAGGGCGGGCATGCTGGTGGCCGTGCGCCGAAGGAGGACTTTGGTCTCTGAGGGATATTTCGTGAAGTACCCGTCCATGTTCACATCGAGGTTGCTGTTGGTCTGTCCTGCGAAAACAGGGGATGCGTCGGCGGTATAGACGGAGTTGGCGAAGCAGGATTGGTCCTCGTTCCAGCCGTAGCCTTCGACCGCGGCGGCTCCAGTCGCGCTCGCGCCCGGCAGGGCCGCGAAGTCCTCGCCGGTGGGCTGGGTGAATGCGACAAGGGTTCCGCCGTTGGCTACGAAAGACTTGAGGCGTTCGCGCCAGACCTGGGAACGCATGCCCTCAAGCCCCGCGGAACCGATCACCAGGACCTTGAGGTCTTCGAGCTTGCGGCTGTGCTCGCCGAGCACCGCGAAGTCCTCGCCTACGGGCGCGGCCTTGATGCCGTACCTTCCAAGCAAATGGCCCACGCCCGCGCCCCAGCCGCGCAGGAGGATGCCGACCTCTGAAAGAGTGTCCACCTGCCACGGAGTCGGATAGTTCGGACTCGCCACGGAGTAGTTGTCGTCAGGGTGGTCCCTGTTCGGGGGCTTCGTGCAAGTTCCGGCCGCGGCTGCCTCGCCGATACCGGCGGAGATATCCGTCACCCAGGATTGAGCACCGGTGCCGCGCGCGCTCACCTTGAAGTCGGCCTGCGCGGAGTCCAGGGCGCTGCGGTTCTCGAAGTAGAACGCGAGCGCGCGGTTCTCGCCGGGTGGAAGCTGGAACATCCTGTTGTTGAGCGCGGGGATATCGCTTTCCCAGCCTGAATCAGCATGCAGGGCCGCGGTCACGATGAAGTCGGCGCTCGCGGGGAGCCAGCGGTTGGTCACGGGCAGGGAATAGTCGGCGCGCTGGTCGGTCTCTACGGACTGCAACGGAGGGAGCACGCTCACGTAGTATGGCGCGCGTAGCCGGTGGACCTCGTCAGCGCCGCCGTTGGCCGGGATGTTGGCCGCCAAAGCAGACCGATCCAGGATAGAGCGATCCTCCACGGTGCGGAACAAATCGTTGCCGGATAGGTCCTTACCGCGCACTTTCAATCGCAGCGGTGCATTCATGGTGAGCCCGGAAAGCGAGGTCGCGGAGAAGATCGCGCGCCACTCTTTGCCCGATGGATCGATGGTGTAAACGGACGAAGCCGACACCCCATCTAAGGAAACCTCTTCAGGAGGACTCATGGGCTTGCTGAATCCCAAATAGACAGCCAACCCGCCGCCGGTAGAGGAGGCATCTTTCGGATACATCAGCCCGGAAGACCCACCCGGACCGAGTTTCATCCCGGCGCCGTCATTCGTCCAGCTTGCTGTATAAACGGCGGAGCCCCCCTGCGATGCCCGCACGAAAGATAGGTATGGGCGCAGTTCGCCAACCGTGAAACGCACTGAAATCTCGTTCCCTCGGTTATCAAGTGCTACAACTTTATATTGGCTGCTCATAATGCTGGGGAAGCTGGCCGACACAGAAGAAGTTTGGCCTGTAAAAGTTTGGGACTGAATCGTCGTGCCAGAAGGCAATTGAACAAGGGCAATTTGCGCCATTCCCCTTTGGCTATCCTGGGCATTGGCAGTAATGCTATTCCGACTTGTAAACCCATTGTTTGGAATCAAAACGCCGAGATCATCATGGATATCTAGATTTGGTGGAAGCCCATCGTAAATATACGTTATCCCATCAATATCATCCTGGTAGAGATGATGGAAGCTGTCCCCGTAATTAAATCGCTGTTCCATAATACTTCCTCGTGGTGTTTGATTATTCAAATCGTCGAGACCCAGAAAATGACCTATTTCGTGAAGGGCAATCGTCTGTATATCACACGCAGAACTGCTTCCTGTTACTGACCATTGATATGTCCCATTGAACACGATATCAGCCTCGACGAAATCGCCTTGCGATGGGAAATTTATAGTGCCAGCGAGTATCTCATCCACCTCGCTACCAGTTTGACTCCACGAAATCGTATTAGCCCCATCCTGAGAGAAGCCTCCCGCAGAAGTTGTGCCGTTAAAGACAAAAGAAATATCTGCGGAATTCACAGCATTCCATGTATTGAACGCATTAATAACTGCCTGTTGAAATCCCGACGGTGCTCCGCTTGTATTGATGTAATAATAGACAGGGTTCTGGCGGCTATTAGTTTGCCACTGGCCAAATTGCTGATAACCGAAAGCGCTGATCAGCGGGGCAAATAGGATTGCCCCGAAAATCAGCTTCCACCTCAAAATAGTTTTCAGATAGCGGCAGCTCATTTTCTTTGAATGCGCTTTTTTATCACTTTCAGGAAATTTTTTTCTGACATTGGAGTGGCATCATGTCTCCCGAATTTCGCGTGCCCAGACTCGATAGTGACCAATGGATCTGGCCCGCCATCTTTTGAGTGTGCGTGATTCTGAGCAGACGGGTGCCAATTGGAATAGACGGCATATCCACGCCCGCGATCTGATTGCATTCTAAACATGCTGAAAGGGCTATTAATCAGTCGATATCCTCCCAAATAGGGTTTGTATACACAGAAAAGTACAACCCGGTCCCCGGGATCAAAGTTGTTCAGTTTTCCTACAAACGTTACGGCGATCGTCGATGTCGACGATAGCGGGACTTCTGTTCGATGCCTCAGCAATTCCACTACGCTTAAATTCACAGAGTTCGTAGGCATTCGTCCAGGAGTAACCACATTTTCATTGACGCTAATCACCGTGCCTGTAAAGATAAGATCCGCTTTATCCGTCATCTCATCCACAGACATCGCTAGATATGAATTGCCCCATGCGCTTGAAACCATAAAAAACGGTACGCTGCACAGCATTGTGACGACAAGCCCAACTCTCATGGCTACATGATTGAGCTTGAGGCACGTAATTTGGGAAATCATCTTCGGCGTTGACATGTAAGGCATCGTTCCTCCATCATTTGATAGGCAGTAGGTGTAAGAGTTGCGCGGGTGGAATGGGCTGAAGCGAGGTGTGCCGTAGGGAATGTGACTGTGGATATTGAGAGATGCCGATAACCCAGGCAAAGAAAATTAAGGAGGGCGTTCAGCGAGAGGGACTCGCCATCTGGGGCAACAAATAACGACATCACGGGCACAAGGCCACTCGGCGCTGACACGGAATCCCCCCGCATTGGCTTACGACATTTGTTGCTCAGCGCCGCCCAGCTCGCGCCACGCTTCCGTCGTGATTGCTCCTGCGCCCAACCGTCCGGGGGTCCGTCAATCCAACCATCCGGCAACTTTAAATATTTAACCCCTGAACTATTTTTTGTCAAGGGACCTGTAGGCGCTTCCATCCGCATGCTCTTCCCGAAGCAATTATTGTGCCGCTATCCCGGAATAGCGGTACGATAATCGAGTTTCACCGCGCTACCTTGCGGATGGAGACTTTTCCCCCGCCAACCTGGGCGAAGAGCTTCGCGCCGCTTTCTTCATCAGCGAATTCGCTGCTCACGGCATCGGGAGGCGCCTGGAAGGTCGTCTTGAGCTTGGCATTCACCGGGAAGGCGAGGGAGATGTTGCCGTTGCCTGCCTGGAGATGGATGTCCGCAGAGGCCGGGACTTCTGCCCACGAAATGTTCATGTCCCCGCTGCCTGTCTGCACCCTGGCGGAACCGCGAAGTCCGCTGAGCACGATCGCGCCGCTGCCGGATTGGGCTTTCACCTTTCGGGAGACGACATCTCCCTTGAGCGTTCCTGAGCCTAGGTCCGCGGTCAATTCGCCGGAGAACATCCTCAACGTGATGTCCCCCGTTCCTGACCGGGTGCGCAAGGCTCCGCTCATGCTCGACACCTCGATATCTCCTGTGCCTGAGATCGCGCGGAAGTCCAGTCTGGAGGGCGCGAGTACGCGGAATCCGGCCTGGCAGTTGACGCGCGAGCGCTGGTCCGGGCGCAGAGCTGTGAGGATCAAGATGTCTCCTCGGACTTCCGTCGTCAGACGGCACTTTCCCGCAGCGGCTTCCGAAATCTCCACGCTGACATCACCCTTGTCCGTACCTTGCACGGAGATGTTCCCGATCTCGGTTTCCACGCGGACCGTGCGCAGACCCGCCGATGGGAACGATTTGGTCTCCTTTGGCGTTTCGGCCGCCATGGCAAGACTCGTCGCGAAAATAGCCGCCACTCCGCAGATGTATCCGTTCATTCTTATCCCCCAATCGTACGACGTATCATACTGCTTCAGCGGCGTTCGTTCTCGCCGCTGTTTCGATGTCCCCGCCCTCTTTCCTGAGCGCGGCCCACTCCTTTGTCCCTTCCCGCAGCCGCCCAACACCGCCGACGAAAGCCATGAGAATGAAGTAGAGTCCCAGGATGAGCTTGTATCCTTCCGTCAGGAGAGTCCTGGGCTCCGCAACCGCTGCGCAGACGCGCTGAGCAATCCAGTCCAGGCGAAGCCCGACCTGCCACAAGAGATACCCGGTCGCCATTACGAACGCGATCAGATAGGCATGATGGACGCATCGCATCCAACGCGCATCCCGCAGTTCTTCACGCAGGTCGTGGTATATCCAATAGCCGTCGGTCCGAAGCAAGGGGTTCAGATTGAAGGCCACGATCCAGGCGATCCAGCGGACTGCCTCCAGGCAGGACGCGCTCTGAGTCATCCGTCCGATAAGGAACAGGGCCGCTAGGTAAGCCGTTTGGGGAATGATCCCGCCGCAGTCCACGGCCATCTTCCGACCAAGGTTCAGCTTCTCGATACCGGAAACATTCGTATAGAAGACCGGGTAGAACAGGTAGACCGAGAAGCCGATGGGCCGCAGGCCTATGCCGCCGGCCGCGGCGGCATAGGAGTGGCCGAGTTCATGCAAAAGCGTTCCCAACATGACCAATGCGAATACTGCCGCGCCTTTGGGAACACCCGGCAATGGACGCAAGCCGAAATCCTTCGGCCCCAGCAATGCGATTCCCAACGAAAAGAGCATGCCGGCCGCCGCAGCAGCAAGCAGCATTGTCAGCGCGGCCGAAGATTTCCCAGCGGATTGCGGCTGGATGCCGAGGAATTTGAAGAAGCGCTCTTGAAGCGCGGCAGGAATAAGATTGATCTTGGGCGCAAAAACCTGTCTGAGGGCTTTCTTCCATGCGTTTCCGCGCTCAAAGACGCGCAGGACATCGATTGCAACGAGCTTTTCAAAGACTCGCACGGGCTCTTCGATGCCCAGCCCGCCCAACGAGGCAAGGTAATCCTCTCTGCGGCCCGTTTCAGGCAGGGCGTCGACCAACCAAGAGGTCTCCTCCGCGATGCCGTAACAGGAGGTAGCCGTGATAATTAATGCTCCTTGTGGCCGATCGACTCGATATGCGCGCTTGAGATGGTTCTCGTATGTCCGTTCGGCTTCGGACAGGGGAACTCCCCCCTTCGCTGGGCATCCCTCGGAGGACGTCTTCATGTAGCCGCCGCCTCACGGATAGATGCCGCACAGGAGTCCGTTTGCTTTTGCCTCTTGAGATAGGCGTGCTTGACCGCGTTGAGAACGACTTCCTTGAAGTCCGCGCAATGCGGTTTAAAAAGATCTCCGGTCTTCATCCTACAGCGCACTCCGCACTGTCCGCCGCAGGCCAGCGCCACGGAGCAGGCGGTGCAATCCTCCATGTTCGCCACGTGACGTTTCATGTAGGTCTCGCGCAGAGGAAAGAATTCCACGCCGCCCTCGCCGATGCTGCCCATGCGGAACTCCGGGTAGCCTGCCTCTTCGAAGCAAGCGTAGATATCCTTGAACGGGTCCACGATGAGCGCGTTCTGCGTGGTCTGCATGCAGAAGCAGGTCGTTGAAAGTCCGAGGCCTTTCTCAAGGTTGTAGAGGTATTTCATGTCATTGGCCTTGAGGCTGACTGGATGTTCCAGGTCGACGCCCATGCCCAGCATCTTGGCGGAGAGATCGGTGAGGTCCACAAAGTCCGTGTCGTCCACCCGCGCGATGCCGTCATGCAGGGGATTGCCATACACCGTGGCTCTGGGATGCCCGGCGATGCCCTGTTCCTTGAGGTATTGGAGCAGCGCCGGGACCGTGGGCAGGCTGTTGCGGTCCAGGTTGAGCCGGACGCTCACCTGGGCGCCCTTGTCGAGCAGGAGGCGGATGTTGGCGATGATCTTGTCGAAGGTTCCAGTCCCGGAAGATGGGACACGGGATGCGTCGTGCGCGGCGCGGTTGCCGTCCAGGGACACCTGGACGCGGTTGACCTTCCCAGGGCCTTCGCCGAAGATGTCCGCCATGACATCCACCTGGGTGGCGTTGGTGATCGCGCTGGAACTCATCTTGTAGCGCGCGGCGTATTCCAGCGCCTTGCGGATGGTCTTTTCGTTGGACGGAAGGAAGGGCTCCCCGCCGTAAAAGGAGATGTCGATGTTCTCCATGGGAACTCCCGGGAACATCGAAGCGAGATGCTTCTCGAAAAGCTCCGCCACCAGATTCTCATCCATGACTGCCCGGGATTTGGCTGGACGGTGCTGCTGCTGGTAGCAGTACTTGCAGGCGAGGTTGCAGTTGTAGCTCATGAGCAGCATCAGGCCGCCGCGCAGCCTGCGAGCGGACGACTTCTTGCGGTGCAGGGCGTCGGCGAACTCGCGGAAGCGCCGACGCTCCTCATCGGGCGGAAACGGCGTAAGATGCCCTCTCTTTCGCAGGAAGAGGAGGTCGTCGGTGCTGAGGAAATCGAGATTCGCATTCCCTCGGCGCAGGATATCGCCGAGTTCCTTGGAGACCTCATCCAGGCAGCCGTTGGTTCCGTTAAAGAGCAGGGCTGTCTCACCCAGGTTGATCACATTCAGGTATCGGCTGATGAAATAGTCGCTCATGATCCCCCCTTTTACCGGCAAGCCTTGGCGCTCTGTCCGTTTTGAGAGAGTGCCGCGCAGATTCGCTTCTTGTCCGAACACTCCGCCGTCTTGGCGTCCAGGAACGCGGTCAACTCGTAGGCCTTGGCCGCTTCCTCGTATTTCTTGCGCGCGATGAGCGCGCGGCACTTGTTGAGCTGGATGTGCGGCCTGGGCAGGAGCGCGTAGGCCGCGTCCATGTCCGCGATCGCCTCGTCAAGTCTGCCCAGGTGCATGAGCGCCGCCCCGCGGTTGAAATACGCGTCCGAGATGAAGCCCTTCTCCGGAGAATCCGACACCTGCGAATTCCCCCCGCATCTGAGGACCATCTCGCGGATGCTTCTGTCGGCTTCTTGGAAAGCTCCATCGAAGTTGCCGCGTCTAAAATGGATCTCCCCTTGTGCGAGCCATGTCCCCGGCTTTTCCTTAAGTGAGGGGACCTCTTTGAGCAATTGGTCCAGGGCCTTCTGCGCGGAGACCGCGTCCTGGCGCCGCGCGGCCTGGAACACTTGGCGCGTCATATTCCTGATCCTGCGGCGCCTCAACTCGTCCCGGATGCTCGCGGAGGCTTCGGCCACGTCCTCCTCAAAGCGATGCAGGCCGGGTTCATCAATGGCGGACGCGGCCTGGGGCGCTCTCGTCTGGGCGTCGGCGAAGACCGGCATAACGGCCAGGATGCACGTCAGGAGATTCATCATTCCATGCCTCTTTCGGTCGTCCTGCTCCCGCCTGCCCGGAACGCGTCCGCCGGACAGGCGGGAGAGGAAGGCGTCCGTCAGTTGTTGTTCGTGCCGCAGTTGGTTCCGTTCTTGCACGAGCAGTCGAAGGTGCAGTCGCCGCTCGCATCGAGCGAGAACAGCGGAAGCGCCTCGAACTCCATGCGCTCTCCGGCCTTTTCCAGCGTGAGCACCTCGCCGGCGCTCATGTTCACGGACTTCACGATGTGGCTCTTCGTCATGGATCTTCCTCCGATATCCCTTTCGGGTATTTTCGTCGTTCCGGGGTCTTACCCGACGTTGTCGCTCGGGCAGGGCAACGGACGGTCGCTTGAACAATCCGAGCAGCTGGTGTGGTCGTTGCAGCCGCAGTTCGTACCGCTCTTGCACGTGCAATCGAACGTGCAGTCTCCGGCAAGAAGAAGCAGGGGCAGGGCCTCGAATTCCATGCGGTCATCCGCCTTTTCGAGAGTCAAGACTTCCCCTGCAGTCAGGTTCAACGTCCTTACGATGTGGCTGTCCTGCATCTTCGCACCTCGGAGCCCGGATTGTCCCGTCGCTTACGCAGAGCAATTCCCATGCCGCGATTCTCTCCCACGCTTTCCGTGCCATAGTTCCGCAACCTAAAGTGGGCTATAATCCCTAGGCAGTTCATTTGAAACGATTTCGTTTCAAATGAAAAGGAGTCACTATGGAACCGCTTCGCATCCTTGTCGTGGAAGACGATAAGATCACCCAGAAGGCTATGTCCAAGCACCTCGCCCCTCACTGTGTGGAGTTCGTCGAGAACTTGCGCGCCGCGGCCCACAGCCTGGACTCCAAGGCCTGGGACATCTGCTTCATAGACCTGCGCCTCGGAGAGAACGACGCGCAGTCCGGCCTGAAGGTCATCCCCCACGCGGTCAAGAAGGGCATCTATTCCGTGGTCATGTCCGCCTGCGACTCCGAGGAGGCCATCAGCCAGGCCTACGCGCTCGGCTGCAACGACTTCTACGTCAAGGGCAACGAGGAGGCCAACGTCGGCGCGGTCCTCTTGAAATACGGTCAGCGGAAGGCCGGCTTCAACGCCGAGTATGTCTTCACCCACCAGTTCATCACGGAAGACCCCGCCACCAAGGCCAGCATCCTGGAAGCAGCCAAGTACGCACCCTCAAACCTCCCCATCCTGCTCCTGGGTCCCTCAGGCACGGGCAAGACCTGCCTGGGCAAGATCATCCACGACCACTCCCGCAGGCCGGGCGCGTTCGTGGCCATCAACTGCTCGGCTTACACCGAGGATCTTCTGGAGGCCGAACTCTTCGGCTACAAGAAAGGTGCCTTCACCGGCGCCGCGGACAACCGCAAGGGAAAGCTCCTGCAGGCGCACCAAGGGACCCTGTTCCTTGATGAGATCGGCGCCATGAGCCTGAACATGCAGACCAAGCTCTTGAAAGCCGTGGAGGAGCGCTCCTTTTATCCCGTGGGCGCGGACAAGCCCGAGTCCTCGGAGTTCCGCATCATCAGCGCCACCTTGGAGGACATGCAGCAGCTCATCGCGCAGGGCCGAATGCGTTTTGACTTCTTCCAGCGCATCCACGGCCTGACCATCAATCTCAAGCCTTTGGCGCAGAGAAGCTGCGATATCTTCCCCCTCATTAAGTTCCTCTGCCGCGACGGGAAGCGTCTTTCTTTTTCGGCCGAGGCCAAGGCCCGCCTGCTGGAATACGCTTGGCCGGGCAACACGCGGGAGCTTAAGAAGTTCGTCGAACTCCTGGCCGCAGGAGCCGAAGGACAGGTGACCCTGGAGCAAGTACGTCAGCACCTGACACAGGATGCGGGAAAGGTCCCGGCGACTCACAGTGCGGTCCGAGTCGAGGAAAACTGGTATCGCTATGCCTTGGATAACGGGCTAAATACGGCTGTAGACCTGTTCACCGCTGAGATCATCCGCAGGAACCTGACTGAAAACCACGGCAAAAAGAGCAAGACCATGGCGGACCTCAAGATATCCAACAGACTGCTCTACTCCGCGCTGAAAAACGAGGACTCGGCTAAAAGCTGAGCTTTTCAGAAGACACGGAAAGGATGCTCAGTCCTTGTTTGGGCGAACCCTTAGCGTGGACCTGCGCGAGGAATCCTTTAATTCCGTTCCCGTCGGCGCGCTGAGTCTCCCGGTAAGAACGCCCAAGCGCAGGAAGACGCGACGAGCGCGCTTCACCCGCATATCCAGGTGAGCGAGCGCGCCTGATATCTCCAGGTCATCGTCAACTGAAACGTTCAGGTCATGCGTGCTCAGGTTCGAGACATGCATGCTCAGGCTGCGGGCCTGGATGCTGCCGGAAAGCGCGGCATTGCCCCCATTCACGACGACCTTGCGGCCTTTGGGCAAAAGCAGCCTGTAGCTCGCGGCTTCAAGGCTTTCCCAACGGGTCCACGACAGGCGGTTGGAATCCTGGGTAAAAATCAGTCGCGGGCCGGAGCGCTCCACGCGGAGGGTCTTCGCCGAGCATACAGCAGAGCAGATCAGATCCTGGACGCCGAGGAACCCGTCGCTTTCCACGAACTCGATATCCGCGACGCCGTTGAGGTTCAGAACGATCTCCGAGACCTCTTCGGACACGGGAATCGGTTCCTGGTCCGGAAGGGGCAGCGAAGCCGCCCCTGCGGACAGGCTGAGCGCCATGAGCATCGCCGCCGTCTTGAATAGTCTCATGGCATGTATACGACGCAGGTACTGTTTTTGTTCCATCGTCCTCGGGAGTCCAGCGTCCATCAAGAGAACTTCCAGACCAGCCTGCCGGAGACCGTGTCGAGCGCCCAGCCGGTCCCGGGTGAGGCCTGCGCCGAGAGCTTGCGGATACTGATCTTCGCGGAAGCGCCCAGCGGGATGTTCCAGACGTCGAGCGGCAGGGTCATGTGGAACTTGCAGTAGTCGAGCAAGGCCGAGCGGCCCGTCGTCTCAGCGGCATCGGACAGGCGCGGCTGCAGGAAAAGATTCCCACTGCCGGCAAAGGCGCTCTCGCGGCAAGCCGCGAGAAGAAGCATGGCGATCAAGATGGTCGTGCGTTTCATTTTCCCTCGTGCCAAGCCCAAATGGCTTGCACCTCTTGCGGAGCAATATCAATGCCGCGCGAGGAGTAGGGATGTTCTGACCGACGGGACTGGGGAATTTCAAACCGGCGTCACCGGCGGGAATGAGGAACTACTGACCGGCGTTTTTTGGGGAGATTCTAAACGACGCCAACAAGCACGACAGTCCAAGCGCCCGGAGGAATAACTTGCCCTGCCCGCGTTTTGTCCACTATGAACCACAGAAAGCCCCCGATCCACGCCATAACAAGCCCGCCATGGAGCTTACTCTGGAAAATGAACGATGACTTGCCCATGTGCAGTCTTAGCCTCGACGTCTTGTAGCCCGATTACCGGCTCGCGCGGAGAAAACCGCCTTCTCGATTCGCTGAAGGACAGTCGAAACGTCTTGAAGATTCTCAACCCACGGGAAATGCCCCCCGCTTGGGATGGAGAAATATCGCACGTCGGTTTTTTCTTTGAACTGCGTGCTTCTTTGATAAATTTCGATAGGCGTGATGATGTCGTGCTCTCCGGCAAGGCAGAACACGGGTATAGGCCGCAGATCGATCGCTATCTCGTAGTTCGAGAAAAAATGTTCGTTGCCGATCATGAAAGTCCGACAAGAATAGGAGTTCTGAGCGATCAGCGCGCGTCCTGCTCGTAAATATTTCTTACTGAAGTAGTAAGGTGCTATCGCTGAGAAATAGTCCTTGTACAGGGAATCGGATGGTGCATCGTCGAATTTCTTCCCCCAGGCTGCCAATTCCGATCTAGGGATAGGGGATTCGGCACAATCCTTTAGCCAATCCACAGGATCGCTGTCCGCCAGGATCAGTGCGGCTATGTGCTTTTCCAGGCCTTTTGTCGAGAGAGCCAGCATGCCGCCAAAGGAATGGCCGAATATCAGGACCGGCTTCAGTCTCCTGGCGGCCTCCAACAAAGAGCGTTTCCAGCCATCGACTACCTCTTCGTCGGGAAGCGACTTATGGTCAGTATTCACAACATCAAAAGTCCATATGGAACCTTTGAGATCCAACCGTCCGAACAAGTCAGAGAGATATTCTGGTCCCATCCCAGGGCCGCCGGGAATCAACAGCCAGTTGGGACCATCGCGGGGTATGATGTTGGGGACTTTGACCCTGTGAGCGATAAAAGACGAGCCCTTGTGCGGCTTCATCAACGCCTGCCACCCGGGATGACGTCGGTCATCGCGGCTGCGGACCGGTGCCTTCGAGAATGGCGGATGGGCTCCTTGCCGCCAGGCGGGCGGCCAAGTCGATCGGCCGACTCATGGAATTGACGGCCCATCGGAAAGGCAATCCCCGAGATCGGAATGTCTCTATGGCGGAGGATATCCTGTCCTCTGCACAGCTCTCCTCGAAATTCGTCCGATATACCGCGTTGCATGTCACGATGGGCATCCCAGGGTCGATGACCTGGAATATCTCCGGCGAATCGATGATGGTGCGACCGACTCTCTTTTCCATAAGGAGCGCCGTGCACTTATTCAGGAATTGTCCGACTTTGTCAGCAGAATCGTCATCACGCCGGTGGTTTTTCACCTGCGGGCCCTGCTTTCATTGCGGTACTGCGTGATGGACCTTCGGGAGAGGCGGACGCCGTAAAGGCGTTCCATCTCTCGGCGCAGGTCCTCGTCTTTCCAGTCCGGATTCGCGCAGGCCAGCTCGCATAGCCGCTCGCGATTGATGTCCTTGGCGCTGGGAAAGAACACAGAGAGCGGCGCTTCCATTTTCCAGGGCAATTGGATGGATTTGTTCGAGATCAGGCGGTTGAGGACGCTGGCGTCCACCTCCAGCTTCGCGGCCATGCTCCGTTGCGTCAGAGGGCGGCGCTGCTCAGGCTCGCCGGTGCAAAGGTATTCGGCCTGGGCAGTCAGGACCTCCTCCAAGAGGCGATAGAGGGTGGTCTTTCTCTGTTCCACGGTCTCAAGCTGGTGCAGAAGATTGGAGACCTTGCCTGCTTCTTTGCGAGGCAGGGCCGCAAGGAAGTCGGACAGGCGCTCCCGGTTGATGTGATAGCGCTTCTTCCAGATTTCCCTATGGAAGAAGGCTAGCACCGGCTTTCCCCCCTCGATCTCGATGCCAGCCACGGCGCTAAAGATCTTTTCCGGTGCCGGGGCCGTAGTTTCGAACTCGCCTTTAATGAAGGCTCTGTCCATGAACTCGCGGAGCTTGCGGGCATCCTCGATCGTTATGCCGCAACCCTGCGCGCGCTCGGCATCCGAGATGGACTTGTCGCCAAGGAACCATTCCTCGAAGCGTTCCTGGCCCAGCCCCTGCATCAGGCGAACCAGGTCGCAGTTCCCGTCGGTGAGTTCAGGCAGGCCGCTGCCGGAAGTCCTGAGGCCAAAGCCTGCGAAGCGCCTGGCCGCGAAGCGCGCCGCCGGGAACTCGGCCGGGGCAAGTATCCCGGCAACGGAAAGGCGCGTAAAAAACGGGTTGGATTCGATGCGCCGCGCCAAGTCCTCCAGCTCGGACTCAGGCATCTCCATGAGGCGGGCGAGCTTCATGCGGCCTTGGATGACCGCTGCGGTGCGAGTGGAGGCGGAGAGGCTCAGCCGCGGCATCTAGGGCGCGCGCTCCAGCTCCTTTCCCAGCTCCGCCACATACCGAGTGAGATCTTCAGCGGCCTCGCTCATGAGCGCGATGATTTGTCGCTTCTCCTCGGTCGGGCAGTCTTTGATGAGGTCTGCCGCGGAGCGCAGGCTCAAACTCTTGGCCTTGATATCGTGCCGCAATATATTCCACTTGGACTCTTGTGTCATACAGCGTTCTCCTACAGCCAGGGCGGCTCCTTGCCCACGATCTTTTTTATCCATGGCAGGGGCGGCAGCTCTTTTTGATCAAAGCCGGTGGCCAGATAAAGGTTCTTAAAGCCCTGGCCGTGCAGGTCCTTGCCGATGTCCTCGCCCTTGATCCCCTCTCCGAGCCTGGAATCCAGGTATATCTCGATTTCCTTGGGCCAATCCTTTAAGGCCGCGAAAAACTTGGGCGGGTCCGCGAACGCGGCGAAGCTCACGCCCTGATTCCTGGCCGCGAGGGTCCAGTTCATGCGAACCAGGGCATCGTCATCGAGCAGTACAACGCTTGGTGTTGCGTCCGGGATACGCGGGGTTTCAGTCTGAGCCTGCTTTTCACGGACAGAGACTGGCACGAACCCGGCCAAGCCCTTGGGAATCATGCGCACCTTCAGGCGCCGACACTCGGAGAGGATGTTCTTCTCCTCGAAGCGACTCGTGATCAGGATGGAGCGTTCGCCAAGGCCCAATTCCTCGACTAGGCTTAAGCCGGTTTCCTTGTAGCCCAAGAGTTCGTAATCAGTCAGATAGAGCGCGCTCTTGGTCTTGGCCGCGTCTTGACGCAGGAAGCCGCGCAGTTCCTCGGGGGTGGAGAAGTGCAGGACCTCTATATCGCGTTCCTTGACCTTCAAGGAGTCGAACCGGCCTTGCCATATCTGATGGATGCTGCTGTCATCGTCCAAGACCACGATCGTGCCGCCAGGTTCTAGTTCCAGCTTGGAGACAAACCAGTCTGGAGCATCGGCCTGGGGCAGGCTCACGGTCAGGGTGGTTCCTTTGCCCACCTCGGACTCGATAGTCAGGCTGCCGCCCCAGGACTCCACGCTGGTGCGCGCGTGGTAGAGGCCCAGGCCGGAGCCCCCCTCTTTCCCGTGGGTCTCTCCCCGCTGGCCCAGCTTGGCCAGAATCTCAGGCAGGATGCCTTTGCCGTTATCCTGGACTTTGATGAGGATGCTGTCGTCTTGGGAGGCCAGGGAGACCGTGACCAAGCCCTTCTCGGCCAGGGCATCGACGCTATTGTTGACCAAGTTGGAGAGCACGCGCTTGAATTCCACCGGCTGGATGCTCGCAAAGAGGCCATAGGACGACGAATCCAGCCTACATTCGATCTCGATGCCGATCTTGGAGCGGAACTGTAGGCGCTTCTCCGTGACTAGCGGGTCAATGAGGCTGGAAAGAAGTTCAATAGAAGAGGGTTCGACAGTAGTCGCGGCTGCGGATTGGGGAAGCCCCTTGGCCGAGGCCTGGGCCTCGCGGTTCTTCTCGATGAGGTGGTTGGCGATGTCGCGGATGCGTGCCACGGCGCTGCGGACGATAGTTCGTTTTTCTTCTGGAAGTTGCGGCATATCTTTTAGGACAGAGTCTAAAGCGGCCAAGGGAGAACGAATGTCGTGGGCGACCTGCGCCGCGATTGCCACGAACGCATCCTTTCTTGTGGTTTCGCGCTCGGCAATCCGGAACGCCTCGATCTTTTCGAAATATTTCCTTATCTCCCCTGTAAGTATGCCGATCTCGTCCTCAGAAACATTCTTGAACTCGAAGGGAGACTCTTCTTTCAGAGTCGTGATATATTCCGTCAACTTTTCCAAAGGCGAGATGGTCTTCTTGCTGAGCTTGAAGATCAGGAAGATTGCGGCCAGCGCGGCCGTATAGGTCACGGAGATGAGGATGCGGAAGAATCTCCGAAAACGTTCCTCGACGGCATCACCATCCAGCATCCGGCATCGGCACCTGTCTCCCTGCGTGACGCAGAGGCCTTGGAAAACCGAATCGTTGATGCGGATCGTCAAAAGTCGTTTGGGGTCCTTCAGGTCATCCGGGGATAAAAGCCGTGCGGAATAGACATTCTGAATATTGCCACCCAATTCCGCGGAGGCCTTTCCGGTTTGCGCATCGAAATCGAACTCCAGCACGCTTACATCGGGAACTGCGGAAGACTGCAATCTTGTCAGTATCCCATCTTGCACGTATTGTCGAGCAAAAAAGTTAGCCGCCGACGAGAGCGCGATGATGACGATTCCTAGCCCCAAGCAAGACGACAGGAATATCTTATGAAATAGCTTCATGCGCCTCGGTCCGTCCGATCAGGAACATAACGAGTCCGCCAGCCAAGAATCCGGGGATCATTTCGTAGATGCCCATCCTCCCCGCGAACAGATACCATCCGATCGCGACAGTGAATCCCGTGATGATTCCCGCCACCGCGCTCGTTCTCGTCAGGGGCCTATTGAAAACCATCATCATCAACAACGGGTTGAAGGCGGCGCCCAAGCCCGACCAGGCCAGAAGCACCATCCAAAAAACCAACCGGCTGTCACCTAGGCTGGTCCACACTCCCAGGATGGTTGCGCCAACCATAATGAGCTGCGACGCTCGGATGAGGCCCGCCTGGGAGGATGTCTTGTTGTTCAGAAGCTGTTGGTATACATCGCGCACCACGGATGATGCAAGGAATAGGAGCAAGGAATCCGCTGTAGACATAGTTGCGGCCAAGACGGAACAGAACAGTAGCCCAGACACGAACGGCGGGAAATAAGTCTGCGCGATCTGAGGGAAGATGAATTCCGCATCAGCGAGTTGAGGGAATACCTGCCGCCCAACCATCCCGATAAGGACTGCGGAGCTGTCGGCAATCAGAGTGAACATGATCGCGATGGGAACGCCCTTCTTGATGACCGAGACATCCCGCGCCGCAAGGAACTTCACGAATAGATGCGGCATCCCCAAGAACCCGAATCCGATTGCAAACAGAGAGAAGCACTTGCATGCCGAGGCGATAGTCAGGCCATTGGGGCCCCAAACGGACCAGAAGCCGGATATTTCGAGCCAAGGGAATCCTTGTCGTCCAAAAGCGAGCGTCACTCCGGCTAATGCAGCCAATAATCCGCCCAGCATGAATATCCCCTGGACGATATCGGTCCTGGCAACGGCTCGGAATCCTCCCAGGGAAGTGTAGGCGCAGACCAGTATCCCGCCCGCGATGCTGCCGATGACGGGGTCCAGTCCGTAAAATATCTTGGCCGCCTTTCCGATGGCGGTGAACTGCGCGGACAGGTACATCGGGACGAGGATCAGCACGATCAGCGTACCAACGATCCGGATTGTTCGGCTGCGGTCCTGCGTCGCTGATTCGAAGAAGTCGAACATCGTCAGGCAATCCGGCATGCGCTCAGAGAGACGCTTGAAGCGCGGAGCCAGAACGATCCAGGAAAAGGCGCAGCAGATCGTCTCTCCCGCGACGACCCACCAGCTTTGCGCTCCCAGTGAGAACCCTAGCCCGGTCAGTCCCAACAGCAGCCACCCGCTTTCCCCGGTTGTTCGTTCTGAAAACGCAGTCGTCCATACACCCTCATTTTTGCCTGCGGTCAGATAGTCCCCGATGGTGGCGGAGTTCCGCTGGCGCATTGCGATGATGAAAAGACAGGCGAAATAGAATACGACAGCGAGCAACTGGCTCCAAATCATCATCTACTTCTCACCCCTTTTGAGCGGAATGCCATCAGCTTAGACCTTTTTCGTCAGTAATATCCCCTCGAAAGGAGACATGGTCCCGTAACGGCTGAAATGAACCTTGGCAAAGGTCACGTAGCCGCTCTTTTCAAAAAACCTGATGGATGCTTTATTCTCGACCGGTTGTGTCATGATCATCGTGATGATGGTTCGGCCCGGAACAGCCGCCTCCGCTGCGCGGAGCAACTCATTGGAGCAACCTTTTCCGTGGAAGTCGAAACGCACACCGATCTGATCGAGGTAGTCGTACTTTCCTGAGGCAAGAATAGGTTCGATGTTTTTGCGATCATCAGGACGGACCCATTGGATATTCGCTTCAAGCAACTGCCGCGAGAATTTTTCTCCGGGGTCCATTAATAGATACCCCACGACGCGCTCGTCGTTTTTGCGACCGACAAGAAGAAAGCCGCCCCCTTGCAGGAATCGGACGATGTCGGCATAGGAATATCCCGAGATCAGGAGTCCTCTGGATGCGACTTTCTCCCCAGACTGCTGGAATCGGTCATAGATTGCCAGTTCCTTTTGAACGTCCACGGCACCCAAAACAGCTTGCTGGAGGTTATTGGAACCTTCAACGATCTTTTGGATTTCGTATTGCCCGGTCGTCATATCTTTCCGCTCCTTTTGCCTATCAGTCCAGATCGATTATGACCGCACAGTGTGCTTCATTTCCAAAAGGCGCCATAATCATCCCCACGGGGATAAGGAAGCCTTCTTGTGAATTTTAACACAGTTCTTACAACAATTCCGTTAATGTCTTGCGATTCATCCCTCCTGCCGATGGAAATGCTTGAAGCGGCGGCCGGCCTCGGCGATCTTGGCGCTCAGGGGTTTGGCATCGCCGAACTTCAGCTCAGCCAGGGTGCCGGAGCCCAGCTGCGTGCACAAGGTCTCAAGCGCCTGCCACTTCGCGTCGAAAAGCTCGGGGCCCGGCTCAACGGGCGAGGTGTTTGAATCCCCGAACAGCAGGCTCCGCTGAATGTTCTTGCAGGAGATGATGATCCCGTTCTCGACATGGACGCCGTACATGGTGCAGAACGGATACTTTTCGTAGACGAGTTTCATGAAGCTCAGCCAGCGCTCCCGAGAACTCCGACAAGGCACGGCTTCATCTGCGATCTCCTTTGCGCCGAATGCTTCGCCGCTGCTCGACCTCCGCGAAACGCTTGCTCCTGTCTCCTGCGTGGTCACGATCATCTTGCCGTTCATGTCCCCCTCCTGTCGCGTCCTGCTATGCTTCAGGCTGGGTGGCCCCAAAAGCAAGCACAGGAAACGATTTATTGTCGTTTCCCGTGGTCGCATCCCGTTGAGGCGGGATCGTGGATACCCCGGAG
Organism: Elusimicrobiota bacterium; assembly: GCA_041661185.1. Classification (GTDB taxonomy): domain Bacteria; phylum Elusimicrobiota; class Elusimicrobia; order UBA1565; family UBA1565; genus JBAZUV01. The sequence goes on from JBAZUV010000019.1 coordinate 28,806, forward strand.
CCAATCCTCCGGGCTACACGGTCAGGGGTTTTACCGGGGTACTGAAAGGATATCGGGAGGAGTCCAGATGAACCAGGGACGTTAGTATTATGACAAGATAGGCCTTTAGGCCTATTTGGACTAAATGCGATTCCCCGCCAGAGCAGTACGCGCCTGTCCGCAAGCGACCGGATCAGCGCAACGCGCTCGCGAGCGCGGATAACGCGTCCGCGGCTTTGTCCCGCCATGAGGGCGGTTGCCGTGCCATGAGTTCCTTGTATAGCTTCTGATATGTCGGTTCGAGTTTGCCTGCGCGGTCGAAGTCCATGGCAGCGGCTTTCCTGTTCCCTTGAGTGTGATAAGCCAGCGCCCTGTTCCATAGGGCGCTCGCATTGTCCGGATAGATTTTCAGGGAGATGTTCGCCTCCTGAATGGCCGCGTCCAGATTCCCCTGTCTGAGAAACATGGACGCGCGCAGGCCATGGGAAACGGTATCACGGGAATCAAGATCCAATAGCTGGTCGGTCTCGCGCATCGCCGCGGCGTAGTTCCCCGACTGGATCAATTTCATGACCTTGCGGCGGCGTTCGGATAAAATTGCGGGACTTTCTGTCATGGACTGTTCATAGAGCGGCAGGAAACCCGGGTCCGACTTCGCGAGCAGCTCGAATTCCTTGCGCGCCAAGTTCCCCTTGCCCTCCCGCCACAGACACTTCGCGCGCAGTGAACGAGCCCAGGCATTCGTCGGGTCCTCTTGCAGGGCGCGCTCCGCCCAGGCTTGGGACTCGGACCAACGTCCCATTTCACGCATCAGCCAGGCTCTATTGGCATAAACCTGGGAATTGCCGGGGCAGAGCTTGATCGCCGAGAGGGAATCCTCGTCGGAACCCTTCAGATCGCCGTCATAGTATCGCGCCAGGGCGCGGGCATCGTAGAGGTTGGGGTCCGACCTGTTGCGCAGGATCTCCCGCGTGAGCAGCTTGTCGGCCAGGGCGGGATTGTTTTTGTCTATGAGGTCGAAGGAGCGGTCGACAACGTCCTGCGCGCTTGTAGCTGTGGTCGCGCGAGCGGCCTGCTTTTTCCCGGTACGGATGGGAACCTCCCCGGCGTCCCCTTCCATCGTATCCGAAGGAATCAGTTGGACGCCGAAGAGCTTGCGGCTTTCCTCAAGAGTGCGTTTAGCGATGTGGTCGAAATGTCCCGCCGCGAAGTGCGGCTCGATGAGCTTGTGCAGGTCCTGGAAGACCGGGTCATCAGGAAAGCGCCGCATGGCGGCATCCACCATCAGCTTGAGGCCAGCGGGATTTTGATCCTCGACCATCTGCGCGATGGCTGCCCGGTGCCCCATGGTCTTGGGATCGATACCCTTGCTCTTGAGCTCGGCCTGGTTCTCTCCTTGGGAGGAGAAGTCCAGCTTTTTCTGGATGGCTTCGGAGAGTTGGGGCGGCCAGACCTGCGGCTTTTCAGGGATGTCGGCGGCAGGTTTTTCGTCCGACGACTTTCCGGCGGGTTTCTTGTCTAGTTCTCCGTCGAGAGTCGCCAGATGGTCGCGGCGAGGATCGGCTTTCTTCAGTTCTTCTTCGGCTTGGGAAGTATTGGACGTCGGCGGAGCCGGAAGATCATCTACCCAGGTGCTGCGAGAGTCTTCATTCCCCTCGGCGCATATCCCAGGAGCAGTAACGAGCAGGAGCAGAAAAAACCAGGCCAACGACATACCGGGTCCCTCCTTCCTTCTTGGAAGTGTAACCCCTGTCACTTGTGCTGTCAACCCCCATCCGCAATAGGGCAAAAGTCCCGTTTTTGCATGGGTATTCCCCCTCGCAAGAATGGCCCATTGTGCCCAGGCCGAGGAGGATGCCCCATGTAAAATATGTTTGTGGTCGGGAGTTTGCCGCGAATGCAGTATTGTTTGGAGGATACCTTATGCCCAAGCAGATGCGACGCCCAGAAACACCCAGTTTCCTTCCTCTAATATTGGCAGCTCTATTGCTCCCCAGCATCCCGGCATCGCTCCATGCGGCGAACCCGGCCACTGCTCCAATACCGTTTCAGCTAAAGGGAGCACGCATTATGAAAGGACTCCTGCATAGCGGGTGGGTGATCCCTGCCGATGCCGGCAATGCGGATGTCCCAGAAGTCACCCCCGTGGCATTCCAGACTGCGAACACCGGGAAGAGCGCGGAAATCGGACCACTGACGGGCATTGCGGAAAAGGTCCTTGAAACGGGAGAAGCAGGCAAACTTCCTGCCCGTTTTTGCATCGCGCTCGGCATTTCCACGAGTGAAGAGCCTTGCCCCCTGCATGCATTGTCTGTCAATTCAGACCGATACAAAGAAATTATCATGGCCGGTGCCAGGCGGGATGGGTTGGATATCATCCTTATTTATCGGACCAATACTGCGGCGACCTTCTTCCTGACATCAACGAAAGGGCAGCTTCTGAAAGCAATCCATGTTGAAAGCTATCAGCAGATTCAATACCCTTCTCTCGACGAAGTCCGCGCAGACTTCGAGAGGGAAAAGGCCTTCTGGATCGAGCGGCTGAAATAACCTGGCCACGGTTTTCCGCAGACGCGCAAGAACACGGTTCGCGTCAGGCGGTCAGGTCCGGGTAGTGCTTGTAGCCTTTCTCCAGTAGGCGGATGTAGATCGGCAGGATATACCTATACATCGCATCGTAGTCGCGCCCGCCATGGAGTCTGATGATCTCCATCGGGTCCATCCCGAGTTCCTCGATGGTCCGATCGACTTCCCGGAGGAACTCCGCCAGCGTCACCTTCCGCAGTTTCTTGCCTGATTTCGAATTGCCGTAGAGTTCGTTCATGGCGATGGAATCGAAGCTCCGCCGATATCCGCCAGGGAGAACTGCGTGGAAGTTATTCAGTTTCAGCTTTGGGCCTTGCATGAGCGCCTTGGTTTTCTTCTGGACGCGGCGCCGTATGGCCAACACGGATGCAGGGATAGCTTTTGCAGGATGCGCGGATGCCGGGCGGCCCTTCCCGGCGTTATAGACGATCTTTCCGCTTTCCCTGAATTTGCGGAAGATGGCGACTGCCTCTTCCCGCAAGACATTGTCGTGCACTCGAATACCGCGCTTAAGAAGTTCCTCTCTCCATTCAGGATGCACGGGCCCTTCGTCGAATCCGGTGAACGCTTCCAGCTCTTCCCCCACTCCCGCGACCACCAGGGAGCGGACACCCGACCAGAGGACCGCGCCCATGCACATGGCGCAGGGACGCCAATTGACCACCAGTTGATGGACCGGCAAGCGCGCCGCGCCCAGGTCGTAGGTGCCCAGCGCCTTTTGCGCGAGGGAGAGCGCCATGATCTCGGCGTGAGCCGAGGAGCAATTGTTCGCGACGACGCGGTTGACCCCAATGGAAACGAGCTTGCCTGAGTCCCGCTCGAATACCGCCGCGGCAAAAGGCCCGCCCGTGTCCTTCTCGAAGTTCATCCGCGCGCAGCGGAGGACCAAGTCCATGCGGTCCTCCAGGGTGCAGAAATGCGTCCGTGCTCCCCCCAGCTTTGTCTTGACCCACTCCGGCATCGTCAGCGTGATATCCATCAGCGTCTCCGGCTTGTTCGACTCTTGTCGGAAGGCTGTGGCGCAAGTTTCTCAACGATTTCCCGGACTTCTTGGAACTCGCGATAGGAGGCAGGTCGTCCGGAAAGAGCTGTGGATTTTTCGAGGGCTTTTTCCATCTCGGGCAGTCGAGACAGTATCCCAAGCACCAAGGCGTAGTGCACATAGGCGTTGTAGTAGTCCGGGCGCACTTTGAAGTATCGCTCCCAGGCTTCGATTGACCGCTCGGCCCAGCGGCGGGCGCTCATTTTCCGGCCTTCTTCAGCCAAGCGCTTCGCATGCCATGCAGCGCCCACGCCTTGGCTGTAAAGGCCGCGGACGCCGTACGCGCGGCCCAGCTGGTACTGCTTGAGGAACTGCTCCGAATGGTAGTAGTACTCGTTGCGCGTGCGCAGGGACTCCAGCGCAGAGACTTCTCGAAGCCGCGGCAGTAATCCTTTCAGCAGACCGGCGGCTTTGCGCTTCAACCGTTGTCGTCTTTCTGGCGGGAGATCTTCGGCTCGATCTCCCAGGACCGAGGCATAAGCGCTTTGGATTTTGAAATCTTCGGGCCATTTTCGACGACCATGCAGACAGGTCGTCAGGGCTTGGGAATAATCCGCTTGGTGTACGTACTGCTCAATGCGCGCCAAGCAATCCTGCGGCGATTCAAAACGAGGAGGAACGAAGGGCTCCCGATGGGAGCGGCGCTTCGTCCGGCTGCCCGCTGATGATTTAGGGCGACTCATGGATGGAAGTATACCGTTGTTGGGGATTCCCGGGCTACTGTCGTTCATTCATCGGATATTATGGACCCCGCGGACGTGCGCGGGGTGGAGCGGCTGCGGACCGACCCGCATCCTTGGCGCGAGGACGACCCGGCGGGTCGTCCTCGCGCGGCGGCATCAGCCCGTGCCGCCTCCCAACTCGACTACCACAAGCCGCAAGGCCTCGACGGGAATCCGGTCTCCCCCCGCAGTCAGATAGTAGCCCTGCGCCTTGTAGCGCTGCCGGAACTCCCGCGCATAGGCTCGCGCGGCCTTCCTTGTCTTGAACTCGTCGGGCGAAGCGAACACCTCATCCGTCTCGTTGAATAATCCGAACATGATGCCTCCCATTAGAGCATCCCCTTTTCCCTGAAGCTGAAGTACTTTCCGTCTCCAATGACCACGTGGTCAAGGACCGGAATCCCGAGAATCTCCCCGGCCTTCACCAGCCTGCGCGTGGCCTCCCGGTCTTCACTGCTCGGCTCCGTCTCGCCCGATGGGTGGTTGTGCGCGACGATGATGCCCGCCGCCTTGCTGAGCAGCGCGCCCGTGAACACCTCGCGCGGATGGACGAGGGACGCCGTCAATGTCCCGATGGAAACGACCTCATAGCCCACGATCTTATTATGGGAGTCCAGGTCGATCCTCCAGAAGTGTTCCCGGTCGAGGTTGCGCGCCTTCGGCTTAAGGAACAAGAACGCCGCGCTAGGACTGCTGACCTCCAGCGGTTCCGTTTCCTTCCGTCCTTCGCGGACCAGCATTACCCTTACCTTCATGACCGCACCTCCCGGAGAAGCCGGTCAAGCTCCAGGGTAGTCCTCACCAGCTCGCGCCTCGCCTCATTGCCGCCGCAAAGCAGGAACTCTCTTGCCTCGCGGACGATGTCGCCTCGATGCCAGCCGTTTCCTTCCTTCCCGAACCGTTTTACGCTCTCGCAGTGTTTTTCCATGTTAGTTCCTCCAACCTGCCCGGAGGGCTGAAGGCCCCGAGGAAGGCCGTTCTGCGAGGAATAAATGGTGGGGCCCCACCTGGGAACCGCTCCCGGTGCAGCCGGGCTGGCGGCCTCGCTGCAAGCGAGCTGTCCGAAAATCTGGGGCTACGGCGGGGGTTGGGCCGGATTTTCGGATTCCCGGAGGGGGCTGACCGTTTATGCCGGAGCAGGGCGGCCTTCGCTCCTGGAAGGCCTGAATGGAGGAACGAACTGGACCAAAACCGAGAAAGCGAAAAAGGGAAGTCGGGAAGGAAGGAGCCGGTAAGATCCGAAGAGGCACCGCCGCCCTCGGCGGTGGGTACAGTGGGCATCGCGGTCCCTGCCTCCGTCGGCAGGGAGGAGCGTTCGCGGACCGAGCCGCGCCCGCAGGGGCGATGTCCAAGCGGCAGTGGTCAGGGTGCGTCAACCCGGCAGGGTTGTCCACGCTGTCCACGGCCGCGGCGGTATCCACCGCCTTTGCAGTCCTACGCGCAGGCGCACGGAGGCCCCCGCTCGGGGGCCTCCGTGGCGCAGCACCTCAGTCCTCGCCGGGAAGCATCACCGTTATTACTGGTTCCCCATCGTCACCGGGCCCGGTGACTGCACGCAGGCCCTTATGCTCCGGAGGCTCGCCGGGCTTGTTCAAGAACAAGGGCGAGAAGGAAATCTCCTGCCCGTCTCCCCGACGCGCTGCGACGCGCAGGATGAACAGCATGTCCCACGCGCGCCCCGTGACGCTCTGGCCTCGCGCCTTGAGTTCCTCCGAAGGCTCCAACATCTCATAGACCGCACGGGTTACGGCCAGCGGCCACCGGAACCCGGCTTCTCGCGCAAGTCCGCTCAGGTCCACGAGCACGCCGTCGTCCATTGCGTCTTTTCGCGTGTAGGCGTGTATGACTTCAACGTCTTCCCATCCGGTTTCTGTTTCCATGATATCCCCCTTGTTCATGCCGGCACCAAGTCACGCCGAAGCAATGCGCGCGCACGGGACAAACGCGAGCGCACGGTTCCGCACGGAAGCCGGAGCTTTCGCGCGGCCTCCTCATAGCCCAAACCTTCGATATCGCAGAGAGTCAGGACTTCCCGATACTGGACGCTCAAATCCTCGAGCAACGCCCGCACGGCTTCGATGCGTTCCTGACGGAGCAACTGCTCCAGAGGTCCGGGGGCCGGGTCCCGCAGAACATCCATCAAGGAATGCTTGCCGTCTCCCGCCGTCGAATCCAGTGAGGCGGTCGCCCTTCGGCTCATGAGTTTGCATCCGTCCAGGTACAGGTTCTTGACGATGGTCAGGTACCAGCTCTTGAAGGACTGCACCGGGTCATAGCACTCTTTGTTTTGCAGGATTCGGTAGGCTGCCTCCTGGACCAGCTCCTCGGCATCCACCGGGTTTTTCGCCAAACCATAAGCGAAATTCCAAGCGAACGGCCTGTTCTCTTCGAGCATCCGAGAGAGAGTTCCCTCCTGGGATGTCGTGCGTACTCCGTTTCCCTTCCCGTCCATTATGCAGCTCTTTTCGTTTTTCATTTTGTTCCTCCACGCCACCCGGAGGGCGGAAGGCGCCGAGGAAGAGCGCGGATGCGAGGAATAAATGGTGGGGCCCTACCTGGGAACCGCCCCCGGCGCAGCCGGGCCGGCGGCCCCGCTGCAAGCGGGCTGTGCGGCGATTTGGGGCTACGGCGGGGGTTGGGCCGAATCGCCGGATTCCCGGAAGGGGTGACCGTTTATGCCGCAGGCTCCGCGGGCTTCACTCCTGGGGCCTTACGGTGAGGAACAAAATGAAAAACGAAAAGAGCGGAGGAAGGGACGGGAAGGGGTCGTTGGAGAGCGCAGCGCAAAGCCGCCGCCCCGCGGCGGTGGGTACGGTGGAATTCGGCGGACCCCGCTGCCTTGCGCGGGGTGGAGCGTTGCGGACCGATCCGCCCCCATTGGGGCCGAAATCCAAGCGGCGGTGGGAAGGGTGGTCAACTCGCAGGGGTTGTCCAAGGCCGACGGGCGGACGCCGGGATCCACCCGTGGGCCGGCGCTTTCCACGGACGCGGCGGTATCCACCGCCTCATGCAGTCCGCACCTGTTGCCGAAACCGTTGCGCCGTGGTACGTTCCTTAGAGGCAGTATCTCTTCAGTAGGAACTCGATGAGACGGCAGGTTCCCAGGAAGAGGCCGAGTTCTCCGGCCAGGGAGAGCCCCGCGGTCAAGCGCGGAGAACTCGGCCCCATCAGAAGCCGGAACACCCAGCGGCTTCCTTCATAGAACCAGTCATTGAGCACCACGATCGCGTAGAACGGGAAGTTCAGGACTACCAGGAACACGTGCGCGAGCGCGAACGAGAACAAGGCGCAGAGGGACATGACCTCGAAGAGGGCCAATCCCGTGCTCCCGCACTCGCGCAGCGTGGGCAGACGGCAGTCGAAGCGCCAGTGCAGCCAGAGCCCGATCACGGCGACGGCTGAGAGCAGACGGATGAGCGGCCAGGGGTTCCAGCAGGACCCCGTCCGGCAGGTGGTTTGGTTTTCCATATCTAATCTACGATTGAGGGGTCGGTTTTGTTCCATCCCAGGATTCCAGATAAGATAGAAGGCTCGGAAAAAGTTGGTAATATAGGGCTACATATTCCATGCCTGGAGGAACCATGAGATATTTGGCGATGGCCCTTGTCTATGCGCTGGTCAGCGGTTGCTCAAGTTTGGGAAGTTCAAAGCCGGACCCCATGGCGCCAATCCAGGATGTGTCGTATAAGCAGCTCATCCAGCCGGCATTCGCCAACGACTTCGCGAATAAGCGCGTCAGATTCGATGCGGCATTCTTCGCCACAATGAATCTGGTGATGGATTTGCCGTCGAAATATCAAGATCAGGTTCGCATCCACTTGTGCTCATCCTCGAATCCGCCGCAGTGTTCCAATCCCTACTACGATGTTCTCATCGCTAAAGAGAAAAGCACTCCGATATTCGACATAAGGCAAGGAGCAAACGTCAGAATCACTGCATTGGCCGTGCCGATAAAGGCGATAGCCGCCCTTTCCGGCGGTTCCTCTAAAAAACTTTTGCTGCTCGTGGAGTCGATAGAAGCCGGCAAGTGACCCGCATAACCATCGACGGGAGAGAATAGAAACCTCGGCGTATGGCGAAATCCAAGGGGCATAAGTTCTTCAACCACTTCACGGGCTGGGCTCGGCATCAAGGCATCATTGGGGTCGAGCGTCCCAGCGCGATGGAGGAATTCTTCATCAACCCCCAGCGGATACCGGAATCCTCCAGGCAGCTCGTCCTCTTGCTCTTCGAGGACTGGTTCCTCTCGGAGCGAAAGCTCACTCGCTGCCACATGACCCCGCTCGAACTCTTCGCCGCGGAGAATGAACGACATCTCAACAAGGCGGAACTCGCGGTCTACCGCGGCTTCGCCCAGAGAAATCGCTTCGGCATATTCAAGGTAGTGGACAGCGACCTGGGCGAATGGTTCGAGCTGAGCCTCGTGCCGACCCAGGAGCGCTTCCACGTTGCGGAGGAGCAAGGCTCTCTGGATGCTGAAATCGGAACCTATCTCATCGCCCGCCTTTTCCCTTTTGAAGACCAATGGGCCATGAGTTCATTCTGCTGCGCCCTTCCTGATGAACTCCGCTACACCATGGACCGCAGCTTCTCGCGGCTTTCCGCTTCGAAGAGCAAGGCTGAGGAGCCGACCCGGCCGCGCGATATCCTCAAGCTCTTCATGCCCAAGGTGCGCTGGGAGGATGAAGGGCTCCCGAGCGTCAGGGCGCGGCTTGCCGCGATCCTGCAAAGGTGGGGCGTCTCCGACATCACCGCGGCCCAGGCAGAGGAGGCCATTCTCAAGGCGCACGAACAGCGTGCGCTGAGCAATCCCCTCCAAAAAGAGATCGCCAAGCGCGCTCCTTCGGCAAGTGACCTTGAGGAATCCATGGAAGTGCTCACCGCGCTCTGGAACCTGACCCTGCCGGACAAGCCGCCGCTTACGGGGCCCAAAGAGCGGATGTTGGCCTCGGACTTGCAGCGCGCCGTGGCAAGCCAGCTGACCGCGCGGAGCTTCACGCAGCCGGAAAAGCTGACTGCGATGAGCCGTCAACTGACCGCGGCGTGGCTGGATACCCCCCAGAAGGAACTGGACGGCAAGACTCCGAGGCAGGCCATCCTCGAAGAACGCAAAGCCATGGGCAACGCACGCGAGGACATCAGCTACCTCGTCCTTCCCATGGAGCTGGAACGGAGTTCCAACGAGAAAGAAGGCGCCCGCGCCCTCGAACGAGGGCGAGCCTGCATGCTCAAAGGCGACGCCGAGACCGCTCTAAAGCACCTGCAGAAAGCCTACTCGCTCATGAAGGGCCATGAGGACGCCTTCCGAATACTCGAAAACCTCGGCACGGTACATGCCATGCTGGGAGACAGGAAGAAGGCCATAGAGATGCTGCGCACGGCCCTGCGCGTGAACCCCGACTACGAGCTTGGCCGGAAGAACCTCCACATCCTCGAAACCATGACTCCCGAGGAGTTCATGGCCGCGCACAGAGATGGTTTCTTCTCGCGCATCAAGCCTCACAGGGGCTGAACTCGCGCCGCCGGGATCCAGCCGGACCAATACGGCGCGAGCACACATCGTTCCAAACGATCGCCCCCCCCGCCACCCTCTGCGGCTCACCCTCGGACGATCTATCGGGCCGGGAAGCTGTTGCCCGGCCTTTGGCGGCCTGGGAGCTGGTGTCCAAAAAGTGTCCATATCCCACACAAAAGCAGAGAAGCCGGCCGAAGCACTCAGAATCGCTTCGACCGGCTTCTCGACGAGAAACGTCTTTAAACTGGTGGACCTGTGCGGGATCGAACCGCAGACCTCCTGCATGCCATGCAGGTGCACGTCATCCGAGTCATGGCAGTGATTCTCCGAAGTGGCCGCGTGCGACTCTTCCTATGATATTAAAAGTTTCTTGAAATTATTTTCAACAATCACGTTAGTGTCAGGTATTGAGATATTCCACAATTGACTTAGATGCACTGTCGCTTGATTGACATCCCAGGGCATTAGCGGACAAGTCCCTGTTTGCGCGAAGGGACCGTCGGTTTCGGTCAGCACTCGCTCGTGAGGCATCTCCGCTACGAGGCTACGTCCTTTCGCCCCGCGGAGCATCACAGGCCCGACGCTGAACCAACAGCCGAGTGCAATGGCACGATTAAGCTCGCGGCGGGTGCCCGAGAACCAATGAAGAACGGCCGTTCCGGATTTCGGATGGGACTCGAGGGCGTCCAGAACCAACGAGCTTGCGCCTCGAGAGTGCACAGTCATGATGCGTCCACCATGCGTCGCGCAAACCTGTAGTATGCGGTTGAAGACTCGGGTCTGAAGGTCAAGAGAATGGCGATGTGGCGGAGATCCGTCCAGGCCGATCTCACCGAGGTATTTCGCCTCTGCAATAGCAGAGCACAACAGCTCTACCTCGACATGACGTTCGGCAACTAATTCGGGATGGAGACCGAGTGCGACCTTAATACGTGGAGCTTTGGAAACGAGTATTCGGGTCCCTTCCCATGCTCGCGGAGTCGTTGTTACAGCAAGGACATCGACATCTCTCTCACGCACCTGAATAACAACAGCTTCGGGATCAGGATAAAGGTCGACGTGGCAGTGGAAATCGATCACAAAGCCCGAGCGGATGTAAGGAACCTGCCAAGTTCATCCAGGCCTCGCTGGGAGACATCCCGATACTCGGAGATATTACCCAGTTGTGCGGTATTCAGAGCGCCTCCAATCCAGCGCTCGATCCCCAACTGATGAACTTGCTCAACCGCGATGCCCGCCGCGCGGACGTCGATGAAATTCTTGTGGTTCGCATTTCGTATCGAAAGATTTGCATACCTATATTGTGTTTGATCGGGCTGGCCCCAGCGGTGGAAAGCAGCCCTTCGAATCAAGCACGGCAGACACCGTCCGCAATGCTGAAATCCATTGCGGGCGAATCGCCCACAGCTTGTTGTGCTCGCCGCCTGTTGCCGGAGGAAAGCCTGGGCCTTGCACTCACGAAGCATTTCGCCTTTGGTTTTAAATTGATAAGGGTTTACGAGCCTGACGCGAAGCCCAGCAGAGTCCAACAACGCCTGCAACTGCCGGATATAACACGGATGAGTGGTCCTTGTGCTTAGACTGCCAAGACGGGCAGGGGTCAGGGGGATATTAAGACTGATAAACCCATTTTCTGGCACATAGAGCGTGATTGTGTCTCCGGAGTGGTAACGATCAAGAGCCGTCCCGGCCAAGACCCCAAATGCGATGAAGGCGATGGACCGGGCGCGTTGCGACCGGTCGACCGCATCAGGCGGGCGGGCGTTGTGATTCAGTTGAACATGAAAGAGGCCTTCCCCAATTTGACGAGCAAGGCTTGCTTGTCCAGCCTTGTCTCCCGCGGAGACTTGACTGACAGCGATGAGGCGCTCCCCCTCTGCCGTGCGGTCGAGCGTACCGATCAAGCTGTCCAGCCCCCCTGAAAGAAGCGTTACAGCATCCTCTGGCCGCGTTGGTCGTTTCCTGGGAGGAGGGCAAACGATCCCCCCTGTGGAAAAATCAACATGCCAGATGTCCCCCGTGAGAAAGCTCAAAATGCTGTTGATGGTTTTCGCTTGTAGGTTCCAGAAAACCGGATCGCATACCGCGACTGTCAATTCCAGTTCTCGAGTCCATCCGTCTGCACTGCCTCCACGACTTTGGCCGGCATCTGCCGTCACTGCTGAGATGGCAAGAGAAAGAAAATCCCAAGCGCGTGTGGCTGGCGCGAGTCCAAGCCTACGACACTGTGGGATGACGGCTGTACCCGCTGAACCCGTACTCGCCCTGTCCGGCTGTTCGTAAAGGACGATTGGCACGATGCCCCTTGGAAGGTTTCTTAATGTCGACGCTGGCCCACATTGGAACTTCATTGCAGGTACTCCTCGAAGACGCGGAAGATTTCTTGCAGGGTGGCCGAGACCAGCTCTGCGACGTGGTCGCGTTGAAGTCGTTCTCCATTATCCCGCCGGGCTTGGAATACGGAGTGAACCTCCGCCACGACGAAGTCCTTCATCTCTTCGAGTCGGCGAACGACAGTCGCCGCGTCCGGAGCCCCGGTTTCAATCTTGCGTCCGACGTCGAGTTCCACGCGTTGACAAAGATCATGTGCGACATAGCGCTCGATTAGGAAATCAATTTGCTCTGGAGCCAATGCCGTGATATCCGCGTTCGGGAACTCGACCAGAAGATCCGCCGTTGCGATAGCGATCGATTGCCGATTCGCCTCCGCATCCTGCGTGCCGTCGATCGGCCTGATGGCCTCGACGATGACGTCCATGACTTCTTTTGCAGTGCATCCCGAGAGACTTGCAGGATCGACTCCAAGATCGGCTCTCGTGGCTCGACCGGTCTGGAGTGCCGAGAGTGTGTTGTAGAGCGCCCCTGCAGTTCGAGCTGTTGCACCCATTCGCCGAGCGCCAGATGTGCTTCCGGTGAGCCCATTGCGGACATAGCGTCCTAGACCCCGGCGCAGATCGTCCTGAGAGCCTGTTCTGGCGAATCGACCAAGAGAAACACTCGCTCCTAAAAAGCGGCGAGCCGGTGCAAGAGGAACTTCTGGTGATTGTCCGGGCGGCAACGGCGGCGGCAGAGGTACGGCAGGGACAGGAGGTGCGTTCGGGCTGCGCGGTGGTGATGGCGCATCAGGTTCGGCTTGCGGAGTTGGTGCTGGTTGGTCGGCCGGTTGCGGGACGGGAGGCACCCAACGCGGAACGAGTGGTACGTTTGGTCCAGGTCCCGGACTCGAAGCGGAAGTCCCCACTACCTTGATCCCTTTCCGGGCTTCTCGATTGCTTTCTTGACCGGGCCTGGAGTGTTGGCTGATTCAGACCACCGCTTCAGGACTGGCGCTGCCCAAGCAGCCTCTCGGATCGTCGGCACGATGGCAGGCTTCAGTTGCGTCACTGGAACAGTGTGAAGAAAGTCCGCCAATCGCTCGCCTTGCTCGGGTACTGCATCAGCGACAGCCATGCAGGCCCATAGGATGGCAGGCTGACTCCATTCCTGGACTTGTTTCGCCTCGACGAGAAGTCTTTCCATGACGAGACCTGCCTCTGGTTTGCTGAGCTTCCCGAGACGATCCTTGAAGATTTTATTCGGTTGCGTCATCTTGAGAAGACCGGTGACGAGTTCAGCCGCCTCAGGCGAGAGCGAATCAGCTGCAGTGATAATCGGGAGATGCTCCCGACTGACATGGACTGCCGGACGAAGATCGCGGTCGGCGAGAAGCGGCGACATAGCGAGCCACTTGGCCGTGAAATCTTGGCTCCACTCTGGCGGCACGTTCTCTAGTGCCGCCCCAGCCGCAACTTTTTCTTCATAGGGCTTTAGGAATCGCGGCTTGCCCTCAGGGTCCTCATTGATTTTTGCGATAAGCGCCGCATAGGGTTTTTCGCCGCCACAACGCTCGAACAAAAGCATCTTGGCGAGGACGGTTTCGTCGACCGTCACGTTCTGATTGCGCGCGATCGAAAGTCTGATGGACAGCGTGTTCAGAAACCGCTTGATTAGGCGCGGATTTCCAGATATCTGCTTGGCCGAGGCCATGAACGGTGCCAGCCGATCGGCGGTGTGGAGCTGCTCAATGAGAGGCTTCGGACAATCCCTGATCAGAGGAATGACGAAGTTCGAGTCTACGCGCTTGCCTTGCCAGCTTTCGCCGAGTTGCTTGCAGATGGCCTTCCGCAAGCTATCTCGGACGCCTTGATCTAAGCCGCTGTTCTCGATGTAAAGCATCATCATATACGCCCGCACATCTTGAGTGCCGAGCGGTGGAACGCGCAGCGGGACCTGAATAAGTTTATCGAAATAATTGGTGACCAGCTCATCGTCAATCCGATCACGGTCGATGTCCCCGAAGTGGACTCTCACAGCATGGCGGATCATCTTGTCATCGGCAGCAATGACGAACGCAGCGTTGCGCAAAAAGAGGAAAAGCCTGATTGCCTCCAACGTCGATATAGCGGTTGCCGGGAGACATCGATCGAGGTCGTCGACGAAGACGACGACAGATACGCCCAGCTCTCTCAGCGTCTCCTCGAAGTGGTCCCGAAGTTCTTGGATTTCCTTCGGTGGAGAATCCGGAGTCGGCTTGGCTTTGATAACCGTCTTCGCGCCTTCGACGATCTGCTTCCCAGCCTCAGTTGCGCTCGCTACCCCCTCGGCCGTGAGGTGCTCAAAAAAACCAGCGATATCGCCGGCAAGCCACACGGGCGGAATCCCATGCGCCATAGCGACGCCACTTGCTCCCAGTTTTGCCAGCCGGAGCCAAGCGACGCGTTTTAATAGGTCCTTAGCCTTATCGACTGAAGTCTTGTTTTCTTCCGCGTGCTTAACCAACTTCCTAGCAATCACGTCCATTAAAGCGGCACGGGCATCATCGTAACCCTGATAGAGCCAGGCGTTGAAGTCGACGAAAATGAACTTTCCGTCTTCGCGGGCCTGGAGGGACTTCTGGATGAGCTTGATCATCGAGGACTTGCCAACACCCCAGCTCCCAGACACTCCAAGAGAGAGCGGCTGTCCGTTCGCCTGCACGATCATCTCGGCAGCGGTATCGGCGATCATCTGGAAATTCAAAAAGTCGCGACCTGTCTCGTTATCGGACCACATATGAAAGGGGCGTGCAGTGTGCCACTACCTCCTCTGGCAGGTGCTCGCAAGAGATTTGATGGCGCTAGTAATTGGCGAAAAGTCCCCACCGGTAGGCATAACGAAGAAACAGCGCCCTCCGCTCCGCGAGGCCCAGACGGCACCGACGGCGCGCTTCTCGTCGGCATCATCGCCCGTGGAGAGGTGGCTGCCCTTGTATTCGACGGCCAGGATGCGGCCGTCTTCGAGCAGACAGACAAAGTCGGGATAGAACCAATCACGCGAGGTCTGCAGCCGGAACGACGTGGCCCTGCGGGCAAGGTTGCGGACCCAGAACTTGATCCCGGCAAGGCCATCGATGAACTGCGCGCACTTGAACTCTTCCGTGACCTGCCCGGATGGAGTCTTTTCGCGGAGTTCTCCGACCTTGGGACCGAAGTAGTGATGCTTGAATTGGAAGCCGCCCTCGTAGAGCCAGCTCGGCTCATAGACCATCTTTTTAAAATCGACTACATGCTCATCGGACAGGGACAGCGCCGACTTCGGCAACAGGTAAGCCTGGAAGGCGGTCTTCCGTTCCTCTTCGCGGTGTTGTTCGATCCGGGCTTCAACTTCATCCCGAAGGCGGAAGCGGTCGAGCGCGAGTACGCTGATATCGGTGATGCCATGTTTCGCCATTAGGCCGCGGATGACCTTCCTCAAGAATTCCGCAGACTCACCCGTCGGGATGTCCCGGTGATCGATCTTGCGATCCAACCACCCTACCAGGGCTTCCAACGTCCAATCAACCGAGGCCCCGAGCGCCAGGGTCTGCTGATGCAGCGTTGCCACGAAGTCCGCGCCCTCACTCTCACCAAATACACTGGCGGTGACATCTCCCTTGGACCCGACATCAATGAGCCCGGCTCGACCGAACGGGCGAACCAAAGGGTTGTAGCTCGCTGAGAGCGAGGCATCCTTCGCGCTGAGCTTCCACGGGTGTTCGAGCAGAAAGGTGCTCTCGAACTCGAAATAGCACTCCCCATCGCGCACGCAGAGCAAGGGAACAGTAAAGTCCAGTTGCTGTTCGTAGGGGCTTGCGACCCTCGTCTCTCCGCTGCCGCCGAAGGCCTTCTCCACCGCAATGACCAGGGCGGCAACCTCCGCGACCTTGGCCTTTGCATCCGGGGTCTTCACGCAAGAAGTGAGCTTCTCCGTTTCCCCCTTGTCCAAGGGGACGAGTACCGTGATCTCGCCCTTCTCGGCGTCTACGCGGACCTTGCCGCCAAGGGCCGCGACCTGGACCTTGGCCACGGCCTTGTCGATGTCTGCTGGGGCAAGTTTCAGCGTCTGGGGATGGGCTCCGAGAGGCAGAACTCCCTGGGGCAAGGGAAGCACGATCCGCTCGGCCTCGGCCTTTGTAAAGCCGTTGCTTTCCAGCGCATCGCGCAGTTCCGCCAGGACCTCCTCGATCTTGTCCGAGACCGAGAAGGCATAGGCGTAGTTCAAATCAGGATGCTGCTTGGCCCGAGCATTGGGAAGCCTGAGGATGCGGCCCACGATCTGCTCGATGGCCGTAGCTGAACGGGTCTCCTTGATGCTGCATAGGACATAGGCGAATGGACAGTCCCAACCTTCGCGGAGCTTCTCCACGGTGATGATGACGCGCACCGGACACTTCGGAGAACCGATGTCTTTCACGTCCTTCAATTCGTCCAATTTCCCGACGGAGATCTTCACTTCGTCCTTGCCGATCTTGAACTCGGAAACCAGACGATCACGCAGGGCCTCGCAATGGTCCACGCGCTCGGCCTGGATCAGGAGGATGGGCCGCAGGTATTCCCCGGTCTGCTGGGCTTCTGCCGCAGCCAGCTTCTCCAAGTCCCCCCGCAATGTCAGGGCCTCGGCCAGGAGCTGATCCTTCTGGCTCGGATGCCGTGTGATGACCCGCAGGGGCAGCTTCACCATGTCCGCGGCCTTCAACTCCGCAGCGGAGACATGCTGAAGAACGTTCGAGGGGTGCTTGGTTCGCGCAGGGGTGGCCGTGAACTCGATGATGCAGGAGGGCAGGACGTTGCCCAATGTCTCGAATGAGAGATCGGTTCGGGCGTTGTGCGCCTCATCAACGACCAAGATGGGACGCCGAAGCCTCAGCATGTTCACCAGAGACGGCTTCGGCTTCCCGTCCGGCCCCATGAGCAGGTCCTTGAGCCGATCAGGCGGCACGTTCAGCAGGTGCTCGGCAAATGCTCCGTTCTGATCGTAGACCTTGCGGCCCGTGGTGTCCTCGGCCCGGAAGCATTGGATTGTGGAAACAATGACTACGGTCTGACCTTCCACAACGGGCCGGGAGAGCCGTAGTGCCTCCTCGATGGTCAAGACCTCGACAGCGCCGCAGGATAGTTCCAGGGCTCGGCGGTATGGATGGCGGGGATCCCGCAGAGCGTTGGCCGTCTGGTCCAAGATCGTATTGCTCGGAACGAGCCAGAGGATGACTGAGCGGTCCGAGTGCAGCAGTTCAGTCTGCGTGATGCCCACGGCATGGCAGGCGAGCAGGGTCTTCCCCCCGCCGGTGGGAACGCGGAGACAGATGTAGGGCATTCCGGGCGTCAGGCCGTCTGCCTGGACCGGGAGGTAGGGCGCAGGCTGGACGCCGTTCTTCAACTGGACTGCCTTGAACGCATCCTCGGGACGCCCGTCCTTGGAGCATTGGCGGAAAAAGTCCCGCAGGGAGTCGAGAACCCGTTCCTGGTAGTCCTTGAGCGTTATCATGACACCTTGATCTCGTAGGGAGTCTGGCGGACGATGATCCGTTCCGCCCGCAGCCGGTCGCGTCCAAGGAGGCAGCCGGCGCAGTAGATGACCTTCTGTCCGTCGAACTCGGGGAGCTTCGCGAGAACGGCGCGAGTCAGGATGTTGCCGCCGTTGACGCTCTTATCGCCGAGGATGCCGTTATAAAGGAGGTAGACGCCGACGCCCCGACAGTCGCCAATAAGCGGAGACTTCGTCACGCGCTCGCGAGGTAGGGGCTCGCCGGTCTCGGTGAAGTAGACGTGGCGAGCAAGGTCCGCGAAGCTCACGGTGTCGCGGATCTTTCCGTCCTTGTCGAAGAGGGACTCACCTAGTTCGCAGAACCGGAATCCGCCACCCAATCCATCAACTTTCTCTTCTTTAATGTCCTCATAGCCTTGCGCTACGATACGGACGCGCTTCGCGGTGATGTCGCGTGCGATCTTCCCATCCATCTCGACAAGAATGAAGCGTCGATTGCCGCCGTCGATTTTATTCAGGTTCAGGACCGCATGCGCTGTTGACCCTGATCCCGCAAACGAGTCAAGAATGAGCGCATCAGGCCCCGCAGACATTCTTAAGATGCGCTCTATGAGTTCGATCGGTTTCGGGGTATCGAACAAGTCTGCCGTCGCGAATACATCGCGAAGCGTCGCTTTAGCTTGACGCATCGTCGGCAGGTCGGCCCAGATTGACGGGTAAGGACGAGTCGGATTTTCGGGTGCGAACTCCCGCGTATAGGGTTCCCAGACGGTTCGTCCGCCGCGTTCACGCTGTTTCCAAATTAGGGTCCCGGCGGCCTGATGACGCGCAATCCCATCTCGGCCCATAGCCCAACAGGCTTCCTCTCCGTTGTCGTGAGTTGGAAAAACTTCCGAGCCATTGGGTGTCGTCAGCGCAAAGTACATCGTGGGCCGATCGCGGCGTAAACTGTGCCGACCGTTTTTTTTGAGCAAGCGATCTCGATACCGTCGGCCGGCGTCATCGATGCGTCCGTAGGCTTCGACAATACTCGGTGCGGGCATCTGGGAGAGTTCGAGGGAGTCCCGGTCCCTGGCATAAGCCAGGATGTATTCATGGTCTGGGGTTAGGGCGACTTTATTGTCGTTCGGGCTGTCCACTTTCCGCCAGATGAAACTAGTGAGGAAGTTGTTGGCCCCGAATATCTCGTCCATTAGGTAGCGCAGGGATTGAACTTCGTTATCGTCGATGCTCACGAAGATTGCGCCGTCGCGGTGAAGGAACTGCTTCAAGAGCGCGAGCCTCGGATACATCAGACAGAGCCAGCGATCATGCCGATCCAGGGTCTCGCCTTCACCACCGACAACTTTGCCAAGCCACTCAGTAATAGCTGGACTCCCGACATTATCGTTATAGACCCAGCCTTCATTCCCTGTGTTATACGGAGGATCGATGTAGATGCACTTCACCTGCCCAGCGTAGTAGGGCAGGATTGCCTTGAGCGCGACGAGGTTGTCGCCTTCGACGATGAGATTCCCGCTGCCGGGGTCGCCGCAGGCGAGGCCGGGCACGTCCTTGAGAAGATGGAAGGGGACGTGGTGATGGTGGTTTACGACCGCGTCCTTGCCGATCCAGTTCAGGGTAGGCATTGCTTCGTGATTATATCCTAAAAGCCGCCTCGGCTGGGTTTGAATTTGAGATTCAAGGCGCGATTTGGTTTAATGTCTTCGTTGTTGCGACTCGGCGGCGGCTTGTAGCGAGTTCATTGAGAAGTCGTCCGGCCTGATGTGGTTGCCGAGGTCGGGGTTTGGATTATCTCGACAAAGATCTCGACAAAAAATCAGGGCTGAATTCGCGCAGTCGGTTTCGGGGATGCGAAAAAGTCGTTTGTTTGTTGATGTTTCTTGGTGTTTGGTTGGGTACCAGAGCGGTCAAATGGACTGGTCTGTAAAACCAGCGGGCTACGCCCTACGAAGGTTCGAATCCTTCCCCAACCACCATTTTGCAAAAGGAAAGCCGGCCTCTGTTCCGAGGGCGGCTTTCCTTTTTAAGGGAGGTTCAAAAAGATGATCCATGCGAAGTTCGTGTCTAAGCGCTGGGCTCTTGCCGCACTGTATCTGTGCATGCATGCCGTTCTCGCGGGCTCTCTGCCGGTCTCGGTTGTCGCGCTCCTGCCCGAGGAAGAGAACACCATCCAGGTCTTCAAGAACGCTTCCCCCTCCGTGGTCTATGTCACCAACATCGCCGTGGCGCAGGACGAGTTCTTCGATGAGTTCGCGATCCCGCAGGGCAGAGGTTCGGGCTTCCTCTGGGACCATGAGGGGCATATCGTCACCAACTACCACGTTGTGCGCGGCGGGGACGCCTTCCTGGTCACCTTCAAGGACCGCACCGAACTTCAGGCCCGCTTGGTCGGCGTGGAGCCCAGGAAGGACATCGCGGTGCTCAAGGTCTCGGGGCTCTCGAAGAACATCCAGCCGCTCTCTCCGGGCAGTTCCGCGTCCCTGCAGGTCGGGCAGAAGACCATCGCCATCGGAAACCCCTTCGGCTTGGACAACACCATGACTACCGGCATCATCAGCGCCTTGGGCCGGCAGGTGCGCGCCGCCGTGGGCAGCGTGATCCGCGACGTGATCCAAACGGACGCGGCCATCAATCCCGGCAATTCCGGCGGCCCGCTGCTCGATTCCTCGGGCAGCCTCATCGGCATGAACATGATGATCTACTCCCCCAGCGGCGCCAGCGCGGGCATCGGCTTCGCGGTGCCGGTGGACACCATCAAGAAGGTCGTGCCCCAGCTCATCAAGCATGGGCGCTCCTCTCAGCCTGGGCTGGGCGTCTTTCTCCTACAGGACGAGCAGGCCGAGTATCTGCTTGGGGAAGTCGAGGGAGTGGTCGTGCGCGAGGTGCAGAAAGGCTCCCCGGCCGAGCAGGCCGGGCTGCGCGGCATCCGGCGCAACTCCTCGGGGCGGCTGGTGCTAGGCGACATCATCGTCGGCATCGACGAGCAGCCGGTCAAGGAATACGCGGACCTCAGCGCGGTACTGGACCGCTACAAGGTCGGCGACACGGTCACCGTGCGGCTCAAGGACGCGAAGGGCGTCCGTTCCCGCAAGATCACGCTCACCGACGTTTATTGAAAATATCTCGTCGTGTTTAATAAGGGTTATGCGACTCCGGGGATCATTACTGTGCGTGGCCGCAATCAGAAAGCTCCTATTTTAGGAGGGACGAAGTTGCTGAATGAGGTTTAGTGCGCGGCAGGGGCGCTTTCGCAGGCTGCGGCGGTGAAGGCGGAGATGAACTCGATTGCGCACTGGTATCGGTTCTCGGGCCTGGGGTCCAGGGCTGAGGGCCTATTCGGACCTGGGACTTTATCTGTCGCGAGCTTGGGCCTTTCGATACATACGTGATATGCAGATAAAAAGTAAGATTCGTGATATGAAGAATGGATTTTGCTTAACAAGCGTGCCGCGCTTTTTTTGGATGTGCGTTATCGTCCTGGGAGTGTCTGTTTATGCGGTTGCGGAACCTCCGAGGGGCGTTTTCCGCGGAGAGCCCCCCTCTCCGGAGGTCGTGGAGAACGCGTTCATCGGGCATTATGGGGAGATGATCAATCTCCCTGTCGCGTGGACAGCAGAGGCGGAGCTTCAGTCCCGCATGGAGGTCGTTTACTTCCACGAAAAATACGAGCGCATGGGACAGGGGACAGCCTATTGGGAGGACCGGCCCTATCGTCCGGCGCGTGAAGACTATACGCTGGAGAATCTCACGGCCAAGCGTCTGATGCAGTTGCTGGTCATTCCCAAAGATGTTCCCGGCTTCAAGTCCCTTGAAGCGATGCGCAGGGCCAAGGGAAAAGCCTACAAGAAAGAGGGCGTCAAGTATTTCGTTTGGAATGGAGCATGCGCCTACTGTACGGACTACCATTTCCCCGAGAACTCGTTCACCATGGACATCGGATCCCGCGAACATGGGTTCATTCAGTTCTACACGGAGAGCGACGACCATTTCTTCATCCTTAGCATGGGCAATATCCGCGAAAGCAGTCCGAAGGAACTGATTCTAAAGAGCTTGGAGCGTTATATCTCGACGCGGCGGGCGGGGGTTGATAGGGATCCCCGTCAGATGTTCTCGTATAGGTTGTTGTGGTTCATTTTTGGAGGAAGCAACCTCATTTGCATTATATTCGCATTGTTGTCGCGAAAAAATAAATGGCTTGCGCCTATGGTCATCGCCGGTAGGTTCATGCTGGTTTTCTCGAATCTCCTGGCGATAATAGGAGTGGCGCTTCTTTTTTTCCTCGATTATTTCGGCATTCGAGGCGCCATACCGATTCCCTCATTACTAACGGCAATGGCCATGCCATGGCTGTGCCGGGAGACATCTTGTCGGATAGGTGGGATAAAGCCCGCACGGGTATTTTTGACCTGCTTATTTTTAAGCGTTCCTTTGTCTCTTTTCTTCCTCGCGGCGACTATCGGCATCATGGAGGATGGCGAGAAAGTTTCCTCGGCATATTACGCCGTTGTCGCGATGTTCCAAATGCTGATTGCACTGGGCTACGCTGTTGTTTTCGCGTTGACGCATGTCAGCTCTCGCGGAAGCCTGTCTCAATCCATGTTGGGAGTCTGCCTCATCTTCCTCTGCATTGGGAGCGGTCACTCCCAGGAATTCGATGTTCCGGAGCCGGTAGAAGTCGATGGGGTCAAGATCAATGTCGGCCCCATGCAGGATTCCGTGCAGAACGTGGCGTGGAAATATTTGCGGAAAGCCCGCGGGACAGAGGCCACCAATATCCATGATGTCGGCAAGGAGTCTCTGCGAAGCAAGGAGGAATTCTACGATTACCAACGAGTCGAATTCCGCGGGATATGGTCCTTGGTAGAGGCCAATGAGGGAGATTCTTCTCCTTATCCTGACGAATTCGACAAAAAAGTTTCCTTCTCGTTCATGGATGAGGCGCGGCAGGATGGCCCTATCGGCACGGTCATTCGAAAAGGCCGGAATTTTGTTAAGGGAAGCAAGGATCTTTTTCTTGCCTCAAAAAGCATGGGCCCCGAACTCAGCGAGCGCGGCGCGGATGTTCTCGGTCGGGAAGGCCTGGAGTACGCGAACATCAAGGAACTTGTCGCGCACAGCTGGGGTTCCGAGATCGCCTACACCGCCATTCTCAATGGTGACATTTACCCGCCGCAACGCCTGATTATCGTGGGGCCGCCGGATGCGAACATGGAGAAGTGGAAGGCCTTGCAGAAGTACACCGGCATCGAGGTCATCGTCGTGGGCTTTGAGTGGGACAAGGCGCGCATGGCCAATGTCGATCTTCGTGAGCGGTTCTTGCGCGGCGAGCGTCTTTCTGAGGACCCTGCCGAGCTGGACAAGATGTGGGATGAGAAATGCAAAAAACTTCCCTCCCTCTGTTCCGATGAACGGGTTTTCGATCCCGATATGTTCCGGTATAACCTGAATGTCGATCCAAAGACGGAATTCCCTCGTGGGAAGAGTGGGGTACGCTTTGTCCAGCACTCCATCGATCTTGACCATTGGAAAACGGACTATTACGACTACCTTCGCCAACTCGGCATCCTGCCTCTGGGCAGCCTGAAAAAAGCTCAGGCAGAGCAGGTCGAGCGTATCGAGGAGGAAGGGAACGCGATCTGGGATGATGCCATGGCGCAGGCTCCGGCTCTGCTCGCGAAGGCCAAGGCGATCCATGAGAGCAATGAGGCCGCTCGCCGGAATCGTGCCCAAACATCCTCCGATGAGCAGGACTCCTGTTCCGAGGAGGAGGCCTCCGATTCGGGCACGATGACCCAGGAGGAGGCGATTGCAAAAGCTATGGACGAGTTTGACGCACGCAACCGCCGCCTGGCGCATGAGGATGCCTGCAGCGCGATGCGCAAACAAGCCGCGCAGTTGGCCAAGACTTGGTGCGCCAATCCTGCCTCCATGGATATCCGGGATTTCAAATGGAATGGCCTGAATTGCCGTGATGTCGCCATCGCTTTCCCTGTGAGCAACAGATGCGAGGATGTCATCTTTAAAGAGTTGGCCGGAGCCTGTCCCAGCGGATTCAAATTGAGGGACCTGTTGCAGCGCTACGTGCCGCGCATAGAAGTGTCGCCGCGGATCAAGGTTGTTCCGAAGCCTGAGCCGCAGGAGCCGCAATACACTCCGCCGTCCTATCCTCCCGTCTACACCGGACCGCGTCCAAAGTACGGCGGTGGTCGATTCAACAACGGGAAGCCGGATTGATTCCCGGCGCCGAACTTCATTCCACGTATCGGCATCTTCTCTTGCTTGGCTCCATCGGCACGGAGAGGGCGGATTGTTTCAGTGGACGGCGGGGGCGCTTTCGCAGGCTGCGGCGGTGAAGGCGGAGATGAACTCGATTGCGCACTGGTATCGGTTCTCGGGCCTGGGGTCCAGGGCTTTATACAGGACCTGGTCCGCGGCTGGGGGCAGGGTCGTCATCTTGGAAAGCGGAACATAGTTCCTCTCGGTTTTCTGGGTCAGGGAGGCGCCGCGAAAGGCCGCCTCGCCGGCCATGACCTCGTAGAGGCATGCGGCCAGGGCGTAGATGTCGGAAGCCGGGCAAGGCTCGCCCACTTCCTGCTCGGGCGACATGTAGGCCGGGGTGCCGGCGATCTCTCCGCGGCTCAGGGTGGAAACCGAGTCCTGCGCCCTTCGCGCGATGCCGAAATCCATGACCTTGACTCCGTCGGCCGAGAGCATGATATTGGAAGGCTTGAGGTCGCGATGCATGACGCCCTTCTTGTGGGCATAGTCCAAGGCATCGGCCACAGGCCGGATCACGCGAAGAGCTTGGTCCAGGGACATCTTCCCCTTCTCAAGGATCTGGTCATAGAGGGTCCGGCCCTCGACGAGTTCGAAGACCAGGAAGACCCCCTCCGCATCATCCTGAACCGAGTGGATCTCCACGATGTTCGAATGCCGCAGTCCGGCCACGGTGCGCGCCTCGCGGATGAAGCGCTTGCGCTCATGCGCATCCGCCGCGATCTCGGGCCGCATCTTCTTGATGGCCACCTTGCGGCCCAGGGCGATGTCGATGGCCTCGAAGACCTCGCCCATGCCCCCCTCGCCGATCCTGCGCACGATGTGGAAGCCCGCGGGCGGAAGTATCCCCCCAGGAGCAGGTCTGCGCACTGTTCGGCTTATGTGGCTGCCTAAGATGCGCCAGAGCATTATAAGGAAAGCGAGGAGCCCGAGTCCCCAGAGCCACTGCTTGTCGATCTTCGGGAACGAGAAGGCAGCGGGTTTCCCATAGCCGCGCAGGGCTTGATTGTAAGCGGACTCGAACTGGCTGTCGAGCTCGGCCGCCGCCTTGAGATCGGCGAGCATCTCATCGGTCTTGCCAAGCTTCTCATTGGCCAGGGCGCGGGTTCTGTAGGCCGCGCCGCTGCGGGGATTGAGGTCCACGGCCTTCTGGGCTTCCTGCAGGGCTTCTTGCGGCCGGTTGAGGTCCATGAGCGTCATGGCGCGTGCGCTGCGCAGCACGCTGTTCTCCGGCTCGATGCGCACGGCCCGGTCCATATCCGCCAATGCGCCGACCGGGTCATTGAGGTTGCGGCGGGAGAGGGCGCGGTAGCGCAGGGAATTTAGATCATTTGGATTCTGCTCGAGCTTCTGTGAGAAGAAGCGCTCCGCGCCGGAGAAGTCGCCCATGTTCATGCGCGAGACCCAGGACTGGGTCTCCTTGCGCGCGGCAAGAGAGGGCGCGGCGGCCTGGGCCGCGGAAGGGAGCCCCCAGGCGATAGGGGAAGCGTAGGAGACCTCGGCAGGCTGGGGCGGGCGCTGGGAATCTGACCGGCTGTCTCCGCCTTCCTCTATGTCTTGGTCCAGCCACTGCTTGGCGCCGGCCGCGACCTTTGAGAAATCCTGCGAACCGTCCAAGCGCTTGGCCAGGAGCTTCTCCAAACCCTGCAGGGATTCGTCATTAGGATCGGACTCAAGCCCTGAACGGACCTCGGCCAAGGCCGAAGGCACGTCGCCGGTCCGGATGTAGGCCAGGGCAGCGGCCTTGTGCTTAGTGGAAGAATCGTCGGCAGAAGCCGGTTCCTGCGCGAGTTTCGATTTCGCGGTAGGAGTGTTGAAAACAGGACTGTCTTCCTTGCTTGCGGTATTCTCGGAAGCGGCCGCAGGCTTCTTTACCGTCGAGACTGAGCCTTGCTCCGCAGAGACTACGCTGGAAGGACTCGATTGGGCATCCTCAGAAGAACCATTCTCCATCCCAAAGACATTGTCGCCGGAGGGCTCCTGCGTAGCGGAGGTGGGGTCCTTTGAACTGTCGCTGTTCGATGCGGAGGCATTAGGGTCCCAAGAATCCGCTTGCATGCCGAATATGTCATTGGAATTATCACTTTGTGCGGCAGGCTCGGAGGCAGAGCGCTTTGGCGAGGCGGACGCGGAACTGCCAGAATTTGCTGATTCAGTGTTTGATTGTCTAGAAGCAAAGGGATCTGACATCTCTCCGAAATCGCTGTCGGAATCTGCGCCATACGCCATATGCGGCGCGAAAACCATCGCGCCGGCAAGAAGCATTATGGAGCCTCGTCCCATTGACAGCATATCTTGAGTCTAGCCCCGGCCAGTAGCCATGTCAAGGCCCATATTGTTGCTAGGCCTTTTGGGGGTGGCGGCATGGGCCATTTGCCTGCCAGGGACCACCCCCATAGGCCCAGGCAACTCGATTCCTTTGCGCCTATATTTGGAATGTCGGCAGCGGGAAACGCTGCCAACAAGGACCATCGAGAAATGAAACAGGACAGACTCCAGACCGTGCTCCGAAGTCTCTTCTGCACCTGCATGATCGCTTCTTCCCTGCCCTTGGGACAAAACGTTCGGTTCGCGGGCATGGGCTACGTGAATCTCGACTCATATCGCAAAGGCATTGCAGCCTCCGGCTGGATGCCTGCTGTCCAGACTGGGGCTGTGCCTGCTGTCAGCGGGTTCCAGCAAGTTCGCTATCGTCCGAATCTCAACTTGCATTTTGAGGGAGAGCTTGCTGGGTTGGCTACTACTGCTCTTCGAATCGGGCTCGAAAATGACATGCCTAAATTTTTTTCTGGGTTTCAATCCTTGCCGGCCAAGGATGGCAAGGGTTTGAATGCCAAACGAGGGGATGGACGAGTCTCCAAGGTGTATGTCATCCAGTCTGATGATGGGATGTCAACGGAAATCATTCTCACCTACACAGACAAGGCATCAGGAACAGGATGGGCATTCCGAACAACAGCGGATGGTCGCCTGCGGCAAACGCTTTTCCTGACGGCCACCGTTGCGGATAGAAATAAACTTCAAGGTCAATTAGTGAACCCTACGCCGGAATCGGAAGAGTTTTTCAAAGCCGAGAAGCAGTTCTGGCTGAACAGGCTCGCCGCGATAAAGGGATCGCGATAGGGAATTTTGAAAGCGATTAAAGATTTTGAAGATGATTTTAAGTATGCTGTCCAAAGGAGAAAGCTGAGTGCCATGAAAAAACACCATGCCATCATCATGAGCCTTGCCGTTCTCTCTACCGTCATCTTTTCAGGGACAGCGCCCGCGATCCCCGGCGCGCGGCTTGCCGCAGCCGGGAACATCGATATTGGGGCGTATATCAAGACCGTTGCAAGCCAAGGCTGGTCCCCCGTAATCCAGAACGTTGAGGTCCCAACGCTCAGCGGCCTCAAGCTGGCCAGCTTTACCCGCGACGATGCTGCAAGTTCCGAGGCTTTCCAGCGCCTGACGCAGGCCGCGTTCTCGGTCGGCGGGGTATTCAACCAGCTTCCCGCGCAAAGGCAGCTCCTGGGATTGGCGGACCTTCCTTGCAGGACATTCAGGACGGATCAGGATGAGAGGCATTTCTCCTTCTTCGTGGTCAGCGAAACGCCCAAGCCGGACATCATCATCATGTACCTGACCACAGAAGGCGGCACCCTCTTCCTGACCGACGTGAACGGCAAACTGCGAAAAGCCCTCGACACCGACTTCAAGAACCGCAACCAGTTCCTGGACCTCACCCCTGAAGTCCAGACCGCCTTCCAATCCGCCAAGTCCCTTTGGATCGAACAAGCCGACGCCATCTTCGGCTCCCATTCCCCCAGCAACGCCAGCCTTTGAGTAGTAGACCGCAAAGAAGGTATCGAATGTCGGCGGCATCTCAGAGCGCTATGATAAGGACCATGAACAAATGAAACAGGACCGACTCCAGACCGTGCTTCGAAGTTTCATTTGCACCTGCATGCTCGCATCCTTTTTTTCCATAAGACAAGGCATCCAACTCGCAGGTATGGGCAGCGTGGACCTTGAGAACTATCTTGAAGCCGTGGCCGACTCGGGCTGGACACCTTCGGCCCATCAGTTGGAGGTGCCCGCCATCGGGACGATCGAGAAAGTGCAGTATCGCCCGGACCTCAATCTGCATTTCAAGGGAGAGCTTGCCGAGTTGGCTGCGGTTGCTCTTCGAGTTGGGATTGAATGCTCTCCTCCAGGGTACTTTAAGATGTTTGCCTTGCCGGCCAAGGACGTCAAGGGATTCAGTGCCCCACAGGGGAATGGGCGCGTCTCCAAACTCTATGTTCCTCAGTCTGATGATGGAGAGACAACAGAAATTATTCTTGTGTATAGCGATTCGACGTCAAGGACGGGCTGGGTCTTTCACACCGGAACTGATGGCCTTCTGAAGGATATCCTGTTCATGAGCGAGACGCCTGACAAAAAAACAGTGCTAGGCCAATGGGCGAAGCCCACGCCAGAATCGGAAGAGGTTTTCAACGCGGAAAAAAAGTTCTGGCTGGACCGGCTTGCGAAAATGAATCTCCATCACAACGACGCGGCAAGTTCCATGGCCTTCCAACGCCTGGCGCGGGTCGCATCTTTGGTGGGAGGAGCGGGAACTCGATTGCCTGCGTATACGCAAGTCTTTGGCTTGCCGGACCAGACCTACAGGACGTTAAGAACGGACCAGAACGACAGATATTTCTCCCTTTACATCGTCAGCGAAACGCCTGCCACGGACATCATGATCTCGTACCGGACTATCGACGGGGGGACCATCTTCCTGACCAACGTGAACGGCGAACTGCGCCAAGCCCTATCCACCGATTTCAAAGATCGCTACGACCCTCTGGGCCTCACCCCGCAGGTCAAGGAAACCTTTGAGATCGTGAAAGCCCTCTGGCTAAAACAAGAACAATCCATTTTCGGTTCCCCCCATAGCCGCAACGCCAGTTTTTAACGTTGCTGGGCCTGGGGTTCCCGCTGGCTTCTTGGATCTTGATAGAATCGCGCAATCATGAATACTAGGAAAGCGGCGAAGAGGCCGCTGGGAGTGGATCCGGAGATCTATGACGCGGAACTTTATGACGGCTTCAATTATTTCAACGACGATCTGCCCTTCTATCTGACCTGCGCGCGCGCGGCGCGGGGGCCGGCGCTGGAGTTCTGCTGCGGCTCGGGCCGGCTGACCATCCCGCTCGCCAAGGCAGGCATCGCCATCACAGGATTGGATTTCACCCCCTCCATGCTGAAGGCGGCCCGGGCCAAGGCTCGCGGCCAGGGCTTGGATATCCCGCTCGTTCGCGGAGATATGCGCAAAGCGTTCCTGGGCCGGAGATTCAAGCTCGTCTTCATCCCGTTCAATTCTCTTCAGAACACCTACTCTATTCCGGACTTGGAGCGCGTGTTGTCCAATGTGCGCAGGCATCTGGCGCCTGGAGGGCGGTTCGTGTTCGATGTGTTCAATCCCAGTCTCGACTTTATCGTGAAGGCCGAACGCAAGGTCCAGTGCGGACGGATCCGATTCCGGCTTCCTGACGGGCGGCGTGTGAGCATTGATGAGCATTATCGGTATGACGCGGCCCAACAGACAGGTCGTGTGACCTGGGTCCACCATGTCGGCGGCAAGACGTTCTCCTCTCGATTGGACATGCGCTGCTTCTATCCCTTGGAGATGGACGCCCTGCTTAAATACAACGGATTTGAAGTCCTCAAGAAATACGGCTCCTTTGATAGGAAACCCTTCCAGTCCGAGTCCCTCAAGCAGATCTATATCTGCCGGGCGCGATAGATTCAGCCGCGGTCCTGCAGGATTTCTTCGACGAAGAACTGCGCGCGGGCGGGGATGCGCTCGTGGGGATAATACTTCTCGATGATCGAGAAGACCTCCGCGGGCTTCTTGATGCCCAGCCATTGGATCAGGAAGCGCACGTCGTCTCCATCCTGGGAGTCGAAGCGGGCGGAGACGCATTTCATGGCGAGCATGTAGTCCGCGCTCGGAGCCCAGACCCGGAGATTGGAGAGCTCCAGCACCTCGTCTTTCGGAGGTTCGCGCAGGAAGAAGCCCTTGGCTGCGTCATTGAGCCAGTCCTCGGGCAGGGAGAACTTCTTGGCCACGGTCCGCGCGGCAGCGCGGATCTCGCGAGTCGGATGGAATATGCCGTCCACGTCCTTGGTCGCCTTGCGCGCCTCAAAGACCAGGCACATGACGGCCCCGCCGCAGAGGCCGATCTCGCCTTTCGCGTCGGCCTTGCGCAGCTCCTCGTTGAGGGCCTTGAAGAGTCGGCGGATGAGCTTGGAATCGAGCATCAGGCTCTCTCTAGGAAATTCGCCAGAACAAAGATGTTTCTCCGACGGAAACGCGCGGGAGATTCCATCAGGGCCGATGCCTTCAGACTTTCCATTCCGGCCAGGAACCACGGCTGAGCGAGCGGGCGCACGCCCGCGCACCAAAGAGGCGGCGCAATCCCCTGTTCCGCGCAAAGTTCCTCGGCCGCGCAGGCCAGCAGGGCCTGCATGCGGTCCGAAAGACCCGGTTCAGGCGGTTGAGCGACGAGGCCGGGTCCGGGAGTGCGCCGGAACGCGTCTACGAAATCGAAAAACGGTTGCTTCCAGTTGGAGTCCCGCCGGGACTCCTCATCCAGCCCGCTGCGCGGTCGTTTGGAGTCCCGCCGGGACTCCTCACCCTGCGCGATGAGGGCTGATGCGCTTGCAAGAGAATCCCCCGCCGGTTCAAGAGCGTGCTCTACGGCGCTGTTCACTCCCGTACCGGGACAGCCGAGTGCCCGGGCGATCTTGGTGAGCGTAGAGAGTCGGGCGTCGTGCTCGCCTTTCTCAATGAGTTGGATTGTCCTGAACGCCACATCCGAGCGGGCTGCGAACTCCCGTTGGGAGATGCCCAGCCGCCGTCTGCCGTCTCGCAGAGGAATCATAGGCATAGTATAGCTGACATATTATTATATGTCAATGTCGTGTCGGTGGAAATGACGCGGGCAGGGGTCCGTCTTTTTGGGGAACGACAATGCAGCATTTCCGCTGCGGTTGTCTCCGTGTTGAAACCCCCTCGGAAAAATTCAGACATGGACAGATTTGAGGCAACTGAATTTTTCCGGCCAATTCCTTTGCGGAGCCTTATTGGGGAGTCAGGCGAGAGCCCGACTCGGCGTCGAAGAGGTGCACGGCCGAGGGCTCGGAGCGCACCCAGGCGTCCTTCTGGTCGACGGGCCAGCGCTCGGAGGTTGAGCAGCGCAGGGTCGCGTCCCCGCAGGACAGGGTGAGCAGGGTCACGGCTCCGGTGGGCTCGCTGAGCCGGACCTCGGCCTTGCGCCAGCCTTCCTTGGGTGTTTGGGAGACCGCGACGTTTTCGGGGCGCACCCCGCAGATGAAGTCCGCGTGCGCGGACGCCGAGGCGGGAGGCGTGATGCCGGAGGCCTCGCAGTCCTTCTTATGGACCAGGTTCATGGGCGGGGTGCCGATGAAGGTGGCCACGAAGGTGTTGGCCGGACGGGTGTAGATCTCATCAGGGGTGCCGATCTGCTGGATGACGCCCTCCCTCAAGATCACGATGCGGTCCGAGAGCGTCATGGCCTCGATCTGGTCGTGCGTGACGTAGATGACCGTGCCGCGGACCTTCTTGAAGAGCAGTTTGAGCTCCCCGCGGGTCTTATCCCGCAGGCGGGCGTCGAGATTGCTCAGGGGTTCATCGAGCAAAAAGACCTTCGGATTCCTTACCAGGGCGCGCGCCAGGGCCACGCGCTGGCGCTGGCCGCCGCTCAAGGCCTTGGGCCTGCGCTCCAGATATTTCTCAAGGCCCAGCATGGCCGCGGTCTCTCCCACGCGCTTGCGGATATCCGGAGCCGGCACCTTGCGCAGCTTGAGTCCCAGGGAGATGTTCTCTTCGACGGTGAAGTGAGGGTAGAGCGCGTAGTTCTGGAAGACGAAGGCCATGTCCCTATCGCGCGGATTGACCCGGCTCATGTCCTTGCCGCCGATATGCACCTGTCCGGAGTCCTGTTCCTCCAGGCCCGCGATGATGCGAAGCAGCGTGGTCTTGCCGCAGCCCGAGGGGCCCAGCAGGGAGACGAACTCGGTGTCTTTGACCGTGAAGTTGATGTCCAGGAGCGTGCGCTTCTGGGCGCCCTCGAATGTTTTCTGGATGTCGACGATCTTGACCTCTGCCATATCAGGACTCCGCTTGGACGTCGATGCCGGGAGCGGCAGGGCGGACGGCTTTCCCCGGCTCTATTTCAGCTTGGATAAGGGGCTCGGCGCGCACGGGGGAAACGTCCAGGCTGACGCGGTTCCACGTCTCGCCTTTGGGGTGCGTGAGCTTGAGCACAATGAATTCCTCGCCGCGCTCGATGCTCAGGCTGCCGCGCTCGCAGCGGGCTGAGAGCACTTCAAGGCCTTCCAGGACCAGGAGGTCTTCTTGCTCTGTTCCGCTGTTGAGTTCCAAGTCCAGTCCACGGTCTGTTTTTTCGATGCGCAAGACCTCGGTCGTGGAACAGACCAAGCGTCCCCCTTCCGGCAAGGGCTGGAGCACCGGGGTGATGAGCCCTGTGCGGCGTTCCATGCGGATCGGGAACTCAACGGCCTGCTGTTCCCCGTGCTGCGCGGAGTCCTGGCCGTTGAGGCTCAACTTCACATTGCCGGAGACTGCGTCGTCGTGGTAATTGGCCAGGAACAGGAAGCCGCTCTCCTTGCCCTTGCGCAGAAGGGCGATGAGGTCGTAGTTGCCGGTATCCACGGTCTTCTCGACTCCCAGCTCTTGCCACGCAAGGTCCAGGCACTCCTTGTAGTAGTCGAACTTATCCGAGAAGTTAAATGAGAACACGCAGACGCTTCCCTCTCCCACCGCGCGCGCGAATCCGCAGGGCTTGCCCTTATGCTTGGCCAGGACCTTGTCTTCAGCCGCGAGTCCTGAGAATACGGCGATGTCCTGGTGAATGAAGGCTTCCCTTCCGAAGAGCTCGACCGTGCGGACCTTGGAAGCCGGCGCGGCCTTCACGCCCAGGCGATCCAAGAACGCGGGGCAGGGCCGCTCCTGCTCATCGGTGAGGAGCACGTCGCCCATGAAGAGCAGACGTCCGCCCTTGCGCGCGTATTCGTAGAGCTTCTCCTGCACGGCCTTGGACATGAAGCGCGAGGAATAGACGGCCAGCGCCGGAATACCGCCCAAGGAGTCTTTCTCCAAGTCCAGGGCGGAGACCTGGTAGCCGGCCAGATAGCAGAGCCGGGCCAAGCCGTCGAAGTAGAATTCGTTGCGGTGTCCGTACATCCCTTGCGCGCGGTCCCCCTCCAAATAGAGGGTGTTGTAATAAGCCGGATAGTGGCCCAGGAACACGTCCGCGGCATTGGGCAGTCCCGCGACGTCCTTGCCCAGGCCGTTGACGAATCGGCCGAACCTGCGCAGGCTCTCGTAGTGCGGCCGCAGGCTTCCATCGGAGGCCACGGGCGCCTGCCACTCATGGTAGCGGCCGAACTGGCCCAGGCCGCCCTCGTTGGTGCCGCCGGCGAACATGTAGCCGTTGACGCCGTCCAAGCCGCTCATGAGCGAGGTCTTGAGATTGAGCTCCACGTCCGCGGGATAGATGCGCGGCTTGTCGCTTAAGATGCCGGTCTGGAGCTCCGCGCACACGGCCGCGGAGCCCTTGGGCGTGATGGTCTTGACCACCGAGGAGGTCAGCGGGATATCGTGGAAGTTCTCGTAGTCCAATCTGCGCATCTGGTAGGCGCCGCCGAACACGGTCTCAGGCACCCGGTCCGCGAATCGGCTGAACATGGCCGTGGTGGCAGGGGAGTAGATGCCGCGTCCGCGCAGGTCGAAGTCGTAGAACTGCGGGATATTGGCCAGCACGGGCGTGCGCACGCCGAGCTTTCGCGCGAAGGAATGGATCTTCGCGAAATACTGCGCGTAGTACTCCCGGTAGTACTCGCCCCAATCAAGGAGGACCTTGAGATTCCCCTCTTTGAGCGTGTTCTCGGGCTGGCGCACTTGGGCGAGGTTCTTGTAGCCGGTCCCGTAGGCCGCATTGAGCTTCTCGATGGAGCCGTAGCGCGCCTTGAGGAAGTCGCGGTACATGCGCTCGGAGTAGTCCGCGTAGTCGCCGATCTTGCCCAGCCAGTTGATCATGCCGATCTCGTTGCAGAGTTGGAAGAGCGGGATGTTGGCCTGCGGATATTGATGGGCCGTGAGCTCGGGGAGAAGTTTCTCGTACCAAGCCTTGACCTTGGAGAGGAACTTCGGGTTGTTGTAGGCAGGAGGCGATTGGTGGTGGATGGTCTGGCCTTTCTTGCCTGAGAGGAACGCGTCCGGGTACTTGCGAGAGAGCCAGTCCGGCAGGCCTTCGTTCATCATCTCGCCGTTGGACACGGGGCCCACGCGCGGGATGAAGTAGAGCCCGTGCTTGCGCGTGAGGCGGATGAACTCGCGCAGGTTCCGGCGCGGATGCGTGCGGCCCGTGAAGTCGAACTTCCCCTCCTCGGACTCGTGCCAGCGCCAAGGGATGTAGGAGGCCACGCAGTTGAGCCCGGCCTTGCGGGCCTGGCTCAGGCGCTCATCCCAGTCCTTGGGGTCGGAGCGGAAGTAATGGAGCTCTCCGGAATAGAGGAACGTCGCTTTCCCGTCGAGGATGAAGGCTCCGTCGCGCATCTCAGGCAAAGTCGCGGTGCGGATAGTGGACGCGCTCTTCTTGGCCGCGGGGCGCTTGGAAACGGCGATGGCGCGGGTCATCGCAGGACCTCCGAGATACGGACGTCGTAGTCCTGGCCGCTCTTCCTGCGGATGTCCACGCGCATGCGCTTGCCTCGCACGATGCGCTCCACGCTTGCATGGTCCCAGGCTGAGGGCAGATTGGGCCGCACCACGAGTTCTCCCTCGATGACCTGCACGCCCAATAGCTGCTCCAGGCCGGCCTTGTAGAGCCAGCCTGAGGAGCCGGAGTACCATGTCCACGCGCCCTGGCCTTCGTGCGGCGACTCCGGGCCTTCGATGTTGCCGGGCGTGACATAGGGCTCGCCCCGATAAGTGTCGGGCGCGGCATTGGAGAGCAGGGGCGGGCAGATGCGGCGGAAGGTGTCGTAGACCTTCTCGGAGTTCCCGGCCTTGGCCTGCGCGATGATGGCCCAGGTCGCGGCATGGGTGTAGACCCCTCCGTTCTCGCGGATGCCGGGGGCGTAGCGCGTGAGATAACCGATGCCTTTATCCACGGTCGCGTGCGCCGGGGTGAAGAGCAGGATGCCGTAGTCGCGGTAGAGATGCTTCTCCACGGCGGCCATGAGTTTTTGAGCGCGTGGGCCTTCCACGATGCCGTTGATCACGGCCCAGGTCTGGGAATTGAGGTGCATGGAGCCTTCCTTGCACTTCGCGGAGCCCAGGGGCTCGCCGTTGTCCTTGGTGGCCGCGATGAATCGGTCCTTTTCCCAGGCGTGCTTGAGCACGGCCTGCTTGAGAGACTCCGCGCGCGCCTCGTAGCGCTTGGCCAGGGCCTCGTCCTTGCCCTTGCCGTTCTTGCGGCAGACCGCGGCGAACGAGCGCAGCACTCCGCAGAAGAACTCGGAGAGCCAGACGGACTCGCCCTTCCACTTTACGCCCACGCCGTTCATTCCGTCGTTCCAGTCCCCCTCGCCTATGAGCGAGAGCCCGCGGCGGCTCCTGCGCGAGAGCGCCTTCTCGATGGAGGCGCGGCAGTGGTCGAAGATCGTGCCCTGTCCGCCGTCAAGCCAGGGCGCCTTCTCCTTGAGCAAACCGTAGTCCATTGTCTCGTCGAGATAGTTGCAGACCACGTAGGGCAGCCAGAGGAGATCATCCGAGATGTCCGTGAGCCGTCCCTCTTCGGAGATGGGATGCCACCAATGGTGCACGGTGCCGTCCTTGTTCTGATGGCGCGCGTGCAGGAGGATCTGCGCCTTGGTCTTCTTGGGTTCCAGGCTGAGATATATCTGGCTGTCTTGAAGCTGGTCGCGGAAACCGAAGGCGCCGCCGCACTGGTAGTAGGCTGTGCGGCCCAAAAGCCTGGCCGCGATGGTCTGATATTTGAGCCAGTAGTTGAGCATGGCGTCCACGGCCGGGTCCGGGGTCTCGACTTTCACGCGGGAGCAGAGCTCCTGCCAGTGGGCCTTGACCTCATCGAGGAGGACCTGCGTGCCCGCGCGCAAGGCTTTCAGGTGCTTGGGAGCTTCGCGCCGGAACTTGTCTTTTGGCAGGGCGCCCAGCATGAAGGAGAGCTCGCGGCTCTGGCCGGGGTCCAGGCTTATATCGAACTGCATCGCGCAGACCGGGTCATAGCCCATGCCTTGCCGGCCGCTCAACTGCGCGCCGGGGCGCAGCATCGCGGCCTGGGGCCAGTCGTTGTAGGCGCCGAAGACCTCTTCACGGTCGCAGGTATAGGAGGAGGGACGCGCGTCCGAGGCGAAGAAGCAGGTATAGGGCCAGTCCTTGTTCCAGCCCGGATCCGAGGGCATGTGCGCGGTCCAGAGCGTGGAATCCGCGATCATGGCGTTGGAGTCCTTATCGAAGCGGGGCTTCACGAAGAGATTGAGGAACTCGCGGTGCCAGTCCGGAAAGGCGCCCAGCAGGTACTCGAAGTAGCTCAGAAGGGCCAGACGGCGGGGCCGCTGGGAGAGGTTGGTGAGCTTCACGCGCCAGATTTCGCAGGAGAGGCCTTGGGGCACGAAGAGCGTCCACTCCGCCTCGATGCCGTGCGCGCGGGTGAGGAAAGTGGTGAAGCCCATGCCGTGCACGCAGCGGTATTCGTCGAACTTGGGCTTGAGAGGCTGGGGCGTCAGGGACCAGGACTCGCCGGTATCCTCGTCGCGCAGGAAGAGGAACTTCCCGGTCTGGTCGCGTAGGATATCCTGGCTCCAGCGCGTGATGCGGTTGAGCATGGAGTGCTCCAGCCAGGAGTAGCCGCCGCCGGCCTGGGAGATGGTGAGTCCCCAGGTCCCGTTGGAGATCACGTTGATCCACGGGCGCGGCGTCTTCCAGTCCGTGATCGTGTAGGAAGCCCCCTTGTCGGAGAAATGCCCGTAGCGCCCCTCTAAAATCTTCATCTCAGATTCCCTCTCCATGACCGTGTTCATGCGGCGATCCTCCTGGTATCGTGCGCCAAAATCTCGTCACCCCGGCGAAAGCCGACGTGTTCGTCATCCCGGCGAAAGCCGGGACCCAGGAGCTGCTGTTAAGCCGTAAGCCTGGACCCCGGGTCAAGCCCGGGGAGACGGCATTATGACACAGTCTCTTTCGTCGGGGCGACGACCAATCCGGCATCGTCGTCTTCATTCTTTGACTGCTCCGGCGGCGATGCCCTGGATATAGTGCTTCTGCGCCAGCAGGAAAACGAGGATGGCGGGGATGACCACCACCACGGCGCCCGCCATCAGAAGGCCCCAGTCGGTGTTGTATTGGCCGTTCAAGTTGGCCAACGCCACGGGCAGGGTGTAGCGGTCCTCGCGCAGCATGATGATGAGCGGCCAGAGGAACTCGTTCCAGGAGCCGATGAAGCTGAAGATGGCCAGCGTGGCGATCACGGGCCTGCAGAGCGGGAGCATGATCCTAAAGAAGATCGCGGTCTCCGAACAGCCGTCCACGCGGGCGGCCTCCAGGATCTCCTCGGGGATGTCCATCATGAACTGCCGGAGCATGAATATGGCGAAGACGGCCGCGCTGCCGGGCAGGATGAGGCCCGCGTAGGTGTTGAGCAGGCCCAGGCTCTTGAGGATGATGAACACGGGCAGCATGGTCACCTGTCCCGGGATCATCATGGTGGCCAAGAGCAGGGCGAAGAGCTTCTCTCGGCCCGGGAAGCGGAGCTTGGCGAACGCGTAGGCGGCCATGGCGTTGAAGAGCACGGAGAGCACGGTGACGCCCACGGAGAAGATGAGGCTGTTGAGCACGTGGCGCGTCATGTCCAGGGCCGCGAAGAGGTTGCGGTAGTGCTCCCAGGTCCAGACGTGCGGGATGAGCGTGGGCGTTCGCGTGAAGATCTCGCCCGGGCTCTTGACCGAGGTGGAGATCATCCACAAGAACGGGAAGAGCGTGATGGCCGTGGACACGAGCAGGAAAAGATAGAAAGCGGCCTTATGCGCGAGAGAGACTCGGCGCTTCATGGGGCCGCCTCGCATGCGGGGAGTACGGGCTCGAGCGCGCGCGACGCGCGTCCCTCATGGAGCATGCGCCAGGTCACGGCGCCGAGGATGAGCGCGCCTCCGATGATCTGGCGCGAGCCGAGCGGTTCCCCCAGGACGAAGCGCCCGGCCAAGGCGCCGAAGACCGGCTGGCAGTAGAGCGTGGCTACCATCGCGGGCAGGGAGGTTCCGCGCTGGAGGATGTGCAGCCAAGCAACATAGGAGAAGGCCGTGATCGGGCCGAGCCAGAAGAAGGCCAGCCAGCCTCTCGGGCTCAACGCGCCTATGCGCGGGAATCCATAGGTCGGCAGGAGGATGAGGCTCAAGAGCGCGAGTCCCACGGTCGAGGCCACGCCGTAGATGCGCAGTCCCGAGTGCTTCTCTTTGAGGAGCCTGGGGAGCACGGAGCAGCAGGCCTCGCAGAAAAGGCCGAAGACGAGCAGGAGGTCCCCCCGCGACCACGCCTTGAGCGCCGCGGGCAGGTCGGCCAGGCTCTCGCGCGAGGCCAGGCCCGAGAGGATGAGGGCTCCGGTCGCGGCGATGAGGATCACGAGGGCGTCCATGTTGCGGATGCGGTCCCGCAATAGCAGCCAAGCCAGGACCAGGGTCATCAGGGGTTCCAGGCAGACCAGGATGGAATTATTGACCGCGGTGGACGCGGTCAGACCGCGCATCTGCGCCAGCGGAGAGAGCGTGCAGGTCGCCAGGCCGATGAGCGCCAGTATGCCCAGGTCGCGCGGCGAGATGCGGCGAAGCGGACGGGACTCCGGCTCAGGAAATGCGCGGCGGATCAGGGGCAGGCAGAGCAGGAACGCGGCCATGGCTCCGGCGTACTTGAGCCAGGCCGCGGCCGGCGCGCCGACCTCGCTGATGAGGACCTTGGCCGCGGTGGGCGCGGCGGCCCAGAACAGATTGCAGACCAGCAGGAGGATGAGTCCGCTCACTCGCCCTCCAAGCTGCGCTGGAGCCGCCGCTGGAGCAGGGTGAGGGTGAAGATGCAGGCGAAGAGCACGTAGGCCATGGCCGAGGAGTAGCCGAGGTTGTAGAACTTGAAGCCGTGCTGGTACATATAGAGCACCACCGACATGGTGGCGTTGAGCGGCCCGCCGCCGGTCATGATATAAGGCTCGGCGAAGAACTGGAAGTAGCCGATGGTGGTCATGATCACGATGAAGAAGGTCGTGCGCTGGAGCATGGGCAAGGTCAGGTACCAGAAGCGCTGGCGCGTGTTCGCCCCGTCGATCTCGATGGATTCGTAGAGCGATTCCGGGATGGACTGCAGGGCCGCCACGAAGATGATGGTGTTGTAGCCGAAACCTTTCCAGAGCGCCATGAGGATCAAAGAGGGCAGGGCCAGTCGCGGGTCCGTGAGCCAGTTCTGCATGGGCAGATGCAGCTTGGCCAGGGCGAGGTTGAAGACTCCGAAGACGGGGTTGTAGAGCCAGCGCCAGATGATGGCCACGGCCACCATGGTGGTGATGACCGGGATGAAGTAGCCGATGCGGAAGGCCGCCTTCCAGCGCAGGAAGCGGCGGTTGACGCAGAGCGCCATGAACAGCGAGAGCGACACGCTCAGGGGCACGCCGATGAAGGCGAAGATGAGCGTGTTTCTCAGACCGATGAGGAACACCGGGTCCTGGAAGAGGCGGATGTAGTTGGCGAAGCCGACATAGGCTACGCGGCTGAGATCGTTCAAGCCGGAGAGATTCCAATTGGTCAGGCTCGCGGCGAAAGAAGCTACCACCGGCAGGAAGAGGAAGACGGCCAGGATGCTCAAGGACGGGAGCAGGAACGCGAAGGCCGCGTATTGGGGCTTCTTCTTGCGGGAGAGCGGCGCGCTGCCCGCCGCGAAGTACGCTGCGACCAGGAGCACGGGCAGAAGGAAGAGGAGCGCGGTCACGGCCAAACGGAAGAACACGCTCTGCTTGGGCGCGGACTGGTTCAGGAGCCCGCGGATGCGCTCGGAAAGCTTCGCGCGCGCTTCCTCCACGGAAGTCTTGCCGAACATGACCTCTTCCATGGACTCGTTGAGCGCGTTGGCCATGCTTTCCCATTCCGGCACCGGAGGCGGGCTCTTGGCGCTGTCCAAGTGAGCTTTGAAGGGCGCGAGCAAAGGGTTGCTGTTCAAGGAAGGATGCTTCCAGGCGGCTTTGACCGCAGGCAGGTCCTTGGATATCTCATACCAGCGGACTTGGATGTCGGGCCTGGAGA
This sequence comes from Elusimicrobiota bacterium, assembly GCA_041661185.1. GTDB lineage: Bacteria > Elusimicrobiota > Elusimicrobia > UBA1565 > UBA1565 > JBAZUV01. The sequence goes on from JBAZUV010000019.1 coordinate 69,067, forward strand.
GGAACTCCACGAACTTCCAGGCCAGGGCCTTGTTCTTGGACTGATTGAAGATCACCAAGTCGCTGCCGCCGATGAAGGAGATGGAGGCCTTCTTCCCGGGCAGGCGCGCGGTGGCCCACTTGCCCGCGAGCTGGGGCTTGCTGCGCTCAAGCTCGTAGATCATCCACGGAGCGGCCAGGAAGATCGGGAAGTAGCCGGTCTCGAAGGCCACGAGCGGGTCGCTGTTGCGGCTGGGCTCCAGCGGAGCCAGCTTCTCGTCGAAGAAGGTCTTCAAGTAGGAGAGCGCCCCTTCCAGCCCGCCGGACGCGAACACCGGGCCTTGGCGTCCCTGCGGCAGGAGTTCCCCTCCGTTCTGCCAGAGGAACATGAGCAGGAACTGCCAATCATTGGTGGGCAGGGAGAAGGCGTACTTCGGGTCGCCCGGCCGGCTGTTGCGGCGCACGAGTTCGCGGGAGAGCTTGAGGAAGCCCTCCCAGGTCGTCGGGAAGGAACTGAAGCCGGCCTGCGCCGCGAGGTCGGTTCGGTAGAACATGACGCGGGTATCGACATACCAAGGGATGCCGTAGCGCCGGCCGTTGTAGCAGGTCGGGGTCAGAGAACCCGAGAAGAAGTTCGCGGGAGCCGCGGGTTTCGAGAGCGCGGCGAAATCATCGAGCCGGGCCAAGGCGTCGATGCCCTGGAACTCCGGCATCCAGGTGCTGCCCATCTGGGACACGTCCGGCGCCATGCCGCCCACGATCGCGGTGACAAGTTTCTCGTGCGCCGCGTCCCAGGGGATGGCCTGCGTGAGGACCTTCGCGCCGGGATTCTCAGCCTCGAACATGTCCGCGAGCTTGCGGATGAGCTTTCCCTCCGCGCCCATGGCCCAGACCGTGATGCGGCCTTCATGCGCCGGCGCGGCGGGAGCAGGGCTTGAAGCCGCAAAAGCCGTTGCGGAAAGCATGGCCGCGAGACCGGCAGAAAAAAACAGGCGGGCCCTGCAGATCGAGATCGCGGTACGGTCCGGGTCGGCGCCGTGGGTCGAATGCATCAGGAGAAAGTAATTTATCTTTTCCAGGTGCGAAATGCCAAACGGCAGGGCATCGCCGGACGGGGAGATGCCCTGCCGTTTGGGTCAGCGAGCGACCGAGGCGGCCCGGCGCTGTGCGGTCTTGCGCGCGGCGCGCACGAGCGCGCGCACGGTCAGCGGGAAGAACGAGACGGCTGCCGTGCCCAAGCCTGCGAGGATGATCCCTGTCGTGGGCATGGACATGGCGAAGAAGATGACGCCGCTGATGATCCCCATGACGAGCACCGCCATGCCGCCGTAGAACTGGAGCTTCTTCTCCGTGGTATCCAACGGCCCCATGGCCTTGCGCGCGGCCGCATAGAGCCCGGTCAGGATGCTTTCCCCCAGGATCTGCGCCGGCGGCAAGGCCGCGGCCAAGAGCAAGCCGGAGATCAGGGGAGAAGCCGGGGTGAAAAAGCTCAGGATCCCGGCCGCGGCGGCGGGCACGCCCGTGAGCGCGGCGATAGCCGCGGTCCGCGCGAGCATGTCCTGCGGGAAGAACCCCTTCACCCAGTCCGCGGTGAACTGCATGGGTCCGCGGAGCAAGGACGGCAGGGCCCTCCAGAGAAGGCGCAGAGCGCCCAGCGTCAGGAGTCCGAGGAGCAGCACGGGAAGCGGCAGGGCCGCTCCCAGGAGCACTCCATACGCCAATCCCGGCCCAACGATGCCGACGAGCGGAACCAGGAACGCCTGCGCTTGAGGAAGCAGGAGCAGCGCTCCTCCAAGACCTGCCAGCAGGGCGCTCACTTCGGCGGTGTGCTTCACGGGATGCGCGGTCTCCTCATTGGAGCTCGCTCTCAGCAAAGTCCCGAAGGAGCCTTGGCTGGAGTAGAGCTTGTTTCCGATCAAGCTCAGGCCCCTCTTCGGGAGAGAGAGGACGCCGGATATCGAGGCGAACAGGAGCCGCAGGGTCCCTTCCAGAAGGAGTCCCGCGGCCGGCAGGAGTCCTGCCGCGAGGAATCCGGCCTGCATGGACGCGAGCGCGGGGACGAAGAACGCCGCCGCGGCGGCTCCCGCGAAAGGAAGCATGGCGGCGAAGGCCATGGAAGCCTTTCGATGGGATTTCTGAGGGAACATCGCATCGAGCACCGGGACGCGGACGTCGAGCTTCGCCGCGATGCGCGCCGGCAGGACCAGCTTCAAGAGCTGCGCGAAGAGGCGCACGGCCAACGGGATTCCCGCGACCGTGAGGCTGAGCATCAGATCCCCAAGCGCGAGCTGTGCGGCCATTCCCAGGCCCGCGGCAAAGCCGAGCCAGCCGAGCGCGGTCAGGATGCCGTCGAGCACGGGGTGCTCGGCGAGCTCCACGGCCGGCTTGTCGAAGGCGATGAAGCGTCCCGCGAGGGTCGCCAGCAGGCCGTAACCGATCCGGATGGCGAGGTAGAACGCCGCGGGCAGGAACGCGAAGGCTAGTCCGGGCGCCAGCGCAGAGAGGATAGGAGAGGCTATCAGGGCGTTCAGGATGCCCGGATTCCCGGCGGCCAACGCGGTCAAGATGTTGAGCGAGGCCGCGTTGGAGAGCAGGAACGCGGCGCCTCCGAACACGGCGATAAGGGATGACGCCCAAGCCAAGAGGCTCAAGGCCGGCGGGAAGCTGCGCAGTTTCCACTCGCCGAGGAACGAGGCGGACGCGCCGACGGGCCTGCGCAGGGCATAGAGGATGCCGTCGAGCAAGGCGCGCAGTCCTCCTGCGACAAGACGCAGGAAGATGAACGCGGGCAGCGGGAGTCCCGCGGCCAAGGCCAAGCCGAATCGCAGCGGCAGGAGCTGGGGGATGAACCAAGACGCGGCCGCGAGCGCGGCTATGGGCAGGCTCAGGCCGACCATCCAGGCCGCGTGCTTGCGGCTGTCGGCCGGGAAGCTCCTCTGCATCCAGGCGATGAAGGCATGCAGGAGCCCCGCGGGCACGGCCCAGATGCCGCGGGCCGTGGTCGCGATGCCGGAGGGAACGAACTGGGAGAGGTAGCGGAGGCCGGTCTCCACCAGGGTCCAGGAGAAGAGCGCGGCCAAAGGCATGGCCGATGCGGCGGACATGCCTTCGACCATCGCGGGAGCCAGCGCGCTGATGCTCAGGAGGCCGGCGGCGGCGCCGAGCCAGATGGAGGCCGTGAGAGCCGCCAGGAGCCATGCGCCTTTGCCAGCGAGGGCTTGGCGCAGGGCGCCCATCAGGCCGGACTGGAGCGCGGGAGCCTGCTCCACGGAACGCTGCACGGAAGCGAGTTTGTTGACCAGGGGTTCGGTGACCTTCGTCCGGAAGATGCGGGCCGGCGAGAGCTTCTGCTTCCACGTGAGCTTTCCGGATTCCACGGCAGGAGCAGCCGCGGCCGCGGGAACTGCAGGGACATCCTTTGGATGCAGCATGGAGGAGAGCTTATTGACGATGGGCTCCGTGACCTTCGTTCGGAAGATGCGCGCCGGAGAGAGCTTCTGCTTCCAAGTGAGCTTCCCGGACTCCTCGGCGGGAACAGCCGCGGCAACGACAGGGACATCCTCTTTGCCCGCGGCGGCTGCGCCGTCGAAGATCGCGTCGGCATCAGAAAGGGTCTCGGCGGCTTTAGCCTGCGCCAAAGCGGCTTGCGGCTTTTCGACGAGAGTCTGCTCGACGGGCGCCGCGGCGGTCTTGGCCGGCTCTTCTTCCTGGACTGGAGCGGCGGTCGGCTTGTCTTTCTTTGAGCCCAGGATGCCGTGCTTGCGCAGGAAGCCGCCGAATTTCTTGAGCTCCGTGATCATCGGATCCTCTCCGTAGATCAGGCGCTCCTTCTCGGCGGCGGTGAGTTCCTTCTCGGACGGTTCCGATGCCGCAAGAACAGGAGCCTCTTTGACGTCGGAAACGGCGGACCCGATAGGAGAGAGCTTCGCATCCGTCGGCGCGGGCAGGGGAGCCGCATCAGGGCTGCCGAGCTGCACCACGGAGCCATTGCCGAGTCCGAGATTCGGGACGATGCCGGCGGGGACTGCCGTGATGGACGCCGCCGGATGGACTTCGACGGTCTGAGCCACGGCCGCGTAGGTCCCGAGTCCGGGAGAAAGCATGACGATGCTCGCGCAAATCCCGGTCGAGGAGATTTTCTTAAGAGTCCCTTGAATATTCATAGCCAGCCCCTTTTTTGCGGCCAAGCATGTATTGACCTAGATCAATATAGCAACCCCCCTTTCAATCAACCTGGGTATCGTGGCCCCTTCGGAGCAAACAAATGGCCTATGCCGGAATAGGCTCTTCGAGACAGCTTGTAAATCTGGCGGCGGGACGCTAAACTAGTGCAATGAAACCTTTCCTATATATGGGCGATACGCGTTTGGACGCTGCGGCATCCTATCTTGCGGGCATGCTTCACCGGGCAGGCTGTGCGTTCGACTATCTCCCGAGTTCCGCCAAGGTGAGGTCCGCGGCGATGCTGCGAGGCCGCAAGCTCGTGATCTTGAGCGATTTTCCCGCCGACGGGTTCTCGGACTCCGCGGCGCGGGCCTTGCTGGCGGAGGTCTCCCGCGGCTGCGGCCTGCTCATGATCGGAGGCTGGGCTTCTTTCCGCGGCCTCTGCGGCCATTGGGAACGCAGTCCTATCGCAAAGGCGCTGCCGGTGCGCATGGGCTCCTCGGACGATCGCGTTAATTTCGATCAGGCGGCTTTCGTGCGTCCCGCGCAGGCCAAGGCGCTGCGGCATCCCATTCTCGCGGGATTGCCGTGGAACCGGCGGCCGCCGGTGGTGGGCGGCTTCAATCGCGTGCGCGCCAAGCCCGGCGCCTCGATCTTGCTGGAGGTCCTTCCCTGCCGCGCGCATCTGAGTTCAGGCAAGCCCGTGCTTTCTCCCTCCTCGGCGCAGCCGCTCCTGGTCGTTTCCAGCTTCGGCGCGGGAAGGACCGCGGCCCTGGCCGTGGACGCGGCCCCGCATTGGGTGGGTCCGCTCGTGGATTGGGGAAGCGCGCGGGTCAAGGCGCGCGCTCCGGGAGCCAACGAAGTCGAGGTCGGTTCCTCCTACGCGCGCTTCCTGCCCCAGCTTATCCGCTGGACCGCCGGCACGGGGTGTGCTGAATAAAAGTGGGTGCCTGCGCCGGAATGACGGGGCAAATGAAAGGCTTGGATCACGACCGATGAACGCAAGAAAAGAGCTTCTGCCTGCGGCCGGCCTCTTGGCAGGGCTCCTCGTCGTCTGTTCCATCGTGTGGAGCGCTCTTCTGCTTTATTCGCAGAACACGCTCTACACGAACGGGCGCTGGATCGTCGGCAAGCGCATGATGCAGGTCGGCGTCACCGGGGGCGATGAGTTCCTGATCATGCGCGCGCCCTTGGCCCGCAACCGCTTGGACCTCTCCTTTTGGAACGGCTTTGAAGAGATCTTCTCGCGCGAGGACTTCCTCCCGACCCGGATCGAGTTCAGCTTCCAGATCCCTCAGGGATCTTATCTCGACCTGACGCATGGGCGCTCCAATGGAACTCTTCGGGGGTTGCGCTTGAGCCGGCGCGAGGGCATGCCGTCCTTCGCCTATGAAGGCACGACGCAGGGGGCGTTCCTCTCCACCTCGGCCCTATCGATCGCAGGGCTTGATGAAGGGAATCATCATGCTTCTTTGTTCATCCAAGGCTCGGGCCTGCGGCTGCGCATCGACGGCAAAGAGGAAGTCCGGGCGCCCGGAGTCTTCCAGCCGGGCAGGGTCGGATTCCGGAGCGCGATGCGCGGAGCGCTTGTCCTCGGCATGAGCATTCGGACGGCTTCTGGGCGCGCGTTCAGGGAAGACTTCTCGAACGTTCGCGGAGCTCCGCGCGCCTTCTGCCTGACGCTCGCGGGCTTCCTGGCGCTCATCCTTCTCGGCCCGGCAGGCATGCGCCGCCGCTCTCTCCCCCCGCGCGCGGCGCTCGTGCGCTCTTGCGCATTCCTGCTCGCCGCAGCCGCGCTGGGGGCTTTGCTCTACGCCTTCGATTTCTTCTATTGGTCCGGACGTCCCTCCGAGATCCTGATGCGCACCGTTGCCTCCGAGCATCGGCCCCTGCCGCGGGAGCGTTTCGAGTCCCTGCGCCGCAGGATATTCTCATCCTGGGCCCGGCTCTCCGGCATGGAGCAGCCCTCCCCCGGCGGCGGGGCGGAGCAGGGCTATCCGCCCGATCGCATCTGGGAAGGCCCTATGTATTGCGGTCCGGATCGAGGCGCCGCGTGCGCCAAGATCAGATATGAGGAGCTGGAGACCCGGATCTTTCCGCGCAAGGCCTGCCGAAGGATGATGTTCATCGGCACCTCGCAAACCATCGGCGCCGGCGCCGAGCTTCTCGAGCACAGTTTTTTCGCGCGCACGCATCGGGCTCTGCGCTCGGCGCTGGGCGCGCCGCTGGAATCCTTGAACATCGCGGTCTCGGCGTCGAATGCCGGCAGGCTCGCATGGGCCTATTCCGAACTTTACCGGCCCTTCAGGCCCGATCTGGCAGTCATCAACCTCTCGAACAACGACTCCGATGAGGACTTCGGGCGCTCCATGGAAGAGCTCCTGCGAATGGTCCGCGCGCAAGGCGTCAAGGTCGTGCTCCTGGAAGAGGCGAACAGCTCGGAGCAGGAGGAGCCCTCCAGCCTCCGCGTCAATCATTCGACCTTGCGGGAGCTGGGACGCAGGTTCGCGGTCCCGGTCTATCCCCTGCATGATTTCCTCCTCTCCGCGCGCGTGGACTCCAGCGGGGCGCTTTGGTGGGACGCCATGCATCTGACGTCCTATGGACAGGAAGTCGTCGCCGGCTGGCTCTCGCCGAAACTGCTCAAGGAGCTCCGTTGACGACGGCCCCTCGGCATCCCGGATATTTCCGCGCAGCCGCCGTCACGGCCGGATTGGCCGCGGGGCTCTTTCTGGCCGAGATCCTGCTGAGAGCCGCCGGGGCGGCGTACTCCGCATCGCGTCTTCCCGGACAAGACCTGGCGTTCGATACCCAAGAGCGGGTTCGCGTGCTGTGTCTCGGAGATTCTTATACCTTCGGGATCGGCGCGCCGGCAGGGGATTCCTATCCCGAACAGCTGCAGCGCCTTTTCGACAAGGAGCACCCCGGAAAGGTCCGCGTGATCAATCGAGGAGTCCCGGGTTCAAACAGCTCCATGGTCCTGCGGGACATCGAGGATTCCCTGGATCTCTATGCGCCCGCGATCGTGGTCCTGCTCACGGGGGCCAACGATAACTCCAACTTCGAGAGCAGCAGCTACCCGCTCTTCCAGCGGGGCCGGCGCGCGGTCCTTGCGCGTCTGGATGCCCGGCTCTCCGGCCTGAGGACCTACAAATTGCTGAAGGACGCCTGCCGCGCGCTGCGCGAGACGCGGGGGAAAGGAACGGCGGCCTTCCCTCCTGCGGCGCAGGAGTCTTTCGGGACTTCCAGGGAACTGGATATCATGAAGGCCGTGGACGCGGCCGGGGCTTTCGAGAGGGCCGCTGATTTCTCTTCAGCCGAGCGCGCGCTCAAGAAAGCCTTGGCGCGCTATCCGGAGGACCCTCGGCTCCTGCGTCCTTTAGCCCTTCTCCAAATGGAAGCCGGCGACGACGCCTCAGCGAAGAAGACTTTGCAATTCGCCCATGCCCAGGCCCCTCGCGATTACGGCATCGCGCTCGCGCTCTTCATGACCTGCCACCGCACGGCCGATGAGGCCTGCATCCGGGAAGCTCTGGGCTTCATGCAGGCGGCTGATCCCGCGGACGAATACTCGAAAAGACTTCTCGATTACGGGGTCCCGGCCCAAGACGATTTGCGCACGGCCCAAAAAGTCCTGAACTACGACTTGCGCGGGATAGCCAGGCTTTGCGAGCGGCGCAAAGTCCGTCTGATCCTTCAGACTTATTTCGGGGGATTCTGGGCCTCGGAGACGATCTCCGCGTTCGCCAAGGAGAACAAAGTCCCCTGCGTCGACCAATGGAAGCCCTTCGACGCCTATCCGGACCGCGCGCGGCTCTTCGCCGCGGACGGTCATCTTAACTCGGAAGGGTATCGCCGTGCGGCCCGGAACGTCTACGAGTTCCTTCTTCCGTTCCTCGATCCAAGTCCCGGCCTTGGTCCAACGATCGTCACCCCGGCGGAAGCCGGGGCCCAGCAGATTCCTGGATTCCGGCTTCCGCCGGAATGACGCTGTTTAGTCTTGCCAGTCGAGGATGATCTTTCCGGACTTTCCCGCGCTCATGATCTCGAAGCCTTCCTCGAAGCGCGCGATCGGGAAGCGGTGCGTGATCACGGGCTTGATGTTGAGGCCGCTCTGGAGCATGGAGCACATCTTGTACCAAGTCTCATACATCTCCCGGCCGTAGATCCCCTTCAGGAACAGGCCTTTGAAGATGACCTGGTTCCACGGGATCTTGGTGTCCAAGGGAAGGATGCCCAAGAGCGCGATCTTCCCGCCGTTCTTCATGCTCCCGATCATGTCGTTGAAAGCCGCGCCGCTGCCGGACATCTCCAGGCCCACGTCGAATCCCTCGGTCATGCCCAGGGATTTCATGACCTCCGGCAGCTTGGACTTGCCCACGTTCACGGCGTTCTTGACGCCGAGCTTGCGGGCCAAGTCCAGGCGGTACTCGTTGATGTCGGTGATGACCACATGCCGCGCGCCCACGTGCCGCGCGACCACGGCGCCCATGATGCCGATGGGGCCCGCGCCCGCGACCAGGACGTCCTCGCCCACGAGATCGTAGGAAAGGGCGGTGTGCACCGCGTTGCCCAGCGGATCGAGGATGGATGCCTCGTCGTCGGTGACGCCTTCGGGGATCGGGAAGACGTTGGAGGCCGGGATGGAGAGATATTCGGCGAAGCAGCCGGGCCGGTTGACGCCCACGCCTTTGGTGTTGGGGCACAGGTGCCGCGCGCCCGCGCGGCAGTTGCGGCAGTGGCCGCAGACGACATGTCCTTCTCCGGAGACTCTCATGCCCGGGCGGACGCCTTCCACGGCCGAGCCGATCTTGACGACCTCTCCCACGAATTCGTGGCCCACGTGCATGGGGACCGGGATGGTCTGCTGGGCCCAGGCGTCCCATTGATAGATGTGCACGTCCGTGCCGCAGATGGCGGTCCGATGGATCTTGATGAGGACGTCGTTCTCTCTTACCTCGGGTTCCGGCACATCGTCGAGCCACAATCCTTTCTTCGGGAACTTCTTGACCAGCGCTTTCATGCGTCCCTCCTAGTCACAGATCTTTGCTCCCGTCACCCCGGCGAAAGCCGGGGTCCAGCCGGCCATCGTCACTCGTCTGGAAGGCCGCGTCCCTTCCAGAGCAGATAGAGCGGCGGATAGACGAAAAGTTCGAGAAGGAAGCTGCTGACGAGCCCCCCCACCATGGGCGCGGCCACGCGCTTCATCATGTCCGCGCCCGTGCCCATGGACCAGAGGATGGGCAGAAGGCCCATGAACGCGGCGCAGACCGTCATCATCTTGGGCCGCACGCGCTTGACGGCGCCGTGGATGATCGCTTCCACGAGCTCGGCGCGCGTGCGCAAGCGCCCGGCGGCCGCGGCCTCCGCGTAGGCCATGTCGAGGAAGAGCAGCATGAAGACTCCGGTCTCCGCGTCCAAGCCCATGAGCGCGATCATGCCCACCCAGACCGCGATGGAGACGTTGTAGTCGAGCAGCCAGAGGATGGCCACTGCGCCGATGAGCGAGAAGGGCACGGCCAGGGCCACGAGCGCGGTCTTCACGGCCGAGCCCGTGTTCATGTAGATGAGCAGGAAGATGAGCGCCAGCGTGAGCGGCAGCACGAGCTTGAGCCGCTCGCGCACCCTCATCATGTTCTCGTATTGCCCGCTCCAGCGCAGGGCATAGCCCGGCGGCAGAGAGAGTCCTTCCTGCACTCGGCGCTTGGCCTCTTCCACGTAGCCGCCCACGTCGCGTCCGGCTACGTCCACGTAGACGTAGCCCGTGAGCATGCCGTTCTCATCTCTGAGCATGGCCGGACCCTGCTTAAGGGAGACGTCCGCCAGTTCGCCCAAGGGGACCTGCGCGCCGGAGGGCGCGGCCACGAGCACGCGCCTGAGCTTCTGAAGGTCGTCGCGGAACTCCCGCGCGTAGCGCACGCTGACCGTGTAGCGCTCTCGTCCTTCCACCGTGGTGGTCACCGGCTCTCCGCCCACGGCCGTGAGCAGGACGTTCTCGACTTCCCGCACGCTCAAGCCGTAGCGCGCGAGAGCGTCCCGGCGCAGGTCGAAGTCCGCGTAGTAGCCGCTCGCGGTCCGCTCCGCGTAGGCGCTGCGGGTGCCCGGCACGTCGGCCAGGAGCCGCTCGATCTTCACGCCGATGGACTCGATGACCGCCGTGTCCGCACCGGAGACCTTCACGCCCACGGGCGTGCGCACGCCCGTGCTGAGCATGTCCACGCGCGCCTTGATGGGCATGGTCCAGGCGTTGGAAACCCCGGGCATTCGCAGGCGCTCATCCATCTCGGCGATGAGCTCGTCGTAGGATATCCGGTCGTCGGCGAATCGGCGCAGAGGGGCTTTGAGGAAGCCGGGCAGCGGGGAGTACCAGCGCTTCTTCTCCCGCCACTGCGCCTCGGGCTTGAGCACCACCGTGGTCTCGAACATGGAGAGCGGCGCCGGGTCGGTGGAGCTGTCCGCGCGGCCTGCCTTGCCGAAGACCCGCTCGACTTCCGGGAAGGAGCGCAGCACGCGGTCCTGTATCTGCAGGAGCCGCTGGGCTTCGGTCACGGAGATGCCGGGCAGCGTGGTCGGCATATAGAGGATGGTGCCCTCATGCAGAGGCGGCATGAACTCCGAGCCCAGGCGCAAATAGACCGGGATCGTCGCGACGAGAAGGGCCGCGGCCAAGCCGATCGCATGCCAAGGCCGCTGAAGCACCCAGCGGCAGGCCGGGTCGTAGACCGCGAAGAGCCTTCGGCTGACCGGGTGATCCTCTTCGGGGCGGTAGGTTCCGACGAGCATCGCATTGGCCAGGCGGCAGAACCAGGCCGGTCGGAACGAATAGGGATCCATGCGAGAGAAGAGCATGCGCAGGGCCGGGTCCAGGGTCAGGGCCAGGACCGCGGCGATGCCGATGACCAAGGTCTTTGTGAAGGCCAAAGGCTTGAAGAAGCGGCCCTCCTGGTCCACGAGCGCGAAGATGGGCAGGAAGGAGACCGCGACCACGGCCAGGGAGAAGAAGACCGAGGGCCCGACTTCCTGCAGGGCCTTGAGCCGCACCGCATGGAAATCGCCGGGCCGACCCTGCGCGTCCCAGAGCTGGAGCTTCTTGTAGGCGTTCTCCACCTCCACGATGGCGCCGTCGACGAGAACGCCGATGGAGATGGCGATGCCTGAGAGCGACATGATGTTGGAACTCACCCCCAGCCAGGCCATGGGAAGGAAGGAGAGGAGCACGGCGATCGGGATGGTGACGATGGGGATGACGGCCGAAGGGATATGCCACAGGAAAAGGAGGATGATGAGGCTGACGATGATCATCTCCTCGACGAGCTTGCTGCGCAGGGTGGAGATGGCGCGGCGGATCAGGTCCGAGCGGTCGTAGGTCGTGAGCACCTGCACGCCCGGCGGCAAGGAAGGTTCGAGCTCACGCAAGCGCGCCTTGACGCGGTCGATGACGGCCAGGGCGTTCTCTCCGGAGCGCATGACGACGATCGCGCCCACGGCGTCCCCCTCTCCGTCGAGATCCGCGATGCCTCTGCGGATATCGGGTCCCAGGGAGACCGTGCCCAGGTGGCGCACGAGCACCGGCGTGCCCGCGCGGTCCGCGGAGACCACGATGGAGCCGATGTCCGAGACGGAGCGCGCGTAGCCTCTTCCGCGGACCATATATTCCGCGCCGGCGAACTCCAGCATGCGTCCGCCCACGTCGTCGTTGCCGTCGCGCACGGCCTCCACGACCTTGCGCAGAGGGATGCCGTACGACGAGAGCGCGTTGGGATCGAGCTGTATCTGGTACTGCTTCTGAAAGCCTCCGACCGCGGCGACCTCGGCGACGCCCGGCACGGCCTGGAGCTGGTAGCGCAGGAACCAGTCCTGCAGGCTGCGCAGCTGGGAGAGATCGAGACGTCCGCTCGCGTCCTTGAGCGCGTACTGGAACACCCAGCCCACGCCCGTGGCGTCGGGCCCGAGCTCCGTGCGCACGCCCTCGGGCAGGCGGGAAAGGATCTTGCTCAGATACTCCAAGGTCCGCGATCTCGCCCAGTAGAGGTCCGTGCCGTCCTCGAAGACGACGTAGACGAAGGAATAGCCGAAGTCCGAGAAGCCGCGCACGGCCTTGACCTTGGGCGCTCCGGAGAGCGCGGCCACGATGGGATAGGTGACCTGGTCCTCGACCAAGTCCGGGGAACGGTCCCAGCGGGAGTAGATGATGACCTGCGTGTCCGAAAGGTCGGGGATGGCGTCCAAGGGGATGCGGCGCAGGGCGTGCAGTGAGCCGAGCACGGCCGCCGCGCTCAAGGCGAGGACGAGGAATTTATTGCGGCTGGACCATGCGATGATCCGCTCGACGACGCCGTCGCGGGAGACGGACTCAGTGTCCCGCATGTCCTTGTGCCGGTTCCGAGGCGGACTGCAGCGCGGAGCGGATGCGGGATTCTGAATCCACCAGGAAGTTCGCGCTGCTCACGACTTTCTCCCCCTCTTTGAGTCCGCCGAGCACTTCGTAGAATTCCCCGGCTTGCCGGCCCAGGCGCAGCTCCCTGGGCTCTATATGGCCGTCGCCCTTGTCGATGAACGCGAGCTTGCGCTCTCCGGTATCCATGACCGCGTTCAAGGGGATGGAGAGCCTTCGTCCGAGCTCGGCCTCGATGGCGGCATTGACGAACATCTCCAGCCGGAGCGCCCCCTCGGCATCCTGGACCTCGATGCGCGCGCGCAGAGAGCGGGTCTCGGCGGAGAGGATGGGGTCCAGCGAGCGGACCTTGCCTTGGAACACCCGGCCGGGATACGCGGGCGCGGTGATCTTCGCGGGCTGTCCGGCCCGCACGAGCCCGACTTCCTGCTCGTAGATCTGCGCGTAGACCCAGACGCGGCCGCCCTGCGCCACCAGGAGATCGACCGGAGGCTCGGTGGAGCGTTCAAGAGCCTGGAGTTGGGACTGCGTCAGCCCCATCTGGCGGAGTCTGAAGGCTGAGATGCGCACCAAAGTATCAGCCTGCTCCCGGACCTCGGGCCACCGGCTGTCTTGGACCTTGCCGCGGCCGCTTACGGCCTCCCGATAATCCATGCTCGCGCTGTAGAGGTCCGGGTCATAGGCGACCTTGCCGGCCGCGCGGACCATGATCGACAGCGAGCGCGTGAGCACGGGCTCAGAGCGCATGCCCATGAGTTCCCGCCTTTCCTGCGGGATGAAGATCGGCGCTTGGCCCGCGACCGAAGGCGCGGCGGGAACCCCTCCCTGAGGGAGGTCCTGCACGAGATCCATGCCGCAGATCGGGCAGGAGCCTGGACGGTCCGCGGTGTAGTTGGGGTGCATGGGGCAATGGTAGCGGAGGACCGCGGCCAGGGAATGGCCGTGCCCGCCGAGGCGGCGATGCAGGACCACGCCCGCGGCGAGCGCGAGCAGGAAGCAGAGCGCCGCAGCCGGCGTCCAAAAACGTCTCGATAGGCGCATCAGAGATCCCTCCCGAGCATCCGTTCGAGCTCGGCTAAAGCCCTTTCCCTGTCCGCTACGGCCTGAAGATGCTGGAGCCGCGCGTCCAAGAGCGTCCGTTCCGCGTCCAGGAAATCCGAGAAGGATGCCCGTCCTCCCAGGTAGGAGGCCTCCACGAGCTTCGAATACTGCTCAGCCTGCGGCACGAGACCCGTGCCGCAGAGCTGCGCGGCTTTGCGCGCGGAAGAGAATCGATCGTAGGCGCGCCGCAGTTCATAGCGAGAGAAGGCCTGCAGCCCTCGCAGGTCCGCTTGCGCGGCTTCCCGGTTGGCGCGCGCTTCGCGCACGGCCGCGGCAGGGCTCCAGAACCAGAGAGGGAGTCCGAAGCCCACGACCCCGTCCCAAGTGTTGCCGCCGTCCATGGGAGCCGTCCTCTGGCGGACCTGGAGCATCATGTCCGGCAGCCATTGCGAACGCGCCAAGGCGAGGGACTTGTCCTCGGCCCGCAAAGACGAGCGCGCGGCGCGCAGTTCCGGCAGAGAGTCCAAGACCGCCTTCTCCATGGACTCATAGTCTCCGAGTTCCGGAGGCTCCGCGGGTTCCTGCGGACGGCCGAGCTCGGTTCCGGAAGGCTGATCCCTCAAGGCGTTCATGAGACTGCGGGCCTGGGAGAGTTCCGACTCCATCAAGAGCTGGGCATTGAGCGTCTTGGAGAGCTCCACCTGCGCCTTGAGCGCCTCGGTCTGGCCTGTGCGGCCGGCCGCGTAGCGGGCCTCGGTCTCGCGCGCCAAGCGGCGCATGATCTCGATGCTGGAGCGAAGGGACTCGAATCCGCCGTAAGCGTAGAAGTAGTCGGCGTAGGCCGCTCGCGCGCGGCTGAGCACTCCGCGAGCCTTGGCCTGCGCGGCGGCGTCCGCGACATCCGCCAGCAGCGAAGCTCGCGAACCCTCAAGCCAGAGAGAAGAAGGCCAGCGGAGTTCCTGCGTCAGGGAGACGTTCTTCTCCCCTGCTCGCCCCATGCTCCCGAACCCCGGCGAATACATGCGCTCGATGTCCAATCGAGTCTTTCCCGGGGACCAGGCCTGGGCTACTCGCGCGCTTGCGGCTTGAGCCTGACTATGGGCCGAGAGGAGTTCGGGATTGTTCCGAGACACTTCGGAGAGGAAGGCGCGCAAAGAGAGGGACCTCTCCTCCCCGGCGGCGTTCAAGGGGAAGCATCCCAAGAATAGGAAGAACAACAGACCCGTATATACGCGCATGAACGACTCCATGATAGTAGCTATCCCAGGACCTGTGCAAGCTGCGTCCTGAACCTAACTCCTCTGGTAAGCCGTGAAATCAGCGCGCCGAAAGCCTCGGTCCCCGTCTTCCGGGTACGCGCGCGGCCGTGTGCCGCGCGCTCTGTGCTCGCTCGCCCTCTCCGACGGCACTTGCGATACGTCGGCCTTTACGCGAATGCCGTCCTCGCGGCTCGCTGCGCAGGCCCCTCCAGACGGGAACCGAGGCCTCCGGCGCCGTTCTTCGGCGCCTCTACAGAAGGCTGCGGCCCAAAGCGCAGGCCGACCTTATTATAGGGATCAAGACACGGCGAGGGACGCTCCGTCTCCCATCTGGAGGGGCATCCGCAAGGCGCATCGGAGCCGGCATTCGCGTGAAGGCCGACGTATCGCCAGTGCCGGCGGAGTCCGTTGCGCCTGAGGACAAGAGGCCGCGCGACTCACGCGCGGCCGTACCCGGAAGATGGGAGACGGAGCGTCCGTCGCGTCGATCTACGGCTTTCCTGAGAATTTGGAAAAATCGTAGGCCCTCGGGCCCATGAAACACCGGGTCCTTTAACTTCCGATTTTTGCCCGGAAGCCTCATCCGCACGAAACGCGGACATGGTAAATTTCCCGCCATGCCGTTTCCCTCGGAGGCTCGCATGCGCGTTCTTTTGCCGGCTCTGCTGATCTTGAATCCCGCTTCCGGTGTTTTCGCCGCCGCAGTCGTTCAAAGCGGGGCCGTTCCCGTCGGCCAAAGCATGCTTGCCGTCCAGATACCGGTACAGACGCTCGCGACTCCGGCCGCAAGCCTCGCCGGCGTTTCCCCGGACGCGTTGACGCAGATCCAATTCGCCCCGACGACTTTGCGGCCGGAGGACTTCGGCCGGATCGTTGAAATGCCGGAAGAGCACATCCTCCAAGCCTTGCCGTTCAGCGTGGTCCCCGCGGCCTCCGTCATGCACGGCGTCCCGCGGAAGGATTCGGCAGTCTCCGGCGATGCGAGGTTCAAGGCGGCTGTGAAGGGCGTGGGGAATATCCATGCAAATACGGCCATCCGCACGCTTTCATCCGGCGGCGACGACGCGGACGTCCAGAAGGCAGGGAATGCGCTCTTTGACCAGGCTCCGGGCGGGAAAACGCTCGCGGTCGCGGCGGGCGTTCAGGACGCCGAAGGTTCGAAAAGGACGCTCTTGACTCCCGGCGCGGCGAAGCTTGCGGTCAAACTGGAAAGCCCGGGTCCAGGAATCGGACTGCAGGGCTCGCCTCGTCCTCAGCGCAAAGGCAAAGTGGAGATCGACATCTCCGACGATATCGGCTCTTACTACTATTACGCGCTCAGCGCTGAGCGCTTTTACGGTACTCATCGCCTTACGTGGGACGTCGGTGCCATGGGCACGGCGACGCAGCTCGAAGGCGCGCTCCAAGGACTCAAAGCGGGCATCGAACGCGAAGTCGGAGATCAGCACGACGTTATCGTCCGATTCACTGAGATGCGCGAGGACTTTTACGATGGAGGCACGGCTCTCTGGTATAGCGGCTATGTGGAGATCAGCGGCGTCGGGAAAGAGTACTTTTACAGTCCGCATTGGGATTGGGACGCCTCTTATCATAGGAGATTCATCCATAATGATCCTCGCGAGGTCGCATGGGGAGCGTTCAAAACGATATGGCTGGATCATCTCAAAACGCAGAAATACCGCGAGACGACGCTCAGCGCGGGAAGAGAGTATGTTAAGGCGTTCGCGGATATCATCCGCAGGAAGAAATGGGAAGTCCCCGCCGATCTTTCCAGCCTGGATAATGATGCGATACGCAGGTTGATGGTCCGCATCATGCGGGCGCAGACCGAGGAATTCTTCCCGGATTTTTGGCTGGGAGTGGATCCTCCGGACGATACGGACGAGGAGCGGTTCAAGAAACCGTTCATTTCGGAGTTGAAACAACGCAGAACGGAGAATGAGAAGCACTATAATTCGGATTGGCTGGAAAGACAATCGCTGAAAACTCTGGCGGAAGAACTCAAGACTAATCGGCAGCGGGATGCGAGGACCAAAAAGGAACTCGAGGCAAGAGGGCTCTCCATGCCCGAGAGCTGGGGCGAAGCGGTCGACAAGGTGAACGCCTATGACCGGACTGTATCCGACTTGACGGCCGAAATCGAGAAAAGAGGGATTCCGTTCAAGACGGCCTTGGAGAAGTTGTCTTTGCGGCGACGATTGCCGGTGCTGCAGTTCCTATATAACGAAATCCTGACCTCCGAGATGAAAGAAAGAATCTACCGGGACGTCCTCAAGCCTGCCGGAATGAGCAATTTCCGCTTCGACGAAGACGTGACGCTCGGGCAAATGGAAAAGTTCCTGGACACCTTCCACAATGACAGCGTGCGCGAGGAATTGGCTGCGGTGAAAAAAGATGTCGACGACCTGCAAAGCCGGGTGACGGCCCTGGGCAAAAGGGTGGACAAGGTGGAGTCGAGATTGGATTCGCTGAGCGAACCCCGAAGCGGGATCGACCCGGAGTTCCTTGCGTGGTGGAATTCGAATGATAAAGTCGCGGTCGACATGAAGTACCAACTGGCAGTACACCGGCAAAGGGTCCTGCAGCATTATCTCGAAGGCGGATTCTAAGCCGGGCTGACCCAGGGTCGTTTCTTGGGACAGCCGTGGTCCGGAAGGCCCGAATCGCTCTAGGCCCATTGCCCGGGCCTCATGGGCCCTAAGGACTCACGCAGTCAGGCAGGCTTGGGGCTATAATCACTCTAATGCATCGGAAACTCATCCGGGGCGCGGAGTTCGTTATCCTGTTAGCCATGCCGAGCATGGTCTGCGCCCTTTCCCTGGTTCCTCGCAGCTCGGCCCGGCCCGACTCTTCCTCTCCGGACAGCTTCATCTTCCTGGCTTTGGCAGGGCCTGCGGGACTTTCCCCCGCGGGGGCCGGGGCTTCCCGCATGCATCGAAATTTTGAGCCGCTTCTGAGAAGGAATCCCGCCGTGCCGCTGCGCCGCGGTTCGCAGGGGACGCCGGTCGTGAATGTCCCCCCGCCCTCCGCGGCCTACCTTCGCACATTCCGACAGCTCCTGGCGGCCCCGGAGTTCACGGACCGCTTCGACGAGATCATCCTGGCGCAGGCGCGCCGCCACAACCTCGACCCCCGGCTCTTGAAGGCCATCATCGCCGCGGAGTCCGAGTTCGAGACGAATGCCCGCTCCCCCAAGGGCGCCCGGGGCCTCATGCAGATGATGCCGGCCACGGCCCAGGAGATGGGGCTCTCCAAGGACGATCTGTACGACCCTCGCGCCAACATCAAGGCCGGAGCCGCTTATCTCCATATCCTGCATCGCACGGCTTGGAAGCGCTTCGATCTCGACAAGCCGCGCTACACCGAGACGCCGGAGTGGGTCATGCAGCGCATCATCGCCTCCTACAACGCCGGACCCCGCGCCATGGGACACACCTCCTGGCGGCCCGAGACCCGCTCCTACGTGCGCAAGGTCATGCTCTTCTACTACTCCGACGTCACGAAGTTCCGCCGTCCGTCCATGGAACTCGCCGAACTCCCGGCTCTCCCCCCCGGTCCCGCCGCCGCCCTCCTGCCGTAAATCCAACTCCGTCATCCCGGCGAAAGCCGGGACCCAGCTGGCTTCTGGATCCCGACTTCCGTCGGGATGACGAAGGAATAAACATTGGACGTACTACGATAGAGATACTACACTCCTGTCATGGAATTCGATACAGAGTCGCTATCTCTTGGGAAGCGCTATCATATTCTGACCGCGCTCATACAGCCGCGGCCCATCGCCTGGGTCTCGACCTGCGGGACGGATGGAAGCGTCAATCTCGCGCCCTTCAGCTTCTTCACGGGCATCACCGCCAATCCCATGACCGTGTGCTTCGCGCCGGTGCGCGACCGCGAGGGCAGGAAGAAAGACACCCTGCGCAATATCGAGGAGACTCGTGAATTCGTCGTCAATATCGCCGTCGAATCGCTCGGTGAGAAGATGGTTCAGACCTCCGCGCGCTATCCCTACGGGGTCAGCGAGTTCTCGCAGGCCGGGCTCACGCCCGCGGCCTGCATCCGGGTGAAGCCGCCCCGCGTATCGGAGTCGCCCGCCTGCATGGAATGCGTGCTCTCCCGGATCGTGGAGATCAGCGAGGGCCCTGCCGGAGGGAGCCTCGTCATCGGCCGCGTCGTGCACGCGCATATCGACGATGCCTTGCTGGAGGATCGCCGCCTGCCCCACGGCAAGCTCCGGACGCTC
Source organism: Elusimicrobiota bacterium (assembly GCA_041661185.1). Classification (GTDB taxonomy): domain Bacteria; phylum Elusimicrobiota; class Elusimicrobia; order UBA1565; family UBA1565; genus JBAZUV01. Next base: position 88,144 of record JBAZUV010000019.1, read on the forward strand.
GGAAGGCTGGAAGAGGATTGGTACGCTCGCCAGCGCGACAGTTTCCGCATCCCCGACCCGAAATAACGGTATTTCCGCAGCGGTTGCGGTCGTGATGAAACCCCCTCCGGGAAAATCAGGCATGGACAGACTCGAGGGCGACTGATTTTTCCGAACGACACAACATGGGTCCTCTACCCGCGAGGCGCTAGGCCTATCGATTCTATTCACTCGCGCGGCTATTTTTTACTTTCCTTATATGACAAGGATAACCAGCCGCCTCATCCCCTCGATTTTATTCTGCGGTCCATGCCTCCTTTTGGCCTGTGCTTCTTCCCTTCGGGCACAGCAGAGCGTTCCTCTGAACCAGGCTGCTGCGCCTCCAACGACCGCCTTCCCGATCGCCGTCGTGGAGACCGGGAAATCCCTGCTCGTCTTGCCGACGGCATCGGACATCGGCGGGCTGCCCAAAACTTTGCCGCTTCTCCAACAGACGCTTCCTCTCGATCGGCAGTCCGCAGAGCTGCGCGTCCCGGCGGCCTTGGGAAATACCGCTGTTCTTGAAACGGCGTCTTCTGAAAACAATCAGGGTGCGGCCGCGGACGCGCGCGCCGAGGAGCCCGCCCTTGTAAAAGCAGGCGCCGCTGCTCCGGCGGAATCCTCCGTATTGCCGGACATGGAGAAGAAGCCGCTCATGCGCAAGTTTTTTGGAAGCCTGGGCGAACGGATCGGCGCCTGGTTCGACGGGCGCAAAGAGGCCGCGAGCGCTGAACAACTCATCCCGGCATCGGCCGTCGAGCCGTATCTGGCGAGCGCGCCGGAACTCCCTTTGCCGCGAGTCGGCCCGATGTGGCGCAGAGCCGGGAGTCCGCTCAAGGAGGACGTCGCGGCCAAATATCCCATGGGCGAGATCAAGCGCCTTTCCTCCGAGGACAGCCAATGGACCTTTACTGAAAATCTGGAACTTCAGGAACTCCAAGGCGCGGTGCGGACAGCCGTCTCTTCCGTTCGCGGAGACGACAAGGTGATCCGCTCCGCTTGGGAGATCCCGGGCGGGGTGAAGAAAGCCGCGGTCACCAACTCCGGATTCGTTTGGATCGACGGACAGGGCGATTTTTGCTTCTACAACAGCGCCAAGGAAAAGGCTTTCAAGGTCGTGCTGAGCCGGGGCCGCGTGCAGGCTTTCACGCCCAGCCGAACGGGGGATTCCGTCTATGTCGTGGCCGGCGGCATCCTTCAGCGCTGGGACCTCGCGGTCAAGCGCTCGATAAAGGTCACCCAGGACACCCTCTACGTGCCCGAAGGCGATGCTCTCGACATGATCTATCAGGAGAGCCGTCTTCAGGACGGCAGCGAGACCGAGGGCGTGCTCCTGCGCACCAAGGATGCGCGCATCTTCTGGATCGCGGACATGGTCGTGCGCACGCAGGTCGCCGATGAGAAGATCTACAACGATTTCGGGACCGTCGCGCAGCTGCATCCTTACGGCGAGAAGTTCTTCCTGCAGAAGACCGACGCCGGCACCCGCGTGTGGCGCAAATCCTGGCAAGGCTCCTGGACCATGGTGCAGGACATCGGAGAACTCCCGTACAAGCTCCACGCCGTGGCCGAGACTCCGCAGCAGGGCGTCTATCTGGCCGCCGTGGACGAAGGGCTGCTGGAATGGGACGCGCTCAGGCGCCGCTACCGCGTCTATCCCGTGCCCGGCCTCGACGAAAACGCCGGTCCCATCGACATGCACGCGGTCGCCGACAAGAGCGGTCGGGCCGTGGAGAAGGTGCTCCTGACCGCGGGAACCCATCTCTACCAGCTTGAGCCGGCCGCGGCCAAGGAGTTCCTCGACACCGGGGCGGCGCAGGTCTATCTCTGGTCGCAGGCGCATCCAATGTCCGTGAGCGAGGGCCTCCTGCATATCGGGAACTTCACCTTCCCGGTGAGCAAGAAGGTCCCGGCCGGGAAGACGGGCTTCGCGCGCCTATGGGACGCTCTCATGCGCAGGCTGGGACTGCGCGCACTGCCTCCGGATGTCCAATCGTTGGGCATCACGGAAAAGGAATGGAAGGCGGCCAATCTTCCGACCAACAAGAAGGCCATCTACGAGACGCTCAAGGCCTTCACCCTGAACCAGCACGTGCTCTACGTGGGCGAGACCGGCGGCGGCAAGACCTGGCTCTCGGAGATGATCGCCAAGCTGACCGGAAATACGCTCTGGCTGGCGTCCATGACCGAGCACACGCGCGAGAAGAACCTCATCTTCCGCGAGACCTTCGGCGAGGAGGGCAAGGGCCGCACCGGACTGACCCCGGCCCTGGTGCTTCGCTGGATGCAGGAGGGCGGTCTCCTGGTCCTCGATGAGATCCACAAGCCTATCGAGGGCATTGCCGTGCTCAACAACATCCTGCAGAACGGCGAGTACCGGATGGACGACGGCCGGGTGGTGCGCTACGATCCGGCCAAGAGCTTCGTCATCGCGACCATGAACCCGGCCAAACCGCCCTACAAGGGTGAGCCTCCCTCCGGAGAGCTGGCCAGCCGCTTCGGCCTGACCCTTGTGGTGGACTATCTCCCGGCGCCGGAAGAGGAAGCCCTCTTGAACATCTTCCTGGACAACGGCCTGCCTCCGGCGCTGATCAAGACGCTGGTGTCCATTGCCAATGAACTGCGCAGGGCCTATCCCGAGATCCTTCCCCTGCCCGTGGCGCCCAGGACGCTCATCCACATCGCGCGGCAGATGCTCCGCTTCCCGGAGGACGACAAGATCGAGGCCTTCAAGCACGGCTACAACCCTTCGGCCCTGCTGGTCGACGAGTCCATCACCGCGGCGATCGACAAGGTCCTGCAAGCCCATGACCTCGCCGGCGCGGGAATGTTCGCTCCTATGGATGTCCCTCTGTCTTCCCCGGCGGACGCGGAGGAAGGACAGACGCCGGCGAAGCCCGCGGCAGCGGAGAAACCCAAGACGCTCTGGAAGCTCGATCCAGAGACTCCCCCTGCTGTCGAGGATGACGCGGACTACATCCCGCGTCCCGATAGAACCTCGACGGACGACACGGACGACTAAAGCTCTGACAGGATGAGATTCTCCCTGCGCAGGCCTTTTGCCGCGGCCCTCGCCCTTCATCTGGGCGCAGGCGCTCCGTCATCGGCCCTTGCGCAGGCGATCAACTCGTCTTTGCCGGGCAATCTTGCCGCGGCCGTGCCTGCGATCGTGCCTGTTGCCGCGCCCGTCTTGCCGGTCTCAGATCGAAACGGGATGCCGGTTTCCGGCCAAATCGGGACTCCGACGCCGCTTGCCAACGATCCTCTCCAGCTCCTGAGTCCTTCGTTCCTGCCCTTGCCCAGACGGCTCCAGGAAGAGCCCGCGGTCCGAATCGAGGTCCCGACGCAGCCCCGGCAAAAGCCGGGGTCCAGGCTTGCGACTCAACGGCAGTTGCTGGGTCCCGGCTTTCGCCGGGATGACGGATTGACAGGCTGGGGCCGCAATGACGGAGATGATCGGGGCTCTCTCCCGAGCGGCGAGAGGGCTTGGAAGCTCTGGAAGGCGCTGCGCGGAATGACCGATCACTTGCGCAAAAATCCGGACGCCGCAGTGCTCGACGGCTCCTTCGATGCCTCGTTCGGAGACGAGCGGCCCGCGAGCGTGGATCCAGAGCCTTATCTGCGCGAGCCTCCCGCGCTTCCTCCGGCTGAGATCAGCACCCCCCCCTCCAAGGAAGCGGGACTGCCGGGCGAGAGTCCGATCAATGCCGCGCCCCTATCTTCCGTCCGGCTCTGGTCGCAGGCGCATCCCATGTCCGTGAGCGAGGGCCTCCTGCACATCGGGGACTTCACCTTCCCGGTGAGCAAGAAGGTCCCGGTCGAAAAGACGGGCTTCGCGCGCCTCTGGGATGCTCTCCTGCGCAGGATCGGCCTGCGTACCCTGCCTGCGGATGCTCAAGCCCTGGGCATCACGGAAAAGGAGTGGAAGGCGGTCAACCTTCCCACCAACAAGAAGGCCATCTATGAGACGCTCAAGGCCTTCACCCTGAACCAGCACGTGCTCTACGTGGGCGAGACCGGCGGCGGCAAGACCTGGCTCTCGGAGATGATCGCCAAGCTGACCGGCAATACTCTCTGGCTGGCGTCCATGACCGAGCACACGCGCGAGAAGAACCTCATCTTCCGCGAGACCTTCGGCGAGGAAGGCAAGGGCCGCACCGGACTGACCCCGGCCCTGGTGCTTCGCTGGATGCAGGAGGGCGGTCTCCTGGTTCTTGATGAGATCCACAAGCCCATCGAGGGCGTGGCCGTGCTCAACAACATCCTCCAGAACGGGGAGTACCGGATGGACGACGGCCGCGTGGTGCGCTACGACCCGGCCAAGAGCTTCGTCATCGCGACCATGAACCCGGCCAAGCCGCCCTACAAGGGCGAGCCTCCCTCCGGAGAGCTGGCCAGCCGTTTCGGCCTGACCCTCAACATCGATTACCTGCCTCCCGATGAAGAGGAGGCCCTGCTCGACATCTTCATGGACGGACAGCTCGACAGAGCGATCATCAAAAAGCTGGTGTCCATCGCGGGTCAATTGCGCGAGGCCTATCCCGACATCCTGCCCCTGCCCGTGGCGCCCAGGACGCTCATCCATATCGCGCGGCAGATGCTCCGATTCCCAGCCGACGACAAGGCCGAGATATTCCTGCATGCGTATAATCCCTCCGCCCTGATATCGGAGGATTTCATCGAAGCGGCCATCCTGAAGATCCTGCGCGAGCGCGGCCTTGCCCAGGTCCGCAGTCCCGCGGTCTACGCGGGGGCTCCTGCTCCGGTCCAGCCCGCGCAGGAAGACCCGGAACCCTATCTTCGCAATCCCCCTCGGCTCCCGCTCCAGGAGATCCGCAACACCTGGGGAGAGTCCGCGGCCCCTGTTCAGCCTGCCCGGAGATTGACCTACGCTTCCGGCCCCTCGCAAAAGGCCTTGGACGTGGACTCGCAGAGCTCCGTCGATGAACCGCTCGAGGACGCCTTGCTCCCGGAGCGGCTCGCGCCTATCGAGCCGAAGCGGGAAGGCGTCGACGGCGTGGTCCGCACGCGCTGGCTCCTGCCCGAGAAGGCGCTGCAAGCCTCGGCGGTCAAGGACGGCCTGGTCTGGCTCGATGAGAAGGGCGGGTTCTTCCGTCTTGACGAAGCCGCGGGCGCGGTGCACGCCGTCCGTTCCCATGACGGGAACGTGGAGCGCTTCTCTCCGGGCCCGCGCGGCCGGGAAGTCTATGCCCTCATAAACGGCTCCCTTCGCAGATGGGATATCCTTTCCGCGGTCTCCACCTCGATCTCCCCGTCGAAGTTCAAGCTCGACAAGGCCTTTTGGATGCGGCCCTTTGCCGTAGGCTCGGACGAGGGCGTGCTCATGCGCGGCCCGAGCTGGATCTATGCCTTGCGAGAGGGGCGCATCGACAAGAAATTCTTCTCCGAGCAGCTCCCCGCGGACCTGGAATCCGCCGGGTTCAAGGCCGTCGATGACCCGTTCTTCATCCGCCGGGAGGATGGGCTCAGCCATATCTGGCAGAAGCTCTATGGGACCAGCACCGCCGATCTCACGGAGCTCGGAGCGCTCCCTTACGATGTGCGGACCGTTCAAGAAAGCCTTGCCCTGCCCGGGACCCTGCTTGCGGCCTCGGCCGAAGGCCTCGTGTCCTGGGATCCGCGCCAAGGCGGCTTCAAGTTCTTCCCGGTCTCGGGACTCAAGGAGGCCTCGGCGGACGCCCCACTCTGCATGAGCTCGGATCTGGACGCCGAGGGCCGCGAAGTCGTGGTCCTTTCCGCCGGACGGCATGTCTTCCGGCTGCAGCTGCCCAAGGAAAGCGCGGAGGTCTTCTCGAAGTCCGCCTTGGCGCGGCTCTGGTCGCAGGCGCATCCCATGTCGGTGAGCGAGGGCCTCCTGCATATCGGGGATTTCACCTTCCCGGTGAGCAAGAAGGTCCCGGCCGGGAAGACGGGCTTCGCGCGCCTCTGGGACGCTCTACTGCGCAAGATCGGCCTGCGGACCCTGCCTGCGGATGCTCAAGCCCTGGGCATCACGGAAAAAGAGTGGAAGGCGGTCAACCTTCCCACCAACAAGAAGGCCATCTATGAGACGCTCAAGGCCTTCACCCTGAATCAGCACGTGCTCTACGTGGGCGAGACCGGCGGCGGCAAGACCTGGCTCTCGGAGATGATCGCCAAGCTGACCGGCAATACTCTCTGGCTGGCGTCCATGACCGAGCACACGCGCGAGAAGAACCTCA
>JBAZUV010000020.1:0-88884 GCA_041661185.1 Elusimicrobiota bacterium
TTCGGCCGGTCAGAGAAGACTCCCAAATTATGCCGAGAGTGTAACAGAAGAGGCGACGTGCCCCCGAGTAGGTGGGCTTGCGCTTGGCGCGGCCCTCGGCATAATTCGGTACTCGTCATTATCAGGGAACCGCCTACGATTCCTTTTGACCTGCTCATTTAGACGTTTCGTTGAAACCCCATAGACCCGCGCCAAGTCAACATCCAACATGACCCGGAGACCCCTGATCATCAGGATTCGCCGCTCAATCCCTTCATGCTCGATCGGAAGTGTCATCCCCTAGAATACGATCGACCTTGAAAAAAGTTCCAGCTTTGTACCAGACTGCGTTCTATCCACTATATAGGGGACGGACTACGGCGGCGGGGGGAGAGGGTTCAGGGTTCGAGGGGTGTCCGCAGACCGATCGCGCGCACCGATCGGGCGAGGATAAAGCAGCGCCGCACGGAAAGGCGCTGCGGCCCCGCGGACCCTGAACCCTCTCACACCGGCGCACGAGATACGGCTTACCTCAATAATAGGAATGGTCCCAGAGGGGGTCGCAGAATGCGACCGCCTCTGTAGATTGGACACGCGCGGGCTCGAATTTTGTAAAATAGCGTGTCCAAGGGCATTCAAGCCCTCGGAACCTAGGAGGCGCTTCTTATCATGACGATCAAAGTCGGAGTCAATGGATTCGGACGCATCGGACGGCTGGTCATCCGGGCAGGCATCAATAACCCGCACCTTCAATTCGTCGCGGTCAACGACCTGACCGACGCGGTCACCAACGCCCATCTCTTCAAGTACGATTCCACCTTCGGCGTCTATCCCGGGACCGTCGAGGCCCAGGGCAACGCCATCATCATCGACGGCAAGCGCCTGGAAGTCACGGCCGAGAAAGACCCGGCGAACCTTCCTTGGAAGAGGATGGGAGTCGACATCGTCATCGAGTCCACCGGCAAGTACACCGAAGCCGAGAAGGCCAAGGCGCACATCACCGCCGGCGCCAAAAAGGTCATCATCTCCGCCCCGGCCAAGGGAGAGGACCTCACCATCTGCATGGGCATCAACGACGACAAGTACGATCCGGCCAAGCACCACATCCTCTCGAACGCCTCCTGCACCACCAACTGCCTGGCGCCCATCGCCAAGCTGATCAACGACAACTACAAGATCCTCGCCGGGTCCATGACCACGATCCATGCCTTCACCAACGACCAGAAAGTCCTGGACTTCGCGCACAAGGACCTGCGCCGCGCGCGCGCGGCGTCTTTGAGCATGATCCCCAGCTCCACGGGCGCGGCCAAGGCCATCGGCCTGGTCATCCCGGAGCTTAAAGGAAAGCTCGGCGGCATCGCCGTGCGCGTGCCGACCCCGGACGTCTCGCTCGTGGACCTCGCGGTGGTCGTGGCCAATCCGCCCAAGGACAAGGACGCGGTCAATGCGCTCTTCAAGAGCGCCGCGGCCTCCGGAAAGCTCAAGGGCTATCTCCGCTACCTGGACCTGCCGCTGGTCTCCAAGGACTTCACGGGAGACCCGTCCTCGTCCATCTTCGACTCCTCGCTCACCGACGTCAAGGACAACCTCATCAAGGCGTTCGGCTGGTACGACAACGAGTGGGGCTATTCGATGCGCGTCATCGACCTGGCCGTGCTCGTCGCCTCGAAGCTCAAGGTCGCGTCCAACGCCTGAGCCGGACCGTGCGCGCCTCGGCGGCGGGGGGACTCCCCGCCGCCGAGGCATCGCTCGAACCCCTTCCGTAGGAGAAGCGAGACCATGCAAGAGAAAGCCCTGAAGGTGAAGCGACTGCAGGAGATCGACGTCCAGAACAAGCGCGTCCTCGCGCGCGTGGACTACAACGTCCCGCTCAAGGACGGAAAGGTCGCCGACGACACCCGCGTCAAGGAGACCCTTCCCACGCTCAAGCATCTCCTCGCGGCCAAGGCCAAGATCGTGCTGGTGGCTCATCTGGGACGCCCCAAGGGCAAGCCGGAACCCAAATACTCGCTCAAGCCGGTCGTCGCGGTGCTCGAAAAGCTCGCGGGAGTGAAGGTCCATTTCGCATCCGACTGCGTGGGCCCGGAAGCCGACAAGGTCGTCGCCGCATTGCAGCCCGGAGAGATCGCCCTCCTTGAGAACCTGCGCTATCATCCGGAGGAAGAGAAGAACGACGAAACCTTCGCCAAGCAATTGGCCAAGCACGGGGACATCTTCATCCAGGAAGCTTTCGGCGCCATCCACCGCGCCCATGCCTCCACCTCCGCGGTCACGAAGTTCCTGCCCGGCTGCATCGGCCTGCTCGTGCAGAAAGAATTGGAGTTCCTGGACCGCGTCATCGGAAATCCCCAGCGCCCGTTCTTGGCCATCCTGGGAGGCGCCAAGGTCTCCGACAAGCTCGCGGTGACCTTGCGCCTGCTCGACCGCGTCGACGGGATGCTCATCGGCGGCGGGATGTCCTACACCTTCCTGAACTCCCAGGGCGTGTGCATCGGCAAATCGCTTCTGGAACAGGAGCGCGTGCCGGACGCTCAGAAGATCATCGAAAAGGCCTACTCCAAGAACGTGGAACTCCTTCTCCCCGCGGACCATCTGGCCGTCCAGGAGATCAAGGAGGACGCGCCCTCGCAGATCAGCCAGGGCATGGCGGTCCCCGAGGGCTGGATCGGCGTGGACATCGGTCCGCGCAGCATCGAGATCTTCACGGAGAAGATCAAGGCCGCCAAGACCATCTTCTGGAACGGTCCCATGGGCATCTTCGAGATGAAGCCCTTTGCCAAGGGCAGCATGGCCGTCGCGCAGGCGATGGCCGAGGCGACGCAGAACGGCGCCACGACCATCGTGGGCGGCGGCGACAGCCTGGCCGTGCTCTCGCAGGCCGGGCTCGCCGGAAAGATGTCCCACTGTTCGACCGGCGGCGGCGCAAGCCTGGAGCTTCTGGAGGGGAAGGTCCTTCCCGGACTCGCGGCGCTGGCGCAGAATCAGAAGTAGCCCTTGCGCGGTTGAATCTGGTATAATCAGTCCACATGTACGGCTTCCTTCTGTCGGTTCATATCGGCGTCTGCCTGCTGCTCATCCTCATCGTCCTGCTCCAAGCAGGCCGCGGTGCGGGACTGGCCGTATTCGGCAGCAGCGGCGACGCGGTCTTCGCGACGCCTTCCGGCTCGAGCTTCCTCAAGAAGTTCACGGCGGTCTTGGCCGGGACGTTCGCGGTGACCTCGCTCATGCTCACGCTGCTCTCGGGCCGCGCGGGCAATCAGAGCGTGACGCGCAACAAATACGAGGTGCCGCTGGCCTCGCAGACGGCGCCCGCGGCCCAGCCGCAGGACGCCGCGACGCCGAAAGCGCAGCCGACGCAGACTCCGGCCCCCTCGCCGGAACCTGCGAAGAAGTAGCAGCCGCAGCTGTTCGCAAAAGAAGCAGCTGTTCGTGATAGACGCGCGGGTGGCGGAACTGGCAGACGCGTACGTTTGAGGGGCGTATGCCGAAAGGCGTGTGGGTTCAAGTCCCACCCCGCGCAAGTTTGTATCGTCTGAGAAGTGAGAAGTGTGTACGGGATTGTGTACGGGTTCAACGGATTCCCACACCCCGCGCAAACTTAGACGACGAAGAGAGCCGGTCCTGAAAAGGATCGGCTCTCTTCGTTCCTGGGCTCCGGGTCAAGCCCGGAGTGACGACCTTGTTCCAGTCATTCCGGCGGAAGCCGGAAGCCAGGGATCGTTATCGAGAGGAGGAAAGGCGGGAGAGGTCTTCGCGGGTGAGGCGAGCTCGCATGGCCGCGCGCGAACGACGGCGCTCGGCGGAGGGATCGAGGCCTCGCACGGAACACGCAGAGAGGAGCTCCACGAGGCCGAGGAAATCGCGGCGGTCGATGTTCTCGCAGGAGACGCCTTCGGCGCCGGTGTTGTGATAGTTGCCCAAGGGCAGGGCCAGACAGAACGAGCGATAGCCTTCGGCGCAGAAAGCCGAGGCCTCGCAGGCGCCGCCGTCCAGAAGTTTTCGCTGCCGGCGAATCCCGAGCTCCTTCTCGAGTTCCCGCGCGCGCGCGAGCGCGGCCGCGACGAGTTCGGCATCGAAGACGCTGAGGCGGTCGCCCACGCGGATGACGGGACCGGCGCCCTGCTCCACCCCGGCGATGACCTTGCTGCACTCCAAGACCACGACCGGCCGCTTGCGCGAGATGAGCCGGGACCTGCACGCGGCCAAGGCGCCCTTGAATCCCGTCTCCTCGGCGCGCGTGAATACGGCCTGGACGTCGCCGGGCAGGCGATGGCGAGCCAGGTGGAGCAGGCAGGAAACGATCGCGGCGCAGCCGGCCAGATCGTCGAGCGCCTTGGAGGCGATGAGTTCTCCTCTCAGTTCGAAGCCCGGCAGGTCCGCATGCCCGAAATCTCCGGCACGGGCGGATGCAGGCACGCGAAGGAATATCTGCTCGGTCCCAGGGCCTGGGGAGCGGCCGTCGCCCTTGAGCACCTCGGCGGTTCCGCGGCGCGCCGGCGCCTCTCCAGGACTCCAGAGCGCGAGCTTGGTCCCGCGAAGATCGAAGACCGGCATCTGGCCGTTCCAGCGCGCCTGCCCGGTCTCTCCCTGCACGGAAAGCAGCTCGAAACCGGGATGATCCATGTGCGCGGTGAAAGCGATGGGCCGGGCCTTGCCCCGGCGGTAATGCGCGCTCATGTTGCCGTGCTTATCGAGCGTGCACGGGATGCCGTCGGCTTCGAGCGACTTGCGCAGGAAAGCGCGCACGGCATGTTCGAAATACGGAGCCGTGGGAATGCCGAGGAGCGCCTCGAGCACTCCCATGGCGCGGGAGGACTGAACCCGCGGGATCGGATTCGAACGGGCCCTCATCGCGCCTGCACTCCCGAGCCCTGGCACGAGGGACAAAGCTCTCCCGAGACCTTTCCGCAGCCCCGGCAAGTCCGGCAGGAGGGAAGCAGGCGCGAGGCGCCCCTGCGCTTGGGGACCGCGGCCTTCCGGGGGGGGCTTGGGCGCTGAACGCTGTTCTGGATCAGGATGCGGCAGGCGGCGCAATGCTCCGGACAGACCTCGAAATTCTGCGCGGTCTCCCGGACGTCCTTGCCGCAGCGGGCGCAGACGAACTCGTAGGTCCGCATCAGGAAGGATCGTTCAAACGGCAGGCGTGGCCGCTCTCCTTCTTCCACTGCTCGAAGGAGTCCTTCTCCTGACCCCGGTAAGCCGCGGCGCGCAATTGCAGGAGCATGAAATTGACCTGGTGCGCGTCGAAGAGGGGGCCGTCGACGCAGGCGAACTTGGATCGGCCTCCGACTTCCACCCGGCAGCCTCCGCACATGCCCGTGGCATCCACCATCACGGGATTGAGGCTCGCGAAGGTGGGAGTGCCCCAGGGCCGAGTCTGCTCGGCCACGGCGCGCATCATGGGGATGGGGCCGATGACGAACACGGCGTCGAGCCGCTCGCCGCGCTCATGGACGCGCGCCAAAGCGTCCGTGACCAAGCCCTTCTCTCCATAGGAGCCGTCATCGGTGACGATAAAGGTCTCGGGACAGAGCGCGCGCATCTCCTGCTCGAGGATGAGGAGTTCCTGGGTCCGCGCGCCCAGCACGCAGAGCACGCGGTTGCCCTCGGCCTGCAGGGCCTTGGCGATGGGATAGACCTCGGCGATGCCGACTCCGCCGCCCACGCAGGCCACGGTCCCGTAGCGCCGCGCGTCCACGGGAATGCCCAAGGGACCGGCCACGGTCAGGAAGCGCCCGCCCTGGGGCAGGGCATTGATGAGGCTCGTGGTCTTGCCCACGGCCTGGACGATGATGGTCACCGTCCCCGCCTTCGCGTCCCAGTCGGCCAAGGTGACGGGGATGCGCTCACCGTCCTCTCTGGCGCGCAGCATCACGAACTGTCCGGCGCGAGCCTTGGCCGCGACCCGCGGCGCCCGGATCGTGAACCGGGACACGGTCTTTGCCAGCGCTTCCTTGCGCACGATGAGATAGTCGGAGGCCTGATCCATCATCCCTCCCGCAGCAAACGGTCCATGGCCGCGGCCGCGGTCTTGCCGTCCTTCATGGCCAGGAGCACCGTGGCTCCGCCGCGCACCACGTCGCCGCCGGCATAGATGCGGCCCACGGAGGTGCGGCCGTCCTCGCAAGCCTGGAGAGTGCCGCGCTTTTGCACCGTCAGCCCGGGCGTGGTCTGCTGGATGATGGGGTTGGGACTCTGGCCGATGGCCGTGATCAGGCTCTCGGCTTCCACGACGAACTCGGAGCCGGGGATCGTCTCGGGCCTGCGGCGGCCGCCGGCGTCCGGTTCGCCCAGGCGCATGCGCACGCAGCGGGCGCGCACCAGGCGCCCCTGCTCGTCGCCTTCCAAGGAGACCGGAGCGCAGAGGAACTCGAAGCGGACTCCTTCTTCCTGCGCGTGATCGATCTCCTCGGCGCGGGCCGGCATCTCGACGCGCGAGCGCCGGTAGAGGATGCTCACGCTCTCGGGCCCCAGGCGCATGGCGCAGCGCGCCGCGTCCATGGCGGAGTTGCCGCCGCCCACGACCAGGACGCGGCGGCCCACGTAGACCGGCGTGTCCGAAAGGGGGAAGCGGTCCGCGCGCATGAGGTTCACGCGGGTGAGGAACTCGTTGGCGCTGTAGACGCCCACAAGATTCTCTCCCGGGACGTCCATCATGGTCGGAAGCCCGGCGCCGGAGCCCACGAACACGAGATCGTATGCCTGCAGGAGCTCCGAAACCGTCAGAGTCCTGCCCACCAGCACGTCCGCGATGAAGCGCACGCCCATCTCGCGCAGGGTCTCGACCTCGGCGCGGATGATCTCGCGGGGAAGGCGGAAGGAGGGGATGCCGTAGCGGAGCACCCCGCCGAACTCGTGCAGGGCCTCGTAGACCGCGACCTCGTGGCCGCGGCGCCGCAATTCCGCGGCCGCGGAAAGCGAGGCGGGGCCCGAGCCCACGCAGGCGATCTTGCGGCCGGTGGCCGCCGCCGGTTTAGGCGCCTGCAGGGTCTTCAAGCGCCGCGCCTCATCAGCGGCAAAGCGCTCTAATCGGCCGATGGCCACGGGCTTGAAGCGGCCGGGCTTGTTGAGCACGCAGGCGTTCTCGCAGTAGGTCTCCTGCGGGCAGACGCGGCCGCAGATGGCCGGAAGAAGGCTCGACTCCATGATCTTGGCGGCCGCCGACGCCGGATCGCCCGCGCGCAGGCGGGCTATAAAGGAAGGAATGTCGATGTTGACGGGACAGGCGGCGATGCAGGGAGCGTTCTTGCACTGGAGGCAGCGCGAAGCCTCCGAGGCGGCGTCCTCGGCGCTCAGGCCCAGGGCCACTTCCGAGAAGTTCCGGACGCGCTCGGAGGGCGGCTGCTCTGCGCCTGTGCGGCGCGGCAGGGCCGGGTTAGGCTTGAACTTCCCCGGAGAAGTTTCACCCATATTGTCTATGATACCATTACAACGATAGCGTTATAAAATTTCCTACAATCGCGGATAACGAAGGAGAACGACATGATCAAAAAAACCGCCGCGCCCATGAAAAAATTCACGAAAGAAGAGCTCCTGGCCAAGGCCTATCAGCCGGCCAAGGACGCCATGATCCTGCATCCCTTCTACCGCGGCAAGGTGGAAGTCTCGCCTAAGTGCTGCGTGCGGGACTTCGACGACTTCGCGATATGGTACACCCCGGGAGTGGCCGCGTCCTGCATGGACATCCACAAGAACCCCGAGAAGGTCTACGAGCACACCAATAAGGGCAACATGGTGGCCGTGGTCTCCGACGGCACCCGCGTGCTGGGCTTGGGCGACATCGGGCCCGAGGCGGGCCTGCCGGTCATGGAAGGAAAGGGACTGCTCTTCAAATACCTGGGCGGAGTGGACGCCTTCCCCATCTGCCTCGACACCAAGGACCCCGACGAGATCATCCGCACGGTGGAGGTCCTGCAGCCCTCCTTCGGCGGCATCAATCTGGAAGACATCGCCCAGCCCAAGTGCTTCTACATCCTTGAGGAGCTGCGAAAGCGCTGCAAGATCCCGGTCTGGCACGACGACCAGCAGGGAACGGCCACGGTCTGCCTGAGCGGGCTCATCAACGCGCTCAAGATCGTCGGGAAACGCATCGAGGATGTGAAGATCACCCTCGTGGGCGCGGGCGCGGCCAACATCCGCATCGGCACGCTCTACATGGCCGCGGGCGCCAAGCCGGGCAACCTGATCTACGTGGACTCCAAGGGGACTCTCCACAAGGGCCGCACGGACTTGAAGGAGACTCACAAGGACAAATGGCGCATGTGCCAGATCACCAACAAGGACGACCTGCGCGGCGGCATCGCCGAGGCCCTGCGCGGCGCGGACGTGCTCTCCGCGGCCTCCACGCCCGGACCGGACACGATCAAGAAGGAGTGGGTGGCTGAGATGGCCAAGGATTCCATCGTGTTCGCCACGGCCAATCCCATCCCGGAGATGTGGCCCTGGGACGCCAAAGAGGTCGGCGCCCGCGTCGTGGGGACCGGCCGCTCGGACTTCCCGAACCAGGTCAACAACTCCCTGGGATTTCCGGGCATCTTCCGCGGCACGCTGGACGTGCGCGCAAGCACGATCACCGATGAGATGTGCATCGCGGCCGCCCGGGAACTCGCCAAGTGCGCCGAGGACAAGGGCCTCAGCGAGGACTACATCATCCCAAAGATGAGCGAGACCGAGGTCTTCATCCGGGAAGCCGTGGCCGTGGGCCTGAAAGCCGTCGAGCAGGGCCATGCGCGCAACATCCTCACGCGCGACCAGCTCTACAAGACGGCCGAGTTCCAGATCCTGCGCGCCCGCAAAGAGACGCAGGTGAAGATGGACAGCGGCGTGATCGCCCTCCCGAAACAATAGCCTCGCCGAACGATCCGACAAAGAAGCGCCCCTGACTCCGGGGGCGCTTCTTTAGTATCCGTCATCCCGGGCTTGACCCGGGATCCAGCGGTAGACGTGGCCGTTCGCCGGGGCGGCGCGGGTCAACGGGGGGCGGGTACGGCCGCGCGTGACGCGCGCGGCCTCTGTGCTCGCTCGCCGGCTCCGCCGGCACTTGCGATGCGTCGGTCTTCACGCAGAGGAAAAGCGCGGGTGCGCTGAAAATTTGTGGGTGCCGCCTTCTGTCCCGTCATTCCGGCGGAAGCCGGAATCCAGGGAAACGTCCATTTCCTGGGCCCCGGCTTTCGCCGGGGTGACAAGAAATAGCAAATCGCCCCGTTTTCCTACCCACTTTCATTCAGCGCACCCAAAAGCGCACTTGCATACTCAGTTGTAGTATAATGTGTCTACGGGCCTGTAGCTCAGCTGGGAGAGCGCCTGCATGGCATGCAGGAGGTCTGCGGTTCGATCCCGCACAGGTCCACCATTTGAAAGCAAGCGCCCCCGCTGTTTTGGGGGCGCTCTGCTTTCAAGCATGCACACAGCGGGAGCGGACCGCAGACCGACAATAAAGAAAAGGGCCGATGCCCAACGTCTTGGGGGCGAAGCCCCGCATCGACCCTGCGGTTCGATCCCGCACAGGTCCACCAGTTTAAAAACAGGACACCCCCGTCGTTCAGGGGGTGTCCTGTTTTCAAACTGCCAGTCACGGGGATCGAACCGCTTTGCTTTCAAGGTTACGTCAGGACTTCGCGCACTTTATTGCGCAAGGCCTCGGCCGTGAACGGCTTCTGCAGGAAACGGTTCCCGGACTGCGCCAAGACGCTGCGGATGTCCGGATTGTCGGTGTAGCCGGACATGTAGATGGCTGGGATCGGCCTGCCTTTTTTCAGCTTGGCAAAAAGCGCCACTCCGGACATATCCGGCAGGACGATATCCGACAAGACCAGGTCGAAATCCTCATCAGCGTGCGCCAGAGCCTCCCGTGCGGACCCCGCCTCCAAGACCGTATAACCCGAGCCCTTGAGTATCCTGCAGGCGATGCGCCGCACGGCCGCGTCGTCTTCGACCAGCAGGAGCGTGCGGCGGCTCTTTTCCGCCGGCGGTTTCGCTTGAGCTCCTTTTTCGCCTGCTTTTCCCTCCGGCAGCGCAGCCGCGACAGCCGGCAGGAATACCTTGAATGTCGTGCCCCGTCCAGGTTCGCTCTGGACGTCGATGAACCCATCGCTCTGCTTGATGATGCCGTAGACCGTGGCCAGGCCGAGACCCGTGCCCATGCCGAGCTCTTTAGTCGTGAAGAAAGGCTCGAAGATATGCCCCAGGGCCGCGGCGTCCATGCCGGTGCCGGTGTCGCGCACCGTCAGGAGGACATAGCGGCCCGGCGGCATCGCCGCGTCATGGTCGAGGGGCGTAATGACCGCGACGTCGATGTTCTTCGTCTCGATGGACAGCTCTCCGCCTTTAGGCATGGCGTCGCGCGCATTGATCGCCAGGTTCATGATGACCTGCTCCACCTGCCCGGGATCCATCTTGACCAGGGCCAAGTCCTTGGCGCGCACGAAGCTCGGGCGGATGTCCTCGCCGATGAGGCGCCGGAGCAGCTTCTCCATGTCCGAGAGCCCGGCGTTGAGGTCGAGCACCTGCGGCTGCATGATCTGCTTGCGGCTGAAGGCCAGGAGCTGGCGCGTGAGATTGGCGGCGCGCTCGCCGGTGCTGCGGATCTGCTCCACGTCCTCGTGCCTGGGGTCGTTCTTGGGGATGTCGTTCAAAAGGAAGCTGCAGTTGCCGAGGATCACGGTCAGGAGATTGTTGAAATCATGGGCCACGCCTCCGGCCAGGCGGCCCACGACCTCCATCTTCTGCGCCTGGGCAAGCTGCGACTGCAGTTTCTTGCGCTCGACTTGCGCCTGCTCGCGCTCGGTGTTGTCGCGGATATTGCACTGGATCACCTTGCGCTGATCGACCAAATAGACGTTGCTGACGAACTCCACTTCGACCTGCCGGCCGTTGACGGTCTGCAGAGGCAGATTCGCGTAGCGGACATAGCCGAAACTCTGGAGTTCCTCGAACTTCGCCTTATTGGCGACGATGTCCTTGAACGTCCCGATCTCCCACACCTTCTTCCCGATGAATTTCTCCCGCTCCATGCCCAAGAGATCGGCGAGGAACTGATTGGCGTCGACGATATCGCCGTCCTCGGCGTCGAGGATGAGGATGCCGTCCTGCGCCGCCTCAAAAAGCCGCCGATAGCGGACCTCCGAAACGCGCACCGTCTGCGCATTCCGATTGCGCTCGGTGATGTCCCGGACCGTGGCCTGCAGGAACGTCTTCCCGGCCGACTCCACCCGGGTCAGGAGCACGTCGGCGAAGAACTCCGTGCCGTCGAGCCGCTTGTGCGTCCACTCGAAGAAACGGGATCCTTCGAGCATGGCGGACTCGATGATCTCCCGGATCTTCCCGGCGGATGCGCACCCGTCGGACTGGCGCTCGGGCGAGAGCTCCGCGAACCCATGAGAGCGGAATTCCTCCATATCCTTCGCCCGGAACAGGGACATGGCCGCGGGATTGCCCGCGGTCAGCGCCCACGACGGAGGCTCCAGGGTCATGATGGCGTCGCGGGAGGATTCAAAGAGGCTCCGGAAGCGCTCCTCGGCCGACCACAGTTCCTTCGTCCTCTCGGAGCGATCCTCTTCCGCGCCCATGGCCGCGGCCAGGATCTTGAGGATGTTCTTTTCATCCGTCGACATTTTGACGGGATGATTGAACAGGGCGCAAAGCGAGCCCACGGCCTTGCCGTCGCAGCGGACGACTTGCCCGAGATAGGTCCGCAGTCCGTACCGGCGCACGTTCGGATCGCTCTGCGCGTAGGGGGTATCGAGGAGATCCTCTATATAGGCGGGTTCGTCTTCGTCGCGCGCGATGACGTCGGTGCAGCTCTGCCCGGCGGCATCGCCAGTGGAGGAGAAATCCGCCGAGGTATGCCACTGCCCGTAAGCGCAGAGAAGATCGTGATCGCGCCGGCTGTAAACGGCGCAGTCGGCTCCCAAGAGTTCGCCGCAGGCCGCGGTGAGGAGGTTGACGTTGATCCCGTAGTCCACCTTCAAGGAAGCCAGGCACTTGCTGAGCCGGATCAGCCGTTCTTCCAGTCCCTTGCCTGAAGCCGGGCCGGCTCCCATCGCAGGGGCGGCGAGACAGGGTTCAGCCTTGGAATTTATAGCCATGGCCCATGACGGAGACGAGATGCTTGGCAAGCTTGGGACCCAGTTTTTTGCGCAGGTGGCAGACGTGGACCTCGACCGTGCCCGGGTCGTTGTAGTCTGCCGGATCGTAGCCCCAGACGGTCTCCAGCAGGTACTGGATGCTCAAGGCCCGATCGGACCGGCTGAGAAGGATGGTGAGCAGGTCGAATTCCTTGCGGGTCATGGATACGTCCTTCCCGTCGATCTTGACGGTGCGTCCGGCCGGGTCGAGCACCAAGCCGAAGCGCTTGAGCTTCTCTTCGGCCTGCGCCGAGTTCCGGTAGCGCCGCAGCACGGCCTGGATGCGCGCCATGAGCACCGGCAGGGAGAAAGGCTTGAGCACATAGTCGTCCGCGCCGCCCTGAAAGCCCGCCAGGATCTCCTTCTCCTCGATGCGGGCGCCGGAGATGATGATGATCGGGATGCCCTTGGTCGAGGCATCTTTCTTCAAGACCCGGCAGACCGCATCGCCGTTGAGGCCCGGCATCTCCGCGTCGACGAGGATGATGTCGGGACGGCACTCCCGGACCAGCATGAGCGCCTCGGACCCGCTGTCCGTGACCACGCAGGACATCCCGCCGTCGATCAGATACTGCTTGATTATCCCCAGGATATCCCGGTTGTCGTCGACGACCAAGACTTTCGGCGTCATCCCATCTCTCCTTTCCGCTGAACTGCGCGAAGGAACGTCTCGCCCCATAATATGCCCCTATGACGCTGTCGGGGCAATTAGTAATAGTACGCAGATAGGAAAGGGGAAACTCCGTAGGACGGACATCCGAACGATCAGCCGTCTTCTTGCTTGAGGCAGCCCGAGTGCAGCAGCCGCGCGCGCCGCTCCTGGGTCGCCAATCGGTGCAGTTCTCCGGGACTGAGTTCCGGGATGCGGCTTTGCGCATACCAGTCGCGCATGCGGTCGTAGAGCATCTGGCGAAGCTCCAAGTCCGAAATATCCGCGCCGGGAAAGGCCTGCGACGCGCTCAAGGACGCTCCCCAGCGCAGCCGCAAGGCCCAGTAGCGGGCTTTAAGATCGAGTATCGAATTCTCCATCCGGTCCACGCGCTCGGCGGCGTTCGCGCAGCCGTCATCCGACGGAGCATCCTGGAGTCCTCTTTCCGCCGCAAGCCGGTCTTGGCTATGCGGAGGGGGAGCGCGCGCGGGGATCGGGACATCGAAGGATTCTTCCGCGGACTCAACGGCCTCCGTCCGGTAGCCGAATGGGTCTGTCCATTCCCGGTCCACCTTGCATTCCTTGGCCGCCAGGACCACTCCGGTCTCGATATCGATGAACCGCGCGTTCAAGAGCGCCTCGGAGCCCATCGTGACGAAGCTTCCGGTGATCACGCCGTCGACGCCGAAGACCTTGCCGACCGCCCTCAGCGTGGAGGCATCGAGGATGCCGCTGCGTCCAAGAGAATGCTCCTCCTGCAGCTTGCTCAGGAAGGAGCGTTCCACGGCTTGAAGGCGGCCCTGGCGCACGATCTGGGTGATGAGCTTTTCGGAGATGTTCCAGCCTTCGGCGGTGCTGCTGCCGTCGGTCGGTTCAAAAGGGATCACCGCGACCCGGATGATCCCCGAGCCCCGGGCCGCGCGGGAGAGATCCTTTGCCAGGCTTTCGAAGCCCCCGGCCCAAGCCGCGCCGCAAAGAAAGAAGGCGGCGGACAAAAGACCCAGGGCACGGACCCGGCAGCCGCCGCGACCGCGATGCTCCCAAGGCCGACTCTTTGCCGTCGTCCTCCTTAGCTCTTCCATGCCGATAGTCTAGCCCCTGAACATTGCGACCTCCTGACCCGCGGCTTAACCCGGCATTGGCTTTCAAGCTCATCCGAAGCAAGGGGCGCTTAAGCAGGCCGCAACCTTCGCGTCAGCTCCGACTGCCACACTATGGTCATGAACAGCATGGCTGTCGCGGAAATAGGCGCGGAAAGCGGGAAGGCGATGCGCCCTTCGCCGCAGTTTCCAGCGGTCCGGATACTGGTCGCCGACGATGAGCGGCTCGTGCGCGACGTCTGCGTCCGGATACTGCGCGGCCTGGGCTGCAAGGTCGAAAGCGCGGAAAGCGGCGAGGCCGCCCTGGCCATGCTCGATGCAGAAGGCTTCGATTTGGTCTTGACGGACGTTTCCATGCCCGGGAAAGTGGACGGGGTGCGCCTCTGCTGGGAGGTCAAATCCCGCTCCCCTTCGACCGACGTCATCATCATGACCGCCTATCCCTCCTTGGAAAACGCCGTCGCCACTTTCAAGAAGGGCGCCTACGATTACCTTCCCAAGCCCTTCACGCCCCTGATACTGGAGGAGGTGGTGTCTCGCTGTCTCGAAAAGCGCCGTCTCTCCACGGAACTTGACCAAGAGAAGACCCTGCGCCGGGAGCTGGAGGCGGCGTACGCGGAACTGCAGAAGCTCGAACACCTCAAGGACGCATTCCTGAGCCGGCTCGACCACGAATTGCGCACGCCGCTGACCATCGTGCTCATGGCCTTTGGGGCCGCCGAGAACGAATCGATCTCCCCCGAGGAGCGCAAGAGATTCCGGGACATGATGCACGCGAAGCTCGACCGGCTGCGGGAACTGCTCGAGGAGCTGTCCCTCTATTCTCAGCTGTGCTCCCAGGATCCTCAGCTCAAGCGCTCGGCCGTGCGCGCGCCGGAGTTGATCGCCAAGCTCGTGGAACGCTACCGCCCTCTATGGGAGGAGAAAGAGCTCAAGGTCGAGGTTTCCTTCAGCAATCCGTTCCCGCCCATGCAGGCGGACCCCGCGCTTTTGGAGACCGCCTTGAAGCATCTGCTGCTCAATGCCGTCTATTTCAACCGCCCGGGAGGAAGCATCACCGTGCGCGGGGAGGTCGACGCGCGGGAAGCGCGCATCTCGTTTCGGGACACGGGGATCGGCATCCCCATGGAGAAACTCCCCAGGCTCACCGACGGGTTCTACCAGGCGGCCGAGTACCTGACCCGCCGGGTGGGCGGCCTGGGGCTTGGCCTGGCCATCGTGCGGCGCATCATGGAGGCTCACGGGGGCGGCATCTCGGTGAAGAGCGAGGATGGGAAAGGAAGCGAGTTCACCCTGGCCCTGCCCGATGCGCAAGCGCCGCGGCCCGGGATATGACGCGGCGAAGAAGGTTCCCATGACCGGCCGATTCTTTTCGAAGATCCTGATCGTCGATGATGATCCGCGTCTGCGGCATATCTGCGCCCGTTTTCTCGGCGCCACCGGCCATGAGATCGCGGAGGCGGGCACGGGAGACGAAGCCCTATTGCGCTTATCGGAGAACTTCGACATCGTCCTTACGGACCTGAGCATGCCCGGCTCCGTCGACGGCAATGAGCTCACCCGTCGAGTGCGCTCCAGCGCGAGTTCGGACGTCATCATCATGACGGGAAACCCCGAGCTTGAGACCACCATCCAGGCCTTGCGGGACGGCGCCTACGATTACCTGGTCAAGCCGTTCAGCGAAGAGACCTTGCGCCACGCCATCCGCCGCTGCCTGGACAAGCGCGCGCTTTCCAAAGAGCTCAGCCGGGAAAAGGCGCTCCGTACCGAGCTGGATCGGGCGTATGCCGACCTCTCAACGGTAGAACGCGTGCGCGACACCTTCGGCCAGTTCGTCACTCCGGAAGTGGCCCGCTTCGTGCTGGCCAACCCCCACAGCGCCTGCGACCAGGGCGAGCAGAGGGTTTTGACGGTCCTCTTCGCGGATGTGCGGGGTTTTTCGCCCTTTGCAGGCAAGGTCCCGCCGCGGGAAGCCGTGGCCGCGCTCAATGAGATCTTCGCCTGCATCATCGAAGCCGTCCAATCCGAGGGGGGAATACTCAACAAGTTCATGGGCGACGGCATCATGGCGCTTTTCGGCGCGCCGGCGCCGTTGGAGCATCACGCCCTTGCCGCGGCCAAGGCCGCCGTCAAAGCCATGCAGGCGATAGAATCCCTGGCCCAATCGAGGCAGGAAAAAGGGCTGATCCCCCTGCGGGTCGGGATAGGGATCAATACGGGAGAGATGATCGCCGGCTGCCTGGGAACCGCCGAGAGGACGGAATACAGCGTCATCGGAGACGCCGTCAACATCGCTTCACGCTTGGAGGAACTCGCCGAGCCGGGCCGGATATTGGCCGGGCCCGAAACCGTCGATTTTATCAAGGGCGCCTTCGAACTGAAAGATTACGGAACCGAAAGTCTTTCCGGAATCTCTCAGCAGGTCCGCGTGGGAGAGATCGTCGTTCCCCTATGCTGCACGATGCCTGTGTAAAGACCCGTTGGGCCCACATCCGCGTAGGCCTATTTCCCAACTTAAAGGTTCCAAACGACCCTGCCTGTGCGCGGCGTCCATTCGTATACTTATGGAGTTAAGCAAAGGATGCTGTGAAAAAATCGGACCTCGTATTAATATTTTTCCTTACTATAGCGACGGCCGCTGTTTCACTCGTCTCTCCGGCCGCGGCCCAAACCCAAAGCGCTCCAGCCGCGGGGATGTACGGCACAGTGTCCCCTGCCTGGGCGAACGCTCTGCATGCTCTCGCTGTCCAGCCCATGGGAGACGCGATGGGCCTGCGCCAAGCCCTTCCTGCCTTGGAGTCCGATCCCGCGGACCCGGCCGCGCGCGCCGGCCTCGCCCCGCTGGTGATGAGTCTCGAGACGCAAGGCCTGACGCCGGAAACCGCCTCCGCCGCGAATGCGGCATCCGCAATCGTGCAGGCCAAGGCGATGGCGGAGGCGCAAGCGCAAGCCCTGATCGTTTGCGCCGCCGCCGCGCAGCGCGGACAAGCGGATCTGCCTGAAGTCGCGGCCAAGCTCGACAGGCTGCAGGCGTCTTTGGGCGATTACCTGTCCCCGGACGCGAAAAACTCGGTCCGCTCGGCCCATGCAGAGGCGCGTTCCAAGCTCTCCGCGGCCCAGCAGCGGAAAATCGATTCGCTTTTGCGCCGCATCGCCGGAGAATTGAAAGGCGCGACGCTCGTAGAAGCCCTTGCCGTTGAAAGCGGCGCCGCGCAAAGATCTGCCGGACAGCCGATCCCCAGTCTGGGGAAGCCGGCCGATTCCGTCGCAAGCCTGCTCCATGAAGCTTCTTCTCTCCTGGCGCAGGCGCCATCGGCCGCGCAGGCCGAGAGCGCTGAAACGGACTCCCCGCTCTCCTCCGAGACCCTCCAGGCGCTGCGGACCCTGGGATTGACGCTCCCGCAATTCCGGCGTCTCGTGCACGCCCAGACCGCCTTCAAGCGCGATCTCCTCGCCGAGCACCCTGAACTGGCCCAAGCCTTCTTCTCCCAGCGCGACCAGGAACGCTTCTCCAAAGCCGTCTTGAGCCTGACGCAAAGGCGGCGCGACCAAGGCAGCGACCGCCCCCTGGCCGAAGCGCTGATCCTGGCCGGGCAAAGCTTCTACGGCGACGTCCTTTCCTCCGCCTCCGGCTGGAACCTGTTCAAGAGGGGGAAACAGGACGAGCCGCGCCGCCTCATGAGCCGGTTCTCCGAGTTCATCGACGAGGACGCGTGGGCGCATATCCAAAGCGAATCCCTTGAGTCGCGCCTGCTCGGCATCCCCGTCGGAGATTCGACGCTGGAACGCCGCACGGCACGGGCGCTCCTGACCAACGACTCCGCCTTGTTCCAGGAACCGCCCGGCAGCGACGCGGAATTCATGGGCGTCCTGCGCCGCCAGGCGCGAGCGCTCGGCGCGTCCCTGGGAATACTCTACAGCCATCCCTTCACCGAGGACCGACAGCTCTTGGGCCACGACGTGCCCCTTGAAGACGGCCGGCTCGCCTTCGGCCTGGGCGAGCTCACGCGCCGCATCCGCGCGGCGCAGGCCGAAAGCGAGCAGGCGCGCCTTGAGGGCCGCCCCGCGCGCAAACACCTGCTCCTGATCAAGAACGTCGAGGCCCTTGAGCCCGGCGTGCGCACGCTGCTGCAGTCGGCGCTGGCCGACCGCGAGATCACGCACCCGGTCCTGGGACAGCTCCCCATCCCGGACAACCTGCAGTTCCTCTTCACGATCCGCAAGGACGCCAACATCGAGGATGACTCCTTCTACGACCGCGTCGCGCTCAGGACTCTGCCGACCATCCCTTCTTACCGGGACCCTCCCGGCCTTCAATGGCCCGACGGCGTCGATGCGGGCAACTATTTGGATTCCATCGGCCTGCGCCAAGACGAGGGCCGGCCCGTCCTCCTGCTGCCCGGCGCCGAGATCCCGCTCTCCGACGCGTTCGCCGGGATCACGCCGCAGAACCTTCATGACGAGATCTATCTGAAGACCGGGCTCGTCCTCGACTTCCAGACCGTGCGCATGCTGGCCATGATGGCCCAAGTCCAGGCGCGCGGCGGCCTCTTGCTGAGGCTGGAGGGACCCACGGGACTGGGAAAGACCTTCGCGGCCCGCGGCTACGCGCGCCTGCGCGGGCGGCCTTTCTTCTCCAACCCGGTCAGCGAGGACACTCAGCTTTCCGACCTTATCGGAGGCTTCGAGCAGGACGAAGCGGGCCGCTTCCGCTTCCACGGCGAGACGCCCCTCAAGCAGAGGCTCGAAGAGGGCGGGGTGGCGGCCTTGAGCGAGCTCAACACCCTGCTCGACCACGACCAGAAAGCCGCCCTGGGCTGGTGGCTCTGCCAGATCGCGGAGGCCGAGCCCCAAAAGACATCGGATGCGGCACTCCCCGCTGGTATGCGGGTCCCGCAGGCCGAGCCGGACGCCCAAGGCTACCGCACGATAGCCCTCACCGAGGTGCCTGTTCCGGCCGGACTGCCCGTGCCCGTCATCCGCATCCACCCCCGGACGCTGATCGTCGTCGACACCAACCCCGAAGGCGAATATGCCGCTCGCGGAGCCCTGCCCGACGTGCTCAAGGAGCGCGTCCCGATCCTGAGCGCGGAGCCCTTGGTCACGGCGGGCGCGCGCGCCTCCCGCAAGCGCGGCGAGATCGACACCCTGCGCCGCGATGCCGACATGTTCCTCAAGCACGACTGGACCTTCGGCGGCCGCGTGCTGGGACCGGGCTTGGCGGACGCGGGCCTGCGCGGCCGGCTGGCAAAGCGGCTGGCCGAAATCTACTGGGAGGCATCCTCCCTGACGCAGTCCTGGCAAGACCCCGGCGGCCGGGTCTTGTCCATGCGCGAATTGCGGCGCATGGCCGAAGACGTGCTGGCGGGCTTGGCCGCGGGCAAAAGCGAGGAAGCCGCCCTGGGCGAAGCGGCCGCCGCGCACTTGGGCGGCTGGCTGACGGCCCCCAAGCAGATAGAGGCGCTGCGGCGAAAGCTGTCCGCGGTCATCGGGCCCTTGCCGCCGCTCAAGGCGCAAGCGGCTCTGGCCGACCAGCTGCTGGCCAAGGCCCGCCCGACCCATCTGCGCCTGCCGGCGGGCGCGGACGCGCGCGAGGCGCTGCGCCTGCTCGCGCAGGATCCCTCGGTCGAGCTCTCTCTGGTCCACGCCACCGAGGAGACCGACCGCTTCCAGATGGAAGGCGGCCTCGTGCCCTCGGAGAGCGGGACGGGGCTGATCTTCGGCCCGGGCATCTTCGCCCGGATGATCGAGCAGGCCGAGGCCTCGCCGGACAAGACCGTGGTCTATGTCTTCGACAACGCCCACAACATAAAGCCCGAGCAGGTCGTGGCCCTCAACGAATTCCTGCAGGACGGATTCCTCTATCCCAAGGGCGCCCGCAAGCCCATGTCCATGCCCGCCAACGCCCGGGTCCTTTTCATCAGCCGCCGGGATTCGACGCCGGCCTGGTCGCCCGCGGAGCGCTCGCGCTTCGTGGAACTGGCCGAGGGGGAAGACGACGCCTGGGCCTCGCGTTCCGCGGCCCAGGAGCTGGGCCAAGCCCTGTCCGCATTGCCCGAGCAGCTGGCCGACTTCATGAGCCGCTGGGCCGCCGGCCTCTACGCGCGCCTGCGCGAGGCCGAGCCCAACGCGCCCGCGGGAACGTTCTCCGAGTCCTCCTTCCGCTGCTTTCTCAGGGCCGCGGCGGCCGCCGCGCTCGCGACCGCGGACGCGGGGTTGGGAGTGCAGGAGCTCGCTCTTCGGCTGGAAACAGCCGCCTTGGACAATCTCGTCTCCTGGGCCGCGCCGCAGCGCTTCCAGGCCCTGGCCGCGCTGATCCCCAAAGGCCTCGATCTGATGGTCCAAGGCTACGGCTCCCTGCGGCTGGGTCGAGGACAGCCTGCCCTCGCGCAAGGGCTCTCCTCCTTTGAACAGGCCCGGGCCGACTTCTCCATCGCGGCGACGCCGGACGAGCGCGCCAAGGCCTTGGCTGCGCTGCGCCGCGTCATCGAGACGCAATCCGCGAACCTCCCTTGGCAGGAGAAGCCGGCCTCCGAGCTTGCGCCCCTCGACGTGGGCCGGGCCTTGGCGCTGCTCCCGCAAGACTTCGGGATCTCGTACATCATTTCCACGGCGATCACGCCTGACGGGCAAACCCTCGCCGTCGGCAGCGAGAACGGGACCGCCCGCGTATTCCGCTTCTCCCCGGACCAAGGACGCTACGTCGAGGTCGGGTCCGCGCTCCAACACGACGGCTGGGTCAAGTCCGTGGCGCTCACGTCCGACGGCCGCGCGCTCGTCACGGGCAGCGGGTTCGACGATGCGAAAGTCCGAGTCTTCCGTCTCGACCCGAAGCAGGACCAGTACGTCCTGGCCGGGCATCCGATCACGGACGGCAGCGCGGTCGCTTCGGCGGCGATCACGCCCGACGGACAAACCCTCGCGGTGGGCACCGACGCCTCATGCGTCAGCGTCTTCCATTTCGACCCGAAGCAGGACAAGTACGTCAAGATCGGCCCCGCGCTCAAAAGCGACGGCCCGATACTCGCAACGGCGCTCACGCCCGACGCGAAAACCATCGCGCTGGGCAGCCGCGACGGCAAAGCCCGAGTATTCCGCTTCGACGCGCAGCAGAATAAATACGTTCAAGCGGGGCCGGCGCTCAAACATGACGGCATGGTCTTCTCCGCGGCGCTCACGTCCGACGGGAACACGCTCGCCACGGGCGAGGAGGGGATGAAGGCCCGCATCTTCCGCTTCGACCAAAAGCAGAACAAGTACGTCCAGGCCGGTCCCTCGCTCGAGCACGACAACCACGTCAGGTCCATAGCGCTTGCACGCGACGGCAAAACGCTCGTCACGGGCAGCGAGAAGAAAATCCGCGTTTTCCGCTTCGACGCAAGCCAGAACCAGTACGTTCCGGCCGGCTCTGCGTCCGAACACTCCGATTGGATCTCCTCCCTGGCGATCACGCCCGACGCCGCGACCTTGATCGTCGGCGGCGGGAAAACGCTGAGCGTCTACTCCCTGCGGCCCTTCATCGTCCAGGACGACGCCTCGGTCGTTCTCATGGACGGCCGCCGCGCGCCTCGCAGCGGACTGGCGGGCCCCGTCGAGGCCGCGGTCAAACCCGAGCAGTCCTGGACCCAGGCCCTGCCGCAGGCCCAGGCGGACTTCGCCATCGCGGCAACGCCCGCCGACCGCGCCAAGGCCTTGGATTCGCTGCGCCGCATCATCGAAACAGGGTCCGCGCGAATGCCCTGGCAGGAGAAGCCTGCTTCCGAACTGCGTCCGCTCGACGTGGGCCGCGCCCTGGCCCTGCTGCCCCAGGATTTCCCGACGGCGTCGATGCGTTCGGTCGCGATCACGTCCGACGGGCAAACGTTCGTCGCGGGCAGCCTTGACGGAAAAGCCCGCGTCTTCCGCTTCGACCCAAAGCAGGGCAAGTACGTCCAGGCCGGTCCCGCGCTCGAGCACGGCGGCTGGGTCTTGTCCGCGGCGCTCACGCCCGATGGGAAAACCCTCGTCACGGGCGGCAAGGACAAGAAAGTCCGGATCTTCCGTTTCTACCCGGGCGAAAACCGGTACATCCAGGCCGGGCCCGAGCTCGAACACGGAGACTGGATATACTCCGTGGCGATCACGCCCGACGGGAAAACGCTCGCGACGGGCTGCCGCGACAACAAAGCCCGCGTCTTCCGCCTCGATGAGAGGACGGGCAGGTACATCCAGGCCGGACCCGCGCTCGAGCACGAGGGCGGGGTCAAATGCGCGGCGCTCGCATCCGACGGGCAAACCCTCGCCACGGGCTCCAGCGACAAGAAAGCCCGCATCTTCCGCTTCGACCCGACGAGAAACAAGTACGTCCAGGCGGGCCCCGCGCTGGAACAGGACGGGATCGTCTATTGCGTCGCCCTCACCCCCGAAGGCCAAACCCTCGTCACCGGAAACGAGGATGGGAAAGCCCGCGTCTTCCGCTTCGACGCCGATACGGAAAGGTATGTCCAGCTCGGCCCCGCGCTGGAACAGGACGGCGCGGTTTATTCGGCGGCGATCACGCCCGACGGCCGGACCCTTGTCACGGGAAGCGCGGACAAGAAAGTCCGCGTATTCCTCCTCGCCCCCGGCAGGAACAAGTACGCCCAGGCCGGGCCCGCGTTCAAGCACGACGGTTTGGTCATAGCCGCGGCGATCACGCCCGACGCCCGGACTCTGCTGGTCGGCGGCGAGGGGGGGCTGCAGGCCTATGCCTCGGCGCCCTTCATCGTCCAGGACGACGCCGCGGCTCTCATGCTCGACGACCGCTCCATCCCGCTCCAAAACCTGACCGGCCCGGTCTTTGCCGTGACCGCGCCGCAGCGGCCCTGGACCCAGGCCCTGCCGCAGGCTCAGGCCGACTTCGGCATCGCCGCGACTCCCGCCGAGAAAGCCAAGGCCTTGGCCGCGCTGCGCCGTCTGCTTGAGACGCAATCGGCGCGCATGCCCTGGCAGGAGAAGCCGGAATCCGAGCTTCGAGCGCTCGATGTGGGCCGCGCCCTGGCCCTGCTGCCGCAGGATTTTCCAACCTCGGAGGTCCACTCCGCGGCGATCACGCCCGACGGGGAAACTCTCGCCGTGGGCAGCCTCGATAACAAAGCCCGCGTATTCCGCCTCGACCACGACCGGAACCAATACGTCCAGGTCGGGCCCGAGATCGAGCACGACGACTCGGTCACGGCCGTCGCGCTTGCGTCCGACGGCCAGACCCTCGTCACCGGCAGCGAGGACAAGAAAGCCCGCGTATTCCGCCTCGACTCGGGCAAAAACAAGTACGTCCAGGCCGGGTCCGCGATCGAGCACGACGACTGGGTCTTATCCGCGGCCCTCACGCCCGACGGGAAAACCCTCGCCACGGGCGGCCGCGACGGCACAATCCGCGTCTTCCGTCTTGATTCGAAGCAGGATGAACACGTCCAGGCCGGACCCGCGCTCAAGCACCACGGGCATATCTATTCCATGGCGATCACACCCGACGGGCAGACGTTGGCCGCGGGCGCCGACGATCTTCGCGTGTTCCGCTTCGACTCCGTTCAGGACCGATACGCCCAGGCGGGCTCCGCGATCGCCCACGACGGCGTGATCATGTCTATAGCGCTTACGCCCGACGCAAGAACGCTCGTCACGGGCTGCGGAGACAAGAAAGCCCACGTCTTCCGCTTCGACTCCGTCAAGAACAAATACGTCAAGGCCGGGCGCGCGCTCGAACACGCCGACTGGGTCAACGCCTTGGCGCTCACGCCGGACGGGAAAATCCTCGTCACGGGCAGCGGCAAGAAAACCCGGATATTCCGCTTCGATTCGGACAAAAACAAATACGCCGCGTCCGGACCTGCGCTCGAACACGCCTGCACAGTCCGGTCGCTGGCGATCACTCCCGAGGGCCGCACGATGCTCGTCGGCGGCCTTCAGGGATTGCAAATCTACTCCCCGCAATCGTTCATCGTCCAAGACGACGCATCGGTCGTTCTCATGGACGGCCGCCGATCGCCTCGCGACCGGCTGGCCGGCCCGATCGCCGTCATCGCCGAACCGGAGCGGCCCTGGGCCCAGGCCCTGCCGCAGGCCCAGGCGGACTTCGCCATCGCCGCCTCGCCCGCGGAGCGCGCCAAGGCCTTGGCTGCGCTGCGCCGAGTCATCGAGACTCAGTCCTCGCTCATTCCCTGGAAAGAGACGCCTGCCGCCGGGCTTCGAGCGCTCGACGTGGGCCGGGCCTTGGCCCTGCTGCCCCAGGATTTCCCGGCTTCGAGCGTCCTTTCCGCGGCGATCACTCCGGACAAAACGATCATCGTCACGGGCGGCAGCGACAACAAAGCCCGCGTCTTCCGCTTCGATGCGGATACGGACAGGTATGTCCCGCTCGGCCCCGCGCTGGAGCACGACGGCGCGGTCTATTCCGCGTCGATCACGCCCGACGGGCTGACCCTTCTCACGGGAAGCACCGACAAAAACGCCCGCGTCTTCCGCTTCGATCCCGGCCGAAACCGGTACGTCCAGTCCGGCCCCGCGCTCGAACACGGCGACTGGGTCTATTCCACGGCGATCACGCCCGACGGCCGAACGCTTGTCACGGGAAGCGGAGACAAGAAAGCCCGCGTCTTCCGCTTCGACCCAGGCCGCAACGAGTACGCCGCGACGGACGCCGTGTTCGATCACGGCGGCACGGTCTATTCGGCGGCGATCACGCCCGACGGCCGGACCCTCGTCACCGGCAGCATGGACAACAAGGCGCGCGCCTTCCGCTTCGACGCGCTCAAGAACAAGTACGTCCAAACCGGTCCGGCACTCGAGCACGACGGGCCGGTCTATTCCGTGGCGCTCACGCCCGACGGAGACACGTTCGCCGCGGGCTGCCGCGACGGGAAAGCCCGCATCTTCCGCTTCAAGCCGGGCCTCAACAGGTACGTCCAGGACGAGCCCGCGCTCGACAACGGCCACGAGATCACTTCGGTGGCGCTCACTCCCGATGGACGCACTCTGGCCGCGAGCGGTTCGGATGGGGAAGTCCGCGTCTTCCGCTTCGACCCCCGCCGGAACGAACACGTCCAGGCAGGCTCCGCGCTCAAATACGGAGGATCGGTCTATTCCACGGCGATCTCGCCCGACGCAAAGACGCTGCTCGTCGGCGGCCTCCACGGCCTGGAGGTCTACTCCTTGCAATCCTTCATCGTCCAGGACGACGCCTCGTCCGTCCTGCTCGACGGGAGATCCATCCCGCGCAGGAGCGTGGCCGGCGCAGTCTTTGCCGCGGACGAGCCCGAGGACGTGCGCGCCGTCGCAGAGCCGCCTCCCGCTCCCTTTGCGCCGCGCTACGGCGCCAAGCCCTTCTACTTCGCCGCCGACGAGGACGGCCGCGTCTGGCTCAATTTCAAGGGCCGCCGGCTTTTGACCCGCCATGCGCTCATCGCTCCCTTGGAACGGCTCGGCGAACGCCCGCGCGAGCAAGTCTCGTCGCCGGGCCGCCGCCGAACGTTTTTCGCGCTCCGACTCTCCGACATCCAAGACCCCTACGCCGAAGCCCCGCGGCCCCTCTCCGAAGACGACTTCCTGATGGAGACGCCGATGCTCGAGCGAGTGGAAGGCATGGCGCTCGAGGACTGGTCCCGCGGCCGCGCGGTGAACTTCGTGGGCCCCTCGGGAGGGGGAAAGACCTCCATCGCGCGAGAACTGGGACTGCTGCTGGGCCTGCCGCGCTTCGTGTTCCAGATGCACGGCGAGAGGGAGCTCTCCGACCTGCTGGGCGCCTTCCGCGAGGACCCCGAGGGCCGCCTCGTGCTGACCGCCCGCCCCACCCGCGACGCCCGCGGCCGGCTGCGCTTCAAGCTTCCCCTGCTCGACATGATCGCCAACGGCGGCCTCTTCGTGCTCGACGAGGGCGCCATCGGCGAGCGCGGACGCGAGCTTTTGAGCTGGTTCTCGGGACTGGCCGCCGGCGACCGGGAGATCGTCCTGCAGGAGTTCCCGGGCTTCGCGCTGCGCCTGCCGGTGCACAAGGAATTCGGCCTGGTGGTGACCAACAACAGCCCCGAGGACACGCCGGGGCGCTTGCAGCCCAAGAGCGAGATCACCGCCAACGTCCATTCGATCCATGTCCCCGACGACGACGAGCCCGCCGTGCTCGAAGGGATCTTCAAGCACTTCTTGGGACAAAACGCTCCGGCCGATCCTCGGGACGCGGAGCGCTGGGGCAAAGCCGCGGCCGCCCTGCACCACCTGCTCAAGCCCTCCATCGGAAAGAAGATCGGCAAGGACAACAGCGAGCGCTACTACCTGTCCAAGCGAGAAGTGCGCCGAGTCGCAGTCCAGCTGCGGCGCGCGCTGGCCGCCGATCCGCGCTGCGACGCCGACCGAGCCTTCGCCCGCGCGCTGCGCGAGGTCTATGAGGCGATGTTCTCCCATCGCGACGAGCGCGCCTTCGTGCGCAAGCGCATCGAAGAAGTCCTCAAGCGCCCGCTCGACGCGGCCGGCCTCCGCGCGGAACTGGCCGCGCGCATGCCTCTGGCCGCCACGGAGGATGAGGCGTGGGTGGAGGGGCTGACGCAGGACCTGCTGAGCCGGGGAGAGCCCGTGCTCCACATCGCGGAGGCCGGCGCGCGGACCTCCGATATGGCGCGGGCGGCGGCTCAAGCCATGGGCGCGCGATTGGAGCCGGTCGACGCCGCGCCCGAGCAGGGCGCCCTGGAGCTTTTGGGCGGCTGGCTGCCGCATCTGGGAGATCGCCCGGCCGGCGCCGCGCGCTCGCGGCAGGTCCGCGGCCGATTGACGCGCTATCTGCTGACCCGCTCCGAGCTGGACGCGCTCGGCCGCGGCGGCGGGCAGGGAGAGCGCGTCGTGCTGTGGCTGCGCAACGTGGACCAGTGGAGCGAGGAGATCCGCACCGCCCTCAACGGCCTTTTGGAGGACGGCTTCATCGACATCGAGGGCGTCGACGGGCGCGTCGTGAGGCTCTACAAGCCGCCCACCCTGCATCTGCTCGCCGAGATGCCGGCCGATTCCACGCGAGATTTCTCCTCCGCTTTCTTCAGCCGCTGGGTCAAGATCGGCATCTCTCAAGACTCGGTCAAGCCCGAGTCCGCGGGCGGCCCCTCGGAATTCCAGCGCGTGCTGCGCTCGCGCTTCGCCCTCGACGCGCTCGACGCGCACTGGACGGCCCAGCTGCGCGCGGCCTTGTCGCATTTCGACGAAGACCGCCGCTGGGCCAACCGGGGCGCGCACCAATATCAAGCGGGGATATTCTTCTCCCTGGCGCAGGCCCTTAAAGAGGCGCGCAAGGAAGACCCGCGCTGGGCCGCGCTGCTCGATAGAACCGCCGCCGAAGGCTGCGATCCGCGCGCGGACCCTTGGACGCGGCCGGCGGCCCATCGCGCCCTCTTCGACGACTATCGAAGCCTGGCCTCCGAGCTCTTCGCGCGCGAGGCCCGGCGCCTGGTCGCGGCGAGACTCTCCGCCCAATCGCCCAATGACGAGATCTCCGACGCGCAGCGCTTCGAGGATGCGCTGGAGGCCGTGCTGGGCCGCCGCGTGCCGCAGGAATCGCCGACCCTGGCCACCGACGACGCAACGCCCGAGGGCCGGCTGGCCTTCGCCGACGGAGTTCCCGTGCGCGCGAGCGCGCAAGCCGAAGGGCTGCGGTCGGCCGCGCGCGCCTGCAGGGTGTTCCTGAGCCCGCAGATCGCGCGCGCGCTGGGCATGCTGGCGCGCGCCGACCGCCTGGGACTGGCTGCGGCCTTCGGCGGGGAGACCGGTTCGGTCAAAACGAGCGTCTGCGCCCTATGGGCCCGGCTGACCGGAAGGCGGTTCTACAAATATCAAGCCCACGGCGGAAGCGAGACCTCGGATCTCACCATCGACTTCGAGCAGGAGGCTTCCGGGACTTTCCGCAAGCGCGTCAAGGACTTCTACCGGCTCCTGCGGGAAGGCCGCGTCGTCATCGACATCGACGAGGCCAACCTGGCTCCCTGGATGCTCTGGACGCTCGAACCGCTGCTGCGCGGGGAACGCGAAGTCCACCCCATATTTCCAGACGAGCCTCCATTCCTGGTGGGAGACGGCGTGCAGATCGTCATGACCTTCAATCCGACGCGCTACTCGGGGCGCCAAGCCATCGATCCTCGCCTTTTGCAGAACTCCCTCACAGCCTGGATGGATCTGGCCTCGCCGCAGGAGCTCGAGAAGGTCGCGGCTTCGTTCTACGGCGTCTGGGAGCAGCCCGTGGAATCCGCGCGCGGCGCGGCGGCCGAGGTCCTTGCCGCGCCCCCGCTCACGGCGGGAGAAGCGCCCGAAAGCAGCAAGGCCATCGACGACTTCATGCGCGAGGGCCAAGAGACCTTCTCCGAGAATTCCCCGCCGGCCGCCGGCCGCCGGCCCGGCGAGGGAGCGCAGAGCGCGCACGGAGTCTTCACGCCGGAACTTTTCCCCTACACCCGGCTTTCGGCCTACGACGCCTACGACGAGGTCTCCGGACAATGGAAGCGCCGGGGGGAACTCGCGGCCGAGGACGTTCCTCGACTCACGCCCGGCCAGGCGGACGCCCTCGCGCGCGAACTCAGCGCCTCGAACGACCTCTTCGAGGGGCGCGTGAGGATGACCCTCGGCAAGCAGTGGCAAAGCCTGCCCTCCGCGGGGCCCGGCATGCGCTTCATCGAGCTGGCCGCCTTCGACGCCTCCGGCCGGCCGGCGGACCCCGGCATCGAACTGGCGCGCGACTCCGCCGACAACTGCTACGTCCGGGCGCGGCAGGCCGCCGACGTCGAGCTGCGCTACCGCGTCGCGGTCCCGGCCTTTTCTTTCGGACGCCCGGTGCCCGCGGGCCTGCCCTTCCGGTATCCGGCGCAGATCCCGGCGGAGGTCCGGCAAGCCCTGCAAACGATCGGGCTCAAGGGCGATGAGGCCGATTTCCGCGCGGTCCTGCACGCGCTCGCCGCGTATTTCCGGGATTTCTCGCTAAAGACCGACGGGATCGTCCGGCACGGCGGCTCCGCCTACCTCGACATCGTGCTCTCCAAGTGCGGCGTCTGCCGGCACCGCGCATTCGCCTTCGCGCGCACGGCCCTGGGCCTGGGAATCCCGGCGCGCTACGTCGAGTCCGATATCCACGCCTGGGCCGAGGTGCGGGTGCCCAACCTGGGCTGGATGCGCGTGGACTTGGGCGGCGGCGGCGACCCGATGAACATGGACCTCTCTCCGCTGGCCGGCGAAAGGCACTCCCCGCGCTTCAATGACGGCCTGCCGACCCCGAAGGCCTACCTGGAGAACGGACGGCGAATGGCCGAGAGGACGCTCGAAGCCATGAAGCAGCAGGGACTCAAGCCTCCCCATGCCGGCAGCGGACAAACCGGTCCCGGAGGACAAAGCGGGAGTCCCGGCGGGCAAGGCGGGAGCTCCGGCCAAGAAGGCAAGGGAGCCGGCAGTTCAGGCGGCGCGGCCGCGGACTCGCGTCGCATCCAGGCGGAACTCGGCGGACTCGATGCGCGCCTGTCGGAAGACGCCCAAATACACGACGAGCTGGCGCCGCTGTTCGCCAGCGGGAAAGGGGACACTCAGTTCGTATTCGACCGCATGCTGCGCGCCCTGCGCGACGCGGTGCGCATCGAGAAGCTCCACGCGCGCTCGGGCCTGGAGATCGATCCGCAGGCCTTGATCCAGCGCAGGCCCAAGCCCTTTATCCGGCGAAAGAAGCAGGAGAAGCTGCGCACGACCGCAGACTGCGTGGTGCTCGACTTCAGCGGAAGCATGGGCGCCGTCAAACAGCAGCTGGCCTACACGATCGGCGCCGTGGGGGAGAACTTCTGGAAGCTGCGCGAGGCCGCGCCCGAGCACTTCTACTACGACCTCTCCTCCTTCGCCGACGCGCCGCAGACCTACGTCGCCATGGGCGCGCGCCTGAGCCAAAAGGAGAACGCCGAGCGCATCGTGGGCATGGCCAACGACGCCGGACGGCAAGGCGGAACGAACATCGTCGGGTCGCTGCGCTCCAAACTCGCGGATTTCATGGCCTCGCGGCAGGCGCGCGGCGCGAAGGTCAAGAACATGCTGCTCGTCACCGACGGGGCCGACGCGAAATCCATCGTCCAGTATCCCGACGGCCGGTGGAGGCCCACCCAGGAGATGGCGGCGGTGCTGGCCCAATTCGCCGAGGCGGGCATCGACGTCACCTTCATCGGCATCGGCCCGGCTGCCGAACAGGTCAAGGCCCTCGACGGCCCCCGCCGGCATTACGTGCGCATCGACGCCGCGCGCAGCGAGGACATCGCCGAGGCCGTCGCCAAACTGGCCGAACTCACCGGACGGGGCGCGCCGCTGCCCGACGGAGAGCTCAACGCGCTCATGCAGATCACGCCCCCGTAGGTCGTTGCGGCAATAGCTTTTATCTGATCTTCGATCCTTCGCGCGCCGCAAGCCTCAGGGCTTCCAATCTGCGCGTGATGAGTTCGAAGGCGAGCTGCTGGCCCGCGCTGTTGAAGTGATCGTCGTTCTCCAGGTAGAACTCAGAGGCGCCTCGCCGCCGGAACTCGGGAAGCAGGTCATTGCATAAGAGGCCCTGCTTCCGGCAGAAATCCATGAGCCTCGATTGGAGGACGCCGCTTCGCAAAAGCGAGTCGTCGACCCTCATGCCGATTCCCCTGAAGAACGGATGATGCGAAGGATTCACCTGAAGGGTCGACGGGAAAATGGTGAGAAGGAGCTTCCCGCGGCGCTTGGCCGTCAACTCCTGGATCCTGGCGAATATGCGCTCATTGTCCGCGCAAGCGGCGCGCGCCGCCGGCGTGTCCAGGGAAAGGTTCATCGAGAGGATATCCGGATGGCGTCTGGCCGCCAGGATAAGATACGGGTTCAGCGCCTGCGCGGCGCCCGGGAGCCTCTTTCTCCGGACGGATCGCTTAAGGAACTTGATCCGCAGATAATGGGCGGGCGCTTGCCAGGCATCCGCAGCCGCCTGCGCGAGATAGGAGCGGACCCGCGGCGGGCGATGAGCCAGGACGCGCTCCAGTTCCTCAGGGGACGTTCGAAGCAGAGTGTCGCTGACGTCGTTGTTGGCGGTATCGCTCAAGAGCACCAGATCGGGCGCGTAATCCTGCCCGTAGCGCTCCATCATGCGGAGGTAATCGATCGGACGCATCCCTCCGCTCGCAAGGTTGAGGACCACGGCGCCTTTCCCGCGGAAATAGTCCGTGAGCCTGCCGCTGAGCTCGCTCTTGTCCTCGATGAAGGAATCTCCCAGGATGAGCACGCGCAAGGAGCGCGCCTTCCCGCGATCGAGCTTCGCGATCCCGGCATGCCGATTCGGGATGATTCCGGCGCGGCAGAACAGCTCCAGCATGGCCAATGCCAGAACGGTCCCGAAGAGCGCCGCAGCGGCCTTTTTCATGATGCCTTTGGTTCGGAGAATGAGGATAGCAATTCCAACGACGACTATCGGGCTGGACCCCGGCTTTCGCCGGGGAGACGGCATTGTGCACCAACGGCTGTCCCGTCATTCCGGTGAAAACCGGAATCCAGCAATCCCACGGGTCAAGCCCGAAGAGACAGCGGAAAGCATATCTCGGTCTGAGCGCGGAAATGATATCATCGGCAAATCATCCCTCATAGGGGGAAAATCGAGCTCAGCCTCCTGCCGGTCCTAAGCTGGGCTTCAGGAGAACGGACATGCAAAAACCCGCCGTCAAGACGAAGTGCCCTAATTTCTCATCAGGCCCCTGCGCCAAGCGGCCCGGGTGGACCGTGGATGCCTTGAAGAGCGCCCTGGTCGGACGCTCCCACCGTTCCAAGGAAGGGAAGGCCCGGCTGGCGGAGGTCTCCGAGCGCATGAAGCGGGTGCTCGGCCTTCCGGCGGACTACCGCATCGGCGTGGTCGCGGGCTCGGACACCGGCGCGGTCGAACTCGCCATGTGGACCCTGCTGGGCCCCAGGCCCGTGGACATCTTCGGCTGGGAGTCCTTCGGCAAGGGCTGGATCACCGACGCGGTCAAGCACTTGAAGCTCCCCAATGTCCGCGAGTTCAAGGCCGACTACGGCAAGATCCCGGACTTGAGCAAGGCCGACTTCCAGAACGACGTCATCTTCACGGCCAACGGCACGACCTCCGGCGTCAAGGTCCCGAACCTGGACTGGATCCCCTCAGACCGGGAAGGCCTGGCCATCTGCGACGCGACTTCCGGGATCTTCGCCATGCCCTTGGACTTCACCAAGCTCGACGTCATCACCTTCTCCTGGCAGAAGGTCTTGGGCGGCGAGGCGGCCCACGGCGTCATCATCCTCTCTCCCCGCGCGGTCAAGCGCATGGAAGAGAACGAGCCCAAGGTCTCCTGGCCCGTGCCCAAGATCTTCCGGCTCGCGGGAGAAGGAAAGCTCAAGCCGGGCGAGCTCGAGTACAACACGGTCAACACGCCCTCCATGCTCTGCGTGGAAGACGCCATCGACGCGCTCAAGTGGGCCGAGGCCATCGGCGGCTGCAAGGCGCTCATCGCCCGCTCCACGGCCAACCTCGCGGCGCTGGAGAAATGGGTCGCCAAGTGCGGCTGGGCCGCGTTCCTGGCCGAGAGCAAGGATATCCGCTCCAACACCTCGGTCTGCCTCAAGATCACCGCGGACTGGTTCACGCGCCTGGCCGATGAGGAGAAGCCCAAGGCCGCCAAGAAGATCACGGGCATGCTCGACAAGGAAGGCGTGGCCTACGACATCAACTCCTACGGCAAGGCGCCCGTGGGCATCCGCATCTGGTGCGGCGCGACCGTGGAGACCTCGGACGTCGAGATCCTCACCCAGTGGCTCGATTGGGCCTACGCCGAAGTCTCGAAAGAATACAGCAAGGAGAGCGTGAAATGAAAAAGGTCCTCATCGCCGACAAATCGGACGCCGTCTGCGAGCGCATCCTCAAGGAACGCGGCCTGGAGGCCGTGGTCAAGACCGGGATGAAGCCCGAGGAGCTCAAGGCCTGCATCGCGGACTTCGACGCCATCATCGTGCGCTCG
This sequence comes from Elusimicrobiota bacterium, assembly GCA_041661185.1. Taxonomy (GTDB): domain Bacteria; phylum Elusimicrobiota; class Elusimicrobia; order UBA1565; family UBA1565; genus JBAZUV01. Next base: position 32,840 of record JBAZUV010000020.1, read on the forward strand.
GCCACCACGCTCACCCCGGACCTCATCGCGGCCGCCGCCAAGCTCAAGGCCGTGGCCCGCGCCGGCAGCGGCGTCGACAACATCGACGTCCCGTCCTGCACGGCCAAGAAGATCGTGGTCATGAACACGCCCTTCGGCAACACCGTCTCCACCGGCGAGCACGCCGTGGCCATGATGATGGCCCTGGCCCGCCACATCCCGCAGGCCAGCGCCAGCACGCACGCGGGCAAGTGGGAGAAGAAGAAATTCGAGGGCGTGGAACTCACCGGAAAGACGCTGGGCGTGGTGGGCTGCGGCAACATCGGCAGCGTGGTCGCCGAGCGCGGGCTGGGACTCAAGATGAAGGTCCTGGCCTTCGACCCGGCCCTGACGCCCGAGCGCGCCAAGGCCCTGGGCGTGCAGACGGTCTCCCTCGATGAGCTCTATGCGAAGTCCGACTTCATCACCTATCACGTGGCCATGCGCAACGAGACCAAGGGGATGCTCAACAAGGACGCCATCGCCAAGATGAAGAAGGGCGTGCGCATCATCAACTGCGCCCGCGGCGGCATCATGGTCGAGGAGGACCTCAAGCAGGCCCTTCAGAGCGGACAGGTGGCCGGCCTGGCCTGCGACGTGTTCGTCAAGGAACCGGCGACCGAGCACATCTTCTTCGGCATGGAGAACGTCGTCCTCACGCCGCACATCGCCGCCTCGACGAAGGACGCGCAGGTCACCGTGGCGCGCCAGGCCGCCGAGCAGATCGCGGACTTCCTTCTCAACGGGAAGAAGACCCATGCCGTCAACGGCGACAAGCTCTGAGCAGGGGGGGAGGACCGATATGAAAAAACTCCCTCTCTTCAGCCCCATCTACGGCATCCGTCCGGCCAAGGGCCGGGCGCAGGACGTGATCGCGCCGCCCTACGACGTGCTCGACTCCAAGGAAGCCCGGGAGCTGGCCAAAGGCAAGCCGCTGAGCTTCCTGCACGTGTCCAAGGCGGAGATCGACCTGCCCGAAGGCACGGACGTCTACTCCGAAGCGGTCTACAAGAAGGCGGCCGAGAACTTCCAGAAGCTGCTCGCCCAAGGCATCCTGGTGCGGGAGAAGAAGCCCTGCTTCTACGTCTACCGCCTGCAGATGGGCTCGCACGTGCAGACCGGTCTCGTGGTGGGCGCCTGCGTCGACGACTACGACACCAACCGCATCCGCAAGCACGAGTTCACGCGGCACGTGAAGGAAGACGACCGGGTCAACCAGATCAAGTTCGTCCAGGCGCAGACCGGCCCCGGGCTCATCGCCTACAAGCAGATCCCCGAGGTCGCTGCCATCCTTCAGAAGAAGACGAAGGAAGCCCCGGAGTTCTCGGCCTCGGGCGCGGGCGGCGTCATCCACACGCTCTGGGTCTTAGACGATGCCGCGGACATCCGCGTCATCGAACAATCCTTCGAGAAGCAGAAGGCCGTCTACATCGCAGACGGGCATCACCGCTCGGCCGCGGCCTCCCGCGTCAAGAAGTTCATGGTGGAACAGCGCGGCCCGAAGCACCGCGGCGATGAGCCCTACAACTGCTATCTCGCCGTGGCCTACCCGGTCTCGGAGATGCGCATCTGGGACTACAACCGCGTGGTCAAGGACTTGAACGGGATGACTCCCGAGCAGTTCCTGGCCAAGCTCAAGACCTGCTTCGACGTGCGCGAAGTCCAGGGACAGGGCAAGCCCTCCAAGCGCCGGGAATTCGGTCTCTACATGGAGAAGAAGTGGTATCGGCTGACGCCGAGCGTTCCCACGCCTTCCGCCGACGACGATCCGGTGCTCGCGCTCGACGTGAGCGTGCTCTCCGACCTGGTGCTCGACAAGATGCTGGGAATCCAAGACCTGCGCAAGTCCAACCGCGTGGACTTCGTGGGCGGTATCCGAGGCCTGGGGGAACTGGAGAAGCGCGTGGACTCCGGCGAGATGAAGGCGGCCTTCGCCCTCTATCCGACCTCGGTCGACGAACTCATCGCCGTGGCCGACGACAACCAAGTCATGCCGCCCAAGTCCACCTGGTTCGAGCCCAAACTGGCCGACGGACTTGTCTCAAACCCGCTGTTAGTGGATTGATGCGCGCACAAGAAGAGCGCCCCCGGCATCCGCCGGGGGCGCTCTTCTTTTCATGTAAACGACGATCCCTGGGTCCCGGGTCAAGCCCGGGATGACGAGCCCTCGTTGCGGAGAACGCTCAATGCGAACAGGCTTTCTCCGTGTTGAAGCAAACCCGGAAAAATCAGCCCGTATCCGAGAGGGGAGCACGGCTGATTTTTCCGGCTATATCTTCGAGAGTTCGTCGTAGAGGCGGACCGAGGCGCGCACGGCCTTCTTGAGGTCGCCCAAATCCAGGCTCTCGTTCTCCGAGTGCGGGTTGCTGGCCGGATCCTCCACGCCGATGAGCAGCGCCGGAGCGCCGCCGAAGGCCTCGGAGAGCTCGCCCACGAAGGGGATGGAGCCGCCCGTGCCCACGCAGACCGCTTCGCGGCCGTAGCCCGCGCTCAAGGCCTTGCGCGCGGAGCAGAAGAGCTTGCTGTCGGAATCCGTGGTCCACCAAGGGCCCGTGCCCTCGTTGGAGAAGGAGACCTTCACTCCCCAGGGCGCGTTCTTGAGCAGATGCGCCTTGAAGAGTCGCAGCACGCGGGCGTTGTCCATGTCCGGGACCGTGCGGATGCCCATGCGGCACCAGACAGAGCCGTTGACGACGTTGGAGACTTCCTTGCGGGAGGAAGCCTGGATGGCGTTGACCGAGACGGAGGGCAGGCGCCACATCTTCTCCAAGGCCGTGGCCTTGCCGCCGATGATCTTGGTCCCCGAGAGCATGGCGGCCTGCTTGCGCAGGAGGCCGTCGCTGTAGCGCAGGGAGGCGTAGCTCTTCTTCTCCAAAGCGTTGAGCGGTCGGATGCCCTTGTGGATGCCGGGGATCGCGATGCGGCCGTCCGGCAGAGACAAGGAGGCGATCATCTTGGAAAGCGCCTGCACAGGGTCCGGGAGCGGTCCGCCCCACATCCCGGAATGGAGCGAGTGGTCCAAGGCGCTGACCTCCACGTCCATGGCCACCAAACCGCGCAGCGAGGTCGTCAAGCTGGGAAGCCCGGTCTCGGCGTTGCCGCTGTCGGCGATGACGAGCACGTCCGAGCGCAGCAGGCTCTTGAAGCGCTTGAGAAGCCCGCTCAGATGAGAGCCGCCGCACTCCTCCTCTCCCTCGATGAGGATCTTCACGTTGAGGGGAAGGCGTCCGCAGGTCTTGAGATATGCGGCAACGGACGCGGCATGGATCACCGCGCCGGCCTTGTCGTCGGCGGTCCCGCGTCCGAAAAGGCGTCCCGCGCGCACGGTCGGCTTATAGGGAGGGGACTTCCACTTCTTCACGTTGCCCACGGGCTGGACGTCGTAGTGCGCGTAGAGCAGGAGCGTGGGCTTGCCCGAAGCATGCAGCCAATCCGCGTAGACGTAGGGCGGCGCGCCCGGGACCTGAAGAAAGCGTACGTGCTCCAAGCCGCTCTTCTTCATCAGGCCGCAGACCGCGTGCGCGGCGCGAGTGAGTTCCGCCGGGGGGAACCCGGGGAAAGAACAGCTGGGGATCTTGACGAGTTCGCAGAGCTCGCGGACCGCTTGTTCCTGATGCTTTTCGGCGTAACGCAGGGCGTTCTTTATCATCTTGGCGCTCCTATATCTCGATGTTCAAGCCGTCGCGGACCATGTCGCAGGGGATCTGGGCTCCATGGGACTCCAGGACCTCGCGGGCCTTGCGTTCCATGTCCGCGAGCATGGGCTCCGTATAAGCCGCATCCGCGTCGATAAGGAGCAGGCGGTGCATCTCATGCTCCGCGGCAAAGATCGCGGCAGAGGACACGCTGGAGTGGCCCTCGTCCTTGTGCTTCAGGTAATCCTCATCGGTCCAGTGCGCGTCGTGCACGAGCAGGTCCGCGCCGCGGCAGATGCGGCCGGTCTTCTCATCATAGTCCTGCTGGGAAGAGACCGTCTCCCCGTAAAGCTCGGCGTTCGGGCTGTAGACGACCTTGCGGCCTGAAAGATCCAGCAGATAGCCCATGGAACTGCCGGGATGATTGGCGTAGAAGGGATGCAGCCGCAGTCCCGCGGCCAGCTCGTAGTTCTCTTCGCGGACCTCGTGGATCTTCACCTTGGCCTTCATGGGCCGGGCGTCGCCGGAAGCGCTCACGGCCTCGCCCAAGCGCACGGCCACGCCCTTGTCCGGGTCATGGGGCGCAAGGATGTGCAGGGTCCAGCCCTCTTCCCGCAGGAGCGGAAGCCGGCCGAAGCCGCTCAGATGGTCCGGCTGGAAATTGCTCAGGAGCAGCCAGGCTTCTTTGTGCTTCCCTTCGGAAAGCGCGGACTCTCCCAAAAGCGCCACGCCCTTGCCCGCATCGAGGATGAAGAGCCTGTCGCAGGCCTCGAGCATCAGGCTGGGGGAGGAATCCGCCTCGCGGCGGCCGAAGACGCGCAGGCGCATCACGGATTTGGCGGCCGCGGTCGGCCCGGCGCTCTTGGCCGCGGGCGCGCCGATGAGCTCAAAGACCTTCTTCGGAAAGGATTCCACGTCGTAAGGCTTGCGTATGAAGAGGTCCGCGCCGTAGCGCTGGGCCCGGTCCACATCGGATTTGAACGCCTTGGCCGAGAGGACCGCGACCTTGATAGCGGAGGTCTCCGGATCGGCTTTGATCTGCTTGAGAAGGGTCAGTCCGTCGACGCCGGGCATGAGCACGTCCAGGAGCACCAGGCGCGGCTTCTGTTCCTTGACGATGGCCAGGGCTTGGCGGCTGTCGATGACCAAGCGGGCGGAGTAGCCGGCATCCGCGAGGATGTCCGCAGAAAGATTGCCTACAAGAGGATCGTCATCAACGATCACTATCTCCGTACCCATCCCTCATATCTTATAATATCCGCATGATCCGATTCATAGCCGGAAGCGCGCGAGGACGCAGGATCCTCTCGGTCCCAAAAGATTCGGGAGTGCGGCCCATCTCCGCGCGCATCCGACAATCCCTCTTCGACATCCTCCGTCCGCGCCTGCCTTCCGCCCGCTTCCTCGATCTCTACGCGGGCACGGGCACGGTCGGCCTGGAAGCCCTATCGCGCGGCGCCGAGAGCGTGGTCTTCGTGGAAAAGGACAAGAAAGTCCTCGCGGTCATCGAGAAGAACATCCTGCGCATGGGCTGGCAGGGACGCGGAAAAGCCTTCCACGCCAATGTGCTCGCGCCGCTGACCTGGATCCCCTACCGCAGCGGGGTCTCGGTCTTCGACCTGATCTTCATGGGCCCGCCCTACGTCGACAAAGACAAGAACGAGCTCTCCCTGTGCACGCCCACGCTGGCCAATGTGGCCTCCGCCAACCTTCTCTCGCCCACGGGCTGGATCATCTCCCAGCACCACCAGAACGAGGAGCCCAAGGCGCCGTCGGGCTATGCGATCTTCCGCTGCGAACGCTACGGCGACTCGCGCATGACCTTCCTCCATCGCGCGTGAGGCTCGGTTCGTCGAGACGGCCATGCTGATCTCGGAGATCGGCGAATGGCTCCGGGAGAATCCCGCGCCCAGGCGTCCTTCGCGCGTCTATCCCGCGGGCACGCAGGCTCCGGCCGGACTCTCGGGCATGGAGATCAGCTACTCGCAGATGCGCTCCTACCTCGACTGCCCCTGGCTCTATAAGCTCGTCTACCGGGACCGCAAGCGCCCGCTCCATCATCCGGCATCCTCGCTGGGGGTCTCCATCCATCGCGCGCTCGAATCCTACCACCGCGCGGGCGGGGGGGAACTGTCCGTTCTGCTCGAAGCCTACGACCAGCACTGGAGCCACACGGGCTTCTCGACGCCGCAGGAACAGCTGCAGTGGCATGCCAAGGGTCGGACGATGCTCGAGCGCTTCCACGCGGAGGAATCGGCGCGAAAGTCCGAGATCCTCGCCGTTGAAAAAGAGCTCCTGGCGCCCTTGGACCCGCACATCCTGCGCGGGACCGCGGACCGGATCGACCGCAGGCCAGACGGCAGCATCGAGGTCATAGACTACAAGACCCACATGGACGTCCAAGAAGAGGACCAGACCGCCCAGAGCCTCCAGCTCGGACTCTACGGCCTGCTCGTGGAAGAATGCCTGGGACAGCAGGTCTCGTGGCTGACCTTCTATTATGTCGCCGCGGGCAAGCGCGTGAGCGTGCCCCGCGAACCCTCGCAGGACGAACTCCTGAGAGAGTTCGTCCTGCGCATGGCCGACATCCTCTGCTGGGGGAAAAGCTTCACTCCACAGACCGGGCATTGCCCCGCCTGCGACGCGCGCGCATTCTGCCCGCACGCCCCGAAAACCTGATTCTTAGCGCAGACCCCACTCGCGCAGAGTCTCGTCCTCTTCTTGCGGGGAGCGGACCTTCTTGAATTTCGCGTTCTTGCCGTGCACGCGCGCCTGGCACTCGGGCCAGGTGGCATGGCGTTCCAGCTTCCCGTCCAGAAGGCTCAGGTACGCGGCCGGACCCTGGGAACGCGGCTTGAAGGATCTTTTCCCGTCCGCGGACCATGAGCGCGGCTGAGTCCGGGCGGCCGGACGGGATTCGCTAGGCAGGGGCGCTGAAAGGTCCACGGGATAGGAATGCGCGGATCCGTTGAAGAGCGGGGGATGTTCTCCGTGCGAGAACGCAACGGCCAGGACGTCGCAGCGTTCGTTGCCGGGATGCCCCGCATGCCCGCGAACATGCAGCCACTCGATGGGCCGCGAGAGCCGCAGCACGTCCAAGGCTTCCCAAAGATCGCGGTTAAGGACCTCTCCGCCGTCTATGCGCCGCCAATCCTTGCGCTTCCAGCCGTCGAGCCAGGAGCGCACTCCCTGCAGAAGATAGGAGGAATCCGTCAGCAGCCGCACGGGCCCGGCGATCCCGGAGATGGCGCGAAGGGCCTCGATGGCCGCCGTCATCTCCATGCGGTTATTGGTGGTGCGGGACTGGGCGCCGCCCAATTCGCGCACGGTCCCATCCGGCAGGGCCGTGACCGCGGCCCAGCCGCCGGGCCCGGGATTGCCGGAACAGGCGCCGTCGGTGAAGATGGTTATCATGGGACCTGGGCCATCAAGGGAGCAGGACGATCTTCGCGTAGGAACCGGGTTCCATCACGGCCTTGTGCGCGAGCGCGGCCTCGGAAAGGGGGAGTTCCCTGCCCACCACGGGAGAGAGCACTCCGTCGCGCAAGCCGTCGATGATGGATTCGTAGGCCGAGGCCAGGTCCGCGGGCGTGGCGTTCCACAAGCTCATGCCGTAGATGGCCGCGTCCCGAGACATCACCGCGCGCGGATCGATCTCGATGCGGCCGCGGCTGCCCACGACCACGATGCGTCCTCCCGCGGCCACGGCGTCGAGGTCCGAGGAAAGGTTGACGTTGGCCAGCATCTCCAGGATGATGTCCGGCCCGCGTCCATGGGTGATCTCCTGCACGCGGCGAAGATGGGCGGGCTCGCGATGATCCACGGCAAGGGCGCCCTGCTCGCGGACCAAGGCCAGGCCCCTCTCGCTGCCCGCGCTGCCGATGGCGCACAGTCCCCCGGAGCGCGCCAGCTGCAGGGCCGGGACGCCGACGCCTCCGCTGGCCCCGTGCACGAGCACGGTCTCTCCTGGACGGGCGCGGCCTCTCTGAAAGATGGCTCGATAGGCCGCGGCATAGGGCACGCCCACGGCCGCGCCCTGCGCGTAGCTCAAGCGTTTCGGCAGAAGATGCACGCAGTCCCTCTGAGCCAAGGTGTATTCCGCATAGGAGCCCGTGAGCGTGCGCGAGGTGAACACGCGGTCTCCCGGAGACAGATCCGCGATGCCCGAGCCCACGGCTTCCACCTGCCCGGCCGCGTCCGTTCCGGGAGTGTAGGGAAGATGAGGCCGGTGCTGATAGGAGCCTGAGCGGATATACGTCTCCACGGGATTGACGCCCGCGGCGAAGACGCGCAAAAGGACTTGGCCCGGCCCGGGCTCAGGCCGGGGGGTCTCTTCAAGGCGAAGGACCTCGGGCCCGCCGAAGGACCGGACAAGGACGGCTTTCATGCGGCGGTCTCCTGCGCGCAGGAGACGCGGTTCTTGCCCGTACGCTTGGCGTGATAGAGCTGGGCGTCCGCGCGGCCGATGAGCCCCGAGGCGTCGTCGCTCTGGGCCAAGGAAGCCGCGCCGATGCTGATGGTGGCGTGGACCGTGCCTCCGATCCCTCCGCGCGCGGGCTGGGCGTCGACGATAGCTCTGCGCGCCACGGCGCACCGGATGCGCTCGGCCACGCGGACCGCGGTCGGCTCGTCGGCACCCGGCATGATGAGGGCGAACTCCTCCCCGCCGTAGCGCCCGAGGATGTCCTCGCGCCGGATGTTGAAGTTCAGGGTCTCGACGAGCTCCACGAGCACTCGGTCGCCGAAAAGATGGCCGTGCGTGTCGTTGAGCTTCTTGAAATCGTCGATGTCGAACATGAGCAGAGAGAGGGGACGCCCCTGCCTGCGGGCCCGCTCGATCTCATGGGTGAGCGTCTCCCGGAGATAGCCGTGCGTGTAGGCGCCGGTCAATCCGTCGGTGATAGAGCGAAGGTGGAACACCTCGATGCGCCGGCGCAGCTCCGTATTATGCGCGTGCTGGCGGTCGCTGCGGGCGCCCAGCACGTAGCCGAAGACCACGAAGGCCGCCACGGTCGCGACCTCCATGTAGACGTAGAAAACGAGATTGTAGCTCAGCTCGCTGCGGACCCAGACGGCCTTGAGCACCGGATCCGCCAGCCAGAAGCGCACGAGGAAAGCTCCGATGGGGCAGGCCACGCCGAGAAGGAAGCCGAGGAAAGGATAGAGGAAGGTATGGGGCCACGCTTCCCCCGGACCCAGGAATTCCAGGTCCGAGGGCTGGCGGCGGTCCTTCGACGGCGCCGTCATGCGGCGTGCGAGACCCGCGCGCAGCGGCGGGGAAGATGCGTCTTCACCATCCTGGCCAGGCGGCGGATGCCCTCGTCGATCTGCTCCTCGCTCGGATAGGAGAAGTTCAGGCGCATGGTGTTGTGCCCGCTGCCGTCGCAGTGGAACGCGGAACCCACCACGTAGGCCACGTTCTCCTTGACCGCCTCGCTGAAGAGCTCGTCGGTATTCATGGGTTCCGGCAGGCGCAGCCAAAGGAAGAGCCCGCCCTCGGGCTTGGTCCAGGTGATGCCTTCTCCCTCGGGCATGTGCCGCTCCAGCGCCGAGAGCATGGCGTCCTTCTTCGTCTTGTAGAGCTTGCAGAGCCTGGCGATGTGCTCCTTGTAGCCTCCGTGCTTGAGGAACTCGCAGGCCAGCATCTGGCTCAGCGAGGAGGTGCACAGATCGAGCGGCTGCTTGAGGATGGACATGCGCTTGATGACGTCCTCATGCCCCACGATGCAGCCCAGACGCAGGCTCGGCGCCAGGACCTTGGAGAAGGTGAGCAGGGAGACCACGTTCCCGTGCTTGCCGAGCTTGTAGAGCATGTGCGGGGCCTTTCCCTCGAAGCGCACGCTCCGATAGGGGGAATCCTCGATGATCATGACGGAGTACTCGTCGGCCAGCTTCACCATCTGCCTGCGCCGCTCCTCGGTCAAGGTCACGCCGTTGGGATTCTGGAAGTCCGGCACGATGTAGATGAACTTGTAGTGCTCCTCCTCCTTGCGCAGCTGGAGGAGCCTCTTCTCCAGCTCGTCGGTGCGCAGCCCGTCGTCGTCTCCCTGCACCCCGACCATCTTGCAGCCGTAGGCGTTGAAGGCCTGCAGAGCGCCGATGTAGCTGGGGAGTTCCACCAGGATGGGGTCCGAGGGATCGATGAAGGTCCTGCCCACGATGTCGAGGGCCTGCTGGGAAGCGGTGGTGACCAGGATGTTCTCCTGCTTGACCACGATGCCTTCGTCCTCGCGAAGGAGCCGGATGACCTGCTCCTTGAACTCCGGGAGCCCCTCGGTGGGGCCGTACTGCAGGGCCACGTGGCTCTGCTTGCGCAGGACCTCGGAGGCGATGTCGGCCAATATCTCGGAAGGGAAGGTCTTGGGGTCCGGGAGACCGCCGGCCAGGGAGATGATCTCCGGCTTGTTGGTCAGCTTCAAGAGCTCCCGGATGACGGAAGCCTTGGTGCGGCGGTTGACGATCGCAAGATTCTTCACGAGATCGATCATGTCATGTCCTCATAACGCTTATTTTCACGACCTCTTCCTCCGCATTTTAACACAAAAACAGTAGTACGGATGAACGACAGTCCCTGGATTCCGGCTTTCGCCGGAATGACGAAGAGAAAAGCCGTCACCCCGGCGCAAGCCGGGGCCCAGGAGCACGACCGCATTGACAGGGGCCTTAGGCGGCTTTCTGGATCAGGCGGGCCAGGAGGCCCCTCAGCCAGGAGGCGTCGCTCTTGCGCATGCGCCAGCGCATGAGTCCCTGACGGAACTTCTGGCGCCGGGAGGCTTCTCCGAGATGGGTATTGACCCCGGCTTTGGCCATGGCGAGCAGGGCGGTCTCCACCAGCCCGTCGAGCTGCCGCGCTTCGAGGAGGTCCGCATCGGGCGCCTGCGCCGAACGCTCCAGCCTCGGCTTGGAGAGCTCATAGGCCGTCACGGCCACGGCCTGCCCGAGGTTCATGGACGGCGCCTCGGCGCATGTCGGGATGCGCAGGAGGGCATGGCAGCAGTCGAGCTCCGCGTTGCTCAAGCCGGTCCTCTCCGCGCCGAAGAGCACGGCCGCGCGTCCGCCGCGAGGCAGGCGCCGCGTGATCCATGAGCGCAAGGCCGGGAGCGTCAGCATCGGACAGCGCTGGGCGCGGTTGTGCGCCGAGGCCGTGCCCAAAACCAGGTGCCGGTCCGCCAAAGCCTCCGGCAGGCTTCGCACGGGCGCGCGCGCAAGGAGCTCTGAACCGTAGATCGCGGAATGAGCCTTCCGCCATTGGGGGGGATTGGGTTCCACGACCACGAGGTCCGAAAAGCCGAAGTTGGACATGGCGCGCGCCGCGGCGCCCATGTTCAAGGCATTGCAGGGCCGCACCAGCACGAATCGGATATCGAGAGATCCGGGCACTTGCGCCGCTTACTCGGGATCGACCGGCGAGGTCTGCCAGAGCATTCGCCAGGGGGCCCCTTTGTCGCCGGATTCGAAGGCCGCGACGGCCGCGGTCATGAAGTGCAGAGGACAGCCGCTCAGACGCGCCGAGGCCTCGGCCACCTGGGGCATGTGCCCGACGAGGAGCAGCTCCGAGGCGTCCCAGCGCTCCTTGAGGAAAAGGTCCACGAGCGCGGAACCCGGCAGGATATTCTCCAAAGGCTTGTAGACGCGCGGCTGGGGCAAGCCCAAGACCGATGCGACCTCTTGCGCCGTGCTCTGCGCGCGCATGAGCGGACTGCAGAGCGCCAGCTGCGGCTTGGCGCCGCGGCGAAGCAGGCGCTGGGCGCTCTCGCGGGACTCCTGAACGCCCAGCTCGGAGAGCGGGCGCTCCATATCGGAGCGCACGCCGGACTCCGCGCAGGAGAGCGCATGCCCGTGCCGCATCAGATATATCCTCATGCCGCCCGCATTATAACTCATTGGGAATCCGCCTCAGAGCCAGTAGCGCAGCCAATGGAAGCATTCCTCGAAGACCCTCTCGGAATAGGGGCGAAGGACCCAGCGGTCGTGCGTGATCTCGCGGGAATGCTCCATGTCGCGCAGGAGCGAAACCTCCAGCCTGGAGGAGAAATCCCGGTCCACTACGTGGATGTTCGCCTCCAGATTGTGCAGCATGGAACGGTGGTCCATGTTGTAGGAGCCCACCACGCCCCATATTCCGTCGACGACCGCGATCTTGGCGTGCATCATGGGCCCGGGCCAGGCGAAGAGCCGCAGTCCGGCGTGCAGATGCATGTGGAAGAGCCGGCGGCTGGCATATGCCGCGGCCGGCACGTCCGAGATGGAGGGCACCAGCACGCGGACGTCCACTCCTCGGCGCCGCGCGCGGTAGAGCGCGCTGCGGATGCCGTGGTCCGGGATGAAGTAGGCGTTGGCGATGCAGATGCGCTCGCGGGCGCGGTGGATCGCGTGCAGATAGGCGCGGTGGATGCGGTGGCGGTGCAGGAACTCGTGGTTGGCCACCACGCGGACCAAAGAGCTTCCGGGCGCATGGTGCAGGTCCGCCCCGGAATCGAACCAGCGTCCCGTCTCCCGGTACCAGGTGGAGCGGAAAAGCCGCTCCAACTCATAGGCCGCCGGGCCTTCGATGCGCACGTGCGTGTCGTGCCAGCCCGTGCCTCCCTCCGAGGGATCGGCGTGGTCGTCGGTGATGTTGAGCCCGCCCGTGAATGCGATCTGCCCGTCCACGACGAGGATCTTGCGGTGGTCGCGGCGGCTGAGTCCCCAGTGCTGGCGCCAAGGGACCACGGGCCGATACTCCAAGGTCTGCACTCCCTGGTTGCGCATCCATTGGAGGAAGGTCGCATCGAGGTCCAGAGAGCCGACCGAATCGTAGATAAGGCGGACCTCCACCCCTGCGCGTGCGCGCTCGGCCAGAGCGGCTCCGAAGGCGCGGCCCGTGCGGTCGCTGGCGAACATATACGTCTCCAGGTTCACGCTCTTGCGCGCGCCGGAAACGGCCTTGAGCATGGCGGGATAGACTTCCTTCCCGTCGACGAGGAGATCCAGCCGGTTGCCGGCGGTGAATTCGGCGGGAGCCGCGCAGTAGCCGTCCACCGCGGAGGTATGGCGGGAGAAGAATCGGCGCAGATGGCGGAGCTTCGGGGTCTGCATAAGACGTCCGTTCATCAGTCTAACATAGAGGGTAAACTGATACAATCGGCCCGTGTCCTCGGAACATTTCGACCGCCTCCTGCGCCTCCTCGAGCTCGAACGCGAGGCTGAGCGGGAAGAGGTCCGCCTCGAGCTCGAGCGGCTTTCCCCGGCCGAGCGCGAGGCCTTGGGACGCACGGCCGCGCGGCTGACCTTGGAGGACGTGGAGGAATCCTCCTTCGGAGGGAACACCCTCATCTTCACGCGCCGCCCCGACGACTCCGATCTCTCTCCCTTCCACGCCATGGACCAAGGCGACAGCGTGCGCGTCAACGCGCCCGCGGGAGTCGAACCGCGCTTCTTCTACGCGACTATGGAACGCGTGGAACCGTACCGCGCACGAGTGTCCGTGGACACCGCTCTTCCCGAGGGACTCCCGCCCGCCCGCTGGAGCCTGGACTTGGTGGGCTCCGAGGCCACCTATCGCCGCATGCGGCGCGCGGTCACGGAGATCTCCGCGGCCAAGGGGATCTGGGCCGCGAAGCTGCGGGACATCCTCTATAAGGAAGCCTCTCCCGATGAGGGAGAAGACCGGCCCCTGGAGCCCATCGACCCCGCGCTAAACGAATGGCAGCTCTCGGCGGTGCGCAGCGCTCTGCGCTGCGGCGACGTCGCGCTCATCCACGGACCGCCCGGCACCGGCAAGACGCGCACCTTAGTCGAGGTGATCCGACAGGCCGTGCGCCGGGGAGACCGCGTCCTGGCCACCGCTCCCTCGAACGTGGCCGTGGACAATCTGCTGGAAAGACTTCTGCCGGACATGGATGCCGGCATGCGCATCGTCCGCCTCGGGCATCCGGCGCGGACCCTGGAGTCCCTGCGCCGGGGGAATCTGCGCATGCAGGTGCTCGCCGACCCCCAATACGCGCAGGTCTCGACCTTGGAGGGGGAGCGCCAGCGCTTGGCCAAGCGCCTGGCGCGCTCGGGCCGCCGAGGGATCCCCGCCGAAGAGCGCTCCAGAGCCCTCGGGGAACTGCGCTGGCTCGAACAGGAATCCAAGCGTCTGGAGCTGGAGCTCGGACGCAAGCTCATCTTCTCGGCACAGGTGGTGCTCACCACGCACGGCGGGATCACGCGGCGCTGGCTTCCCGGAGACTTCGACTTGGTCGCGCTCGATGAAGCCTCGCAGGCGACCGAGCCGTTGAGCTGGCTGGCCCTCCTGCGCGGACGCAAGGCCGTGTTCGCGGGGGACGCGATGCAGCTCCCGCCGACGCTTCGCTCCAAGGAAGCGGCCGAGGAGTTGGGCGTCACGCTCTTCGACCGGCTCAAGCGTCTGCTTCCCTCCGGCATGCAGACGCTCCTGCGCGAGCAGTACCGCATGCACGCCTCGCTCATGGAATTCCCTTCGCGCGAGTTCTACGACGGGAAGCTCCTGGCGCACGAGTCCGTTCGCGCTCATCTGGCCTGCGAACTGCCGAAGGTGAAGAAAACCGAGCTTACCTCCGCGGCGCTCGTCTTCGCGGACACCGCCGGCACGGGCTGGGAGGAGCGCTTCGACGAACTGCTCCAGAGCCGGGACAACGAGGGAGAGGCCGGGCTGGCCGTGAAGATCGTAGATGAACTGCTCGAGGCCGGACTCAAGCCCCGCCAGATCGGAGTGCTCTCGCCCTACGTCGCCCAGGTCCGCAAGCTCAAGAGCCTTCTGCCGCAGGGCGTGGAGATCGGCACCGTCGACGGGTTCCAGGGCCGGGAAAAAGAGGCCGTGGTGCTCTCCCTGGTGCGCTCTAATGATAAGGGGGAAGTCGGCTTCCTCTCGGACACCCGCCGGATGAACGTGGCCGTGACCCGGGCCAAGCGCCTGCTCACGGTCATCGGCGACAGCGCCACGCTCTCGTGCCACCCTTTCTATCGCCGATTCCTCGATCACGTGGCGCTCCGCGGAAAGCACCGCAGCGCTTATGAATGGTGACAGGCGATTTTATTGACGTTCTCAACAAGTAAATCAATAAAATCGCCTCCTTTTGTTCATACTGAGGCTCGCATAAATAATGGAGATATCGGAGGCCTAGCTTGGGAATGCCTGCAAGGCGCGATGAGGGAGCAATGCTTGGGCATTGTGACCGAAGAGCAACGATGCAGGTGTCCCAAGATGGGCCTCCTCCGAAGGAGGCTGGCCGCTTTTCGACTGCGACTGCGTCGCTCGCCGCTTACGATGCTTCCAGCATCGCCGCGCTGCTCGCTTCTTGTCTCGATCAAAAATCGGTCAGCCGATATATCCATTATTTATGCGAGCCTCAGTAACGATTGCCCGAAGGGCCCACTCTGCATAGGCCGTTGGCTCCATTGGATGCGTAGGCCTATTCCCTCGCGGAAAATTCCCTAAAGTACTGTCGATTGCCGCACCCACCTTCAGGCATAATCCTCATGTAGCCTGCGCAGTTCCTCATTATGCGCAGGCTCCGCGAGAGGCGCCATGAAAAAACTGTCCTTATCCCCTGTCCTAGTCGCTGCATTCCTATCCTCCAGCCTTCCGGCATTCCCCTACGGGCTGGATGTGAACACGAGCTTCACTACCGGGAAATCGGCCGCGATCCCGGCTTCCGCGGGACAATTGGCCGCGATACAAGGCGTGCTCGCCGGCCAACAGTTCTGGGACCCCGCCGTGCAACTTCACATGGAGCTCCTCCAGCGATTGGAACCCGCCTCGCCGATCGACCAGAAAGTGACTGCGTCACTCGTCGAGGCCCTGCCCGCGAATTTCATGGAACGGGCCGCGAAACAGGCGATCGACGCGAATACGAAGATGTATCTGACCGGAGCGCTGATCGTGGCCGCGGCCAAAGCGGACAAGTCCATGGCGCAGGCCGTGGCGGACCGCGCCGCCGAGCTCAAGACCCTTGCGCAGAAAGGAAGCGTGAGCGCCGAAGACTTCAAGCAAGAGACCGAGCAGTTGAAGAAATACGGCGTCTTGGGAACGCAAGCCCAGCAGTCCATCGACGAACTGCAAGAGATCGTCCGCAACCGGATCATCGAAAAAGCCCGGCAGGTCGCCAAGGCCCTGGGGAAATCCGCGGAAGAGGACGCGTCCGGCCAGGACCATGCGATCGGCAAGAAGAATGATCCCGCCCCGCTGGCACGGCCCAAGGCCGACAAGACAACGCACAAAAAGAAAAGCGTCCCCAGCCCAGCCGTGAAACCTGTGGAACCGGAAACCGTGAGCATAAAATACGACGGGGACTGGCTGAAGACCAAGTACTCCCTCTTGAATACGCACGAAAGCGCGGATATAGGAGACAGGTTCTCCGATGAAACCGTCGCCTACTTGCAGAGCCTCGTGGGAAAGCGGGTTGAAGTGATGGAACTCAAGAACGAGTCCGGGAAAAACGGCTATGCGCGAACGTTTGTCAAGAAAGACGGCACGACGCTCACGCGCTATTTCGATCCGGAGTTCTCCGAACGCCTCACGGGCAAGCTGCTGGCCGTGGATTCGATGTCCCTGGACATCAAGCCGGACCTCCCGAATCCGTCTTACGACGACGAGACCAATAAAAAGTTCCGGCTCCACGCATTCCTGGGAACCCTGCTCATGAGGACCGCCCCCTTGGGAAAGGACATCAACGAGCGCGTCTCTTACGAGAAAGCCGCGAGGAGAGAATACAAGCGTCACAACGCGTTATACGCATACGACACCCTCTACCGCTCGGTCTACTGGGGCAAGAACGAATGGAGCGATACCCCGCCCATCGTCGGAGAGTATTATGCGGACTATTTCGGGTCAGAGACGCCGTTCGTGAGATATAATGGCCGACTCATCCGCGCCAACGAGGATACGCGGGCGACCTTGGAAGCTCTGGGCCTGTGGCCTAACGACATAGATTAACTGCCGTCGGAGCGCAGATTCGAGAGGCCCGCTCACTGCACAGAGCGGGCCTCGTCTTTTCGCCGCGATTCGCCGCGGTCAATTGCCAGGCGCGTTCAAAATGTTATAGTGCGGATGGAGCGTTCAGGACGCGTAGCCTCCGGGCTTTTCCGCACACGCACTCCGCGCGCAAAGACGCTCTCACTCCCTGCTCCGCACGAGCCTTCGTGCGCGGAGCAGCGATTGAGACAGGGTCCGCGACCCCTCGCTCCCGCCTGAAACGGCGTAAGGCTCCGTAAGGAGCCTAATCATCGGAGCGGACCGATGCGGCTTTCGCGCGCGTCTGCTCCGGAAACGGGGGCAGCATGAACAAGAAGAACGTCATCATCATGGGCGCGGCCGGACGAGACTTCCACGACTTCAACGTCTATTGGAAGAACCGGCCCGAGTACAACGTCGTGGCCTTCACGGCCGCGCAGATCCCGGACATCGCCGGGCGCACCTATCCCGCGGAGCTGGCGGGCCCGAACTATCCCAAGGGCATCCCGATCGAGCTGGAGAACCGCCTAGTCGAGCTCATCAAGAAGCACAACGTCGAAGAAGTCACGCTGGCCTACTCCGACCTCAACTCCAAGGACGTCATGCACAAGGCCGCCATCGTCAACGCGGCCGGAGCGGACTTCCGCCTCATGGGCTGGAAGCAGACCATGCTCAAATCCACGAAGCCGGTGGTGGCCGTCTGCGCCGTGCGCACGGGCTGCGGCAAGAGCCAGACCACGCGCCGAGTCTGCGAGATCCTCAAAGCCATGGGCAAGCGAGTCGCGGTGGTGCGCCATCCCATGCCCTACGGCGACCTGCGCGAGCAGGTCTGCATGCGCTTCGCCACCATGGAGGACATGAACCGCCACCACTGCACCATCGAGGAGCGCGAGGAGTTCGAGCCCCATGTAGCCGCGGGCAACGTGGTCTACGCAGGCGTGGACTACGAGAAGATCCTTCGCAGCGCCGAGGCCGAAGCGGACGTGGTGCTCTGGGACGGGGGGAACAACGACCTCTCCTTCTATCAGCCCGATCTGCTCATCACGGTCACGGACCCTCATCGCCCCGGACACGAGCTCGCCTACTATCCCGGCGAGACGAACCTGCGCATGGCGGACGTGGTCATCATCAACAAGGTGGACACGGCCAAGGCCTCGGACGTCCTGATCGTGGAAGCCAACATCCACGCGGCCAACCCCAAGGCCGTGGTCATCAAGGCCGACTCGCCGGTCACCGTGACCGACCCCTCGGCCGTCAAGGGCAAGCGCGTCCTGGTCGTCGAAGACGGCCCGACCCTGACCCACGGCGAGATGACCTACGGCGCCGGACACGTGGCCGCCAAGGCCGGGCACGCGCGCAAGATCGTGGACCCTCGCCCCTACGCGGTGGGCTCCATCAAGAAGACCTTCGCGCACTACCGCCACATCACGGACATCCTGCCGGCCATGGGCTACGGAAACAAGCAGATGGCGGAACTGCAGAAGACCATCAACGCGGTCCCCAGCGACACCGTCATCATCGGCACGCCCATCGACCTGGGCCGCCTGCTCAAGATCAACAAGCCCTCGGTGCGCGTCACCTACGAGCTCAAGGAGCGCAAGAAGGGGCTCCTCAAGTCCATCGTGGAAAAAGCCGTCTCGCGCTAAAGGCAAAAAAGCAGCCCCCGCCCCAGGAATATCGGGGCGGGGGCTGTTTTTTTGCCGCTGGAATCCAAACATCGCACGGCCTCGCGAATAGCAATCGCAAGTCTTTAGACCCAGACTGCCGTAGCCCTAAAGTCCCGCGTTCCATAGGTCCTATTCCTCTGTCGGAACCGTCTTGGATCGGTTACCGTATATAATCGTGGCACGCATACTATTGTCCGCCCTTTTCTCGCTTGCGACGCCGCAACTGCACGCGCAGCCCGCGCTGTCGTCCTATTCGGAGGAACGCGGGTCACGGATCACGCGCAGTCTTGACGCGCATGCCGCGGCCCTCGGGATCTCGCAATACGAAGCGCTCCCCGCAGTCATTGCCGCGCCCTATTCGAAGAACCTGTTGCTCATTGCTCGAGATGATGCCGGGCCGAAACAGGCCTTTGCGCCGGCCATCGAGGATGCTCAAGCGGTTCCCTGGACGCAGATCGAGGCCTACATCCGATTCGAAGATCCCGGCGCCCTTCCTTCACCGGACGACCTGATCGGCAGGATCAAATATGCCCTGCTTCAGCAGCTGCCTCAAGCGCGCGCGGCAAGGAAGCTGGCCCGAGCCGCAATCGAGCGCATGCAGGAAACGCCGGAAGGCCGCGAAGTCCTCGGAGAGCTCCTCGAGGAGTGCGCCCGCCGAAACGAGCCCTTACTCATCTCCGCCGTCGACGTCCCGGGAAGCATCATCGACGCCTCCGGCCGAATCGAGGAGATTTCAGGCACTCTTTCGGAAGCGGACCCTCATGGGCGGACAGTCGATTTCAATAAGCTCTATCTGGATTTCGCGGATAAGGATGCGGCCGTCAAAGATCTCGCCGGAGCCTTGGCGCACGAGTTCCAGCACATCGTGAACGCCGCGCTGGCGCAGGGGATGCCGGGCTTCCCCTCTCTTTTGATCAACGAACAGCTCGCCTGGCTGACCGGCTATCTCGTGGACGCGCGCCTGGCAAAAGGCGCGCCGAGTTCCCGTTTGGAAGCCGCCAAAAATCTCGCGCAGTCTCCGGACGCTTATTGGGATAGCCTCAAGTCCCAAGGAGGGTATGCGGATAAATTGGACATGGCCGAAGCCCAAGATCCCGTCGACGCATACCGGCAGCGCCTGGGACGGGTCTCCGAGGCATGGGCGCAATCCTATGCGGACCTCCTTTCCGCCCGGCGAACCTTGGCCGCCTTGAGCGTCCTGAGGGAAAAGGAGGGGATGGGTGACGCTCTGACACTCCTGCACACTGCCGCTCGCGTCCAGTCCATCACGCGCGAGGGTGAGCTCTCAAGACTCTCGACCGCATCCCATAAGATCCAATCCTTCCTTGATTCCGAACGGCGGCCCTTGCTGCGCGAAAGCGACGCGCTCGTGCTCGGCGCTTTTGAAGAGCGCCTGCGAAGGGACCAGCTCAGACTGGAAGAATTGCTGCGCGAGAAATCCCTGCCCGGCATCCATCGACCTGAGGGACAACTCACATGGGAAAACTTCCGGGCGCTGGTCAAAAAATCCGCGCAAGAACATCCTGAATATTGGATGGAATTCAAACGAGACTACGGCGATCCGGACTCCGCTTGGACTGAGAGGCCGCAAGAATGAATGCACTCCCGTCCCGAACGGCATTAAAGTCGCGCGTTAAAACAAGCCTTGCCGCGCTCCTGAACCTTTGCCTGGCGTGGGCGCCCGTCGCGCCGGCGGCCGCGCAGTCCTGCGCAACGGGGGGAATGAACGGCTCTCAGACCGGAGCGGTCATCGTCCCGGCCGTCATCATCGCGCCGCTGTCCGTCGCCCCGGGCAAGAGCGCGCTTGCAGATTCCTTCACGTCCCTGCCAATCCTCTCGCCCCTGCCCGACATCGCGCCGGAGGAACTCCGGCTCCTGATCCGACCTGAGCAGCAGCGCTCCTTGGATGAAGCGACGACTCCCCGACCAAGCGCCGCAGCCTCAGCCGCCGAGTCGAATGAGTCCCCGCGCGGAGATCCACTGAGCCGCGCCTCACGCTTTGACGCCGGCGAAATAATCTCCAACGTGAAAACGGAACATCCAACGGATGAGAACTCCTCTCAAAAGTCCGAAGGGATCGCGCATGCGTTGGAACGGATGCTCCCCGCGCAAGGAAGCGAAGGCTCCTCCGCGGTTTCCCTGGCCGCGCTCTATGACGGCGCCTCCCAAACGCGCGAGCAGCTCGGCCCCCCGGCAAATGGCACGGCCGCGCCCGCGGATCGCGCGAGCGCACCGGCGACCCTTGGCGCGGGCGGAATCCTGGAATCAGAAGACGACGAAATTCTCTCCAAGCTGCCGGGAAAGCTCTCTCTCTCGGATTATCACGCCCCGCCCCGGCTCGAGCGAGCGATGAGGCGCGCGGCTGCAATCGGGGAACTGGGCGGGATCCTCATGCTGCTGGGCGCGCTGCCGCTCTTGCCCGTCAACAACATTCTTGCCGCCGCCTCCGCAATCGCGCCGGCGATCGTCCTCACCGTCATGCTCTTGCGGCCGCGGCCGTCCCCGAAGGCGTTCGTCGCCGAAACCTGGGCGCTCCTGCTCGCTGAATTCCTTCCCTTGGTGTTCATCGTCTTTTACTTCTTCCGCTCAACGCTCCCGCAGCCGAAACCTCCGTCCGCGACGGAATGCGCGGCCTTGGAATCCCGGTTGAAAAACATGGCGCGGCGTTTGACGGTCCGCCTGGGGCTCGACGCGGAGCAAGCGCCCGAGACGCGTCTCGTCATCGAACCCGCGGGAGCCGCGGAGGTCGAATCGAAAGGTTCCGCTTCGTTGATCACCGTCGGTCAAGACAGCGCCCGGCTCCCGACGCGAAGGCTGGCCGGCATCCTGGCCCACGAGTTTGCGCACATCCATCTTGGAGACGCGGCTCAAACGGCGGATCGCGCGCATATGTGGGACTTCGCATTCGCCGCCTGCCTTCTGTTGTCGTCGTACATCGTCGATTGCATCCCGGGCTGGGCCGTGCCGCTCGCGCAGACGCTCTCAGGCGCCGCCAGGGCCGTGCTTTCTCCCGGACAACTGGTCTGGGCCGGCCTGTTCGCCATGGTTCTCGGGATATCGCTTTTCCTGTCCTCGAACCGGCAGAGGGAACTGCGGGCGGACCACTTCTCCGGCTGGCTCACGCACCCTTCCTGGCTCATAGAGGAATTCCGCGCCGATCCCCTCGCGACAAAGCTCTTCTCTCTCATCCCGCTGACGCACCCATCGCACTTCAAACGCGTCCGCCGGCTCAAAGAGTGGGCCGCTGAGCGCGAACGGAAACAATAAGAGCCCTTTCGACTATGGACAGGGGTGTTCGAAGGCCCTCCTTGCTCGTGCCGGCGATTTGCTAACCTGGGCGCAGAGAGGACGCCCATGACCACGAAATCGCCGGGATTCTTGGAGCAGGTCCGCACGTTCAAGCGCGCATTGTGGTTCGCCAATATCATCGAGCTCTTCGAGCGCTGGGGCTACTACGGCGTGCGCGCGCTGCTCTCGATCTACATCGTGGACGCGGCCGCGCGCGGCGGCTTGGAGTTCAACCATCTCCAGAAAGGAAGCATCTACTCCTGGTGGGCGCTCATCCAGTGCCTGCTGCCCATGTTCACGGGAGGCTACGCGGACCGCTACGGCTACAAAAAGACCGTGGCCTTCTCGGCGGTCCTGACCATCACGGCCTACCTGCTCATGGCCCAGCAAAGGACCTACCCCGGTTTTTTCGCGGCCTGCATGCTCCTGGCCACGGGCACCGCCATCTTCAAGCCCGGCATCCAAGGCATCATCGCGCATTCCATGGATGAGAAGCACGCGGCCCTGGGGTGGGGGATCTTCTATCAGGTCGTCAACATCGGCGGCTTCCTGGGCCCCTGGATCGCGGGCAGCCTGCGCATCATCTCCTGGAAATACATCTTCTACATGAGCGCCTGCGCCATCGCGCTCAACCTCCTGGTGCTCTGCCTCTTCGAGGCGCCCGCTTCCCCGCAGAAGCGCGCGGAGGGCAGCCCGGTCCGGGAGTTCTTCAAGATCCTGACCGACTCGGTGAAGAACATCTTCGAGCCGCGCCTGATCGCGTTCCTGCTGCTCTTCTCCGGCTTCTGGCTCATGTTCATGCAGCTCTTCGACATCCTGCCCAACTTCATCGACGACTGGGTGGATTCCTCGGGGGTGGTGCTCGCGCTCGGACGCATCCTGCATTCCACGCGGCTGACGGAGCTGGGCGCGGCCGGGCGAAACATCCCGCCGGAATGGATGATCAACCTGGACGCGGGCTTCATCATCCTCTTCATGATCCCCATCGCCATGCTCTTCTCGCGCTTCAAGGCCCTGACCTCCATCGTCATCGGAATCTTCATCGCGGCCTGCGGCATCGTGCTCGCCGGAGCCAGCATGTCCGGAGGCCTCTGCATCCTGGGAATACTCGTCTTCGCGATCGGAGAGATGGCCGCCTCTCCCAAGAAGATGGAATACCTCGCCGGCCTGGCCCCGCCCGACAAGAAGGCGCTCTACCTGGGCTACGCGAACGTGCCCCTGGCCATCGGCTGGGCCATCGGCAGCAAGCTCGGCGGCTACGCCTATGAGAACTTCGGCGACAAGACCAACTTCGCGCGCAAGGTGCTGGCCTTGGACTTCGGCTTCACGCCGGAACAGCTCTCGGCCCTGCCCAAAGCGGAGGTTCTCTCGACCTTGTCGGCCAAGACCGGCCTGAGCGCGGGGGAGCTCACGCGCAGCCTGTTCGAACGCTTCCACCCGGACCGGCTCTGGTACGTCTTCGCGGCCGTGGGCATCGCCTCCATGCTGGGGCTCATGGTCTATGACCGGGTCCTCGTGCGCCGCAAGGAAAACTCCCAGTGAACAACGGCGACTCCTGGGTCCCGGCTTTCGCCGGGATGACAACCACTTCGTCGCCCCGGCGGAAGCCGGGGTCCAGCAACTCCTGGGTCCCGGCTTTCGCCGGGATGACGGCTGTTTCCCGTCTCCCCGGCGAAAGCCGGGGTCCAAGCTTTCGCCGGGATGACGAAGGGGATATGGACTCGCGAGGATTTGCTAATATCGGGATATTAATCCGGGAACAAAAGAAGGAGGCCGTTCATGACCACCGTCGCCATCAGCCGCACGCAGGAACTCATCGATCTCTCCGATAAATACGGAGCGAACAACTATCATCCGCTGCCCATCGTCATCAGCCAGGCCAAGGGCGTCTGGGTCAAGGACCCGGAAGGCCGCAAGTACATGGACATGCTCAGCGCGTACTCAGCCATCAACCACGGCCACCTGCACCCCAAGCTCGTCAAGGCCCTGGTCGAGCAAGCCAAGAAGGTCGCGCTGACCGCGCGCGCCTTCCACAACGAGCAGCTCGGCCCCTGGCTCAAGGAACTCTGCGAGCTTAGCGGCTTCGAGGCCGCGCTCCCCATGAACACCGGCGCCGAGGCCGTGGAAACGGCCATCAAGACCGCGCGAAAGTGGGCGTGCATGCGCAAGGGCTTCGCCCAGGACCGCGCCGAGATCATCGCCTGCGCCAACAACTTCCACGGCCGGACCGTGACCCTGGTGAGCTTCTCGACCGAGGAGCAGTACCGCAAGGACTTCGGCCCCTACACCCCGGGATTCAAGGTCGTGCCCTTCGGAGACGTACAGGCCCTGCAGAATGCCATCACGCCCAACACCGTGGCCTTCCTCGTGGAGCCCATCCAGTGCGAGGCGGGAATACTCATGCCTCCGCCGGAATACCTCCAGCAGGTCCGAAACCTCTGCACCAAGAACGGCGTCCTGCTCATGTTCGACGAGATCCAGACCGGCCTGGGCCGCACCGGCAAGATGTTCGCCTTCGAGCACGAGAACGTGCGCCCCGACGTCCTGATCCTGGGCAAGGCCCTGGGCGGAGGCATCCTGCCCATCTCCGCGGTGCTGGCCTCCCGCGAAGTGATGGGAGTCTTCAAGCCCGGAGACCACGGCAGCACCTTCGGCGGAAATCCGCTGGCCTGCGCGGTCTCCCGCGCGGCCCTGCGCATCCTGGAAGACGACGGGCTCGTGGAGCATGCCAACGAACTGGGCGAGTACCTCATGGAGCGGCTCTGCGAGATCCAAAGCCCGCATATCAAGGAGATCCGCGGCAAAGGCCTGCTCATCGGCATCGAGCTCAAGCCCGAGGCCGGCGGCGCGCGCCGCTTCTGCGAGATGCTCATGGCCGAAGGGATGCTCTGCAAGGAGACTCACGAGCACGTCATCCGCCTGGCGCCCCCGCTGGTCATCGACAAGAAAGAGATCGACTGGGCCTGCGCGCGCATCAAGAAGGTCCTCGCGTAAGGAAGCTCCGGCATGGAACACGATCTCTATATCGTCGCCATCGGGGGCAACGCGCTCCTGGGCCCAAAGGAAAAAGGGACTCCCTTGGAGCAGCAGAGGAACGCGGAGGAGACCTGCGAGAAGCTCGCCTGCCTCCTCAAGCCGGAGAACCATCTGGTCATCACGCACGGCAACGGCCCTCAGGTGGGAAACATCTTCCGGCAGAACGAGATCGCCAACTCCGAGATCCCGGCCATGACGCTGGATGCCTGCGTGGCCATGTCCGAAGGGAGCATGGGCCACTACCTGCAGATGGGACTGCTCAACGCCATGCGCCGCCGAAAGATCCGGCGCTACGTGGTCACCACCATCACGCAGGTCGTCGTGGACCAGGATGACCCGGCCTTCAAGAAGCCCACCAAGCCCGTAGGACGCTTCTACCCGGAATCCGAGGCCCGCGGCCTCATGAAGGAGAAGGGCTGGACCATGATGGAGGATGCCAAGCGCGGCTGGCGGCGCGTGGTGCCCTCTCCCATGCCCCAAAAAGTCATCCAGCGCCACATGATCCGGACCCAGGTGCTCTTCGGAGACGTCGTCATCGCCGTGGGCGGAGGGGGAGTCCCGGTCATCGAGACTCCCGAGAAGCAGTACACGGGCGTGGAAGCCGTCATCGACAAGGACCTGGCCAGCGCGGTGCTCGCCAGCTCCATCAAAGCCGACTGCTTCATCATCCTCACCGCGGTGCCCAACGCCTGCCTTAACTTCGGCACCCCTCAGCAGCAGAATCTGGAACGCATCACCGCGCGGGAAGCCCGGCAGTTCCTCGCGCAGGGGCATTTCGCCGTGGGCAGCATGCGGCCGAAGATCGAGGCCGCGCTGCTCTATCTCTCACAAGGAGGCAGAAAAGTCCTGATCACGGACATTGAGAGTCTTCCGCAAGCCCTGGAAGGGAAAGCGGGGACGATCATTCAAAGCCACTACGATGACCACCAAGAGCATTGAGAAGACGCGCCGTCACCTGACGACCTTGGCCGACTGCTCCGCCGAGGAGATCCACGACTGGTTCAAGCTGGCCCGCAAGCTCAAGAAGGAGCAGCAGGCCGGCAAGCCGCATCGGCTGCTCGAAGGCAAGACGCTCGGCATGATCTTCGAGAAGAAGTCCACGCGCACGCGCGTCTCCTTCGAGGTGGGCATGCACCAGCTCGGCGGGCACGCCCTCTACCTCTCGGCCTCGGACCTTCAACTCGGGCGGGGTGAGACGGTAGCGGACACCGCCAAGGTCTTCTCGCGCTACGTGGACGGCATCATGGCCCGCGTATACAAGCACACCGACATCGAGATCCTCGCCAAGAACGCCACGATCCCGATCATCAACGGGCTCTCGGACTATTCCCATCCCTGCCAGGGCCTGGCCGACTACCTGACCCTGCTGGAGCACAAGGGCACGCTCGAAGGACTCAAACTCGCCTACGTGGGCGACGGCAACAACGTGACCCACAGCCTCCTGCTCGGCGGAGCCAAGCTGGGCGTCTCGGTCTCCTGCGTCTGCCCCAAGGGCTACGAGCCCTCGGCCAAGGTGCTCGAGCTCGCGAAGAAGGACGCGGCCAAGACGGGCGCCCGCATCGAGGTCACCGACGACTTGGACGGCGTGCGCGGCGCGGACGCGGTCTACACCGACGTCTGGACCAGCATGGGCCAGGAGACCGAGCACGCCGAGCGCGTGCAGACCTTCAAGCCCTTCCAGGTCAACGCCTCGCTCATGCGCCGCACCGGCAAGGCCGACGCGATCTTCATGCACTGCCTGCCGGCGCACCGCGGAGAAGAGGTCACCGACGAGGTCGTGGACTCGCCCAACTCGGTGGTCTTCGATGAGGCCGAGAACCGCCTCCATGCGCAGAAAGCCGTGCTCGTCACCCTGCTGGCGTAGTGCGTCACCCCGGCGAAAGCCGGGGTCCAGACGACTCCTGGATTCCGGCTTTCGCCGGAATGACGAATCAGGTAATGTAAAGAAGCGTTGGAGACACTCCACCAGATGGACGCTGAAATCATCACGACGCGGCCCCTAAAAACATCGGCGGCGGCTCACCGGGAGAAGAGTTTGGTCGCGATCTCCTCGGTGGCCGCCGCCGTGCTTCTGACCGGGACGAAGCTGGGCATCGGGCTCTGGACCAACAGCCTAGGAATACTCTCGGAAGCCGCCCATTCCGGCTTGGACCTTCTCGCCGCGGCCGTGACCTGCTGGGCCGTGCACGTCTCCTCGCGCCCGGCGGACCAGGACCACCCCTACGGGCACGGGAAGTTCGAGAACCTTTCCGCGCTCTTCGAGACCCTGCTGCTCGTCATCACCTGCGTCTGGATCTTCAAGGAATCCGCGCACCGTCTCCTCTTCTCCGACAAGATCGTGGACGTCAATATCTGGTCCTTCGCCGTGATCCTGCTCTCCATCGGAGTGGATTGGTCGCGCTCGCGCGCGCTCATGCGCGTGGCCAAGAAGTACGACAGCCAGGCCTTGGAAGCCGATGCCCTTCATTTTTCGACGGACATATGGTCCTCCTGCGTGGTCCTCATGGGACTCGCGGGCGTCCTGCTCTCCGAGCGCACGGGTCTGGCGTGGCTGGCCAAGGCCGATTCCCTGGCCGCGCTGTGCGTAGGACTCATCGTGCTCAAAGTCTGCTGGGACCTCGGCCGCCGCTCCATCAACGACCTCCTGGACGCCGTGCCCGCGGGCCTCGATGAACAGGTTCGCCTGACAGCCCAGGTCCCCGGAGTTCTCGCGGTAAAGAAGGTCCGCGTGCGAAAGAGCGGTCCCGAACTTTTCGCGGAGATCACGATCGCCGTGCCGCAGGGGACGCCGCTCGAGAGCGCCCATGCGACCGCCGACAAGGCGGAGGCCTCGGTACAGACCGCTTTCCCGAAAGCCGACGTGCTCGTGCACGTGGAGCCCGATGCGGCCCTGCCCTTGGACGTGCCGGCGGCGGCCCTCGCTCTGGCGGCCCGCCACGGCTTCGCGATCCACGGTCTGCGCCTTTATGAGGAGGATTCCCGCCGAGCCTTCGAGCTGCACCTGGAGGTGGACCCGGCGCTGGATCTGCGGCAGGCGCATGCCCGGGCCGACGAGTTCGAGGCCTTGCTGCGCGCGGCCTTCCCGGATCTCTCGGAGGTCCGCTCGCATATCGAGCCCGCGGGAGACTCCACCCACGTGCGCAAGGCCCGGACCGTGGACGAGGGCTCCGTGCGGGACATCCTCGAGGATTTCCTGCGCGAGCGAGGCTTCACGGCCCGGCTCACGGACGTCTGCGTGCGCTCCGTCGCCGGAGAGAATTTCACGGTCTCCCTGTCCTGCCGCCTGCCCGGCAAAATGAACATCCGCGCGGCTCACGACCTGACCGAGGAGATGGAGCGGCGCCTAAGAGACCGCGTACGCAACCTGGGAAGGATACTCATCCATCTCGAACCCCCGGAGTGATCCCTATGGTCCAGATACAAGCCTACGCCGCCCACGCTCCCAAGGCGCGATTGACGCCCTGCAGTTATGCCGTGGGCGAACCGCTGGAGGGGGAAGTCGAAGTCGAGGTCTCCTGCTGCGGCCTCTGTCACAGCGACATCCATCTCATCGACGATGATTGGAAGATATCGGCCTATCCGCTGATCCCCGGGCACGAGGTCGTGGGCACGGTCCGCGCCATGGGAAAGCGCGTGCGCGGACTCAAGGTCGGCGAGCGCGTGGGCATCGGCTGGCAGTGCGGCTCCTGCGGGACCTGCGAGTTCTGCCGCCGCGGAGCCGAGAACTTCTGCTCCGCGAGCCGAGCCACCTGCGTGGGCCGCTCCGGCGGCTTCGCCCAGGCTCTGCGCGTGGACGCGAGATTCGCCTTCCCCATCCCCAAAAAGCTGGCCTCCGAGCACGCGGCACCGCTCTTGTGCGGAGGACTCACGGTCTATTCGCCGCTCGTGCGCCACGCGGTGGGCCGCGGCACGCGCTGCGCGGTGCTGGGCATGGGCGGACTCGGCCACCTGGCCGTGCAGTTCGCCTCAAAGCTGGGCGCCCATACCACGGTCTTCTCCAGCTCGCCGGATAAGGAAGCAGAGGCGCGCGGACTGGGCGCCGCGGAGTTCCGCTCCGACGGGAAGCCGCCGCGGGGCGCCTATGACTTCATTCTTTCGACCGTTTCCGCGGACCTGGATTTCCGGCCCTTCCTGGCGGCCCTGCGGCCCGAAGGCAGCCTCTGCTTCGTGGGCGCCTCGCCCTCTCCCCTGAAGCTGCAGGTGTTCGATCTCATCCACGGAGCCAAGAACGTGTGCGGCAGCCCCATCGGCGGGCGCAAGGACATGCGGCGCATGCTCGATTTCGCGGCGCGCCGCGGCGTGCGGCCCATCGTCGAGGTCCTGCCCATGGACCAGGTCAACGAGGCCGTCTTGAAGGTCCGCGCCAACAAGGCGCGCTATCGCATGGTCCTGCGGCGGGAATCCTGATGACTCACTGCAAATATTGCGGCTGTTCCGGCTGGTTCTTCAGCCTCAACGCCTCCGGACTCTGCGTCAACTGCGCGCACATCGTCTCCCTGGACATCGCCCAGCGCAAGGAGCTCCTGCGCGAGGACGCCGGACGCGCGGAAGAGACGATCAACCCGCAGACGCGCCTGGCCAAGCTGGAACAGATCATCGTCAACCTGCAGGAACTCGCGAAATACGAGGAGAAGGGCATCCCGACCCTGGAGGATCCCGCCAAGGACGCTCTGGTCCGGCGCAAGGAGGAACTCGACTGCGCGCTTCTGGAGACCGCCCAGCAGGAGACCGAGCTCACGCTCAAAAAAGTCCAACGGATCTCCGACGCGCGCGCGAAGATCAAGGCCTACGGAGACCTGCTCCTGCGCTTGGCCGATTATCGGGGACACGCCTCCAACCCGGATCCTTTCCTGGCTTTGGAGCGCCGGGTGCACGATGCCGTCTACCAGATCGAGCTGGACCTGCATCTTGCGCGCGCCGTCGATCTCGAGCAAACGGGAAAGCCCCAGGAGGCCTTGGGCCTCTATCAGGAAGCCATGGCTTATCTCAAAGCCCTGGACATGGCGCCGGACCTCAAGATCCGCCACATCGCGCAGCTCAACGGAAAGATCAAGTCTCTTCAGCCCAAAAAGGAGGCCGACCAATGACCACCGCCCGCCGCATCCTCCTGCTCTCGCTCTTCGCGCTCCCCTGCGCCTGCGGCCGAAAGACGCCCCCGGCCCAAGAGCAGCAAGCCGATAACGCCGCGACCCGCTACGCGGACACGCTCAAAAACGACCTCGACAAAGCCCAGAAGGCCGCCGCGGTCTACGAAGCCGCGGGCAAGGCGAGCGAACAGCAGGCCCAGGCCGCCGGGCAGTAGTCGACGGATCGCTTTTCCATGAAAGGCATCGGCCGAAACGTCTGGGTCCTGGGCATCGTCAGCGGCCTGACGGACATCTCCAGCGAGATGCTCTACCCCATCGTCCCTCTCTTCCTCACCGCCCAACTCGGAGCGCCCATGGCCGCGGTAGGGCTCATCGAAGGCACGGCCGAGGCCACGGCGAGCCTGCTCAAGGCCGTGGGCGGACGACTATCGGACCGCCTCGGCCGCAGAAAGCCCTTCGTGCTCGCGGGCTACGGACTCTCGGCGTTGAGCAAGCCGCTCATGGCCCTGGCCACGGGCTGGACCTGCGTGCTCTTCACGCGCTTCATCGACCGCACGGGCAAGGGACTGCGCACCGCTCCCCGCGACGCGCTCATCGCCGCGGCCTGCGACAAGGAACACCGCGGCCTGGCCTACGGCTTTCACCGCGCCATGGACACCGCGGGCGCGGCCCTGGGCCCGCTCACGGCCCTAGGGCTCATGCATTTCTGGGGTCTGGGCTACCGGCAGGTCTTCCTCGCGGCGTTCGTGCCGGGACTGCTCGGCGTCCTGGCCCTGGCCGCATTCGCCAAGGAAACTCGGCCTGCGGAGGAAGAGGCCCC
This sequence comes from Elusimicrobiota bacterium, assembly GCA_041661185.1. Taxonomy (GTDB): domain Bacteria; phylum Elusimicrobiota; class Elusimicrobia; order UBA1565; family UBA1565; genus JBAZUV01. Next base: position 63,346 of record JBAZUV010000020.1, read on the forward strand.
TGCCGCGCTCCCGCCGGCCGCGCCTGTCCCCGCCGTCGCGGCCTCGCCGCTCTCCTCGGAGTTCAAGCGCTTCCTCTGGATCTACGGACTTTTCGCGATCTGCAACAGCAGCGACGTCTTCCTGCTTCTGCGCATGAAAGCGGAAGGCTTCGGGACCGAGGAAGTCCTGCTGGCCTATGTCGCATACAACGTGGTCTATGCCGCGCTCGCGATGCCCGCAGGACGTCTCTCGGACTCTCTGGGCCGGCCAAAGACCCTGGCCCTGGGACTGGGAATATTCGCCTGCGTCTATCTGGGATTCGCCTTTCTGCACTCGCGCGCCGCGCTCTGGGCGCTCTGGATGAGCTACGGCCTCTACGGCGCGCTCACCGAAGGAGTGGCCAAGGCCTATGTCGCGGACTTGAGCACGCCCGCTTCCCGCGCGAGCCTCATGGGTTATTTTCAAGGGATGAGCGGCGGCCTGGCGTTCGCGGCGAGCGCGGCGGCGGGCTTGCTCTGGACCCACGTCGGAGCGCCGGCGCCGTTCCTCATGGGCGCGCTCGGAGCCGCGGCCGCGGCATCCTTCTTCCTTCTTCGCGCTCCGTCAAAAGCGCGATATTGACTCCGTCATTCCGGCGAAAGCCGGAATCCAGGAGAACGTCGGAGCCTGGGTCCCGGCTTCCGCCGGGACGACGGGCCTTACTGGGCGGATTCCGCGGAATATCGGATAGAGCGCAGGCGCTCCTCGATGCGTTGAAGATCGGCCTTGCGAGGAGTCCTGCGCAGGATGGCGGAATAATCCTCGAGAAGGGGGACGAGTTTGGGACTCTTGGGCCCGTAGCGCTCGCTCTCGATGGAAAGAGCCTGCTCATAATACGCCAAGGATTGCGCGAACTGCTTTCCCAAAGCGCTCACTCGCGCAAGCCGCTCCGCGCAGAATGCCACCTCAAGGCTCCGAGGCCCGTGGACCGTGGCATAGATGCGCGCTCCTTTGAGTCCCATCTTCGCGGCATCCTCATAAAGCCCCTGGCCTTCCAGGCTGATGGAGAGGCCTTCAAGAGCGCGCGCCATGCGCAGGTCCTCGGAGCCGACGGCTCCGTCGAAGACCTCGAGCACGCGGATATAGGCCTTGGCCGCTTCCTTGTGGCGTCCTTCTCCGCGCAGGGCATCGGCCCGCGTCAAAAGCTGTTCGGCCGCGCGGACTTCCCTGGACTCCTGCGCTTTCTTCGCGGATGAGGGGGAAGGCGCGGCCTGATCTTGAGGCTTTTTCGGCAGGGGGGAACCGCCCGGCGGCGCGGACAGCGAAGGAACGGCGAGTGAAGCGCCTAAGAGCAGAATCAGCAAAACGATCTTGCCTTCCGCCGGACTTTTACCGCCGGCTGCCTGCCGGATCATGCCGAGGAAGACGAGGAAGGGCAGGCTTTGCGAAGAGCCTCGGAATTCGACTTGAGCCAGCGCCGCCGGAGCTTGTGGTCCGGGCAGTGGTTGTTGACCAGATGCCAGAAGCGCTTGGAGTGGTTCATCTCCTTGAGATGGCAGAGCTCGTGGATGACCACGTAATCGAGGACCTCGGGAGGAGCGAGCACCAGGCGCCAGTTGAAATTGAGCTGTCCCGAAGCCGTGCAGCTGCCCCAAAGCGTGCGCTGGTCCTTGATGCAGACCCGGCGGCAGCGCACGCCGACGACGCGGCTGAAATGCTCCACGCGCGCGGAGATCGCGGCCTTGGCGCGCGCAGGATCGCCCTCGGGCCAGAGCACGGACTGGTCCACGGGAGGAGGGGGAGGCGGAGCATTGGGCTTTGGCCGAGGCTTCTCCTCATAGAGCTCCGGATGGACCTGCTTGAGGCTCTCGAGGAAATGCGCCACGTCCTTGAGCATGGCCCCGGCCCTTTCGGTCAGCGGCAGCTGTATCTGCTTGGGCCGAAGAGCGCCCTCAGCCGGCGCCGCCGCCTGTTCGGCCGGACGATCCCTCTCAGGCTCTTGGCTGGAACTCATTGAGAAACCTCGTCCTGCTGTTCATTGGGGTTGGACTGCCTGCGCTTCGCCCGCATCGGACGGGACTTCCGCGCGAAGCTTGGCCAAGACGCTGTGACTGCGGCCGTAGCCGAAGTAGACCACGAAGCCGAGCGCGAGCCATACGATCAGGCGCAGCCAGTTCTCCGCGGGCAAAGAGAACATGAGCAAGGAGCAGATGGCGATGCCCATGAGCGGGACCCACGGCACCAGCGGACAGCGGAAGGGCCGCGAGGCATCCGGCTCGGTCTTGCGCATGACGAGCACGGCCGCGCAGACGATAACGAAGGCCAGCAGGGTCCCGATGTTGACGAGTTCGGCCAGGATGCGCAAAGGCACCAAAGCCGCGAGCAGGGACACCACCGCTCCCATGATGATCGTGGACTTCCACGGCGTGCCGAAACGCGGGTGCACCGCGCCGAAGATCGAGGGGGGGACCATGCCGTCGCGCGCCATAGCCAGGAAGATGCGGGGCTGACTGAGCATGAGCACGAGCAGCACCGAGGTCATCCCCGCCACGGCTCCGATCGAGATGATGAACGAGGCCCACGGCATGCCGATCTGGGCGAAGGCGTCCGAGACCGGAGCGTCGATGTTCAGCTTGTTGTACGGCACCATGCCCGTAAGCACCGCGGCCACGGCTATATAAAGGATAGTGCAGATGATCAGGGAGGCGATGATGCCGATGGGCACGTCTCGCTGGGGGTTCTTGGTCTCCTCGGCCTGGGTGGAGACCGAGTCGAAACCGATGTATGCGAAGAAGATCATGGCCGAACCCGCGAGCATGCCCAAGGGCTGCCCCCCGGGACCGGTCTGCCCGAACAGAGTATGCCCGAAAAAGCTCACGCCCGTGTAGCCGTAAGGCGCGAAGGGATGCCAGTTCTCCGGCTTGACGAAGTAGGCGCCCACGGCGACGACGAAGAGCACCACCGCGACCTTGAGCGCGACCATGAACGCGTTGAACTGAGCGCTCTCCTTGATCCCTCGCACGAGCAGGATGGTCAGGAGCACGGTGATCACGATGGCCGGCAGGTCGAACCAAGTGCCGGTGCCCACCAATCGGCCCAGCTCCGGGTCGAAGTCAAAGGGCGCGCGGCTCAGGACCTGGGGCACATGCAGTCCGAAGTTCGCCAGGAAGGCCTGGAAGTAGTGCGACCAGCCGTGCGCCACGCTGGAAGAGGCCACGGTGTACTCGAGCACGAGGTCCCAGCCGATGATCCAGGCGAAGAGCTCGCCCAAGGTGGCGTAGGCGTAGGTATAGGCCGAGCCGGCCACGGGAACCATGGCCGCGAACTCCGCGTAGCAGAGCGCGGAGAAGATGCAGGCCAGGCCCGCGACTCCGAAGGAAAGCACCAAGGCCGGACCGGTCTTGTCGTGCGCGGCGATGCCCGTCAGGACGAAGATGCCGGTGCCGATGATGCAGCCGATACCCAAAAGGGTGAGCTGGACGGGACCGAGCACGCGCTTGAGCCGGTGCTCGCCTTCCATCTCCTTGAGAATGAGCGCCAAGGGTTTTCGCGCGAAGATCGAGTTCATCATAAGGAAATCCTAACAAAAAAATGCTCTCCCGCGGCGGACCGACATTAAGGCCCATCGCGCCCATAAACACGACTCCCCTGGCGTTCGCCAAGGACCGGTCCTGGAAACGGACGGCCGCCGGCTTTACCCGGCGAAAGAGAGCTGCGAAAGGATCTCCGCTTCCAGCCGGCCCGCTGCCCGGGGGTCGGGAAGGAACTCCTTGCTTATCCGTCCGGGAGAAGGGGAAAGCACGAGTATCCGGTCGGCTAGGAGCAGGGATTCGGAGACGTCGTGCGTGACGAAGATGACCGTGCTGCCGTGGCGCTTCCAGACGGACTTCAAGAGTCCCTGCATCTGCCGCCGCGTCAGGGCGTCGAGCGAAGCGAAGGGCTCGTCCATGAGCAGGACGGCCGGCTCGTTGGCGAACGCCCGAGCCAAGCCCACGCGCTGCCGCATGCCCACGCTGAGTTCTCGCGGATAGGCGTTCTCTCGCCCTTCAAGTCCGACTTCTTCCAGACAGCGCCGCGCGATGCGCCGCTGTTCGTCGGAGCGCAGGCCGCGCATGCGCGGCCCGAAGGCGACGTTCTCTCCGGCGCTCAGCCAGGGGAAGAGGCCATGCTGTTGGAACACCATGCAGCGATCCGGTCCCGGTCCCAGGACGGGACGTCCATCCACCCGGACGCTCCCTTTCGACGGAGGGAAGAGTCCGGCGGCCAGGTGCAGGAGCGTGGATTTGCCGCAGCCCGAGGGACCCAGCACGCAGAGGAACTCCCCTTTCCCGACGGAAAAACGGATATCCTCGACCGCGAGGAGTCCCCGCGCGTAGCGGTGCTCGACCGCGTCGAACTCGATCTTCGGCGGGGCCGGGCTCATCGCTCCTCCTCCCACCAGGGCATGAGTCGACGGATCGTCCAAAGGAAAAGGCGGTCCAGCGCCAAGCCGAGGAAGGCGATGACCAGGATGCCCGCCATCATCCGCTCCGTCTGGAACATCTGATGCGCGTAGAAGACGCGGTAGGCCAGACCCTCGAAAGCTCCGGCCATCTCGGCGGCCGCCAGCGCGAAGGTCGCCGTCGAGATGGAGACGCGCGCCCCGGTCACGATGAACGGCAGGCACCTGGGGCGATGGACATCCCAATAGAGCCGCATGCCGCGGGCGCCCAAGCAGCGCGCCGCCCAGACATACTCTCTCTCCACTCCCAGGACTCCGGCCTGCGTGCTCAGCCAAACGGGGAAGAACGCGCCCCAGGCCACGACCGCGATCTTCTCGATCTCGCCCAAGCCGAACCAGAGGATCGCCAAGGGGATGAGCACGATGAACGGCGTGGTCCGGCACAGATGGAGGACCTGTCCCGCGCTCTCTCTCAAGAGGCGGACTCCCCCGGTCAAAAAGCCCGCGACGGCTCCGCAGAGCGTTCCCAGGGCGAAACCCGCCAGCCAGCGCAGCGCGCTGGCGCGCAAGTCCATCCCCAGCTCTCCTGAGACGGCCAGCGCGCGCAGGGCGGGCAGGATGCGGCTGGGCGGAGGGAAGAGATGGATCGGATAGAGGCCGGAGCGGGCGAGGACTTCCCAGAACGCGGCGACCAGGGCTAAAGACAGCGCGAAAATCATCGCCTCGCGCGAGGCCCCCCGCAGGAGGCCTCGCGCGGAGCGAGGTCCGGCGCCCAAAGCCGTCGTCTCAGCGCCGCAATCGCGAAGGTTTTTCCGCAGCAAGAGCCGCATCATACAAATAGTCCTTGAAGTCCGGAAGCGGCCCGGCGATGGAGTTCTTCTCCCGCGCCCACGTTCCGATCTCGGTCATGCTCTTGAGCAGCCCCTCGTTGAGTTCGACCTGGAAGACGTTTTCCTTCCATAGATCCCGCAGCACTTTCTCATCGATCTTCAGCCGGGCCGCCGTGATCCGCACGGCCTCGCTCTTGTTCTTGCGGACGAATTCCTCCGCCCGAAGCAAGGCGCGCACGACCTTGCGCACGGTCTGCGGGTTCTGGCGGATGAATTCCGGGTCCATGTTCACGGTGGTCCAGCCGTGATAGAGGTCGCCCGGATAGAACACCTTGGAGACCTCGGGGAGCTGCCGGCGCCCGTAGGTGATGTGCGGCTCCCAAGCGAAATATCCGTCGATGTCGCCCTTGGCGTAGGCCGTCACCATCTCCGGCGGCGGCATATTCGCGATCTTGACGTCTTCCAGCGCGATCCCGTTCTTCTTAAGGAACACGTACATGAAGTAGTCGGAGTTCGTCCCGGGCAGGGTGGCGATCTTCTTGCCGCGCAGATCCGCGGGCTTGAGTATTCCGCGGTCCGTGCGCGCGATGAGCTTGGCCTCGATATGCCTCGCCGCGGTGGCGATGACCGCGATCTTGTTTCCCTGCAGGATGGCGTGCACCACCGGCGTCTCGGAAACGGACTGTATCTGCGCATGGCCGGCCAAGAGCGCCTGCAAGGCCTCCCGGCCCGAAGAGAACATCTTGGCTTCCACGTCGAGGCCTTCGTCCTTGAAGAAGCCCTTTTCCAGGGCCGTATAAGGGATCACCGCCGGCACCGTGGCCGGGAGGGCGTAAACCAACCGGGTCTGCTCCGCCGCGGCCTGCGCCGCGCAGAACAGCGCGAATAACAAAGGAAGGACGGTTCTTTTCATGGGAGCGCTCCTTTAGAAATTATAGTTCAGCCGCGTGAAGTACTGCGTGGTGCGCGCGCTGTTGCGGTTCTCCACGTCGAAGAATACCGCGGGCCATACGCTCAATCCCGGGACGAATCGGGCGAGGTTGAACTGCGCCACGGGCCCCAAGGTCAAGGTCCGCTTCGCCAAGCCGCTATGATGCCCGGCCTTGACGGCGGGGTCGCCGAACAACCCGCGATGCTCCACGCCCACGCGCACGGGCACGCCGACGTTCACGAGGTAGGCGGCCGTCACCATGTAGCAGAGTTCCCGGCCGGGAGTGGTGTCGTTTTGCGCGTTGCGAAAGCGGAAAGAATAGAGCGAATACAGGTCGATATCCACCTTCTTGTCGAAAAGATACTGCGTAAGGTAGAGTTCCGGTCCCATATCCCACTGAGCGGAGCCGATGTTCACCGTCCGAGCCGGATCGTAGGAGCCCGTGGGCGCTTTGACGTACAGAAGGGCGCGCAGGCGCGTGTTCCCGAACTCCCGGGAAGCGCCGGCCTCCAGGTTCGTGTCACCCCAGCCCCAGCGTCCTCCTCCGCTCTGCTGCAGGTGCGTGTAGTTCAAGCCCACGCGCAGCATCCAGCCCGGGATGAAGGCCCGGAAATTGGACTGCCAGGTATCCTGGCTGACGATCGCCTGCCGCGTGGTTCCGTTCGCGTTCACGAACGTGTCCGAGTAATTGATGAGCGCGCGATTATCGAACTGCAGGGCATAGCCCTTGTCGCCGAAAGCCGGATGTTCGGCCGTCTGGATGTTGTTGGCGAAAAGGCGCGCCGGCGCAAGCGCCGCGCACGCCAGGAAAAGAACGGCCAAGACTCTTTGTGGGGTCATCATGCGAAGATTCAAGCGTTTCCCGCGCGCATGCGCCATGATGCGGCGCTGTGCGGAAACATGACGGCTGTCATGCCGCAACCAACTCCTCCATCATCCTAATCTCCCCGCGCAACGGCTATACTCCCGTCATGAACTTCTCTCCCATCCGGGCGAACATCCGCCGCCGCGCCGCCGTATCCGCCGCCGCGTTCCTCGGCTTTTTGACGGCCGTCGGACTCCGCGCCGCCGAACCCGGCGCGCCGCTGTGCAAAGACTGCAATGTCGTTCTCATCTCCCTAGACGCGCTGCAGGCCGCCCATGTCCATTCGCTCGGCTGCGCCAGGAACACCACGCCGAACTTCGACCGGCTCGCGGCCCGCGGAACGCTCTTCACGCAAGCCGTCAGCCCCGCCTCATGGACCCTGCCGGCCTCCATGTCCTGGTTCACGGGGCTCGAGCCCACTCTCCATGGAGTCGTCAATAAGTTCACGACCTTCTCATCGGAGAAGGCCGTCATCTCACATGTCCGGGACACTGCCTTGCCCGGCACGCGGACCTTGGGAGAGGTCTTCAGCGCGGCGGGCTACGCCGCCGCGGGATTCACCGGAGACGCCGGAGTCAACGGGATCTTCGGCTTCAAGGAAGGCTTTGAAGTCTATTCGGACAGCGTTCCTCCCTTCAGCGGCTTGGCGCGCAGCGTGCCCCCTGCCGCGCAATGGCTGAGGAAGAACAAGGACCGCCGGTTCTTTCTCTTCCTGCACGGCTACGACGTGCACGGGCAAGCCTTCCCCGAAGGCGGCCTCGACAACCGCTTCGTCCCGAAAGACTACGCGGGCCCGTTCACGGGAAGCCCGGCGCAGCAGCGGCAATTGCGAGAGCGCGGGCTTGCGCAAGGATCTCTTGGGCTTTCCGCGCAGGACGTCGATTTCTGGCGCGCGGCATACGATGAGAAAGCCCAGCGCATGGACGAGCGCCTTGGGGAGTTCCTGCGCGTCTTGGAAGAGACGGGCGTCAGCAGCCGCACGATCATCGTGGCGCTCTCGGACCACGGCACGGAACTCCTGGAGCACGGCCGACTCGACCACGGCTTCACGCTTTACGACGAACTCGTGCGCGTGCCTTTGGCGATCGTCTGTCCCGGGACCGCGCCAAGAAAGCTCGTGCGCGAACAAGTCGGCACGCTCGCGCTTTTCTCCACGCTTCTGGACCTCACGGGCGTGCGTCCCGCGAGCCTTCCCAAGGAGCAGCTCTCCGAGCCGAGCTTGGCGCCGTTGCTCACGGGCGAGGGCGCGGGCCGCGATGTCTACATGGAAACGGATTACCGCCTTTTCGCCCGCAAGCGCGGCCTGCGCACGAGCGACGGCTGGAAGTTCGTGCGCGGCTTCGATGACGGAAGCAGGGAACTCTACGATCTGAACAAGGATCCGGGGGAAACTGTCGATCTCTTTTCGCGGGAACCTGAGCGTGCCCGAGAACTTGAGGCGCGCCTGCTGGCGCACTATCGAAGACTGGGCGCCGACCTGGAAAAGCGAGCCTGGACGCCCGGCTGCCTGCCGGTCTACGGCGACCAGTGCCGATGAGTCCGCTACTAAGCTAACAGTCCGCGGAAAAAACCCGCCGAGGACAGGGGATGTTTGGTAAAATAGATTCATGAAAATCGAATTCCCTTTCGTGACCAGGTTTTTTTCCGCTTTCCTCTGCGCAGCGCTCGTGCTGGCCAACCCCGGCTTCGCGTCCGCCGCCGCCGCGACCGCGGCTTCCTTGCCCGCCCGCGCTGATCTCTCCGTCCTCCAGCTCACCAATATCGCCGGAATGCCCTCGCGAATGGGGCTGCTCCCTTCCGGCAATATCCCCGCGCTCCCCACGATATTCGCCCTGCCGGACTTGAATCCGGCTTCCGCGTCCTTGCTGCCCGCCGTGAAGACCGCGGACGCGGCTTCCTCCGCGGATCTCCTGAAGGATACCGCCAAGATCGAGCCCGTTCATCCGGATCGGACAGGCGAAGCAGGCAGCCTTTCTTCTGCCGAAAAAATCGTCTCCCTCGATGAACCCGGGACAGGGCTTCTCAATGCCGCGGCAAGCATCGCGAAGAATACCGACCGGCCGGAGTCCCCGCGCAGCCGCATCAGCGCCGCGATGCAGCGAACCATCTCAGCCCTCTTCTCCCGGTCCGTGACCGAGGACCTGCCGGAGACTCTCCCCGCGCTTTCCGCGCAGAGCCATGGGAATATTCTGCGCTCGGCGCAGACGGCCTCCGCGGATGCCTCCGCGAACGTGCCTGCCCCGCAAGCGGACGCGGCGCTCCCCCATGAGAAAAAGAGCTTCCTCTCCCAAGCCCTGCCCTGGGCGGCGCTCACGGCCGCCGCGGCCTTGGGACTCTTCGCCTCGCCCTGGCTCATCGCGCACTACTCCGGCGTGGCCTTGGCCTCGGGCTGGGCCGCGAACTTCATCTTCTTCTGCTTCCCCATGATCCAGATCGTCGAGAACTACCGCAACATGCGACTCCTCAAGAAGGGGGGAGCCGAAGCCCAGAACGCCTTCGAGCGACTGGCCGGAGTCAGCGCCGCCTCTCAGCTCACCCTGGTCCTGGGCAACATGCTCAACTTCCCGCGCTTCTGGCTCTCCGGGAACCCGGCCCTCATCGCCAACGCGCTCGTGGGCGCCACGGGCTCGGTCGTGATCATGACCCAGCTGGCCATGAGCGGCAACATGTCCTTCCCCAAGTGGCTGGCCTTGGCCGCGGGATTCGCGGCGGCCGTCGCCCTGCCGATGATATTCGCCACGCCGGCCCCGCTCATCGCGTTCTTCGACGCCTGCACCACCCTGGTCTTCGCGGCCTTCACCGCGCCGCAGATCCTGAGCAACAACAAGGCCCTGAACGTCCTGCGCGACAAAGGCGCGGACTCCGAGGAAGGCCGGACCGCTCTTCAGAACCTGCGCGGCCTCAAGCCGCTCTACATGCTGGCCGGGCTGGCCGGGAACCTGCTCATCGCGCCGGTGTTCATGGTCTCGGGACGCTGGAACAACTTTGTCGTCAATCTCACCGGCATCGTCGGCCCGCTGATCGTCCTGCACCAGCTCGTCAAAGCCGGGCTCTATCCCAAGAAGGACTGGGCCCTGCTCACCGTCGGTTCCGCGCTGTTCTTCGCGTGGATGGTGGCAGCGGCCTTCTTCGTCCCAACGGGATTCTGGCTTTCCCTGCTCTAAGACCGAAGACGGGAAAAAGCCCACACGGCCAAGGACGCGAAAAGACCCGGATAGAACGGAGCGGGATGGCCCAGCGCCCACGCGCAGACCGCCGTCCCGGAGCCGGCCGCCGAGCACAAAAGCGCGGCCCAAGACGGCATCCTGAGACTTTCGAAATACGACGAGAGCATGGGAACCAGGAGTCCTGGAATGACCACGCTTCCCACCGTGAACCATAGCGCCACCACCGAAGGAAGGGCCAGCGCGAGAAAAACGGAGAGCACGGCCGCGACGAGCAGCCCCCACCGGATCAAGCGCTGCTCCACGTCTTCAGGCGCGCGCAGAACACGGCCGAGGCAGTCCTTGCCCAGGCTGATGGCCGATAAGAAGCTCGTGCTCGCCAAGGCCGCCAAGGTGGAGGCCCCCATGCCGATGAAGAAGAGCCCCTGCATCACGGAAGGAAGGAGCCGGTCGGCCAACATCGGATAGGCGGACAGCGGGTCCTGCAAGCCCGGGAGCATGGCGCGCGCATAGAGCCCGGCGCTCGTGGTCATGAGATCGAAGCCGAACCAGAAGCAGACGCTCAGAAGGATGCCGCGCTTGGCCGTGGCCGCGTCCTTGGCCGCGCACACGCGCTGATGAAAGCCAGGATCCACGAAGGTCCAAAGCGCGATGAAGAACCAGGTCAGGATGAAGCCCGGGGAATTCCCGCCCGTCAGGCTCAGATGCGAGGGGGGGAGATTCGCGCGGAGATAGGAAAGCCCGCCGCAGGCCAGGTACGCGAAAGGCAGTATGAGCGCGAAGCCGCCGAACATGAAGAGGAACTCCAAGCGGCCGGTCCAGGCCTCGGCCCGCATGCCTCCGAAGAGCAGGAGCAGGGAGACCCCGAGCGCTGAGGAGATCACGCACGCAGTCAGGCTCCAACCCGTGCCCCAGTGCGCGAGCGTCCCGACCATGAGCACTTCATCAGCCGGGCTGGCCAGGATGAAGACCAGAAAGGCCGCGAACACCGCGACCGGACGGCCGTATACGCTTTCCAGGTGATCGGGCATGGTCAGCCCGGACCGGCCGCGCACGCGGCCCACGAGAAAGAGCGCGTAGAGCAGGGAGAAGACGTAGTAGGGCACGCCCTGGATGAGCCAGTTGCAGAGCCCGTAGCGGTAGGCCGACTCGCCCACGCCCAAGACTCCGCCGTAGAAGCCCGTGACCATCACGGCCGTGAAGGTGGGCAGCGTGAGGCTGCGGCCCGCGAGGATATAGTCCTCGCCGCCACCGGAGCGGCGGCGGGCCGCCCGCCAGCCGATGAACCCCAGAGCCGCGAGATAGGCGAAGACCACGCCCAAGTCCAATGGATGCAGCATGCCTTGGATATCTTACTGAGTTACGCAAAAGTAATGGAATATGATCATACGTGACTCAGGCAGCATGCGCGGCGGAAAAACGAAGGCCGCCCCTGATTTCGCGTTCCGGGGCGGCCTTCCAACGAAGAACGGCTTCGGTTACTGGGTTGCGGTCTTCAATTGCTGCACATACACGGCGCGCATCTGCTTGCAGGCACCTTCACCGTTATCCCTCTCACCGGACAAGTTGGCCGTTTCCTTTACTTCGGTCACCTTCTCCACCGTTTCCTTCTGGCTGCCGGGGATCAGGGACTCGGAATGCGCGGTATTGAACATTCCTCGGCCGTCCTTCACCTCGACCAGATACGATTCCATCTGCTGCTCGTACGTGAGCTCGAAGGCGTACTTGTCGAGGAAGTTCCCGCTGATACTGTGGTAGCATTCGCCGACCGCGACGAGATTCTTCTCTCCGATCGCCCGCTTGCGGGACTGGATGGACGTGTTCATATTTTCATCCGCCGCAGGAGTTTTGACTCCGACTTCATCCTTTGGTCCTGCGGCGGACGCCTTATACTCTCGACCATCATACCGCGTAAAGTCCGCGACCTGCAGTCCCTGGTCGGCATCCGGGAATCCCGACGATGCAGCGGCAAAAACATTGCCGACTCCCAGAAGCAGTGCGACGACTGAACAAACTAGGCTCTTCATGTGTCTTCCTCCCTGGTTTATGCCGGCAGCCCGCGGCAAAAGTGCGCCGCGGCTTGCCGGACATCCGTCTCTGCGGCGCAGCTGCGCCGTCCAAATCCAACGCCGCACATGGAGCAGTATAGCCGCTCGAACCAGGCCTCGCACGAGACCTTCGGCCCACGAGCCCGCCTGTTTTTAGACCTACGAAAACTAGGCCTTTCGGGCATGCCGAGCGTCCTCCGAACAGAAAGAAAGCGTGTAATTCTTGGAATAAGGGGTATAATTACGGGAGACTTGCGGAAATAACGATAATGACGGAGCTATCCAGGCCTTTGCGCGTGCTTCTCGTGGACGATGAACAGATCGTCCGCACGGTCCTGCGCCGATTCCTCTCCGGACAGAACGTCCGCATCTCCGAGGCGGAGAACGGCGCCATAGCCCTGGAACTCGCGCGCGCGCAGCCCTTCGACCTCTATTTCGTGGACGTGCGCATGCCCGTCTTCGACGGCATACAGTTCCTCCAGGAACTGCGCAAACTCGACGCCCAGGCTGAAGTCGTCATGATGACCGGCTACGCGCTCGACGACGTGCTGGAGAAGGCCAAAAAGGCGGGCGTCTGCGCAATCCTGCAAAAGCCCTTCGACGTCGCCGAGATCCAGGCTATGGTGAGCGCCATAGCCAAGAAGCCCCGCCCGCCGCGGCATTGAAGCGCGCCAACATGCCGCAAATTTGCAATCATACGCGCAGTCTGATCCTTATACTCTTGTGATGCTTCTTATGGAGGTGCTGCCATGCCCATAGCCACGGTCAAGGTCCCCGCGCAGATGGAGCCTGTCTTCCTGAAGGCGCAGGAATACGTCGCGAAGTACTTTTCCGAACGGCTGGAGGACCCTTCCAAGGGAACCATCATCATCGGCGGCGAACGCTATATCCTGGTCCGGGCCGCCTCCATGTCCGTGCAGTTCTTCGAGTTCATCAAGTCCCTCTACCCCGGCCTCGACGAAGACGAGTCGACCAAAGCCGCGGGCAGCGTGCTCTTCGACATCTCCCATGCCGTGGGCCGGGCCGATGCCCAGGCCTTCCACAAGACCATGCATGTCGAGGACCCGATCTCCAAGCTCTCCACCGGACCGGTCCACTTCGCCTACACGGGCTGGGCCAGCGTGGACATCTTCCCTGAGAGCCGTCCGACCCAGGACAACGACTATTACCTGATCTACGACCACGCGCGGTCCTTTGAATCGGATTCTTGGGTCTCCTTGAACAAGAAATCCAGCGCGTGCGTCTGCTTCATGAACTCCGGCTATTCCTCCGGCTGGTGCGAGGTCAGCTTCGGCGTCGGGCTGACGACCAGGGAGATCCTCTGCCGGGCCAAAGGCGACCCCTTCTGCCGCTTCATCATGGCGCCGCCGGACCGCATCGAGGGCCATGTGCGCGATTACAGGGAGAAGCACCCGGAATTATTCGCCGCCAGGAAATAAGGCCTTCATGGGGACAGAGATATACGACAGCGTCGTGTCCAAGCTCGCCTTGGTCACGCCCATGTTCGCGCAGTTCATCATGCGCGAGGCTTTGAAAAAGCACGGAGGGGACCCGCAGGACATCTCTCCGGTGAAGATGAAGCGGATCATCGCCGAAGAAGTCCTGCCCCGGCTCAGGAAATACGTGAAGAACGTCGACTCCCTGGAATCCCTCGGCGGAGGGGAGATCATTTTCAGCAAGACCCGGGAGCTCGTCTTCCTCAATCCCGCGGTCCGCCTGCTGGCCGGCATCGGCAAAGCCGCGCCGCTCCAGGACCCGAGGGGAGGAGCGCTCATCGACCGATTGGGACTGCGCGAGGCGTTGGACATCCTCTTTAAGCCGGATGCGGGGGTGTTCGTGCGCGAAGTCGCCCTGGAAAACCCGAAGGCCCGGCTCAACATCATCGGCGGCCCCATCCGGGACGGAGGGAACAACATCGAAGGCGCGATCTTCTTCCTGCAGGACGTGACCTTGCGGCGCGCCTTGGAAGAGGACGTGGAACGCTATGAGAAGGCTCTGGAGGAGCGCGCTCAGGCGCTGCAGCGCGCCTACGAAGAGCTCAAGGAGACTCAGGCCAAGCTCGTGCAATCCTCGAAGATGGCCTCCCTGGGCACGCTCGCCGGCGGAGTGGCCCACGAGATCAACAACCCCCTGACCGGAGTGCTCAGCAACGCGCAGATCATGCGCGCCCTCTTGGAGAAGAAGGGAGGCGCCGCTCCCGAGGAACTGATCCCGATCCTTCAAGACATCGAGGACTCCGCCAAGCGCTGCACCTCCATCACGCGCGCCCTCCTGGATTTCTCGCACCCCTCGAAAGGCCGCAAGCAGGATGTCTCCCTCAATGAGACCTCGCTGAAAGTCATGGACCTCATCGGCCATGAACTGCGGCTCCAGAACATCCATATCCGCGAGGACTTCGCCCAAGACCTCCCGCAAGTCCTGGCCGATCCCCAGCTCATCCAGCAGGTCATCCTCAACCTGCTCACCAACGCGCGCTGGGCCATCCGCAAGAAGTCCGGAGACAAGGGCGGCGAAATCTCTTTGCGCACGAAGCACGACCCAGCCCGTAAAGAAGTCGTGCTGACGGTCTCCGACGACGGCATCGGCATCCCTCCCGAGAACCTCGCGAAGATCCTGGAGCCCTTCTTCACGACCAAGGACATCGGCGAGGGCACGGGCCTGGGGCTCTCCCTGGACTACTCGATCGTCCGCCAGCACGGAGGGACCATCGAGATCGAGAGCCCTCCGGGCCAAGGCGCGACCTTCCGCGTCCGCCTGCCGAGCAGCCCGAACCCCGCGAGTTGAGTCGAACGCGCCCCGCGTTCCACCCGTCGCGCGTTTTCACCGCGAATTCGCCTCCCTCGAATTTTCGACGGATTTGCCCTTGCTTTATCCCCGGCTGTCTGCTATCCTATCTTTGCGGGGTAGAGCAGCCCGGTAGCTCGCAAGGCTCATAACCTTGAGGTCGCTGGTTCAAATCCAGCCCCCGCACCCATCTCCGACGGTAGAAGAGCGAAAAACCCGGCCAAAATCGGCCGGGTTTTTCATTGCCCAGGCCACGAAACACCACAAGGTTCGAAGGGGTATAAAATGGCCAAAACCACCGTTGGACGCTGTCTGCGGCAGCATGAGATCACCCAGGAGCAAGCCTCGGAGGCGTTCCACCTGCGCTGCCAGGCGCGCGGCCTGAGCCCGAACACCTGGGTCTGGTACAGCGAGCTCCTCAAGTACTGGCGCCGCTTCCTGGAGGACCAGGGCGTGCGCCTGCCCAAGGACGTGACCCCGCACATCATCCGCCTATATTTGGAGCAGCTGCGCAGCCGAAACATCTGCGCGAACTCCCGCGCGCGCACCTACGGCGGCCTGCGCTGCATCTTCAGCTTCCTTGTTCGCGAGGGCATGCTCCCGCAGAACCCCTTCCTGCTCGTTGAGAAGCCGCGCATGGAGAAGAAGCTGCTCAAGCCCATGAGCCTGGACCATGTCCGCAAGCTCCTGGCCGCGATCAACACCAAGCGCTGGACGGACCAGAACCTGCGAACGGCCATCATCCTGCTCATGGACACGGGCCTGCGAGTCTCCGAGCTCATCGGCCTGCGCAAGGACCAGCTCGACTTCCCCGCAGGAGTCCTGCGCGTCATGGGCAAGGGGGGAAAGGAGCGCGAGGTCCCTTTCGGCGTCGCGGCCAAGCAGGCGCTCTTGAGCTACGCCGCGCGCAGGGGGGAGGTCCCGGGCCAGGACCTCTTCTTCGTCAACCGCTATGGAAGGAAGCTCTGCAGGTATTGGATCGAGAAGGCATTGCGCAACCTCGGCCGTGCGGCCGAGGTGCAGGGTGTGCGCGTCTCCCCTCATACCCTAAGGCATACCTTCGCGACCCAATACATCAAGAACGGCGGCGACGCGTTCTCTCTCCAGAAGATTCTCGGCCATTCGACCCTGGACATGGTTCGCGTCTACGTCGGCCTAGCCGACGCCGACGTAGCCGCTCTCCATCGGAAATTCAGCCCAATGGATAGAATGGGTCTCGTCCCCGGCGGCAAGCGAAGAGTCGTCGTCCAATAAAAAAACGCGTCACGACAAGAACGCGGTGCGTACATCAGCATTTGCCCCTCCAGGTGCAAACAGGCTATAATGCGTTGTCGAACATTAGAACAGTTGGGTCGCTGGCTGTATGCCACCCTCTCTGCTGAATTAGTGCTCGAGAATCTAACTCCCGAGGTCGCTAAAACCCACCACGGGAAGAGGAGAATAACAATGTCCACCTACCCTCATCATAGCGGGAACAATCTCCTCGCTATGGCTGTACACAACACCGGCTTCCTGCTAGACCGTCTAGGTCAAGATTGCCATCCGTTGCAGTACCTCCGCGAGTTAACTCAGAATTCCATTGAGGCGATTCAGCGAACGGGTGCGCCTGGGGAGATAATTTGGGATCTCGATTGGACCGCATATGATCTGGATGGGATCAAGAAGCTCTGCATAACGGATACAGGTGATGGGATGTCCGGCGACGACATGGTTCGGTTCCTAAACCAACTCTCATCGTCGGTATCGGCACAATCCATGTCGGGGAACTATGGGGTCGGCGCGAAAATTGCGGCTCTTACCAGGAACCACGCAGGAGTTGTGTACCTGTCATGGAGGGAAGGTCCCGGGGCGATGATTCACCTCTATCGGGATTCTGAACTTGGGCAGTATGGCCTGAAGCAATGGCGCCACCATGATGGTTCTTATGGACATTTCATACCAATTGAGGATGACGTCCGTCCCGAGATCATCAATGGCCACGGCACTAAGGTCGTTTTGCTCGGCCATTCTGGCGATGCGGACACGATGCAGCCACCGTTTGGTGCGAGTTCTCCATCAAGATGGATATCGAAGTATCTGAATACTCGATATTTCCGGTTCCCTCAGGGTGTCGTCGCCAAAGCTCGTGAAGGATGGGGACACCCCAGGACAGACAAGGACCGCAATTATCTTCGAACTCTGACGGGGCAGGAACCGTACTTGAATCAGCATTCAGTATCGCAAGGCCAAGTCTCCCTTAAAGGTGCGATTGCCCACTGGTGGATTCTTAAAGATGAACCGGCTATTTCCAATAATTCCGGCTTTATGGAATCTGCTGGACATACTGCCGCCCTATATCATGACGAACTCTATGAAATGGCAACGGCGAGAACTGGTATGTCTAGACTCCAGCAATTTGGAGTCACCTTCGGGTACCGTCTCGTGGTCATCTACATCGAACCCAAGGATAATGCCACTACGCCGTTGACCACCAATACCGCTCGAACTTCGCTTCTCATTGGCAATGAGCCTCTTCCATGGACCGAATGGGCTGCTGAATTCTCTGAAAACCTGCCTAAGGAGATAGCACAGCTCGTAGCGGAGAAGGCAGCTGCTGCTGCAGATACTGATCATCAGAAATCAATTCGGGACAGGCTGAAGGATATTATGGGCCTCTTCCGACTTAGTCGTTATCGAGTCACTCCTGAAGGAGATATATCTGTTGATGAGGATGCTCTGCTGCGCGGTGGGGTCGTGGGAACCCTGCCTCATTCAATACGACAACGACGTGAATCTTCTCCTGGAGGACATCCTGGTGGAAGCGCAGGCAATGTCTACGCGGTCTTTGAGAAAACAGATGGGAGCCCTGGCAAGCGCGTAAAGTCAGATCCGTTCCCTGATGTGCGATGGGTGTCCGTAAAAGACGGGACACGAGAACATGGCGACATGGAGGACCGCGCCGCGAAATTCCTAGATGACAAAAACCTGCTTCTCATTAACGCAGACTTCCGTGTGTTTTCTGATATGGTGGGACACTTCGAAAAGGAATTCAATGTCCCTGAGGCACGACCACTTGTCCAAGATGCTGTCCGCGGATGGTTTGAGCAAGCTCTGGTCGAGACTGTGCTTGGAGTGCAAGGGCTTGCCAATAGCAAGGAGTGGACTCCCGCGCAGGTCAGTTGTGCCGTATCGGAAGAGGCATTAACTGCTGCAGTCATGCAACGCTACCATGTCCATTTCGCGGTGAAGCGCGAGTTGGGCTCCAAGATGGGCGGAAGAAAGACGCCCGCATAGTATTGCCTAGCGCCCTTACCGCTCTGCGCCAACGAGTGTGACAACGACGGCCATCCTGCAACCTGAATCGCGGTCGCACTCACCCTTGGTCCGGCTGATGTCGATATTTCATGGGGAAGAGGATCATACTTGACGGTGTTCGCTCTGTCTGCTAACATATGGGTGCAATGAAATCAACCGGCAGGACTCTGGGTGAGGAAATTCGGCGCAGACGAATGGAACTCGATATCCCTCTGCGCAAATTCGCAGAGAAAGTGGATGTCAGCCCCGCGCACATGTCAGACATTGAAAACGGCAATCGGAATCCCAGCGACGAATTGCTGGCGAAAATTGCCGAAAATCTACGTGCGCCGGTGGATGAACTCAAGAAATTTGATTCCCGCATCAACTCCGATGTGCGGAAGTGGGCCGAAAATCACCCATCCGTTGGCGTCATGCTGCGCCACCTCAAAGACTCTGGCCAGGACCCAGATGTGTTGATGAAGGACGTACTTAAAAAACTTAGCGAGGATAAGGGAACCTGACACGTGCGCTACTCCAAGGACAAAACGGGTAGATTTTCGCGGCGCCTCTATTTTGAAGACGGCGAAATAGACTCCATCATGGACGCCGTCCTCGATGAGACCAAGCGCCCCCGAATCGGGGCACTTCCTGCAATCGATATTGAGAAAGTCATGCTCCGGCTAGACCTGGAACCGACATATTCGGAACTCCCTCATGGCGTCCTCGGGGCAACATCCTTCGAGCATGATGGAACTTCAAAGATTGTGATCTCATGCACGTTGGCAGAGAGCGCTCACTCCGAACAGCCCGTCGAGCTATCGCTGAGAACAACGCAGGCGCATGAATTAGGACATGCCAAACTCCACCGATCGCTGTACATCAGCAACACCCCAAGCCTCTTCAACGAACCACTCCCAGCACCGATTCAGTGCCGGGAAAAAAACATCTTAAACTTGGGCTATAACGGTGAGTGGTGGGAATTCCAAGCCAATGCCGCCATGGCCGCAGTTCTCATGCCGCGCTCGGAGTTTCTGGAAGAAGCAGCCGCGTGGACCCACGCGAAACATATTGCCAGTCTAGCGGAAGCACCCAATGCCGCTGTTTACTCACAGTTCATTAGTGAAGTGGCCACCCGGTTCCAAGTAAGCCGGACAGCAGTTCGATATAGAGCGGAAGGCTTGAAAATGAATTACAAGGAGGCGCAACCAGGACTCCAGTTCTCGAGGTGATTTTTTTTGGACTCGATGTTCGCATTATTAGCGGACATGGCGGACAAATTTGATTCTGGGTCTACCCAGGACCAAAAGGAGATACAGTAATGAAACACCAAAAAGTAGTAGCAGTAATCCTAGGCCTCACGATGGGATTGACTGGCTGCGCGTTGCTGAACGACCGTCGCCAGTTCGCCGCAAAGGCCGCAACTGGAGCGGCACCCGTCACCAAGGAGTACCGGACCTATGTCTCCAAAGACACGGGACTGAGCGATAGCGAGAAAAAGATGCGCAATAGGCTGGCCGACGAATTGGACACCTATCTGCAGGAGGGCAGCAAATGAGCACGCTCACCGACACCAAGGATGCCATCCTGAAGGAACTGCTGGGAACTTGTAAGGGAATCATTCCCAAAAAGGAAGAAGTTCCCTTCTGGGAGGAGATTGCCGGTGAACTCGCGGTCGAGAAGCTGCGTTATGACGCTGCCACGAGTCCTGAAGAGAAAGAGAAGGTCGCTGGCAACTTGGCCGTCCTGCACAGCACTATAGTGCTCAGGCTCGGCAAAAAGGAGTTGCAAGTCCGCAACTCCGTGGCAAAGATCGCGATGATGGTCTTGAAAACTGCGGTCACCCATTTCTTTCCTGGAGTCGGCCTCATAGGGGAATTGGCTAAGCTTTTGACCAAGGATGGTGAGCCCATAGCATAACTAATTGCACCGACGACGCTGAGCGGCCGGCCTCTCACTTTGCCGAGAGGCCGGCCCTCTCTCGATATTCACGACGGCGAAGCCGTCGTAACCTTTACTGCCTACGGTCTGGATCGCGGTCGCGCTTACTCTGGGCTCGGCCGCGATCAGTTCATTGAGGCGGCGCACGCCCTGGACGCTGGGATCTCTGCTTCCCGCGTCCGCGACCGCTCCATTGCGCACCACATTATCCACGATGATCAGGCTGCCTTTGCGGGAAAGCTTGAGCGCCCACTTGAAATAGTCCGGGTTGCTCGGCTTGTCCGCGTCGATGAAAACGAGGTCAAAGGGGCCGCGGCCTTCGGCTTCTAATCGCGGCAGGGTATCCAGCGCGCGGCCCAAGCGGAGTTCCACCACAGCGGACAATCCCGCAGTAGCCAGCCAGGGTCCCGATCTCCAGGATGCTTTTCGCTCCCTGGCGCCGCGCAAAAAGCTGCAGGGACTTTCCTTCAACGAGGGCTTCTCACAGGAGAAATGTGCGGAATCCGCCTCCTCACAAGAATAACAAGTAGAGGGGTGCTGTGCGGAATTGGCCTTCTGGCCGGAATAGAAAGTGAGGGGGGTACTGTGCGGAATCGGGCTTCTGAACCGAATAGGAAATGAGGGGGGACGATGCGAAAAAGGCTGAAAATCGCTTCTAGCGCGTTTTCCGGAACACCGGAAAGGTGTTCCGGATGGCTTGGAATGAAAAACGCAATGAATCGCTGCCCATTTCGCCCGCCTTGCCATCGCGAAAGCGCGATTCTTCCTCCTGACCACGCCCCCACAACCACGATGAGGCTGTGGTCTGGGTGGGAGCGTGGTCAGGAGGTCGGCGGGCTATGGGCAGCGAAGGTTTGGGGTGAAAATGACAGGGGATATGTCTGAGACAGGGTCAAGGTTGAGGCTGAGCAAGGAGAACTTCCAGGTGCTTTCAGGGCTGGAGAGATGGGGGATGCTTGGGATAAGGCAGGTGGATGGTCTGGTGTTTCATAGGCATTGGGATCCGAGAGAGAGGATGGAACTCTTCTTCAACTCAGGGTCCGAGGACGAGTATGACGGGACAGCGTACAAGGGACTCAAGAGGCTGGCTCGGGCCGGGCTCGTGGGATTTCGGACCTATACCAATCTGCCGAGAATCTACAGTTTGACGGGCCTTGGGCATAGGATTCTGCGCAGAGAAGGCATTAACACATTGCCGGCTTGCGCGGGGGAGCTCGCGGAGTCCTTGGTCCGGCATGAGCTGTTGGTCAACGCGGTGGGGCTGGTCTTGAGCGAGGTCCTGGGCCTGCGGGTCTGGACCGAGCTGGAGCGTTACCAGGCAAGCTTGCAGAACGTGAAGGTCCGCAGGAACGAGCAAGGCTTCTCGGATCTCTGGATCGAGGACGATGAGCAACCCAAGGCTGTCGAGATCGAGCGGACCCAGAAGTCCGCGGTTCGCTACGCCAAGCTCTGGCGCGCTTTCCGCGTGGAGTACCCGCGCAATTGCGTGGTGCTCTACGTCACCTGCTTCCCCGGCGGGGCGGGAATCCTCCTGCGCAGGGCCAGGAAGCTCATGGCGGATCATATCTATGTCTGCGCTCTGGAGGACTTCCAGTCCTCCCTGGGCATGGGGCCTTTCGTGGGCTACCGCGGCGGGGAAGTCGAGCTGAGGCCGCCGAAGGAATGGATTTCCTCGGGCAATGGGAACGAGAAGGCAATGGCGCAAACGCAGGAGGAAGAGCATGAAGATCCAAGACGCGAGCCGGACATTCCTGGACCGCTGCGCGGCCCTGAACCTGTCCCAGGGAACCCTGAAGTGGTACGGCAGGCTCCTCTCTGAGCTGACGGCTTTCCTTTCTGAAAGGGGAGTCTCAGACCTGGAGCAGGCCTCGGCCGCAGGGCTTCGGGACTTCCTGGCCAACCTGCGCAGGCGCGGGCAAGCCTCGGAGACCGTGTTCCGGACCTACGGGGCCATGCGCTGCGCGTTCCGGTTCTGGACCCGGGAGGGCTTGCTGGCGCGCGATCCCATGTCCTTGGTGGAGCGGCCCCGGCGCGAGCGGGTGCTGATCCGGCCCATGAGCCCCGAGCAGGCGGCCAAGCTGCTGGAGCAGCCGGATGTCCGGACCTTGCAGGGCCTGCGCGACCGCGCCATGATGATGCTCATGCTGGACTCGGGCCTGCGGGTCTCGGAAGCCTTGTCCTTGGAGGCGGACAGGATCGACTGGCTCAACTGCGGCCTGAGCGTGATGGGCAAGGGACGCAAGGAGCGCAGCGTGCCTTTCTCCGCCCGGACCTGCCAGGCCATGCTGGAGTACGCGCGAAGGCGGGGACAGGGCCGCGTGGAGGCCGCGCAGTTCTTCCTGGGGCCTTGCGGCCGGAGGCTTGACCGCAGCAACGTGCGAAAGACCGTGTCCGGCTACGGCCGCAAGGCCGGCATCGAGGGCGTGCGCGTGTCCCCGCATACCCTGCGGCATACCTTCGCGGTCATGTACGTGCGCAACGGGGGGGACTCCTTCAGCCTGCAGGAGATCCTGGGCCACTCCACCCTGGAGATGACCCGGCGCTACGTCCACCTCGCCAGCCGCGACGTGGCCGAGCAGCACAAGAAGTTCTCTCCGATGGAGGCCCTATTGGCGCATTGACAAATGCCATACAGCTGTTATACTATCGCTATGCGATTTGGTATACACCAAACTAATGGCGAATCATAAATGAACCTCCAGATATTCTTGGAAAACCACTTGAAGGTCCGCTTGTCCCAGGCCCTGGGCCAAGCCGAATTGTCGTGGCGGTTCGCGCAGGCCTCCAAGAGAGCGGATTTCGAGCTTCGAATCGGCGAAAGCGTCTTCCTGGGGGAAGTCCTCCTCAGCCGCTCCAGCGTCCACTTCAATGAAAAAATCCAGAGGCTCAACGCCTTGGCCGCGGAACACCGCTGCATCCCCTTTTTTGCGGCGCCGTCTTTGAGCCCCAAGCGGCAGGAATTCCTTCGCAGCCGGGGGATTTGCTTCATGGACCTCATGGGCAGCGCCTGGATCAAGGCGCCCGGCATTCTCATCGACAGGCATTCCCCTGAGCTGCGATCGCCCAGCTTTCGCGAGGTCAACAGTCCGTTCGCGGACAAGGCTTCCTTGGTCCTGCGGGCCATGATGGAGAACCCTGCCCGCGGCTGGGGCAACAACGAGATCGCGGCGCAGGCCGGAGTCAGCGCCGGTTGGGCCAGCCAGATATGCCACCGATTGGAGGAACTGCGCTACGCGGTTCGGGCGGGAGACCGCAAACTCAAGCTGTTCCGGCCTCAGGATATCCTGGAGGATTGGGTCGAATTCTACCGGCAACGCAAGCAGGAACAATACCGGTTCCGATTGCCCGTCGATTCCGTCGAAGCGGTCATGAAGGCGCTGAAGAACTCCCGCTGCCTGCGCGAGCATAAAGGATTGCTCTCTTTTCAGGCCGGAGCTTCCCTTGTGGCGCCCCACGCGAGTTTCTCGGAAGTCCATGTCTACTCCGAAGGGCTGCCCTCCTGTCTCGACGAGTGGCGCAAGGAACTGTCCTTGGAAGAAAGGGCTCCGAGCGAATGCAACTTGGCCCTGATCGATCCGTATTATGGAGTCGCGGCCCGCTACGGCGCCCGCGTCATCGCGGGATTCCCTCTTGTCTCCGATGTGCAGCTCTACCTGGACTTGCGGAACTATCCCTTAAGGGGGGAAGAGCAAGCGCAGCATCTCTTCGAGAAGCGGCTTGCTCCAAAGTGGCGGCTGGAGGCGGCCGGTGGCTAAACTCGAAGACAGCTTCTTCTTGGCGCTCGATGCGCTCAAGCCGTACCTGCCGGATATCGTGATCTCCGGCGGCTGGGTCCCCTTCGTCTATCACGCCTATTTGGACACGCCGAAACCGAAGGAGCGGCCTCTTAAAACCAACGACGTGGATATCACTGTCCCGATGGGACTCAAGCCGGGTCAGCGGCCGTCCCTTAGGAAGCTCCTTGAAGCCGGCGACTTCGAAGAGCGCCGAAAGATGCCGATGATCCCCTCTGAGCAGAAGGGACCGGAAGAGACGATCTATGAAGTGAGCAAAAACGGCGTCGATATCGAGCTGACGTTCTTGGCTCCGCGCATCGGCATGGATAAGCGGCCCGCGGCGGAACTGCCGAGCGGAGTGGTGGCGACCTTGCTGCCGTACGTAAGAATCCTCCTCGCCTCGACAATGCCGGTCCGGATATCCGGCCGCACGTCCCAGGGCCAGGAGATCGACCTTGAAGCGACGATCCCCACTCCGGAAGCCTACTGCTATCAGAAGGGGTTGAGTTTCGTCACTCGCGCGAGCCGGGCCAAGAAGGCGAAAGACCTCTACTACCTGTTCGATCTGCTGGCCAACTATCCGGAACTGCGCAAGCGTTCCGAGGCGGGGATACCCAAACTCCAGGCTTCTTTCCCTTCCAAATGGTACGCGCGCTTCCTGGCCGATCTCGACGCGCATTTCCGGACGCCGGAGTCCGAGGGAGCGATGCTGGTGGAAGAGCAGCGCCCAGGCGGCGGTTCCGATCCCGCCTTCCGCGCGCGAGTCTGCCGGACCTTCCAGGATTTCCTCAAGAAGCTCCGCGAAAATGCCTAAGACTTTCTTCACCGCGGACACGCACTTCAACCACGCCAACATCATCCAGTATTGCGCGCGCCCGTTCGCGTCCGTCGAAGAGATGAACCGCGCGATGATCGAGCGCTGGAACGCCGCGGTCAAGCCGGAGGATACGGTCTATCACCTGGGGGATTTCGCGCTCAGAAAGGCCGACGAATGGCCGGCGATCCTTCGGCAGCTCAACGGCGCCAAGAAGATCCTGATCCGCGGCAACCATGACCGCAGCTCCAGGCACATGCTTGAAGGCGGCTTCGACGAGGTCCACGAGAAGCTGGAATGGAACGGTTGGATGCTCCAGCACCATCCGATCGCCACGAACCGGAAGCTCCTCTGCGGGCATATCCACGAGAAGTGGACGCGCATCGGCTGGGTCATCAACGTAGGCGTGGATGTCTGGGATTTCACCCCTCGCACGATCGAGGAACTCGAACAGGCAGTTCAGTCCCCGTTGGAGTTCAAGTGCCGCTATTGCGGCGCCATGCTCAAGAGGCTCCAGAACCATCCTGGACACCGCAACGGCAAGTGCGTCTCGCCGGGAACATGAATTGATTTGGCATCAATAATGCTAGCAGGCTGCTGAAAAAGCCCTGATTTTAAGGGCCTCGGCCGGACCGGAAGCCCGATAGAGCCCAACTGGCTTCGAATTTCTTGCCGGAGAGTCCAACTCGGCTCCCATCGCGCTGTCCGTCATG
>JBAZUV010000021.1:0-80943 GCA_041661185.1 Elusimicrobiota bacterium
GCGCCAAGCCCTGCTGGGACAGCACGTGCGTGATCGCCGCGGTCAAAGTCGTCTTGCCGTGGTCCACATGCCCGATCGTCCCGATGTTCACGTGCGGCTTTTTGCGCTCGAACTTCGCCTTGGCCATAATCTTCTCCTTAATAGCAGACTACCGAAAACCGCTTCATTCAACTATTTTCCGACGAACGGCGTCAAATTGAGGCTCATCTAAAATTTTAGCTGGGGATGGGGATTGAACCCACGACCTTCTCCTTACCATGGAGATGCTCTACCGCTGAGCTACCCCAGCACTTGTCGCATCCCTCGCCTTGCGGCTCGGGACCGATGCCCTCGCGAGAGAGGTTTCATTTCTCGCTCGGGTGCTCCCCAAGGGGCTATCGCCCCTATGGCGCCTTCGGCTTGCTATCGCTTCGCCAGGAAGGCTGTTGCCCTCACTAAGGATGCGCAAACCATGTCGCGCTCCTCATATGTCGCACTCGCTTGTAAACGGAGAAGAAAACGGCAAGGGGTGCGAACTTTCGCCGTACGCTCCAGAAACAGAGAACGGAACGGCGAGGTGCGCGTTGCTTCGCCGCGCATCCCATGAAACGGAAAGGAAAGAGGCGAAAACGGCGCGGGGAGACTTTCAAAGAACTTGAGCGGCGATAGTGCGCAAATCTGGAGCGGGCGATGGGAATCGAACCCACGTAACGAGCTTGGAAGGCTCGTGTTCTACCATTGAACTACGCCCGCAATAAAAACGACGCCGGACAACGCTCCAGCATCGTTCAGACGCACTCCAAAGCGCTCCAACAACACTTCCATTGTATCGAATGCCCGTGCTCTTGTCAAACCGATTTTCGCGCGTGATTTCGACGCGAAAAATCCGCGTACCTTCCGTCAACTCAGCGAAAGCCTTGGTGTCCGTCATCCCGGCGAAGGCCGGGATCCAGGGATTGTCGTTAAGTCGTGAGCCCGGATTCCGGCCTCCGCCGGAATGGCTGGAAATAACCGTCACTTTGGCCGGATTCTTTTTTGTATAATGTCCGTACTGGGCGGTTAGCTCAGCGGTAGAGCACTGTCCTCACACGACAGGGGCCACAGGTTCAAATCCTGTACCGCCCACCATCTTTCATAAAATGCCGCCCCCGGGTACCGACCGATCCGGAGGGCGGCATTTTATTCGGGTCCTTTGGACTCTTGACAGGGGGTGCCGGTCGGATATACTTTGAAAGATATTTTTTCAAAGGAGCGGATATGCGAAAACCCTTCCGGCTTTTCTTGTTGTGTTGCGCGGCGTGCTTGTCGGGATGCGCGACGGCCCATGCCGGGGACTCTCCTTGGGGCGTGGTCCGCAAGGGCAACGACGAGGTGCAGGTCTTCTACCGGGGCGCCCAGTACGCGGCGCTCCATCCTTTCAGCAGTTATTTCCGCATGGTCTACGGCCCGAGTTCCGGCTGGGGGACTTCCGTGGTGCTCCTGCCCATCTACTGGTCCGCGGATTCCCCTGATGCCGAATACAAGGACGCGGCCCTGCATCAAGGCGGGCAGGTCTCGGTGCAGGAAAAAGTCTCCGGGCCGGACCTCGTCTTGCAGGTCCAGGGCAGCGTGGGGGAGCTCTCTTGTCGAGGGAGCGTCCGGATCCATCCGCCGGGCAAAGATTGCAGCGACCCTGCCGGAGAATGCATCCGCGCGGATGTGAGCATGTCGGTTCAGGCTCCGCGCAGGATGCAGTCCGCGCTCCATGATGAGCCGGGCGAGGCGTTCAAACCCGTGTTTCTTTCCTCCATGTATGTCGGCAAGACGCAGTGGGATTCGAGGATCGTTTCCAACGGGGTCCAGAAACAGGATTTCTCAAGCGTGCCTGCGGGCCCGCGCGGGCAGGTCCGCCGGAAGCCTTCCGCCGACGAGGGCGGGACCGGGAAGCCTACGCCGGGGCTGATCTTTTCTCCGGATTCTTCGGCGAGGAAGCTCATTCTTTACGGCGGGGATTCGGCTTGGAAGCCCAATGCTCCGACCGTGGAGATCGATTTCCTGGAGCCGAGCGCCCAGGCGCTCAAGGCGCGCGGGATGAAGCTCGCGTCCATGGGTTGGCGGACCGACAGCGCCGATCCCAATGACGACAATATCGGCTGTTGGCTGGGGACGAACGCGATCATTGAGCGCTATCGCTACTCGGTGGAAGTCCGCCGGCAGACCCAAGAGCCCTGACGGATGTCGTCGAGGGACTGCCCTTCCTGTGCGGACGCCGAAGCGGAACCTGCGTCCGTTTGGGAGCGCGGGGCGAGGATCGCGCTGGCGCTGGGCATCTTCGCGCTTTGGCTGAGGTTTTTCCGCAGTGAGGCATATTTCTCTCCCGTCGATTTTGTGAACTTGGCTTTCCATGAGGCCGGGCATGTGATATTCGGATTCCTTGGGACCTTCATCATGGTCTGCGGCGGAACCCTGATGCAGCTGCTGCTGCCCGCGGCGTGCCTTGTCGAGTGTCTTCGCCGGGATTCTCTTTTCGGCGCGCAGCTCTGCCTCTGCTGGATCGGCGAGAACATCATCAACATCAGCATCTATATGGCGGATGCGCGCCGGCAGGCCTTGCCGCTCATCGGCGGAGGCATGCATGACTGGACATATCTTTTCGAGGTAATGGGTGTTCTTCCCAAAAATGAAGGCATTGCCAAAGGGGTGTTCGTTCTGGGTTCCCTGGTGATGCTGGCTGCCGCCGGCGCCATTGCCGCGGGCGGCTGGACCGCGCGGCGTCAGACTCGTTCATGCTGAACATCAACGGTATGTTTTTTGTTCGCGGAATCCAGGAGTTTTCTTGGGAACGGCAATGCGGAATTTCCGCTGCGGCTATCGCCGTGTTGAAAACCCCTCCGGGAAATTCAGGCATGGGCAGATTTGAGGACAACTGAATTTCCCGGTTAGGGATAAGATACGGAGAGGATGCGCAGAGCGGAGACTTCTCCATCCTCAGAGCCCGGGACCGCGTCTCCGGGCCGAAGCCCCAGCATTGCGCGGGCCTGCACGGAGTCCCAAGAGATCTTTTCGCCGTTCTCCTCGGCCTCGTCCTGCCCCACGATGCGCAGGCGCCGGGTCCGGCCGTCGGCATCCGAGGCCTCGACGAGGGCTCCGAAGCGGATGTCCTGGGGAGGCTTCTGGGAGTTGTCCACGAGCACGGCGCCGCCCAGGCGCAGGCGCCAATAGCGGAGTTCGTGCAGCTCTTCTTTCGAGATCGCGCTCCCGCGGGACTCGAGCGCATGGACTTTCCCGCGCAGGGAAGAGAGGCCTTCGGGCGTGACGTAGTTCGGCCCCGAGGGAGGGACGCGCTCGGGGAGATCGTCGCTGCCTGCGTCTTCCTTTATAAAGGCGCGGCTCATGGCGCGCGCAGCTCCTTGGGCGCGGGGCCGGGCCGCAGATAGCGCTTGTAGTCCTTTTCGTAGACGAAGAGATCGAACCATATCAGGAAGCTCAGCGCGCACCAGAGTCCTCGGCCGTGGTCCTTGCGGCCGGAAAGATGCTCTTTCCAGAAGAGGTCCAGGGTCTCGAAGTCCATGAGTCCCGAACGTTCCACATGCTCGCGCGAGAAGCAGCGCGAGGCCGTTTCGCGCAGGCCGGAGAGGAACCAGGGAGAGTAGGGCATCTCGAGTCCCATGTTCGTGCGCCGCAGGATGGCGTCGGGCACCAGTCCCCGCATGGCGCGCTTCTGGATGCGGCGGCCGTCGAGGCCGCGCAGCTTCATGGAGGGCGGGAGGCTCGCGGCGAGCTCGACTACGCTGCGGTCCATGTAGGGATAGCGGCCTTCCACGGAATGGGCCATGAGCATGCGGTCGTTCTTGACCATGAGGTCGTCGATGAAATAGTAGCGCAGATCCAGGAGCGCGAGACGGTCGAGTTCTTCCGCGCACTCCAAGCGGTCATAGGCGTCGCGGAAGAATCGGCCCGTGTCCGGGAGATGATTGAGGCCAGGCAGGAGCCGCTGCTTCTGCTCCTCGGTGAAGGCGTGGCGCCAGAAGGCATGGGATTCCGGGACGCCCAGTTCCGCTCCCTCGCAGAAGCGCTTGAGTCGGAAGTCCAGGCTGAGCTTCTCATAGGAGGAGGGGAGCGCGCGGACTCCGGCGCGCAGGGCCGCGCGCACGGGCGCGGGGACCCAGCGGCGATAGGCGCGGCGGACGTTGTAGGCGCGGTGCGTTTCGTAGGCATTGAAGATCTCATCGCCGCCTTCGCCGGTGAGCAGGACCTTCACGTGCTTGGAGGCCTCGCGGGCCAGGAGGAAGAAGGGGATGTTCCCGCCGTCTCCGCTGGGTTCGTCCATGTAAGCCGCGTGGCAGAGCAGGTTCTCCACCACGTCTTCCTGGGAGACCTGCACCTCGTGATGGATCGGACGGGCGAAATCCGTCATGATCCGCTGGTAGCGCGTCTCGTCGAAGCTGGGCTCCTGCATGCGGATGGAGAAGGTGTGCAGCCGCTTGCCGCGGGCCTTGGCCAAGCCGAGCAGGCAGCTTGTGTCCACCCCGCCCGAGAGAGTCAGCCCCGCCGGGGCATCCGTGCGCAGATTGCGCTCCATCGAGATTTCCAGGGCCGAGCGCAGCCGGCGGGCCGCCGTCTCTTCGTCGATAGAGGCATCGGGAGTGAAGCGGAGCTGGTAATACTCCTCTTGCCTCACTTCGCCGGAGTCCAGGTCGACGACCAAGCGGTGCCCGCCTGGGAGTTCTTGAATGCACCGAAAGGGCGTGCGCTCTCCGGGGATGTAGGCGAGGGTGAAGAAATGACGAAGTCCTTCCACGTCTAAGCCGCAGTCGAAGTCCGGGATCTCCAGGAAGGCTTTGATCTCCGAGGCGAAGTAGAGGCGGCCGTTTTTGCGCGCGTAGAATAAAGGGCGCTGTCCGAAGAAGTCCCGCACCAGCCAGGCCTTGCGCGCCCGCCGGTCGAGCAGGCAGAAGGCGAACATCCCGCTTAAGCGGCGCATGGCCTCGATCCCGTGCTCTTCGTAGAGCCGCAGCACCGTTTCGGTGTCCGAGCCGGAGCGGAATGGGCGGCGCTGCGTCAGTCGGAGCTCTTCCTTGAGCGCCTCGGAATTGGTCGCCGCTCCGTTGTAGGCGATGACTCGCGAGAAGTCCTCGCTGGCCATGGGCAAAGCGGCTGAGTCTGAAAGGTCCGTGACTTTCAAGCGGGCGTTTCCCAGCAATGCCCGGGTGTCGAGGAAGAGGCCGCTGCCGTCGGGTCCGCGGTGCGCGAGGAGCGAGGTCATGGCGCGCGCGTGCCCGGCGTCCTGTTCTGTCAGGTCGCGCCCGAGGCCCAGGATGCCGGCGATGCCGCACATGTCAGGGATCTCCCGCGCGGGAGAGGAATTCGAATTCCCGATAGAGCATAAGACCCCTGCCATGCAGCAATGCAGGGGCCGCGCGTTCAACGGCTTGCCGGAGTTCCGGAAGGTCCTTGGAAGTGAGGATGCGGTAGCGGCCGAAAGCCGCCGCGGGCTGCATCCAGGCCTCTAGACGGCGCGCGGACAATGGGGAAAGGACCGCCGCGATCTTTATCTGATTCTTCCGAAGGAAGGCGGAAAGCTCGGCCGGCGGACGGCTCAAGATGGAAGGGTTCGCCTTATCGTCGAAGACGATGTCGTCCTCTTTGCGGACAGGGGACCATCCTCTGTCAAAAAAGATGGGGTCCGAGGCATTCGCGGTCGGAAGGTCCTGCGGCGGGGAGGGATTCGGGTGCAGCAGAAGCAAGAGCTGGGGTTCCCAGATTCGTCCGAAGGATGCGTTTTCGCTCGGCTGAAGTTCGATGAGGGCGGCGGAGCTTGCGCGCAGCGAGTCCCGGGCATCGAGATCCCGCAGCAGGCTCGCGAGGCGGATCATATCGGGGGTATAGTTGTTCGAAGAGCGCACCATGGCCGGGAAGCGCCACAGGAAGAGGGACGACAGCGCGGCTGCCAGCAAGACCCGTCCGATTTTCGGGAATGGGAACGCCTCGACGGCGGCGGAGGCTCCGCGGCCGGCCAGAGGCGTGAGCAGGGCGGCCGCCGGCGCGAAATGAGAGCAGTGGCAAAAGGGGTTCAGGAAGCCCAGCGCGTAGAAGGGCGCCAGGCAAAGGGCTTGCCCGACGGGGAAGGCGAGGAAATCCTTTCTCACGGGCAGGCGCTTGCGCAGCGAATAGGCGAGGCCGACGGCGCAGAAGGCGAGGATGACCGAGAAGCGCATGAAGAGGTCCTGGAAGGGGCGGCTCAGCATCTCTGCGGCATAGCCGGGAAGGCTGTTCCAGTCCGGCGGCTTCACGGAACGCAGCGCGTGTTCCGAGGAGAGTAGTTGGAGCGGGCCCCTCCATTTGTACGCGAGCCAGGCGAAGGAATGCGCCCAGACGATCAAGAGCGAAGACGGGAAGGCCCAGGGCACTCGGCGCGCGGCGCGCCGGAGGCGGAGCATGTCTCGAAGAAGGATGATCGAGAAGATGACGCACGGAAACCAGCCGTCGTAGCGGGTCATGGAGGCCGCGGCGAAGCATAGCGCGGCGAAGAGGAGATCGCGGCTTTCCCCGGCGTCTCTCGCCCGCAGGAAGAAGATGCAGCCGCAGAGCGTGAAGAGATTCAGGAGCGGGAACTCCAGGAGCGCGCTCATTCCATGGACCAGGAAAACAGGATGCAGCCCGGCGAAGAGCGCCGCGAACATGGGCGCGGAGCCATCCTCCGGGAAGATCCTTCGCGTCAGGGCCGCGGCCGCGGCCATGACTCCCAGGCTGAGGATCGTGTTGAGCAAGAGGTGCGCCGCGACGATATTCTTGAAGATCGCCAGGCCTGAGCCCAGGACCCAGAAGCCCATGGGCAGCACCTGTTCCGACGGCCAGAAGCACGGCTGCCGGGTCCAGAACAGCGACTCGAGTATTTTCGGGGGGTCATCGCCGAATATCTGCGTGAAACCGAGGTTCGCCGATAAGAAATGGAGGGGCACGAGGATGCGGAGCAGGAAGATGGACGCCGTCAGCGACGTCGGCGTCATGAGGAGCGGCTCCTGTAAAAAGAGACCCCGCGCGATCTCGGCAGTCCCATGATCGCGCGCGCCGCGGCGCGCAAGGTCTTGGGATCGTCCTTGAAGGCCAGGAGATGGTAGTCCCCGAAATCTATCAGGCGGACGAGCCCTGCGGCCGGCGACGTCAAGAGCCGCATCGCGTCGTCGGAGCGCACCGCGGCCAGGATCACGTCGCGCGCACGCAGGGAGGCTGCGGCCTTGTCCGGCGGTCCTTCCAGGAGCGAGGGGTTCGAGGAGGGATCGAAGATCATGTCCGTCCCTTTTTTTACCGGCGTCCAGTCGCGGTCGAAGAGGATGCGCTGGGAATCGGGATATGTCCGCTTCGTGAACTTCAGAGGAGGGAAAAGGATGAGAGGGAGCTGCGATTCCCAGAAGAGTCCGCGGGCGTCCTTTTCGCTCTTGTGCAGTTCAATGAGGATGCGCCCCGATGCTCCCGGTCCCTCGGTCTTTTTGAAGGCGTGCAGGAACGCGCAGAGCTTGATCATCCCAGGGCTGTAATTCCCGGATTGAGAGAACATCCTTGGGAAGCCGGAAAGGAATGCCGCCAAGAGCAGGGTCAGGAGCGCGGTGAGACGGAGGCTTCGGGCATATCGCCCTGCGGCGTCGGCGAGAATGACGGCGCTGCGAGCCGCCCAGGGCGCGAGAAGAAGCCCCACGAGATTAAAATGGGTGCAATGGCAGAAGGGGTTGAAGATCCCCATTATGGGCAAGGGAGCGAGGAAGAGGAATTGACCCAGGATGAATGAGGAGTATTCCCAGCGCAGGCTCATGCGCTCTTTGAGCCTCAGCAGGTTTTGCGGGGAAGGCCGGCAGATCCAGCTGAAGAGGCCTCCCGCCCGTCCGGAGATATCGCGATCCGTCCAGATCAGGAGCGCTGCCGCGGCCGGCAGGAGGAGGAAGGAGGTGAATCGGCTGAGCATCTCATGCAATGGGCGCACGAACATTTCGGGGATCTGGAAGAGCCATTCCTCGGTCCATGTCTTGTCCTGCAAGCGCAGGGAATTCTCTTTTCTTAGTATGGACCAAGGAGTCCAGCCTTGGAGGTCGATCCATGCCGCCGGAGGAAGACAGACGATGAGGATCGAAAGGGGGATCGACCAGTGGATGTTCTTTCCTTCGCGCCGGCAGCGCAGGGCTTCGGCCAGGAGGAAGCCCGAGAATATCAGTCCTGGGAACCAGCCGTCGTAGCGGGTCAGGGAGGCCGCGGCGAAGCATAGCGCCGCCGGGAGGCGCAGGGTCTGCTTCCCGTCTTCTCGCGAGTAAAGGAAGAAGAGACAGCCCAGGAGCGTGAAGAGTTCGAGCAAAGGGAACTCCAGGAGCGCGCCCATTCCTTGGACCAGGAAAACGGGATGGAAGCCCGCGAAGGCTGCCGCGAACACTGGCGAGGCATCGTCGCGCGGGAAGAGCTTTCGCGTCAGCGCCGCGGTCGCGGCCATGATCGCGAGGCTCAATAGGGTATTCAAGACGATCGGAACGAGGAGCACGTTCGAGGAGAGCTTGAGGCCGAGGCCCAGCACCCAGAAGCCCATGGGCAGGATGGATGTTTCGACCCAAAAAACAGGATGCTGCAGCCAGTGCAGGGATTCCAGGATATTGAAGCAGTCGTCTCCGAAGACTTGCGTGAAGCCGAGGTTGGCGATGTAGAAATGGGCCGCGAAAGCGGCGCGCAGCAGGAAGAGCGCGGCGAACGCGGCCGCGGTCCGGCGGGAGAAGACGGCGCTTCCCTCCTCAGGAATCAACAGCGCTCCGACCGCATGATAAGCGTTGTTTTGACCGGGAGATTTCGTCCATCGGATCAGAACTCCTGCAGAAGGACCCGGCCGTAGCGCCCGGAACCCGGAGGATTATCTCGCAGGTTGTAGCGCGGATTGTGCCGGATCATGAGGGCGCCTGCGATGTCGTGAAGGTCTTGCGAAGAACAGGCCCCTTCGGGCGCCACGAAATCGAAGTACACGCGGCCGCGGCCTTTTCGGAGTTCATCGGCGGTCGGACGGATGTTCCCCATGATGTGGTCGGCCAGCCGGTCGTAAAGAGTCCGGGGCTCGGCCAAGCCGATGTAGAGCACTTCCGGGTTGTTGCGCGCGTCGTAGGCGAGGAACTCGTAGACTCCCGGGCGCCGGGGCGCGTTCTCCGGCAGAAAGCCGGGTTCCAAAGGGAAGCAGCGTTCCGACATGCGGATGCGGAATGTGCGCTCGCACGAGTTCATCGCCGCTATGCTACAAAAAATCCGCGGGAGGCCGTGCGCCGCCTAATCTGCCTCGACGGGACCGGTAAAGCAGGAGTCGCCTGTCTTGGATCAACGGGCGTGCGGCTCTGAGGGCGGCCTGCCGCAGGATGGGGTCGTCCTTGCGCACGCAGAGATAGCAGCCTCCGGAGGCTGCGACCAGCGGCATCCAGGGGGGCATGCGGAGGGCTGCGTTATGCGAGAGGAGGACGGCCACGGCGATGCTGTTTTTTTTCATGAAGGCCGCGACGTCCTGCGGCGGCTTGCTGAGGATCGAGGGGTTGGTCCGGTCGTCCCAAGCGGAGGGGACCCCCTGCTTGGATGGCCGCCAGAGCCTGTCGAACGTCAGGAGACCCGTTCCTTGCGCGATGTCTTCTCCGGAGGGGATTTCGAAGGGATCGAGGAGGAAGGCCGCGAAACTCTCATAGAGGCTGCCGGAGGCTTCATTGGGATGAAGCTGGATGAACATCCGGGGCGTGGGGCGCAGGAGCGGATCTTCTTTCAGGCCGCGCAGGAAGGCGCACATGCGCAGGGTCTCTTGATGGAAGTGTCCGACGTGTCGGACGGCGCGCGGGAATCCCAGGAGCATGAGCGAAGAGCATGCGCATAGCGCGGCGCAGAGAGGCAATGGACGGAGTCCGCGCGCCCGGCCGTCGAGCAGGCGGCTTGCGGCATGGGCCGACCAAGGGATGAACAGGAGGCCCGCGGCCGTGAGATGGGTGTAATGGCAGCCGGCGGATAGGAAGCTGAAGGCGTAGAAGGGAGCCAGGCAGAAGAATTGGCCGAGAGGGAAGGCGAGATAGTCCTCACGGGGCAGGGTTGTCTCTTGCCTTGAGGCCCCGCGAGGCTTCGAGATCCAGAGGAGCAGGGGAAGCGTGGGAAAGAAGGGAAAATGAAAGAAGAGTTCTCTGAAAGGAAGAAGGAGCGTGCTCCAGTCCGGGCCGCAGCCGCTCAGGGAGGCGAACTGTTGCGGTGAATGCACCCTTCTTTCCGCGGCAAAGAGCTGCAGCGGCTCGCGTCCGTCGTGAAAGGCCCATGCACAGGAGTGCGCCCATACCAGCGCGAACGCCGCCAGGAAGGTCCAGGGGATCGCTTTCCCGGCGCGCAGGCGCCCGATCACCTGCGCGCCGAGGAGGCAGGAGAAGATGGCGCACAAGAACCAGCCGTCGTAGCGGGTCATGGAGGCCGCGGCGAAGCAGGCCGCGCTTATGAAAAGGTCGCGGGTCCTATTCCGATCATTGAAGCGGATGAAGGATTCGCATCCGGCGAGTGCGAAGAGGTTGAGAAGGGAGAATTCGACGAGCGCGCCCATGCCTTGGACAAGGAAGGCCGGATGCAGTCCAGCCAGCGCCGCCGCGAAAATCGGGGCTTGATCGTCGTCCGGGAAGAGCGTGCGGGTCAGGCGGAATGCGGCGAACATGACCGCGATGCAAAGCAGGGTGTTGGTCGTTATAGGAACGATGAAAACGTTCTTCGAGAATAGGAAGCCGAGCCCCAGGCTCCAAAATCCGAGGGGAAGCACGGAATGGTCGGGCCAGAAGCACGGGTGCGCGGCCCAGCGCAGGGATTGAATGATGTTGTTTGCGTCGTCGTGGAACATCATGGCGATGCCGAGATTCGACATGTAAAAGTGGGCGGCCGCCGCTGCCCGCAGGAGCGCGAGCAGGGCTAAAAAGAAGACGGTCATCGAGGGGCGCATCGAGCGGGGCGAGCCTGTTCGCGGAAACAAGTACGCCAGCATATCATCAAAGTAGTATAATTTGAAAAGGAGTTCACCTTTATGCCCGTGACCAAAGACGATCTCGCCAAACTCGTGGCGCTGCAGGAATACGACCGCACCCTCGACGCCTTGCGCGTCGAGATATCCGGTATCCCCGGCCGCATCGCGGCGCTCAATTCCGAGGCCGAGGCTGAGCGCGGCGCTCTGGCCGAAGCCAAGGATAAGTCCGCCCGTCTGGTGATCAAGCGCAAGGAGAAGGAGAACCAGATGGCGCAGAAGGAGGAAGAGGCCCGCAAATACGGCCGCGACCTCAACTCCGTCAAGACCAACGAGGCTTTCCGCGCCCTGCAGACCGAGATCGACCGCTGCAAGGCCGCGGCCGGCGAGATCGAGACCGAGATCCTGCTCATCATGGAAGAGGGCGATCAGCTCGTGCGCGAGGAGAAGGAGAAGACCGCTTCCCTGAAGGCCGCGGAGGTCCGCGTCCAGGAGAAGGTCAAGGTCCTGGAATCCTGCAAGGCCGAGGCCGAGGCCAAGCTGGCCGAAGAAAAGGCCCGCCGCGACGCCTATGCCGCCGGCATCCCCGCGGAGATGGTCTCGCAGTACGACGCGATCCGCGTCCGCCGCAGCGGCGTGGCCGTGTCCCGGCTCGACGGGAAGACCTGCGGCGCCTGCCGCATGAACCAGCCGCCGCAGGCCATGGTCAACGTGGCCAAGGGCACGAAGCTGGTGCTCTGCGAGAGTTGTCAGCGCATCCTTTACAGTCCCGAGATCGCCGGGAAGCCGGCGTAGAGCGCATATTGTTTTAGGAAGGACGGGGGGTCGCCTGCGCGCTTCGCGCGCGGGAGGAACTTCCGGACTCCGCAGGACGCGGTGCCCGTTGAAAGGCGGGACCGCGGGTTCGCAAGGGCCCGCGGATGGAAAGTGCCACAGAAATGATACCGCCTTCCCGCGAGGGAAGGTAAGGGTGAAATGGCGGGTCAAGAGCCCACCGGCTTGGAGGCGACTCCGAGACCAGGCAAACCCCACCGGGAGCAAGGCAGATGGGCGGCCGCGCTGTCCGCGCGGCCGCGGCGAAAGCCGCGGCAGCCGCCCGGTAGCCGCATCAGAGAAATGATCCTCCACCGGCGAAAGCCGGGGACAGAATCCGGGGTACAGTCCTTCCTGAATCCAGGGGCGGGCGGAGAATATCCGCCCGCCCCTGCTGATTGCGTCGGGAGCAAATCTGCTATGCTTTTTCAATCAATATGGGGTATAAGCGGAACATTCCCGCGGCCGTGACGTGCCCGTTCGCGCCGTCTCAGTCCTGCCGCGACTGCGATTGCCGCAAGCGCTGCTTTTTCAATTTCCTATCGCCGGCAGGCATGGAAAGTTTTCGCCGCATGCGGCGCATGCGGCGCTGCAAGCCCCATCAGACGCTCTTCAGCGAGGGCGAGCAGCCGCAGGGCTTTTTCATCCTTTGCGCGGGAGACGTCAAGGTGGTCAAGGAGGATCAGCGCGGCCGTGAGCTGATCCTGATGTATCTTTCCTGCGGCGACCTCGTAGGAGATGCGGCTTATTTTTCCGGGCAGCCCTACTGCGTCTCGGCCGAGGTCATGCGGGAATCCGTGATCTGCTTTTTGCCCAAGGAACTTTGCGAGGAACTCAGCGCCCGCGAGCCGGAGTTTTCCCGGCGGCTGCTCCAGCGAGCCGGCCGGGATCTCTGCCGAAGCATGGAGCGCACCTTTAACTACGCGTTCCGTTCCGCTTATGGGAGGCTGGCCGGCTTCTTGCTGACGTCTCGGGCCCCCGTGGCTTCTTGCCGCTTGCCGGTCAATTACAGCCGGCGTGAGATTGCGGCGAATCTGGGACTCTCTCCGGAGACCGTCATCCGCGCCCTTTCCGTTTTTCAGAAGAGAGGCTTCATCCGGGTCTCCGGGAAGACCATCGAGGTGTGCGATCGAGCGGGCCTCGAGGATATGATCAGGGTCAGTTGAGCCGGGAAACTTCCATCATGACGCAGGTCATCGCCGAGGCTGCTTTTCGTCATGGCAGGGCTTGGCCGCGAGTCGTATTATAAGGAAAGAATGAAGAGCGCTGTCCTGTTCCTCGGCCTAGCCGTCCTGGCGGTTCCCGCCCGCGCGGAGGATGAGGCCTGCCTGGCATGTCATGGCAACAAAGGGACCGGTGCGCCTGCGGTCCGGACCGCGGATTTCCATGCGTCGGCGCATAAGGATATAGGCTGCGCCTCCTGCCATGCCGGCAAAGACGACACCCCGCATGATAAGAAGGCCGCGCCCGTCTCTTGCGAGGGCTGCCACGAGAAAAGCGTCGAGATCTTGCGCGCCTCCGACCACGGGAAGATGCTGGGCAAGCAGTTCAAGGGGAGCGCCCTGTGCTGGGCATGCCACGGGCCCGCGCATGCGCTCAGGCGCGCCGCCGATCCGCGCTCACCGGTCCAGCGAGCCAATATCCCCGCGACCTGCGACCGCTGCCATCAGAAGATCGACTTCAAGGGAAAGTTCGGCCTGGAGCCGTTCTCCAGCTACGCGCAGACCGTGCATGGTCGCGCCCTGTCGGAGAAGAAGAATGAGAAGGCCGCCGTCTGCGTCGATTGCCACGGCGGACACGATCTCGATTTCTCGAATAATTCCAAGAGCCGGGCCAACAGGGACCGCATACCCAAGACCTGCGGGAACTGCCACGCGGACGCGCTCAAGGCCTATTCCCGTTCCGTCCATGCGCAGAAAGCGCGGAGCCGGGTCAAGGAAGCCCCGGTCTGCACGGACTGCCATGGAGAGCACAATATCCAAGGCTTGCGCGAGCCGGGCTCCATGGTCTTCACCGGCTCCATCGTGAAGACCTGCAGCCATTGCCACGGCTCGGAGAGGCTCATCGCCAAGTTCGGCATGCCTCTGGACGCGAGCCGGACCTATCTCGACAGCTATCACGGCGTGGCGTTCTCGGCGGGGAACATGGCCTCGGCCAACTGCGCTTCGTGCCATCGCCATCATGACGTTCTGCCTTCGAGCGATCCGGACTCTTCCGTGAACGAAAAGAACCTCCAGAAGACCTGCGGAGCCTGTCATCCGCGGGCCGGCGCGCTCGTGAATCTGGGCAAGGTGCACATGACG
Source organism: Elusimicrobiota bacterium (assembly GCA_041661185.1). GTDB lineage: Bacteria > Elusimicrobiota > Elusimicrobia > UBA1565 > UBA1565 > JBAZUV01. Next base: position 14,056 of record JBAZUV010000021.1, read on the forward strand.
TTTTCCAGCACGGCGCGGGATATCCGGGAGACGGTGCTGTCCTTGGTGCGCAAGCTCTATATCTATCTCATCGTCCTGACCATCGCCGGCATGCTGCTGCACAATCTCCTGGACCATAAGCGCAAGCTTCTCCTGGGGATCTCCCATGTGCACGACCCGCAGGAACTGCGCATGAGCGCCAATGAACGCATCCAGCATCTCGTGCTCATGCTGTCTTTCTTCGGGCTAGCCTATACCGGTTTCTGCCATGCCTATCCGCAGGCCTCCTGGGCGAGGATCGCCTTCGACGGGGCCTCGGGCGCGGCGTGGCGCGCGGGACTGCACAGAGTCTTCGCCGGGGTCTTCCTTCTGCTCGCGGCCTATCATCTGTATTGGATCAGCAGCACCCGCGACGGCCGCGCGGAGATGCACGCCTTGCTTCCGCGCTGGCAGGATTTCCTGGACTTCCTGCGGATGCAGCGATACAACCTCACGCATCGAGGGAGTCCGCCCGAGCGCGCAAGATTCAACTATATAGAAAAGGCGGAGTATTGGGCCCTCATCTGGGGGAGCTTCGTGATGGTGGGCACCGGATTCGTGGTGTGGTTCCGCGAGTGGTCCCTGCACCTTCTGCCCAAGTGGTTCATCGACCTGTGCCTGCTCATCCACTTCATGGAAGCGGTGCTGGCGTGCCTGGCCATAGCGGTCTGGCATTCGTATTGGACCGTCTTCGACATGGACGTCTATCCCATGAACTGGGCCTGGATCACCGGCAAGGTGCGCCTCGATCGTTCCACGAAACCGGCTGTTGATAAAAAAGAAGCTCCTCCTGATGATCCCAAGTAAGAGGCTGCGGGACTTGGCGGAGTTCTTTGGCTCGCCGATGCTTCTTTACAGCCTGCTCCCCGTTCTCGTTGTTGTTTCCGTTATCGGGACCCTGATCCCGCAGGGGGAGACCGCTGCCGCGTATGCGGAGCGATTCGGAGGCTGGAGCAGGCTCCTTCTGGGACTGCGCCTCGACGATCTCTATCATTCCTCGGGGTTCTCCGTGCTTCTGGCTTTGTTGGGGCTCAATATCGCTTCGTGCACCTGGAACCGCCGCGCGGCCTGCGCCCGGAGGCAGGACGTGCTCCTGACGCATGTCTCGATACTGCTCATCTTGACCGGCGGACTGGTCACCGCGGTGAAAGGCGAGCGGGGAGATCTTCCTCTCACCGTGGGGCAGACGCGCGATTGGATCGAGTCGGGCACGCGCGTCGTGGGATTGCCGTTCACCGTGCGCCTGAACAAATTCACGGTGGAGCGCTACGGCTCGGCCGGCAATCACCTGAGCATCGCCTGTCCCGAAGAGGGGTGGGCGGAGACCCTGGAAGTCCAGCCCGGACAAAGCGTCCGCCTGCGCAGCGCGGACGTGACCGTGAAGGTGCTGGGCTATTATCCGGATTTCGTGATTACGCATGAGGGCCCGGCCACTCGTTCCCAGGCGCCCAACAACCCTGCCCTGCGCCTGGAGTTGAGGGATAAACAGGGGACGCAGAAGCAATGGGTATTCGCCAGGTTCGAGGGATTTCATGCCACGGCCGAGAGCCGCTACTCGTTCTCCTATCGGCTGGAGGAGCCCCGCATCAAGCAGTTCGTCAGCGAGCTGGAGATCCTGGAGGGAGGGGTCTCCAAGGCCCGTGCGTTCGTATCGGTCAATGCGCCGCTGCGCTGGAAGGGATGGACCCTCTATCAAGCCGGGTATGACGAGGGGAACCCGGATTATTCGAATCTCCTGGCCAGCTGGGATCCAGGAGTCCCTTGGATATATATCGGTTCTTTCCTGTTATGCTTAGGCTTGGCATGGACTTTTATGAAAGGGGCCGCCACGAAATAATATGATCAATTGGGCAGGGTGATGTTGGAGCGAGACAAGAAAAAGTCATGAACTTGAATATTTTTAATCTATCCTTCGCCGCCTACGGGGCGGCTTTGGCGGTCTTCGGGTTCGCTTATCTCGCGGCTCGTCCTCGCCGGCAGCGGACGGCCTGGTGGATCCTCGCCGCGGCCTGGCTCTTGCAGACGGTGTTCCTGGCCATGCGCTGGCATGAGTCCGGGCATGTCCCGCTTTCCAATCAGTTTGAATCATTGGCCGGCATGTCCTGGGGCCTCGCCGCGCTCGCGGGGCTCTTCCGCCGCAGGGAGAACGAGGCATGGCTCGGGCCCGCGGCCGCGGCGCTCTGCCTGCTCTTGCTGGGAATCTGCGTCCTGCTCGATCGTTCCATTGCTCCCCTGGTTCCCGCGCTGCAGTCCAATTGGCTGCTCTTCCATGTCGCGGTCATCATGATGGGTTACGCGGCCCTGGCCTTGTCCTTCCTGGCGTCCGTCGTTTATCTGGCGGCGTATGGGACGAAGGCCGGCCATGAAAGCGCCCAGGCCGTCGACCGGTTCAACGAGCGTGCCATGGCCCTGGGCTATCTCCTGCTCACCGGCGGCATCGTGCTGGGCGCGGTCTGGGCCAACGAGGCCTGGGGCTCCTATTGGTCTTGGGACCCCAAAGAGACCTGGTCGCTGATCACCTGGCTGGTCTATACCGCGGCGCTGCATCTGCGTCGCACGCACCGATGGGAGGGCCGGCGCATGGCTTGGCTCTCGGTCGCGGGCTTCGCTTTCGTCCTGTTCACCTACTTCGGCGTCAACTACTTGCTGAAGAGCCTGCACTCTTATGCGGGAGCGCGCTGAGATGCTTCCCGAACATCGGCCCGAGGGGAACTATTTCAAAAACCGGATCAGCATGGCCGGAGGCATCCTGTCCGTCGTGCTCTTCGCGGCCGGCTTCTTCCTTTTCGTCATGGACTTCCTGTCGCACGGCGCGAACCCTTACCTGGGCGTGGTCACCTATCTCCTCTTGCCCGTGTTCCTGGTCTCCAGCCTGCTCATGATCCTGGCCGGCGCATGGCTGGAGCGCAGGAAGATCCTTCGAGGGCTCAAGTCCAGGGAATTGCCCCGCATCGATCTCAACGATCCGCTCCAGCAGCGCTGGCTGCTGACCACGGCGGGGGTCGGCGCGCTGTTCCTGCTGTTCTCGGCGTACGGCAGCTACCGCGCCTATGAGTTCACGGAGTCGGTCGCTTTTTGCGGCAGGCTTTGCCACAGCGTGATGGAACCGGAGTATACCGCCTACCAGAACTCTCCTCATGCCCGCGTGGCCTGCACGCGCTGCCACATCGGGCCTGGAGCGGAATGGTTCGTCAAAGCGAAGCTCTCGGGGACTTACCAGGTCTACTCGGTCCTCGCGAAGAAATATTCCCGGCCCATCAAGACGCCCATCAAGAACCTGCGTCCGGCCCAGGAGACCTGCGAGCAATGCCATTGGCCTCAGCAGTTCTTCGGCGCGGCGGAGAAAGAGCATCGTTATTTTCTGCCGGATGAGAAGAACAGCGAATGGCGCACGAGGATGCTCATCCTAGTGGGAGGCGGCAGGACCGCTTCCGGGCTGAGGACGGGGATCCATTGGCACATGAACATCAAGAACAAGATGGATTATGTGTCGACCGACGAGAAGCGCCAGAAGATCCCTTGGGTGCGGGCGACCGATCAGGAGGGACGCGTCACGATCTACGCGGATCAGGAATCCGGCGTCAAGCCGGAGGCTCCGCCCGCGGGAGAGTTGCGCAGACTCGACTGCATCGACTGCCATAATCGGCCGAGCCACATCTTCAAATCTCCCGTCGATGCCGTCAATGAGGCCCTGGCCGACGGCAGGATCGACCGCTCCCTGCCGTATATCAAGCGGGAGGCCGTCAACGCGCTGGCCGCGGATTACAAGAAGCTCGCGGATGCGCAAACCGGCATCAAAAGTCGGCTGGAGTCTTTTTACAAGGAAGGTTATCCCAAAGCGTGGGCGCGCGACCGGGCTGCCATCGAGAGCGCGGCCGCCGTCGTGACGGCGGTCTACCGGGCGAATTTCTTTCCTGAGATGGGCGCGTCCTGGAAGTCGTATCCGAGCAATATCGGGCATATGAACTCGCCGGGATGCTTCCGATGCCATGACGGCCGCCATGCGTCCGCCGACGGGAAGAAGATCCGCAGCGACTGCTCCATCTGCCATACGACCATCGAGCAGGGAGCCAAGGGCGCCATGCGTTCCTCGGTCGCGGGGCTGGAGTTCGAACATCCCGAGGAGATCGGCGATGTGTGGAAGCAGATGCCGTGTTATGAGTGCCACAACGGGTCCTTGCCGTAATCCGGGCGTGGATGACGAAAGTCATCTTTCGGGTTGCTTTTTGCCATTGTTCATCCGTTCCGAAGAGTCTATCCTGATGAGATGCCGCGCGGCGTTCAGGGGAGGAGCATCACGATGAGCAGGACTTCCATTTTGGCCGTATTCGCAGCGGTCTTCCCATGGGGAAGCGTATTCGCGGCTGGAACAGCGGAGGCTCCCGTCGCGGTCGGCGCGGAGGTCTGCGCATCCTGCCATGCGGAGCAGTCGGAGTCCTTCCGCAAGACCACTCATGGGCGCAAGACCCTTTCCTCTGCGAAGCTCGCTTCCGGCTGCGAGTCCTGCCACGGTCCCGGCTCGCTGCACGTCGCCGCGGCCGGAGACAAGAGCAATCCCGGTTTCTCCACAATGAAGAACCTCAAGAAGCTGGGCGCCGACGAGCAGGCGGATACGTGCCTTTCCTGCCACAAAGACAAGAACCTCATGTTCTGGAAGACGGGCGCCCATCGGCGCAACAGCGTCGGCTGCCTGAAGTGCCATAGCGTGCACGAGGGCGAGGGGCGCAAGTCGCTGGCCAAAGGCGCGACGGAAGGCTGTCTGAAGTGCCATGCCAAGCAGAAGGCGGACATGAAGCTGGCCTCGCACCATCCTGTCCCGGAAGGGAAGATGACCTGCGCTTCCTGCCATAATCCGCACGGCGGAATCGAAGGCAATCTCAAGGCGGATTCCGAAGAGGAGCAGTGCGCGAAGTGCCACGTGGAGAAGGTCGGACCCTTTGCCTTCGAACATCCTCCGGTGGCCGACGGTTGCAAGAACTGCCATGGGGTGCACGGCTCGGCCAACGACCGGCTCCTCAAGGTCCCGCAGGGCTTCCTGTGCTTGAGCTGCCATCAGAAGGCCCACGGCAGCACCTCGACGATACTGAGCGTCAACCAGCGCGAGCGCTGTTCCGAGTGTCACCGTGAGATCCACGGCTCCGACAGAGCGCAGAGCTTCGCTCAATAAGAGGCAAGAATGAATCCCAATATCCGAGAGACGGTGCTGATTCGAGCCATGGCCGCCGGTTTCGTCCTGGGACTCTTCGTCCTGTCGGCCCATGCCGAGGGAGACGCTTCCTACAGCGCCTCGGCCGACGCCCGCTACGTGGACTTGGACGCTCGGGGAAATCGAGGAAGCGTCCAGGAATACGACGGAAAGGTTTATTCCATCGGCCAGGGCGACGTGCAGGTCGGCGGTCAGGGCGCGGCAGGACTTTTCGACTTCCAGCTCAAGGACATCGGGAGCACGGAAGAGAACGGGTCGGTGTGCGCGGACTATAAGGACGTCTTCAAGGGAAGCGCGATGCTCGGCATCCTGCATCACCGTCAGAGCTATCAGCGCACAGGCGTCGTGGCCAATGGGGTATGGATCGCGAACCCCGCTGAAGTGTTCCGGGTGCCTCTGAACGCGGATTTCACGGTCCGGCGCACGGAGGCGGACGTCAATCTGGCGGTCTTCGCTCCGGGGAACTCGGCCAAGTGGTTTTCCGTGCAGTACTGGACCGCGGAAAAATTCGGCAGCATGTCCGCGCGGGCGAACAGATATCAAGTCGGCGTCGCCAACGTCGACAATACCCAGCAGGACGTCACGATCGGTCTGGGTTCGAATGTGAAGGACGATGGAGCGGTGAGCGTGGACATCACGCACAGCGAGTTCAAGGATGCCGCCGCCGTTTCTTCGATCACCTGGGCGGCCTCGGGGATCATCAAGCCCCTCTACTCTCCGACCCAGGCCAATGCCGGCGACATGAGATTTCGTTATGATGTGAGCAAGAAGCTGGCCATGACCGGGGCGCTGACGGCCCGGCAAAGGGAGAATCTGTCGACGCGCTATAAGATGAACGCTTTCGTGGGGGCTTTGAACGCGGTCTACAAGAACAGCGACAAGCTGTCGTTGACCGCGAAGCTTTATTCCCGAGTCGTGGCGATCGATGAGAACGCCGCTTTCAGAGGCTATGCCGTCGCGGCTCCGATAGGGGACAGCCATCAGATCGACAAGACCACGCTCAAGGGAACCTTCGAGCTCGACTATCGCATCCTGGAAAAGCTCTTCCTCAAGGCCGGCTACAAGGCGGAGCTCAGCCACCGCCGCGATGCGCCGACCCAGATCTATCAGGGGATGCGCTATTTTAGGGACGGCACATTCGTTCTCCCCGGGGAATTGGACAACGTCGTGGCCCGGGAGGATGTGAAGCATATCGGCAGCATGAGCCTTCAGGCCGAGCTTCCTCTCGGAATCGAGGCGGAGGCTTCCTACAAGAGGCTTCAGGCTAATCGTCCGGCTTTCGTGAACCAGCCGACCTGGCAGGATGATGCGAATGCCTCCGTGATCGTGCCGCTTCCTCGCGACGTGAGCCTCACGGTCATGGGCGGCTATCTTAAGGAAAGGAACACGATGTCGAAGTTCAGCAAGTACAGCAGTTCCCGCAATACCTATCGGGCCGGCCTGGATTGGGCCGCGACCAATAAGATCTTCTTGGGAATCGGCGGATCTTACGAGAATATCCATTATTTCACGGAGGGGTGGTTCGGTTCGGGGAGCGCGACATTCCCCGGAAGCACCTTCCATGAAGGAGGGATGAACAATCGGCAGGAGAACTCCGTGGCGGATGCCGGCGGACGGATCAACCTTCCTCTGGGCTTCACGGTCAAGGGCAGTGGTTCCTATGCTTGGTCCCGCATGCAGACGCCCCTGCATTTCATGACCACGGACAACTACATCATGAACGATTACACGCCCAGCGACGTGCGCATCGCGCGGGGAAGCTTGACGCTGGAATATACCCCGTCCGGGTACAAGAGCATCACGGCTCGGGCCGGCTACCGCATCGACGACTGGGTCGATAAGACCGACACCAACAACAGCGGCCGGGCCAGCATCGCCCAGCTCGGGCTCGAGGCGAAATTCTGACGCGGAACGATCTCATGGACGATTCGACTGAAATGATGAGGGTGGACCCTAAGGCCTCTCCTGCAAGAGGCGGCTCGATGCCTCTTGCGGCCTGGGGGGACTTGGTCCTCGTGGGTCTCAGTCACCGGGAAGCAGGTGTCGAGGTCCGCGAGCGTTTGGCGTTCCAGGCCTCGGAGCTGGAGACTGCGATCTCCGAGCTGTGCGGCGACGGGATCCTCTCGGGGCTCGTGGTGGTCTCTACCTGCAACCGCTTGGAGTGCTATGCCGGCGCTCGTGATGCTGCCGCGGCTCAGCAGCGGCTGAGGGAATTCTTAGTGCGTCGTGCGCCGCAGTGCGAGGAGTTCCTCTTCTCCCTCTCCGGGGCCGCGGCGCTCAGGCATCTTTTCCGCGTGGCCTCCGGCCTGGATTCCATCGTCGTGGGCGAGCATCAGATACTCAGCCAGGTCAAAGAGTCGTATCAGCAGTCCGTTGCCGCGCGCGGAACGGATAAGATCCTCAATAAGGCGTTTCAGGCGGCTTTTGCCGCGGGCAAGGCCGTGCGCGCCCGCACCGGCATTGCCCAGGGCATCACCAGCTGCGGCGCCGCCGCCGTGGCCCTTGCCGAGAAGATCCTGTCCCGGGACGGCGCGAAGACTCGCCGCATCCTGCTCTTGGGCGCCGGGAAGACGGCGCAGACCGCGGCCCAGCATCTGCTCTGCGGTCCCGCGGCGACGCTGACCATCGCCAATCGCGACTTGGCGCATGCCCGGGAGCTTGCCGGATCGTTCAACGCCCGCGCCGTGAGCTTGGAAGAGGGCATGGCCTCCATCCATGACATGGATGTTCTCATCGCTTCCACGGCCTGCCCCCATTATATCGTGACCCGTTCTCGAATGGCGGAATTGACTCGGCAGCGCGGGGGAGCGCCGCTGGTGCTCATCGACTTGGGCGTGCCCCGCAACATCGATCCAACGGTTGCCGGCATCCCCGGCGTGCATCTCTACAACATCGACGATCTGGAGACCATCATCGCAGATTCCCTGTCGAAAAGGAGAGGGGAGATCGCGGCTGCCGAGAGTATTTCGGCGGAGTGCGCGCTGAAGCTGCTGCGGGCGCTGAAAAGCGAACAGGCTCCCGGAGAGGGATGCAGGATCGTTCCCACAGGTGTTATACTGCGGCATGCCGCCGCGATAGGAGAGGAGAACGCATCATGAAAAAGAGATTCCCTATTTGGGCATGCCTTGCGGTTTTTCCCATCGCATCTGTCGGGACCGTTTCCTCCGCGGATAAAGAGAGCGGCAAGAAGATCTACGATGCAAAATGCGCCGCCTGTCACGGGAAAGACGGCAAGGGCAATGCCGGCTTGGCCAAGGCCATGAAGCTTGATGCAAAGAAGCTGGATCTGCTGGGCGCCCCGGCCGAGTCCGACGCCGAGCTGGCTCAAGCGACGAAGAACGGGCGCGGCAAGATGCCGGCTTTCAAGGATAAGCTCAAGTCCTTGGAGATAGACGATATCGTCGCTTATGTCCGTTCGCTGGCTCCCGCGGTCGGCAAGGAATCCGCGGTCCAAGGAGAGCCTGCTGCCCCTGCCGCTCCTGCGGCCGGATCCGCGAGCGCGGATCTTGGATCGGCCAGGAAGACGTATGCGGCCAAGTGCGCTTCTTGCCACGGAAAGGAAGGCAAGGGCAACGCCGCCCTGGCCAAGGGCCTTAAGCTCGATCCCAAGTCTCTGGATATGACCTCCGAGGGCACGGCGAAGAAGTCCGACGGAGAGCTCATCGGCGTCGTCAAGAAGGGCGAGGGCAAGATGCCGGGCTACGCAGGGAAGATGCCGGATAAGGATATCGGCGACTTGATCCGCCTTTTGCGGGAGTTCGCCGGTGCGCCGGAGAATAAATAACGCTTCGAATAGAGAGGTGCGTCATGGTAAAAAAAGATTTGGGTTCCATACTCCGCGCTCATCCGTTCTTCAAGGACATCAAGGAGTCGTACGTGGATTTGCTCACCGGCTGCGCGGCCAATCATAGATTCGAGGCGAAGGAATACCTCTTCCGCGCGGAAGAGGAGGCAGACAAGTTCTTCCTCATCCGGCAGGGGAGCGTGGCGCTGGAACTGCCCAGGTCCGGGGCCAAGGACATCACCATCCAGACCGTGGGCGCCGACGAGCTCGTGGGCTGGTCCTGGCTGATCCCGCCTTACCGCTGGCATCTCTCGGCGCAGGCGCAGGAGACCGTCCTGGCCTTGTCTTTCGACGGCAAATGCATCCGCGGGAAGTTCGACAAGGACCCTGAGATGGGCTACGTGTTCTACAAGAAGTTCTCCGTGCTCATGGCCCAGCGCATGGAAGAGACCTTTTTGCAGATGGTCGGCATCTGCGACTGACGCCCTATGCCATTCCCTTTACAGCGCATGCGCAGGCTCCGCGCGTCCGCGGGTCTGCGCGCCTTGGTGCGCGAGACGCGCTTGGACGCCGAGGACTTCGTGCTGCCCATCTTCCTTCGCCCCGGCAAGGCGCAGAAGCGGCCCATCCGCTCCATGCCGGGGCAGTTCCAGTATTCCGTGGATGAGGCGGTCAAGCTCGCTGGGGAGGCTGTTCATGCGGGCCTGCCGGCCGTGCTTCTCTTCGGCATCCCGGAGCGCAAGGATGCCAAGGGTTCCGGTGCGTGGGCTTCCGACGGCATAGTCCAGCGCGGCGTGCGCGCGATCAAGGACCGATTTCCCGATCTTGTCGTGATCACGGACCTCTGTTTCTGCGAGTACACCGATCACGGGCACTGCGGCGTCATCCGCCGCGCGGGAAAAGGGTTCGTCTTGGATAACGACGCGACCTTGGAGCTTATCGCGAAGACGGCGATCAGCCAGGCCCGCGCGGGCGCGGACGTGGTGGCGCCGAGCGCCATGGCCGACGGCCAGGTCCTGGCCGCGCGCAAGGCTTTGGACGCCGCCGGTTTCGCGCAGACCGCGATCCTGGCCTATGCCTCGAAGTTCTCGAGCGCTTTCTACGGTCCCTTCCGGGACGCGGCCGAGTCTCCTCCGCGCTTCGGCGACCGATCGACCTATCAGATGGATCCGGCCAACGGCCGGGAGGCCGTGCGCGAGGCCTTGATCGACGAGCAGGAAGGCGCGGACATGCTTATGGTCAAGCCCGCCCTGGCTTATTTGGACGTGCTCAGCGCGGTGCGGCAGGCGAGCCGTCTGCCCTTGGCCGCCTACAACGTCTCCGGCGAATACGCGATGATCAAGGCCGCCGCGGCCAACGGCTGGATCGACGAGAAGCGCGCGGTCCTGGAGACGCTGACGTCCATCAAGCGCGCGGGCGCGGACATCCTCATCACCTATCATGCCTTGGAAGCCGCCCGATGGCTGGCCTAGTACGTCGCCCCGGCGGAAGCCGGGGTCCAGCTCTAGATTCCGGCTTGCGCCGGAATGACGAAGAGAAGGATTGTCGGACGCGCGATGATCGATTCTCTCAATCAAAGAAGCTCTTTGCCCGGGCGCAAAAGTCCTTGGTCGGAGGGGTGAACTCTCCGGTGAGGGCTTTCAAGGCCGTGGGCGGTACGCCGGTGTTCATGCGCTCAGGCAAAGGCGCGGCGCTCATCGACGAGGACGGCAACCGCTACATCGACTACTGCCTCTCCTGGGGGCCGCTCATCCTGGGGCATGCGCATCCGGCCGTGACGCGCGCCGCGTCTTCGGCCGTGCGCGCGGGAGCCAGCTTCGGCGCGCCCACGCAGGCCGAGACGCTCCTGGCCGAGGCGCTCAAGAAAGCTCTGCCGTCCTTGGAGCTCGTGCGCATGACCAGCTCCGGCACCGAAGCCGTGATGGGCGCTCTGCGCGCGGCCCGCGCCTTCACCGGCCGAGATAGGGTCGTCAAGTTCGCGGGCTGCTACCACGGCCACGCGGACAATCTCCTGGTCGCCGCGGGTTCAGGCGCGGCCACGCTCGGCAAGCCGGATTCCGATGGGGTTCCTCGCTCCTGGGCCGAGACGACCATGGTCTGTTCCTACAATGACTTGGAAAGCGTGCGCGCGGCATTTTCCCGATGGGGGAAGAGCATCGCGGCCGTGATCGTGGAGCCCGCGGCAGCCAACATGGGCTTGGTCCTGCCGGAACCCGGCTTTCTGGAGGGGCTCAGGAAGATCACGCGCGCCAACGGCGCTCTGCTCGTTTTTGACGAGGTGATCACAGGTTTCCGTATGTCGTACGGCGGCGCGCAGACGGCCTATAAGGTCCGGCCGGACCTGACCTGCCTGGGCAAGATCATCGGCGGCGGATTTCCCATGGGCGCCTACGGCGGGAAGCGCAAGATCATGGAGCGCGTGGCGCCTTTGGGCGGAGCGTATCAAGCCGGCACGCTTTCCGGCAATCCCGCGGCCGTGGCCGCGGGTCTGGCCGCGCTCAAGGCCCTTAAGCGCGAGAATCCTTACGCGCGGATGAGCGGCTTGGCTTCAGAGCTTGCGGTCGGACTCTGCGAGGCCGCGGCTCAGTCCGGGGTCCCGGTCCAGGTGCATCAGATCGCTTCCATGTTCACGATTTTCTTCTCAAAGACGCCTGTGCGGGATTGGGACTCGGCTGCCAAGGCGGACCGGCAAGCCTATGCGCGATTCTTCCAGTCCATGCTGAAGCAGGGAGTGTATCTTCCCCCGGCGCAGTTCGAGACCGCCATGCTTTCCTCCTGCCATACGCGCGCCGACATCGAGCGCACCCTGCGCGCCGCCCGGCGCGCTTTCGAAAGCGTCAAAAAAATGTGCTGACCCGGAGGACCTAGGAAAGGCTAGGTCCTTCGTTGACGGCGATTTGGGCCTTCGGGGTATGGCGAGATGTCAGGAGAGGACTTATACTTCTATTCGCCCGTGATTCGGGCAGCCGATTATTGGAGAAACGACCATGAAAAGACTCTCTTCCATGCGGATGATTCCTTTTTTGATGCTCTTGTCTCCCGCAGCGTTCGCGGACCAACAGGGAGCGCCTGATCCGAAATCCATTGAGGTCCAGCCCGCCTCTGCCGACGCATGCAAGGACGCTTCGGTGCGCGTGCTCCTGGAGGCCAAGGCTCAGGACCCTCGCTTGGCCGCGACCGAACAGGCTTTTGCGGAACTTTTGGGCGCCGGGATGCTGAGCGAGGTCAAGGCCGCGCAAAGGATCTACTGCCCGCAGGCAGGGTCTTGGGCCATTGAGCAGGGTCCGCGCGAGCAGTCTCTGGCTATTCTCCGCGGGACCTGGGGAGAGGCTTTGCGCGTGGAGGAACGCGCGGCGCTCGCCGATCCGCGAGCGCGCGTGAACGCCGCGCGGGTCTCCAAGGGCCTTAAACCGGTCAAGGTCTCCTTACAGGGCGGAGACTACGGCACGCTTTTCGACGGAGGGACGCAGGGCAAGGACGACTCGCTCCTTGCGGTCATGACGCAGGGAGGAGAGGAGACGAAGATGAAGGATTCCCGCCGTCTGGATGATTCCGAGGTCGATTTCAATGCCGTGTCCAAGGGCATCGAGCAAGTCTGCTCGCAGGCTCAGATCGCCCTGACCCGGCGCCTCGACTCCATCGCCCAGGAAAAGTCCCCCTCGTTCAAGAATACGATCGCGTCTTTCGACGAGGCCCTTGGGGAGTTCTTTGAGACGCTCAAGCCGCGGCTGGTCCTTTCCGCGGTCTCCACGGAGAAGCCTGTGCGGGACGCCTCCCGCAAGTGTGAAGCCGAGACTTCCAAGTTCATGCTGGGCCTCTACATGCGCGAAGACCTCTATAAGACCTTGAATTCAGGCCTGTCCGCAGCCGGGTCCTTGAACGAGGAGGATTCTCGGCTGGCCAAGAAGACCCTCAAGGCCTTCAAGGACAACGGCTTGGATCTTCCCGCGGACAAGCGCGCGCATTTCAAGAAGATCCAGGAGCGGCTCGTCGACTTGAGCACGGCTTTCGAGGAGACCGTTGCCGAGGTCAAGGATTTCATGCTCATGACGCGCGAGCAGCTCGAGGGGCTCCCCCAGGGCTATATCGACCGCGTGCAGTCCTATCTCCTGACGCCCGAGCAGGTCCAGGGCCTTCCCAAGGACTTTATCGAGAAACAGCTTAAGAAGTCCGGCGGCGATTACGTCTTGACCCAGGAGGCGCTCGCGAGCCTGCCCAAGGAGGCTCCCGCGGACTTCAGCAAGCGCTTGGAGAAGGCAAAGAAGACTTATTGCGTGACCACGCAGTATCCGGACGTGCTCCCGTTCTTCGACAACGCCAAGGACGCTCGGGCCCGCAAGGCCGTGCTCGTCATGTTCAATAACCGCGGCGGCCAGGAGAACAAGGAGCGCCTTTCGGAGATGGTCCGCCTGCGCGATGAGGCCGCGAAGATGCTGGGCTACAAGAACCACGCCGAGATCATCCTCGAGGACCGCATGGCCAAGACGCCCGAGGCCGTGATGGAGTTCATCGGCCGCGTGCGCGGCAAGCTCGAGGGCAAGGCCGCGGACGAGCGCCGCGAGCTCCTGGACCTCAAAAATTCGATGGAAGGGAAGGCTTCCGACGGGGTCCTCAATCCCTGGGACGTCAACTACTACTCCAACCAGCGCATGAAGCAGAAGTATTCGGTGGATCAGGAGTCCTTGCGCAGGTATTTCCCGACGGATCGCGTGGTCAGCGGAGCCATGGAGGTCTATCAGAAGGTGCTGGGCGTGCGTTTCGAGGAGATGCCGGGCGCCAAGACCTGGCACCCGGATGCGAAAGGGTATCGGGTCGTGGACTCCAAGAGCGGAGAGGTTCTGGGCGAGTTCCTGCTCGATCTCTATCCGCGGCAGGGGAAGTTCACGCATGCCATGGTCACGGAGATCGTTCCGTCCTATGAAAGGAAGGACGGCTCCTACCGTCTGCCGATCTCGGCCATGGTTTCCAATATGGAGAAGCCGACCAAGGACAAGCCCTCGCTGCTTTCCCACGATGAGGTGGAGACGTTCTTCCATGAGTTCGGGCATCTCATGCACAACACGCTGGGACGCTCGCGCTACCAGACGCTCTCGGGCTACGGCACGTCCATGGACTTCGTAGAGGCGCCTTCCCAGATGTTCGAGAACTGGGCCTGGAACGAGCAGGTCCTCGACCGCATCTCCGGGGACTATCAAGACCCCTCCAAGAAGCTCCCGGCCGAACTCGCGCGCAAGCTGATCGCGGCCAAGAACGCGGGCAGCGGCATGCAGTATCTTCGACAGTGCTTCCTGGCGACCTACGACATGACGCTTCATATGCAGGGGGCGCAGGATACGACCAAGCTCTACGGCGATCTGACCAAAGAGATCACGCATATGCCGATGACGGAGGGGACGATCCCGGAGGCGAGCTTCGCGCATATCGCCAGCGGCGGCTACGACTCCGGCTACTACAGCTATCTATGGTCCCTGGTCTACGCGCAGGACCTGTTCACGCGCCTGGAGAAGGATCCCTTCGATCCCCGCGCGGGGCGGGAGCTGCGCGAGAAGGTCTTGGGGCGGGGCGGCTCGCGCGACGAGATGAAGGATATCGAGGAGTATCTCGGCCGCAAGCCCAACGAGGAAGCCTTCCTCAGGTCCATCGGCGCCGTGGAGAAGAAGCCCGCGGAGCCCAAGGGACTCTCGGGCGTGATGGAAAAAGCCCGCAAGTGGGCCGCTTCCCTCGGCAAGAACTGACGGTCACATCTTTTGGGTGTTCGATTCCCGGAAGGGAAAGGCCGCTGCGAGCCTTTAAAGATAGCTCTTGAGGCGCCAGAGCATGTATAGCGGAATGCTCTTGATCTCTTTTCCGCTCACGTTTTCAAGAGAGGTTTTGACGGAAATCTCGGGGGAATACTTCTTCCTGTATTCCGCAAGGCTGCGCGCTCTGTTGCGTCCCGCCTTGACCTCGATAGGCACGATGCGCTCGTTGAACTGCGCCACGAAATCCACTTCAGCGGTGTTGCCGGATCTCCAGTAAAAGGGCGGATCGAAATCCGCGTTCAATAGCTCGGTCAGCGCGAAATTTTCCGTCAGCGCGCCCTTGAATTCCCTGTAAGTCTCCGGTCCCTGGAAAACAGCCTCGGCCGGGAGTCCGGCCATTTTCCTCAGCAGTCCGACATCCGGCGCGTACAGCTTGAAATACGACGGATCCGCGTAGGCCGAAAGCGGGATGAAGGGCTGTCCTATTTTCACCACCTTGTGAACCATGCCGGCGGAAATCAGCCACTCCAGCGCGTCTTCAAGATCTTTCGCTCTTGCGCCCGGTTTGGCGTGTCCGAAAATGAATTTGCCGCTTTCCCTTGCCAGCTGATTCGGGATGGACTTCCAGATAAGGTTCAGCTTGGGGATATCCTTTGCGGGCGCGTGCTTGGCGAAATCCAGTTCGTAGGAGTCCAGTATTCGCCGCTGGATCGCCTCGACCTCGGCCACGTCTTTCGTCTCTATCCATTTTGCCGCGGCCTCGGGCATGCCGCCCGCCACATAATAATTCCGGAGAAGCTCCTGCAGCCTTAATGTGAATGTTTCCGGGACTTCCTTATCAGAGGGAAGCTCCGTCAAAAATCCGGCCAACTCTTCCTCTTGATTCGCCAGCATGAATTCATAAAAGCCAAGAGGCCGCAGAGAACGCAGGTCCACCTTCCCGACCGGGAAAGAAAGCGGTTTGGACAGCGCGATGCCCAGCAGCGATCCGGCGCAGGCGATGTGGTATTGCGGCGCGTCCTCGCAAAAATATTTCAGCGCCGTCAGCGCGCGGTTGCAGAACTGTATTTCGTCGAAAATCAACAGGGTTTCGCCCGGCTTTATGGCTCGTCGGTGGAACACTCCCAGCTCGGAGATGATCCTTTGCGGATCAAGGTCCCGGTCAAAACACTTTTGAAGAGGCTCATTGCCCTCAAAATTAAAATAGGCAGCGTCGGGATAAGCCTTTTTGCCGAACTCTTTGAGCAAATAGGTCTTGCCCGATTGCCGCACCCCTTTCAGCAATAGCGGTTTACGGTCTTTTGATTCTTTCCACTTAAAAAGCTCTTGAGTGAATGTTCTGCGCATAATAACAGCATATTAAGTATGTGAAACGCAGTCAATACTGCATTTATCACACTTATATTAAAAAATCAGACATGCCGTATTTGAGGCCCCCGAATTTTACGGTTAACCGACCTACATCTTCTCAGGATGTTCGATGCCCAGGAGGTCCAGGCCCAAGGCCAGGGTCCGGGCGGTGAGGTCGCAGAGCAAAAGGCGGCTGGAGCGCTGGGGCTCGGGGCTCTGGAGCACGGGGCAGGCTTCGTAGAAGCGGCTGAATCTTGCCGCGAGTTCATAGAGATAGGCGCAGAGCAGGTGCGGCCGCAGGGTCTGCGCGCAGTCCTCGATCGTCTCTCCCAATCGCAATAGATGCTTGGCCAGGGCCGATTCCTGCGGAGTCTCCAGCGTCGGCGCTCCCCCGGCGAGGCTGGAGGGTTCGAGACCGGCCTTGCGGAAGATGGAGCGGATGCGGGTATGGGCGTATTGCAGATAAGGCGCGGTGTTCCCGTCCATGGAGAGCATCAGGTCCCAGGAGAACATATAGTCGCCGGTTCGGTCCTTGGAGAGGTCGGAATACTTCACGGCTCCGATGCCCACGGCGCGGGCGATGGCCCGGCGCTCCGCCAAGGGCAGGTCGGGATTCTTCTGCTCCACGAGCTTTGAGGCGCGTTCCTCGGCCTCATCCAGCAAGTCCTTGAGCTTGACCGTGTCTCCGGAGCGCGTCTTGAAGGGCTTCCCGTCGGTGCCGAGCATGGTCCCGAAGGGGGCATACTCCAAGAGGGTGTTCTCGGCCCAGCCCGCTTTCTTGGCCGCGGCAAAGACCATGGAGAAATGCTGGCTCTGGCGGGAGTCGTGGGTGTAGATGAGCCTCTGCGCCTTGAGCTCCGAGACGCGAAAGCGCAGCGCGGCCAGGTCCGTGGTGCCGTAAAGATAGCCGCCGTCGGATTTTCGCACGAGCAAAGGGGTCTCATAGCCGTCGATGAAGACCGCGACCGCGCCCTCGGACTCGACGGCCACGCCCTTCTGCTTGAGCGTCTCCACGACGCCCGGCAGGAGAGGATTGTAGAAGGATTCCCCCCGCTCGTCTTCGGCGCGCAAAAGCACGTTCATGCGCGCGTAGAGCGGCAGGTAGTGGCGGCGGGTTTCCTCCACGATCTTCTTCCAAAGGGACAGTTCCTCGGCGCCGCCGGCCTGCAGGCGCACTACGGTGGCGCGGGATTCTTCCGCGAAGGCCGGGTCCTCATCGAAGCGTTTCTTCGCGTTCCGGTAGAAAGCTTCCAGGTCCGAGATATGCTCCGCGGCCGAGGGCTGGGAGGAGCGGAGATAGGCGATAAGCATGCCGAACTGCGTGCCCCAATCGCCGATGTGGTTCTGCCGGATGACCGAGTGTCCCTGGAAGGCGATGAGGCGGGCCAGCGCGTCTCCGATGATGCTGCTGCGCAGGTGGCCCACGTGCATCTGCTTGGCCACGTTGGGACCGGAATAGTCTATGACCACTCTTTGCGGGGAAGAGGCCTTTTCCACGCCTAGGCGTTCATCGCCATGCAGGGTTTTAAGCTGCTCGGCCAGCCATGAAGGCGAGAGACGGACATTGATGAAGCCGGGGCCCGCGATGGAGGCTCCCTCGGCGATCCCGGAAAGATCGAGCTTGGAGAGGATCTTCTCCGCGACGGCGCGGGGCGAGAGCCGGGCCTTCTTGGCCAGGCCCATGGCCGCGTTGGATTGGTAATCCCCGAACTCGGGGTTCTGCGCGGGCATGACGAGCGGATCGGCTTCCAGGTCCAGGGCCGAGCGGATGGCGGTCTTGAAGCGCTCCGAGAGGAGCTCGCGGGGCGTTTTCATCTCGCGGCTTTGGCCTCGCCTGCGACGGCGATCTTTTTGGCTTTCGGGTAGAGCTTTTCCAAGGCGAAGAGGTTGCGGGTGCCCTCTTGCAGGATGTGGACGAGCATCCAGCCGTAATCGAGCACGCGCCAGGACTCGCTGTCCTTGCCGTCCTTGTGCACGGGGTCCGCGCCGAGAAGGGTGAGCTCGTCTTCCAGGGAGTCCTGCAGGGCGCGCGCGTGCGTCGAGGAGTTCGCGTTGACGAGCAGGACATAGTCGGCCAGGATGCTCTGGCCGCGGATGTCGAGCAGAAGGATGTCCTCGGCCTTCTTTTCGTCGGCGATGCGGGCCGCTGCGCGGGCCAGAACCCGGAACTTCTTGGAGACGGCGTCTGCGGCGGCGGAGGGTTTTTTCATAGTCCGGGTCCTGCGGCCTTGGCCGCGTTCAGGCGCGAGCGGAAGTCTTCTTCCGCCCGCAGGGAGATATTGTCGACGGCCGTGGCGATGAGGAGCGCGATGGTCAGGAGCGTTCTCCGCAGCTCCACGCGCTCGTCTTCGGGGAGCGGGGCGTGCCGGCGGAAAAGGAAGGCGCCGGAAGGGTTGCGTTCGCCGGGGCAGAGGATGACGCAGGTCCGCTCATCGAGCCAGCCCTCGCGCCCTTCCTGCGGCGCCTTCAGCGTCTCCTGCGCAAGGGCCGTCAGGTCTCCTTGGGAGGCCGTCAAGTCCAGCTCGTCGTTGAATTTGTTGTAGATCCAGGCCGCGGAGATCCAATCGCCTTCCAGATGGGAATGCAGAAGCCCGAGCACTCGTCCCAGGAGTTCCTGCGGATCCGTGCAGCGTTCCACCAGCAGGCGGCTCAAGTCGTAGAGCAGGGTGAGCTCCGTCGTGGAGCGGCGCAGGCGGGCCGAAAGCGTCTGCACCAGGCGGGTGAAGAAGCCCAAGGCCAGGAGCGGGTTCTTCTTGAGCCAGCGGTCGAGGTCCTCTCTGCGCAGGCGCAGGAGCAGCGTTTCTCCCCGCGCGTAGGCATCGGCGCTGCGGCGCACGGCCTCGATGACGGCCATCTCGCCGAAGCAGTCTCCGGGGCCGAGATCGGCCAAGTCTTGGGAGCCCCCGGATTCCGGCAGCTTCTTGGAGATTCGCACGCGGCCCGACGCGACGAAATAAAGGCTGTCGCCTTGCGAGTCTTCCTGGAATATCCGCGCGCCGTCGGCGTGGGTCTCCAGGGTCAGGAAGTCCGCCAGTTCCTGGAGGTCTTTCTCCGGGACCGAGGAGAACAGGCGCAGGGGCTTGAGCAGCTTGATCTTGTCCATCTTCAGAGCGTCGCGGACGCTTCCCCGCGGGATTTCACGCCCAGGAGCTGTTCCACGACCTTCAAGTTGTGCGCGTGCTTGAGGGCCTCCTCGACGGTGATGAGGCCTTGGCGCGACATCTCGGCCAAGGACTTGTCCATGGGGACCATGCCGAACTTCACGCCCGTGTCGATGGCTCCGTAGATCATATGGGTCTTGCCCTCGCGGATGAGGTTGCTGATCGCGGGGGTCATGACCATGACCTCGCGCGCGGCCACGCGTCCCTGGCCGTCGGCGCGCGGGATCAGGATCTGGCTGACCACGCCCTGCAGAGCCACGGCCAGCTGGACGCGGATCTGGGTCTGCTGATGCGGAGGGAACACGTCGATGATGCGGTCGATCGTGGAGGGCGCGTCCTGGGTATGCAGGGTCCCGAAGCAAAGGTGTCCGGTCTCGGCGGCGGTGATGGCCAGCTGGATGGTCTCCAGGTCGCGCAGCTCTCCGACGAGGATCACGTCCGGGTCCTGGCGCAGGGCGCTGCGCAGGGCGTTGGTGAAGCTCTTGGTGTTCTGCCCGACCTCGCGCTGGCGGAAGATGCTCTTCTTGGACTCGTAGACGAACTCGATGGGGTCCTCGATGGTGAGGATGTTGCAGGCCTCTTTCTGGTTGATGATCTCCATGATGGAGGCCAGGGTGGTGGACTTCCCCGAGCCCGTGGGCCCCGTGACCAGGACCAAGCCGCGGGGCAGGTCCGCGAAAGCCATGACCGAGGGAGCCAGGCGAAGCTGCTCGGGCGTGGGGATCTGCGAGGAAATCACGCGCATGACCGCTTCCACGCCGTTCTTCTGCAGGAACACGTTGACGCGGAAGCGCGCGAAGCCGCGCACCGCGAAGGAGCAGTCGAGCTCCCATTGATCCTCGAAGCGCGCGCGCTGCTCCTCATAGAGGACGGAGTAGGTCAGTTTTTTGGAGTCCTCGGCGGAGAGGATCGCAAATCCCGGGACCTCCTGGATCTCGCCGTTGAGCCGCATCATGGGCGGCTTGCCCACCACGAGATGGATGTCGCTGGCTCCCGCGCCTACGGCCTGCTTGAGTATCTCCACAAGTTCCATGTTTAGAGCTCCGGTCCGTCGATGATCCGGGCGCAGCGGCCGTAATCGAGTCCGAGGACCACGGTGACGGCGGCTTGAGCGTCCGGCAGGATCTCGGTGAAAGTATCTATTCCAGGGCAGCCGAGGGCTTCTGCGGCCGCGGCCGCGGCTTCCGGGGCCCCGCTGCGGATGATGATGCGGCTGACCGGCTCCGGAGAGGCCGAGTTCCCGAAATGCACGACATCGATCCCGCGCAATCTTAATATTTTCGTGGCCTTCAAGGCGACACCGGGAGCATCCGAGGCGTTGAGGATCTCCGCGGTGGGTTCCAAGGGATGCTCCGCGGCGTCGAGTCCCTGCGCCCGGCCCAGGAGCCCGGCCAGGAAGGCCGCGCGCTCGGCCGGGGCCGGGAGCTTGGAAACGGCCACTGCGCCCGAGCGCAAGCGGGAGAATCTCCAAGCCAGGCGCAGGGCGTCGAGCGCGCCGGCTCCCTCGATCTTCCGGATAGGGCGCAGGCTCTTGGGCAGGCGCGGCCAGAAAAGCGGGTCCGAAGAGGCCTTCGACAGGGCTGCCGCGAGTTCCCAGGACGACGGGGAGCTCTGCGCGCGCAGGCGCACGCGGCAGGAGAAGGCCGGGCCCGAGGCCCAGGGCTGATCCGGGATGCCCGCGATCAGGGCCCAAGGATCATTCTCATTGGACGGGAGTTCCACGAGGTCCAGGGTCCTGGCAGCCGGACCATACACCGCGGCATAGGTCGTCCGGGTCCGCGACGAATCCTCCAAGACGAGAATCCCGAGCAGCGGCCGCGTTTGGCGGAGCTCGCGCGCGACCGGGGAGAGCGTCTCCGCGATCGCCAGCAAGGCCAGTCCCGCTGCCGCGGCGCCCAGGAGCAGATGGGAACGGAAATTCATGAGGAGAGTTTCCCGACGAGCATGGAGACTGATTTTAGCATTTCACCGGAAGCAAACCGGTGGCAGTGGTCAAGCAGCCTGTATTCGTCATTCCGGCGGAAGCCAATCTGCCGTCATCCCGGCGAAAGCCGGGATCCAGCGATTCCTGATCGGGCCCGGGATGACGAATGCCTATTTGTCAAAAGCGCGCTCCCAAGGACAGCCTTTGGACATTGCCGAGTTCGCCGAAAGGCGTGAAGGTGTAGTCCGCGCTGTAGTTGCGCAGGCGCAGGCCGAAGCCGCCGCCCAGTCCTGCCAAGCCCGCGCCGTCGTTCTTGCTGGAGCGCGTAGCCGATGCCGAGGCATAGCCCGCGCGCAAGGCGAATCCGCTGATGATCGAATATTCCGTACCAACGCCTACGTCGAAGCTCTTGTCCTGGGGCTCATGACGAACGTCCAAGGCGATATTGAAAGCTCCGGCCAATCTGTAGGCGCCGCCGACCGACACGGTCAGGGGAAGCGGATCCCGTTGGTCCAGGAACTTAAGTCCTTGCCCCATGTTGAGCACGGAAAGTCCCAGGGTCATGGGCAGGCCGTCGAGCTTCTGCATAAGACCGAAGTCCGCCGCGAACGTGGATGCTGAGTCAGAACCGATCCTGCTCTCGAGATATTTCACATTGATGCCCGCGCCCAAGTTCCCGCCGAAGGCTTCTACGATCGGGCGGCCATAGCCCAGGGTGTACACGCTGTCTGAGGCTGTAAATCCCTCCGTGGCCTGCCGGTCAGCGCTTCGGCCCTCGATGGCTCCCATCCCCAATCGCGCCATGCCCACTCCCAGGCTGCCTGTTTTAAGCGGTTGTGCGAAGGCCAGCACATCGAACTGAGAATCCATGACCCACTGCGCGTGCGTGAATCCCAGTTCCCGCTTGCTCAGGCCGCCCAGTCCGCCGGGGTTGTAGCGCAGCGCATTGACGTCCGAAGCCAGCGCGGTGTAGGCGCCGCCCAATGCCTCTGCGCGAGCGCCGGTTCCGATTCTTAAGAATGCCGCGCCGGAGTCGAAGGCATATAAAGGAAGCGCAGCAATGAACAGAAGCGCGGACAAAAGAATGATGAACAACCCTCTCGGGTTCATCGCACTACCCCCAGCTTCCCGGTCTTGCGGATGCTGGAACGCCCGCTCTTGCGCGCTTCGATCGCGTAGAAGTAGACGCCGCTGGGGATATGGCCTTCCCAGGCGTACTCATAGGCATACTGAGGTCCCTGTCCATCATCAATGATGCCGGGAGCGCCGTCGATATTTCCGGAATGGACGAGCCTCCCGGATACGTCGTAGACGCGGATGCTCATTCCCTCGGCAAGGCCGACTTCCGCATGAACCACGGGTTTGGCTCCTTTGCGCGCGGGATTCGGGAATGCATAGACCTCGTGCAATTCAAAGGAGGCGTTCGCGGCGGCCGACGGCTGGGCCTGCGGTGCGGCCAAGACCTGGTAGACCGAGAAATGTCCCGTGCGCGCGCTCACGGTTTTGGCCTGCTTATCCACGGCCGAGGGCAGGACTTCCCATTGCCCGGCGCCGTCGTTCCAATAGTGGATCTTGAGATCATCTTCATTGAGGCCGTTGCCGGCGAGCAAGAGCGGATCGTAGGAAAGCACCAATAAGGCGGGGGAACTGAACACGGTCCCGGAAGGGCCGTACTCCACGGCCTCGGCCGCGGGGGAGAGTCCTTTCGCCGAGCACGCGGCATTGCGGCGCGGCTCATTCTCCTGGGGCGCCTTATCCACGGAGATCTCCAGATCCTCGGCCAGCGCCTGTGCGGGAACATCCACCCCGTTGCCGTCATCGCGGGAGATGAATGCTCCGTCGTCGCGGTCCACGATCCTCCGGGCGGGCTCGACGGCTTGCACGGGCGGTTGCCCAGGCGCGGTCTCAGGCTCTTGCGCTGCGGGGGACGCAAGAGTCGGTTGGATCTGCGGTAGAGCGTAGCGGACTATGCGATCCCTGCCCGCATCCGTGACCCACAAGGCGCCGTCCGGCCCGATCGCTGCATCCATGGGTTCGGTCAGATACCTCCGGGCGGCGTGTCCGATCCGTCCCGTCTCTTGCCGCGAGCCGAAGGCCAGCAGGCCCTTGCCCTGCGGATCGAACTTCTGGATGCGGTCCTTGCTTCGCTCCACGACATAGAGCGCGCCGAGGCGGTCGGAGGCCAGCCCGCGCATGCGCGAGAGTTCGCCCACGCTGGAGTCCTCATCCGAGATCTCGCGCAGGAGCTCGCCTGAGCGGCTGAAGAGAAGGATGCTCTGAGATGCCCTGTCCGATACCCACAATCCCTGCGCGCTCAGAGTGATGCCGCGGATCTCGGAGTCTCGCTCAGGCCGTGCGTTCGCGCACTGCGTCCGCGCGCGCCGGCCATGATTCCGGGCGTTTTGCAGGGTCTCTCGGCTGAAACCGCGGAGGAATCGTCCGTCCTCGTTGAAGACCTGGATGCGGCCGTTGCCGGAGTCCGCGACGTAGATGCCGCCGTCGGCGTCCACGGCTACGTCGAAGGGCCTGCGGAACTCGCCTTGCCCTGAGCCCGGCAAAGGATGGCCATGCTTGTCCTGCTTGCCGATATCCATGAGCAGTTCTGAGCCGTCCGGCGAGAGCTTGACCACGCGGTCGCGCCCCTGGTCCGCGATATAGAGGTTCTCCCGGCTGTCCAGCGCGAGGCCTTGCGGGTTTTGGAAGCGCAGGTCCTGTCTGCCGCGGCCATGACAGCCCGAGCCTCCCACGCGCTTGAGCACGGTCCCGGAAGAGGATAGGAGAAGGATGCTGTCATCATCGGTTCCCGCGACCCAGATCGAACCGTCCGAGCGCACGACGATCCCTGTGGGATTCTTGATCCAGGGAACGGTCTTATCCGAGTCCTTGCGGCCGACGGCCAGATCGAAAATCGGCGCGCCGATGTAGACGGCTGCTGAGACCGAGGAGGCATTCTGCTCGGAGTCCATGGCACTGAGCCGCAGAGTCCTGTATCCGGGCAGGGACCGCGCATCCCAGGCGGCCAAAATGCCGCTGATGTTCCCAGCGCCGGAGGAGATGAACACGAAACCGTCCACGGCGTTCGCGCCAGGCGCGGATTCGAGCGTCCAATTCAGACTGCTCTCATCAGAGATCGCGCCGTGTATCGTGATGATTCCTCCCACGGCCTGTTCCACGCCCAGGGCAAGAGGGCTTGGGAAGTCCAGGCGCGTCAGAGGCGGTGTGTCGTCCGTCTGCGGCGTGCGCACCCGGATGAAGATGGGATGGCTGGGCTCGATGTTTCCTACCGCATCCAGGCTGTAGAAGGAAAGCGTATGCGTTCCTGCGGCCAGGTTGAATGCGGAAGTGAAGATCATCTCTGTCGCGCCATCGAGGCCGTAGCGGATTTCCTGCACGCCTGCTCCGGCGTCCGATGCGGCGAAGGCCAGGGTATCGGTTGAGACAAGCGCAATCGTCGTTGCTGACGATTGGAGTCCGTTTACGATCAATGCTGTGGCGGGCGGCAAGGAATCCAAAAGGAACGTCGTCGAGATCGAAGATCCGTTGCCTGCCAAGTCTGCTGCAAAGGTCGTTGCCGTGTGGGTTCCCTGGCTGAGCGCTGCTGCCGGCACATAGACCGCGGAAGATGCCCATACAACGGCCTGGGCGGTCATGTCCGTGCCGTCCAAGGAGAGCCGCACCGAGGCAAGGTCCATTCCGCGGCCGGAGTCGGAGTAGGACACGACTATGGCGGGGCCGGCTAGAGTTATCGTGCTGCCGCTTACCGGCAAGAGAGATAACAGAGGCGGCGTCACGTCGTATGACTGGACGGCAAGGCTGACCGTGCGGAGGGATTCGACATTCCCCGTTCGGTCGATGCTATGGAAGGCCAGGGCATGAATGCCCGCAGGCAGGCAGAAGGTCGAGGCAAAGACGGTCTCGGTCGTGGAGCCGTCCAGGCTGTAGCGCGTCTCAGCCAAGCCCGCGCCTGCGTCCACGGCAACGAAACCCAGGGCATCGGTCGAGACGATGACTACGCTGCCCGACGACACAGCCATGTCGTTGACGAGCAGCGTGGTCAGCGGCGGCAGGGAATCCAGGAAGAAGCTGGACGAGGCTTTCGCACGGTTGCCGGCCATATCCGCGATCTCCGCGAGGAATGTATGCGTGCCTTGTGAGAGAACGGCTGCCGGGATCAGGCATGCCGAGGATGTCCCTATGACGGCTTGAGTCGTCACGTCCATGCCGTCCAGGGTCAGGTGGAGGCTCGATGCGGCGATTCCGGACTCATCCGAGTAGAATGCCGCGATCAGGGGCGTTGCCGTCGTGATGGTGCTCTTGTGCATCGGCAGAAGCGAGAGTGAAGGAGGCGTCGAGTCAGGCAGCTTGACGTCAATGAGGAGGGTGTGGAGAGTTTCTTCGTTCAGGACATTGTCCATTGAGCGGAAGGAAAGCGTATGCGTGCCTGAGGCCAGGCTGAAGGTCGAGGCATAAACCGTCTCGGACGCGTCATCGATGCGATAGCGTGTTGAGGCAACGCCTGAGGCCGTGTCCGTGGAGATGAATGAGAGTATGTCCGTTGAGATCAGGACTAAGTCCGCGGCTGCCGATGACACGGAGATTCCGTCGACGAACAGGGAGGTCCTGGGCGCTTGGGCATCAACGAAGACTGCCTGCATGTGCGGGCTCTCGATGTTCCCGGCGAGGTCCTCAGCCTGGACCGAGAAGCTCAGGAGGCCTTCGGATCGTGAGGACAAGCTCCAGGATGAGTCGAATATCCCTCCGACGGCAGGCGACGAGTTGATGAACCGGGCTTCGACTTGCCCTTCTATCCTGAGTTCCTGCGACGACACGCCCCAGCCGACTGAATCATTGGGCTCGATGAAATCATCAATAGAGGAGAATTCCAGCTGAGCGGACGTGCTCACGAAGAGAAATCCGGTGTTCGCCGGCTCGGAAGCCGTTGCGCTTGCTCCCTTGACGGTCCATGAGGTGCGGGGCGCCAGGATGTCTCCCACGCTAACGCGCAAAGGCGCTTGAGTCTGATCCAGGCGATTGCCGACCTGGTCCTCAGCCAGCAATCGGAGGGCATGGATGCCCGTTGAAAGGAGGAGCGTGAAGCTCGATGTTGCGGGCAGGAGTTCTTCCGTATCCAGCCCGAAGCGGACGAAGGCCAGGCCCGAGCCGTCATTTCCCGGGCCATTTTGGACCAGCGGGTCCGAGACAAGGATGTCCAGCCCTGCCGGGCCTCCGGTCGCGGAGAAGGTGCTGAGTATGGCGAGGCTCCCATAGGCTTCCCGCCTGAACGTCTGCTGAGAGGATAAAGACGCCGAGGGCGCGGAGCCGTCTATCCAGAGAGCCGCGCTCTTGATGGACTCAAGATTGCCTGCGGCATCCTTGCTGCGGAACTGCACGGTATGGAAGCCCGGCGCAAGGCTGAAGGAGGCAGGGGCAGGCATGAAAGGCAGGGTGGAGGAATCGACGCGGAACTCCGTGGATGCGATCCCGGTGCCCGAAGGCTTGTTCGCGGAACCGTCCGCCGCGCTGAAGGAATAGAGCGTGGCCGAGGAGTCGAAGACCCTTCCCTCCGCGCTTGTCCAGCGCCGGCCGCCGTGCGCGATCAGCGCGGTCGAGGGCGCGGTCTTGTCCTTGGACAGGATGGCGAAGAAGGAAAGGCTGTCCACGGGCAGGGAGAAGAGATTGGCCTCCGTGTCCGGTCCGATGTCCGCGAGCAGGAGCCATTGCCCGAGGCTAGGCTTGAAATGCCAGACCCTCAGCCCGGGTTCGCTTTGCGGATCAGGAGGATCGATGTAGCGGAATAGGAGGGAGGCTCCTCCCGGAAGGCTTGGGTCTGGGGACACGACGTCAAAGAGCGCGCTTGCGAATATAAGTCCTTGCGCGGCCGCGGCCGAGGTGGCCAGGGCCACTGTCGGGTTCATGGAGGTCGTGGATACGGCAGTCAAGCTCACGCCGGGCACCTGGGAGAAGAACTCCAGGGTGGGCAAACCTGCCGTGAGTTCCGCGCTGAAGATCGCTTCCAAGGTCCGCGTGGAGGCCGCGCCGGAGAAGGAAGAGGGATTCTCGGCTTCATCAACTGCCTTGAGTGCGAAATAATGGACGGTCCCGTCCGCGAGTCCGGAAACCAAGGTGCTTTGGGGCGTTCCCGCCTGCGCGGGCAAGGTCGAGAGCAGGACCTGCGCGGCTGAATCGAAGTTTTCAGCGATGATGGGCTCGGAGGAGGCGCGCAGGTCGTAGCGCATGGCCGCGCCGACCGAGGAGTCGTCTCCGGTTGCGGTCCAAGAGAGAAGAGCCTGTCCTCGTCCAGGCCTGCCGGACACCGCGAGATCAACGATGGGGCCGGGCGCCGTCGGGTCCATGGCCGTGCGGTAGCCTGCGTAGAGACGGCTTGCAGGAGAGGACATGTAATCTGCCGCGTTGTTTTCCGTCGCCGGTCCCGGCACTGCTTCCGCGAGCACGTAGTCCATGCCGGAGGAGCCGTTCTCGCAGGCTCCGCCGCCGTTGTCCATTACCAGCCGCGCGAGCCTGGCCGTGCGCGTGGCCGCGTCCACGATGAAAGGCGCCTCGAAATTGAAGGTGTTGAGCGCGACCGAGAGCGTCTGCTTGCCGCTCAAGGCGGGCGCGGAGATCTGAATGTTCAAGGTCGGCGGTGCGGGAGGAGCGGCGATGCCCGGCGGGAGCTCGACGATGGGGACCGAAGGCGGCGGCGGCAGGGGCGGGTCCGGCAGGGCCGGAGTTTTTGCCCAGGAGAGCGCGGCCAGGGGAGAGGCGTTCATCACCTCATCTAGGGCTTTGAGGCCAAGGTAATAGGTTGTGTTCGTATCGAGCCCGGAAAGCACGACCCCTTGAGTCATCCCTCCCTGTGCCGGAAGCGGCGCCTGTTCCACGATAGCGGCCCGCCGGAAGTTCTCCTGGGAAATGGCTTCAGTCGCGATGCGCAGATCGTATTTCATGGACGTTCCGATTTCCGCGTCATCGCCGACTGCGGTCCAGGAAAGAGTGAGCTGTCCCTGTCCTGGGCCGGGAACAGCCGAGAAATCCGCGATGCTGCCCGGCGCCGCAGGGTCCAGCCGCGAATAGAGTCCCGCGAACAAGAGGCTGGAGCCGGAATCCATGCGGCCCGGGGAGTCCTGCGAGGAAGGGCCGGTCACCGGCTCTCCAAAGGAGAGTTCGAGCCCGGAGCTTGCGTTCTGAGCGTTCAACAGGCCTCCTCCCGAAGCCAAGAACGGCGGCGCATTCTCCGGGAGCATGCGCTCGGCCGGGAAATAGGCGTCGATGCGCATGCCGTCCACGCTCAAGTGCACGAGTTCCACGCCGCCGGGAAGGACCAGGGAGGTGCTCAAGACCACTCCGTTCTCCAAGCGGAAATCCAGGAAGTTGAGGGAAGGATTGCTGACATGGAGTTCCATGGGCTTTGAGAGGTCCGCCACGCCGAACATGTCCGTGGGCACGCGCAGGTCCAGGGGCGTCTGGAAAGAGCCTACGGATGAGACGGTTTCAAGTCCCGTGCGATTGGTCGCAATCACGCGGTAGTAGATCACGGCCGGGGACACGAGCGTGCCCAGCGTCGCGGAGTGGAAGCGATCCGCCAAGACCTCCGCTCTGCGGCCGAAAAGCGTGGAAGTCCCGTACTCCACCACGCAGGAGGAGAGATCATCCGTGGCCCAGCGCAGTTGAGCGGAGGAGGGGCTGATGTAGGGCGTCTCGGCCGCAGTAATGGAGGCGGGCGTGGCGTCATAATAGGTGGAGACATCGGCCTCGTCGTCTTCCTGCGGCGGGTCTTCCGCGTTTCCTGCCGCGTCCGAGGACTGCGCGTAGAATTGGTATTCCCCGTCGCCGGCTGGAGCAAATGAGAAGGTCCCGGAAGAGGCCGCGATCTCCTGGGGCAGTCTCTGCCAGGCTCCGAAGGCGCCGTTGCCGTTGTTGTCCTTTCTCCACCACAAGGAGACGCGCGAAGGGCCGCTGCCCGTGGGCGGATCATCGAGGGAGCCCTCGTCTTCCGCGTCGAAGGCTACGGGGAACGGGCCCGAAGCCGCTGTTTCAGGGGAATCCGCCAGGGAGACAGGCGCGATATCATCGTAGCGCAGGAGGACCTGGCTGTTTTGCGCGGACTCGTTGTCCACGTTGTCCATCAGGCGCGCGGAGATGAGATTGGCCCCATTACCGATCATCCCGGAGAGATCCAACTCCGCGGTTGCCGGGCCCGCCGGGACGTAGATTTCCGGGAAGCCCTCGGGCCGGATGAGAGCGGCCTTGATCCCGGAGACGTCCTGCGGATTCTGCCATGTCAGCGTGAAAGTCGAGGAGTTCTGCCAGGGGCTGGGGCTCGCGCCGCCGGCGCGCAGGACCAGCGGCGCGCCGGGCGCCGTTCCGTCCACGGTCAGGGAAACGGTCTTGAGCGGCTCCACGTTGCCCGCGTTGTCCGAACTCGCGTAGACGATGGAGTGCTCGCCTTCCGCGAGCGTGAACGTGCTCGTGAATACGTCGAGTTCGGAGATTCCGCTCGCGGCCCGGTCCACGGCATAGCCCGTGAACGCGATTCTGGAAATCGCGGCATTCTCCTCATAGACATCCGCGCCGTCGAAGCGAATCTCGGCGGAGGTGGAGACGAATATCCGGTCCGAGGCGTCTATGTAGCCTATTTCATCCGAGGGGAAAGAGGTGTGGGGAGGAGCGCTGTCCGCGGAAAGGTAGGCGCCGCAGAAGAGGCCCTCGGAATCCGCGCATTCGGCGCGGCTACTCATGAACCCATCCTTGGTCTTGAAGCGCCAGGTCATGACCGAAGGCTTGAAGGAGGGGCTGTCCGTCAGCAGTTGGAGGACGAGTTCCCCTTCGGCGTTCTGGGGGTTGAAAGACGGCGAAAGCGCGTAGTCCACGATGAAGTACAGTGTTTCTCCCGGGAAGACCTGGATCGGTCCCAGGAAGGAGTCCGGCGAGACGCTCAGCCATGACGGTGCGCTCAGCACGGTGATGCGGACGCCCTCGACCGGGGCCAAGCTGTTTGGATGGTTGCTGAAGGGGATGGAGAAGCGGGCTTTGTCTCCGGCTTGCGGCAAGGGCGCCGCGCACAACGGATTCCCTCGCGCGAAAAGCGCGAGAACGAGGGCCAGCATCGGCGAAAGGCGAAGCGTCGGCATTTCGTTCTCTTCAGTTCATCAAGTTACGTTCGCAGGTCCGGCCTGCTACATCCTCCGAAGAATAATGTTCGATGCGCATGATAAATCCCTATTTGAGCTCCTTGAGGAGCTTCGCGGCTTGCGCGGCGACTTCCTTGTTCGGATTCCTGAGAGCTTTCTCCAGCATGAAGCGGACCTTGTACTTGTGGTAGTAGGCCAGCGATTCAAGGACCTTGGCGCGGTCCTTGCTGTAGAAATACTCGTGCATTAAGACAAAGGGCTCTATGGGTTTTGGCTCAACTTTTCCGGCCAAGCGCTTGGCGGTGGCGAACTGTTCAATATCGCGGGCGTAGTCTTCCTGAATTGATTCACCATGTTTTTTGACAAATTCTTCTACTGTTTTAAATCCTTTGGCGCGATATTGCCAAGCGAAATTGTAATATTCAGGCCAATATTTTAGCCATTCCTCATAGCGTAGATTGTCATAAAGTGTTCCCATAAGCTCAGCGAGTGCCCCTGAATCGCCAGGGCCCTCATAATATCCAGCAACCACACAGGCATCCTGCTTAGAGAGAATTTTTTTACGGGAATAGCATTCTTTTGTGAGCTGCCAATTTTTATGAAAATATATTGAAACCTTATAGTGATCTGGATACTCCAGCCCGTATTTTTCGGCAATCATTGAGGGCGTAAGTATGCTGGAAGGATACATTGTGAATTGGACGATATCGCCACTCTTTTCTTTGTCCAATTGGTTGATTGAATGGCCTAAGTTATCGACGAGATATTGAATCTGTGGCCATGCGCGTTCTAGGGCGGATGCTCGTTCAGATTCTGTCATGTCAGCGAGTGTTTTATTCTTAGCTATTCCCTGGCAAATCGCATGCCGAATGAACATATTGGTGCTGATGAGCATGATTGAAATAACGAAGGGCAACTTTCCCATTGTTCATCTCCCCAGATGTAAAAGGCGAGCACCTTCAAAGACATCGTAGGTGCCGTTTTTATTTTTATCCGTTAGCGGATTCGGGAAATCGCGAGTAGGAATGATTTTGCGATCCTCTCGACAGGACATTCTCACCTTGCTTGCCGTTCCCTCTAAGATTAATGGACACGAAGTGGGAAATTCCTTGTCCCATAAAGACGTAAGATTTCTTGCTGTTATCGCAGTTTCAGGAGTCGGCTGAATATCAACGGCATCGCCGAACATGTGGCGACTTGTTTTCTTGGCTAGGCTCGATTCATGATCATTCCAGCGAGGGCTTCTGTAGCCACTCTTCACCTTGATCTGGAAACTTGAAATTTCTGCGCGCAATCTCTGGACTTCTTGCGCACGTTGTGTCGGATAAATGTGAGCGAAGCAGTCCTTGTATTCATAGACGTACTCGCCGTCGAGCCCAGGCGTGAATTGGCTGTGAGTCGGCACAAATAGCGGATTTCCTGGGGAAAGACTATCGATGATCCCCAAGTCGACATACTCCTGCCTGCACTTGTCGATCTCGTCCTGTGCCACGGTCCTTCTTTCAGAGGAAATGGTTCCTTTGGGCGTGTTGACGCTGGCGCGGACCATGTAGCGCATGGGGAACTGCCGTCCCAGAGGGGCCTCTGGCACGCCCGGTCCGCCGGGGGCAAGCTGCATGGCCGTGATCACGCGGGTCTGACTTCCGCGCGCGGGCTCCACGGGATCGCCGCTGTCCGTATTCATGCCCAGCACGGTCCATTGGATATCTTGGCCGTAGCGCGTTTGATAGCTCATGGGCAAGAGCATCGCGGTCAAGCGGACCGTCCGTTCGCCGTCCTGGGTGGTGAAGGTGCGGCCGGGCTCGGGATGATCGGGGTTGAAGGCGATCTCGCTGATGCGCAGGATGGGGGTGGCAGGCTCTCCGGTGTCGGGGTCCATGGCGTCTGGGTCCGCGGCGAAAGGCACGGCATTAGGCGTATTCGGGTTCCCATCCGGGACCGCATCTGCGTATCGAGAGCGCGGTGGGTCCGCGTGGACGATGCAGGACACGGTCTGATTGGCCTGACACTGAGTGCAACGCGCTTGGTAGATGTAGTCGCCGGTGATGTTCCCCAGCAGAGGGGCAGCGCGTGCCATGCCGAAATTATCGGTGTTTATGCTCGATGGAGAGATCCCTGCGCCATTGTTGGGATCGGTCACTACGGAGAATGCGACGGCAAGGCCTCTCTTGGGTCCGGTGAAGCGATTTACGGCCTTCACGCGGAAATGCCCGAGCGGCGCTGTGCCGATGACGGCGCTTCTGGGGCAGAAGCTTGGTTCCAGGGAAGTGGCTTCCGCATTGGTGAACGCGGTCGCGGTGAATTCGAACTCCTTGTCCATGACGCAGGAAGCGCAGAAGGCGCGGACGCGGTAGATGCCGGAGAGACTGCCAAGGGTGAATGCCGAGGATGCGATGCCGTCCGCGACTGTTGTGACATTCCATTCCGCGATGAGAGCGCCTCCTGGATCGGTGGCCGTGAATGTTATCTCCACCCCTTCCGCAGGCAAGACGGATGATGCAAACGCGCCTTGCGCATTGATGGATCCGATCGTCTTGGTGGCGCGGACGCGAAGAGGGTTGCTGAGCGGACGGTCGACAAGACCTTCCTGGCCGTTGCCGTCAAGATAATTCATCTTCAGCGTCTGGTTTTTGTCTGGGACGATGATCGTGACCTGGAATACGTCGTCGCGGGCAAGGCCCAATTTCGAGCGGCTCTCCATGATGCAATTATAATTGTTATATTCCCGTCCCACACGAACTGCGAACGTGGTATCTTGGAGCGGCCCTTCATTTCCCTGGACGTAGCGGTCGTATGTGAAGGTGTTAATATAAGTTCCCGGAGGCATATTCGGCCCAAAATTAATGATGCCGCTGCTATGCGAACCGTATCGGGAGCTACAGGTTCTGCAACAAGTGTCAGGGGAGGGTCCGATATCGTTCCAAGAGCATCCAGTTGGAGACTGCGCATAACATATTAGTTGATCTCCCCAAGAGAGCGTAGCCAGTCCCTGCCATGTCCCTTCGGAAACATGGCAGAGTTCTCTGTCGTCGTGGTTGTACCACGCTTGCACAAAAAAATTATTTGGGGCGGTCAAGCAGGCGGAGGAAGCGCCGGAGAGATCCATGGTTTCCTGATAGATGGTGGAGTACGCCCAAGCCGGGAGGAGAGCTGCCGCGCACAATCCCGCGAATATGCGCTTCATGCCGAACAGGCGTAAGCACCCGTCAGCCTGACGCCCTATGGGGGGGCCAAGCTTGATGGAAATCTTGACAAACGGTATGAGATAGCGCAAGGTGCCGGTGCGGCTGAACTCGGTGCTCGACACAAAATGCCTCCCGCCTATCACTCCGGGCCGTAGGCCCGCTCGTAGATCTTGATCTTTCCGCTGCCGTCGGCTTTCGCCGAGAACAGGGACAAGGTTCCGCGCAGGGTGTCTTGCGGCGAAACCTGCATCCGCGTGTAAAAGATGCGGCTTCCATCCGCGCTCCAGCGCAGGTTTTGGCACATGCCTGAATCTATGCCGGCGCGCGCGGTCCCATCGAGTTTGGAGACATAGAGACCCTGCGCCTGGATGGAGTATGCCAGCAGGCTCGAGTCCGGCGAGACGGCGGCGTCCGAGACTGCTCCCTCCAGCGTCAGACTTGAGATGAGCGTTCCGTCCGCCTTGACCAGGAGCAGGTGTGAGTCGTCCGGGACCACGATGCCGATGTCTCCCGTCGATGACCAGCGCAGGAGGGTGCAGAAGGGCGGCAGGGCGAAGGATTGCACGAAGACCATGGAGAGCGCCAGCAAAACGACCGAGAGAGTCAAGGATATCCGTTTCATTTCATGGCCTCCGCTTTAATATTTCACGCACAGGTGCAGTTCCCAGCTCTGACAGCCTCCGCTACAGTTGCTGATTCCCCCTGAACCGAAGACGAGTGCGTCCGTGAATCCCGTGGGACAGGATTGATAGCCGGTCAGAGGGTTCACGCTGAAGGCTTGGTAGGGGCCGCTTCCACGAGTATAAAACCCCCCCAAGAGCATGGCCTGCTGATTGTTCGTAAACAGCTTGCCTGAGAGGTGGACGTCTCCTGCCACGGAAACCCCGGGCAAGGTGACGGGTCCGTCGGATGCGAGCCAGGAGGCTGTTCCGGCGCGAAGGGAGTAGGGCACGCTCACGAGCTGCTGCCTTGGGACCAGCGGAGTCTCCGGCGCCGCAATGCCGGGACCTGAGAGGACTTGTATCTCCAGGAAGCGCGAGTCGGCGGAGAAGACCTCAGAGAGCGGCGTCTGCCCTTGGACGTCGCCCAACACGACCTGGAAGTTCCCGTTGCGCACGGAGACCGTTTCGAAGGTCTTGGTCCAGAGTGCGGTCCCTCCCGTGGACGCATCGAAGAGGGTGAACTTGAGGCTGTGCGAGCCATTGCGGTTGACTCCCGAGGAGTCCGTCAGGCGGCCTTGGATATTGAAGCCCGGAGGAACGGCTGAGGATACGGTCGCGATCAAGCAGAGCAGTCCCACGAGTATCGTTCGCATGAGGCCCTCCTTCCAGGCTCAGCGGTTATAAAGGAAGCCGCGCGGTCCAGCCACAGGAGAGGATTGTGCGAGTCTGAAAAAAGTCAAGGGAGGGGTACTGGGAAGCGCTATTTTTTCGGCGTTTTTTAAGGTTCCTGCAAGAATTTTGCAAGAATCTTTTCAGGCCGGGGAGTTCAAGCGGAAGCCTTGTCCGCGCACGCATTCGATGAGATTCTCGGCGCCGGGACCGAGACAGCGCTTGAGCCGGTGGACGGCCACGTCCACCTCGGCGTCCCTGACGGAGTCATCCCATACGCGGTGGACAAGATATTCCCGGCTTAGGACCTCGTCGGGCCGCTCGGCCAGAGCGAGAAGGAGTTCATAGAGCGTTGGGGATAGATCCTCGAAGAAATGCTCTTGGATCGGGACCCGCCGGCCGCGCGGGTCCGTGATGAAGCCATGCTTGATCCGCGTCAGGTGCGCCGCGCCGTTCTCGTCGGCTCTGGTCGTGGAATAGAGCTTGCGCAGGTGGCGGCCTCTGCGCAGGAGCGAGGATATCCAGAGGTGGAACTCTTCGATGTCCGGTATCGGCTTGGCCATGTAGTGGTCGGCGGAGCGTTCGATGGCCAGCATGTGCGTCTCCTCCGATGCTCGGGCCGTGAGGATCAGGATAGGGACTTTTCGCAAGCCGAGGTCCTTTTTTGCGCGGGAACAGACCTCGAGGCCGTCCATGTCCGGCAGGCACAGGTCCAGGATGAGCAGGTCTGGAGGGTTTTCGAAGAGTTTTTTGAGGCCGATCTTTCCGGTGGGAGCGGTCTCGACTTGGTTCCCTCGGCTTTCCAATGCAAGGCGCAGATAGTCGGACATTTGAGGATCATCCTCAATGAGGAGGATATTTCCTGTCAGGTGCTCGTCCTTTCGGACGGAAAGGGCCTCATGCGTTGCGTAAGAGCGCGCGGCGCTTTTCTCGGAGAGGACGAGTTGGGCGCGGATGTGCCGGGAGAGCGGCTCGCCCTCCTTGGCTGTGAAGAGTTCGGCCTTGTTGAGGAACAGGGCCGCGCCCGCCTTTAGGAGGGAGGCTTCCATGGCCGGGTCTTCGACGAGCCGCGAGACCGCGAAGACCGGGATATCCCGCGTCTCTTTGCGCGCCCGGAACTTTTGAAGCGTCTCCTCCGCGGGCGGATCGGTATCGTTGAGAAACACGTCGAGAAGGATGAGCGCGGGCCTTTCATCCACGGCCGCGGCCAGACAGCGCTCGCTCGTGTCCGCTTCCAGCACGGAGAAGCCGGATGCTTCCAGTCCTCGGCGGAGGACCTTGCGTTCGTAGGGCTTGTCGTCAACGATCAGGATTCGCGGGGGAGGAGGGAACATCGTCATGATATCTCCATGGTGCGAATATATCATTTGCATGATATATTTCAAAATGCCGTGTCGCTAGCCCGGATTCCGCGTTGGCTCTGTCTTTCAGATGGAGGCGGCGGGATTCCGGAAAAATTCAGACATGGACGGACTTGAGGCCGACTGAATTTTTCCGGTTAAGGCTCCATCCCCGGGCCAAGCAATATCTTCGAGACAAGGCTGGGCGTCACGGCGGGTGGGATATGAAGAGAAGTCCCCTTTCGCATCTGTTCTGCGGGGTGATCGTAAATGAATATCCGATCGAGAAGATGGCGATGCGCCTCTCCTCCGCGGTATTCCTCCACCAGCATGCCGTCTTCTATACGCATCTGCGGGCTGAGGGTGTTGCCGCTGATATCGTCGCGGTTGGTCGCCAACTGCAAGGCGCGGATGAAGTCCGCTCCCTCGAACACGGGCGCCCCATGGATGAATCGCGGGACCCCCGTCAGATAAAGGACGGCGGATTGCGGGATTTCCGAGATATGCCGGGAGGCTCCGGCGATGATGTCTTTCTGCAGCCGCGACGCATCAGCCCAAGCGAAAGTCTCGACCCAATTCGTCAAGACGAAGAGCGTGAGCGCGAAGGGGACGAACAGCGCGGGAATCCTATGACGCGTCCCATAATGTTGTCGCAGAATCCAAGCAAGAGAAGCGAGAAGCATTCCTCCGATCCAGGCGCCCATCCCATTGAGCCTGCTCATGATCCCGTTGACGTAGGGCATATAGCTGCCTGAAAGGACATAGGGCGCGTAAGTGCCGATGTATCCTGCGATGCAGGCGCCCCAAAGCGCCCAGATCGCCGCTCTCTCATCTTGCGGCCGATTTTTATCGTTGCCTTGAAGTTCCCGGCTCAGCCAGAAAACGAATACCGGCAAGACGAACCACAGCCAATGAAGTTCGTGAATAGCCGCCTTCAGCCGGACGACGCTCAGCGAGATCGGCCAAAGCGTCACGCATCCGAAGCCCGCGATGAAGACTTTGATCAGATTCGAGACCGAGGGGTGGATCACGACGGCCTTGGGATTTCCGACCCCGAATATCAGCTTTATCCCGATCCATTTCCAGAGCAAGATGCCGGCCAGGACGAGGCCGTAAGGCCAAAGAAGCCGGACCGTCTCGGCCGCAAGACGGCGCTTGTCCTTGCCCTCAGCCAATCCGCGGCCCGCGAGGGCTCCGCCGACGAACAACGGCATCAGCATCGCGGATTCGTAGCTCATGAGTCCGAGGGCATAAAGGGCCAGACTGAGCGCGGAGTCCCGCGGGGACCTCGAGTCCCGCCACCTCAGTCGGATCAGAAGGCTGGCCAAGATCAGATCTTGAGCCAAAAGCAGGCAGGTCAGCGTGGCGCGATAGTGGATCCCGCTCCGATTCGGAAAGAGCAGGGCGAACGCGACGCAGGACAGCGCCAGACTGCGCCGGCCCGTCAATCTTTTCAAGAGCAGGAACAGCAGCCAGCCTTCGATCAATTCCAGCGAGAATAAGATCGTCTGAGGGACCCAGAGGCCGGACATCCGGGGAATGCCGCTCAGGCGATGGATGAGCGGCAGCAGCAATAGGTTGATGGGACGATCGAGGTAGCCGGACGCAAGATGCTTGACGGAGTCCCAATAGCTGTGTCCCTGCGCGGTCAAGGAGATTTCGTACCAGTCATCCAGGGAGAGCCCGGCGCTCAAAAGGTTGAGATGTACGCCGACGAGCACGATCATGAAGATGACGAGGAGGTCGTTCTTCCACGATCGATTCTTCATGCCGTCCTCAGGAACAGCAAGAGCATTCGGGCGCATACTAAAGATATTCGTTCATCGGGCGATGGCTTGGTTCCAGAGGGCGGGGCCGAAGGGGTGCATCCAGTCCGCCGAGCGCAGGACCCAGGCCAGCTTGATGCGCACGGTCTCTTGGAAGCCCTCGGCCAAGCTCTTGCGGGCCAGGCGGCGGATGCGATAGGCCTCGGCGTAGCGGCGCTCTTCCGAGCACGCATCCGCTACGTAGAGCAGGCGGTCAAACGTCGACATATGCGGGTCGCCCAGCGTGTGCTTGCGCACCGCCGAGAGGATCTCGGGGTCCCGGATGCCGAACCTGTGCCGGCAGAGATGCTCTCCGACGTACGCGTGGAGCAGCGCGGGCTTGCGCCGGACGATTTCCTCGATCGCGGGAACGTGAAGCTGTTGGCGGCGCGCGTAATGGACGAGCTGCTTAGGGCTCATGGCGCGCGCGCAGTCGTGCAGGAGCCCGGTCAATGCGGCGCGTTCCGGATCGAGCCCGTAGAGCCCGGCCAGTTCAGCGGCGATGCGGGCCACTCCGAGGGTGTGATGGAAGCGCCTGGCCGGGAGTTCTTCTCCCAAGGTCCGATTCAGTCCCGTGCCGTAGAGCCCCAGGGTACGGATGCGCGCGAGCACGCTGGAGGCCAGGGTGGAGGAGGTGTCGAGTCCGCAGAGCAGGCGCACGCGCACCTGCGTCGAGGAGACCGCCGGGAAGGTCCCGGGCAGGCGGATGAAGTCGAGATCCTTTTCCGCGATTGTCGGATGGCCCGGCCGCATGCCTGCCGCGAATGTGCAGGACCTTCGCAGTTCCTCGGGCCTGCGCCAGAGGTGCAGGTTCTTCAAGGAGTCGCTGCCGGCCAAAAAGAAGATCTTCGCGCCGGGATGTCGCCGCCGCATCTCCCGGACCGCCTCGTAGGTATAGGTGGTGCGGCCTCGCTCCAATTCGAAAGGGTCGATGCGCAGGCTCTCGGATTCCGGGTCTGCTCCCTCGCGCAGGGCCAAGCGCAGGAGCTCCAGGCGCGTGCGCGCCGGGACCGCGGAAGGCCCTTTAAGAGGAGAGCGCCAGGCCGGGAGCAGGTAGGTGCGCTCGGGCTTGATCGTTTTCCGGGCGCACTTGAGCAGGCTCAGGTGTCCGTTGTGGGGAGGGTCGAAGCTCCCTCCGAAGAGGAGTATCCTGCCGGGATTCATGCGGGGATCCTTTTCGTATCCGCGAAGTCCGGTTCTGAAAGGAGCGAGACGGTCCCGAATTCCCCGTCATAACCCGGAGCCATGGATGCGCGGCCCGCGCGCATGCGGCCGATCGCCAAGGCCGGCAGGGCGTAGCCTTCGGACTCCAAGACCTTCATGTCGAGCTTGCGCAGGATGTCCAGCTCGGGGCCGAATCGTTCGAGCATCCGCGTATAGAGCGCGGCCACCTTTTTGCTGGAGGGTCCCACCTGCAGGGCTTGGGAGAGGATATCCTTCAATGGGACGAGCTTCTCGAAGCCGGGCGCGGACGCGGGACGATTCCCCAAGGGCCGGTCCGCGAGCTTTTCCACGCGATGGAGCACGCCCACGGTCACGGGCTTGCCGCAGGACGTGCACAAGCCCTTGCGCCGGAGCGTCTCCGCGGGGTCCATGCGCACTTGGCAGTTGCGATGGCCGTCGACATGGTACTTGCCTTGCTCCGGGAAGAACTCCAGGGTGCCGAAGAAGCGCGAGAGGTCCTTCTTCTTCAGGGGCTCGAAGATCCCGTCGTAGGAGAGCTCCGTGTCGAAGATATTGGCTTCGCGGCCGAGCTTCTCCGGCGAGTGCGCGTCCGAGTTCGAGATGAGGCTCAGGTCGTCGAGCGCGCTCAAGCGCCAGTTCATCTCAGGGTCCGAGGAAAGCCCCGTCTCCAGCGAGAAGATATGCTGGGTGAGGTCTCCGAAGCAGTCCTCGAGCGCGTCGAATCCCGAGGCTGAGCCGAACACCGCGAAGTGAGGGGTCCAGGCGTGCGCCGGAACCAGATAGGAGCGCGGGTCGGAGTCCAGGACGAGCTCCAGAAGGTCGCGGGAATCCAAGCCGAGGATCGGGCGGCCGTCCGAGCGCAGGTTCCCGATCTTTTCCAGACGGGCGCGGAGCTTTCGGGCGGCGGCGAAGGAGGGGACATAGACGAGATTGTGGACCTTTCGGACCTTGCCGCCGCGCTTATAGATGCAGCTGATCTCCGTGCCCAGGAGGAAGCGGACCTGTCCGCGGCAGGAGGCCGGGATGCGCGCGTCAACGGCCGCGGCGAGCTCGGGCTTCAAGCGCAGAAGGCCCTCTTCGGCGGGGGTGAGCTTCTCTTCAAGCTCCGCGAGCCAGGCCGGATGCGTGAAGTCGCCTGTGGCGAGCACGCGCAGACCTTTCAGCAGTCCCCAGCGGTGGAGCTCTTCCGGGCAGAGAGAGGCACTGCAGGCCCTGGAGTAGCGCGAGTGGATGTGAAGGTCCGCTAAAAATTCCATCAGAGTCCTAGTGCCTGAAATGGCGGATGCCGGTGAGCAGCATGGCCAGGCCGTGCTCCTCGGCCGCGGCCACTACCTCCGCGTCTCGCACCGAGCCTCCGGGCTGGATGACGGCCGTGATCCCGAGTTTTGCGGCTTCGTCGAGCCCGTCGCGGAACGGGAAGAAGGCGTCCGAGGCCAGGACCAAGGGCTTGGGCGCGGGGTTTTCCTTGAGGTATTTCGAGAATTTCTCGCCGGCGATATGCACGGAATCCACGCGCGACATCTGCCCGGCGCCTATGCCTACGGTGCGGTCCGTCGTCGCCAGCACGATGGCATTGGATTTGACGTGCTTGCATGCCGACCAGGCCAAGAGCAGGGCTTTTTCCTCTTCCGGGGTCGGCGCCCGGCGGGTCGCGAGCTTGAGAGCGTCTTTAAGGAGGAGTCCGTCGGGTTCGTAGGCCAGGACTTCTTTGCCCACGGAGCGGAGCCGGATGCTCGCCGCGGGCCGGGCCTTCATGCGGACCAAGCGCAAATTGGGCTTCTTGCGAAGGAGTTCCAGGGCTTCGGGTTCGAAGTCCGGGGCTGAAAGGACTTCCACGAAGCGCTTGGAGAGGAACTGGGCCACGGCGGCGTCCACCGGGCGGTTGAAGGCCAGGACTCCGCCGAAGGCGCTCAAGGGGTCGCAGGCCCAGGCCTTTTCCAGGGCCTCGACGAGAGATGCGCCGATCGCGATGCCCGAGGGCGTGACATGCTTGAAGATGACCGCCGCGGTTTCCGGGAAATCGCAGACCGCTTCCCAGGTGCCGAAGGCATCGAGCAGGTTGTTGTAGGAGAGTTCTTTGCCGTGGAGCTGTTCGAAGCTCGGGTCCTCTCCGGCGGGAGCGTAGAGAGCGGCTTTCTGGTGGGGGTTCTCTCCGTAGCGCAGGTCGAAGAGCTTGTCAAAGGAGAGATCCAGGCGAGAAGGGATGTCCGCTGCCGTCTTCGAGGACCAAGCGCGGGCGATCATCGCGTCATAGGCCGCGGTGTGCTCGAAGGCCGCTGTCGCGAGCCTGCGGCGGGTGTCCTGGGAAAGCGCGGCGGAGCCTTCCTGCAGTTCCTTGAGCAGCGCCGGGTAGTCCTTGGGGGAGCAGACCACGGCCACGTCCTCGTGGTTCTTGGCCGCGGCGCGCAGGAGCGCCACGCCGCCGATGTCCACGTTCTCGACCTGCTCGGAGCTGAAGGCCGGATGCCCGGCCGCGGCTTGGGCGAAGGGATAGAGATTGACGACCACCATGTCGATGGGCTCGATGCCCAGATCCGCGCATTCCGCGCTGTGGTGTTCATCGGCGCGGCGCGCGAGGATGCCGCCGTGCACGCGCGGGTGCAGGGTCTTGACCCGCCCCCCGAGGATCTCCGGGAAGCCGGTCAGCGTCTCCAGCAGGCGCACCGGGACCTTGGCTTCGCGCAGCAGCGCGGCCGTGCCCGAGGTGGAGACGAGCTCCACGCCGAGGGCGTGAAGGCCGCGCGCGAACTCCGCCAGACCGGTCTTATCCGAGACGGTCAGAAGCGCTCGGCGCACGCGCGAGGGCTTCTGCGCGCAAGGGAGGGGATCCAGAACGGCTTTGCCTGCCTGCATGCGCAGACGGCCCTCTGCGAAGAGGCGTACGGCCTCGGGATAGAGCTGATGCTCTTGCTGGAGCACGCGATCAGCCAGGGTCTGCGGGGTGTCGTTTGCGAGGACCTGCACCACGGACTGCATGGCGATGGGGCCGTGGTCGTAGTGCGCGTCCACGAAGTGCACGGTGCAGCCGGAGACGCGCGCGCCGCAGGCCAGCACGGCTTCGTGCACGCGGCGGCCGTAGAGTCCCTGCCCGCCGAAGGCCGGCAGAAGAGAGGG
Source organism: Elusimicrobiota bacterium (assembly GCA_041661185.1). Taxonomy (GTDB): domain Bacteria; phylum Elusimicrobiota; class Elusimicrobia; order UBA1565; family UBA1565; genus JBAZUV01. Next base: position 56,331 of record JBAZUV010000021.1, read on the forward strand.
ATGGATGTTCAGGATGCGGTCCTGGAAGGCTTCCAGGAACGGCGCTTCCAGCTTGACCAGGAAGCCTGCCAGGCACACTAGGCCTATGGAGCGCTTGCGGCATTCCTCGGCCAGGCGTCGGCTGTAGTCCTGCGGGGAGGGGAAGTCCTTGGGCGAGAGGAAGAGGGCTTCGGCCTGCGCTTCTTTTGCGCGGCGCAAGGCTCCGGCCTCGGGCTTGTTGGAGACCACGAGCGCGATTTGTCCGGGGATGCGTCCTTGACCGCAGGCATCCAGGAGCGCCTGCAGGTCCGTCCCTTCTCCAGAAGCGAAGACCGCGATGCGAAGCATCAGGCCATCTCCACGCAAGATTTCCCGCGCACGATCTCGCCGATGACGCGCGCCTGCGGCAGGAGCTTGCGGGCGAGCTTGAGCGCTTGGGGCCGGACCACGGCGATCATCCCCACGCCCATGTTGAAGGTCCTCCACATGTCGGCATCCGGCACGCCGCCGCGCTTCTGGAGTTCTGCGAGCACCGGCGGGACTTCCCAGGAGCCTTTGCGGACCACGGCGGTGCAGTCCTTTGGCAGGATGCGAGGCAGATTCTCCGGGATGCCTCCTCCGGTGATGTGCGCCAGTCCCAGCACGTCGTGTCCTGCCTTGCGCAGGCCGTCCGTGAGAGTCTGCACGTCTTCGACGTAGATCTTAGTGGGCATCAGCAGGGCCTTGCGCCAACGGCGCAGGGCCTGTCCGTGGAAGACCTTGCGGATGAGCGAGTAGCCGTTGGAGTGCGCGCCCGTGGAGGGCAAGCCGAGCAGGACGTCGCCGGGCCGGATCTTGGAGCCGTCGATGAGATCCTTCTTATGCACGATGCCCACGGCGAAGCCCGCCAGGTCGTATTCTCCCGGGGGATAGAAGCCCGGCATCTCCGCGGTCTCTCCGCCCAGAAGCACCATGCGTCCCTGGCGGCAGCCTTCCAGGATGCCTTCGAGGATGCGCTTGGACTTGTCGAGTTCGAGCTTGCCCATCGCGTAGTAGTCCAAAAAGAGCAGGGGCTTGGCCCCGCAGGTGATGAGATCGTTGACGTTCATGGCGACCAAGTCGATGCCTACGGTGTGGTGGCTGTCGAACTCGAAAGCGAGCTTGAGTTTTGTGCCCACCCCGTCGGTGGTGGCGGCCAGCAGGTAGTCGCCGGTCTCGGCCAGCTTCAAGGGCAGGAGTCCGGAGTAGCCTCCGATGCAGGGGGCCTTGGTCTGGATGAAATCCACGAGCTTGTCCGCCAAGTCGATGTTCACGCCCGACTTCTTATAGGTCATGGCCGGCATGTTGCTCCTCCTTTCGTCTCCTCGGCGCAAGCCGGGGTCCAAGAGTCCATCGTCATCCCGGATCTATCGTCATTCCGGGCTTGACCCGGAATCCAGCAATTCCTGGATTCCGGCTTTCGCCGGAATGACGAAGCGGATTCCGGCTTTCGCCGGAATGACGGAAAGGGTCCCAGCTTGTGCCGGGACGACGCCAAGCGACTGGCATCTTGGCTACGCATCCGGCCGGCTGCCGGGCTTCTGCACGGGCGAACCCGCGGCGCAGAGCGGGCAGGAATCCGGCGCGTACGTGCGCGCGGGCCAGTGCGCGAGGCTGCGCAGGGGCACGCCCAGGTCCGGCGGCTCTTGGGCGCGCAGGACCAGCGAGGCCGCGGCCACCGGGTGGGCTCCCAAGCCGCGGGCCAGGGCCGCGACTTCGGCGGTGGACTTGCCCGTGGTGATGACGTCCTCGATGACGAGCACGCGTTCTTTCGGAGCGAGCTGGAATCCTCGGCGCAGGCAGAGAGCGCCGTCCGCGCCCCGTTCCGCGAAGAGCGCGCGCACGCCGAGCGCGCGGGCGACCTCGTGTCCGACGACGATCCCTCCGATGGCTGGAGAGAGCACGACCTCCGGGGTCCAGCCGTTCTCCAAGATGAGAGCGGCCAGGGTCTGCCCGAGCTTCAAGGCGCTGCGGGGGTCGCTGAGCACGAGCGCGCATTGGAAGTAGCGGTCGCTGTGCAGCCCCGAGGAAAGCTTGAAGTGGCCTTCGAGCATGGCGTTGGTGCGCAAGAAGAGCCGGCGCAGAGTCGCTTCAGTCATAGCGGGCCTCCAAATCGATCATGTTATTGTCTGACAGGCCCCGCATTGCGGATCTCGGCGAGGATGTCGTCGGCGGCTTTCAAAGGGTCCTGGGCCTGCGTGATGGGCCGGCCCACGACGATGTAGCGGATGTCCAGGCGCGCGGCCTCGGCCGGGGTGATCATGCGCTTCTGGTCGTGCGCCGCCCCGCCGCTCCTGCGGATGCCGGGGGTGATGAAGCATGTGTTCTCCCCGAGTTCTTCCCGAAGAGAGGGGACTTCCTTGCCCGAGCAGATGATCCCATCGACGTAGGGCTGCGCGTGCACGGCGAGCCTGGAGGCGAGCGTCCGCACGCTCGCGCGCGGATGGATCGCCTTGACGTCCGCGTCGCAGAGGCTGGTGAGCACGGTCACGCCCCAGAGCTTGGGCCGGGAAGGGAGTTCGTGGGCCGCGCGCAGCATGTCCGCCCCGCCCGAAGTGTGCAGGCTTACGGAGAAGACGCCGAGCTTGTGCGCTTCCTGAACCGCGTGCGCCACGGTCTGCGGGATGTCGTGGAGCTTGAGGTCCAGGAACACGTCCCCGCCGTGCTTGTGCACGAGTTCGACCGCGCGGCGGCCGAAGGCCGTGAACATGCGCAGGCCGATCTTGTAATGGCGGATGGTCCCATGCAGGCGCGAGAGGAGTTCGTCCTCGGCCGAAAGGGTCTCGAGGTCCAGCGCTACGATGATTTCCGTCGGGGTCATTGGGAAACCTCGCGATCCGTCATCCCGGCGAAAGCCGGGACCTGCTCCGTCATCCCGGCGAAAGCCGGGACCCAGGAATCGCCGTTAAGTCGTAAGCCTGGACCCCGGGTCGAGCCCGGGGTGACGACATTCTCCGTCATCCCGGCGAAAGCCGGGACCCAGGAGTCGCTGGACCCCGGCTTTCGCCGGGGCGACGACAAATCCGTCATCGAGCCTCCAAGGAGACGGCCTGTTCTTGCGAGAGAGCCGTGGCCTGTGAGACGTTCTCAAGTCCGTGGTCGTTGAGGATGCGCGTGAGCCCTTGCAGGATGTCTTTGACGAGCGCGGGGCCGCGGTAGATCATGCCGGTATATATCTGGACCAGGCTCGCGCCGGCGCGGAGCTTCTGATAAGCGTCCTCGGCGGAAAGTATCCCTCCGCTGCCGATGATCGGGAGCCGTCCCTGGGTCAGACGGCGGACCTTGCGGATCATGGCCGTGGAGCGTTCGCGCAGAGGCGCCCCGCTCAAGCCGCCGGCGGCCGCATTCATGCGGTCCGGCAATCCCTCGCGTGAAAGCGTCGTGTTCGTGCACACGACCCCGGAGCTTTCCTTCATAAGGAGGGGGAGCAGGTCGGCCAAGGCGTCGTCTTCCAGGTCCGGGGCCAGCTTCACGAACAGGGGTCGGGAGCCCGTGTTCTCGCATTGGATGGCGCAGAGAATCTTCTCCAGGCGCAGGCGCTCCTGCAGTCGGCGCAGCCCCTGCGTGTTCGGAGAGGAGACATTGACCACGAAATAGTCTCCGTACTGACGGAGCGTCTTGAAGGCCTCGGCGTATTCCTCCGGCGCTTTCTCCGCGGGGACGTCCTTGTTGATGCCGATGTTCACGCCGATGGGGATGCCGGCTGCTTGGGCCGAGGGCTGGAAGGCGGCTAGGCGCTTGGCCGCGGCCTGCGCGCCGCGGTTGTTGAAGCCCATGCGGTTGATCACGGCCTCGCGTTCCGGGAAGCGGAAGAGGCGCGGCTTGGGATTCCCGTTCTGGGGACGGACCGTGAGGGTCCCGAATTCCAGGAACCCGAAGCCCAGGGTGCAAAGGCCGGGTCCGACTTCCGCGTCTTTATCAAAGCCCGCGGCCAGCCCAACGGGGTTCGGGAAGCGCAGTCCCGCGACCGTGACCGGCAGGGAGGGATGCTCGAAAGAGAAGGCGCGGCGCAGGAGTCCTCGCAGGCCCGGAAGTCCGGCCAGACGCAGGCCGTCCAAGGCCAGTTCATGGGCGGTCTCGGGATCCAGGCGAAAGAGCCACGGCCGCAGGCCGTCCTCGTAGACGCTCATGCCGCTTTTCTCGCGGCGCTCAAGAGATGAGCGCTTTGGCCGCGCGGGCGCAGGAAGGCGATGCGTCCTTCGACGAGCACGGCGCGGCTGCGGCCCTGCATGCGGCGGCCGAGGAAAGGGGTGTTGCGGCTCTTGGAGAGCAGCCCTTGCGGCTCAAGCGTCCAGGCCTCATGCGGATCGACGACGCAGATATCCGCGTCGGCGCCGCGGCGCAGATGTCCCTTGGAGCGAAGTCCCAGGATGCGGGCCGGGGAGGCGCTCAGGCGGTCGACCAAGCTGCGGCGAGTGAGGATGCCTTTGCGCAGAAGCTCCAGGGAAAGGGGAAGCAGGGTCTGCAGGCCGAGCACGCCGAAGGGCGCGCGCCGCGGGCCGCGGGCTTTTTTGAAGGCCGCGTGCGGCGCGTGATCGGTGGCCACGGCGTCGATGGTCCCGTCGGCGAGTCCCTGCCGGAGCGCGGCGCGGTCCTCGCTCGTGCGCAAGGGCGGGTTCATCTTGAAATCCGCGGCCTTGATCCCCGAGGGGACGTCGTCCTGCGTCAGGAAAAGATGGTGAGGCGCGGCCTCCGCGGTGATCGCCAAGCCGCGCTTCTTGGCCGCGCGCACGAGCGCCACGCTCGCCGCGCAGCTCAGATGGCACAGATGCAGAGGCGCGCCGCAGGCCTCGGCGAGAACGAGGTCGCGCAGGACCGCGCAGGTCTCGGCCGCGTGAGGGATGCCTCCGTCTCCATGGAATGCTCCGCCTGCCGCGAGCTCCAGGTCCTCGCAGTGGTCCAGGATGGGCAGTTTGAGCCTGCGCGCCTGGACCAAGGCCTCGCGCAGGAGAGCGTCATCGGCCAAGGGACGGCCGTCCTCGCTGAAGGCCGCGGCTCCGGCATCCGCCAAGGCCTTGAGATCGTTTAGGCGTTTGCCGCCCTGTCCTTTCGTGAGAGAGGCTGCGTAGAGCACGTTCACGCAGGCGTCTTTCTTCGCGCGGGCATAGCCTCTTCGCAGGCGTGCCGGAGAATCCGGGACAGGCTCGGTATTGGGCATGGCGAGCACGGTGCTGATGCCGCCTTCGGCCGCGGCGAGGGTTCCGGTCGCGAGGGTTTCGTCTTCCTCTCGTCCCGGTTCGCGCAGGTGCACGTGCATGTCGATGAGGCCCGGGAGCACCCAGCAGTCCTGGGCGTTGAGCCGCGGGACCCCGCGCAGGCCCGGCCGGCCGGATAAGCCCGGCTCCGCGCAGGCGATGCGGCCCTGAGAGATCAGGACGTCGCAGAGGGAATCGAGTCCCTGGGAAGGGTCCACGACGCGTCCGCCGCAGATCAGTAGGCGCATGCCGGAGAGGCCGCGCCGATGTCTCGCCGATAGCGCATGCCTTTGAAGCGTATCTTCTCCACCGCGGCGTAGGCGCGCCTGCGCGCCTCTTCCTGGTTGGGGCCCAAGGCCGTGACGCCGAGCACGCGTCCGCCGCCGGCCAGCCAAATTTCTTTTTCCCGGCGCGTGCCCGCATGGAAGACCCAGGGGCCGTCCTCTTCCTGCGCGCAGGGAGAAAGCCCCTGGATGGTCTCCGGTGCCGAGCTTTTCTCCGGGTATCCGCCGGAGGCGAGCACCACGCAGACGCTTGCGCCCGGACGGACCTTGAGTTCGCGTTCGGGCAATCGTCCGTCGGCCGCGGCTTCCAGGAGGCTCAGGAGGTCTTCGTCCAGAAGAGGCAGCACGGCCTGGGTCTCCGGATCTCCGAATCGCGCGTTGAACTCCAGAAGCTTCGGCCCCTGGGGGGTCAGCATGATTCCCGCGTAGAGCACGCCGCGGTAGTCGAGCCCTTCGGACTGAAGGCCCGCGAGCGCCCGGTCGAAGATCTCGCGGCGGGCTTGGGCCAGGAGCGCGGGGCTTAGGGAGGGCGCCGGGGAGACGGCGCCCATGCCGCCGGTATTGGGTCCTTGGTCGGCGTCCGAGAGCCGCTTGTGGTCCTGGCTCGAGGGCAGGAGGAGATATCTCTTGCCGTCGAGCAGGGCCATGAGCGTGGCTTCCCGTCCCTCCAGCAGCTCCTCGAGCACCACCAGGCGTCCGGCGTCGCCGTGCACGCGGTCCTTCATGATGGCGCGCAGGGCCGATTCCGCCTCGCCTTTCTGCCGGCAGACGATCACGCCTTTGCCCGCGGCCAAGCCGTCGGCCTTGACCACCACGCAAGGACCGAAGGAGGGCAGCGCGGCCAGGGCTTCCTGTAGCGTGGAACAGACCGCGAAGCGCGCGGTCGGGATTTCGTGCCTGCGCATGAATTCCTTGGCGCGGGACTTGGAGGCTTCCAGGCTCGCGCAGGCTTTGTTGGGCCCGAAGACGCGCACGCCCGCCGCGGTCAAGGCATCCGAGATTCCCGCGGCCAGCGGAGCCTCGGGACCGATGACGACCAAGCCGACGGCGCGTTCCTTGCAGAAGGCCGCCAGGGCGGCCGGATCGAAGGGATCGACAGCCGCGTTCTCGGCCAAGGGAGTCATCCCCTGCGAACCCGGCGCCGCATAGAGCCTGGTCAGGCGCGGGCTGCGGCGCAGGGCCCAGGCCAGGCAGTGCTCGCGTCCGCCGGAGCCTATGAGCAGCACGTTCATGGATCCCTCTCCGGAAAAAATCGGGCATGGACGGACTTGAGGACGACTGAATTTTTCCGGCTAATTTCTTGTCGGAGCATTGAAATCATGGATGGGCGTCGGATAATCGCGGGTGAAGCAGGCCGTGCAGAAATCGGCGGCCGTCGGACCCTCGTCGCGATGCACCACGCGCAGGAGCCCTTCGCGGCTGAGCCAGGTCACGCTGTCGACGTCCAGGTAGCGGCGGATGCTCTCCTTGGAGCGGACCGCGGCGATGAGCTCCCTGCGCTCGGGCGTGTCGATGCCGTAGTAGCAAGGCGAGATGATGGGCGGAGAAGAAAGGGCCAGGTGCAGGGACTTCACGCCGAGCTCCCGGAGCATGCTGCAGATGCGGCGGGAAGTGGTCCCCCGCACCAGGGAATCATCGACCAAGACCACGCGCTTGCCTTGCAGGGCCTCGCGCACGGGCGCGAGCTTCAAGCGCACCGCATGGTCGCGCGCGCCTTGCCCGGGCTGGATGAATGTGCGGCCCACGTAGTGGCTGCGCATGAATCCGAGCTCGAAGGGGATGCCGGATTCGTCCGCGAAGCCCAGCGCCGCCGGGACCCCGGAGTCCGGGACCGGGATGACGACGTCCGCCTCCACGCCGAACATCTCCTTGGCCAGCTCCCGGCCCAGGGTCCTGCGCGTGCTCTGCACGCCCAGTCCGAAGAGGCTGGAGTCGGGCCGGGCGAAGTAGATCAGTTCGAATACGCAGTGCGCCCGGCGCTTCTGCTCGGGGAAGGGCTTCTCGGAGCGCATGCGGCCCTTCTCGAAGACGACCATCTCCCCGGGCTCGACCTCGCGCACGAAGCGCGCGCCCAGCAGGTTCAAGGCGCTGGTCTCCGAGGCCGCGATCCAGGTCTTGCCGCGGCGGCCGAGCACCAGGGGGCGGAACCCGTAAGGGTCGCGCACCGCGATCATCTTTTTCGGCGTCAGGAACAGGAGAGAGTACGCGCCGTGGACCTTGCGCAGGGCCTCGGGCACGGCCTTCGAGAGGGGGCCGGGCCGCCGCGCCAGCAGATGCACGATGACCTCGCTGTCCGTGCTCGTGCGGAAGATCGCGCCCTTGGCTTCCAGCGCCCGGCGCAGCAGCAGCGCGTTTGTCAGGGTCCCGTTATGCGCGATGGCCACGGGGCCGTGGACGTTGTCGAAGACCAGCGGCTGGGCGTTGCGCAGAGAGCGGTCTCCGGCCGTGGCGTAGCGGACATGGCCCAGGGCCGAGGTCCCTTGCAGGGAAGAGAGGGTGTCGCCCAGCGCGTCGGCGACCAAGCCGAGGCCGTGGCGGGCATCGAGGCGGCCCTTGAATGCCGCGACGATGCCCGCGGCTTCCTGGCCGCGGTGCTGGAGCGCGTAGAGCGCGAGAAGGGCGTCTCGCGTGGCGTCCGGGTCGTTATGAAGGCCTACGATTCCACACATTTAGATGCTTGGACTAACGATTCTTTTCGCCGTGCGGCGTCAGGAGACATACTGCACGGCGTTGCGGAAGATCTCCAGGCCTACCCCGTCCTTGCAGAAGGTCTGGCGCGTCCAGTTCGGGTGATGCCATTTCGTGACGAAGCGTTCCGGATGCGGCATGAGTCCCAGGCAATTGCCCTCGGGGTTGGTGAGGGCCGCGATGTTGAAGAGCGAGCCGTTCGGGTTGTACGGATAGCCCGAGAACTTCCCTTCCTCGTTGACGTACTGCATGAGGATCGCGCGCGTCTTCTTGAGATGCTCAAGCACCTTTGGGGATTTGACCACGAAGCGCCCTTCCCCGTGGGCGACCGGGAGTTCGATGATCTCGGGCAGGCCGCGCACGAAGAAGGACTGGCTCTGGAGGTTGATGCGCAGGCGCACCCAGCGGGTCTCGAACCGGTTGGATTCGTTGGAGGCCAGGGAGGCGGTCTGCTCGTTGGCGGGAGTCTGGGGGAGCAGGCCGGCCTTGACCAGGACCTGGAAGCCGTTGCAGATGCCGATGACCGGCCTGCCGCTGCGGATGAAGCCGCGCAGCTCGCGCATGTGGCCGCGCAGCTCCGAGGCCATGATGCGGCCCGCGCTGATATCGTCGCCGTAGGTGAAGCCGCCGGGCAGTATGAGGAGCGCGTAATCGATGAGCCGCACGCGGCCCGCCTTGAGCTCTCGCACGTGCTCCACGCAAGGCTGCGCGCCCGCGAGCTTGAGGGCCAGAGCGGTCTCGCAGTCGCAGTTGGTTCCTGCCGCGCGCAGGATCAGGGCCTTTGGCGCCTTCATCGGGAGCCTCCGTTGTGGGGGGGCTGGACCAGCATCATCTTCGGAAGAGGCGTCTGCCAGGATTCCTTGAGCCCTTCCAGCGCTGCCTCCATGCGGATGCGGCCGTCGAGCCCTTTGACGCGCAGGACCGGGTTGGCGAGCGTGCAGCCGATGCGCGTGAGCGCGGAGCCTTTCATGGCCTTGAGGAAATCCTTCTCCTTCTCGGGGTCCACCTCGATGAGTATCCTGCCGGGCGTCTCGGCGAAGAGGAGCACCGCTTCATCGCGCGCTCCCTTGGAGCAGGCCATGCGGTCGAGATCGAGCTCGATGCCGAACTCTCCGGAGAAAGCCATCTCCGCGGCGGCCACGGCCAGGCCGCCTTCGGACAGATCGTGGGCGGCCAGCACCGAGCCTTTCTGCATGGCCTGGCCCAGGCGGCGATAGGCATCGCGATTCTCGCGGGCGCTCACCTTCGGCAGAGGGCCCTCGAGCTTCAGGAAGGAGGCCAAGAGAGAAGCTCCGAGCTCTTCAGTGGTGCGTCCGAGGAGATAGACGGCGTTGCGAGGTCCCTTGATGTCCAAGGTCATGGCCTTGCGCACGTCCGGGACCGGCGCCACGGCCGAGATGAGCAGGGTCCCGGGAATGGAGAAGGTCTTCCCGCGGGAATCCCGGTACACGTTATGAAGGCTGTCCTTGCCCGATATGAAAGGCGTCTCGTATTGGAGCGCCGCGTCGCGGCAGCCTTCGGCGGTCTTGATGAGAGAGCCCATCTGGCGCGGGTCGTTGGGATCGCCCCAGCAGAAGTTGTCGAGGATGGCCGCGCGGGACACGTCCGCGCCGGCGCAGGCCAGGTTCGCCAAGGCCTCATCGACGCAGGCGAAGGCCATGGCATAGGGATCGATGCGTCCCCAGTCCGGACGCAATCCGTGCGCCACGGAGAAGCCCTTGAACTGCAAGGGATCGTTCGTGACGGACAGAGGCCAGATCACGCAGGCGTCTCCGGGGCCGTCGTGGCGCGTGCCCTGCAGGGGCTTGATCACGGTGCCGCCCTGGACCTCGTGGTCGTACTGGCGGATCACCCACTCGCGGCTGCACACGTTCGGGTGAGAGAGGGCTTGGTGCAGAAGAGAGGTGAGGCGCTCGGCGTCCACGCGGGGCCGGGCGGAGGTCGCGATCTTCGGCGGATCCCATTGCGCGGCCTGTTCCTTGCGGGGCAGGCCGTGGTGCAGGAACTCCAGCTCCAGGTCCGCCACGCGTTCCTCTCCGTTGAAGACTTCCAGTCGGCCCGTGGCCGTGAAGGTCCCCAGCACGCAGGTCTCCACGTTCTCGGCGGCCATGATCGCCTGCAGGGCCTTGAGGTTCTTGGGAGGCACGGCGAAGACCATGCGCTCCTGCGCTTCGGAGAGCCATATCTCCCAGGGCGCCAGGCCTTCGAGCTTGAGGGGGGCTTTGGAAAGGTCCACGCGCACGCCGCCGCGTCCCTCGACGCGTTCGGCCAGTTCGCCCACGGCCGAGGAGAATCCTCCGGCGCCGCAGTCCGTGACCGCCCGGTAGAGCCGGGCGTCGCGCGCGCGAAGCAGCGCGTCGAGCACGCGCTTCTCCATGATGGCGTGTCCGATCTGCACCGCGGAGGCGTCCGAGCCTTCATCCAAAGCCGCCGAGGAGAAGGTCGCGCCGTGCAGTCCGTCGCGTCCGGTGCGTCCGCCCGCGGCCACGACGAGGTCTCCGGGCAGGATCTTGGTGTGCACGCAGTCCGAGGGCATCAGGCCCACGGTTCCCACGAAGACCAAGGGGTTGAAGCGGTAGTCCGCGTCGAAGTGGATGCCGCCGGCCGCGGTCGGGATGCCCATGCGGTTGCCGTAGTCGCGCACGCCGGAGACGATCCCGGAGAGGGTGCGGCGAGGATGCAGCACGTCCTCGGGGAGCGCTTCGGTGTGATCGGGGCGGCAGAGGCAGAAGATATCGGTGTTGAGCACGGGCTTGGCGCCCAGGCCCACGCCCAGCACGTCGCGGATGACGCCGCCCACGCCGGTCTCCGCGCCGCCGTAAGGCTCCAAAGCGCAGGGGTGGTTGTGCGTCTCGACCTTGTAGGCCAAGGCCCAATGTCCGTCGAAATCAACCACGCCCGCGTTGTCCTCGAAGACTGAGAGGCACCAGGGCTTCTTGAGCTTGCGCGTGGCCGCCATGATGGTCTCGGCCAGGGGGTTTTTGTAAGCGCGTACGCTCTTGCCGTCGCGCAGGCGCACGGGGCTGGTGAGGGTCTTATGCTTGCAGTGCTCCGACCACGTCTGCGCGAGGGTCTCGATCTCCGCATGCGTGGGCTCGCGCTTTAGGCGGCGGAAATGGGACTGGATCGCCTGAAGCTCCAAGAGGGAGAGGGACCAGCCGTTCTTCGTGTTGAGGTCCTGGAGCGTTTTGGGCGAGGCTTCGAGCCAGGAGAGCGCCGGCGCGCCGACGACGGGGGTCGCGGTGCTCACGATTGCGAGACCTTGGTCTGATGGATGATCGCATTGGCCAAAAGCTTGTTGGCGATGCGCTCGACCTGGTTGGGAGTCAGCTTTCCGAGGATATGGTAGGCCGTGCCTGTGCGCACGCGGGAGGGCTCCGGCAGCCCCAGCCCGGGCAGGGCTTGGCGCACGCTCTCGCCCACGGGGTCCGTGACCTGCGGCTTTAGCCAGACTTCCACTCGCCAGTGCGGGCCGATGAGGAAGGCTGAAGAGGGGGTGGAGCGGTCCGTGCGGAATTCCTGGGTGATGGGGTCGCAGAGCAGGCCGCGGCAGGCCAGCTGGATCTGCGTGAGCGTCAGGCGGCCCTGGATCTCGTAGAGCGCGCTGACGCGGATCTCCCGGCCGCCGGCGATCCCGAGCGACGGGAGCTGCTGGAGGATGGATTGCCCCATGGAGTCGGTGGAGCCGAGCTTCGAGGCCACCTCGACTATGTAGGTCGGCAGAGGCGTCTGCGGGAAGATGCGGTGAGTGGGGGTGGCCACGGGAGTCTCCAAGGTCGCGTTCATGAGGTCAGCCTCCGGAAGGCCTCGCGGTAGCGGGCGGACGTGCCCGAGACCACTTCAGCCGGGAGTTCGGGCGCAGGGGGACGCTTATCCCAGCCGCTGCGCTCGAGCCAGTCACGCACGAACTGCTTGTCGAAACTATCCGGGGAAATCCCTTCGCGCCAGGCGCTCTTCTCCCAAAAGCGGGAGGAGTCCGGGGTCAGGGCTTCATCGATGAGGGAGAGCTTCCCGTCGATGAAGCCGAATTCGAATTTGGTGTCGGCCAGGATGAGGCCGCGCGACTGCGCGTGCTCATAGGCCGCGCGGTAAAGAGAGATGCTCAGGGTTTCGAGCTGGGAGGCCAGCTCCGAGCCCACGGACCGGGCCAGGCGCTCGCGGGAGATGTTCTCATCGTGTCCTTCATCGGCCTTGGTCGAGGGGGTGAACACCGGCGCCGGCAGGCGGGCCGATTCCTTGAGCCCCGCCGGGACCTTCTCTCCGCAGACCGTGCCGCTTGCGCGGTATTCCTTGAAGGCCGAGCCGGCCAGGAAACCGCGCACCACGCACTCCGCGTCCACGCGCTTGGCCTTGCGCACGAGCATCACGCGGCCTTCGTAGGCTTCGGCCGGGAGCTTGGCGCCGCGCGGGAGCTGCGGGAGTATGTCCGAGAGCTTCGCGCTGATGAGATGGTTCGAGACGATGCCTGCGGTCTTGGCGAACCAGAACGCCGAGAGCTGCGTGAGCAGCGAGCCTTTTTCAGGAATGGGCGTGGGCAGGACGCAGTCGAAGGCGGAGAGGCGGTCCGTGGCCACGATGAGCAGGCGCTCTCCGAGATCGTAGACGTCGCGCACCTTCCCGCGAGCGAGCAGCTTGAGTCCCGGGATCTCCGAGCGGACAAGGGTTTGAACCATGGTCGCGGTCACTCCCATTCGATGGTGGCCGGGGGCTTGGAGGTCACGTCGTAGGCGACCCGGTTGATCCCTTTGACTTCGCTGATGATGCGGCTCGACACGCGGGCGAGCAGTTCGTGCGGCAGGCGGCTGAAGTCCGCGGTCATGCCGTCGACGCTGTTGACGGAGCGCAGGGCCACGACGAAGTCGTGCGTGCGCTCGTCGCCCATGACGCCCACGCTGCGCACGGGCAGGAGCACGGTGAAGGCCTGCCAGACCTTGTCGTACCAGCCGGAGGTCCGCAGCTCCTCTTGGAAGATGTGGTCGGCGCGGCGCAGAAGGTCGAGCTTTCCCTTGTTCACGGAGCCCAGGATGCGCACGGCCAGGCCCGGGCCCGGGAAGGGGTGTCGGCCGACGAGACTCTTTGGGAGTCCCAGCGCGCTGCCCAGCCGGCGCACCTCGTCCTTGAATAGGAGGCGCAGGGGCTCGACGAGCTTGAGCTTCATGCGCTTGGGCAGTCCGCCCACGTTGTGATGGCTTTTGATGACCGCGGAGGGCCCGTGCACGCTGACCGACTCGATGACGTCCGGGTAGAGCGTGCCCTGCGCCAGGAACTCGACGCCCTTGAGCTTCTTGGCCTCGGCCTGGAAGACCTCGATGAAGGCCCGGCCGATGAGCTTGCGCTTGCGCTCCGGGTCGGCCACGTTCTTCAGCCGAGATAGAAAGAGCTTGGAGGCGTCGACGACCTTGAGGTTCAAGGAGAACCCTTCGAAGGCTTCTTTCAGGTATTCCACGTCGCCGATGCGCCCGAGCCCGGTGTCCACGTAGATGCAGAAGAGGTTCTTGCCGAGGGCGCGGCTGAGCAGCGCCGCGGCCACGGAGGAGTCCACTCCGCCGGAGAGTGCGCAGACCACTTTCTTGTCGCCCACCTGTTCGCGGATGGAGCGGACCGCCTCGTCGAGGAAGGAATCCATGCTCCAGCGTTCGCTCACGCCGCAGATGCGGCGCGCGAAGTTCTCGAGCAGGCGTCCTCCATCGGGAGTGTGCGCGACCTCGGGATGGAACTGCACGCCGTAGAGCCGCTTGCCCGCATCCGCGATGGCCGCGTAGGGCGCGGTGTCCGTGCGGGCCAGCACGGCGAAGCCGTTGCCCAGGCCCTGCGCGCCGTCGCCGTGGCTCATCCAGACCGGCATGCTGCGCGGAAGCCCTTCGAGCAAGGGGTCCTGCCCGATCAGCGAGGCCGTGGCCGAGCCGTACTCACGCTTGCGGGCGGGCTGGACCTTGCCGCCGTGGAGCTGCACGAGCAGCTGCATGCCGTAGCAGATGCCCAGCACCGGCAGTCCGGTCTTGAGCAGGTCCGGATGCGGACGAGGGGAGTCCTTTGCATGCACGCTCGCCGGCCCTCCGGAGAGGATGAGCCCCTTCGGGGATCGGGCGAGGATCTTCGCGGGGTCCGTATGATAAGGAAGGATCTCCGCGAAGACCTCCAGCTCGCGCAGGCGGCGCGCGATGAGCTGGGTGTATTGCGAGCCGAAGTCGAGGATGACGATCCCCGACCGAGCCTTCGGGCGAGGAAGTGCCGCTTCCGCACTGCGTTGGAGGGCGGCCGACCGAGCCTTCGGGCGAGGAAGTGCCGCTTCCGCACTGCGTTGGAGGGCGGCGGACCTCGCGGTGTTGGGCGCGGAGGGTTCCGTCATGCTTTGGACATCCCGATGTTCTGCGTCTTCTGGAAGATCTTACCTTCGGTGCGGATGGAGGGCGCGATGATGACCTCGGTCATCTGCATCTCCCGGATGGTGACGGCGCCGACCGCGCCCATGCAGGTGCGCAGCGCGCCCACGAGGTTGTGGGAGCCGTCGTCGGTGCGGGAGGGCCCGAAGAGGACTTCCTCCAAGGTGCCCGTCACGCCCACGTGGATGCGCGTGCCGCGCGGCAGATTCGAATGCGGGGTGGCCATTCCCCAGTGGTAGCCGAAGCCCGGGGCTTCCTGGGACCGCGCGAAGGCCGAGCCCACCATGACGCCGTCGGAGCCGCAGGCGATGGCCTTGCAGATGTCTCCGCCCGTGGACATGCCGCCGTCGGTGAGGATGGGGACGTAGCGTCCCGTGCGCTTGTAGTAGTGGTCTCGCGCGGCCGCGCAGTCCACGGTGGCCGTGACCTGCGGCACGCCCAGGCCGAGCACGCCGCGAGTGGTGCAGGCCGCGCCCGGGCCCACGCCGACCAACACGCCGCTGACGCCGGCTTCCAGCAGCTCCGCGGTGACGTCGTAGGTCACCACGTTGCCGACGACGACGGGGATCTTCATGGACTTGCAGAACTTCGCGATATCGAAGGGCTTGTACTTGGTCGCCTTGTGGCGGACCGTCGCGACCGTGGACTGGACGAAGAATACGTCGCAGCCGGCCTTCTGCGCGATGGGGCCGAACTTGTCGGCGTTCTGCGGGATGCAGCTTGCGGCGCAGGGCACGCCCGCGGCCTTGATCTCCTTGATCCGCTTGGTGATGAGGTGCTCCTTGACCGGTTCCTTATAAAGCTCCTGCGAGAGGCGAGTGGCTTCGGAGGGCGAGGCTTGGGAGATCTTGTAGGTGATCTCGCGGGGCTTCTCGTAGCGGCTGTTGATCCCGTCGAGATTGAGAACGGCCAAGCCGCCCAGCTTGCCCATGGCGGCGGCGAACTGCGAGTCTACGACGCCGTCCATGGCCGAGGCCACGAAAGGGATGTCTAAAGTGAGCTTTCCGATGGTCAGCCGGGTATCGACTTCCTCGGGGTTGACGGTCACGCTGCCTGGGACCAGGGCGATCTCGTCGAAACCGTAGCAGCGGCGGACGTCGCGATCACGGCCGATGAAGACGGGCATGCATCCTCCTGGAATGGGCGTCGTCAGAAAAGACTAAACCCGCACGACAAGCCTGTAGTTGCGAGGGCTGTCGGCGGGTGCGCGGGATTTGCTTTAGCATTAGTTGCTTCGTTGCGTGCAGCTTTCCCGTCGAGAAATAGGATAGCAAATGTCCGGCTTGCCGCGCAACACGGCGAAACGGCAAAAACAAAAGCCGCGCGGAGCGCGGCTTTGCATTTTGGAAGATTTGGAGGTGCGGAGGGGATTCGAACCCCTGAATACGAGTTTTGCAGACTCGCCCCTTAGACCGCTTGGGTACCGCACCAGAGATCCCATTCTATCGTTTTTGCCGTTCGGAGGCAAACTCTC
The DNA here is from genome assembly GCA_041661185.1 of Elusimicrobiota bacterium. Lineage (GTDB taxonomy): Bacteria > Elusimicrobiota > Elusimicrobia > UBA1565 > UBA1565 > JBAZUV01. The sequence continues at coordinate 72,352 of JBAZUV010000021.1, forward strand.
CGAAGCCCGGCGGGGATCGGGGTTTGCTACAATCGGCGGACCTTGTGAACGCGGTTTCTTTGAAGAACATCCTCATCCTTCTGGGCCTGCTGGCCTTCGGCTTCTTGCTTCATGCCTGGAACCTGAAGGCCCCTCCGATGTGGGATGACGCCACCTGCATCGCCCAGCAGCCGTTCTTGGGGCAGTGCTCGAACATCCGAAAGGTCCTCGACCCGCGGCACTTGGTGCGCGTCCTGCCGGTCCGAAACTCCGCGAGGCCGCTCTGGCTGGCGGCCATGCTCGCGGACCGATGCTTCTTCAAGGATCTCTTCGCGGGCTATCGCCTCATGGCCTTGTTGTGGCATCTCTTCGCGGGGATACTGGTCGCCGGGCTGGCCTGGGAGCTTTCGCGTCGACGCATGCTCGCCGCGGCAGCGGCTGCGTTCTTCATCGCGCATCCGGCCTTGGCCGAGGTCGTTCATATCGTCGCATTCTCGTCGGAGTCCATGGCCCTTTCCTTCGGGCTCTTGAGCCTTCTGCTCTATCGCCGCGGGGCGCGGGAGTCCGGAAGGAGCAGGGCCGCTTTTTGGGCTGGAGCGTTGGCCTGCTATGCCTGCGCCATGCTCTGCAAGGAGTCCGGCGTGCTCCTTCCTTTTTGGGCGGCCTTGGCGGACATCCTCGCGCCTGTCCAGGGCGGGCGCGGAGTTCCCCGAAAGGCGCGGGCGGTCTTTTACGGCGCGGCGATAGCTCTTTTGGCCGCGTACCTCGTGTTCCATGCCCCAAGATTCAGCTATGTGATGGGAGAGCATAAAGATGTTTTCACCGAATGGGTAGGCCGCGGGGATTGGCCCACGGCGAAGGTCGCGCAGGGTTATGCGGTCCCCGCGCCCAAGCGCCTTGAAGTCCCGGACCCTGTCCCGTGGCAGGAGGTCTATGAGAAGAAGGAGACGCGTTTTTACACCATGTCCCGCGTCTTCGGTTCGTATCTGTCGATCCTGATCTTCCCGCGCTCTTTGCAGGCCGACCGGTCTCCGGAACCCGTGCGGGATTGGCGGACGCTTGGGGTATTGGGAGCCTGGTGCATGTGGGGCGCCTGGCTCTGGGGCGCCTGGCTCTTGCGGCGCAGAGATCCGGCTCTCGGCATAGGCATGTTCTGGGTCCCGATTTCACTCCTGCCGGTCAGCGGGGTCGTGACGCTCTATAATCTCCAGGCGGATCGCTATCTTTATCCCGCGGCAGCCGGATATTGCCTGGCGCTCGCAGCGGGCATCGAGGTTCTTTGCACGCGGTATTTCTGCCGCCGCGCAGCCGCGGCATGCCTCGGCAGCTATACCCTCGTCGCCCTTTTCTATGGGGGACTCACTTTGAATCGCGCCGGAGTGTTCGCGGATGAGAAGTCTTTTTATTCAGCGGTCTTGGCGCAGGATCCCGGGGTTGCGCGCGCGCATCTTGGCTTGGCTCAAGCCTTGACGAAAGAGGGCCGTTTGGGGGAGTCCGGCAAAGAGCTGGAGGAAACGGTGCGGCTTTGGCCGGATTCCGCATCCGCGCGACTGGCTTTGGCCCAGCGCCTGGCATTCGATGGACGCGCGGCGCAAGCGGAGAAGGTCCTCGATGACGGGTTGACGCGGTCCCCTGGGAATCCAGGGCTGGCCTATGCTTTGGGCGTGGTGGAATGGATGCAGGGGCGTTCCGAGGAAGCTTTAGCGCGCTTTCAATCCCTGCGCGGCCGGCCTCGACGCTGGCCGGCTGCTCTTGCCGCAGGCACGATATTGTTGGAAAAGAACAAGCCTTTAGAGGCCATAAAATGCTTCCAGGAATCTCTCCGGGAAGAATCCGGCGTCGAACGCATCGCGCGCTATCATCTGGCATTGGCCTATGGACGGGCAGGTCTCCAGAGCAAAAAAGATGTTGTTTTAATTGAGTTATCAGCGCTTTCCGCTGAATTGGCTGTCCAAGCCCGTTCTCCAAAAGCAAGGGTCTACTATCCTTTCAGGAATATCCATGTGGAGCAGGAGAATGCCTGGCTATTGGGTCCTTGGAAATAGATATTGACGATATAGATAATGCCTGTTACACTTTTAAGGATATAGAAATAAACAGAAAATGACTCCCTGGCGATGCCGCAAAGGCTTCACTCTGGTGGAGATCCTTGTTGCCATGCTCCTGCTGGCAACGATTGTCCTGGCTATTTTCCCTTTGATGTTCGCGGGAAGGAAGAATCTGAATAAATCGGACCTCAAACAAGAGGCTGCCTATTACACGCGGCAGGCCGCGGAGCAGATGAAGGCTTTTGTGAACGGCGTGGACTCCGGAGGCATGCCCACGCCGATCCCTGAGGGGCCCAATCAGGGAGCAGGCAGCTATGCGAAGGAATGGATATTCCCGAACGATACCAGGAGTGCTCCGGGGGATGATGCATTGATCGCCGGCGATCACGATATCACGAATAATCTTCCCGCAAGCCGCTTCAAGGATCACAATGGGACATTGAAATATAGGGTCGATGAGGTGGACTGCGGCGGAGTCTGCGACCCAAACGTTGCGGCCAAGAGGAAATTCTGCTGCAAGAAAGTGACTTTCACCGCGAATTGGATCGAGGAGAAGTAGATGAGAAAGGGCCGGGCATTCCGCGGATTCACGCTGATCGAGCTCGTAGTGTCCATGTTCCTTTTTTCCATGGTCGCTATCGCTATCGCGGCCATCTATCTGGCCACGATGCGCCAGAGCACGTCCATGACCTGGGATGCCCGCTTGCAGGGCATGTCCGCCCTGACCATGCGTTCGATACAGCACGAGGTAGCCAGGGGCGCATGGATCACCGAGCCGGCCGACGGCGCGTACGGAACCAAGTTCACCGGCTGGACGATGAATTTCGGGGTCGACTCCGCGTCGTTGAAAGAGACGAACGAGCAAGGCGTGGAATTCTCGCACTGGTTCCATTATTGCATCCAGGATACTGAAGGAGGCCTATGCCTGAAGCATGATGGGAGCGCCTCATGGGCAAGGCCGCCTTGCTTATTTTATTACCAAGGCAAGAAATCGGATGCGGTGCCCGCTGCATGCGGGGGCGACGGGGCCAATCGGGAGCTCTTGGCCACGAATGTCGATCCGGCGACGCCGGACAAGAAATATTTCTCTCGGGAAGCGACCTCGAAGAAGTCCGCGCAATACAATCAGGTGCGCGTGAATTATGTCCTGACTTTTCACGGCGACAATGTCGCGGATCCTGACGTCAAGGCTCTCAAGAGCGATCTGTCTTTGACCGCGGATTCCTCGTTCCAGGGGCAGATGAGCAGGACGAATCTGAAGGACCCATGAGCCTAGGGACTGCCGGACTGCGTTTCTCCTCTCGCCGAGGCGTCGCCTTGGCGCAGGTGCTCGTCATCTGCGCGGTGCTCATGGTCTTGGCCAGCGGGCTCATCCGCATGATCTTCCAGAATTACCAAGCTCTGTACAGGACCCGCAAGAGCGACAGGGCGCGCTACATTCTCGAGGCCTGCATGGTGAAGAAATTCACGGAATGGAACAATCTCAGCGCATCGGGGAGCCCTCCTCATCCGGGGGACAAATGCCCGGATGAGACCGGCTGCACCGGCATAGATGGGAAGGATGTGACCGTCGATTGCGAGACGGATGAGCTGGCGGTCAGATTCAAAGTGACGATCGACGAGTAGCTTGACCTCACCCATTTTTTAGCGGGACTCGACGAGCAGGGGATGCCCTCTCCCTTCCCCCGCGCCCCTGGGAACCAGTTCCCCCCAAACCCGCGGCGTGAGCAACTCGGGCGATGACGGGGCCCCCCTCTACGGGAGCGGGAAAGTGCATCCCCTGCGCGCCTCCCGCTGTTCTTATGGGTGAGGTCGAGACGAGTAGGCCTTGCTTTTCCGGCTCGGGCGTGCTATTATTGAAACAAGGTTTCAATAATATGCCGACCCTGCGGGCCTCTAAAAGTCTCCTGCGCAGCGTCCTGCTCGTGGGGCGGCCTAATGTCGGGAAATCCGCGCTTTTCGGGTCGTGGACCGGCCGCTATGCCGACGTTTCCAATTATTCCGGGACCACTTTGGAGCTGCTCGCCGCGCGCGCGCAGGGCTTGGAGCTCGTGGATGCGCCCGGCCTGCTCTCCCTGAGCGCGCGCTCCGAGGATGAGGCCGTGACCCGCGACGCCGTGCTGGAGGCGCGCGCGGAAGGCATCATCCAGGTCGGCAGCGCCTGCGACGTGGAAGGCTCTCTGACGCTCTTCTTCGAACTCTCGCGCATCAGCGCTCCCGAGGCCTTGGTCCTCAACCTTTGCGACGAGGCCCGCGAAAAAGGGCTTGCTATCGATGCCGGGGGGCTTTCCGAGGCCTTGGGCGTGCCGGTCCTTCTCGCATCCGCGCTCACGGGCGAAGGCCTCGCCGATGTCCAGGCGATTCTGCGCTCACGGGCGCCTGGATCGAGCGTGCCCGCGCCTTTGCCTCCCGAGCTCTTGCGCGCGGCTTCGCGCCTGGAGCGGGAACTGCCGCAGAGGGCCCGGCGCTGGGTCCTTCTGGCGCTCACTTCCGATGAGGGCCTGCGCAAGGCGCTCGTGAGACAGGGCCTTCTGGAGGAAGAGGATCTGCCGAAGATCGAGGCCGCGCGAAGGGAGTTCGTGCGCAACCCCTCTTTCCTTTTCTTGAGTTCCGCGCGGGAGCGCAGCCGCGAGCTGGCCGCCCTGCATGTCCGGCGCCGAGAGGGCGCGCTCGGCAAGGGCGCGGGTTTCGGCGAGACCTTGGGCCGCTGGGCGCTGGGTCCTTGGAGCGGTCCCTTGGCCGCCCTGCTCGCCGCGGCCGGCCTTTATCTCTTTGTCGGGGTGCTCGGAGCCCAGGTCATCGCGGACTTTCTCCAAGATCGGGTCTTCGGCGCATGGATACTTCCTCCCGTCGAGTCCGTTGTCCGGCATGCCCTGCCTTGGTCCTTCATGCAGGACCTGCTCGTGGGACCCTACGGGTTGTTTACCATGGCCTTGACCTATGCCTTGGCCCTGATCCTGCCCGTGGTCGCGACGTTTTTCCTGGCATTCAGCCTGCTGGAGGATTCCGGCTATCTGCCGCGCTTCTCCGTGATCACGGACCGGCTTTTCCGCATGATCGGGCTCAACGGCAAAGCCGTGCTGCCCATGCTGCTCGGCCTGGGCTGCGGCTCCATGGCCGTTGTGAGCGTGCGCATCCTGGAGACTCGCAGGGAGCGCCTCTTGGCCAGCCTTCTGCTCGCCTTGGCCGTGCCGTGCTCGGCGCAGCTGGGGCTCATGCTCGGCATGGCGGGCGGTTCCGGGCCCGCGGTGCTTTGGGCCTGGCTCGGGGTCATGGCGGCCACGCTTCTGGGCGTGGGCTGGGCCGCTTCCAGGCTGCTGCCGGGGGCGGCCGCTTCCTTTATCATGGAGATCCCGCCCATGCGCAGGCCGCTTCCGGGCAATGTTCTGCGCAAGACGGGCCTGCGGCTCCAATGGTATCTGCGCGAGATCATTCCGCTCTTCGCTTTGGCGACCTTGGCGCTCTTCCTTTTAGACCGCACCGGCGCGCTGTCCCGGCTGGAGCATGGCCTGCGGCCGCTTTTGAGCGGACTGCTCGGGCTTCCTCCTGAGTCCGCGGGAGCGTTCCTGACCGGATTCTTGCGGCGGGATTACGGCGCGGCCGGGCTCTATCAGCTCCACCGGCAGGGCCTGCTCGATGATCGCCAGACGGCCGTGAGCCTGACTGCGATCACGCTTTTCCTGCCGTGCGCCGCGCAGTGGCTGCTCATGCTGCGCGAGCGCGGCCTGCGATTCTGCCTGTTCGCCACGGGCTTCGTGCTGGCTTATTCCATCGGGGCCGCGGCGCTTGTGAACGCGGCTTGGAAGGCGCTGGGGGGATGATATGAACGATGTCCGCACGCTGGACACCTTGCTTCCGGGGTCGCCGGCCGTGGTCCATTCCGTGCAGACTCCGGAGGATGCGGATACTCGCAGTCTGCTCGCGCTCGGCTTGTCTCCGGGCGCGGAATTCGTGCTCGAGCAAGGACAGCCCGCCTTCGTGGTGCGCACCTCCGGCGGCCGCGTGGCCATGGAGAGGCGCGTGGCCCGGTGCATCTTGATATACTCGAAGCCGTGAAGGAACGAGACGATCTTTCCTGGTATGCCCGCAAGGCCGACGGCCTGCGTTCTCCTGCGCGCGCGGAGGTTTCCGCGCAGCAGGATCAGGACGCGCGGGTTCCGGAACTGCTTGAGGAACTGCGCGTCCGGGGCATCCGCGGCAGCCTCGCGGATCGGACGCTTTACGCCCGGCATCTGCCTCCGGGCTGCCGCGGCTGTCTGGCCGGGAAGGGCACGAATCTTTACGTGACGGGGCTCTGCACGCGGGAGTGCTTCTTCTGCTTCAACCACCGCCCAAGGACGGATGAGACCGTGGTGCACGGCTTGCCCGTGCGTACGTCCCAGGAGGCGGTGGAGATCGTCGCCCGCTATCATCTGCGAAGCATCGGCATCAGCGGCGGGGAGCCCCTGCTCAAGCTCGATCGGACCTTGGAGCTGGTGCGCTCTCTTCGTGCGCTGCCCCAGCGCCTGCGGTTGGACCTCTATACCAATGGGGACCTCTTGACCCGTGAGTCCGCCCTGCAATTGAAGGAAGCAGGCGTAGACTCTCTGCGCTTCAATCTCGCGGCCAACGGCTTCGAGCTTGGGCCGGTGCGCATCGCGCTCGAACATTTCCCTGATACGACCGTGGAGATCCCGGCGGTGCCGGCTCTTGCCCGGGAGCTTGAGCGCATGGTTTTGGACCTGGACGCGCTTGGAGTGCCGTTCTTGAACATCCATGAACTCTTCGAGTGCCGGGAGAATTCCTCCCAGATCCATGGCCAGGGGCATTCCTCCGCTGATCGGGGGTCCTCGCATCTGCTCTGGAGGCCCGTGCTCGGCGGCGAGGCCGCGGCCTTGGAGCTCCTGCTGTTTTCTTTGAAGAACGCGAAGCGGCTTTCCGCCTATTATTGCTCCTGCCGCACCCAGGAACTCATCTCCCAGCGGGGACTTAAGCGCCGCAAGCGGCTTTCGTCTCCCCTGCAGGCAAGGATTCCTGTCGAGGAAAGGTTTCGCGGCGGAAGGGGTGGGTGAGTCGCACCCAGAAGAACAAGACCAGGACCGCGGCCAGGCAAAGTCCGGCGCAGAGTCCGATCCATAGCCCCAGCGCCCCCCAGCCCAGGGAGAATGCGAAGAAGATCCCCACCGGGATGCCCGCGCACCAGTGCCCGATGAGATTGGCCAGCAAAGAGCGCCGGGTCTCGCCTAAGCCGCGCAGAGCCCCGGTCATGACGATCTGCGTTGCATCGAAGACCTGGTAGAAGGCCGCGACCGCGAGCAGGCTTTTGCCGATGCGCAGAACCTCGGGATCATGGCTGTAGGCGCGCAGGATGGGTTCCGGGAACAGGAAGAAGAGCAGGCTCATGATCGACATGAAGGCGATGCCCATGAGCAGGGCCGCGTCCCCGGAACCCGCCGAGGCGCGAGGGTCTTTTCGGCCGAGCCCTTGCCCTACGCGCACCGCGGCCGCATGCGAGAGCCCCAGGGGGATCATGAAGGTCATGCTCGAGAGGTTCATGACGATCTGATGCGCGGCCGCGGCTGTCGCGCCGATGCGTCCGGCCAGGAGCGTGGCGATGCTGAAGGCCGCCATCTCCGCGAACATCTGCGCGCCGGCCGGCAGGCCTATGCGCAGGAGTTCGCGCGCCGTGGCCGGCTGGAAGCCGCGCCAGCGGAAGCCCGTGCCGCGGGCGCGCAGGGCGGATGCGCCGGCCGTGATGGCGAACATGAGCGTATAGGACGAGAGCGTGGCCCAGGCCGCGCCCATCACTCCCATGGCCGGGAGCCCCATCTTCCCGAAGACGAGCGCGCGCACGAGGACGATGTTGAAGATGTTCCCGATCGCCACCGCGGCCAACTGAGGCCGGGTGATGCTCTGCGACTGCAGATAATGGCGGCAGGCCGCAAAGAGCAGCCCAGGGAACAGGCACCAGCGCAGTATTCCCATGTATTGCGAGGCCATGGCCGCCACCGAGGGATCCACCCGGAAGAGCGCGAAGAGACGGCCGGCGTTGGAGAGGAGGGCGAAGATGGGCAGGCTCGCGAGCAGGGCCATGAGCACGGCGTGCACGAGCACTTCCGCGCAAAGGTCGTCCCGGCCGGCTCCGTGCGCTTTCGAAGAGAGAGGGTCGATGCCGAAGAGCAGTCCCATGGCGAGGATGAATAGCAGGAAATAGGTGGAGCCGCAGAGCCCGACGCAGGCGATGGCGTGGGGTCCCAGGCGGCCGACCATCAGCGTGTCCACGGTCCCATAGAGCATGAGTCCCGTCTGCAGGAGCACGATGGGAGCGGCCAGCTTGAACACGGAGCGCAGTTCCCGCGCGAAGGCGAATCCACGGAGCATGAGGCCATTCTCGCTTTTTTGAGTCCGACGGGCTAGGAGCGCGTCGAGCAATCCCTTTTCGTAATCGGATGACACGCTCCTGTCGCGCGAAAGTTGATATGTCATGTTCTGCGAAAGTAGAAATGTCATGTTCGCTTCCCTACTTGGGGGGCAAACGTGGACATGGAAGCGAGGCTGAACATGAGCGGCAAAGACATCGACAGAC
>JBAZUV010000022.1:0-76072 GCA_041661185.1 Elusimicrobiota bacterium
GGCAGGACCGGACGGTTAGGCTTTATAGCCGCGGGGGGACCCTGCTCAAGACCACCAACGACATGGGCCGCGTGCGCGGCGCGGCGGTCGACCGCGGACAAGCGCTCTATGTGGCCGACCGCACCATGGACCGCATCGACAAATACGATCCGGACGGGAAACAGCTCTTGAGCATCGGCCCCAGGAGCAGAGCGACTGAGTGGGAGCGTTGCTGGATGCGCTACCTGAGCGATCCGGCAGACGCAGCCATCGGACCGGATGGCGCTTTGTGGGTGGCGGACTCCGGGCATGACCGCCTCGTGAAGTATGTCCTGCCGACGGGCAACGCGCACGAGAACCCCCACGGCCACAGGATGTCCGCTGCCGCGCAAGGAGGAGAAAGCTCGGCAAGTGGGCCAGTCCTCTCCAATGAACCGGTCTCGCGCACAGTGAGCGTCGAGGACGGCGGCAAGATCGAGCGCGACGACGGGACCTCGGTGCGCGTGCCTCCAGCCGCGCTGAGTTCTCCGCTGGAGATCACGGTCTCGGCACCTGACGCTGCGCAGGATTCTGAATCAAAAGAAGGCAAGCGCCGCGCGAAACGACTGGCGGCTGTATCCTCTGAGGTGGAATACGGCCCCACGGGCACGACATTCGAGAAGCCTGTGACCATCACCCTGGCCTACGACCATGCCCGAATCACAAGCCTGGGCATGAAGGAAGAATCGCTCAAGGTTCATTACTGGAACCCGGACACCAAGGATTGGGAGGCTCTGGACTCCGTGGTGGACCCGGATGCCGGGACCGTGAGCGCGCAGACGGACCATTTCTCCGTGTACCAAGTGCTCGGCGCGGGGGGAACAGGAATCGGTGTGGCCGCAGCCGACGCAAGTTTCGGCCTCAAGGGGAGCTATGCGTTCCCGAACCCCGTACGCGGCGTAAACGCGGTCACCTTCCGCATGCAGCCGGGCTTGGCGGACAGCCTGGAGATCCATGTCTATGACCTAGCCGGGAGGAAGATCCACTCCTCATCGGCGTTCACAGATCGAGGAGCCTTTGACGACGGGAACGGCGCCGGAGCCCGGTTCACATATGACCACGTCTGGGACGTATCTGGAGTCGGGTCCGGGGTGTACGTCTACGTAATCACCGCGCGCAAGGCAGGGCAGTCGGACGTGCGAGCATCCGGCCGCGTGGGGGTGGTAAAATGACGACACTCCTGCCCAATGGCCCGATGATTTCTTCCGTTGCCCGCTCGTCATTTCGGCGGAAGCCGGAATCCAGAAGCTGGACCCCGGCTTTCGCCGGGGTGACGAAGATATCGGCGTTGTTGTTCATGCTTTTGTCCGTGCTGTGCGCCATGAGCGCGGTCGCCTCTGAGACCGCGTCCTTCCTCAATATCGGCGTAGGCGCACGGGCATTAGGCATGGGCGGTGCGTACACCGCGCTGGCCGATGACTCTTCAGCACTCTATTGGAATCCCGCAGGCTTGGCGGTGCTGGAGAAGCGGGAGGTCTCCGCGAGCCATGCCGAACTTACCCAGGGCATCCGCGATGATTTCCTGGCCTATGCCCATCCGACAAGCAAGGGAACCTTTGCTGCGGGCGCCACCTACCTGAGCCAGCCTGCCTTAGACGGCAGGGATGCTCAAGGACATCCGACCGGGAGCTTCCAGGCCTCCGACGCAGCCATAAGCCTCGGCCTGGGCCGCAAGGAAGACTTCGCGGATATCGGCTTGGCCGTGAAGTACCTGCGCAGCCATATCGCATCAGCCGAGGCGCAGAGCTTCGCCCTGGACGCGGGAGCCCGCAAACACCTGGGCGCTTGGACCTTGGCAGCCGCCCTGCGCAACGCGGGGCCCGGGATGAAGTTCGACCGGGAGAGAAACGATCTGCCCCTGCGCCTAGCCTTCGGCGCGGCCTACAAGTTCGAGGCAGGCCATGCCTTGGCCGCGGAGTGGACGAACAGCCCGCGCGGCGCGGGCAATGACGCAGGCTTCGGGGGGGAGTATCGGTTGATGAAAGGCGTACTCCTTCGCGCGGGCTATTCCACGCAGTCATCCATCTCCGGGGGCTCGGACTTCGAGGCCGCCAAAGGCCTGACCTTGGGTCTGGGCCTGCAAGGCGGGGCCTGGGGCTTTGACTACGCCGCGGTTCCTATGGGCGAGCTGGGTAGCGCGCACCGCTTCTCCCTGAGGATGCGCTTCTGAAAAAGATGTCCTAGAATGGCTTCGAGCGGCCAAACTTTCAAGAGCGCCCATGAAATGCCCGAAATGCGGTTACGAGAACGCTGATGACGTCGGCTATTGCGGCTTGTGCTATGAAGTCCTCAAAAGAATAGCGCCTCAGGCGCAGCCCGTTGTTCCTGCAGCCTCCGGGCGGGAATCTTTCACAAACCTTCGCCTCCTGCTTGCGCTGCTTGCCGTCCTGGGCGCGACCTTGCTCATCTTCCGATCGAAGATGTTCAAGCCCGGCCAAGGCGCGGAGCAAGCGCAGGAGGGATTCAAGCCTTTCATCGGCGGGGCGCGGATATGGGTCGCCTCCGCCCAATCCTTGGCCTCGATGACCCGGGAACAGTTCATGGCGTTCAGGAAGGAGAAGGTCGCGGAGTACTCTTTCTTGAACATCTTCCCTTCGGATTACGACCCATTCAATGGTCCTCGCGGGCAAATCTACGGCGGCATCAGCTTCGGGAAAGATTGGGTGGAGGACGCGCAGTTTTACATCCGCAACCCGTACCTGCTCATCACTCTGTGCCAGGCCCCGTACATCAATCCGATCCTGCTGAACTCCGGCTATCCAGACGTGCGATACTCAACGGGGAGCATCACGGAGACCTATGCTGGAGAAACTGCCGCGAGATTCTTCCGCCAGATATTCTCGGGTGAGAATGCCGACGGGTCGGTCCGGATATGGATGGTCAACGCCTTCGACGCCGGCCTGACGTACGCCCACCTCAGCAGAGAGCGCTCCCAAAACTTGGACTTCAGCGCTGTTTCCTCGGAGGGCAACATCTCGCGCTCGGTCTACAGCAATCACGGCTTCTTCCATGTCGGGCACTATGGGAAGAACAACCTCTCGCCCAACGACCCCGACGGCATCGTCAAGGTGGAGCAAAGAGACAAGCCGACCGTGTTCTACCTCAAGCTGTGGGCGAAACAACCGGCCGACCCGACCCAGAAAGAAGACTTCGCCTACATCATCCGGGTCATCCCTTAAAATCACAGCCCCCATGGGCGAGCTGGGCAGCGCGCATAGGTTCTCCCTGCTGATGTGTTTTGGAATTTCATCCGAGAGATAGTCGTTTCATTTGAAACGTCCCCTCGGTAATTCCTTCTTTATTCGCCCAACAACTCAATAAAACAGCCTGTATATTCCCACGCCACGAAACGGCTCCATCCGTCCTTGGCATAAATATTGCTCTGCATGGGATATGAGTCGGACTGCATAGCGGTTCGGCTTGGTCGGAGCTGAGACTCGTACTCCGCAACCCGCGCGGGCTCGCCCGCGCCAGGTCCCGAAAGGGGAGAGGTGAAATCCCTCGGGCTCTTGAAAAAGAGCCGGCCGGTCGTCCCCGGGGAAGGTCTTCCCGGCCTGACGGCAAGGCCATAGGTGCGGTCTCGGCAAAGGCATCCAGGCACAGCCTGGAGCTTAAAAACCAATCGCTTAGCTGACCGAGAACCGGAGGCTGGTGAAGGGAAGGTGCCTTCATGGCCCCTGAAACCACCGCCGTCTCCGCCGTTGCCGCTCCCGCCGCAGAGAAGGAAGCCGTCCTTGCCGAGAACATCGGCGCACCCGTAGAACCCGCCGTTGCCGATCCGAGCCGCAAGCAGATCCTCTCGTCCTTGCTTGAACGACTGCATGAGCTGCGCCGCGAGCGCTGCCGCTGGGAAGCCGCCAATCCCTGGGAAGAGTACGCCGCGGGTTACGTTGAGAAGGCCCTGCGCGAGACCGAGCGGCGCGAGGAGATCGCCGGCTTCATCGACGCCAACCACAGGGACGCGCTGCAGTTTGCCTTGCGAGTCACGCAGAATTGCCAACTCGCGGAGCAAGTTGTTTCCGAGACTTACATAGAACTCCTCACGGACAAGACCAGCATCCATTACTTCTTCCGGGCGTTGAAGATGAACGCCCGTAACTTGTTGGAAGCCCGGAATGTGGCCCAAGCTCGGTTCAAATCCCTTGAGGCATTGGCGGCTCCCAACAAGGAACGGCTGACCTGCCCTGATGGCGAGGCCGAGGAAACCGTGACCGGGGTAGACTTCCCGTCCCACCGCCAAGACGACCAGGACCCGCTCGAAATCCTGATCAAGCGGGAGGAAACCTCACTGTACAGCGGCTTGGTCAAAGCCGCCATGGCCGACCCGCGATGGCGCTATATCAAGCGCCGTGATTGGGCCCGGTCACTCTGAAAATGTGCGGAATTGGCCTCCTCACCGGAATAGGAAGTGAGGGGCCACTTTGCGGGCAGCCGGGTATCCAGTCCGGAAAAACTCGGGGAGAACGCATCCCCACCTGCGCCGCACCTAGGGAGGAGAGATGGAAAAGAGCACGGTCGGGCCGGATGAGGAGTCGGGTTTGGGCGCCTTGGAAGAAACGGACGGGGGGGTGTCGAGCCGCCAGGACGGCCGCGGTTCCAAGCTCTCCCGCTACATCAAGATCCAGCTCTACCTGCCGCTCAAGGACGTGGTCATGCTGGACGAACAGCGGCTCAAGCTCATGAGGCAGGGCCATGATCTGAGCCGCAGTCGCCTGGTCGCGGACGCGATCCAGCACTACGCGAAGAGCGGCGTGGAGCCCAAGATCGAGGGCAAGGCATGAGCAATCCAACGAGGGAAACCCTTCTAGCAATTCTACGAGCATGCTCGAAGGGTTCCCCGTTGGGTGAAGTGAGGAAAAACGCAATGATTCGCTGCCCTTTTCGCCCGCCTTACCATCGCGCAAGCGCGATTATTCCTCCTGACCACGCCCCCACAACCACAGTAAATATGTGGTCTGAGGTGGGAGCATGGTCAGGAGGTTGGCGGGCTAAGGGCAGCGAAAGGACAAGATGAAAATGTCCAAAGAAAGGAAGTTGAGAGTGTCTGATGAGGGATGGAATCAAAGGGATCTCCAAGTACTTTTAAGTTTGGAGAGGTGGGGAGTTCTGAGTGTAGGACAGTTGGATGGACTGGTGTTTCATAGAGAAGTTGGGGAGGGGAAGAGGGTCGAACGGTTTTTTAATTCTTTCAACAGAAAGGACTATGGGGGGACGGCATACAGGGTTTTGAAGGAGCTGGAGCTGGGGGGATTTGTGAAGTCTCTTACCTATATAAACCTGCTGAATCTCTACAGCTTGGCGGTTCCGGGGCATAAGGTTCTGCGCAAACATGGTCTGAATGCGTTGCCTGCCTGCGGTGGGGAAATAGCGGAGTCTCTGGTCAGGCATGAGCTGGTGGTCAATGCGGTCGGGCTGGTTTTGAGCGAGCTTCTGGGTCTGCGGGTGTGGACTGAGCTGGAACGATATCTGGCCAGCGCGAAGAACGTGAAGGTCCGGAGAAACGAGCAGGGCTTCTCTGATTTATGGATCGAGGACGAGGAGCAACCCAAGGCCGTTGAGATCGAGCGGACCCAGAAGTCGGCGGATCGTTATGCCAAGACGTGGAGCGCTTACCGCAGGGAGTTCCCGAGAAATTCCGTGGTGCTCTACATCACCTGCTTCCCTGGCGGGGCTGGTCGGCTGCTGCGCAGGGCCAGGAAGCTCATGGCGGATCATATCTACGTCTGCGACTTAGAAGACTTCAAGTCCTCGCTGGGCCGGGGTCCGTTCGTGGGATACCGCGGCGGTGAAGTCGAGCTGGTCCCGGCCAATGGCGCGGCCCCAACTGTCCACCAGCACGCCGCAGCCGCCAAGCACGATGTCGCCTTTGACACGGGGGTCCCTTCATGAGCCCGATCCTGTTCCTTTCCATAAGCGCGGTGGCCGTGGCCGGGTTCTTCCTTTTAGCCAGGGATTGCCGGAAATCCGGTGCGACCCTGCTGGGAATCTGCTTGGCCGTGTCCCTGACGTTCATGCCCCTGTCCGCCCTTGAGCAGGCCGTGCACGCAGGCAGGCCCGGCCAGCGCCTCTCCAAGCCGCAAGCCGCGGCCTTGCGCCGGGCCTGGCTCTGCTTCTCGGGCGGATTCGGCTTCCTCACCGGCATCCTGCTCGCTTTCGCCAAGCTCGCCGGCAAACGCAACGCGGGCTGGGACCAGCCGGGGAATATGAAGGACCTCGACCCGGCCCTGGCCGCCTGCCTTGCGTCCGCGGGCAAGGACACCGGGACCTTCATCGGCATGGCCGCGCCCAGCCGGAAGGTCCTGCTGGATGCCCGCTCGCGGGAGGCCCACATGCAGGTCGTGGGACCTACGCGCTCCGGGAAGTCGCAGTTTCTGTTCAGCCTGGCCGGCCAGGACATGCGCCGCGGCATGCCGGTCTTCTTCATGGAAGCCAAGGGCGACCGCAGCGACTTCGACCAGTTCCTGACCCTGGCCAAGCTCTGCGGCCGCGAGGCCGACGTGCGCTACTTCAACCCGCAGGACTCGCGCTCCATGAGCTTCAACCCCATCCGCGCCCTGCCCGGCCAGGACGCCACGGCCCTGGCCAATCAGATCGCGCGGGTCATCGGCCGCGAGCCCACCTCCTCCGGGGAGGGCCAGGACTACTACCGCTCCGTGGACTACTCGAAGATCCAGAACATGGCCGAGGTGTTCTGGAACACGGGCCTGGAGTTCACCCTGCGCGACTGCTTCCTGTACTTCGCCCATGAGGAATGCCGCGAGCGCGCATTCCAGCTCTGCAAGGACCCGGCAGTCGTGGATGCGGCCATGCACGAGTTCGAGCAAAGCCCGGACACCACGGCCCTGACTTCCGCCATCAGGCCCTGGACGACCGGGCCGCTGGGGAAGCTCCTCAACACCTATGCCCCGCGCATACGGCTTGAGGAAATCTTCGCCAAGAACCAGCTCGCCTACTTCGCCATACCCATAGGCCACCTGCAGGTCATGGCCAATCCCCTGGGCCGGATGCTGATCTCGGCTTTGCTCTCGATTGCGGCCTGGCGTCAGCAGTCCCTGGAAAAGCCGGGCCCGGCTGCCGTGATCTTGGACGAGTTCTCCGAGTTCGCGACCCCGGCCTTCGCCTCGTTCATCGCGACCGTGGGCTCGGCAAAGTTCTGGACCACGCTCTCGCACCAGGACCTGGGCCAGCTCAAGAAGGTCCAGGGGATGGACGTTGATGCGTTCCATTCCGCGGTCTTCAACAACACCTCTGGCTGCAAAATCTGTTTCCGCACCCCTGACCCGGAGGACGCGGAGTTCTGGTCCTCGATCCTGGGGACTTACACCACGTTCGAGGACACCGAACGCGTGGAAAGCGGGATTCTGGGCGCGCGCCGCACAGGTCAGATGTCGCGCCGCGGCGTGGATCACTTCAAGATCCACCCCAACAAGCTCAAGAACCTCGCGCCAGGGACCGCGCTCGTGTTCGCGCCCGGCCAGCAGGACTGCCTGGTGCGCACGGCCCGGGTCTACCCCCTTATAAAGGAAGCGCCGCCGCGATTGCCCGATGTCGAGGCCCCTGTGCATGAGGGCCTGGACCTCGCTTCAGCGCTCAGACCCGGCCAGCAAGGCAGGGAATACGTCAAATCAGGAGTCAGAAGCTCATGAAAATACCGCTCATTGCCGCGCTGTTCCTGGCCTTGCCTGGGCCGCTATTCGCCGGGAATTACTTCCAGCAAGCGGACTTCAGCGTGCCGTTCTCGTCCATCGCGGGCGTGGACACGGACGCGGTGGGCAATCTCTATGTCCTGGGCCTGCCGCCGGGGGCAACGACCTATCAGGTCCGGGGATACAGGCCGCATAACCTGGATCCGCTCTTTTCCTTCGATACCGGTCTCTCATTTCCAGCGGCATTCGCGGTCGAGGGTTCCGGTACCGTGGACATCCTGGACCATGCAAGCGGGTTCCTGCTCAGGCGCTTCAGCAACACAGGGACGTTCCTTAGTGATGCGAGCTTCGGCATCAACGCCAATTACACCTACTTCTCCTCTGCCATAGACAAGGCCGGAGGCCGGGTCTATCTCGCCTACCGGCATACCGTCTCGTATTTCTACATGCAGTGCGTCGGCTGTTCGCAGGGTCCCTCGCAAAGAACTCTTGGGACCGTCGCCCGGTTCGATATGCAAGGCAATTCCCTGGCCTCGATCCCTTTGCCCGGCGACAGCCTCACAGCAGGAAGCTGCTATACGCCCTCACAGATCGCGGCTGACCCGCAGGGAGGAGTCTTTGTCGCGGATGGCGACTGCGGCCAAGTGCTCAAGCTCTCCGAGAGCGGCGACCAAGTCCTCGCGGTTCCAGCATCGAGGTGGGGCGGGTACTTCTCGCCGCGCATGCTCTGGACGGACGCATCCTCCAACCTTTATGTCGGCCAATCCGTGTGCACCGGCTTGGGTTGTCCAGTATCGATCATCAAGCTCGGCCCGGACGGAACGCCCCTGGCCGTGTTCGCCGCGGATTTCAGCGCGGCCGGCGCCTGGGATTCCCGCATCCTCTACCTGGGCTCCACCGGAGAGCGGCCCTTGAAGCGCTACATCTACAACGGCGCGCCCTCGGTCCCGGCAGAGACCGGGCCTTTGGCCGCCTGGGTCCAGCATTCCTCGGCCGCGGCCTTTGCCTGGCAGGCCTCCGGCGACTCGGACGGGGACCCGATCATGTACACGGTCCGCATGGGGACCTCGCCTTCGAGCATGGCCTTGGCCGGCGCATCCGACCAGGCAGGCCTCAGTAGCGAGCCCTTGGTCTTCGGCGTTACCTACTACTGGCAGGTCCTGGCGCAGGACTCCTATCTCGGCCTTTCCTTGCAGACCGCGACCGCGCCGGTGGTGGGTTTCAACCTCAACTTCAGGAACAGCGTGCCCGGCGCTTTCAGCGTGCTCAAGGGGACGGGCTCGGCCTCGACTCGTGAAAGCTCGGTTCTGCTTGCATGGCAGGCCTCAGCAGACCAGGACGAGGACCCGCTGGTCTATGAGCTTGCCTGGCGCGCGGCCGGGGAGTCCACCTCGACGGTGATCGCCCGGACCCAGACTCCAGCGTATTCCGTCTCCGGGCTCTCATTCGGGACGACCTACTACTGGTCCGTGCGGGTCCAAGACCCTTACGGCGCTCTGCGCGCCATGTCCGGGCCTGCCGAGCAGAGCTACTTCCATGCGTTCCGCAATTCCGCGCCCGAGCCTGCGGTCTATCTGTCCACGGCAGCCGCCGCATACCTGCACGATTCCGCGCCCGCTCTTTCCCTGGAATGGTCGAACTCCCTGGACCCGGACGATGATCCCGTGTCCTATGTGCTCGACGTGCGCACGGCTACGCGGACTTGGCCCGGCGCAGTCCTGTCTGAAACGCGCTTTAGTCAGCCGGTCCTGTTCGAGACCACCTATTACTGGCGGGTGACGGCCATGGACGCCTACGGCGGCGCATCCACGGGTCCGTGGCTGAGCTGGATCGCGCATCTGCGCAATCAGCCGCCGCGGCCGGTCAAATACCTGGCCCCGGCGTCCGTGTCAACTCGGGCCGCGGCCTATCCGCTCGACTGGCAGGACTCCGGCGATCCTGACAACGATCCCGTGGAGTACCGGCTTGATGTGGGAATCTCCAGCTCTGCGTTGTCCGAGGTCTACCGCGGATCGATCCCGCGCTACGACCTGCCGCTCCAGTACGGGACCACGCTGTACTGGCGAGTACTCAGCGTGGACAGCTTCGGCGCGGCCACCGAGGGAGAAACCCGGAGTCTCTACGCGGCCTTCCTTAATGAGCCGCCACAGGCCGCCAAGCTCAAGGGCATCTCGCCCCTTATCCAGACCATGCGCAACCAAGTGCAGGTGAGCTGGGAGCCCGTCTCCACGCCGCAGAACGATCCCATCACCTATACGGTCTACCTGGGCGGCTCGCCGCAGGACATGTCCGTGGTGGCCAAGGTCCTCCAGAACAGCGACGGCCGGTCCATCGCCTCCGCATCGGCCAATGCGCGCGTGGATTCCGACGAGGCGACAAACGAAGTCCGGCTCACGCTCTCGCAGTTGGACTTCTACCACACCTATTACGTCCGCGTGGTCGCCGAGAACCCTTATGGCGCGGCCAGCGCCTCGACTGTTCAGAGCTTCTCGCTCTCATCGGCCTCGGGGTTTCCCAAGGCCTACAACTACCCCAACCCGTTCAGCCCGAGCCGCGGCGGCACCAATATCGTGTTCAACGCGCCTTCCTCGGGTTATTCCCGCGCAAAGATATCGGTCTACTCCGAGACGCAGGAGCTTCTCTTTGACCGCGAGTACTCCGCAATCCCGCCCGGCGTGAGCCAGATCCGCCTCGACGGAAGGGATCGTTACGGTCGTGCGCTCTACAACGGCAGTTATATCTGCCGGGTCCGCTTCGAGGACCCGGATGAGGAGCAGGTGTTCTACCTGCTGGTGGTGAAATAATGAGACTACTCCTTCAGCTTCTGGCGCTCTACTCGGGCGGGCTTCCGGCCTATGCGGGGACCGTTCCTGCCACGCACTTCCTGAGCCGCGGGCCGGGCGCGCAGGCCGCGGCCCTGGCCGGCGCGGTGGAGTCCTCGATTGCGGACCCCACGGCGCTCTACTGGAACCCGGCCGGGCTGGCTCATTCGGGGGGAACGGTCAGCGGCGAGCATCTCTTCCTCTTGGACGGCGCTCGCTATAACTTCATTGGGCTCACGGTTCCATCCAAGCCCGGAACATTCGGGCTCGGCGCGATCCAGCTCAATCGCGGCAATATCGTCTCGCGCAGCACGATAGACGATCCCGGAACCACCGTGTCCGCCACGCAGTCGGACTACATGCTGGGCTTCGCAAGAAGCCTGGGCGAACGCTGGTCAGCCGGAATAACGGCCAATGTCCTTGATTACGACCTGGCGGGATACAAGGACCGGGGATTCGGGTTCGACGCGGGCCTCAAGGCCGCGTACCCTGGCGAGGATATCCTGGGCTTGCGGCAGACGAGTTGGTCCTTGGGCCTGACCACCAAGAACCTGCTGGAGCCGCACATCAAGCTCTCCGAAGAGACCGAGACCCTGCCGCGCGAGTTCCGCGCCGGGGCCGGGCTCTCGTTCGCGCTCTCCTCGCGGGCGTCGAAGTCCGGGCTCATCCGCCACGACCTGGGCTCGGTGTTCCTCTCCCTGCGCAAGGTCATGGGCGTGCCTGAGGTGAACTTCGGCCTGGGCCTGAGCTGCACGATCCAGAAGATGCTCATCCTTCGCGCGGGCTTCGACAACGGAATATCCGGCGGCCTGGGGTTTCTCACCGGAGACGGCAAGTTCTCGGTGGACTACGCGCTTGAGGACAAGCCCATGAGCCTCAATCACAGGTTCACGCTGTCCTATAGGTTCATCGAGCCCAAGACCGTTGCGCCCGCGCCGACCCAGGAGGAGCAGGACGAGGAGTTCGTCCGCGCGCAGGGCCGGGCAAAAGCCCTGTCCGATGAGTTCTACGCCAAGGCGCAGGAGAAGCTCAAAGAAGCCTCCACCGAGGACGCGGTTGAACTCTTCGAGCTGGCCTCGCTCATGCTGCCCGAGGATGCGGAGAGGTCCGCGGCCTACAAGCGCGTCCTGGAGATCCAGCGCAGGGAGAAGATCAAGGCGCTCACCGACGCGCTGGACTCCGGCAATGCCATGCTCGCGGGCCATGAGGAGGACGGGTATCGGCTGATCGCCCGGCTCTTGGACCTGCGTCCGACGGACCGGGATGAGCAGGCGCGCATGCTCGCCAAGCTCACCCGCCGCATGGAGCCGGAGGCCTTTCTTCGTGTTTCGCAGGAAGTCCTTGCCGAAAAAGAGCGGGATATCGCTGGTCTGCGCGAGGATGGACGCCTTGCTGATGCCGAGCGCACGGTCTCGGACTTGGCCCTGCTCCAAAGCACGGCCACGGCCTCGGAAGTCTCGCGCCTGCGCCGTGAGATCGCGGAGCAAGGCACTGCTCTGCGGCGCAAGGCGGATGAACTCGCGGCAAAGTCGCCGCGCTCGGCCAAGGCTTTGGCCGCGGCGCTTGCGCTCTCGCGGGCCTATCCGCAGGACGCAGCCCTGGCAGGCAGACTGCAAAGCCTGCGCAAGGAATACGTCTCAGGGCTTGGGCTCACGCTAAAGGAGCGTCTGCACCTTCGCAAGCTCTATTACCTCGCCGCTGTCCGCTGCGCCAAGCGCGCGGACGACGAGGCTCGGGACCTTGCCAACGAGATACTGCGGCGCAACGCGTCCGATGCAGACGCGCTCGCCCTGCTGGAGCGGCTGGACCGCAGCGGGCCACGGTGATGAGAACCAATAGTTCAAGGGCGCGCTGCGCCCGGGAGGAGGCAATGAAAAAGATGCAAGCGAGGATGCTGGCGGGAGTGCCCTTGCTCCTGTGCGGGGCGCACGCCTACGCGCAGTACGGCGGCAACGAGGGACAGCTCGGGAGTTTCCTGCAGTCATCGGCCAACTGGCTGGTGACCGTGCTGGGACCGGGCGTATTCGTCATCGGGGTCATCATGGTGGGCATCAGCCTGGCCATGGGCGACCAGGACGCGCTCAGGCGCGGGGGCTACGTCATCGGCGGGGGAGCGTTGATCTTCCTGTCGCAGTCGTTCGTGGCCTTGTTCAAGCGGCTGGCCGGAGGCTGAGTCTGGCCTTGACGCCTGCCGCGGATGTCGTCGGGCCCTGGCTGAGCCGGGCCCGAAGGAGGATGGAAACGATGGAGAAGCAGAACGGGGCGGAGCAGTCCGCCCATGCAGAGACGGAGACCGCACCGCATGAGGGAGAGAACATGGTGAGCCTGTCGGGCAAATGCGCGACCGCGCCCAAGTCCAGGATCGTGCTTGAGGACCGCAAGGTGACGCGGTTCCTGCTCATGGTCGAACGGACCTACCGCGGCCCGCGCAACAAGCCCGGCCAGCAGACGGCCTTCGTGCCCGTTGCCGCGTGGCAGGGCTTGGCCGAGAAGTGCGAGGGCCTGGGCAAGGGCAGCGCCGTGCGCGTGCAGGGACGCATCCGCACCTGGCGCGAGGGCGAGAAGTCCGGCTGGGAGGTGGAGGCCGAAGCGCTCGACGTGCTGGATCGCCGCGCGGACGCGCCGGCGGAGAAGGTCCAAGGCACGTTGGGAAGCGCCTGAAAAAGCCGCTCCGGTCCGGCCGCAGTGGGCCGGAGCGCACAATTTATGGACTCGACAAGGATATACCGGAACGTGAACACAGTGGACAAGCTCTTCGGCCTGGAGCTGGCTGATGGCTGTCTGCTCCTACTCGTCTTCTTCATCGCGTTCATGCTCAACAGGGAGGGCCTTTTCCTCAACGCGGGCATCATCGCCGCGGCCTATGCGGGCCTGCGAGCCGTGAAGAAGGGCAAGCCGGACGGCTACCTCCTTATCGCGCTGAAATATCTCCTGTCGAGCCGGTTCAAGCGCGTGAGCAGCACGCAAGAGGCTGAGGCGCCGTTGCGCCGGGGGAAGCCATGAACCAGATCGAGCTGGGGCTCACGCGTATGCGCGAGGCCCTGCACGGGCCCAAGGTCCCGCCTCTGGCCCAGTTCCTGAATCTGTGGAGCCTGCGCGAGGGCGTTCTGGTGGGCGTGAACCTCGATTTCTCAACGGTCTATGAGTTCGAGTCGCAGAACGCGTTCCTCATGGACCCGTCCAAGGCGGACCTCTTCTGCGTGCAGAGCCGGGCGTTCCTCAATGCCCTGCCGCCGGACTCGACTCTACAGTTCGTGGTCAGCGCGAGGAAGGGAGATGCGCGGGCCTTGGATGAGTACAGACACTTGGCCCTGCGCGAGGACTCGGATGCGCTCTCCAAACTCATTATCGGGAAGAAGTGCGAGTTCATGGAGGGGAAGTTCACACAGCGGCGCAGGCACTTCCTCTATGTCACCAGCCGCATGAAGAATCGCAAGCAGCTCATGAGCCCGCTGGTCCCGGTCTACAAGGTCCCGCTTACAGAGCAGGCGCACAGCCTGCACGAGGAGCGCATGCGCGAGCACTCCGGCCTGGAGCAGATCGTCGAGGAACGCCTGCGCAACATGGGAATGCGCATCCGCAAGCTCGATGAGCAAGAGACCCTGGACCTGGTGTTCGAGCGGCTCAATCCAATGCGCGGGCGCTTGCTCGACCTCAAGAGGCTCTCTCCTCTGCGGACCCTGCGTGAGCAGTGCGTGCTCAGTCCGCTTAAAGAGGAGTTCGACCATGTTCAGATCGGGGACGCCTATTTCCGGGGAGTGACCCTCATGCGGCCGCCTGAGACCGCCCATTCAGGGAACACCCAGCGCCTGCTCAACGGCCTGTGGCCGGACTGCGACCTAGTCCTGACCCTGCATGCGCTCGACACCGAGTCCGCGCTGGCCGAGCTCAAGCTCAAGAACAACATCACCCGCGCGCTCGCTTTCTCAGCCTGGACCAAGAACTACGAGGCCGAGCAGAAGCACCAGGAGATCGACGAGCTGATCACCGAGATACGCGGCTCGGCCCAGCGGCTCTTCACGTTCTCGCTCTCGGTGCTCGTGCGGGAGAAGGGCTTGCGGGAGCTTCACGAGAAGACCTCCGCGGCAACGGCCGCGTTCCATGACTTCGCCTCAGCCGAGGCCACTGCCGCGGACATGCGCCACTTCCGGCATTTCCTGGCCGCGATCCCCGGACACGGAGCGCTGGGTGACCGGGACTTCTACGTCCAGACCGATGCCCTGGCCGGGCTCTTGCCGCTGACCGGGTCGTGGCGCGGCAGCCAGGAGAAGCGCATGCTCCTGGAGACTCCTCTGGGCGAGGTGCTGGGGCTCGATCCCTTCGACCCGGACCTGCCTGCCAAGCACGGGCTCATTCTGGGGACCACGGGCTCAGGTAAGAGCTTCACCACGAACTACCTGCTCAGCGCCTACATGGCCGAATCGCCGATCAACCATGTCGTCATCATCGACGTGGGCGGCTCCTACCGGAAGCTCGCCAAGGCCTTCGAGGGCGAGTACATGGAAGTCGAACTCTCCGAGAAATACGGTTTCAACCCCTTCCCTAAGCGCGACGACATCGCGCCGGAAGGGGTATTCGACGACGACGCTGTGGCCTATCTCATCCTCCTGGTCTCGCGCATGTGCCTGGGGGAGAATCAGACGCTTTCCTCACAGGATAAGGGCCTCCTGGAGAAGGCGATCAAGACGGCCTACGGGAAAAAGCCGGACGTGCTCCTTTCCGACGTGCGCGCGCGGCTCATGGAGCTGGCCGGCGAGCAGAAGCGGGCCAAGGAGTTCGCGGACGCTCTGGAGCTGTGGACTACGGGAATGTATGGACGGTTATTCAATAAGCCGGGCCGCCTGAACGTGGAGAGCAGGCTCGTGGTCTTTGACTTGCAGAACCTGGAGAACCACCCGGAACTCCAGAGCGTCTACTTCTTCGTCATCCGCTCCATCATCTGGGGGAAATTGCTCGACCGCAGGCTCAAGAAGATCATCGTAGTCGACGAGGGCTGGAAGTTCTTCAACGACCAGGTGGGCGCGGACTTGATCGAGGGCCTCTACAGGACCGCGCGCAAGTTCAACGGCGCGGTGCTCTCCATCTCGCAGTCGCCCAAGGACTTTCTGGATACGAAAGCGGCCAATGCCATCATCGCCAACAGCTACATCAAGTACGTGCTCAAGCTGACCAAGGGCCATGAACTGCTGGCCCAGTTCGACCTCAATGCCAACGAGGTCGAGGCGGTGCGCCAGCTCCAGTCCAAGCCGGGCGAGTTCTCGGACGTGCTCGTGAGATACGGCGACAGGTCCGTGGTGGCCAGGATCGAGCCCTGCCCGCTGGACTACTGGATCTGCACGACCGACGCGCGTGACCGCGTTAAGGAAGACGACCTGCGCGCACGCTGTCCCGGCCTGAGCGAGCCGGAACTTCTGCTGAAGCTCTCGGAGGGATCATGAGGAAAGCCGCCCTATTGTGCCTGCTGCCGGTTCTTTTCGCGCAGCCCGCGCACGCCATCATCGTGGACGCGATCATCAGCGGCGCGCAGTACGCCAAGGACGAGGCTTACCAGACCTTCATGAAGCTCAAGGTCATAGAGCAGATCAAGCTCATGAAGGACAACTACGACGCGTCCGTGCGCTACTACAAGGAGTTCAAGCAGCTCAATGCCGGGAGGGGGATATTCCAGAACGTGGTCTCCGAACTCAAGACCGCGGCCGAAAAGATGGGGAAGGAAACGGCCGATCAGGCCAGGAAGGACTACCAGGACTTTCTGGCCACCTCCAACAACCACGATACCGACGTGGATAAGTTCTTCAAAGGAATGCAGCAGCGCGTCGAGCACAGCATGAAGTACGCAGCCGACGAGCAGGAGAACGTGGCCGCCAACAGGAAGTCCGGCGTGGATATC
The DNA here is from genome assembly GCA_041661185.1 of Elusimicrobiota bacterium. GTDB lineage: Bacteria > Elusimicrobiota > Elusimicrobia > UBA1565 > UBA1565 > JBAZUV01. Next base: position 16,377 of record JBAZUV010000022.1, read on the forward strand.
GCCAAGAGCGCTGATGGGCTCTCGCCCAAGGACGCGGCCAATCTCTCGGCCAAGGCATCGGGCATACAGGTGCAGATGCTGACCCAGATACACGAGGACAACCTGCGCATCATCCAGCTGCAGTCCATGCAGCTCGCGGCCGAGTCGCGCCGCGGCGATGAGGAGCGCAGGGCGATCGACGATATGCGAAAGAGCGTGGAGCGCAGGTCCACGTCCGGGGGGCGCCAATGACTCCGGGACTGCTTCTGGATATCTCGCTCATACCGGCCAAGCTCGCGGGGTTGATGGCCGTGACGCGGGGAATCGCATTCACCATGCTGGCATTCATCATCCCGCTTACGATCATGCAGTTGAATGTGCGCGCCATGAAGGACGAGGGGAGTCCGGGCTACAACGGCTTCTTCGTGCGCACGCTCCTGACCATAGCCGCTCTGCTCGCGTATTCGAGGCTGTTCTTCTTCATCCTCAAGTCCTCCCAGTTGCTCTCTTTCGCCATGCTGAGTGAACAGCAGTGGGGGAACTTCCTCAATGAGGGCCTGCGCACGGCAGGCACGGACGGGTCGGTATTCTCCATACTCGTGCGCTCGGCCACCTCGATACAGGCCATCGCGCTCTTCATAAGCAGCTTGGCCGCGGTGACCATCCGAGACGTGCTGGTCATGGTCCAGTCCTGCTTTTTGAGCCTGCTCTTCGTGTTCGGGCCCATCGCGCTGGTCTGCGGGATCAATGACAAGGCCTCGCAGGTCACGCGGGGCTGGCTGGCAAACTCCGTGCAGGTCGCGTCCTGGACCTTCTTCCTGCGCTTGGTGGTACGGGTGTGGCTGACCTTGAATCCCATGGCCGGGACCTCGGGGACCGGGGCTACGGACGACTACCTGGGGATACTGGTGGTCAATGTCTCGTTCGCGCTCATGGTGCTGGGCACGCCCATCGTGGCCGCGCGCCTGCTCTCAGGAGAGAACCTCGCCATGATGGGCACGGTCGTCATGAGTACCGTGAACGCCATCTCGCTGGGCAAGGCCATACAGACAGGCAGGTTCATCAACAAAGAGGCGGAGAAATTAAAGCGTGCATCTCCGGCAGAAAGGATGAGCAGGTTCCACCATCCCATCTCGTCGACCATGACGCGGGCCTACCGTGCGCTCTTCGACAAGAGGGGCGCTAAGCAGGAGGGAGGCGGGCAATGAAGGCGCTCTTGCAGGCGTTCATGAAGACCGGCAAGCCTGGGCCGGTACCCGCTGAACTCAACGCGACCCCTGCGGCGCGCGACGCAGCAGAGCCCGCCTACTACGAGGTATGGGGAGGCCTGGAGAGCGCCAACAGGGCCCTGTGGGCCGCGCTTGGGGTCGCTGTGGGGGCAATGCTCCTCTCTCTCGTCATACTTCGCGCCGCGGTAAGCAGACCGCCAGTCGTCATCCGCGTGAGCGGCTCCGGCACGGCCGATGTATTCGACGCAGCCGGCGGACAGCCCGCGGTCAGCCAGGCCGAGGTCCGGAACTTCCTCACGCTCTTCGAGCGCTTCTTCACAGAGATCAACTGCTACACCTACGACGCGGACATGCGCCTGGCCTTCGCCATGATGACTCCGGAGTTCCAGGCCAAGGCCGATGAACTGCTCAAGCGCGAGGGGATCATCGAGAAGCTCAAGGCGGATCAGGGCAAGACCACGCTCGTCCTGAGCGAGGTGAAGGTCGTGCGCAACACACCGCAGGTCATCGAGTGCAAGGTGAAAGGATACAGACAGCTCGGCTCCTACAAGACGGACGGGCCCTCTGGCGAGGTCGTGTTCGAGCACGACATCATCCTCAAGAAGGTTCCGCGCGCGGAGAAAGCGCCTTACGGCGTGCTGGTGGAGGATTACCATGAAAGCGTTTTTAAGAGATAAGGGCGCGCTGGTCGCTGTCCCGGCTATCGTACTGATCGCGGCATTGTTCTGGCTGCGGACTCCGAGTGAGAACAAACGTGCCGCGACCAGCTACGCAGAGATGGAGGGCGTTTTGCAGGCCGGGCCCCTCCCGTCGGAGGGGAAGCCCGATGCGCAGGGCAATGCTGCCGAGGGAACGGACAAAGGGACCGCTCACGCAGCGGAAGCGCCGGTCTCGCCGCTGGACAAGTTTCCGCAATGGAACCTCGGGGGCATGCAGCGCGGACCTGCTGCGCGTGGAAGCAGACGAGGAACAGGGAAAGACAGGTCCTTCCGAACAGGAGGACATCCGGTAGGGGGGAGTGCCCAAGCGGATGCGGGGGAGTCGGTGGAGGGTTCCGCGCGCAAGGGGAAAGCGAGGCAAGGCCGGAAGACCAGCTGGCAGGCGAAAACTTCCGCAGCCCATCTCATCGTGGCTGTATCAACTAACGCGGCTACGGGATCATCACAGGAATCGCAGGCATCCGCGCCGTCGTCGATCCCTACACGTGCTTCAACGCCTGAGAAACCCGATGCGGATGCGGTCAGAGAAGTCTATGAGGGCGATCCTTCGCGCTATCCGTTGGACGCGGAGGCGTCCTCCGGCAAGATCACCATGAGAGTGCTCGGCGTGGTGCGATCACGTTGGGGCTACATCCTCAAGCTTTCTGTCGTCAATCGGGGCACGGAAGACTTCTTCATCCAAGGCCTCCGGGTCCGCGGCGGAGTGGACATCGCGGATTCAACAACCTATTTCCGGCTCTTCGTGGAGCCTGGCCGCACCAGGGAAGGCTATGTCCTGTTCAACGCCCCAAGCGCGGGCAAGCCCGCGTATCTTGCACTGAAGGAGGACAGGGAGAACGGCCGGGCCCTTGAGGCCAAGGTCCAGTATCCCTTCTGAAAATATGGCAACGACCTGGAACAAACTCAAACGCAGGTTCACCTGGCTCGTCCGGGACGAAGCCATGCCCGAGAATCCCGGCTTCCTGTGGGCAATGGGCGAACTTCGCCTGACGCTGCATAACCGGCCGACCCAGATGAGGCAGGATGCCGCGCGCCCTCGGGCGGGTGTAAAGCGCGTCGGCACGGCCAAGACCATCGGCCTTGCGGTCCTGATCCTCTGTCTCCGGTCGGCAGGTGCATTCTGCGGCGAACCAGACGCCCGGCGAAAGCTCCCGGAACCCTGGAAAGGCGTCGCCGAGAAATCCGTGAGCAAGAAGAACTACGCCTTGCCCACGGGCTTCGTGTTCCCGGCCCGGCTGGAGAACGCGATCTATTCTTTCAATGTGGAGACACCAGCCATCGCGGTGGTCGAGCGCAATGTGACCTATCGCGACCAAGTGGTGATCCCGGCGGAGACCAGGGTGATCGGAACGGTCTCGGTGCTCAAGAGCAATGACCGCATCCTCATCCACTTCCACACCCTGGTCTTCAAGGACGGCGACGAAGTCAAGATCAGCGCAATCGCGCTCTCGATCGACGGCTCGGCCGGGCTCAAGGGCAAGGTTGAGACGCACAAGGATGCGGCCGTGGCCAACACGGTCCTGCGCTCCCTGGTCAACGGCGGGCAGACCGCCTTGGACATGACGGGCGTCAGCCCCATCGCGGCCCAGGCCACGCAAGGAGTCTCGCAGGAGGCGATGCGCGAGCTGGACACCGAACGCCAACAGCAGGTCACCACCAGCATCTGGGTCGACGCCGAGACCGGCCTGCGAATCTATCTGCCGCAACGGCTGGAGTATTGAGGGGGAACATGAACGAAACAGAACTCCAGGCATTGAAGCTGACACAACAGGCCATCCTGGGCCTCATCGACGACATCGCCAAGCGCATCCGGCAGAAGGAGCAGACCTCCGGCCTGATGACACTGGAGGAGGTCGCGCAGGCCCTGCGCATCTCGAAATGGCGCCTTTACCATGTCTACAAGCAGATCGGACTCTGTCCGGTAAAGCGCTTCGGCCGCAAGCTTCTTTTCCGTCGGTCCGAGGTCACGGAGATCCTGGCGCGAAAGGAGCCCAGGAGGGGGAGGCCGCCCAATCGGGTCCGGCTGGCCGTCGTGGATGCGGGAAAGTCGGAGGATGCCGGGGCCTAGGCCGAGGCTCTTCGCATAGGAACGGATGGAACCAAATGGGGTACTCAGTCGTATATTGAGTAACGCGAGCGCGTCTGGATAGCGAACCATGGGAAAAAAGGTCATCGCCGGACAATACGAGGTAGACTTCACCTACAAGGGACAGCGCATCCGCGGCACCATCCCTTGCGAGACCCTCGTGGCCCTCATCACGGGCGTACAGGCCGGCCAAGCCATGGCCAATCTCGGCGGACAGGGAGTCATTGTCTTCAGCAAGTTCGTGGACGAGTTCTACCTCCCGCGTCACGCCAAGCCGAACAAGAAGCCGAGCGCCTATGCGTCGGATGCTTGGTCTTCCGTCTGCCTAAAGAAATTCTTCGGCGAAAAACCGGTCCATCTGATCACCAGGACCATGCGCGAGGAGTTCAAGCAACAACGACTTTCAGGAAAGCTCTCGGCAAAGACGCGTCCGTGCGCAAACAATACGGTCAACCGTGAGCTTTCGTGCCTGAACCAAATCATGGAGTACGCCCAGGAAATGGGATTTCTCCAGGAGAACCCGCTGGATGGGATGAAGCGCCTCCCCACGGGACACCGGGAACAGTATTGGCTCACCCGAGAACAGCTCGACACGCTGCTGGAGGCCGCGAAGACCTACGAGGGGGGACGCTACCTGGAATTCCTGGAATTCGTGACCTACACCGGCGCACGGCTGAACGAAGCCCTGGCATTCAAGCGGGGGGATATCGACTATGCCCGCCAGGAGATCCGGCTCCCCACCTTGAAGAAGCGCAAACGCCGCAACGCCGAGCGCTTCCTATCGATCAAGAGCATCGGCCCAAGGCTGGAGGGGGTGCTCCAACGGCTCAAGCCGCATTCTGCGTCGGGGTACTACTTCGCGACCAGGAGCGGCACGCCCTTGCAGGGCCGCTACGTCGATGAAATGTTCGCCATCCTGCGCCGGAAGGTCGGGCTCGACAAGTTCCACATCCACGACCTGCGCCACACCTTCGCGATGCATCGCGCCATGACGCGCATCACCTTCCGCCAGCTCCAGGTGGAACTCGGCCATTCCTCCCCGCAGTCCGTCCAAGCCTACCTAGACCAAGCCGAGCGCTTCGACCCCGAGCAGTCGATCTTTTATTAGGCTATCAGTAACACTTTCCGTCCCAACATTGACCAAGCCCTGGCCACCGCGCCCACCGCATACGAGTAGGGAAACTCGCCTTAGCCTCAATGCCGGTCACTTAAGCGTTGTTCCTCGTCTCCCCGGCGCAAGCCGGGGTCCAGGCTTCGACGTGCTCCTGGATTCCGGCTTCCGCCGGAATGACGGATTCGGCCTTAAGTGACCGGCATTGGCCTTAGCCTGAAATCAGCGGTTGACCGTTTCGTGTCCTCAGAAGCGGTGGGATGATTCTGTCCCAGGATTTCAGGCTACTTTCTGCATTGCTGTCATACAAAAGGCCGTCCGACCGCGCGGCATCGCGCAAAATGAAAACGCAAATCCACCTTGCCGGAGATAGGTTTCTAAAGTAGAATTCGCCTATACGAGCCTTCTCGAACTCCTAAAATACAGTTCAGTAGACTCACATGTTAGATGTCCCCAATGAAAGGCAGAGGCAGGAAATATTTTTTGCTCGCGGCAGTAGTGCTCGGCGCCATTGCAGTAGTGTACCTAGGCTCATCATTCAAACCGAAACCTCGTTTCATCTGTGAGTATCCCGGATTCCAAAAGATAGCCAACGGCATGACGAAAATGGATGTCACCACGCTGCTTGGCCAACCGAAGGAGATCAAATTCAGAAACGGCCGCAAGAATTTCATGGGACAGGGATACAACTCGACGATAGAAGAGGCGTGGATTTACAGGTTCCCTCTTTGGCCAGGAGGAATTGAGGTATACTTCGATGCGACCGACCATGTGGTTGGTCGCAACTGTGGGTATGGATGATGACATCTAACATCCGCTGCTGCCGCAGCGCGCCAGGAGGAGCGCCCATAGCGCGCTCGGCAGGAGCGAGGCGTTAGGCCGCCGAGAAACGATGCGCGACATATTTGTCGATCCAAAAGGAGAGTGGTTTGCAGTAGTACTCTTCTTTGCATTTTCCCTGAGTGTCCCGACTTTGGGATTCTATCTGATAGCTGCAGGATCTGTGCCACTGTGGGTATATATCTGGGCAATGACTCTCGGTGATATGGCCGGATTTTTTATAGGTGGGGCACACCTGCTATTATGGGGTACGCTGTTGTATGGTGTTGCCCTTCTCTTAGCGCGCGGCATTTTTATCATCATACGGCCACCCGTCGCACGTTTCATCACTTTGATTGCTATCCTGACAGGACTTTCAATGCTTGCCTTAAGTCCAGTCTACTATCCAATCTCTCATAGCAGGAGCGAATGGACGGATATGCGGGGACTAATTCGTCATGGTTTATAACCAAGCGCGTCCTAACAATGGCTTGAACTGCCCGCACTTCGCCGACAGCTCGTGCGGGAGCGGCAGTTCAGCCCGGCGTTCGGCGGATCATAGTCCCGAAGAGAGGCTCCAGGGAGCGCGAATGTCATGAAGTCGTCCGCCTGGCTGCTTGTTGCCGGGACCATCTTGGGGCTCGGAATGACTGCCCTTCCTGTCATCACAGACGAAACTGGCTCTGCCGTTCGTCTGCTGCCTCGTGATCCGGTCAGGTCGATTCAGATTGGGTGGTGGGCATATCGTAATCGTAAGGCGGGCAAGTTCTTCGCAAATCAACTTCGTACGACGACGAAAATTGAATTTCTTAAAGGTGCTCCGGGAAGGCGTGAAGTTGTGGTAACTGACAACGCCGAGATCACGAAGATAATATCGACCATCGCCCTTTCGTCGGCTCTGCCGTGTGCGTCCGGCTATTCATTGACTGCGAAATTCCAAACGGAGGGGGCCAATCTTGAAGCGCTGATCGACGACCATAGCCTTGTCCTCCGGGGTGGCGGGCGCCAAGGGACATTCAATGCACCAAGCGCCTTTTTCAAACTGTTCAAATCTTATGTCGGCGAATCAGGACCGCCGAACAAGGGGTAGAGTGGACAGCCACGGCGCAAGGAAGCACCTAATAGCGGCTGCCGCTCACACGAAGCGTCCGCACTAATCGATGAAAGCACTTCTCCTCACTATCGCAATCTTACCGTCGTCAGCAGCGGCATCGTCAATGGCGCCCCTGCTGACCCTTCGCGTGGAGATGTCGACGGAAACGATTGTTGCCGGTGTGGGAGTACCGATGAAGCTGTTCATTCAAAATACAGCTGGGGCACCCATCGACCTGCCTTGGCCGAAATGGATTTCAGGATTTGTCACGACAGAATCGTCCCTGGTAATCGGGAAAAAAGCACCTGCCTTGATTAAACACCAGGGGTTAGCACTTGGTCATGGTAAATATCCTGGCGGACCGCTGGTACCCGGGAAAGAAATGGTAGTGGACCTCACGCATGTTTTCCCTAAAGAAGGAGTGCACAACTTAAAGGCAATTCTTGAAACGTCGCGGGCGGGCACTCCTTGGTGGTCGTTCTGGGAAGGACGCGTGGAATCAAAACAGATACGGGTCACGGTGCTGTCGACGGATAACCATTCGCTTGACCGGCCGGCGGCCCGATGAGAAACATTTTATCCCTTGGCTGCGATGATCGCAAATAGACAAAACAGGGATATGTTTTTGTCGAGATATTTGTCGAGATAACGGCAAAACGGGCCATTTTGCGACAAAATACGGCAAAATCGAATTTGCTGGAAGTGCTTTAAAAACAAGCTGAATTTGGTTATTTTGCGAGGACGCTGCTGACGGGTGCAGGCTTTACAGACCAGTCCATTTGACCGCTCTGGTACCCAACCAATCCGCCATCCGGCGCCGACAGCATCGACGCCGAGGACATTAAACAAAATCCGTCTCCGAATCTCAAATCCAGCGACAATCCAGCGTCAGCGTTGCACACTTCGGAATTGAGCTCCACGTTGAGCCCAGCTAAAAATCTATTCTATTTCCATCTCAAAAAGAGGATTTGTCTTTATTTAATATCACTTTTCTCTATTCTGAAATCTATTCTATACGCATCGCCCCCCTGTTTTAGTAAAATGGATATCCAATGAAACTCCGGCATCTTCCGATTTGTCTTCTTCTGGCATGGCCTGCGCTTGCGCAGGATATCTCCACCGACGAGCCCGCGCGCGCCGCGCAGGCCGTTTCGACGACGAGCATCGCCTCTCCTACGGGATCCGAAATCCAGCCCGCAGACTCTCCTGCAGCAGCGCAGCAGAAAGACGCAGCAAAGAAAGATGAACCTGCCGCGGCCGCCCAGCCCGCAGCGCCCGCTGCACCGACGCAGCAGGCAGTGATCCCCTCGACGACGACAGCCCCTGCTCCAGCGGAGTCCGAAACCAAGACGCCCGCGGCGGCTCCTGCGCAGGCGCACGCCGACGAGAAAGAACCTCGCCCCGCGGCTGCGCCTGTAGCGCCGGGCGCGCCGCCGCCGACAACGACGGCCTCCGCGGAGGCCGCGGCCTCCACGCAGGCAGCCGCGAACGGAGAGAAGGCTTCCGCGCGCAAGGAGCCCGAGGCGGACCCGGACATCGCGGCTTCCACGGCCATCTCCACGGGTCCGGCGCTTCGCGCCGTGCATCTGACGGCTTGGGTCGCGGGCTCGACGAAGTCCCGCCGCGCCTTCCTTGAGAAGCTCGATGCGAGCGTGATCAACTGCGTGGTGGTGCCTCTTAAGGAGACGGACGGCAACATCTATATCCCGGGCGTGGCCAAGGCGTCGGAGTACGGCACCTACGAGGCCGCGATCCCCGATCCTGAGACCATGCTCAAGGACTTCAAGGCGCGCGGCCTGCGCGCCATCGCGCGCATCGTGGTCTTCAAGGACGATGCGCTCGCGCGCAAGCGTCCGCAATGGGCCGTGCGCAATGTCAACGGCGGGCTCTGGCGCAACCAGAAGGGGATCGCCTGGGTGGACCCGTACATCAAGCCGATCTGGGACTACAACCTCGACTTGGCCGATCGCGCCGTTGCCCTGGGCTTCGACGAGATCCAGTTCGACTACATCCGCTTCCCCTCGGACGGGAACACGCGTCTGTGCCGCTATTCCAACCCGCATCACACCCAGTCATCCGCGGCCAACAACCTCGTGGAGTTCCTGCGTCATGCCCGCCAACGGCTGGGGGCCAAGCCGATTTCCATCGCGGTGTTCGGAATGACGACCACGGCCAAGGACGACATGGGCATCGGCCAGGAGATCGCGCGCTTCGCTCCCTACGTCGACTACATCAGCCCCATGATGTATCCCTCGCACTACGGGAAAGGGGAATACGGGCTCTCGAACCCGAACAAGGAACCCTACAAGGTCATCTTCCGAGGACTGCGCGACGCCAAGGCGAGATTGAAGGATCAGGCGCCCAAGCTGCGCCCTTATCTGCAGGACTTCTCCCTGCACGGAGTGCACTACGGCCCTCAGCAGGTCAAGGCGCAGGTCCTGGGCGCGCACTTGCAGGGCATCGAGGACTGGATTCTCTGGAGCCCGGGCAACAAGTACACTTGGGCCGTTCTCACGCGGCCGGGCCTGGGCCTGCCGCCGCAATAAGATCGAGCCGGGGGCACCCGCCGTGCGCGCCGAAATTTCAGGTGACGGAAGAAGTGCTATAATCGAATCCTGAGTTCCCGGAACTCTTTACGCGCCCTTGGTGAAATGGATATCACGACAGCCTCCGGAGCTGTAAGTGAAGGTTCGATTCCTTCAGGGCGCAAACTTTCTCGACGAGAAACTGTCGTAAGCCAGAGAGCCCGGCATGGGACTTTCGACTCCATTGCATGGGCCCTTGGGCCTGCGGCAAGGATAGGCCGATTGAACGAATCCGTATGGGTCCTTGGATATCGGCGCAAACGCGATTATCCAGGCAGACTATTTGCGTGATCGAACATTCGCGGAAGGTCCGTCCGATGAATACGCTGAGGACCGCTTTGCGGCTGATCCCGGCTTCGTGCATATTCCTATCGGCGGCGCCTGCGCGGGCCGCCGGCGCGGCCGCGCTCTCCATCGGCAACGGAGCCGCCGTCGGAGAGATCGTCCCGTCGTCTCTTGCGGGGATCAGCCGGACTCAAACGATGGGAACCGACCCCGGAATATTGTCCGTACCCTTAGCATCGGGCCAGGAACTCAGTATTCGGTCCTTGGATACGAACGTTCTGCCGCAGATATCTCCCGCTGACGAAGCGCATGTCCGCCTGAGCGTTCGGCCGGCGCAAGCCTTGGAGAAAACGTCCAGCCGGCCGCAAGAACCGGCTGGGCGAAAGAAAACGGCGCGGGCTTCCCATAAAATCAATGGAAGCCGCCGTGCGAGCTCTGCTGGAACAAACGACGATTCGAATAACATCGCCGGGAGAGATGTCGTTGCCGCACAGGCTGAGAATCCTCTGCCCGCGCCCGTTCCAGTACGCACGATCCTGGAGACTGCCGCTAAAGGGAACTCCAATGTGTTCGACGGGGATGCCGAGCGCGCAAATGACCTGGAAACTGCTCCCGTGTCCGCTGCCCCGGCGAACTCGGAAGAAGATGTTCTCAAACACGCATCTGCCAACTCCACGGACATAACGGCCAAGCTGACGCCGCCGGCCGGTTCCGCGGAACTGATCCCCGCGCGCCATGAACTTGCAGGACAGCAAGCGACCCTTCGCACTCCGACGAAAGCCGATTATCCGGCATTGGGCGCGGTGCTCAACGACCAAACGACCATGGACGCATTGATCCCGTTATTTGGGACAGCGCAATGGACGGCGGCAATGGTCCGCAAATATTATCAGGGGTTCCAAAGGAAACAACAGGCAGGACATGCGCTCAGCTACGCGATCTTCTCGAATGCCTCGGGCAAGGTCGTGGGCCATTGCGCAATCATGGGCATTGACCCGGCAAAAGGCATGGCCGAGTTCGGAATCATCCTGCACAACTCGGTTTGGGGCACGGGCATCGCTCATGAATGCGCGAAACTCTGCTTTGATTATGCCTTCAAAACGCTCCGCCTTGGCACCGTATGGTTCGAAACAAGCGAGCAGAATATCCGAGTAAGAAAGCTCGCTGAAAAGGCGCATATCCCGCAAAAGGGAGCGGCGCCGATCGAGGGCTACCTGCGATACGAACTCTCGCGAGAAGCCTGGTTCTCCTCTCCCCTGTCAAAATAAGACTGCGCTTCGAACAGCTTCTTGCCTGATTACAGGGGGAGAAGTTCTTCCGGCGGGCAAAGCTTCGACAAAGAACATCCCACCAGGCGAAGCTTGCGGCCCGCGCGAAGGAAGGGGTCGGCCAGGTCCAAGGCCGCGCGTTCGAGTTGATCGAGGCGCGCGGTGGGCAGGCGCAGGGTGGTCTGGCGGGAGTGCGTCTCGTAGCCCTCGTAGCGGACCTTCACTGTGATCGTGCGGCACCAGTGTCCTTCCTCCAGCATGTCGCGGCGAGAGCGGGCCAGGCAGTCCAAGAGAGTCTTCTTCGCGCGCTCGATGTTCCCGGTGTCCTCCTCGAAAGTATCCTCTCGGCCGAAGGACTTTCTCTCCCAGAGCGGGTCCACCGGGCTCTGGCTGACGCCGCGCGCCTCGTCGTAGAGGTCGTCGCCGAAGCTGCCGAAATGCGCACGCAAAGCCTCGCGGGAAAGAGCGCGCAGGCGGACTACGGTCTTGATGCCCAAGGAATGCAGGCGCTCCTCGGTCTTGGGGCCCACGCCTCGCAGGCTGCGGACCTCCTTGGGACCCAAGAACTCCTGCACGCGCGAAGGGATGACCACGGTGAGCCCGCCCGGCTTCTTGTGGTCGCTGGCAAGCTTGGCGATGAGCTTGTTGGGACCCGCCCCGATAGAGCAGGAGAGCCGTTCCTTTATGCGCACCTGCGCCTGCAACTGCCGGGCGAGCTCGCGAGCCGCCTCGAAGGTCCCTTGGCTGGAGACGTCGAGGTAGGCTTCGTCGATGCCCGCCGGTTCGAAGATGTCCGCGGCCGGACGCAATATCTCCATGACCGCTCGGCTGGCCCGGGTGTAGCGCGAGAAGTCCGGCTGGAGATAGATGCCGCGCGGGCAGCGGCGGAAGGCCGTGGAGATGGGCAGCGCCGAGCGCACGCCGAACTTGCGCGCCTCGTAATTGCAGGTGGCCACGATGCCGCGTCCACGTCCGCCCTTGGGGTCGGAGCCCACGATGACGGGCTTTCCCTTGAGAGACGGGTCCTCGCGCTCCTCCACGGCCGCGAAGAAGCAGTCCATGTCCACGTGCAGGATGATTCTTTCCGCGAGATGCAGGTTCATGTGAAGAGGACTCCGTCATTCCGGCGCAAGCCGGAATCCAGGAGTCGGCTGGACCCCGGCTTTCGCCGGGGTGACGACCTTGGCTGGGTCCCGGCTTGCGCCAGGATGACGAGACACAACGCTCGTCGGCCGAGGTAACGACGCACGGCGCTAGCCGGCCTGAGCGACGAGCTCCTTGACCTTGTTGACCACGAGCTCCCAGTCCGTGTCCGGACCGCCGCCTTGGGCGAAATCCTTGCGCCCGCCGCCTCGGCCGTTCTGCAGGAGAGCCACCTCGCGCGCGATGCGCGATGCGTCGATTCCCTTGTCCACGAGGTCTTGGGTGACCGTGACCACGAAGGAGAGCTTGTTGTCCTCGGAGGTGCCCAGGAACACGACGCCCGTGCCGAGCTCGCGCTTGACCTGGTCGCTGATGCCGCGAAGCGTCTGCACCTCGGCCTGCGCGAACTTCTGCACCGAGAGCTTGATCCCGCCTACCTGCAGGACCACCTGCCCGAGCTTGGCCTGCTGGGAGAGTTGGGCGTGCTTGTGCCCGTCCAAGTCGGCCTTGAGCGTCTTCTCGAGCTCCTTGAGCGCGGAAAGAGAGCGCCGGACATCCTCGATGGGGGAGTGGTCCGCGTCCGCCACGTTCTGGACCACGTTGCGGTAGGGCCGCCCCGTCACGGTCTGGATGGTGGAAGTGAGCTCGATATAAACGCGCAGGGCCTCGCGCAGGCTCCGGCGGGCGCGCTCTTCCTCGAGTCGCTGCAAGTGTTCGAGCGCCGGACCGGCCACGGCCTCGATGCGCCGGATCCCGGCGGCCACCGCGCCTTCCTTGGTGATCTTGAAGTCCAGGATCTCGCCGGTGCGCTCCACGTGGGTGCCTCCGCAGAGTTCCAGGCTGAAGCGGTCCAAGGGATCGGTCCAGCCCTTGGCGTTGATGAGCACGAAGCGCGGCTTGGTCCCGTAGTTCTCGCCGAGCAGGGTGATGGGCCGCAGGGCCTTCGCGTCCTCGGCCGGACGCTCCTGCACGTGCACCGGAAGGTCCATGCCGATGGACTCGCGCACGATGCGCTCGACCTCGGACAATTGCTCGCGCGTAAGCGGCTTGGAGTGGGTGAAGTCGAAGCGCAGACGCTCCGGGCTCACCATGGAGCCGGCCTGCCGCACGGAATCTCCCAGCACCCGGTGCAGGGCCGCGTTGAGCAGATGAGTGGCCGTGTGGTGGTAGGCGGTCTTCCTGCGGCGCTCCCCGTCGACGTGCGCGCGGACCTTCGCATTGAGCTTGATGCTGCGCTCGGCGGTGACGCGGTGGACGATGAGCGCGGGATGCGGGCGCTGGACGTCGTGCACGCGGGCCATCTCCTTCTTCTCGTCGACGTCGTCGATGATCGCGCCTGCGTCGCCGGTCTGTCCGCCGCTCTCGGCGTAGAAAGGGGTCTGCAGGAGCACGAGCTCGCCTTCATCTCCAGGCAGAAGCTCCTGGACCTCTTCGACGGGGTCGCCGGCCGAGCTGCCGTAGCGGATCAGGAGGATGACGCGCGTCTCGTGGTGGAGCTTGTGGTAGCCCACGAACTCGGACTTGAGGCCCGGATGCTTCTGCAGGAGCTTCTCGTATTGGACCACGGGACGCTCGCCGGAGCCTTTCCAGCCCGCGCGGGCGGTCGCGGCCGCGGACTCTTGGGCGCGCAGGAAAGCGTCCTCGTCGATGGACACGCCCTCGCGCTCGGCGATCTCGCGCGTGAGCTCCAGGGGGAAGCCGAAAGTGTCGTAGAGCTTGAAGGCTTCCTCGCCCGGCAGCAACTTGTTCTTGCGGGACAGGAGAAGGGAAAGCTCTTTTTCTCCCTTCTCCAAGGTCTCCAGGAAGCGCTCTTCTTCGGCCAGAAGGGTCTGCTCGACCTGGCCGCGGGCGGCCGCGAGCGCGGGATAATGCGCGGCGTAAACGTCGAGCACCGCGGGCACCAAGCGGTGCAGGAAGGGTTCTCGGCTGCCGAGGAGCCGGCCGTAGCGGGCGGCCCTGCGGATGAGGCGGCGCAGCACGTAGCCGCGCTCCACGTTGGAGGGGATGATCCCCTCGGAAGCCAGCATGACGGCCGCGCGCGTATGGTCGGAGACGATGCGGTAGGCCGCACGGTCCTCGGCGGCCTTGACCGAGCCCTCCCCGATGGGGGGAATGGCCGTCGGCAGGATGCCCGCGGCTTTGTGCGCGATCGGGAGCAGGAGATCGGTCTCGAAAGGACTCTGGGCGCCCTGCACCACCATGGAGATTCGCTCCAAACCCATGCCGGTGTCGATGTTCTTGAAGGGCAGAGGCTTCAAAGCCCCGCCTTCGAGCCGCTCGAACTGCATGAACACCAGGTTCCAGAGCTCCAGATAGCGGTCGCAGTCGCAGCCCACGGAGCAGCCGGGCTTGCCGCAGGAACGCTCGGGCCCGAGGTCGTAGTATATCTCCGAGCAGGGGCCGCAGGGCCCCGTGGGGCCCATGGCCCAGAAATTGGAATCCTCGCCCAAGAGCGCGACCGGGTTCACGATCCCCTGCTTGCGCCATATCTCAGCGGCCTCGGAATCCTCCTTGAATACCGTCGGATGGAGCCGCCGAGGATCGAGACCCGCCACGCGGGTCAGGAAGTCCCAGCAGAAATGGACCGCGTCTTCCTTGAAGTAGTCCGCGAAGGAGAAATTCCCAAGCATCTCGAAAAAGGTGAGGTGGCGGATGGTGGCGCCCACACGGTCGATGTCCGTGGTGCGGAAGCATTTCTGGCAGGAGGTGGCCCGCGCGATGCCTTTCTTGTCGCCGAGGAAGTAGGGTTTGAAGGGAACCATGCCCGCGGAAGTGAAGAGCAGGGTGGGGTCGTTCTCGGGGACCAGCGGGACGGACGCGCAGATGAGATGGCCCTTGCGGTCAAAATACTTCAGGAAATCCTCTCGTAGGTTCATAGCTCTTTATTTTATCAAAATCCCGGAACTTGCGTTCATTTTCGCAAAAGGTCCATTGACAGGACATCCTCGCGGGATTAAAATTGTAAGGATGCATCGCTTCTCCGAGTTGCGCATGCGGGTTTGGCGTTTCCTCGGCCGTGGAGTCACGGTCTTGTTCATCCCGCACAGCCATCTGCCGCTTTTCAAGCTGAACTTCTCCATCGCATTCCTCGTCTTCGGGTTCGCGGCCTGGAGCCTTTTGACCATCTGGGCGGGCTGGATCGTGGGCCGCAATACGGACTATTGGGTCACCAAGGCCGACAACATGGTGCTTCGGGCGCGCATGAACTACATGGTCTCGGAAGTGGACAAGGCCCGGGAGTTCCTGGACGTCGCGCGCTTCACGGACCGCCAACTGCGCCAGCTCTTGGGGATGCGCGTGCAGGCCTCCCGCCCCGCCGAGGGATTGGGCGGGCCGACGTCCTCGGACCGCGCGGGACTCATGAGCCTGCTCTCCTCCGGCCGCGGCGCGCAGATGGACCCTCAGACCCTTCACCGGACGCTCACGGACATCCGCTCGGAATCCGAGCGCCGCCTGGCGAGCTTCCAGGAGATCACCTGGTTCATCGCCAACCAGCGAAGCCTCATGCGCGCGACGCCCAGCATCTGGCCCGCCGCGGGGAGGATCACCTCTCCCTTCGGCTACCGCTTCTCGCCCATCCGCCGCTCCGCCGACGAGGAGGACGAGGGGCAGTTCCACGCGGGCATCGACATCGCCAATTCCCCGGAGACGCCCATCTACACCACGGCCGACGGAGTGGTCCGCATCGCGGGCTGGGCCGGCGGCTACGGCCAGATGATCCTCATCGACCACGGCTTCGGCTACACCACGCTCTACGGCCACACGGCCAAGGTCCTGGTCCGGGTGGGCGAACGCGTCAAGCGCCGCACCCCGATCGCCCTCATGGGCGCGACCGGACGGGCGACCGGCACTCATCTTCACTACGAGGTCTGGCAGCACGGACGGCCCGTAAATCCCCTGAAGTATCTGCAGGTCCAGCCCCATCTGCTCGGCGGGCTCGACAACAACCGATCGTGAATATCTTCTCAAAAGGCGGATCCATGTCAGAATCCAGCGACGTCGTCACCGTCGTAGGTCCGGAGGCGTACTTCCACGGGGTCCTCACCGTCCGAGGCTCCCTGCGCGTGGAAGGAGAGGTGGAAGGGGATGTCACCGAGGCGCAGTCCGTGATCATCGGCAAGCGCGGCAAGGTGCGCGGAGACGTGGCCGCGCAGTCGGTGATCGTGGCCGGGACGCTCGTGGGCGACGTGACCGCCTCCGGGCAGATCGAGCTCAAGGCCGGAGGCCGCATCAGCGGCAATATCCGGACGCAGAAGCTCGTCATCGAGGAGGGCTCCGTGTTCGACGGCAACTGCACCATGGCGGAAGCGGACAAAGCGTCCGCGGAACCGGCGCGCCATCACGGCGCGGCCAAGCAGCAGGCGGCGGCATCATGATCGGCTGGCTCCGGCGCTATCGTCAGCCCCTCTTCATCGCGGTCATCGCCATCTTCCTCATCGGCGTGTTCGTGGGACTCGGCGGCTACTTCTTCATCGGCGCGGACGCCTCGGATTCCGTGGCCGTGGTGGGGGGGGCCAAGATCCCCTACGCCCAGTACCGCCTCCGGGTCAACCAATACCTCGACATGATGCGCGAGCGAAAGGTCGAGGTCACCCCTCAGATGGAGAACGAGGTCAAGCAGGGGATGCTCCGGGACATGATCGTCGACGAGCTTCTGTCCGCCGAGGCCGAACGCCTGGGCCTGCGCGTGAGCGACATGGAGCTTGCCATGAGCCTGCAGAACACCCCGGCCTTCCAGCGCGAAGGGAAGTTCGACCAGGACATCTACTTCCAGACCGTCCGCTACTCCCTGCATCTCTCGCCCGAGCAGTTCGAGAAGAACCAGCGCCGCACCATGCTCTCGGCCAAGCTCAAGGCCGTGCTGGCCCGAAGCGCCAAGGTCGCTCCCTCCGAGATCCGCGAGGAGTGGCTGCGGGAGCACAAGGGCTCGATGAAGGACTTCGATAAGAAGAAGGAAGAGTTCTCTCAGGCCCTGCGCCAGCGCCGGTCTTTGGAGTCCATCAACGCCTACCTGCGCCAACTCGCCGCGCAGAAGGAGATCCGCACCTACCTCGACCAGAGGGAACAGGGAATCTGAGATGAGCCCGAAAGAGACCGTCGTGGTCGTGGGCTCCGTGGCGCTCGACAGCGTGCAGACGCCTTCCGGCGAAAGCCGCGAAGCCCTGGGCGGCTCCGCGGTCTATTTCTCATTGGCCGCGCGCCACTTCGCGCGGGTGAGCATGGTGGGCGTGGTGGGAGAGGATTTCCCGTCCGAGCACCGCCAGATGCTGACCTCGCACGGCGTGGATACCGCGGGACTGCAGGCCGTTCCCGGCAGGACCTTCCGCTGGGTGGGGAGGTTCGGCCGAAACCTCAACAACGCCAAGACCCTGGACACCCAGCTCAACGTCTTCGAGTCCTTCCGGCCCGCGCTGGTCCCGGAACAGCGCGACGCGGAAGCCGTGTTCCTGGCCAACATCGATCCGGACCTGCAGGCCGAAGTGCTCTCTCAGATGAACAGCCCCCGGCTCGTGGCCTGCGATACCATGAACTTCTGGATCTCCAAGAAACGAGCCGCCCTGCGCAAGCTGCTCAAGCGCGTGCATGTCTTCTTCGTCAACGAGGAAGAGGCGCGCAAGCTCAGCCGCCAGTCCAACAACGTGCGCGCGGCGCGGACCCTGGCCTCCTGGGGGCCTTCCGTGGTGGTGGTGAAGATGGGCGAGCATGGCTCGCTTCTGCTCGCGGCCGGACGCGTCTATCCGTTCCCGGCCTTCCCGCTGGACACGGTCAAGGACCCTACCGGCGCCGGTGATTCATTCGGCGGCGCGTTCCTGGGCTCGCTGGTGGCCTCTCGCGCGAACTTCGACAACGTGGCCGCGCTCAAGCGCTCCATGGTCTACGGGACCGTGACCGCCTCCTTCAATGTCTCGGACTTCAGCACCAAGCGCCTGGAAGCCCTGGATCTGCCGACATTGGAAGAGCGCTTCCGTGAATACGCGGAACTGCTCCGCGTGCAGGATCCCGACCTGACCGCGGCCTGCTGAGCATGCGCCGATTCCTCTGGACCGTTCTTTGCGGTTCGCTGGTCATCCCCTGCGCGCGCGCCGAACAGGCTTCGGTCGCGGCCAGGAAGCCGCGCATCGCGGTCGTCCTCGACGACTTCGGCCTGACTTATCCGAAGAACGTCCCGGACGAGGAATGGATGAAGCTCCCATTCCCGCTCACCTTCGCGGTGATGCCGCGCTCTCCGCGCACGAAGCAGGCCGCGGCCGCCATCAAGGCCTCGGGCAAGGAGCTCATCATCCACTTCCCTTTCGACCCCTTCCTTAAACTGGACCTCGATAAGGAGAAGCCGACGGAGAAGGACATGCGCGCGGTCCGGGAACTGCTGGAAGAATGCTTCCGCGTGGTGCCGGGCGCGGTTGGGCTCAACACGCACCGTTCTTATAAAGCCACCATGAACCGGCCCCTGATGCGCTGGTTCATGACCGAGTACAAGAAGCGCGGGCTCTATTTCCTCGACAGCGCGGCCGCGCCCAGGACCGTGGCCTACGACGAGGCCAAGGCCGCCGGCATCTTGGCGGCGAAGAACGCGCTCTTCCTGGAAGACAAGCGCCACGACGCGGAGTTCTGCAAGCTGATCCTGCGCCGCGCGGCCAAGATCGCCAAGCAGAAGGGTCAGGTCGTGGTGATCGGGCATCACTACTTCCACGGCACCTACGAAGGGCTTAAAGAGGAGCTGCCCAAGCTCCAAGCCGAAGGCTTCGAGCTCGTCTTCGCCTCCCAACTCGCGCACTGATTCGTCCGCGACGAAAGAGCCCCTGTCCTTTTGGGACAGGGGCTCTTTCGTCAATGTGTGCCGGCGGAGGGACTTGAACCCACACGGGCGTGAACCCGAGCGATTTTGAGTCGCTTGCGTCTGCCAATTCCGCCACGCCGGCGAGGCCCCATTAAAGCAATTTTCACCGCCCGCCGGGAAGACTCCAGGCGTGCTGGCCGACGAGCGTGGAACTTTTTGAGAGGCGAATCGTATATCCGGGTATGGATATCATGCCGCAGGTCGATGAAATTCGACGCAGAATATTCCTGATCCGGGGCCATCGAGTCATGCTGGACAGCGACCTGGCAGTCCTCTATGGGGTCCCGACCAAGAAAATAAATCAGGCGGTCCGCCGGAATCCGCGAAGATTCCCGGCAGATTTCATGTTCCGACTATCGCCTGCCGAGGACGCCCTTTTGAGGTCCCAATCTGGGACCTCAAAGATCGGGAGAGGAGGACGGAGATATCTTTCATGCGTCTTTACCGAACACGGAGCGGTCATGCTTTCGAGCGTGCTCCATACGGCTACGGCCATAGAAGCAAGCCTAGAGGGGATGAAGAACGGCGGAGGGGGACTTGGGTCTGCTATAATCTGGCTGGGACTCGTCGGGAAAATACGGATGCGCGCGAGTCCCAGCGAGGCGCCGAGCCATGCCGACGAATATCGATACCGCAGCCTCAGTTCCCGTCTTGACCCAGCTCAAGGGGATGAACCGCAACTTCTGGGTCGCCAATCTCATCGAGGCCGGCGAGCGCCTCGCATTCTTCGGCGTGCGCGCCGTGCTCCCGCTCTACATGGTCGGCACCTCCGGCGCCTCTCTGGGCCTGACCTACTCCCAAAAAGGGATCATCTACATGGTCTGGGCCCTGCTCCAGTGTCTGGTGCCCATGGTATCGGGCGGCTACACGGATGCCTACGGCTACAAGAAGAGCATGTACCTGGCCTTCAGCATCAACATCCTGGGCTACTCGCTCATGGCCAATGCGGCGGGGTTCTGGTCCATGATGCTCGCGGGCGTCTGCGTGGGCATCGGCACCGCGATCTTCAAGCCGCCGGTGCAGGGCTCGGTGGCCAAGTCCCTGGATGCCGGAAACTCCGGCTTGGGTTTCGGCATCTTCTACTGGATCGTCAACATCGGAGGCTTCATCGCGCCCATGGCCGCGGCCTCCCTGCGCGGAAACGAAGCCAAGCCCACCTGGCCGCTCGTGTTCTACGGAGCGGCCGTCGTGACCGCCTGCAACTTCATCCCCGCGCTCTTCCTCTTCCAGGAACCCGCGCGCGACCCGTCCGCGGCGCAGAAGAAGCCCCTGCAGGTCTTCACGGACACGCTGACGACCTTGAAGAACGACAAGGAGATGCTCCGCTTCCTGCTGGTGGTCTCGGGGTTCTGGTTCATGTTCATGCAGCTATGGGACCTGCTGCCCAACTTCATCGACGAGTGGGTCAACACGGGCGACGTGGGCTCTCTCCTGACGGGACTGCTCGGCGCCAAGGCGCAGGGCTTCCTGACCGCCTCCGGCGCGGCCAAGCCCGAGATCCTCATCAACATAGACTCCTTCGCCATCATCCTGCTGGTCCTGCCGCTCTCCTGGTTCTTCGGCCGATTCGCCATGATGACCTCGCTCGTCCTGGGAATGCTCATCTCACTGGTCGGCTTCGCGGGCTCGGGAATGACGCCCTCGGGCCTGGCCTGCGGGCTATTCATCTTCGTGTTCGCGATCGGCGAGATCATCTGCAGTCCGAAGTTTTCCGAATACGTGGGCATGACGGCCCCTCCGGACAAAAAAGCCCTGTACATGGGATTCTCCAACATCCCCTATGCCGTGGGCTGGGCCGCCGGCAACGGGCTCTCCGGACCGCTCTACGACCGCTTCGCTTCGCGCGCCGTGTTCGCCAAGCGCATGCTCGAAACGCGCTTCGAGATGCCGGCCGCGGATATCGCGAAAATCGCGCCGGACGATCTTTTGAAGACGCTGGCCGAAAAGATGGGCGGCGGCGCCTCTGCGCAGGATGCGATACGCCTGCTCTGGGACACCTATCATCCTTGGGTCATCTGGCCCATGCTCGGCGCCGTGGGCTTGGCCTCGGTCATCGGCATGGTCCTCAACTACCGGCGTTCGAGCAGCCCGGCCGTCGTCGATCCGTCGCCGGAAGAAAGCCTTCAATCCGCATAAGGACTCGTCAATAAATAAAAGGAGAACCGATATGAACATCCATCCGGAAGGCCAGGAAGCCGATCCTCGCATGGACCCGGCGCAGCTCTACCGCGAGGAGATCTTCACGGACCGCCAGATGGGGACGATCCATCGGCTCACGCCGGTCAAGCCCGACGGCTCCCCGGACTCGGCGCGAAAGACCCTTTACGTCGGAGAGTCGCAGATACTCACCTCCGCCGGCGCCCTGCCTCTCAATTTCGAGATCGACGCCGCATCCCTGGACGAGGCCGCAGCCAAGTTCGGCGCGGGTATGAAGCAAGCCTTCACGGAAGCGGTCGAGGAGATCAAGGAGATGCGACGCAAGGCCGCATCCTCCCTGGTGCTCCCCCAGAGCGGCCTCGCCCCCGCGGGCCACGGCCCTGCCGCGGGCGGCAAAAAAATCACGCTCCCGTATTGACCAGGATCGACGGGCCGGCCCGTCTTTTCACGCAAGCGCCGCGCTTCGGCGTTTGTTGCGCTTGAGATTTGTTGAGCTTAGTGCTATGCTCCCAGCAATGAGGAAGATCCTTGTCGTAGACGATAACGCGGCATTCACCGAGCTGGTGGAGATGGTCTTCGTCGGCGAATACGAAGTGCTGAAAGCCGCGGATGGCGAGGAAGGGCTGAAGCTGGCGCAGAGCGCCAAGCCCGACGTCATCCTCTTGGACGTGATGATGCCCAAGGTCTCGGGCCTGGAGATGCTCCGGCAGCTCCAAAGCGATCCGGAGACGCGGATCATCCCGATCATCGTCCTGACCGCGAGCCACTTCGACGCCTCCACGCAGGGGATGTTCAAAGAAGAACCCAACGTGCTCTCTTTCCTGCGCAAACCCTGCGGCATCGAGATGATGCGCAGCCAGATAGAATTGGCGCTCCAGAAGCGCGCTCCGCAGCCCTGACCTAGACCGCGCATCCCGCAAAAGCCGCAGATCACGCCGTCATCCCGACATTTCCAGACGACGGGCTGGACCCCGGCTTTCGCCGGGGCGACGATTTGTTAGATATACGGGACGTCCACCCCGTCCGGGGTGGCGCGAGCGCTCGGGACATGGCTGAGGTAGTAATCCCAAACCACGTTCATGAGCGCCTTGAGCACGCAGGCCGTCGGTACGGCGAAGAGGAGCCCGATGAACCCGAATATCTTTCCGCCGAGCATGAGCGAGAGCAGGAAGACCAGGGGATGCAGGTGCATGGAATGCTTGGAGATGATGGGCTGGAGCAAGGCCTCGTCGGCCAAGCGGATGCCGGCGAAGAGGAGTATGACTTTGAGCGGCGCCGCGAAGGTATGGAACTGAAAGAACGCGACCAAGCCGCCCACCAACGCGCCCAGGATCGCGCCGAGATACGGGACGAAGCTCGATATCCCCGAGAGCGTGGCCACGCCCAAGGCGTAGTCGACCCCCAAGGTCCAAAGTCCGATGTAGGACGCCGTGCCGATGGCCGCGGCCGTGAGCATGATCCCTCGCAGATAATTGCCCAGAGAGGTATCGACCGCGCTGATGATGTGCAGAGCCTGCTCCACATGCCGGCCGGGACAGGCCTGCACGGCCTTGTTCAGGAAGGCCTCCGCGTCCATGAGCATGAAGAACGTGATGAACGGCACCAGGAACAGGAGCGAAAGGAGGGGGAAAAGTCCGAGGATGTAGCTGGGGAGCTTGGGCAGCTGTTCCATGAGCGGGTTGTACATCTTGAGGCTCAGGCGGTCCATCAGCACCCTGCCGAAAGGAATCTTTTGCGCCAAATCATGCTGGAGCACGCCGAAAGTCTTCTCGATGCCGCTGTAGTATAGCTGCGCCCGGCCCTGGAGCATGTCCAGTTCCGCGGCCATGGCCGGAAGCAGGATGTTCGCGCTGATGACGATCCCCGAGGCGATGAGGAGATAGAGCGCCAGCACCACGTGCTCCCGCCTGAACCCGCGCGACTCGAACTCGTTGATGACCGGGTTGACGAGATAGGCCAGAGCGAAGCTCAGCACGAACGGGATGAGCACCGCGTGGACGTGGTAGAGGAAATACAGAAAGGCGCTGAGCGTGAAGAACGCGGACCAAGAGAAGAACGCCGGCAATGCCCGTCGGACCGGAGCGGAACTCATGAGGCTTCCGAAGGAGTCTCAGGCATGCTCAAGCGGGCGTCTGCTCCGCGGATTCCGCGGCGATCGCCGCGGGCACGGATTGATTCGCCCGCCGCAGCCGCGCGGAAAGGAGCTGGGCCAGATGCATCATGATGCTCACGCCGATATGCGGATGCTGGCGCAGTATCTCGTCGAGCTTGGAGCGATAGAGCAGAAGGAGCGCGGACTTTTCCTTGGCCACGGCCGCGGCGGAGCGAGGCAATTGTTCCAAGAGCGCCATCTCGCCGAAGAACGAGCCCGGCCCCAGTTCCGCGACGGCGCGGTCCTTGCCGTCCTGGGTCCGGCGGGTGAGCGCGACCTTCCCGGACTCCACCACGAAGAGGGCTCGTCCGATGTCTCCCTCTTGGAAGACGATCTCGCCTTCCTGATAGACGCGGGAATGGAACATCTGCAGCAAGGAGCCGAGCTCCCGGTTCGAGAGCCCCGAAAAGAGGCTCAGCGAGCGCAGGAAATCCCGCTTGCGCACGAACTGCTTGTCGACGAAAAAGGCCTTGAGCCGGTCCAGACGCTTCACGCTGCGCTGCCGCCGCTCTCACGATAGGCTTTTTTGCCGGCTTCCCAGGCCGCCGTGACCTGATCCTTCTTGGCGAGAAGCGCCTCTTTCTCCTTCTCGACGAGATCGCGGGCTTTCTCGCGCTTCTCGTCCACCCAGCCGCCCAAACGGCGGCGGGTCTCTTCTCCCGAGCAGGGCGCCAGGAGCAGTCCGACGGCGGCTCCGACTATGCCTCCGACGAGGAAGGCGAGGACGGTCTCTCCGGAATGATTGTTCTCAGACATGGGGTCTCTCCAAAAGTTCCGACGATTTAAGCGTCAGCAGCGCCCGTCTTCGTCCTGTTGAGCGGCCTTGCGGCGACGCATCCATATTCCCACGGCGGTCCCCAGCCCCACGGCCAGGGCTTTGGTCCACACCGAGCCGGCCAGTCCGACGACGTCTCGGACCCGCTCGGAGGCTTCACGCAGACGCTCAAGCTGGTCGTGCGCCGAGTTGGTCAGGACCTCCACGGCCTCAAGAAGCTTGCGGATCTTCCACAACACATAAAGAAAGGCGGCCAGCAAGGTCAAAAGGATGACCGTGATCAAGCCGAGACACGCGGAGATGAAAACCAGAAGGTTATGTTCCACGCCGATATGATATTAAAAGCGCCTGAATGCGTCAATCAGCCCGAAGGGCCTATGTTTTAGCCTAGGCCTTTTGGCCCTTGTTCATGAGTCCAGAGACCCATTACCCTTATAATACTATGGCACCATTCTCGCGGGACGATAAAAGAGCCGATCTCCCTTCCGGAGAGCAATCCGGCCTTCCGGAGATCCCCGACCTCTCCAAGAAAGAAGAGGAGGAAGACCGGAAAGGAGCAGGCTGGATGGGGGGAGCCTCCTCCAGTTCCTCAGGCTTGGCTGTCGGAGGGATACGCGCCGGAGCAGGCGCCGCGCGCGCAGGCTTCCTCGGCTCCCGCGCCGTCGCCAACGCCCTTTCCCGCATATTGGGGGGACCGAACTCCATCTTGGGAGCGCTCTTCGCCGCCAAATCCGGGCAAACGATAGTCCTGGCCGGCATGGCGATATGGGCGGCGCTGATCGGCGCCGCGGGACTCTCTCTTCTTTCGCAAAGCCGGAACCCGGGCGGAGCCCAGGGCGCATTGGCCTTGTCCATGGATCAATCCGGGATCGTCATCGATCGCCCCGGGGATGCCTCTTTAGGCATGCTCTCCAAGGCCAATGAGGGCGAGCTGGCCTGGGATGAGAACAAGGGAGACGCTCAAGACGCAGCGGCCCAAGACAAGAAAGTCGGCGAGGACGAGGGAAAGAAAGACGAGGGCGCCGTACCTGAAGGCCAAGGCCCGGATGTCTCGCAGATGCTGGCCCAGGCAGGGAAGAACCGTCTCGGCGGCGGCAACTTCGGCGCGCTGAGCAAGAACTTCCAGGGAGGAGGAGGATTCGGCGGGATGGGAGCAGGCAAAGGCCTTAAAAACGGGACCGCGGGCTTCAACCTGAAAGGGTCCCTCTCCGGACTGCCTAGAAAAACTCCGACCGGAAAGATGGCCGCCTTCGCCCGAACGAGCAAGCTCTCGGCGGTAGGCAAGATGCGCAGCCTGCGCGGACGCGCCAACCGCGCCATGGGCCAGTTGAAGATGTCCCGGACGCTGTCGAACATGGGCGCGACTTCGACGCCGGACGCGCAGTCCAAGCAATACGCGGCCAATGCCTTCGACCAGCAAGCCTCGCAGGGCGGACAGAATCCCACGATCGACTCGGGCGGCCCTTCGCCGACGCCGGTGGTCCCGCCCGGCACGGGAGCTCCGGAAGTCCCGGAACTCCCCGTGATACCTCCCATCGATCCCGGCATAAACTACACCCCGTATCAGAACATGCTCAATTCCGCGCGCGGCCTGGGAGATTCCTCGGCCGGGCTCAAGACGATCAGCGTCATACTGATCATCGTCGGCATAGCCCTCATCGCCATCGGATCGGCCATCCCGATGTTCGGAGCCATCCTCATCGCCATCGGCGCCGCGATACTGGCCATCGGCGTCATGCTGCTGGCCATGTCCATGATGATGGCGGCAATGGCCAAAGCCATCGGCAAGGGGATCGACAAGCTCTACGGCCAGCTGGAGCAGCAGCAGATCGTCGACACGTGCGCGAACCAAGCCACGCAAGGGATCAAGACCGCGAACTGCCAGACGCCGAAAACGAACATGCCTGTGAACAACGTCAAGCAGAGCGTGGAGAACGAAAGCAAGGCCGACTATAAGCTGCCGCAGCAGTAGTCGCCTCGCTGCCGCCCGCACAAGCGCCCCGCGCCTTTCGGCGCGGGGCGCCGCGTTTGCCTGTCCGGGAACAAACTGTTAAAATCCTCATCTCCAATCATGAACAAGCCTGAAGGAAAAAGCTATTCGGACACCGTCCATCTTCCCCGCACCGAATTTCCCATGCGCGGGGACCTTCCCACGCGCGAACCGCAGTGGCTCTCTTTCTGGGAGCAGCAGCGGGTCTTCGAACGCGGCCTGGAGGGTCCGCGCCCGACCTATCTGCTCCACGACGGCCCGCCCTACGCCAACGGCCACACCCATATCGGCACGGCTCTCAACAAGATCCTCAAGGACCTCGTGCTCAAGTCCCGCTCTTTGCTCGGCTGCCGCGCGCCGTATGTGCCCGGCTGGGACTGCCACGGCCTTCCCATCGAACATGCCCTGCTTAAGGAAAAGAAGTCCTCCAAGCGAGACGTCAAGGACCTCACGGCCTTCCGCAGGGAAGCCGAGGCTTTCGCCGGACGGTTCATCGACATCCAGAGAGGCGAGTTCAAGCGGCTCGGGATACTGGGCTCTTGGAACACCCCGTACCTGACGATGTCCAAGTCCTATGAGGCCGCGATCATCAACGCCTTCCGCAGGCTCTATCGGGACGGCTACGTCTATCGCGGACAGAAGACAGTCTCGTGGTGCATCTACTGCGAGACCGCCCTGGCCGAGGCCGAGGTCGAATACAAGGACAAGACCTCCCATTCCGTGCACGTGGCCCTGCCCATCCTGCGGCCCGGCGGGGATTCTCTTTTCGCGCGGCACAAGGCCGCGGCCCTGATCTGGACCACGACTCCCTGGACCCTCCCGGCCAACCTGGCCGTGGCTTTCCATCCGGACCTGCGCTACGCGCTCCTTCGCCTGAAGCTCAAGGACGGGACCGAACGCTGCCTGCTCATAGCCGAGGCCCGCCAAGACGCCGTTCTCAAAGCCCTGGGCGCCGAGTCCTTGGAGGCGCTGGGCTCGTGGACCGGGAAGGAACTCGTGGACATGGGCCTGGTCTGCCGCACGCCTTTCGGCCACCGGGAAGACTTTCTGCACAAGGAATCCATCGGCGTGCTCGCCGATTACGTGAGCGCCGAGGACGGCACCGGCATCGTGCACACGGCCCCGGGCCACGGCCACGACGACTTCATCACCGGACGCCGCTGCGGCCTGCCCCCGCTGTGTCCCGTGGACCCGGGCGGACGCTTCACGGCCGAGGCCGGCCCCTTCGCCGGCCTGCGCATCTTCGAGGAAGGAAACCCTCGCATCATCGAGGAACTCGCCAAAGACGGCCTCCTGCTCGCCCATGGAAAGGTGGAGCACAGCTATCAGCACTGCTGGCGCTGCAAGAACCCCATCGCCTACCGCGCCACGGAGCAATGGTTCCTCGGCGTTGAGAAGAACGGGCTGCGAGAACGCCTGCTCAAGGCCGTCGACGGGGTCCGCTGGATCCCGGCGACGGGAAAGGAGCGCATCTCCGCCATGGTGGCGGGCCGCCCGGACTGGTGCATCTCGCGCCAAAGACTTTGGGGCACGCCCATCCCCGTGCTGCGCTGCGCGGACAAAAACTGCGGAACGTTCCTGTCCGACGATTCGGTCCTGGAAAAGATCGAGGAAAAGGTGCGCAAGGACGGATCGGATTTCTGGTTCGCCGACAGAGCCAAGCCCGTGGTTCCGGCTCCGTCCAGCCCTGCCCAAAAGGAAGCGACCGTCTGCTGGGATTTCCTGCCGCCGGGATGCGGCTGTCCCAAATGCGGCGGCAAGGTCTTCGAGCGGGAAGAGGACATCCTCGACGTCTGGGTGGACTCCGGCGCCTCCTGGCTCAGCGTGCTGGGAGAAGACCATATCCCCTGCGATCTTTATCTGGAAGGCTCGGACCAGCACCGCGGCTGGTTCCAGAGCTCGCTGGTGCTTGCCGTGGCCCTGACCGGCAAGGCGCCCTATCGCGCGGTGCTCACGCACGGCTTCGTGCTCGACGATAAGGGCCGGGCCATGCACAAGTCCATGGGCAACGTGGTCAATCCCCAGGAGATCGTGGGCAAGCTGGGCGCGGACGTCTTGCGCTTGTGGGTGGCCCTGGCCGACTACTCCGACGACGTGCGCCTGGCCGGCAAGCTTTTGGAAGGCCCCACCGAGTCCTACCGCAAGGTCCGCAACACCTTGAAATACCTGTTGGGCAATGTCTGCGACTTCGATCCGGCCAAGGACCTCGTGCCGCATGAGAAGCTGCCGGAACTGGAGCGCTACATCCTGGCGCGACTCTCGAAGACGGAAGCCGAGGTCCGGCAGGCCTACGAGGATTACTCATTCCGCAAGGCCGCCATCGCCCTGCAGGACTTCTGCAATCTGGACCTCTCCTCCTTCTTCCTGGACGCGCGCAAGGACGCGCTCTACACCCTGTCGGAGGCGGACCCGGTGCGCCGCGCCGCGCAGACCGCCATGTGGGAGTGCCTGGTGCGCCTCTTGCGGCTCTCCTCGCCCATCCTTTCCTTCACGGCCGAGGAAGGCTGGCAGGAACTGCGCAGGCTGCTGGCGGAAAAGAAGTCGTCCTGGCCCGCGGCCGACAGCGTCTTCCTGCATGACTTGGCGCCCGCCCCCGCGTCCTGGCTCGATGAGACCCTGCTCCTGCGCTGGGCCGACGTGCTCCGCGTGCGGGAAGCCGCGCACAAGGTCCTTGAGGAGATGCGCGCCGGAAAGCGCATCGGCTCGTCTTTGCAGGCGCGCGTGACCTTGAGCGCGGGCGGAGACGCCTACGAGTTCATCAATGCCTGGAGCGCGGAAGCCTGGTCGGAACTGCTCATCGTCTCGGACGTCGAGATCCGCCGCTTGAGCTCCGCGGAAGAGACCGAGGCGGCTCTCAAGGGAACGCCTGAGCGGCCGGTGGACACTCCCGTGCTCTCCTGCGCGCCCGCGGAAGCCCTGCGCGTGAGCGCGGAGAAAGCCGCAGGGACCAAGTGCCCCCGCTGCTGGCGATATCGCAACGACATGGGCGTTTCCCGGGAGGACCCGTCCCTTTGCTCGCGCTGCGTCCAACAACTCACCGCTTCCTAAGGCCGCTCCTCGTTCTCGGAGCGCTCGGCGCGGACCAAGCCACGAAGGCCTGGGCCATGCACCGGCTGGCCCCCATGGAGAGCGTGCGCATCCTGCCCTTCCTGCATCTGACCTATGTGGAGAATACGGGCGCGGCATGGAGCCTGCTCAAAGGGGGGAACTCCATCCTCATCGGGATCTCGATGGCGCTCATGGCCGGACTGCTCTGGGTCCGAAGACGCTGGCCCGCCGACGCGCATTGGGCGCACTACGGCGCCATGCTCGTCGTCGCGGGCGCCCTGGGAAATCTCTATGACCGCATCACTCTGGGCTGCGTGGTGGATTTCCTGGAACTCCCTTATTGGCCGGTCTTCAACATCGCCGATTCCTGCATCTGCGTCGGCGCCGCGTTCCTGGCCTGGGGCCTTCGCGAAAAGACGTAACCCCCCGTCGTCATCCCGGCGAAAGCCGGGACCCAGGAGCTGCCGTCAAGTCGTAAGCCTGGGCCCCGGCTTTCGCCGGGGTGACGAGCACACCAAAGAAAGGCCGCGGTCGATATTCGACCGCGGCCTTTCCTTTCTTGCCACGACTATTTGATCGGATTGTTGTTGAGGTGCGTGACGCCGGCCATGATGCCGAAGCCCACGGCCGCGCCCACGAACATCCCCACGGGCCCGCCGAAGATCATGCCGAGGATGCCGAAGCCCACCGCGCCGAAGGCCCCGCCGATGGCGTCTCTCTTGAGCTCCTTCATGAGCTTTGCGCGCTCCGCGTCGTCCTTTTCCTTCTGCGCGGAATCGCGATTCTTATCTCCGATCTTCGGCTCGCCGGCGATCAATGTCGGCTCCGGTGTGGCATCGATGTGCAGTCCTTTTTCCTTGGGAGATTTCAGTTCCATCTGCTTGATCCGCGCAAAATAAGGGCCGCAGAGGTCCGCCGGATCGCCGTTCCCATCGAAGTCCTTTCCTGAAGCAGCTTTCTCCGCCTCAAGATCGGCAGGGGCCTTCTCCTCTTTCTTCCCATCCATGCCGACGAACTTCATAAGGGGGCGTCCGACATTTTCTTCCCAGAAGCCCGTGCTCGCCGGTTTTTCTTCTTCCTTGTTCGCTGCCGGGATAGGCTGGCTCTGCTGTTTGCAGTAATAGTCTTCCAGGTTGATCTTCGTGATGCCGCGATTTTTGAGCCACTCCGGCATGGGCTGGTTGTTGTTCATGGCGATGAGTATCTCTCGAGCCTTTGCCGTGGCCTTCTTGTTCCACTTCTCGTTAAAAGCCTGGAGTTCCTTCTGATATTCCTGGGCCTTGGCCTTATCCGCCTGAAGGGCCTTGAGAGCCGCGATATCATTGTTCATCTCCGCAAACGTCTGCGGATTCTCCTTGTCCGCCAGGAAAAGGATCAGGGCCTGTTCCGTGCGATCCGTACTGCTGATGAAATTGAGGATGTCCGCTTCACGAGGATCCTGGACCGCTTCAGGCGCCTTGGCCGGGACGGTCGTTCCGTTCTCCGCGACCGGCGAGGTCTCGGGCGCGGCATCGACTTTCGCGCGCTTGCCCTTCTTGCCGGAGGAAGGCTTGCCTGCGGCCTTGGGAGATTTTTCTCCCTTGCCCGCTTTCGCATCCTGAGCCGCCGCAGCCTGCTTCGATCCGTTCGCGACATCCTCAGGCATCACAAACGACGCGTCCCCTTTTTTCTCGCTGGGGACGACCTGCAGTTTGCCCACTTTTTTCCCTGCCCCATTGATCGCGTAGAAATCCTGGCCGTCCTTCACAAGTTTATACGCGGTCGGATAGACCTCGATGATCGGAGGCCCTGAGACATCGTGAACGTTTCCCCGGGGATCTCCCCATAAGAACAAAGGCGCCTGCGCGCCTGCCTGCTTGCTGAGGACGCCCTCAGGACCGCACTCGCTCTTCCGGCAGAAATACATCTTATTGTTGAGGAAAAAGGCTGAGCACCAGTCGGAAAAAGGCGCCTTTGTCGTAGTGACGCTCACTCCGGAAGACTGAGTTTGAGCGGCTTTTTTCTTAGACTCCGGCTCAGTAGGATTGACCGCAGGAGGCTGTGCCGCCGGCTTCTCCCCGGCCGCCGGCGACGCGGCTGTTTGGGACTTGGAGGAGGCTGCGGCGGCAGCGGCGGCGTTCTTCGCCGCGGCTGAGCCGAGCAGTTTCAAGGGCTCGATCGTGGTGTCGCGGTAGATGAGCGCGCGGACCTCGCCGCCGTCCTGGGACATATAGAATTTATCATCCTTCACCGTCAGCTTGAGGCCGGCGGGCTTGGCGGAGAACGTCTTTCCAACAGGGTCCTTGGTCAAAACGTAAAGCGGCACGTCCGCGGAGGCGGCCTTGCGCAGGCTCGGATCGCAGTCCGCGGCATGGCAATAATATTTGGGACGCTCGTTGCCGTTCTTGTCCTTGACCGGGCCGTTGGACACGACCCTGCGCCATGCGCTTCCCTGCGAGAGGTCCTGCGCAGGAGCGGGCTTGTTCGCGGAGATCTCCGCATCCGCTTTTTTCGGGGGCGCCGCCGGCGCGTCGGCAGCCAATGCCGACAGCGGCAGAGTGTTGGCCACCAGAAGGATGGACATGAAAACGCGGATGGCATTCATCATAGTAGTTGGCACCTTTGCGAAGTTCCGGCCGAACAGCACCGGTTGTTCGTGCTCCTTGGGATTATATAAGGAAGGCTTGCGACTTCCCAGCCCCTAAGAGCCCAAATGCGCATAGGCCTTTAGACCTATGAACTTATTCTATCAAAAATCGCGGCCGTCTCGATATGCGAGGTCTGCGGAAAGAGGTCCACGGGCTGGACCACGGACAAGCGCCAGCCTCCGCCGCAGAGCCGCGCCGCGTCCCGCGCGAAGGTGGCGGGATTGCAGGAGATGTAGATGACCTTCCCCAGCGCAGGGTCGCGCAGGCAATCCAAGACCGCCGAGGCGCAGCCGGCGCGCGGAGGATCGAGCACCACGGCCGCGCTCGCGGCAGGGAGCTTGGCCAGCGTGGCGCGAAGACGGCCCAAAGAGGTCTCTACCCGGCCCGGGATGAACTCCACGTTCTTGATCCCATTGAGCCGCGCGTTCTCCCGGGCATCCTCCACGGCGCGTCGGTTCTCCTCGACGCCGAGCACGCGGTCCGCGCAGCCGGCCAGGAAGAGCGCGATGGAGCCCACGCCGGAATAAAGATCCAAGAGCAGTTTGGGCTTCGGCGCAAACTGCTCCAAGGCCCGGCGCGCGCAGCCGTAGAGCACGAGGCTGGCCGGAGTATTGACTTGGAGGAAGGCCGCGGCCGCGGCGCACAGGCGCAGATCCCCCAGGCGTTCCTCCAGATGCGAATCTCCCCACCAGGGAATCCATGTTTCTCCCAGCGCCACGGAGGTCCGATGGGGCTGGACGTTCTGCAGGATGCCCCGGACCGCCGGGAACTCCGAGGCGATGATCCGGATGAAATCTTCCTTGCGCGGCGCGGAATCGTCGTTGGTGATCAGCGCGACGAGCGCGTAGCCGTCCTCGTTGGTGCGGACCAGGAGATGCCTCAGCCAGCCGCAATGCCCGCGCACGTCATAGGGCGTCCAGCCCAGTTCGGCGCAGAGTTCCTTGACCCTGAGCGCGATGCTCACGGAGAGTTCCGGCTGCACCAGACAGTCCGAGAGATCGGCGATGCGGTTGGTGCCTGGAGCGAAGAAGCCCGCGATGGCGCGCCCGTCCTCTCCCGCGCCGAAGGGGATGAGCACCTTGTTCCTGTAGCGCCACGCCTTCGGAGAGGGGAGGGCCTGCGCCACGAGGTTCTCGTCGAGCTTGCCGATGCGGCGCACGCAATCCCGCACGACCGCGGTCTTGGCGCAAAGCTGAGATTCTTCGTCCAGATGCTGCCAGCTGCAGCCGCCGCAGACCGGGCCGCGGCCTTCCGGACGGAAATGCAGGGGGCAGGGAGGCTCGCGCCGCCCGGGCCCGGGGGAAAGGACTCTCACAGGAACGGCGCAGGCATAGCCTTTCTCGATCTTGTCCACGCGCGCGAGCAGGCGCTCTCCCGGACAGGCATAAGGGACGAAGAATATCCGCCCGCTGTCCGCGGCCCGCCCGATGAACTGCCCCTCGGGCGCCGGACGTTCGATGCTGAGCTCCAATTCCTGGCCGATGCTTTCCACGTCGGGATTCTACCAATTTGATAGAATCTTCGCGCATCTTCATGCGAAAATACCCATGATGAACAGC
The DNA here is from genome assembly GCA_041661185.1 of Elusimicrobiota bacterium. Taxonomy (GTDB): domain Bacteria; phylum Elusimicrobiota; class Elusimicrobia; order UBA1565; family UBA1565; genus JBAZUV01. The sequence goes on from JBAZUV010000022.1 coordinate 49,840, forward strand.
ACCCTCCGCGTCGTCTTCCTGTTTTTTTGCATCGGGCTGGGCGCGGGGTGCGTGCCCCTGCCCGAGGACGGCTCCTCGCCGGAAAGAGGGGGGATCACGCGCGCCTCTTTCTCTCCGCTCGACCCCGGAGCCAAGACCGCGGCCTGCCTGCATTTCGAGGTCCGCGCTTATTCCAGCGCGAGCGCGGAAGCCGTCTGCAGCCTGGCGGAGCGATCCTACGAAAGGATCATGCGCGACACGAGCCTCTATTCCTTCATGCAGAGGGAACCCTACCCCATCGTCATCTACGGCAGCCATGAGGAATACGTGCGCAAGACCGGCATGCCGCAATGGTCCGGCGGCGCCGCGGCCGGGAACTCACTCTTCACCTACGAGAGTCCCGCCACCGCGGGCGTGCTCGCCCATGAGATGACGCATCTGATATTCAACGAATACATGGGACGCCAAACCTACTCCCTGCGCTGGATCAACGAAGGCTTGGCCGTATTCGAGGAGCAGCAGGCCTCCGGCCGCTTGCCCGCGGCCTTGCCGCCGGGCCGGGCGCCTCTGTCCTTCGACCGGATGGCGGATACCGCTCCCTTGAGCGAATCCTCCTTCGACGCCTCGGCCTGGTACGCGCAAGCCTCCTCGGTCGTCCGCTTCATGATCGAGCGCGGAGGCCAGATCGGATTCGGACAGTTCCTCGCGGCCCTGCGCGACGGGCGGCCGGTCACGGAAGCGGTCCGCGCCGGCTTCCCCGGAACCTGGAACAGTCTGGCGGAAGTGGAAAGCGCCTGGCGAGGAACGGTCCAATGAAAAGAAAGATCGCGGGAGGCGCAGCCTGTTGGGCGCTCTTCGCTCTCTGCCGCCCCTGCGATTTCTCGCCCTACACCGCGTGGATGCTCTCGCTGTGCGTGCAGTTCTGGTGCGCCGGACACTTCCACGCCGGGCTCCTGCGCGGCCTGCGGGACATGCGCCTGGGCATCTCCATGCTGGCCTCTCTGAGCGCCTGGGCCTTGTTCCTGCTCAACACCGCGGCGGTGTTCGCCGGAGAACATCTTCCTCCGGGATTGCGGGAGCCCCGCTTCCTCTCCCTGGCCGCGATGGTGACCCTGGTCAATCTCGGACTCTGGCTGGAATCCCTCATGCGCAAGAAGACCCCTTGGGCTTTCCTCCGCCTGGAGAGCCGCCTCCCGCGCACGGCGCGAGTGCTCCGCGGAGGGGAGGAATACCTCATCGAGGTGAGGGAGCTCGTGCCCGGAGACCAGGTGGTGGTGCGTCCGGGAGAGCCGATCTCCATCGACGGAGAACTCCGAGAAGGCACGACCTTGGTCGAGGAGCGCCTGCACACCGGCATCGAGGAGGCCGTTGAAAAATCTCCGGGCTGCCGCCTCTACGCGGGCTCCGTCAACAAAGGATCCCGGATCGTCCTCTCCGCCGGGAACGTACCGGGATCCACGCGCCTGCACCGGCTCTTCGATGAGGTCCGAAAGACCTCGGACGCGCGCCAAGCCATGCCCCGGGCTCTGGACCCCGTGGCGCGCGCGTTCTTCGCCGCGGTGCTCGTCGTCGCGGCGCTCTCGGCCGCGGCCGGAGCGATCTACGGTCCGCATCCCCGGCCTCTGTATGCCGCCGCGGCATTCTTATCCGTGCTCTCGGTCGCCTGCCCCTGGGCCGTAGGCCTGGCCACGCCCTTGACGCTCTTCTTCGGCCGCCTGCGCGCCGCGCGCCACGGCATCGAACTGCGCGACCCGCGCGTGCTCGAAAGCTTCCGCGGCCCCGATGTGGTGCTCTTCGACAAGACCGGAGTGCTCACCGACAGCGCCGCCCGCATCTCGGAGATCCTCGCTTTCGACGGACGCAGCGAAGAGGACGTGCTCTCTCTGCTTCTCTCGGCCGAAAGGGATCTCCATCATCCGCTCATCGAGACGGTGCGCAGGCATGCCGCCAAAAGCGGCGGCGCCCTCTTGGAGAGGACGAGCTTCGAGTCCTTCCTCGGACGAGGAGTCTCCGCTTCGATCGACGGCAAGCGCCTGCTCGCGGGCAGCCTCGCCTGGCTCACGCTGCACGGCATCGAACCTCCCGAGAAAGAATCCCTCCACATCAAGAGCAGCAAGGAACCCTGCATCGCCCTGGCCGTGGACGGGCGCATGGCCGGAGCCGTGATCTTTTCGGCGCCGTTCCTTCCCGAGGCGCGAGCGGCCGTGGAGCGCCTGCGCTCGGCCGGCATCGAGCCCATGCTCGTCTCCGGCGACGGGAATGCCGCGGCCTGCGCCGCGGCCGAACAGGCCGGCATCGCCAAGGTCTACGCCGAGGCTCACGAGGACGAGAAAGCCGCCTTGGTCGAGCGCCTGCAGGAGAAAGGCCAGCGCGTCGCGGTGCTGGGCGAAGGGCTCAAGGACTGCCTGGCCCTGCTGCGCGCGGACCTTTCCTTCTGCGCCGCGGGCTGCGCCGCCTCCGCCGAAGCCGCTTCGGATTTTTCGCTGGCCCGGCGGGACCTCGACGGATTCCTCGAGACCCTCCGCCTCGGCCGCGAGGTGCGCGCGGCCATGCGCCGAAACCTCTTGTGGATGTTCGCCGTGCACGCGCTGATGCTGCCGCTCTCGGCATGGGCGCTCTATCACAGCATCGAACTGGGACCGGCCGCCTGCGCCTGGACCGCGACCGCCTCGACGCTCGCCGTGATCGTCAACTCCCTGCAGCTCCTTAGAGCTCGCGGCACGACCGCATGAACGATTCGGAGGAACCCCGATGAAGACTCCCCGCAGAAAGACTTCCACGCGCCTGGGCTACACGCACGCACAGGCCCGTTCCGGCATCGAAGGCCGCTTGCCCTCCATCGAGGCGTTCCCCAACCAATACCCCGGCCGCGGCTACGAGATCCGCATCGAATACCCCGAATATACGGCGGTATGTCCGAAGACGGGCTTGCCGGATTTCGGGACCATCGTCATCGAATATACTCCCGGAAAGCTCTGCCTGGAACTGAAGTCCTTGAAGTACTACCTCCTCGCCTACCGCTCCATGGGGATCTTCTATGAGAACGCGGTCAACCGCATCCTCGACGACGTGGTGCGGGCCTGCCGCCCGGTCCGGACCCGCGTGAGCGGAGTCTTCACCTCCCGGGGAGGGATGCGTTCGAGCGTGGTCGCGGAGCATCCCCGTCCTCATCGGGGGCGATGAGCGCTCCCGACGATCAGGTAGAGGTCCCTTTTCAAGTCCAGCGCGAGCACGCGGGGATGCGCGTCGACGCCTTCCTCGCGGACCGCCTGCACCGCTACTCGCGCGCGCAGGTCCAAACCCTCATCCGCGGCGGGCGGGTGTTCCTGCGAGGACGCGAGGCCAAGGCCGCAGTCCGGGTCGTCCAGGGCGAGACCGTCCTCATCCGCTATCCGCGCCGGGACGAACCCCCGGCCAATCATGCGGCTCTGCCGGTGATCCACGAAGACGAACACCTGCTCGTCGTGAACAAGCCCGCGGACATCCTCTGCCATCCCACCGACCGCGTCGTCAAGAACACCGCCACCTCCATCCTCGCGGCACAGTTCCCGAAGCTGAGGCTGCACCTGATCCATCGCCTGGACCGCGAGACCAGCGGCGTGCTGCTCCTGACCAAGACCCCGGCCGCGGCGCGAGCCATGACGGCGCAGTTCACCCGGCGTGAGACGGCCAAGGAATATCTCGCGCTGGCCGCGGGCCGGGCGGACTTCTCCGAGCGCACGGTCCGGCTCCCGATCGGCCGGGAAGAGGGGGAGATCAAGGTCCGCCAGACCACGGGCCGCGGCGCCGCCGCGGTCACGGAGTTCGTGCGCCTGGACGCGACGGACGCGGCCTCGCTGATCCTGGCGCGGCCGAAGACCGGGCGGCTTCATCAGATCCGGGTGCATCTGGCTTCGATCGGCCATCCGGTGCTCGGCGACAAGCTCTATCACGGCAGCGGCGAGGCCTACTTGAAAGCCGTGCGCAAGGAGCTCACGGCTTCGGACCTGCGCGAACTGGGCGCCGGACGCCAGATGCTCCATGCCCTGCGCTTGAGCTTCCGGCATCCCGCCTCCGGAGAGGCCATGTCCCTCAGCGCCCCCGTGCCGCGGGACTTCCTGGAGCTCCTCCGGGAACTCGGACTCCGCGACCCGCATATTTTGTAATGAATAATGCACAAATCCAGCGCGCATATTGTGTAAAATGAGCGCGACATGATGCGCCTTCAGTCGAACTCCTTCCGGATGATCTGCGAGCTCACGCCTCATCCCATATGGGTCGTGGATCCGACGAGCTGCTATTTCCTGGAGGTCAATGAGGCCGCCCGCGCCCAGTACGGCTACAGCCGGGACGAGTTCCTTTCGCTGAAGATCCCGGACATCCATGCCCCGAAGGATCATGCGCGTCTTCTCGAGATGCTCTCCGCCACGCAAGGCCCCAAGCAGCGCGTCGCGACCCTGCGTCAAAAAACCAAGGACGGAAGACTCATCGACGTGGAGATGACGGCCCGGCCCATGGAATTCGACGGCAGAAAAGCCGTCATCTGCATGGTCAGCGACGTGACCGAGCGCGTGCGCTCCCAGAAGGATCTCCAGCAGCATCGGCTGGCCATGGAAAGCGCGTGCGACGGCATGGCCATCCTGCGGGAAGATGAGACCTATGAATTCCTGAACACGGCGCACGCCAAGATCTACGGCTACGGCCATCCCTCCGAACTCCTGGGCAAGAGCTGGCGGGTGCTCTACGACGACGAAGAGCGCCGGAGATTCGAGACGGAGATCATGCCCGCGCTCTACCGGGACGGCCGCTGGCACGGAGAAGCCGCGGGCCTGCGCAAGGACGGGGCTCGATTCCCCCAAGAGCTTTCGCTGACGGTGCTTCCGGAAGGGGGACTGGTCTGCATCGTGCGCGACATCAGCGAACGCACGCAGGTCCAGTCGGTGCTCCTTCAGCAGAAAGCCGCCATCGAGTCCGCCGGAGACGGGATATTCATCCTGGCCGATGACCGCACCTTCTCTTTCGTCAACGACGCGTTCGTCCGCCTGCACGGCGGCAAGATCGCGGAATTCCCGGGAAAGCCCTGGCAGGACTTTTACCCCGCCGACGAGTTCCAGCGCTTCCTCTCCGAAGCCCTCCCGGTCTTGAAACGAGACGGCCGCTGGCGCGGGGAAGCCGTGGGCCTGCGCTCGGACGGAGCCCGATTCAATCAAGAGCTTGCCCTCACCCTCATGCGCGAGGGCGGCTGCGTGGGCGTGGTGCGGGACGTGACCGAACGCAAGCGCCTGGACGCGGAACTCGCCCGGGCCCTGGCCTGCGAGAAGACCGCCCGGCAGGACGCGGAGCAGGCGGTCCGAGCCAAAGACGAATTCCTCGCCATCCTCTCGCACGAGATGCGCACTCCCATGACCGCCATGCTCGGCTGGTCCTGGCTGCTGCGCACGGGCTCGCTCGACGGCGATGCCCGCGAAAAAGCCTTTGAAGTGGTCTACCGGAACATGCAGCAGCAGGCGCAGATCATCGAGGACCTGCTCGACATCTCGCGCATCGTGACGGGCAAGCTCCACCTGGACGCCCGCATGCTCGACCTCAAGCCCGTGCTGGAGGCCGTGCTGGAGAATATCCGGCCCGCGGCGGAAGCGAAATCGATCCGCGTGGACTTCTCCTGCGAAGAAACTCTCCCGCCGCTCTTAGGCGACCCGGACCGGCTCCAGCAGGCGTTCTGGAACCTTCTCGCGAACGCGCTGAAGTTCACGCCGGAAGGCGGCTCGGTCCGCGTCGAACTCGGCCGGGTCGGCTCCCGCCTGCAGGTGCGCATCAGCGATACGGGACAGGGCATCCCTCCAGAACAGCTGCGCATGATCTTCGACATCTTCCGCCAGGGGGAGGAAGCCCTGACGAGGAAATTCCGCGGCCTCGGCCTGGGGTTGGCCTTGGTCCGGATGCTCGTCGAAGCCCACGGAGGGTCCGTGGAAGCCTCCAGCCCCGGCCTCGGACGGGGATCGCTCTTCACTCTCTATCTGCCGGTGCCGGCCCTGCGCATCGACGCGCGCTCCGCGGCAGCGGGAGAACGCCCCTCGCTCAAGCTGAAAACCGAGGACCTGCCGCGCCTCGAAGGCGTCCGCGTACTCGTCGTCGACGATGATGAGACGACGCGGAGCCTGGCCTGCGCCGTGCTCAAGGGCTGCGGCGCCGAAGTATCGCTGGCCTCTTCCTCGAAGGAAGCCTGGGAGCTTCTGCAGAAAGACCGGCCGACGGTCCTCGTCTCGGACATCGCCATGCCGGAAGAAGACGGAGTGGCGCTCATCCGCAAGCTCCGCGCCAAAGGCCCGAAAGAGGGGGACATCCCGGCCGTGGCCATGATCGCGGCCGGCCGGGCAGGCGAGCGCGTGCGCGTCCTGCTCTCCGGATTCCAGCTCTCGATCCCCAAGCCGCTGGAGCCGCTGGAACTGGCGGCCGCCGTCGCGAACCTCTCGGGCCGATCCCTGACGTCCAAGTCCTGACCGCCCTCTTTTCGTCACAGTTTTTTAACTTCGCGCCCGTATACTTAAACTGCCTTGAATCTCGACCTCACCCATTTTCCCGGCGGGTCCTGGAGCAGAGGGAGAAGTCCCTCCCTTCCCCCGCGCCCCTGGGAACTCCGTTCCCCCCGATCCCGTCGTTGGAGCAACCCGGGACCCATTGGGGCCCCCCTCCACGGGAGCGGGAGGGACTTCTCCCTCTGCTCCACCCGCCGTTTCTTAGGGCGAGGTCGAGTTTTAATTCGTGAAGCGGACTCAAGGAAAGCCGGTGTTGAAACTTCCGCATCCCCGAGTGATGAAAACGGCTTGACTGAGGCTTTCCTCAACGAACAGCCCTCTATCTCCAGACTCGACCTCACCCTGAAGAGAGCAAGGAGCGCAGGGGAGACTCTCTCCCGCTCCCGTAGAAGGGGGCCCCGCCATCGCCCGCATTACCCACGCCACGGGTTTGGGGGGAACTGGTTCCCAGGGGCGCGGGGGAAGGGAGAGAGTCTCCCCTGCGCGACTGTTTTAAAAGAGGGTGAGGTCGAAACCTTGAATCCCTTCTTGCCTTTTGTTATCCTCTCATCCAAGGTTCTTTTTGGTGAAAGAACGGACCTTTATAGCCCAGTTGGCGCAGCGGTAGCGCGCTCCCTTGACATGGGAGAGGTCATAGGTTCAAATCCTATACTGGGCACCACTTTTCAGACGGCGATTTGCGAAATGTGTACGGCTTTGTGTACATCTTTGGACGATAGGGAGGCGGAGCATCCGACCGGAACGAATGGATAAGACTCAGCCCTCCCCGCAGACCGCCCCGCCGCCGCCCACACTCGAAGAGCTCCGCCACTCCTGCTCTCATGTGCTGGCCCAGGCCGTCGTGCAGTTATGGCCCGGCACCAAGCTCGCCATCGGACCGGCCATCGAGAACGGCTTCTACTACGACTTGGACAGCTCCCACGCCTTCGTTCCCGAGGACCTGCCCGTCATCGAGGAGCGCATGCGCGCGCTCTGCAAGGAGCGCCAGAGATTCGTTCGCACCGAGCACCCTCGCGAAGAAGCTCTCAAGGAATTCTCCTCCAAGGGAGAGATCTATAAGGTGGAGCTCATCGAAGGACTCCCCGACGCGACGGTCAGCTACTACACCAACGGAGACTTCACGGACCTCTGCCGCGGCCCCCACGTGCGGCACACCGGCCTCCTCAAGCATTTCAAGCTCATGTCCATCGCCGGAGCCTATTGGCGCGGAGACGAAAAGCGCCCCATGCTCCAGCGCATCTACGGGATCGCCTTCGACACGAAAGAGGCGCTCGAGGCCCATCTGGTCCTGCTCGAGGAAGCGGCCAAGCGCGACCACCGCAAGCTCGGCAAGGCCCTGGGCATCTTCACCTTCGACGACGAGGTCGGTCCGGGCCTCCCGCTCTGGCTGCCCAACGGCGCGGCCATCATCGAGGAACTCGAGTCTTACGCCAAGCAGACCGAGGCCGCGGCCGGCTACCAAAGGGTCAAGACCCCGCACATCTGCAAGGAATCCATGTACCTGCGCAGCGGACATCTGCCCTACTACAAGGACAGCATGTTCCCGCCCATGGAGTTCGAGGGAGTCAAGTACTACCTCAAGCCCATGAACTGCCCGCACCATCACAAGATCTTCGCAGCCGAGCCCCGCTCCTACCGCGACCTGCCCGTGCGGCTCGCGGAATACGGGACCTGCTACCGCTACGAGCAGAGCGGAGAGCTCTTCGGGCTCATGCGCGTGCGCTCCATGCAGATGAACGACGCTCACATCTACTGCACGCTCGAACAGTTCCAGGACGAATTCCTCGCGGTCTGCCGCATGTACCTGGAATACTTCCGGGTCTTCGGCATCGAGAAATACGTGATGCGATTCAGCACCCACGCGGCCGAGGGCCTGGGGAAGAAATACGTGGACCAGCCGGAGCTCTGGAAGAAGACCGAAGAGATGGTGGAGCAGGCCCTCATCCACGGGAAGATCAACTACGTGCGCGTGCCCAACGAAGCGGCCTTCTACGGTCCCAAGATCGACGTCCAGGTCTGGAGCGCCATCGGCCGGGAATTCACCCTGGCCACGAATCAAGTCGACTTCGCCGTGCCCGCCCGATTCGACCTCACCTACAAGAACCGGGAGGGCAAGCCCGAGACTCCGCTCTGCATCCACCGCGCGCCGCTGGGCACGCATGAGCGCTTCATCGGCTTCCTCATCGAGCACTACGGCGGACGCTTCCCGCTCTGGCTCGCGCCCATGCAGCTCAAGATCCTGACGCTCACCGACAACGAGGCCGCCCCGGCGCAGGCCCTGGCCGAGCGCCTGCGTGCGGCCGGACTGCGCGTGGAGCTCGACGTGCGCCCGGAAAAGCTCGGACACAAGATCCGCGAGGCGAGCCTGCAGAAGGTCCCGTACCAAGCCATCCTGGGTCCCAAAGACGCCGCGGCCGGCAGCGTGATGCTGCGCGTGCAAGACGGCCGCCAAGCGCCCGTGGCCTTCGACGCTCTGGCCGAAAAGCTGCTCAAAGAAGTCCGGGAAAAGACCCCGGCGCCCCTGATCCCATGAAACGACCTCTATCGGTATTCGTCTGTGCCTCCTTGTTCTGCGCCTCGGCCTTCGCGGCCGGACAGGCACGCAAGGAATTCTCCGGCTCCGGACAGGACGAGGAACAGCTGTTCCAATCCGCCTGCCAGATCTACCAGGAAACGGCCCGCGAGAAGGTCGCGGCCATCGACGCCTTCGAGCGCTTCATCCGCAACTTCCCGGACAGTCCCCGCGCAGGCGACGCTCAGTTCCTGATCGGAGAGTCCCATTTGGACGGCGCCCTCTCCATCCTCAAGGCCGAGGCCGCCTCCAAGAAGCAGTCCAGCGCCCGCCTGCTCTCTCCCAAGAACGCCACGGCCGTGGACAATTTGCTCAAGGCCCGGGACGCCTTCCTGCAGGTCGTCTCGAACTACCGCAAGCGCCAGTCGGGACTCAGCGCCTCGGCGCAGTACCGCCTCGGGGAAACCGCCTACAACGCCAAGGACTGGGGCGCGGCCATCGAGTCCTGGCGCAAGGTCGAGAAGGATTATCAGAAGACCTACATCGTGCCCGAATCCTGGATGGGCATCATCTTCGCGAACCTCGCGCTCGAGCAGTTCAGCCAGGCCGAGGCCAATCTCTTCCTACTGGGCGAGACGTATCCGAACTACCTGAAAGTCCCCGAAGTCCTCTACGCGCAGGGCATCGTGAGCCTGCATAAAGGAGACTATTCCAGCGCGGAGAAGGCGCTCAAGAACGTGAACACGCCGGAGGCGCTCTTCTACCTCGGCAAGACCTACCTGCTCTCCAAGCGCCCGTTCCTGGCCGCCGCCACCTTCGAGAAGCTCACGCATGACTTCCCGGACTCCGTGCTGCGCGAAGAGACGGAATTCTTCATCGGCGACTCGTTCTTCCTGGCCAAGGACTTCGACGGCGCGGTCACGAAGTATCAGCGCTTCCTCACGCAGTACCCGGATTCCCAACTCAAGGTCTCGGCGCTCTTCCGCGTGGGCTCGGCCTATTTCCAGAAGCGCGAGTTCGTCGAATCCCGCGCGCACTTCCAGGCCGTCATCGACCGCTATCCCCGGGACTTCTTCGCTCCGCTGGCCCAGTACTTCATCGCGGAATCCTATCTGACGGACAACCAGTTCCGAGAAGCCCTCTTCGCCTACACGCGCGTCATCACCCAGTATCCGGAGACCGTCAAGATCTCGCCGCTGGCGCATTTCAAGCTCGCCTGGTCGCAGTACCAGGTCGGCGACTGGGCCCAGTCCGCCCAGACCTGCCGGAACTTCCTCCAACTCTACCCGACGCACTCGCTGGCCAAGAACGTGTACCTGCTCCTGGGCAACGCGCTCCTGCAGATGAAGCAGACTTCCGAGGCGATCACCGCGTTCCAGCGCATCATCGACCTGGCTCCCACTTCCGACGTCGCTGAACAGGCCCTCTTGACCATCCTGCAGACGCAGTACGAGCAGAAGGCCTTCAACTCCATCCTCACCTCCTACCAGTTCATCTTCCGGCATCTTCCGCCCTCCCAATCCAAGTGGCGCCCGCTGAGCTATCTCTACGCCGCGGAAGCCTATCTTTCCATGCAGAGGGTGGAGGAAGCCCAGGCCATCTATGAGATGGTGCTCAAGGTCTATCCCAACGACCTCGCGGCCTTCTACGCGCTCGACGGCCTGGCCTGGACGCACTCCTATCTGGGAGACGACGCCGCCGCCTTGGACGACCGCAAGAACCTCAAGGACATGCTGGAACTGGCCAAGTCCTCGGCCGTGTTCTCCGGGGTCAACGAGCTCGGCATCGCCGACAGCATGTTCAACCAGAAGGAATACGAAGCGGCCCAAGACCTCTATTCGAAGTTCGCCCGCGAGAATCCGAAAGCTCCCGAGGCGCCCCAGGCCCTCTACCGGGCAGGCATGAGCCTCTACCACCTGCGCTACTACACCGACGCCGTCGAGAAATGGCGCCAGCTGCGCGAACTTTATCCCGAGGCGCCCGAGACCCCGAAGTCCGAATATCAGACCGCGGATACGCTCTTCCGCGCCCAGAAGTTCGCGGAGGCCGCCGCGGCCTACAAGCGGATCACCGAGACCTATACGGATTCCAAGGACCTTCCGCTCGCCTTCCTGCGCATGGCCCAATCCGCCTTCAACCAGAAAGACGACGCGGGCGCGGTGCGCCAGTGCCAAGCCCTCCTTGCGCGCACCCCCGCGGCTCCGGAAGCCGTGGACGCGCTGGACCTCATGGAAGGAGTCTTCGACCGCAGCCCGTCCATGGACTTCAAGCAGGCCTTCGACGCCGTGGGACAGGCCGCGCCGCGAACGCCCGCGGCCGCCGACGCGCAGTACCGCATCGCCCGGCGATTCTTCGAGGCCAAGAAGTTCGAGCAGGCCGCCGAGGAATTCCAGCGCTTCAGCGTGGACTACACCGGCAGCGCCCAATTGAAGAAAGCCCAGTTCATGCTGGCCGAAGCCTACTTCAACGCGGGTAAGCATCAGGACTCGGTCTTCGCCTTCAAGCGCTTCCTCGACAACTTCCCGAAGAACGAAGAGACTCCGCTGGCGCTCTTCCACCTGGCCAGCGCCTACTACGGCTTGCAGGACTTCGAGAACGCGACCCAGCAGTATCAGCGCCTCATCGACGAGTACCCCGAATCCGAGTACGTCCGCCCCGCGCAGTACAACCTGGCGCTGGCCTACAAGACCATGGGCAAGCTCGATCGCGCGCAGGAAGCCTACACCCGCTACGCGGGACAGTCCGGGCCCAAGGACGAATCCGGACGCGCCGCGCTCTGGGAAGTGTTCCAGCTCCAGAAGGACCGCAAGGACTACAACGGCGCCATGTCGACGCTCGGCAAGATCCTCTCCGGAGACATCGACGCTCAGACGACCATCGAGGCCACCTATCGCCGCGGAGAAATCCTGCTCCTGACGAGCCAGAAAGACGAGGCCGCGCGCACCTGGGAGACCCTGCTGTCCATGTCCCCGAAGAACAGCCCTTATCGGCTCCAGGGCCTCATCCAGCTGGGCGAGCTCTGCGAACAGCAGCAGGATATGAGCCGGGCCGTCGCGGCCTATGACGACATCTCCCGCAACGCGCCCAATGCCCAGACGGCCAAGGGCGCCAAGGAGCGGGCCGACGCATTGCGCCGCTCCCTGCCCAAAGGCGGAGCCGCCCCGCGCAAGACGCAATCCTCGACGACGAGCACCGACGACTCGACGCAGGTCATGCCCGCGGATGAGAGCGCCAAGCCTAAACCGGCGCCCAAACCCGCGAAGAAGAAAGCCGCGCCCCCGGCCGTGAACTGACGTCCTGACCGGGGACCGGCCCGACAAAAGGAGACCCTATGCCTGACTTCCTGGCGATATTCAAGGACAGCTTCACCCTCATCATCCTCTTCTTCTGCTCCACGATCTCGGTGGCCTTCGCCATCGAGCGCTGGTGGTTCTTCCGCAAGGCCGAGGTCGACCCCGACTCCATGCTCGCCGGCGTGCGCAAGCTCCTGGAGGGGGGAAAGGCCGACCAGGCGCAGACCGCCCTCCAGAAGAACCCCGCGCCCGTGGCCCAGGTCCTCCTCTACGGACTCCTCAACCGCGGCCACTGCAAGGCCGACATCGAGGAACTCCTGGCCACCAAACGGCTTGAGGAACGCCTGCGCATGGAGCGCTTCCTCGGCATCCTGGGAACCATGGGCAACACCGCGCCCTTCATCGGGCTCTTCGGAACGGTCGTGGGCATCATCAAGGCTTTCCGCGACCTGGCCCTCTCCGGCATCGGCGGCCCCACCGTGGTGGCCAAAGGCATCGCCGAGGCCCTGGTGGCGACCGCCGCGGGCATGGCCGTGGCCATCCCCGCGGTCGTGCTCTACAACTACTTCATGCGGCGGGTCAAGCGCATCTCGGTGGGCATGGAAGTCGCCTCCGCGCGCCTGATCGTGATGCTCGGAACCAAATAAGAGGACCCTCGGACCATGGGCGCGGCAGCGGACCAGAAAGACGGCGAACCGATCACCAGCATCAACATCACGCCGCTCGTCGACGTGAGCCTGGTGCTCGTCATCATCTTCATGGCCGTAGCGCCCTTCGCCATCTCCGCCGGGATCAAGGTCCTTGAATCGCGCGCGAGCGCGGCCGTGGGCAAGGTCGCGGCCTCCGAGAACGTCTCCGTCCGCTTGAAGAAAGACGGCACCCTCTACCTCAACAACAAGCTCATCGACCCTCTCCTCTTGGGTCTGGCGCTCCAGAAGGCGCTCGCCCAGAGCAAGGACAAGATGGTCCTGCTCAGCGCCGACGACGAGAACAAGGTCGGGCAGGTCGTCGCCTTGCTCGATGAAGCCAAGCAGGCCGGAGCCGAGAAGCTGGCCATCCTCAAGCAGGAGGCCGCGAAGAAAGGATGAGCTCCAAGAACGACGCCCAGCGCTTCGCGGATTTCGACGAAGACCTGATGACCGGCATCAACGTGACGCCGCTCGTCGACGTCTGCCTGGTCCTGGTCATCATCTTCATGGTCACCACGCCCCTGCTCTCGCGCCCGGCCTTCGACGTGAAGCTCCCGATCGCGACCACGCAGGAAGGCGAGGAGAAGGACAAGGTCACGCTTTCCCTGGGCGCCGGCGACAAGATGGCCGTGGACGCCCAGGAACTCAAGACGATCGAGGAGGTCCGCAAGGCCCTGGAGCTCAAGCTCCAGCTCGTGGAATCCCGCATCGTGATCCTGCGCGCCGACAAGGAGGCCACGCACGGCCGGCTCACCGAACTCATGGCCGCGGCCAAGGACGCGGGGGCGCGGTCCATCTCCATCGCCACGGAGCAGAAAAGGTAGCGCGAAACCATGGAAGCGCGAGTCCCAGTCTCGGTCACGGCCTCACTCGCCCTTCACGTCGGGATCTTCGGCGGCTACTTCCTTTTGACCTCGCAGGCGGAGAAAGTCCAGTACAAGGTGATCTCCAACGTCGACTTCCTCGTCTCCACTCCCAAGCCGCAGACGCCGCTGGACATCCCCAAGCCGCCGCCGAGCATGAAGGACTTCCTCAAGCTGGCTCTCCCCACGGCCCCGCGAACGCCCCTGAGCGCTCCGCTGGAAGTGAAGGCCCCGGAGATACAAAGGAAGCTCATGGAGCTCAACTCGCCCAAGCTCGATGAGCGCAGCCGCGCGCAAAAGGCCGCTGCCCTGGACGCTCTGGACCTCTCCAAGCGCCGGGAATCCCTGGCCAAGATCGACGCCGCGCCGCTGACGCGGGAGAGCCGTCCCGCCCTGGAGATGCCGAAACTGGAGGAAGTGGGCGTGCGCCAGGCTTCCCGCAAGACCCTGGAGATGGCCGCCTTGGAAGAAGCCCGCAAGCCCCAGTTCCAGGCCTTGGCGGCCCTGCCCTCGGATCTGGCCTCGCGCAGGTCCGCGCCGGCGACCGCGGGCCCGCTGCTCGCGCCGGAAGCCGCGAACCCGCGCAGGCCCTCGGCCTTCGACCGCATCGCCCAGGCCCTTCCTCAGGCGCCCCCGCCGCTCATGGCGCCTTCCGCCGCTCCGACTTTGCGCCCGCGCCTGACGCCGGACGCTCCCGCGCCCCTGGCCCGCCGCGAGGCCGGCCCGCAGGCCGCGGCCAAGAAAGCCGTGGAGATCGAAGGCCCTCTTTCCAATCGTCAAGTCCTCTCCGCCGCCGTGCCGCAGTTCCCGTCATGGGCCAAGGATCGCGGGATCCTGGAAGCGGACGTGGCCATCCGCTTCTATGTCGATCCAGCGGGAAGCGTCCTGGGCGACATGCGCGTGGAAAGGACCTCGGGCTTCGGCCGCCTCGACCGGCTCGCCATGGACAGCCTCAAGAATTGGCGCTTCATGCCCGTGCCGGCCTCGGCGGGCAATCAGTGGGGGGTCATCACCTTCCGCTTCATCCTGGAGTGATGCTATGAAAGACATCCGACTCGCCGTACTCGCCGCAGCCGCAGCCGGACTGCTGACGCTCTGCGCGCGGCCCTCGAACGCGCTCTTCGGCAACGACTCCGGGAAATCCGCCGCCGAGACGAACGCGCCCCTGCCCGGGATGGATGAAGCCGATGCCGCTCAACCCCCGCCGCGCATGGCCGCGGAGAACGCAGCCGAATCCTCCGCCGCCGCAGCTCCGGAGAGCTCCGCGGCTCAGAACCCGGGAAGCGCCGCCGCTCAAAGCCCGGAAGAGACTTCCCTGCCGGGCATGGCCGCGTCCGGGCAGATGCCGCAGGAGGTCGTCATCCGCGGAGAGGGGAACTCCAAGCTCAAGGCCGTGAAGCCTCCCCTGCAGGTCAAGACAGACCCGTTCGAGTCCCTCCGGGACTCGCTCAAGCCCGACGAACAGCTCCTGCTCGCGGAGTCGCCCTTGGCCGTGGTCTGGCGGCGCACGCATCCGGAATTCCTGCGCAATCCGCGCGTGGTCCAGCCGTGGAAGAACACCTTCAGCGAGCGGCCGGGACTCGTCTTCCGTCCGCGCGAAGTTCTCGCGGAAGTCCTGGGCCACAAACTCGACCCCAAGGAGCCCAAGGGCTATCAGTGGAGCCTCACCATCGCCGACGAAGAGGGGAAGGTCTTCCACCATTTCGAAGGCTCGAGCAACCCTCCCGAGGAACTGCTCTGGACCGGGCAAAACGACCAGGATGAGTGGATCAAGGCCGGCAAGGCCTACTCCCCGGTCTACATGTTCACGGACGCGGCCGGCACGCCCTATACCCGCGCGGGCAAGCCCATCAAATACAAGGGCGTGATGCACCAGGAGCGCACGGGCATGCATCTGAGCCTGGACTCCACCGCGGTCTTCGGGCCCTCGAAGGAAGCTCAAGAGCCCCGCCCCGAAGCGGAGCCGCTCCTGCGCTCCGCCGCGGACCTCATCAAGCGCCGCTATCCCGGAGTGCCCCTGCGCGTGGAATCCTACGCCGCCACCAAGGAGCTCGCGGAACAGCAGGCGCAGAGCCTCCAGGCCTACCTCCTGCATGAGCTCATGCTCCTGCCGCAGGATATTTCCACGGACTTCGACCGCGCGCAGTTCTCCGAGCAGCACACGGAGATCATCCTCCTTAACCGATAGCTGTATCCCGGCTTCCGCCGGGATGACAAGGAGTCGTCATTCCGGGCTTGGCCCAATGCTCGTCATTCCGGCGAAAGCCGGAACCCAGGGAAAGAAAGAGCCCCGCGGCGCATGCCGCGGGGCTCTTTCTTCGTATCCTATCAGGCCGCGGCTTTGGCCGCCTCCTTCTCCTTTTCTTTCGCGCCGTTGGAAGAGGGCGCCGCCTCAGCGTCCTTGGACGCGCGGTGCCTGGGAGGGACCGCGCTCTCCATGTCGATGTAGGTGTATTCCTGCAGAGCGGACTCGTAGATGTTCATCAGGTCCACGCCCTCGCGCGGCTTGATGTTGCCGCCCTTGACCTGGGCCTCGACTGAGATCTTCACCATCTTCTCAAGCTCGAAGACGCTGTACTGGATGCCCGAGAGCACCTCGCGCACGGTCTGGCCGTGCAGGATCTCTTCCAGGTAATAGCCGCCCGGCTCCTCGCCGTCCTGGAAGACGTGCACCTCGTTGACCCGGCCGAAGAGGTTGTGGATGTCGCCCATGGTCGCCTGATAGGCGCCCATGAGGAAGATGCCCACGTAGTAGGGCTCTCCGTTGAGCGCATGCAAAGGCAGCATGCCGCCGGCCTTGCGGTGCGCCACGAACTGGTCGATCTTCCCGTCGGAGTCGCAGGTGATGTCCACGATGGAGCACCTTCGCACCGGCTCCTCATTGAGGCGGTGCAGGGGCATGATGGGGAACAAGTGTCCCACGGCCCAGCTGTCCGGCAAGGACTGGAAGAGCGAGAAGTTGCACAGGGCCTGGTCGCCCAGGTGCCGCGTCATCTCGAAGACGTCCTCGGGAAGGTCCTTGAGCTTGCCGGCGTGCTTGGCGATCTCCAGGCGCAGCTTCCAGAAGAGGTTCTCGACCTTGGCCTTGTCCTCCAGGCTCAGGTACCCGAACTTGAACAGCGACTGCGCCTCTTGCCTTGCCTGCAAGCCGTCATGGTAGGCCTCGGAGAGGTCCGCGGGATCGATGGAGCGGATGATCTCGCGCATCTCGCCGACGATCTTGTGCTCATCGGGGGTCTCGGTGAGCTCGATAGGCGAGCAGCCGGCCTCGATGCTGCCGAAGACGTCCATGACGAGCAGGGAGTGGTGGGCCACCAGCGAACGGCCGGACTCGGTGACGATGTTGGGCTCGGGCACGGACTCCTGGCGGCAGACGTCCTGCACGGTGAAGACCACGTCGTCGACGTACTCGCGCAGGGTGTAGTTGACCGAGGCGTCGCTGGCCGTGTGGGTGCCGTCGTAGTCCACGCCCAGGCCGCCGCCGCAGTCGAGGTATTGGAGGGGGACTCCGGCCTTGCGAAGCTTCGCGTAGATGCGGGCGGCTTCCTTGACCGCGTCCTTGATGGTGCGGATGTCGGTGACCTGCGAGCCGTTGTGGAAGTGCAGGAGATTGATGGCGTCGAGCATGCCCGCGGCCTTGAGCTGCTGGCAGGCGCACAGGATCTCCGCGGTGCTCAGCCCGAACTTCGCGCCCTCGCCCGAGGAGGTCTTCCATTTGCCCGTGCTCTCGGTCTGAAGCTTGGCGCGAAGCCCGATGATGGGGCGCACGCCCATCTCGCGGCTGGCGGCCAAAAGAAGATCGATCTCGGCCAACTTCTCGATGACCACGATGACCTTCTTGCCGAGCTTGACGCCCAAAAGCGCCAAGCGCATCATGGATTCGTCCTTGTAGCCGTTGACGATGGTCAGGGACTCGGCGGAGTTCATGGCGATGACGGCCAGGAGTTCGCCCTTGCTGCCGGCCTCCAGGCCGAACTGGTAGGGCTCGCCGGCGTCGATGATCTCCTCGACGACCTCTCGGAGCTGGTTGACCTTGATGGGATAGACTCCGTAGTAGCGGCCGGAGTATTTGTGGTCCTTCATGGA
This sequence comes from Elusimicrobiota bacterium, assembly GCA_041661185.1. Lineage (GTDB taxonomy): Bacteria > Elusimicrobiota > Elusimicrobia > UBA1565 > UBA1565 > JBAZUV01. Next base: position 67,777 of record JBAZUV010000022.1, read on the forward strand.
CTTCTGGAAGGTCTCGTTGATCTGCTTGACGCGGTTTCGCAGGACGTCCTGGAAGCGGAAGAGCACCGGCATCTTGATGCCGCGCGCGAGCACGTCGGAGACGACGCGGGGGATCTCGATGTCGTGGCTGGAGTCGCGGTCCAAGGAGAGGACGAGGTTGCCCGCCTTGTTGATGTCGAAGTAGCGCTGCCCCCAGCCCCGGAGGTTGTATATTTTCTCAGAATCTTCGATCGTCCACGGTCTATCCATCGCGTGTTGTTTCCTGCCCCCGGCTCTGCGTGTATTCGGCGGGCATGTAAATAATACCGAATCCACGCCCCCCGTCCAATAGGCCAAAAGACCCTGTCGTCAAAGGGCCCTTCGCCGATTCGTCGTTCCCCGTCATTCCTCCGTTTTTCTCTCCGTCATTCCCGCCGTCGTTCTCTCCGTCGTTTTCTCCGTCATTCCGGGCTTGACCCGGAACCCAGCAATGGAAGTTGTTTTTCGTGCGCCGTGCGGACACCCCTTCGGACCCTTATCCCCAGCCGCCCGTCGCCGTAGCCCGCCCCCTTCATCACCACCCCTTTGCTGAATCCTGAACCCATTCTCCAGCCTGTTGTTTAATGCCGAAAAAACATACAATTCAAATTATCATCTTTGTAGCCATTCACAAAATAAAGACGCTATGCATCTAGTTGGGGCCCATACAAACGAGATTCACTTTCGGACGAGGATAGAATGGAATCGGCTCTCATCGGCATTCTGGGCGTTTTGGTCGGGATACTTTTGAACGAAGCGATACGCCGTCAGCGGAGAATTGAAGATTTTGGCCTTCGGGTGTTCGACAAGCGCCTAAAAATATATGAAGAACTCTATACGAGAATCGACAAAACTGCCGAGATCGCTCACATAGTTATTGAAGAGGCGGGACATTCAAACGAAGACCGCCACGCGATGATGTCGGAAGGCATACTTGCGCTGACTGGTTTTTGTGACCGGAACGCAATGTATCTAAATGAGGAATTGGCACTTCATGCGATGGCAACCTTCGTTGGAGCGGAAGATATTTTTAAAATGAACCCCGCCGCAAAGAAGCGCGCTCTTGAGAAATATCGAGAGGATGTATTGGCGGCGAAGAGAATGGTTCGAAAAGAATCCGGGATTATGGATATCGAGAAACACTTCACTTCCATCACCCAGGCGAAACATTCAAGTCCGCTGATTGAATACTACCGCGAACTAAAAAGGAAACAGGATGACAAATAAGATGTGGGCGCGCCCTAATTAATGAATAGAGCGGCCGGCGGCTCGGTGAGGAAATCTTCTTAGCCGCCGCCAGTCAGCGTCGGCGTTATGTGACTAAGTGATCAGGAGATTTTATGAGCAGCGATTTTGAGAAAGAACATCGGCCCCTTGAACATGAGGACTTATTACTCAAAAATCAGTGGGAACCTTTCAGTTTTGCTAGTGCCATTTTTTCATTGGGAAGCATGGGCGTTTTTATTTGGCAAGGGTACCGATTAATTTCGGGGAAACCACTGGATTTCATCTATCTTATCCCTGCATTAGTATTTGGCATCCCATCTCTCACCCTCGCGACTTTAGAAGAAAGTCTCAATAAGGCTACTCGGATTCAACTTAAGGCCTATCGGATTGCGTTAATCGTAACGAAGATTAATTTCTTTGTTGCCGCCATTGTTGCCGCAGTGATTGGGTACTTTTATATTCAGGATTTGTATGCAAAGTTGGACCTTAAAGCATTACTGGTTTACAACTCGTTTCTTCTCATGTTGTTGCTCTATAAGCTGGACAAAAAAGGAGATGAGTGATTTCTCCGCATAACATCCGCTTCTGTCGTAGCGCGCTCGACAGAAGCGTCACGTTAGCGACACAAGATATCGGGCACAAATGAAAATTCAGAAGCATCAAGAGAACTCGGCAAAGCTTTTGGCCCGCTTTGCCGGCGCAGGATTCCCACCGGAAGTAGTGCAAAGGATTGGTGCGCTTGCACTCATTTGGGGAATGTTTGAAACGAATCTGGAATCAACTCTCTATGATTTGCGGGAAGACAAGCTATCGAGCGTCAGCACAAGAATTAGTGACTTAATCGACGTGATGGGGTCGAGCGAAAACAAACTGCCACCCGCTGCGCAAAAAGTCTTTGCGAACACGGGGCTTGCGGCAAAAGATCTCATGGAATACCGGCATGCAATCATTCACGGTTGGCTTATCCCCGCGCCAATTGGACCTCTTTTCATTCGGAATCCAAGCTGGTCAGGGAAACCGCACAAGCGGACAAGCAATGACGCGCATATAGATGAAAATCTGCTCGACATGGCTATTGATAGTGCCTGGATCATGTATCAGGTGGTAATTATAGCTCGTAAGGTGAGCTCTGACCCGAATGCAGCACAAGCTCTGGAAGCAATGACGTCAGATGTGACGCGCGCCAGAAGCCAAGCAGGCGAATTGAGGCACCTTACCGCACTGATGAACCATGAAAAGAATTAAATGGCCGGTCGCTAACCATTCGCTTCTGCCGACGCGTGCGGCAGACCGATGCGGTTCGAGAGCCGAAAATTGCACAAGGGAGCCATGACATGAGGATAGTGTTCACGACGAAAGAAAGGGAACTCCTCCAGAGCATGCTCATCGATGACTCTGGCGTGACAGAGGGTCTCAAGGCCGCAAAGCCAAGAAACGGCAAGTATGCGACCGATTGCTCCCTGGACTCACTGGAACTACTCATCAATAGCATCGCGGCAGAAGCCAATCACACAAAGAGTAAGAAGAGAGAGAAGGATTTTGATGAGCTTTACGAGCGACTCGTACAAATCCAAGAGAAAGCTGAACACGCCCTCTAACGGGGAGGCACTATGATTCAAAAAAAGGTGAAATTCGATGACATTGAGGGAGGCATCGAATTTGTCAGCGCGGGACAGCTTTCGGTGCATGAGGCATTCTTGTGCAAGAAGACCGGGGAGGTCCATTGGAGCAGCGAGAATTCAGACGAACCGCTTCCCGACGACGTCAACGATCCGGAGCAGTATATCGCGTTGCCGCATAAGAACGATTTAGGGCTTGGGAAATCGCTCGTGATGAAATTCGTCAATGCGGCGCTGCCGGATTCGGCAGGAAGAGTGCAGGGCTTCTTTTCTCGACAGGGCGCATACGCCAGCTTCAAGTTCCTGCTTGTGCGAAAAGGAAAGCTGGAACAGTGGTACGAGTACGAGAAGAAAGCGACCGAAGCGGCTATTCGGGCTTGGTGCAAAGATAACGACATTGATTTGGATGGCTAATATGAACTCCACTCAGAGCGCGCAAATTCAGGAAAAGACATTCAGGAAGGAGCTGAATTTGCGCGACGCCAGTATGTTGGTGATGGGGTCCATGATCGGCTCGGGCATCTTCATCGTCTCGGCGGACATCGCGCGCACGGTGGGGGGCGCGGGCTGGATCCTCTTCGTCTGGGCCCTGGCCGGGCTGCTCACCGTGGCCGCCGCCTTGAGCTACGGAGAGCTCGCGGCCATGATGCCGCAGGCCGGCGGGCAGTACGTCTACCTGCGCGAAGCCTGGGGACCCCTGGCCGCTTTCCTTTATGGCTGGACCTTCTTCCTCGTCATCCAGACCGGGACCATCGCGGCCGTGGCCGTGGCCTTCGCCAAGTTCGCGGCCGTGTTCATCCCCGCCTTGGGCACGGACCGCATCCTCTTCTCGGCCGGGACGTTCAAGATCTCCGCGGCCCAGCTCGTCGCGGTCGCAAGCATCGCGCTCCTCACCGCGGTCAATCTGCGCGGACTGCGCGCGGGCAAGGCCGTGCAGAACCTATTTACCTTCGCCAAGCTCGCCGCGCTCTTCGGCGCCGTGGCCTTCCTGCTCCTCGTAGGACGAGACAGCGCGGCCATGCACGCCAACTGGCAGGGCGCCTGGAACGCGGTCTGGACCCGCGTCGCGGGGGGGAAGATCGTTTCCGCGCAGCTTCTGAGCGGCTGGGCCCTCCTGCCCGCGCTCGGCGCGGCCATGGTCGGAGCGCTCTTTGCCAGCGACGCATGGAACAACGTCACCTTCACGGCCGGAGAGATGACCGATGCCCGCCGCGATCTCCCGCTGAGCCTGCTCTTCGGGACCCTGGCCGTGACCGCGCTCTATCTGCTCGCCAATATCGCCTATCTCTGCGCCTTGCCCGTTTCCGGCGCGCCGGAGGCCGCGACCGCGCTCGGACGCGGAGTGGCTTTCGCGGCCGAGGACCGAGTGGCCGTGGCCGCGATCTCCTCCTTCGGCCCCGTCGCGCAGAAGCTGCTGGCCCTCCTTATATTGGTCTCGACCTTCGGCTGCAACAACGGGCTCATCCTGGCCGGAGCCCGCGCGCTCTACGCCATGGCCAAGGACGGGCTCTTCTTCGCGCGCGCCGGGACCTTGAACGAGCGCTCCGTGCCCGGGACCGCGCTCGTGCTCCAGTCGATCTGGGCCGCGCTGCTGTGCCTCTCCGGGACCTACGGCGACCTGCTCGACTACGTGATCTTCGCGGTGCTCCTCTTCTACATCCTCACCATTTTGGGCGTATTCGTCCTGCGCATCAAGAAGCCGGATGCGCCCCGCCCCTACCGCGCCTGGGGCTATCCTTGGGTCCCGGCCCTCTATGTCCTCTGCGCCGCGGCCATCTGCCTGGACCTGCTCATCTTCAAGCCCCGCTACACTTGGCCGGGACTCGCGCTCGTCGTTTCCGGTCTGCCCGTCTACTTCCTGCGCAAGTCCCGCGAACGTGCGCATCCCGGCGATCCATCCGCCGGCCGATCTCCAGAATAACGTATCATTGAAATCCAAGCAGGATGAACACGTGAAGATCGGGCTCGGACTCGGCATCGGCGGCGATTCGGCGCGCGCGGCAAAGAGCGCGGCGCGCGACTCTTTGCGCGGCTGCCCGCGCCCCGATCTGACGCTGGCCTTCGGCTCGATCCATCTCGACCAGCGCGCGGTCCATCGCGGCCTGACGAGCGTGCTGGACGCCTCGCGGCTGCTCGGCGGCTCCTGCTATGCCGAGATCACCAACGCAGGAGTCACGAAAGGCAGCGTCGCGGTCCTCTCCCTTTCTTTCGACGGCGCTCCCGTGTCCGTCGCGCAAGCCGGAGCTTGCGGCTGCCCGCGGATAACTGCGGATGCGCTCTGCCGCGGTCTCGGCCCGGCTGCGGCCCAAGGACGCCCCCTGGGGTTCTTCTTCGGGTCGGTCGCCGACGGCCGCGAGAACGTGGCGCTCAAGCGCCTGCGCAGCCGAAGAGGGCCGACGCCGTTCTTCGGAGGCTTGACCTGCGGCGACTACGACCTCGGCATGGGCCACCCCGACTTCTGGACGAACTACCAGTACGGCCCCCGGCTGACTCGCAGCGCGGTGCGCGCGGCGCAGATCGGCCTGCCGGAGGATTGCGGGATCGCGTTCGGCTTCGAGCACGGCTGGGAGCCGGTCGGCGCCCCGTTCACTATCACCCGCGCGCGCGGCGAGAAGGTCTACGAGGCGGACGGGGTCCCGATCTTCGATTATTACCGCCGGTTCCTTGGAGACGAGCACGACGAGGGGTTCTTCGAGCTGCTGATCCAGCGATACGCTTTCTCGCTGAGCGCCGAGAACGGGCGCAGCCTGCTCAAACTGCCGGTCGCCTGCGACTTCAAGCGCGGCTTCATCTCGTACTTCCCGGCCGAGGAGCTCCAAGGCCGCCGCGCGCGCCTCATACTCGCCGGCCGCCGCGGCCTCATCGCGGGAGCGCGGACCGCGGCCCTGCGCTGCCGCGCGGCGCTGGGCGAGCGCCGGCCCGACCTGCTCCTGATGATCTCCTGCTGTTCGCGCAGCCGCATCCTGCACAGCCGCATGAACGACGAACTCGACGCCGTGCGCGGCGTCTTCGGCCGGGAAACGCCGGTCTTCGGTTTCTACTCGGGAGGGGAGATCGTCCCGTTCGAAAGCCGCTACGACGATGCGGCCGACAGGACCAAGCCGGGCTCCCGATTCCATGCCTCGACGGTCGCCCTGCTCGCGCTCTCGTCCCCTCAACCGGCAAGCGTCGGACGCCTGCCGCGTCCCGCGCGCCGGAGCATGCGGCCGACCGAGGAGGCCGCGGCCCTGCGCCGGGCGCTCGCCCAGGGGGAGGAAACGCTCGACCGCACCGAGAGCTTCCTGGCCAACATCAGCCGCAAGTCTCATCAGGACGTCGAGAAGCTCAAGCGCCAGAACGAGGTCATCCACCGCTACACCCCGCATGAGGTCTTCGACGAGATCGGCGCCCGGGCCGCGCGCGGAGAATACGAACTGCCGGACGCGGAGTTTCGCGGCGCGTTCATGTTCATGGATGTGAAGGGCTTCACGGCCTTCAGCGAGGGCCACCGCCCGGCCGAGGTCGTCGCGGCCCTCAACGCGCTCTTCGGCCCCGCGACCGACGCGATCCACGCCTGCCGCGGCGACGTGGACAAATATATCGGAGACTGCATCTTCGCCGCGTTCCGCCGCCCCAACGACGCCCTGCGCGCGGCCAAGCGCCTGCTCTCGCTCGTCGCCGAGCGCCGCGCGGCCGGGCATCCCTTCGACGTGCGCATCGGCATCAACGCGGGCCGAGCGATCCGCGCCAACGTGGGCTCGCGCGACCGCCGCGAGTACACCTACATCGGCGACGCGGTGAACCTCGCCCAGCGCCTCGAATCGAACTGCACTCCCGGCCGCGTTCTCGTCTCGGCCGGAGCCTACCGCGCCTCCCGCGTGCGCTTCCCGTCGGCGACCCGGCGCACGCTGAGCGTCAAGAACCACCTCCGCCCCGTCGCCGCCTTCGAATGCGCTCTCTCCCGAGCGTAACCGCTCGGAATCGGAACGGCTTCCCTTCGTCGAGATAGTCGAACTTTATGGCCCTTGACAAAGCGTACGCTATGTGGTACGCTTAGAGTATGACCACCTTGACCGCAAGCGCAGCCAGAGCAAGCCTCTATAAGCTCCTGGACCAAACCGCTTCATCGCATGAGCCGGTTCAGATCACCGGGAAGCGTTCTAACGCCATCCTCATTTCCGAAGAGGATTGGCGATCCATCCAAGAGACGCTTTATCTGCTCTCCATCCCAGGGATGCGCGAGTCCATCCGCGCCGGCCTCAAGACCCCCATCAGCAAGACTGCCAAGAAACTCGACTGGTGAACTGGCATCTCGTTTTTACCAAGCAGGCGCAAAAAGACGCGAAAAAGCTTTCCGCGTCCGGCCTGAAGCCTAAGGCGGAAGCCCTTCTGCGGATATTGGAAGCGAACCCCTTCCAGAACCCGCCGCCCTTCGAGAAATTGGTGGGGGATCTCTCCGGCGCGTATTCCCGGCGCATAAACATCCAGCACCGCCTCGTATATCAGGTCCTCGCCGGCATCAAGACGGTCAAAGTCATTCGCCTTTGGACTCATTACGAGTAGCGTGGATGCGGTCGCAAAAATGCGACCGCATATGGCCCTTCGCTTGGCGAAAGCCTTCCGCACCACCCCTGAACTCTGGCTCAATCTTCAGAGGAACTACGACCTCTGGCATGCCTCCCACGACTCCAAAGCCTGGCAGAGGGCGCGGGTCATCATGTCCCACTCGCACCAGACCCTAGCGACTTTCGCATCCTAGTGCGCCGTACCTGGGCCACCGGCCGGCATAGCGAATAGTCCAGGAATGCATTCTGCTATGCTTACCGTCAATTTGCATTGCGTTTTGACGGTATGGGTAGCGAAATGCATTCGCTCTCCCTTGTCGCGACTCCAAAAGGATGCGGTCGCATTTTGCGACCGCATCCTTTTGGCTTCCTCTACTGACCTTCGCAAAGCTCAAAGCATCGATTACTACGGGCGGAAGCCTATTCGTTTGGGGGGATCGGCAGGAGGAGCCATCAACTCTCGGATCGCGTCGAAAACGCTCTTGAATTGGGCGTCGTATCGGCTCTCCAGCGCATCAAGCCGCCGGGCCAAGTCCTTATGCGCGACCAGCATCTCTCTTAGACGAACAAAAGCCCTGACCACCTGAACGCTCGCCTGGACCGCGATGAGACTATTGAGAACGCTGGCCAGCATGATGGCCCCGTGTTCCGTAAAGGCATAGGGCAGATTCCGAGTGAATTTCAAGACTTGGAGGTGGTCGCAATTTGCGACCACCTCATTTTTCTCTTCAAAATTCAGCTGAAATATGAAGTCATCGGGATTATGCCGATATCGGCATAATCCCGATAATGACGAGTACCGAATTATGCCGAGGGCCGCGCCAAGCGCAAGCCCACCTACTCGGGGGCACGTCGCCTCTTCTGTTACACTCTCGGCATAATCAGAGG
>JBAZUV010000023.1:0-43654 GCA_041661185.1 Elusimicrobiota bacterium
TATGGGAAATGCGAATTGGGAACAGAACAACGACATCTCTCTGGATTAAATCCAACGGCCACGACAACGGCAAGGACATGACATTTCAACTTTCGATACTACATGACGTTTTAACTTTCGATTGACACGGATGACACGCTCCTGGAGGAGTTCTGATTTTTCGTGGTAAACTATCCGTATGATCCTCAAAGCCGCGGTGCTCGGCCATCCGGTCCTGCGAGCGCGCGCCGAGCCGGTGGAAGCCAAAGACCTGCGCAAGCCCGCGCTCAAGCGCCTTATCGAGGATATGGCGGACACGCTCTTCGAATACAACGGGGTGGGCTTGGCCGCGCCGCAGGTGCATGCGTCCCTGCGGCTTTTTCTGGCCCTGGAATCCGCGGACGGGATGGATGAGGAGGACGGACCTTCCGCGGGCGCCAAGGCCAAGCTTCGCGTCATCGCCAACCCTGAGTTTTACGAGCTTTCCAAAGAGATGGAGGAAGGGCCCGAAGGGTGCTTGAGCGTGCCGCGCTTGCGAGGGCTCGTGCCGCGCCATACTTCGCTCATTATCAGGGGACTTGATGGGGACGGCCGACCGCTGGAACTGGCGGCTTCCGGCTTCTTCGCGCGCGTGCTCCAGCACGAGGCGGACCATCTCGACGGGCTGGTCTATCTCGACCGAATGAAGGACCTTCGCTCCCTCGCGTTCACCTCCGAGCTTTAGCCGGGAAAAAATCAGTTGACCTCAAATCTGTCCATGTCTGATTTTTTCCCGGAGGGGGTTTCAACACGGCGACAACCGCAGCGGAAATACTGCATTGTCGTTTCCCAGGGGAATCCGGGTTAGTCCCTCCTGGGTCTTGAAAGACGGTCGTTTCGGGCGCACACTATCCCCACCCCCTCCTTGGCGTTATCGGTAAAGCCATGCCTGAAGAACGGTCGATCCTGATCGTCGATGATGACGAGTCCCAGCTCGAATTCTGCGCGGCGGCAGCGCAGCTTTCAGGGTTCTCGGTATCGGTCGCTTCGAATACGGACCGCGCCATCGCCCTTTTGCGCGCGGCTCCTTTCGACGCGGTGCTCACGGACCATATGCCCGCGCCTGCCGGGAAGTCCTGGGTCCGCGAGCTGAGGATGATCCGTCCTTCCTCCGTCGTGATCGTGATGACCGGCCGGCCCGATCTCCAGGAAGCCCTGGCCATGGTGGCCGAGGGCGCGCGGGACTACCTGCCGAAGCCTTTTTCCGCGGCGCGCCTGCGCGAGGCTCTGGAGCGCTGCTTCTGCTCCAGCCCGGCGCAGCCGGACGCGCAGATCGACTGGCTCCGAGTGCTCTTCGACGACTTCCTGCGCAAGCTCGCGCGTCTGCCGGTTTCGAGCAGCGAGGGGCATGTGCGCATCTTAGTCGAGACCTCCCTGCCTTCCCCTTTGGAGCCTGGGGCCTTGGCCGGCATGCTCAAGCGATTCTCCGGCGAGCTTCCCGCGGCCCAGAATCCGGTCTACGGGACCTTGTCGGGCGAGCATCTTCCCCGCAAGTTCGGACGCTACACTGCTTTGCGGCGCTTAAGCAGCGGCGTCATGGGCAATGTTTATTTCGCTTTGGATGAGCGCATCGGCCGGCCTGTCGCGCTCAAGGTCGCGGATCTCGACCCCCGCTGGGACCCCCATATTGTGGAGACGCTCAAGCGCCGCTTCTTCCGCGAGGCCGAGGCGGCCGGACGGCTCAATCACCCGGCCATCGTCCGGGTCCATGATGTCGGCGAGGTCGGGTCCTGCGCGTATATCGCCATGGAGTACTTGGATGGAGAATCCCTGGACAAGCGGGTCCGCGCGGAGAGCATGCTCAGCGTGCCCGAGGCTCTCGCCGCGGCCTCGACCGTGGCCCAGGCTTTGGACTGCGCGCATCGGCATGGGGTCGTGCATAGGGACGTGAAGCCCGGAAACATCCTGCGCTTGATGGACGACGGCTCGCTCAGGCTCACGGATTTCGGCATCGCGATCTACCCGGGCTGCGGAGACCAGGAATTGGGGGGCTGGACCGGCACCCCGTTCTATATGAGCCCGGAGCATATCGCCGGCCTGCCCGTGGACGGGCGGGCGGATCTCTTCGCCTTAGGCGTGACGCTCTTCGAGCTTCTCGCCGGGGAGCGTCCTTGGAAAGGGGGAGAGACCCTGGAATCCATCCTCTATCAGATCCAATGCGAGCCGCCGCCGTCATTAGCCGCGCTTAGGCCGGATATCCCTCCGGCGCTTGTCCCCGTCGTGGAGCGTTGTCTGGCCAAGGACCCGCAGGACCGCTATCCTACGGGCGCGGAACTCGCTGCGGCCCTCGAGCAGTTCCTGTGATCGGTAGCCGCTGAGTTGCGCAAAAGTAATGGGACATTGGCTGGGCGCCCGGCGCCGGATTAGAGGGGCGCGTAGACACGGACGTAATCGACTTCCAGCCTCTGAGGGAAGAGGGTCTCGTCGATGCCCTGCTTTGCTCCCCACCAGCCGCCGATAGCCAGGTTCATGATCAGGTAGAAGGGGGCATCGAACGGCCAGGATTCCCAGCCGTCTTTTTTATTGAGGTAGGCGTGATAATCCATTCCGTCGACGGAAAAGACGATCTTGTCCGGCGTCCATTCAACGGCATAGTCGTGGAAAGCGCTCTCGGCATTGAGGACGGGCACGGAAGCTCCCGCTGCGTTCTTCGTCATCCAATTAGAGGCCCTGCAGTGGACGGTTCCGTGGACCACTCCGGGGTTATAGCCTACGTATTCCATGATATCGATCTCTCCATCGTTTGGCCAGCCGCCGAAAGGGCTTGGATTGGTCGGCCGCAGCCAGAGCGCGGGCCAGGTCCCGCGGCCGTGCGGCATCTTTGCCCGGATCACGATGCGGCCGTAGGTCCAGTCGCCTTTATGCCGGGAGATCAGGCGCGTGGAGGTGTAGTCTTGCGCGCCCCAGGTCTCGCGGTGCGCCTCGATGATGAGGCGGCCGCCCTCGACGCGGGCGTTCTCTTTCCGGGCTTCCGTGTAGAACTGTGATTCGTTGTTGCCCCAGCCGTGGCCGCCCACGGCATAGCCCCACTTTAAGGGGTCCGGCAGCCCTTCGTAATCGAACTCGTCCGACCAGATCAGGCGCCTTGCGTCGGAGGCATCAGGTTCCGCTGCGCAAGGCGAGGCCAAGGATCCGAGTATTCCCGAAAGGAGGACGGCTCGCAGGACCCAAGACATGTCCTCATAGCCTACGCCTTTGCGCGATGCTGAAGCAGGGCCATCCGGGCGGAAAGAATCGGGACTTACGGCCTATGAATTGGGAGGAGGTCTTTCGCGAATACGGAAGAAGCCTGATCGGATGCCCGGCAAACAAAAAGCCCGTTCATGTGTTTTTCATGACGGGCTTTTTGTCTTGCGGAATCACCAGCTTATTTGAGAACCAGCCAAGGCCGAATGAGGGTTCTCTGAAAGTGGTGCGCTCGACAGGAATCGAACCTGTATCACCAGCTCCGCAGGCTGGTGCTCGATCCATTGAGCTACGAGCGCGTGCAGATTGATTATAGCTAATTCGCGTCTTTGCCTCCACTTTTTCTCTTCTTCCTCCAGAAACTTGTCCTTTCGCGTGGGATGTGATAGTTTAGATATGTCGTCCGTGACTATTTCATCCGCGATCAGGAGCGATTATGAAGAGGTTGTCCGCCGCTTTGGCCATGCTTGTCTTCTCCGCGGGCTGCGCCCACCAGACTGCACTCGTCGAAAAAGATCGCAAGGCCGCGGCCGATGAGAAGGCCGCCGCAGTCCAGGCTCCGGAGAAGAAGGCGCCCGAGCCTGCGCTCGCCGTCGTTGACGGCAAGGCCGCGGCCGATGAGAAGCCTGCCGCGGAACATCCCTTGGATAAAAAGGCGCTCGCGGATCACGTGCGCGAGACCATCAATCTCCCGGCGCATGTGAACATCGAATTCGGAGAGCCGCGGCCCTCGGAGATCCCGGGCTTCGATCTTATAGATATGAAGCTCAGCGTAGAGGAGCGTTCACAGAGCGAGGCGGTCTATATCTCCAAGGACGGCCGCTACTACAGTCTCGGCAAGTTCAACGACGTCACGGTCCTTCCGTCGCAGGAGCGCATCAAGAAGATGGACCTCAAGAACTCTCCTTTCCGCGGCAAGAGCGATGCTCCCGTGACCGTGGTCCAATACACGGACTTCCAGTGTCCCTTCTGCCAGAAAGGCTATGAGCTCATGCGCGACCGCATACTCAAGGATTTTCCGGGCAAGGTGCGCTGGGTCTACAAGTCCATGCCTTTGGGATTCCACGACTGGGCCGAGTCCGCGGCCGTCGCGGCCGAGTGCGCGAAGTCGCAAAGCCAGGAGAAGTTCTGGGCCGTGCACGACAAGCTTTTCGACAAGCAGAAGGAGATCCGCGCGGAGAACGCGCAAGCCAAGTTCTTCGAGGCGGCCAAGGCCGCCGGGGTCGATGAGAAGTCTTTCCGAGACTGCTATTCCAGGAAAGAGACGGCCAAGACCGTGCAGCGCGATTCCGAAGAGGCTCTTTCCATGGGCATCAACGGGACCCCGGCCTTCATCATCAACGGCCGCCGCGTTGACGGCGCCGACCCGCAGGCGCTTCACAACGCCGTCGCGGATGCGCTCAAGCGCGCTGAAAAAGGGAGTTGAGCGTTTCCTGAGATGCGCCTGCGCCCCATCGCGCTTTTCTGCGCAGTCTTCTTTTTCGCGGCCTTTGCATCCGCGGGAGCATCCGCGGAGAATCGTCCTTCCCTCGAGCGTTCCGATGCCCAGGCTCTGCTCCTGCGCGAGTATGCGCGCACGCGCGGGCAGTCTTTGCTGGAGAAGCTCCAAGGCTCCATGAAAGAGGAGCCTCCTTGCGCGTCTCAGCCTTCGGCGGAGGCGGCGCGAGCGGCGGCTCTCCGTTTGGAGCTCCACCAGGTCCTGCGCAAGCCGGAGTCCGCGAAGGCGGCGCGCGAGGCGTTGGGATGCGTCCAGGGCGGCATGCCGAGCGCCGATGATCGCGGCCAAGGCCTGGGGATCTCCGCCTTGGCCTTGGGCGCGCAGGTCTTGGACGACGAGGGACTGCTTTCCCCGGCGCTGGACGCGGGCCGGCGCTTGAGGGGATCTCGTTTTGCCGCGGGAAAGACCCCGCGCGCCCGCGCGGCGACGGCGGCCCGCTGCGCCGCTTTCCTTGATCTTTATGAGGCGTCCTTCGATCCGGACTGGCTGGATGCGGCTTTCGCTTCCGGCGCGGAGCTTCTCCGCGCGGCCAAGGCTCTTCGCGTGGAGGGGCAGTCCGGCGAGGATGCGGCCTTGATCGTGACGGACCTTCTGCGTCTGGCGCAGTTCTCCGGGCGCAAGGATCTCCGGGATGCGGCCGAAGGAGTCCTGCGAAGGGCAGAGCCTTTTTTGCGCAAGGATGCCCAGGCAGCGCCCGGCCTGCGCATCGCCGCGCAATGGGCGCAGTCCAAGCCGCGGCAGATCATCATCGCCGGCGCGGCCGGGGATCCTCTCACGCAGGAGATGCTGCGCCTGGTGCGCTCGCGCTTCCTGCCGCACAGGGTGATCCTGCTCGTTTCCGATGAGGCCGCAAGAGAGCGCTTGGCCGCGTATATGCCGTTCGTCCACGGCGCGCGCGAGCGCCAGGGCAAAGCCACGGCGTATGTCTGCCAGAACTACGCCTGCGAGATGCCGACCAGCGAATTGGGGACGCTCGCCCAATTGCTGGATTCTCCAGAGATCCGCCGATGAGGCGTCGAGCTTTTTTGAGCATCCTTCTGTTCTCCTTTGCGGCAGCGGCCCGGGCGGAGCAGCCCATTCTTTTTCCGGAGCCGGATCGGATATTCGAGCGGCTGCTCGCGGATCCTCGCCAAGTGGAGACCTCCCTGCATTATTATCGGCACGAGGGCTTCGACTTGTCGGACGTTGCGCTTGGCAACGGCTGGGGCATGTTCCGATGGGATATGGGCGATTGGCGCCTGCAATGGAACGTGGAAGGGATGGCCTATGCCCGCTTCCGCCTGGGCGGAGGCATCAACGAGTTCCAGACCATTGATTTCTTCGCGAACTCTCCTTTCGAGGTTCGGCGCGGGAAATTCTCGGCGCGCACCGCGCTCTATCATGAGAGTTCTCATCTGGGGGATGATTATATCCGCAGGACGGGGGATCAGGGTTTCCGCTACAGCTTGGAGGGGCTGCGCCTGATCGCGGCCATTGAGCCGCATCCGCTGACGCGGGTCTATGGCGGCGGTTCCGCGGTACTGCACTCCGTTCCTGGGAACCAGGAAGGGTCCCTGCAGGCCGGCTTCGAGGCCAGGACCGATGTTTTTCATCAGAATACGGAGCATCCCTGGTGCCTTTATCTTGCGCAGGATGTGCAATGGTCGGGGAGGGTGGCGTGGAACCCCACTTCAAAGACGGAACTGGGCCTGCGCATGGCCCGGCGAGGTTTGGTCCGCGCCCTGCGCTGGCATGCCGGTTATCTCACCGGGCATTCCTACTTCGGGCAGTTCTTCGCGCAGAAAGAGCACTACTTCGACTTGGGCGTCAGCTTCGACTTCTAACAATTCTTAACGGGGAGCCTAAGCCCCTCTGCCAAGGTCCGGATTTGGGCGAGGACTCCATAACGGATCAGGACGGCTATTCCCGCGAGGATGTAGAACGCGCTGTAGATGTTGCGCGCCGTCGCGGAGATGAAGAACGGCTGCGTGATGAACAGCAGGGCCAGCGCCAAGGCTTCCTGGATGGAGAAGCGGAGATTGGAGAGTATGGCCAAGGCGAAGAAGGACTGAGCGGCCGTCAGAAATATCTCGTGGCATTGGCGTGCGTCCAGATGCATGGCGGCGTTGTTCCCGGAGGAGAGGGAATACGCCGCCGGCAGCATGCCGATGAGCAGGGTCCACTGGTTGACCTTCGAGGAGAGAAGGACCCTTAGGCCGACCGCGGCTTTCCCTTTTAGAGCGAAGATCACGGCCACGATGAACTCCGGCGCCTCGGAGGCCAAGGGAGCCAGCCACTGCACCATGAAGAATTCATCCATATGCAGGCTGCGGCCGGTGGCGAGCAGTCCCTCGGCAAAGGGCTCGGCAGCGATATAGATGCAGAGGGCTGAGTAGAGGAACATCCCGGCCACGACTGCGCGGCGCTTGGACGTTTGAAGGCTGCCGATCGTCTCCGCCGGGCCTTCCAACTCGGGCTCGCAGACCTCGGCCTGGGCGGTTCTCCACGCATAGAGCGCGAAGAGCGTGATGAACACCGCGAAATCCAGAAGAGAAAGAGTCCCTTTCAAGGGGATGATGAAGGCATAGAGCGTGGCCAAGCCCAGGGTGATGATCTCAGGCGCGATGCTCTTGTTGAGTTCTATTTCCTTTTTGCCGTGCCGCAGGAAATAGGCGAAGAGCACCGCGGCCCAGCCCAGGCCGATGAGCAGCCGGTTGGACCCCGTCATGTTCGCGGTCGCATAGCCGATGTATGAAGGGTCCTTGCCCGCGGTCCAGGCGAAGTATATGTCCACCGCGTATTCCGGGAGCACGGCGATGAGGGCCAGCAGGGTGACGGAAAGCCCCTGGGGAAGGTCCATCTCCGCGGCTTCCGCGGCCCAGGAAAGCAGGAAGGAGGCGCCCAACACGCAGATGCCGGGTGGAATGGCGGAAAGGGCCGGCGGCAGCGAGGCTTGGGACCAGTGCAGGATCGGCCATTGCGCGCATGCGGAAGCGGCCAGCAGGATGCAGGCGATATGGCGCTTCGAATCGTTGTTCATAGGGGTCCTTTCTTGCGGCATCGGGCGCAGCGTCCGAAAACCTCGTGGCGGTGCCAGTCGGCTTCGAATCCGAGCCTGCGGCAGGTCGTCTTTTGGAGGCGTTCCAGGCCCGGCCAATGGACTTCCAGGATCTTTCCGCAGTCCAGGCAGATGAGATGGTCGTGGTGCTCCCGTCCCAGGCCCATCTCGAAGCGAGAGGCCTTTCCCGCTCCGCTCATGCGCACGAGCAGGCGGCACTCCTCGAGCATGCGCAGGGTGCGGAAGACCGTGGCGCGTCCGATGCCCTGCCCGCGCAGCGCGCGGTGCACGTCGTCAAGGCTTTGATGTCCGCGGTTTGCGAGCAGGTGCTCGAGGATACTCACTCTCGGGCGGGTCATGCGCAGGCCGCGCATGTCCAGATGCGCCCGCAGGAGCGCATGCGCGCGTCCGTGGGCAGCGGTTTTCACGGCCTAGAGGAGAGCATTTCGTCGATGATGGGAGTCATGATCTCGGGGTTGTAGTGCGGCGCCCTGCGGCCGTTGACGAAAAGCGCGGGGGTGCCCGTGACTCCGAGTTCCGTCGCTTCGGCCATGTCCGCCTCTACGCTGGCCTTGGAAGCCTGCTTGGAGAAGCATTTCTCGAAGGGCTTGGCCGAAAGTCCGGCTTGCTTGGCGAATTCCAGGACCTTGGCGCTGAAATCCTCTTTCTTAAGCTCAGTCTGCTGTGCGAAGAGCAGGCCCTTGAGCTTGCGGCCTCCTTCGCCGGGCTGCTGGTCCGCGCAGGCCGAGGCGATGGCGGTATCCAAGGCCAAGGGATGGATGTTGGTGAGGGGGTAGTGCTTGAAGAGGACTCGGATCTTGCCGGGGTACTTGGGCAGGATCTCATTTTCAAGGGCCTCGAAGGCCTTCTTGCAGTGCGGGCATTGGAAATCGGAGTACTCGACGAGAGTGATCGGCGCGTCCGCGGGTCCCCAGCCGGGGGCGCCTTTGACCTTGATCTTCAGGCGGTTCTGCTCGTCCGGGTCCAGGGAGAGGTCCTGCGGCTGGCCGAGAAGGAGGAACTTGCCGTCTTTCGTCAGGTGGACGGCCGGAGGCTCGGCACCGTTCTCCTGGGAAAGTGCGGAGCTCAGCCCGGGGATCTTCGAGGGGCCCAGGCGGTAGGCGGAGCTCAGGATGTAGTAACGGCCGTCGTCGGTGATGTGCACCCGCTGGGTCTGCTGTTGGGGAGCTTCGCCGATCTCCAGGAGCCCGGTCTTGAATCCCGGGATCTCGGAGGGCTTGAGCTCTTTGAGATTGAGCTTGAGAGAGGAGGGCGCGCTGAAGGCCTTGCGCACATGGCGGTAGAAGGCCTCTTGGTCGAAGGAATCGACTGCATGGGCGCCGGATATCCCGGCCGAGAGCAGGATGAACAGGAGCGTCTTCATGATTTATTCTCCAGGAGGGCTTGAATGTCCGCGGATAGGGTCGCGATATCCGCTTCTCCGATATAACGGCGGCGCATGACTCCGTCCGGGCCGATCAGATATTTCGTGGGGATCCCGGAGACTCCGTAGGCGCGGGCCGTGGGGTAATCTCCGAGAAGGACCGCGTAGGGCAGGGCCTGCGCTTGCGCGAATCTGGCGATGTCCGCCGGATCTCCCTGGTCCACGGCGGCTGCCAGCAGGATGAAGCGTTCTCCGCCGTAGTTCGAGTGGATTTCCTTGAGCGCCGGGATCTCCGTCTGGCAGGACTCGCACCAAGTCGCCCAGAAGTCCAATAGCACCACGCGGCCGCGGAACTCGCTGAGGCGGACCTTGCGGCCGGAGAGGTCTGAGAGCGTGAAGTCCGGGGCCTGGGTCCCGAGCTTGGGACCGCCGGCGCTTCTGCCGAGAAAGAGCCATAGCAGGGCGACGGCGGCGATGAGGATGAGGAGTCGGGATCCGGAAAGGCCCTTCATGAGTTCTTTATAGAAAATCTGGAGGACTTATTCAGCCTTCCCGGCGGGCGGCTCTGTTTTTTCCGGGTGGCGTTCGCGGTATTCCTGGCGATAGATGTTCGCGAAGGCCAGGAACAAGGCGATGACGAGCGGTCCGATGAGCAGTCCCGCGAAGCCGTAGACATGCAGTCCGCCGAGCAGCCCGAAGAAGAGCAGGAGGATGGGAAGCTTCGCGTCCTGGCCGATCAGGATCGGGCGCAGGAGATTGTCGACGCTGCAGACGAGCAGGAGATTCCATGCCGCGACGCAGCCTGCCTGCGCGTAGGAGCCGTTGGCGAGCAGGCCGAGGACCACGAAAAGGCAGATCCCGGCCGCTCCTACGAAGGGGATCGGGGAGAGCAGGGTGGTCACCAAGCCCAGGAGGACCGGGAAGGGGACGCCGAAAAGGGCGTAGCCCACGGCCGCGAGAGTGCCTTGCACCAGGGCGACGACCAGCACTCCGCGCAGGACCGCGTAGAGAGTCCTTCGCATGCGTTCGACGATGACGTTCTTATGCTCGGGATCCATGGGGACGAGTTCGATGAGGCGGCCGAAGATGCCTTCGCCGTCGCGCAGGAAGAAGAAGAGCGTGAAGGCCAGCACCATGAGGTCGACCAAGACTACCGCGGCGTTGCGGATGATAGCCGTGGCCAGCGTGCCCATTCGTTGGCCCATCTCATCGACGCTCTTGAGGAGGATGTCCTCGGGCTCGATGCGCCAGAGCGCGAGCAGGCTCTCGATGCTCTTCCAGACCGAGGCGAGGCGGGGGGGGACCTGTCCGATCGGGTCGCCTGCGCGCAGGTGTTCCAGGCCGTTTAGCCAGAGGCGGACCGTGGGTTGGAGGCGGTCGGCTTCCTTGAGCGAGATCCAGCCGAAGAGCAGGACGGGCGCTACCACGATCAGAAGAGCGAGCAGGGTGGTGGCCGCGGCAGCCGTGTTGGGACGGTTGCCCATGCGCTTGCGCAGCGCCGCGTTGAGCGGAGAGAAAAGCAGGGCCAGGATCACGGAACCGAGCAGTCCCAGGTAGAAGGGCGCCAGGAGGCGGAGCACCTGCCAGAAGAGCAGGAGGAAGGCCGCGAAGAAGAAATAAGGGACCAACTGCCGGCGCTTGAGGCGTTCCAGCAGGGAAGGCGCGCCGATCGAGGAGTGCGTTTCCATTCTTTCAGGGTCCTGTCTGGCAGGCGTTGGCGAACTCGACGGCATGGATGCCGAGCCCCGGCGATTCAGGGGAGAGAAGGAGTTCATGCATGTCCGGCCGTTTGTTCCTCGTCAGGCCGTAGGGGCGAGGCTCATCGACGATCACGAAGCTTTGCTCGTCGTCGTCGAATAATATATCCGGTCCGGCGTTGCCTTTGTGGAGCCAGAGATTGTCCTGCCGGATGAAGAGCTTTGCGGGCTTGGGGCCGTTCTTCGAGAGAAGGGCCGTGCTTGAGGCTCCGCGATAGAAGATGTGCAGGGACGCGGAGGGCTTCGCGCTGCGCAAGCCGTCGGCTTCCAGCTTCCATTCTCCGATCGAAGAGACCTCTCCGTCGTGGCTTTCCATGAAGGTATCGAACTTCATGATGGAGAACGCGGGGATCGAAGGGCGCTTGTGCTCGACGAATTCCAGGGGTCGCGTGGAGGGGCCGCAGTCGCCGCGGGCCGCGGGAACGGAGGCTGCTTGCGTCGAACGGAAGCCGTTGAAGCGTTCCAGCGCGGCCAGGATCTCGCGCTCGAATTCCGGAGTATCGTTCTCTCCCAGGTGGTCGAAGACGATCCGGCCGCTCTCATCCAGGAGATAATAAGAGGGCCAGCCTTCGCTTCCGTAGGCGTTCCACAGCCGGCGATCCGCGTCCAGGGCTATCGGGAAGCGCAGCCCCAGCCGCCGGATGTTGCGCAGAGCGTCCTGGGAGGAACGGTCGAAGGAATACTCCGGAGTGAACACGGCGATGACCATCAGCCCTTCGAGCGCATAGAGGTCCCACCAGCGTTTGAGCGCCGGCAAGGTCCTTATCGTGGCCCCGGAGTGCGGATGGAGGAACCCCACGACCGTGACCCGGCGTCCGTGCAGCCGGTCCAGAGAAAAAGGCTCGGAGTTGAGCCAAGTCAGGCTGGGCGGGAATTCCGGCGCCGGGGGCGTGACCGGACGCAGGGCGCGGGCCGGCCCGGCCAGGACCAGGGCCGTTGCGAGCAGGCAGAGCGCCGGCAGGCGGTTCACGCCTTGCGCTCGAGCAGGATGTTCTCGATGCCGAGGGTCACGGCCATGAGCGCCGCGCGCGTCCAGAGTCCGTTGCGCTCCTGGCGCCAGTACGCGGCGCGCGGGTCGGCGTCCACGTCGGGGTGGATCTCATCGCGCCGAGGAAGCGGATGCAGGATGATGGAGCTCTTCTTCATGAATCGAAGGTGCTCGGGCCGGAGGCAATAGCGTCCGATGTCCACGGTGCGGGATTCTCCGGCCGTGTCGTGCTCGTCCTGCACGCGCGTCATATAGACGGTGTCGGCCTGCGCGAGGGCGCCCTCGAAATCCTCGGTCTCCTCGTAGGAGATCCCGGAGTCCTTGAGCGCGCCCAGGATGTCGGGCATCATGCGGAACTGAGGGGGAGAGACGAAGAGGATGCGCACGTCCTTGTAGTTGCGCATCATGAGCGCCAGGGAGCGGACGGTCCGGCCGCGCTGAAGGTCGCCCACGAGCATGAGGGTCTTCCCGTCGATGCCGCCGGGCAGGTAGCGGTTCATGGTGTAGACGTCGAGCAGGGCCTGGGTCGGGTGCTGGTAGGTCCCGGCGCCCGCGTTGATGATCGGCACGGGCCGATGAGTGCCCTGGAGCGTTCGCGCCGCGTGCTCGGCGAAGCCGTTCTCGAAGTGCCGGATGATGATCAGATCGACGTAGCTGGCGAAGGTGCGGATGGTGTCCTCGAAGGATTCGCCCTTCATCTGCGAGGAGGTGCGGGGGTCGCGGATCTCGCAGGTGTTCATGCCGAGGATGTGGCAGGCGTTCTGGAACGAGAGGAAGGTCCTCGTCGAGGGCTGGGAGAAATAGAGCATGGCCCGCTTGTTGGAGAGCACGGAGGCCACGAAGTCGTCGCCGGCCTTGGTCTTGGTCAAGGCGCGCAGGTGGTCGGTGAGCTTGATGAGGCGTTCGATGATCGGACGGTCGAACTGTTCGGCGAAGAGGCAGTGGTAGAGGCCGTTGGAGCTGGAGAATTGCGCGAGGGTCTCGGGGTCAACGGGGCTGCGCACGGCGCGAGGAATGTCGGCGGTCATCAGGCTAGGCCCTCCCATAGTCGTCCTCCATGCGGACGATATCGTCTTCTCCGAAATAGGTCCCGAGCGCGATCTCGATGATCACGAGATCCGAGTTCCCTTCGTTGGCGATGCGGTGAGGCGCTCCGACGGGGATGTCGATGGAGTCTCCCGCTTCCAAGGTGAGCGATTTCTTCTCGAGCATGGCCAGGGCGCGGCCTTCGGCGATGAACCAGTGCTCGCTGCGGCGGGAGTGCTTCTGGTAGCTGAGGCGCCCGCCCGGCCGGACCGTGATGCGCTTGACCTTGTGGGAGGGAGATTCGAGGATGACCTCCCAATGTCCCCAAGGTCGTACGTTGTCCGGCCGCTCGGCGTCGGTTTTGTGCATATTCATTAGGACGGGCCTCAGAGCCCATCCTAATGACAGTTTCCCTTTTTCCGTCCCATTGCGTCAATCGCTTCGTCGATGAGTCCCACGATATCGAAAGGGAAGTCATGTCTTGTGCGTCGTGCGTCGGGCGATATGGGTCCGCGGGGCCGCCTCGCCTTTCCGTATTGAATTCTATTCGGAGGCCTGCTATCCTTTGATTATGACGACAAAGCAGAAGGTCATGAACGCGGTGCGCGGTCTGCCCGCAAATGCCTCATACGAGGACGCCATGGAACGACTCTTGTTCCTGTCCAAGGTCGAAAAGGGTCTCCAGCAGGCGGATGCCGGCCAAACCGTCTCGCATGAGGTCGTCAAGCAGAAGATGAAGCGATGGTTGGAATAAGATGGACGGAGCAGGCCTGTCAGGATTTGCAGGCCATTGCTGAATTCATCGAGAAAGACTCTTCCCAATACGCCCGCTTATTCGTTGTCGATATCTTCCAGGCAGTCGAGCGTATAGCCGAGTTTCCGAAATCAGGCCGGATGGTCCCCGAGCTCGGCGATCCCGCCGTGCGCGAACTCATTCTGGGCAACTATCGCCTCGTGTATCGGCTCAAGGCAAAGTACGTCGAGCTGCTGACGGTCTATCATGGCGCCCGGCTATTGGACCCGGGCAAACTCAAATAATCCGCCAACGACAGCATAGGTAAGCCGTGCCTCGTGCGTCGGAAGTCGGGCGATAGGGGTCCGCGGGGCCGCCTCGCCTTTCCGTGCGGCGAGGCTTTATCCTCGGACGATCGGTGCGCGCGATCGTCCTGCGGACACCCCTTCGGACCCATATCCCCCGTCCCCCGCCGCTATAGTCCGCACTCTTTATAAACGGTTGTGTTCGGAGTGACTGGCCGCATGTTATCTCGTCCGTTCCCGCAGCCTTTGCTGAACCAAGGATCTATCATCCTGTTGTTTAGTGCTGATAAATCAAATAAAATTCGACTTATCAGTTTCGTAATTGCTCACAAATTACAGACAGCAGATATATGGTTATGGCTATTCATTAGGAGAAGTATGAAACGAACCCTCGGGATTTGGTTGATTGCCTATCTAATTTTATCCTTGGCAGCCCAGGCCGCACCAAAGAAACAGCAGGAAACTGGCCTGAGAGTGGACTACAGCTCCTGGAGAGACTTCTTCACAAGCATATCCCCCGATGCCACCCCAGATGGAGTCTTTGATTTCGCCGTTGGAAGCGAAGTTGTTGAGACTGGGCCAGATCGGCAGTTTTTCCTCGTGGAACCGTCTGGGATTAGGTTCGATGGGACAGACAATGGCCTTCGCGGTGGGACGGGGAATGGACCGTACTATCTACTCAGGCGCCACAAGAAAGGCCTTCGGCTCATCGGCACGATGTTCGGGAATATGTGCAAATTCAATAGCACCATTACTCGAGACAACAGCAAGACAGACATTTTTGAATTCGAATGCTCGTGGCATAATTCGTGGAAATCACGAACGGTCACTAGATATGAAACCACCGGCGAATCGCTGAAGGAAATAGACCACCGTGAGGTGGCGGCGGAAGATGGAAAGCCATAACATCCGATGGAGCCGCCCGCGCACACGGGCGGAATCTATAGTGCGCGGCGGCTCACCGAGGCGTTATGCCGCAGGAGAGACATGAGTTTGTATAGCGAGTTTAGGCAGTGTTATTGGTTTAAGATAACTTACGACGTCTCCCCGTGGTCAGGCTAGTGCGAATTAGATTTTCCGTGCGGCATAGGTCCTGAGTTTCATTAGGGTAATCGGTCAACAGCGGCGGGCGGCGGGGGATAAGGGCCGGCGGGGCGTCACGGAGCCCATGCCAGCATCCTGCATGGGCGAGACTTGTATGCTGAATGTCATGCAGTCGGAATCTTCTGCAAACGATAAGATGCAAAGCAGCGATCGTCTAAAGAGGAGGCATGACAATGAGGGCGATTCAGCAAGCGGAACCATTCTCCCCGCGCCGCTACGATGTCTTCGCGGGGTTGGATGTCGACAAGACAAGCATCTCCGTCACCTTCATGGACCATGGGAATTCGGTAAAATCTTTTCGTATTCCCAATAAGGCGGAGAACCTCCTCAACTATGTGTCGAAGAACTTCCCTGAAAAGCAGGTCGCATTCGCCTATGAGGCTGGACCCACGGGCTACGGGCTCTACGACAGCATCACCGCGGCAGGATATCCCTGTCTGGTCGTCGCGCCGGCTATGGTCCCTACTGCTCCGGGGATGCGCGTGAAGACCAATAAGATCGACAGCAAGAAGATCTCCGAATCCCTCCGAGGCGGTCAGCTCAAAAGCATCCATGTCCCGTCTGCTGCATACCGCCAGCTTCGGCATCTCGTCCAACATAGGGACACCTGCGTCCGGAATTCCATAGCGACGAAGCTGCGGATCAAAGCCCTGTTGTTGTTCGAGGGTATCCCTTACCCGAAGGCAGAGAACTCTGATGAGCAGTGGTCTCGCGACGTGATATCCAAACTTAAAGCGCTCGAATGCAGCAGCGCAGTGCGTTTCAAGCTCGACCAACTCCTCGCTGCATTGGAATTCTCGCGCAACCAAGTGCTGGTCACCACCAAGGAGATACGCCGATTCTGCACCGAGGAGGCCGACATACTCAACTGCATCATGTTGCTGATATCCATCCCAGGGATCGGGTGGATCACAGCGACCCACCTTCTTGCCCGGATCGGCGATTGGCGCAATCTAGGGAACGTTCGCCAACTCGCCGCATTCCTAGGACTGGCACAACGAGAGAATTCGACCGGTGAACACGTCAATCGCGGCGGCATCACCAGAAGCGGCGACGGACGACTGCGAAACAAGCTCGTTCAAGGAGCCTGGGCGGCAATACGTATTGATCCGGAACTGAGGGAATTCTATCGCCGCATCTATCAGCGCCACCCAAAGAATCAGGCCCCTAAGAAGGCCATCGTCGCCGTTGCGCGTAAGATGACCATGCGCATTCATGCCGTGTTGTCGCAACAGCGGGAATATGTGGTTCGGCCGCATATCCCTTCAGTCCCTCTGCATCCAGAGGAGATGATTTGCCCCAGGGAACGCCTCGACTCGGCGCAGAAACAGGAGATGCCGGATGCTCCTGATGTTTCGTGATGCGAGACAGAGATCCCGGGGTGACGTACTGATCGGCCAAATGAGGAGACGCATCTAAACAGAGTGTGACAGCCTTTGAGCTGTGCCACGGATAGCAGGCAGTTCTTCTCCTTGGAATCAGGATGTCGTTAGCCAGAGGACCTTGACATTCACATAGCAGTGCCGAGGAGGTCGCGAACGGGGAGCGAACCTGCGTACCCGCAGGCCCTTATCCCCCGACGCACGGCGCACTGCAGAACGCTTTCCGCTGTGGTTGTTGCCGTGTTGAAACCCCCTCCGGAAAAATTCAGACATGGACAGATTTGAGGGCAACTGAATTTTTCCGGTTAATCGTTCGTGTGGGGGCGGTCTTTTTTCTGGCGGAGTTCGAGTTCGCGCAGGCGCTGCTCGTAGGATTTTTGGACTTCGATGCGCTCCTCCGAGAGCTTGCGCAGCTTCTCCTCGTATTGGGAGGCGAACTCCATCTGCTTGAGCTCCCAGGCCTTGCGCATCTCCGCTTCCCGGCGGGTGGACTGCGCGCTGAGGTCCTCCTCGCGCTTCTGGAGCTGGATCGCGGCGCGGGCCTTCTCCCGTTCCAGATCGGCCAGCTGCGCGCGGTAGGTCTCCTCGAGCTCCGCGGCGCGGCGCTCGTTGGCCGCGCGCGAGGTATCGCGCTCCTGCACGAGGAGCGCCTCGATCTCGCGGCGCTTGCGGTCGGCCTGTTCTTCCAGGGACTGTCGGCGCTCGACTAAGCGGCGCTCATATTCCTCTTCCCGGCGGGCCAGCGCCTCCTCTTTCTGCCGGAAGTCCTCGCGCAGAGACGCCACCTCGCGCTCCACGAACTCGCTCTTCTGCATGTTCCAGGCGCTTTCCTTGGCGACCCACTCGGCGGTGAGCTTCTTTTCCAATTCCAGATACTTCATCTGGAGCATCTCCTCGCGCGAGCGATAGGAGGTGTCGAGCTCCGTGCGGGACTTGAAGATCTGGTCCTCGTAGCTGAGGATGAGGTCCTTCTCCTTCTGCACGAGCATGGCTTCCACGTCCCGCGTGCGGTTGCGGATCGTCTCATCCAAAAGGCTTTCCTTCTGCTGGTAAGCGAGCTCGAGTTCCTTGCGGCGCGACTGCCACTCGCGGTCGAGGCCGGCGGAGCGCTCCTGGCGCTCCACTTCGAGCACGTCGCGCTGGGCCTTGAGCCATTGGGACTTCTCTTCGGTCAAGTGCTGCTGGAACTCGGCTTCGCGCGCGACCTGTCGGGCCTGCAGCTCCGCTTCCAAGCGCGAAAGCTCGGCTTTGCGTTCCTCGAGGATGCTCTTGAGCTGGCTCTCCTTCTGGCGGAAGGATTCCGAGAGCTGGGCCTCGCGGTTGCGGGTCTCCAGCTGCAGGGTCATGCGCAGGGCCTCGTTCTCGTCGCCGCGGCGGCGCTCCTCCTCATCGAAATGCTCTTCCCGGCTGCGGAAGGATTGCTCCAATTCCCGGATGCGCGCTGCGTGCTTGTCTTCCAGCTCGCGGCGCAGCCCTTCGAGCAGGGCTTCCTTCTGGCGATGGGCCTGTTCCAGGCGCTCGCGCTCTTCGTTGAGGGCCTTCTCTTTCTGGATGTTCCATTCCTGCTCGCGGCGGACCCAGGATTCCTGGGCCTCGCGATCGCGCTGGGCGTGGAAGTCCCGCAGCTGGCGCTCGAGCTCCGCGTGGCGCGCTTCCAGGGCCGCCTTCTCCTTGGAGAGATCTTCTTCGTAGGCGTGGCGGTAAAGGTCCTCTTTCTGGGAGATCTCTCCGCGCAGGACGGCTTCCCGGGCGAGGGTTTCCTCGCGCAGGCGCCGCTCCTTCTCGACGTAGCCGTTTTCCAGGGCCGCGCGCAGCTGCTTCAAGGAGGCTTCCTGTTCCTGGCGTTCCGCCTGCAGTTTCGCGCGTTCCTCGGACGAGGCCGCTTCCCGGCGCTGCACGGCTTCTTCTTCCCGGCGGCGAGCCTCGGCGTCCATCTGCTCATGCAGGAGCTTGTAGCGTTCATCCAGTTCGCTTTCCACGGCCCGCGTCCTCTCGGTCATGGCCGAGCGTTCCTGGGCGAGCTTGGCGCGGTTCTCTTCCTCCAGGACCTGCAGGCGCTCTTCCTGCTGGGCGCGCAGGGCTGCGGTTTCCTTAAGATGCTTCTCCGCGAGGTCCTTGCGCAGGGTCTCGAAAGAGGATTCCTGTTCGCGCAGCCAGCGGGTCTGCTCGGCTTGGAGGCCGCGGCGGAGTTCGCCTTCCTTGGAAAGGAAGGCCTGGGTCAATTCTTCCTGGCGCTTGGCATAGGCGGCTTCCAGCGAACGCCGCTCGACGTCAATGTTCTGGGTGAACTTCGCGCGGGCTTCTTCCAGGCCGTGCGCGTGTTCGGCTTGAAGCTCCCTCTCGCGCTGTGCCCAGTGGGCGACCGTGGCCTCCTCCATCCGGCGCAGGCGTTCGCGCCATTCCTGCTCCTTGGCGGCGTGGCGGGCCTCCAATTCCTGGGCGCGGGCCTTGACCTGCTCCTCGGCTTCGGCCTGGATGCGGGATTTCTCCGCGTCGAGTCCCTGCAGCTTATGGAGGACCTCTTCCTCCTTGCGGCGGGCCTGCTCCTCGATCTCGCGGCGGATGCCGGCCAATTGATCCCGCTGGGACTGGAGCGTTTCCTCCATCTTCTGGCGCTGGGCTTCCCACTCTGCCTGGGCTTTTTCATTCACTTCCGCCTGCAGGACGCGGAAGCGTTCGGCGAACTGCTCCTCCTTGCGGCGGTTCTCATCGGCGATCTTGCGTTCCCGGGCGAAGAGTTCCGCTTCCCGGCGCTCATGCTCGCTGTCGAGCAGCTTCTGCTTTTCGAAGAGTTCCGCTTCCTTGGCCTCGTAGGTCTTCTCCAATTCTTCGCGCTGGACCGCGAGGGATTGGCGGTTCTTCTCAAGAGTTTCGTCCAGGTGCTTCTGATGCGCCTTCCAAAGCTCTTTTTCCTTGGATACCAGCTGGGTCTGGATGGCCTGGTACTTGGCGATGAGCTGCTCTTCGGTCTTCTGATAGTGGACCTGGACCTCTTGGTTGCGGCGCACAAGGTCCTCGTCGATGCGGGCCTCCTTCTCCCGGTAGTGCTCTTCAAGGAGGCGGCGTTCGGCTTCCAGGCGCTCCTGCAGGCGTCCCCATTCCTTTTCCACGCGCAGGCGATTGGCATTCTCGGCTTCCTCGACGCGGCGGGCGTGCTCTTCATCGTGCTTGCCGCGGTTCTCCTCGAGCTGGGCGAGCTTGCTCCTGTAAGCGGCCTCTGATTCTTCGATGCGGCGCTGGGATTCGGCTTCCAGCCGCTTGCGGTGGTCCTCGAGCTGGGCTTCCTTCTGGCGCAGGCCGGCCTCGTGCTGCGCCAGCTTGGCCTCGTAGCGGGAGGCGAGCGTCGCTTCCTCGCGCACGAGGGCTTCCTGGTGGTGGCGGAGGGCTTCTTCCTCGAATTGCTGGAATTTCCGGCGGATATCGGCTTCCTTGGCCCGGACCTTCTCCTCGATGAGCCGCTGCTGGTCCTCAAGCTCCCGTTCCTTGGCGCGAAGCGCCTCGGCCTGGATGTCGAGCCGCTCGAGGAGGGCCTGCTTGGCCTCGTCGAGCGCCTTCTGCTGATGAGTGAGCAGAGACGACATCTCGCGCTCTTTGTCGAGCACCGCGGTCTTGACCGCGTCGATCTCCCGGCGCCGCAGGTCTCCGATGGAGGACTCCTTCTGGGCGACCTCCTTCTGCAGGTCCAATATCTGGAGTTCGAGCTGCTTGCGCGCCTCTTTCGAGGCCGCGTCTTCCTCGCGGACCATCTCCTTGCGGAGCTTCTCGCGCAGGTCCTCTTCCATGCGCTGCTGGTCCTTCCAATTCTGCTCCCAGATGCGGATGGTGTTCTGCCAGCGCAGGATGGCCGCGTCCTTCTGTGAAAGCTGTTCCGAGGCCAGGCGGAGCTTGTCGAGGGCGTCCTGCGTCGTGGCCTTGCTCTTCCCGGCTTCGTCTTGGAGGACGTGGATCTTCTCGATGGCCCAGCGCAGGGCCAGGCGAGCGGTCTCCACGTCGTTGACGGAGGTCGGGTCTAGGTTGTCCTGATCCATTTCTCCTCTGCGCAGCGAGCCCCCCGCGTGCTGTGCGGGCGGCTCGGCTCCTACAAGGTAACAGGAGGGTGTTACAAAAACAAGAACAGGAAACTCTCCGTCATTCCGGCGAAAGCCGGAATCCAGGGACCGTGAGCCTGGATTCCGGGTCAAGCCCGGAATGACGAGGCTTAATCGAGGTCGGGGATGTGGGAGGGGTTCTGGGCGCGGTCCTGGCGGACCAGCTCTTCGAAGGCGGGGCGGTCGAGTTGGGAGGGATCTGGGTCGAGCTTCGGCAGGGGATGGGCCGCGGTCTCCTCGCGGATCGCTGCGAGGAGGCCGGAGTTCTCCTGGTCGATCATTCCGTAATCCGGGTCTTGGGCCGCGGCCTTGAGCTGAGTCATCTCGGAGCGCCCGCGCTGGGAGCGCAAGTGCGAGAGGCGTCGCCGGACTTGGCGGAGCATGGAGTTGTAGTCCTTGAGGTCTTGCGGGAGCGTGCGAAGATCGGACTGAGTCTTCTCGCTCAGTCGACGCAGTCGGAGGGCGGTCAGCGCATCGTGCGAGCGTTCGAAGTGCTCGATGCGCTTGAGGAGCAGGCGGACATCCTCCAAGGCGGACTGCGCTTCCGTCAAAGCTTCCTCAAGGGAGTTCAAGCGGTTCGTATAGGCTTGCAGGGGATCGGACATCTCCGCGCGATCGAGCGCCAGGGCATAGTCCGTGTTCCAGAGCTTCATCGCGTCCCAGTAGGCATCCGGATTCGCGAGGAGGTCTTGCAGCTCGGAGGTTGCTTCGGAGGGACGCGCGCCGTGGAGTTGGGCCGCTGCCAGGCCGGAGCGCAGTCGGGCCCGGATCTCATTGGCCAAGTCAACTGCCAAGGCGCGCGTTCGGCTCGGGAATCTTTGCCGGAGCAGGCTTTCCCATAGGAGATGGGAGAGCTCGTGCGCCAGAGTGGCCGCCGCGGCATCCAGGGCGGCATCGCGGTCCTTGAAGCGGAGGAAAGCGTCGTTGAGCGCGATGAGACGGTTCTCCGGTTCTGCGTATCCCTCGTTCGCGTTCTCGAGGGATTCCATCCCGTCTTCGACGGAGATCTGCGTGCCGGGGATGCGCGCGAATCGTATGCGGAACGGCTTGGCTCCGGGCTTGGACAGGGCGGCGAGGGTCTCGCGGAGCATGGCGCGGCCTTCTGGGGTGAAGTGCAGCCGGGCGAGGATCTCCGCGGTGATCGACGGGTTGTTCTCGAGGACCAGCTGCTTGGACAGAAGATCCGGGTTTATTTCCGGGTCCGTCTTTGTGTCCGGCGACGGTTCGAGAACGGGTGCGGCGCGGCTTTTCGTTCCGGCATAGGCTTCCTGGAGCCGCGCGGCGTCCGGTCCGGAGACGGCGATTTCTTCAAGGGACTGAGCGGCATCCTGGGCGCGCGCAGGAATTCCGATGAGGAGGAGGGCCAGAAAAAGAGAGGCTGTTCGCATCTGCGATACTATGACGCGATCGTCCCGTCTCGGCAGGGGTCCTAAGGCCTTCGCCGCTCTAGGTCCAACGGCGCAGGAGCGTCACTCGCCGCGGAAGTGCTCGATGGTGCGCTGCAGCCCGTCTTCCAGGGAGACCTTCGGCGCCCATTTCAGGGTCTTGCGGGCCAGGGCGATGTCCGGCCTGCGGACCTTCGGGTCGTCGACGGGAAGTTCCTTGCGGATGATGCGGGACTTCGATCCGGTCAGCCGGCGCAGGATCTGCGCGAGTTCCAGGACCGTGATCTCCCGAGGGTTGCCGATGTTGACGGGCGTGTTGTTCTTCGAAAGGAGGAGGCGGTAGATGCCGTCGACCAAGTCGGAGACGTAGCAGAGCGAGCGCGTCTGTTTGCCGCTGCCGTAGACCGTGATGGGCTTGCCGCGCAGGGCTTGGTCGATGAAGTTGGGCACCGCGCGTCCGTCGTTCTTGCGCATGCGCGGGCCGTAGGTGTTGAAGATCCTCACGATGCGGACCTGCATCTTGTGGTAGCGGTGATAGGCCATGGCCATGGCCTCGGCGAAGCGCTTGGCCTCGTCGTAGACTCCGCGCGGTCCGATGGGGTTGACGTTCCCCCAGTAGGATTCGGGCTGAGGGTTGACCAAGGGGTCGCCGTAGACCTCGGAGGTGGAGGCGAGCATGAAGACCGCGCCCTTGTCCTTGGCCAGGCCCAGGGCCTTGTGCGTGCCCAGGGCTCCGACTTTGAGCGTGGGGATGGGATAGTGCGCGTAATCGATGGGGCTCGCGGGGCTTGCGAAGTGCAAGACTGCGTCGAGCTTGCCGGGCACGTGGATGAAGTTCGTCACATCGTGCTTGATGAAGAGGAAGTCCTTGTGGTGGAAGAGATGCTCGATGTTCTCTATCCGGCCGGTGAGGAAATTGTCCATGCCCACGACCTGGTGGTCATTGGCAAGGAAGTATTCGCAAAGATGGCTGCCGATGAAGCCTGCCGCGCCGGTGATGAGGACTCTCATCAGCCTGGACGTCCGACCTGGCGCACGATGAAGCCCTGCTTGCGCAGAGCCTTGGCGTCCAGGCAGTTCCTGCCGTCGAGGATCACGGGCGTGCGCATGAGCCCGTGGATCTTCTTGAAGTCCAGCTTCGTGAATTCCGGCCATTCGGTGATCACGGCCAGGCAGTCCGCGTCCTTGGCCGCGGCGTAGGCGTCCTTGGCGAAGGCGATGCCGCGGATCTCCTTGCGGGCCTTGGCCATGGCCACGGGGTCGAAGGCCGAGATCTTCACCTTGCGCTCCAGGAGCTTGTTGATGATGAAGACGCTGGGCGCGTAGCGCATGTCGTCGGTGTTGGGCTTGAAGGCCAGGCCCAGCAGGGCGATGCGCTTGCCTTCGAGGTTCCAGAGCTCTTCCTCGACCTTGCGCAGGACCCAGTCTCGCTGGGTCTCGTTGACCTCGATGACGGCCTTGAGGATCTTGAAGTCGTAGCCTTTGTCCTTGGATATCCAGTAGAAGGCTTCCAGGTCCTTGGGGAAGCAGAAGCCGCCGAAGCCCAGGCCCGCGCGCAGGAAATGGTGCCCGATGCGGCGATCCAGCCCCATGCCCTTGGCCACGAGATCCACGTCCGCGCCCACGGCTTCGCAGACGCGGCTGACCGCGTTCATGAAGGAGATCTTGGTCGCCAGCAGGGAGTTGGAGGCGTGCTTGATGATCTCCGCGCTCTTGACGTCGGTGACGAGCAGGGGCGCCTTGATCGGCGCATAGACCTCGCGCACGAGGCGCTCTGCGCGGGTCGAGGCCACGCCGATGACGATCCGGTCCGGATGCAGGGTATCCTCGACCGCGGTGCCTTCCGCGAGGAACTCGGGGTTGGAGACCACGTCGTAGGGCACGCCCTTGCGGTTGACGCGGGCCACGGTCTTTGAGACCTTGTCTCCGGTCTCCACGGGGACCGTGGACTTGTCCACGATGACGGTGTAGTCCGTCATGGCTTTGGCGATCTCCGTGGTCACGGTCTCTACAAAGGATAGGTCCGCGGAGCCGTCGGCGCGCGGGGGGGTGCCCACGGCGATGAAGACGACTTGGGCGCGGCCGCCGCGCCAATGCATGCCCTTGGCGATAGAATCCGTGAAGAAGAGCCGTCGAGCCTTCATGTTCTTGCGGATCATGGGCTCCAAGCCCGGCTCGTAGATGGGGGAGCGTCCGGCCAAAAGGGTCTTGATCTTCGAGGGGTCGGAGTCCACGCAGACGACGCGGTGGCCGAGGTCCGCCAAGCAGGTTCCCGTCACCAGTCCGACATATCCGCAGCCGACCACGCAGATGTCATGGCTCTTCATGATGGGGCATTCTAGAAAATTTTATCGTCAAGTTGCACCGGTGCGCTATTCCCGCTAGAATACGCCGACCAGCATGAGAAAAGATCTTGAGAAACGTTTGGGCGGCGAAGAGGCCCGCGTGGGCGTGGTCGGCTTGGGTTATGTGGGCCTTCCCCTGGCCGTGGCTTTCGCCCAGTCCGGCTGGAAGGTCCTGGGCGTGGACGTCGATGAGAAGAAGGTCCGCGGCCTCAAGGCCGGACGCTCCTATATCCTCGACGTGCCCTCCGCGGATATCCGGGAGGTCCTGCGCGCCGGACGCTTGCGCGCGAGCGCCGGCTTTTCGGGCCTGTCCTCTTGCGATGCGGTGATCATCTGCGTGCCTACGCCTCTTCGCAAGACCAAGGAGCCGGACGTCAGCTACATCCTGGAAGCCGCCAAAGGGGTGGCCCCTCAGCTGCGCAAGGGCATGCTCGTGGTCTTGGAGAGCACCACCTATCCGGGGACGACCCGTGAACTGGTCCAGCCGCTCTTCGAGGCCGGGGGCCTGAAGGCCGGTTCGGACTTCCATCTGGCGTTCTCCCCGGAGAGGGTGGACCCCTCGAACAAGAGATACGGGGTGCGAAATACGCCGAAGGTCGTGGGCGGGGCCACGCCGGGCTGCACCAAGGCCGCCGCCCTGCTCTACGGCCGAGTGACCGAGAAGGTCGTCGAGGTTTCGAGCACCGAGGCCGCGGAGATGGCCAAGCTCCTGGAGAACACCTTCCGGGCGGTCAACATCGGCCTTATCAACGAGATGGCGCTCATCTGCCACCGTTTGGGGTTGGATATCTGGGAGATCATCGCGGCCGCGTCCACCAAGCCTTTCGGCTTCATGCCGTTCTATCCGGGGCCTGGACTGGGCGGACACTGCATCCCCGTGGATCCGCAGTACCTGGCCTGGAAGATGAAGGCCCTCAATTTCGAGCCGCGATTCATCGACTTGGCCGGGGTGGTCAACGCTTCCATGCCGGAGCACTCGGTCCAGCGCATGGCGGACCTTCTCAATAAGGACGGCCGCTCCCTGAAGGGCAGTCTCGTCCTTGTGCTGGGAGCCGCCTACAAGCCCGAGGTCAACGACGTGCGGGAGTCTCCTTCTTTCGACGTGATCAAGCTTCTGCTGGATCGGGGAGCGCGCGTGCGCTATCATGACCCCTATGTGCCGGAGATCGTTCTGGAAGGGCGGAAGATGCGTTCCGTGCCGTTGACGGCCGCGGCTCTGCGCGCGGCCGATCTGACGGCCGTGCTGACCGCGCATCAGGCGGTGGACTACGCGCTCGTGGCGCGCCATGGACGGCGCATCTTCGACGCGCGCAACGCCCTGAAGGGGCGCAAAGGCCGCATCGCTCGACTCTGAACGATGCAGCGGGAGCGGCGCAAGCGATGAACGATTCCGATCGGCTCTATCTGGAAGTCCTCAAGACCCTCGGCAAGACGCTCAGTCAGATGAACCTTTACAGCGCGGTCCATCCGGCCGTGCGCGCCATGATCGGCGAGGCGCTGCAGATGCTTGCGACGATCCAGGGCTCCGTGCCGGAAGGCAAGCTGGTCTACTCTCTGGACGGGGATAAGGTCATCGCCAACGGGCGGGTCGTGGGCTCGGTCAAGGACCTCCCCACCTCGATCCCCATGATGTTCTCCCGCCACAAACTCAGCAGCATCACGTTCCAGAAGAATGTTTCCGTCGAAGACCTGACCGCGCTCTGCCAGCTCGCCGCGCTCAGGCCCGAGGCGGCCAAGGGCGTGGTCCCGGCGCAGTTCCTCGGGGAAAGGAGCGTGACCCGGATCGTCTTGAACGAAGCGGTCTATGCGAAGGTCGACGAGCTCCATGAGAAGGGCGGCTCCGGCGTCGGGGCCGGGAAGGGCGGTACGGGCCAAGGGTCGGCCATCTGCGATGCTCTGGCTCGCGCCGAGCAGGAGTCTTTGGAGAAGACCATCGATCTTTTGGCCCAGCAGATGACTCAGGACCCCGAGGAGCGTCGGCGAATCTTCGAGGCGGTCATGAACCGCGTGCGCGCGGAGCTCGAGCAGAAGGTCCGCCAGGCCACCAAGGAATTCAAGCAGCAGAACACGGTGCTCCAGAACGAGCAGGTCCGCACGCAGGCCGTGCTCTCCAACGTCGCCGACGGCGTGGTCGTCGTCGACGACTCCGGCCGCGTGCTCATGATGAACTCTGCGGCCGAGGAACTTTATGGGACGAGCCTTTCGCAGATGGCCGGCAAGCCGCTCTCCGACCAGACGCGCGGGGAGCATCTCCTGGCGCTCTCCAAGGACGGCAAGGTCCCGGCGGACGCGGCGATCCAAGGGGATGTCGCGGTCGCGGGCGACGACGAGGCCCGGCGCACCCTGCGCGCGTCCACGGCCATCGTCCAGACCGAGGGCGGAAAGCCCGTGGGCGTGGTCTCCAGCTTGAGCGACGTGGCCAAGTATCGCGAGATGCAGAAGATGCAGCGCGAGTTCGTGGCGCATGTGACCCATGAGCTGCGCTCGCCTCTGACCGCCATCCGCGCCGCTCTTGAGATCCTCGAAAGCGCCGCGACCCCCAAGCTCAAGGAGGACGAGAAGCGCGTCCTCGTCAACGCCCTGCGCAACACGGACAGGCTCGAGGATCTGGTCAACAGCATCCTGGATTTCTCCAAGATCGAGTCCGGGCAGATGACCGTGCATCCTCAGCCCGTGCGTCCCGAGGCCATCGTCCAGGAGGCCGTCGACAGCATGAAGCCCTGGGCGCAGAAGAAGGGACTGCAGTTCGACGCCGCGCCCGCCTCCGGACTCTCCACGATCATGGCCGATCCCAAGCGCACCGTGCAGGTGCTCATCAATCTCGTCTCCAACGCCATCAAGTTCACGCCCGCGGGCGGGAAGATCCGCATCGGAGCCGTTCCGGGCCGCTCTGGGGAGAGGACCGTGCTTTTCAATGTGTCGGATACGGGTCCCGGCATCCCCAAGGCCGAGCAGACGCGCATCTTCGAGAAGTTCGTGCAGATCGCGGCCGGTGAGAAGCATGCCGGCGGGACCGGGCTGGGACTCTCCATCGCCAAGGCCTTCGTCCATCTCCAGCACGGACGCATGTGGGTGGAGAGCGAAGTCGGGCAGGGCGCTAATTTCTTATTCACCATCCCGTGCCACACGGAATCTGCCGGGGCCACGCCCGTGCCCGCGGTCGCGCAGCCGAAGTCCTGGTGGCAGCGGCTCTTCGGCTCCTGAAGAGATTCATCCTCTCGCCAGAACGAAAGCCTTGACCGTGCGCGCGCCTGCGCGGCGCAGAGCATGCGCGCAGGCTTCCAGCGTGCCTCCGGTCGTGGCAACGTCGTCGACCAGGATGAGGCTGCGTCCGCGGACCGTTACCCCGGTTCGCGGGGAAAAGGCCCCTTCCAATCGGTGAAGGCGGTCTTCGCGGCCGAACCTCCATTGAGGGAGCGTGGCGCGCGTGCGGGCGAGGGCTTCCAGGACCGGCAAGCGGCTTGCGCGCGAGAGTCCCTGCGCGAGGACCAGCGCTTGGTTGAAGCCGCGATGCCTTTGACGGCGCGCGTGCAAGGGGACCGGCACCAAGGCGTCGGCATCCGCGAATCCCTGGGCGCGCAGGAAGGCCGCGGCTGTCCAGTCCGCGAGCGTGCGGCCGATCTCCGGGCGGCCCGCGTATTTGAACGCGTAGAGCAGCCGCGGCAAAGGGTCCCTGTACAGGAAGGCGGCCCGCAGGAGGTCCAAGGGGGATAGCCGCCGACGGCACCGCGGGCAGAAAGCATCCGGCCCTTCCCAGGGCCGTCCGCATCTGCGGCAGGGAGGCTCGGGGCGCCGGAGCCTTCGCAGGCATACGCCGCAGAGAGGTCCTTTGAGCGGATAGGGCAGGTCCTCCCTGCACGCATGGCAGATGCGCGGCAGGAGCAGGTGCAAGAGCAGCGGTTTTGTCCCAAGACCCCACACAAGCTAGTACGAGCGAGGGGGCCTTTGAGTTCCCGACGGCGGCTGCCGCAGGAGGACGGCCGCCGACAGCGCGGGGCCAAAGGTCCCAAAATCAGTAGGCCTTTTGCGGTGGAATCGCGGACCTTTTGTCCCGGGCGGTTTCCGCTTTCGCGCGTCATCCTATCGTCGATGACGCGAAAGCGTTCTGTTCCTGATCGCCGTCAAAAGGCGACCTTAGTCGATTTGTCGTCGCGGCTGCGCATTTTCGCCGCGCTTTTCTTGGTTTTCCAGCTTGCCTTTCAAGTTCCGGCCAGCTGCGCCGCTCAATCCGTCGCACAGAGCCTCTTCGTCGGTGCGGTCCCGATCCAGATCGCGCCGGCTTTTGCCGTGCCGTCGTTATCCCCTGTTTCGATCGGCATCGGGGAACAGTCTTTGGGTCGGCTGGGAGGAGTCCGGCCCGTAGGGCCCGAATACGCGCTGAGAACGCCGGATCCTCTCGCTGCTGCGATCGCCAAAGTCCTTGCCGCGCAGTCGCTGTCCCAGGATGTTTACGGCGGTGAAAAGCGCGAGCTTTTCGCCGGCGCATCGCCGAAGACCCGATCCCAAAAAGCATTTCAAGGAAAGACGGCCGTTGTCGAGCAGGCCGCGCCCCAACAGAGTTCGGATGCGGCACTCCCCGCTGGGGCAGGAGTCCCGGCGGGACTCCGGACGACCGCGCAGCGGGCTGGATTGCGGGTCCCACAGGCCGCGTCCGCGGAGCAGACATTCTCCGCTGCCGAGTCCCGCGGGACCGACCCCGAGGACGTCGATGCTCTTGCCGCGCAGTTCTTTGATGGGGAGACTCTCCGGTGGGGGAAAGAACCCGCGGTCTCTGCGGCGGATGCGGATGAACTGGATCGGCAGAACCGCATGATCGAAGATGAAGTCCGCGCCTTCCTTGCCGGGCAGAAGCATATCCGGGTGATCGTGACCTGGGCGCCCGGCAACGGGCACCAATCCGCTTCCGTCCGCCTCATCCGGCGCCTGAGGGAACTCGGGTTCGAGGGGCTTATCGAAGTGGTTTACGATGACGAGACGTTGAAAGGCGAAGTAAGGGGTAAGTTGGCATCCCTGCTTCCAGGCTTTGATCCGGCGCTGTCCGTGCAGGAGATCGAGACGGGGCGTTTGAGCGCGGTCGCTTTGAGCGTATTCGACCCGAAGAAGAGCCCAAAGGTCCAGATCGCGATCACAGGCGCTACGGACGGTTATCTGTCCCTACAGGGCTATGGTGCGGAGTATCTTTTGCGGCTGCAGCCCTTCGAGTGGCCCTTCAGCTCGATCATATACAACGACCTTTCTTTCAGCGGCGACATAAAGGTCAACTTGGATGAAAAAGGATTTTTCAGCAAAGGGTTCCGCTTCAATATGGAAGAGAAGCGGGATATCCCTGCTTTCCTTGAGTCGCAGATGTCTCTGAGCCCAGCGCTGAAGGCAAAGGTCGCGGGCTTGTCAGCGCTTTTGGATTCAAAGGCCGCCCAAACAAGGGAGCTTTTGCCGGTCTATGGCCTTATCACTGGAGGGCAAAGCTCTGCCGGGAACGCAGGCGTTCTCAAACTCCATAGTACGGTGAGTGCGTTGAAGACGGCTGTTTCAGAACACCCGGGCTTTTTTTCAGGGGGGATCGTCATCCCGGTGTTCGGGGACATGACCTCCGAGGAGAAGGAGCTTGAGAAGACCTTGCTGGGCAGCCGGCTCGCATCCGGAGAAGTCAAAACATCGGATGTCGAGGACCCGGCCCTGCCGGGAGAGATCGAACGACTGGCCGCGGGCAAGCTGCTGATCGTCTTCGCCGGAGGGGTGCCGCAGGAGGTCTTCGAGCAGGTCTTTTCTCATGCCACGCTTCCGGCCTTGGTCGCGGGCAAGAATGCGATCAACCTGATGCTTTCATTGGGCAAACCTTATTTCAACACGAAATATGAATTCCCCGAGAAATTCAAAGGCCTTTTTCCTAAGAAGCTGTATAAGTTTTTCCAGGCGGCGCATAAGTTCTTGCCGTCTCGCGCTTATCTTTCGAAGGGCAATTACGAGTCTCGATGCTTCAATGGGCTCATGGTGCTCGCGCGCGCAGGCCATCCGGTCCTCAAGAAAGCCTTTGAGCTGATGCGGCTCAAAGGCCCGGATAAGGCCGTGCTGGGGCTGTGGGAGCTGATGAAGGTCATGGGAAGTCCCGTGCCTCCGAATGATGCCGGGAAGGCGCGGCCCGGCGCCGCCGCCGACAAGGAGCCCGGCGTGTCCGTGCTCGCGGAGTTTGGGATATCAGAATCCCAGGCAGCCGATGCTCTGGATAGATTGGCGTCGATGATGCCGGCTGTTCCCTCCTCGGGCGGATATGCGCAATTCAGGAAAGGCGCAAAAAAACGCGGCCCATTCGGGCGCATATCCCGATATCGGTAAATGGCCCCTGGCGCCGATGTCTCCGATGTAACAGGAGTGTTACTCCACGTATCATGCCTGTGAATTGTCGGCGGGGAATCTGCCTGTTATAGTGAGAGTGCTGGATCGACAACGGCAAAGCCGGGGAAACTCGGCGGCGCAAAGCCGCGGGGCCATCCGAGAGGAGGGCCGGCTAGGCTTCCGAAAACAGCCGAGAAGCGATCGGCAGATCCATGCATATCCCAATCGGCGCATTCATGCTCCTCCTCGCGGGCGGCTTCCTGGCCGCTTCTCCTCTCCATGCGGGTCCCTATGATGATCTCGCGTCCGAGCTCTCACGTTCCGCTCAGAAAAGCGGGTATAAGCGCATCGCGGTGCTCCCTTTCCAGCTCGCCGGCGGCGGCAGCGCGGGCGGGGGGATGGCTTTGTCCGAACGGCTCCTCTCTCGTCTGGTCCGCAGCAAGGGCATCGAGGTCGTGGAGCGGACTCTTCTTCCGGACGTGGTGAAGGAATTGGAGCTCAATGCGCAGGGGAGCATCGACCCTTCCCAGGTCAAGCAGGTCGGACGCATCCTCGGGGTGGAGGCCTTGGTGGTCGGCACCTATCTGAGGCTCGACCGCCGCGACGTAGAGGTGCATACGCGCCTCATCGATGCCCAGACCGCGCGCATCCTCGGGACTGCGAGCGCCAAGGTTGAAGAGGACTGGGAGAGCGGCGGATTCTGGTCCGCATCGGCGTCCGTGCTGGATGTTTCTCCTCCGGAGCTTTCGGGATTCCCGAAGATGGAGTCGGATCCGGTCTTTTTGAGGGATGCCGTGTCCGAGCCCGTGGAATGCAGCGGCTGGGAGAGGCGCGTCGAGCAGCTGCAGGAGTCCAACCTGGAGGTCAAGGCCCGCTATTGGGCCGCGCAGCTGCGCGATCCTGCTTTTTCTCCGAAAGGCCTCACTCGCAACCCCGGTTCCGATATCCGCAGCCTTTCCATGCGCCGGGACTTCTACGCGCGCATGGATGAATTATTCAAGGCCGTGCCCGTTGCGGAGCCCACCGTTAAGGAACGGGAACATATGGAGGCTTTGGATCGGCAGGTCGATCTGCTGGTCCAGAACTGCTACTGACTCGCCTCTTCTCTCGGATCATGCAGGGATTCTCCGGAAGGCTGCACGTATACGTAGCCGAATCCTTTGACCGCCCGGATGCGCTTCTTGAGCGTGACGGGCAGGGCCGTGCGCAGGCGGTTCATGAGGATGTCCAGCGCCCGGGAGAGTTCCGGCATGGGCTTGCCTTCCACGGCCGTGAACAGAAGGTCCTTGTGCACGGGTTCCGGGCTGCGCTCCAGGAGCACGTAGAAAAGCTCGAAGGTCTTCGGGGTCAGGGTGGCGACCTCTAAGTCCCTGAAGTGGACTTTCCGGGTCTCGAGATTGACCGAGACGTCGCCTTTGCGCACGATATTGCGGTCGAGTTCGCGGCGCCGGAACACGGCGCGAAGAGTCGCCATGAGTTCCGCCGGATTCTCGGATTTCTGCACGAAATAGTCCGCGCCGAATTCCAGGCCGAGGATCTTGTCCTTCCTGTGTCCCGTGACCATGATGATGGGGGTCTTTCCCAGGGCCGGGATGGAGCGGATCATCTTGCAGACCTCCATCCCGTCCATGTCCGGCAGGCAGAGGTCCAATAGGATGCAGTCCGGCACGACTTTGGCCGCCAATTCCACGGCTTGGGTCCCGCTATAAGCCGCATAGATCTCCTGATAGCCCGCCGCGTTGAGCCAGATCTTCAGGAGTTCCACCCAGGCGTCGGCGTCTTCCACGATCAGGATCTTTTCGTTTCCCATTAGAATTGGAAGGTCAGCATGGTCCCGAGCTGATAGGAGACGTAGTCCTCTTCCTTGATGTACTTGTGCCAGAGCCGGCTCATGGCGCCGTTGAGGGTCATGCGCAGGTTCTTGGCGATCTCGTAGTCTGCGCTCGTGTTCAGGTTGAAGAGCTTGGAATTGTCCGCCACGGTCACCGGGGACTCGCGCAAGGCCAGGGAGAGCGTCGTGGTCCAGATGACGCGGTTGGTGAAGGCCAAAGTCTTTTTCGTGAAGGGAAGCTGAAGCCCGCGCGGAAGGGCGAGGTCCGAGCGCACCAGCAGGCTCGGCGTGAGCAGGGTGGTGTTCTGCGTGTCCACGCCCGTGCCCAGAGTGGTCACGTCCTTCTGGTAGTCGACCTTGGGCGTGAAGCGGAAGACGCGCAGGTCGAAGGTCGACTGCACGGTCATGTCCTTGTGATCGGTGAGCTGCGTGACCTGGCCGATGCGCAGGTCTTTCTTCACGGAGGCGCGCTGGTTGAAGCTCAAGGAGCTGTCGAAGCGTTCGAGGATCATGGCGCGCAGGTCCGTGCCGACCGCGGAGTCCGTGTCCAGGGTCTGGCCCACGTTCTCGGTGCGATGGGCCGCGTATTTGAGGTTGATCTGGCCGTTGCGCATCCAGGAGTCCGCGAAGACGAGCCGCTCGATCTGAGAGAGCGAGGCGATGAGGTCCGGGATGGTCGTGGAGATCGCCTTCGACTGCGTGCCCGTGACGTCGGTGCGCTGGATGCTCTGCACGTAGTTGTTGGAGATCGAGAGGGTCTTGAACGCGGCTTTGCGGCCTTGAAGGTCGTAGGCTTCCAGGGGCGACCAGCGCTGGGTGGAATTGAAGGTGTCGCGCAGGGTCTGGTTGACCCGCTGGGCCGCCGGGCCGTTGGTGCGAAGCGGCGTGCGCACGAAGAAGGCGGTCCGGGTGTCGAGGTTCTTCTCGACGTTGTTGTAGACGTCGCCGTCCTGGAGCTGGTAGCCGTTGGTCAGCGAGAGGGAGCGCAGGAGCTTCGTGCGCGGCAGGATCTCGGAAGCCGAGAGCGTGAGGTTGATGGAGCCGTTGGCGGAGCGGTTGACGGTCTTGATCTCTCCGATGTTGTAGACCGTCGTCGATCCCGAGACGATGAAGGTCGAGACGCTCAGCAGGTTGTTCTCGATGGTGTTGACCGAGTAGC
Organism: Elusimicrobiota bacterium; assembly: GCA_041661185.1. Lineage (GTDB taxonomy): Bacteria > Elusimicrobiota > Elusimicrobia > UBA1565 > UBA1565 > JBAZUV01. The sequence goes on from JBAZUV010000023.1 coordinate 33,560, forward strand.
CCACGCTCGGATTGAACCAGGAGAAGATGCGGAAGTTCGAGGTGAATCCCGCGCTCTGGGTCAGGGATTTCGGATAGCGAAGCCGGACTTCCTGGCCCGAGGTGAAGTCCGAGCGATTCTCGCGCACGGTGGTCACGCTGTAGTTCGGGTTGAATGAGGAGCCCGACCACGGCGTGAATCCCATCCGCGCCGAATAGGAGTTCGTGAACTCATCGGTGTTGAAGTTTCCCGGGGCCGAGCGCGCGAACTGCGAATCGAAGGAGACGGAGTATTTCACGTAGCCGGCCGTGAGTTCGATGGAGCGCGGCATGAAGAACAGCTGTCCCGGCACGGTGTAGCTGAGCGTGCCGTTGTAGGTCTTGCGGTCGTCTAAGCGGGTGAGGAGCTCGTATTCCGTGCGGTCGCGCGCATGGTTCAGGCTCAGGCGCGGCCAGGCGCCGTAGCTCAGGCTGCCCTGGGCCGTGCCGTTCCAGGTCGTGAGCTTGCCCTGCTGGAGCAGGCCCACGAGGTTCGACAGATTGCCCGTGGCATTGGTGTTCGGGGTCACGGTGATGGAGCGCGCGAGCGTGAACTTCATGGGGAGGAAGCTCAGCGCGTCGAAGTTCAGATAACCGTTGTCCTGGCGGTTGTCCTGGTTGCTGACCACCGTGGTCGGCGTCTGGTAGTGGCGGTCCACGGACCGGTGCTTGAAGCCGAAGCTCGCCCAGCCGGGCATGGTGAAGTCGGCCTGGATCTTTTCCGCGGTGCCGGTGCGGGTGATGGGCTCCGCCACGTGGATCTCATCGACCCACAGGGTCCCGGCGTTGCTGGAGGCATCGTTTGCCGTGGAATAGATGCCGGCGGTCAGCTGGGCGATCTGCTGGAGATTCGGGCTGCCGGTCGATAGCGCTACGGTCCCGCCGGGGGCTTGGTCCACGACCCATAGGTCCGGGATCTGGTCGTTGTTCCGGTCCCTTTGCTCGATGGAGACCTTCTTCCAGCCGGAGAAGGCGAGGGGGACCGCGACCTCGAAATAGTCGCGGTCCGAGCCCGCGCGCAGGAAGAAGGTCTTCTTGCCGGAGACGTCTCCGTTGCCTCGCGCCGCTCCATAGAGCAGGAACACGAGCTTCTTGTGCTGGCTGATGTCCATGGCGCGCGTGAAGATGCGCTTGGTGTAGATGGTGGTCCCGGCGATGAGGTTCTGGTAGCCGATCTCCAAGGCCTGTTCCGTCAGATTGCTGGAGTTGGTCTGCTTCTGGAGTTCATCGGTCGTGCCGTAGAGGTCCGTGAACACCTGCTGCGCTTCGCCGCCGGCGCGGAAGATGGGCGAATAAGTGGGGTCGTCGACGTTGTTGACGGCCTTGACCGTGATGGTCCCGCCGCCGATGACGCCTGTCGCGGGATCTCCGGCCTGGCCTCTCTGCCAGGCGTTGCCCACCACCGCGATGCGCGCGAAGCGCAGGCTGCCGCTGCCCGCGCCGCTGACCGAGATTCGCAGCTGTTTGATGGCCTGCCATTTGGGAGCATTGTTCGCGTCCACGTTGAGCGGGATCTGGAAGGTCTTCCAACCCGAGAAGTTCAGCGCGCCCTTCTCCAGGCGAGAGGTGCTCGATGTGTCCACGAGGTCGTTGCCGCCGATATAGCCGAAATCTCCTCCCGAGAGGTCGTCGATGCTTTCGAGCCTGCCGTTGTTGTTGAGATCCTCGGAGTCGATGCGCCCGTTGTCCGCCCCGAACTGCTTCGAGCTCTTGCCCGCGGGGTTGTAGGTGAATCCGATGTCCTCTCCAGGCTGGAGGATGCCGTCGCTGTTGATGTCCTCGGTGCGAAGGAAGATCGTGCCGTCCGCGTTCTCCGCGATGCCTCCCAAATGGAAATTGATCGTGTTATTCGAGGGGGCGCTCTGGAACATCACGACTTCGAGCATGGTCTTCTGGGAGAAGTCTATTCCTGTGGGCGAAAAAACATAGACGATGGATGTCGTGGAGGCGTAGGAAGCGACGCCGCCGAGCTGATAACTCAGGTCGAGGACCTTTTGGTTCTCCGATTTCCCCACCGGCGCGCTGGGATTGATGTCCAGGATGGGGACATCCGCGGTCCCCCAGGTGAATTGATTCGGGTCCGAGGGGTCTCCGCCGGGGTTGGAGGCGATCTGCCAGGCCGTGTACTGCGTGCTGGCCATGTCGTCCTGCTTGAGGCCTTCCATGTTCTCGATGATGGCGCGCTTGGAGAGATTGGGGTTCATCTTGCTCTGCGCGATCTCTCCGCCGAAGCTGACCTGCAGGAACGGGAAGAGGCGCAGGTTCTTCATCTGGAGGTCCGCTTCATAGACGAGCAGGCTCTTGGCGAGCTCGTTGACGGTCGGGACCGTGGGCGGCTTGGAGCCGGTCTGATAGAGGAGCGTGGACCCGACCGAGAAGTGCTCGCCGAAATCATAGCCGATGCGCGTGCCCAGCAGGCTCTCGGTGGCCGTGCCCGCGAAGGGCGCGACCTCGTAGCTGATGTCCACCGTCGAGGAATCCTTGATGCGGTCCTCGTTGAAGAACGTGATGAAGCCGGACTCGTAGTCGATGAAGTAGTCCGTGTTGCGCATGAGGCGCGACCCGTCGATGAGCACGATCTCCGACTGGAGCACCAGGTTGGGTTCGATGAAATAGGTCTTCAAGCGGTAGCGGAACTCGACCTGGAAAAGCCGCTTGGAGATCGGGGAGGGAGCGTAGATCTCCGGGTCCGCCGTGGCCGAGTCTCCGATGACCGCGAAGGGCTTCTGGAGCTGGAACACTCCGTTCTCGAAGTCCACGGTCAGCGTGTCCGGGTATTTCTGAAGAGGATTGAGCAAGGGGCCGACCTCATTGCGGTTGAGGTCCAGGACCTTCAGGAAGAAGCTCCCGCGGCCGTCGTCGCGCACGATCTGGCTGCGGCCTAGGTTGTAGAAAGTCTTGAGCTCCCGCTGCCAGCCGGATTCCGCGGCCGTGGATACGATCGCCACGTCCGCGAGGGTCTTGACGAGCTTGAGGTTGCCGCTGCCCAAGGGGGCATCCGCTGCGCGCGTGGAGGACTGGACCGTGATGGAGCGTCCGGTCGCGTCCACGAAATCCACGGCCACCACGTCCTGCGCGTCCAGGCTGTTGCGGAAGGTCAGGATGCCCTTGACGTAGTCCACGGTGTAGTCCACGCCGGGCGAGAGCTGGACGAACTTCCCGGTGTAGGTCGAGGTCTGCAGGGTCAGGTCGTCGGCCATGAGCGTCTGCTCGTTGACGTTGGCCTGGCCCACGCTCTTTCGCGAGAGATAGACGCGCTCGCTGGCCGGCTGCAAGGGCAGGCGGGCCGTATCCCCGAACGTCAGGTCGTAGTACTGGCGCCGGATGTAGGAGATATCCGGGATGTCCAGGGTGTTGAAGAGCGTGTTGCCCTTGAACTGCTTGGTCTTGGTCTGTCCCTTGGTGCGGCTGCCGATGAAGATGGCGTTGAAGCCCTTGTACTTGATGTTGACCCGGATGCCGAAGAGCTGCTTGTTGTAGCTGACGAACTCCGTGGCCGGCAGCGAGAGGTCGATGTCTCCGAAGGAGGCGTTCTGCACCACCTCGTCCGGATCGCCTTGATAGGACACGGAGATGTCCTGCTTGTTGGTCTTGGTGTCGTCGTAGTCCACGTTCACCGTGATCTTCGGGCCGACCTTGCCCTGCATGCGCAGCTGCAGCTGCTGGGTGATGTCGATGAGGTTCGTGCTCGCGGGCCGGCCCGTGGCGCGCTGGTCGCGCAGGTAGCGCTTCTCGCTGAAGTTGAAGCCGATGACCTTGCGGCCGGTGATCGAGAGGCTCGTGCCGTAGCTGGGGAGTTCGATCTCCGGCCTGGGGGGCATGGGCGTGCCCGAGCCGTAGGCTACGTCATAGCCCTCCGGCATGAGGGGAGGGAGTTCGATCTCTTCTTTGGGCAGGACGCCGTGCTCCACGTCCTCGCGCATGCGGTCCCACATCTTCGGGTCGAATTGGATCGGCTTGAGTTCCCGGGCGAAATCCTCGAAGGGCTTCGCCTCTTTGGCCGGAGCCGGGGTCTCGAAGATATGCGAGGGGTCCTGGCGCTCGATGAGCAGGAAGGGCCGAGGCCCGAGGCTTGCAGGGCCTCCGGCAGCGGCGCCGATCGGACTTGGCGAGGGCGCCTCGACCGATGGGGAAGGGGTTTTCGCCTGCTCGGCGCTATTTGCGGCTGGGACCGCGGCTGGAGCAGGGGCCTCGATCGTTTCGGAGGCTGTCGGGACTGCTTCTGCCGGGGCCGGGGCCTGCTGGGTGATGACGCGCGCCGGTTCCGGGGTCTGGGTCGCGAACTCGGGATCGTAGGGTGTGGAGAACTGGGCATATACATGTTCACACGCGGGCGCGAGCGTGAACATGCCCAAAACGAGTGCCAAAACCGTCCGAGAGGATGCTTTATTCAATGGAAAAGCGTCGCCCCCCTCGGCACGGGGACTGCGCGCGGATTCTCGCGCTGACGCGTGAAAGTATAACGGGGGGGTGCTGCTCTGTCAATAACAAAGATATGTCCGTTAAACGAAAGTTAAAAACGTCATGCGCGAAGATATATATAAAAGCGCCTAAAAAATGCCCCGCCGCTCGTTTCCGGGCGGCGGGGCAGGGAGGCTCTTGTGCGTGGGTTACGGAATCTTGGCCACGCTCGATGAGGTGTAGGTGGCCAGTTTTCCGACGTTGTCCGTGACCCTGTATCGGTACTTGTTGCAGGTGCCGCTCGATACCGCGTCGCTTGCCGGGGACGAGGCCGGATCCGTGAACACGTCCGTCCACGCTCCGTAGGCGCCGCAGCTTGACCCGGAGTAGGTCGCCTGCATGCGCTGGATGATGCGCGTCGCGATGCCCGAGCCGTCCCCGTCCGTTCCATTAGTGAATGATACGCTGACCGGCGAGGTGGTTCTTCCATTCGCGTAGCTGATCGAGCCTCCGGAAGGGGCCTGCTTGTCGATCTGGATGAACTTGCTCTTGACGGTCTCTGTGTTGCCCACGACATCGAAGGACTGGTAGCGCAGGTGCCTCTGCTTGATGCTGTTGTTCACGCAGGCGATCGTGGTGCTCACTCCGACGACCGACGGGGTGCAGGAGCCATCGTCGTCCGTACAGTACCGGGTCTGGTAGATGCCCGAGCCGCTGCCGTCGGTCCGTGTCAGCGTCACGGGGACATTTGCGGCCTGCCAGCCGGAGGGCGCATTGTCCGTGGTCGTGGGCGCTTCCTGGTCGATCTTGACCAGCTTGCTCTTCGTCGTTTCCGTGTTGCCCGCGTTGTCGACGCCGCGGTAGCGCACATAGGTCTGGCAGGCCGCGCAGGTCAGGTCCACGCTTGTTCCGGCCGTCGACGGGGTGCAGGTGTTGTTCGCGTCCGTGCAGTATTGGGTCTGGTAGATGCCTGAGCCCGTGTCCGTTGATGTGAAGTGCACGGTCACGTTCTGTTTCTGCCAGCCGGAAGGCGCGTCGTCGCTGGAGCCTGGAAAGGCCTTGTCGACTTGTATGAACTTGCTCTTGACGGTCTCGGTATTGCCTACTACGTCGAATGATTGGTAGCGCAGATATCTCTCGCGGACGCTGCCCGAGGGGCAGACGACAGAGGTGCTGATCCCGACCATCCAAGGCGTGCAGGTGTTATCCGCGTCCAAGCAGAACTTCGTCTGGGCCACTCCCGAGCCGAGGCCGTCCGAGGGGCTCAGGGTCAGGCTGACATCACCGGCCTGCCAGCCGGAAGGCGCGTTATCCGTGGTCGTCGGCGCTTCCTGGTCGATTTTGACGAGTTTGCTCTTGGCCGTCTCCGTGTTTCCTGCGTTGTCGATCGAGAGGTAGCGCACGTGGGTTTGGCAGGCCGCGCAGATCACGTCCACGCTGGTGCCGACGGTCGACGGTGTGCAGGTATCGCTCTCGTCAGTGCAGTGCTTGGTCTGATAGACGCCTGAACCCGTGTCCGAGGAACTCAGGTGCACGGTCACGTCGCTCTTCTGCCATGAGACGGGCGCATCATCGGTCGTGACGGGGGCTGTCTCGTCGATTTGGATGAGCTTGCTCTTGACCGTCTCGGTGTTTCCCAGGACATCGAAGGACTGGTAGCGCAGGTATCTCTGGCAGATGCCGCCCGGCCAGCAATTGACCGTGGTGCTGACGCCGACCACCCAGGGCGTGCAGGTGTTGTTCGTGTCCGTGCAGTATTTCGTCTGGGATATGCCCGAGCCGCTGCCGTCCGTCGGGCTTAAGGTGGCGCTGACATCGCCGGTCTGCCACGCGGAAGGCGCGTTGTCGGTGGTCGTCGGCGCTTCCTTATCGATTTGGACCAGCTTGCTGTGCGCCGTCTCGATGTTCCCTGCGTAATCCACGGAAAGGTAACGCACGTAGGTCTGACAGGTGCTGCTGGATGCGCAGGTCACGTAGATGGTTTTCCCGATCGTTGTCGGCGTGCAGGTGTCGCTCCCATCCGTGCAGTACTTGGTCTGATAGACGCTCGACCCGACATCCGAGGAACTCAGGGTCACGGTCGCATCGTAGCGCCTCCAGCCGGAGGGCGCGTTGTCCGTCGTGACGGGGAAGACCTTGTCGATGCGGACCAGCTTGCTCTTGACCGATTCGGTGTTCCCGAGATTGTCCACGGAGTAGTAGCGTATATAGGTCTGGCAGGTGCCCGTCGAGCAGGCCACCGAGAGGAATGTTCCCGCGGTCGACGGAGCGCAGGTGTTGTCAGCGTCCGTGCAGTAGAGCGTCTGCGAAACACCCGAGCCGCTGCCGTCCGACGGGGCCAGAGTCACGTTGACGTCATTGGACTGCCAGGTCGAGGGCGCGTTGTCGGTGGTGGTGGGAGAGGATCTGTCGATGCGGATGAGCTTGCTGACGACCGCCTCGGTGTTGCCGACGTTGTCGATGGACTGGTAGCGCAGATACTTTTGTATGAGGGCGCCGGGCCAGCTAAGTATCGTGGTGCTCACTCCGACCATCCAGGGCGAGCAGGTGTTGTTCGCGTCCGTGCAATACTTGGTCTGCGCCAGGCCTGAGCCGTTGTCCGCGGGGCTTAGGGTCACAACTACGTTCTGTGTCTGCCAGTCCGTCGGGGCGTTATCCGTCGTGGTCGGCGCTTGGGCGTCGCAGGTGCGGGAGACCGGGCTGCCCGTGCCGGTCTCATTATTGGAGTTGGTTGCCCGCATATTCAGGGTCAGGGATTGTCCGTCCGTGCATCCCAGGGCCGTTGCCGTGCATGTTGAAAGGACGACGCTGGCGGCGTTCCAGGTCGTGCCGTCGAGCGTGCTTTCGCAGCCGGTGATGGTCGCCGTCGTAGGCTCGTTGATTAGGGAGTTCAGATTGAAGGGGTTGCTGACATGGGAGGCCGTTGTCGTTGACGATGGGGTGACTGTTCCCATGGTCGGGGCTGCCCAGACTCTGATCGATCCGGCTGCCGCGGACAATGCGGCGAGTCCGAGGATGCGCATCCAGGCATGCGTGCGACGGAACAATTCTTTTGTCATGGTCGAGGCATCTCCTATTTTTTAAAAACGTCGACGAAAAGTTAGCAAATCAATCAAGCAGCAATCAAACGAATATTTATCTATAACGGATTGAAAAATAGTTTTCTTACGAAGGCTGGAGAGGAGGATTATTTTTCGAGGACGACGCGGTTGCGGCCTTGGGTCTTGGCTTGGGTCAGGGAGACTTCCGCGCGTTCGGCGGCTGAGCGTATCCCGGGGAGGGGGCTCTGGGAATCCTTGATGAGCGCTTCACCGATGGAGACGGTCACGTGCAGAGCCTTGCCGTCGAGTCCCGCGATCCCTTCCTCGCTCAAGGCCTTCGGTCCCAGCTGTTCTTCGACTCGGCGGCGCAGGGCTTCCAGGAGTCCTTGGACGTCCTGCTCTTCCTGGCCGATGAGGAGCGCGAACTCCTCCCCGCTCAGATGCAGGGCTTCCACGGAGCGCTCCCGGGCGAATCCTCCGAGGATGCGGCCAAAGCAGGCCAGGACTCGGTCCGCGCGCTCTTCTCCCAGGGAGCGGTCGATCTCCCCGAACTTGTCGAGATCTAGCGCCGCGTAGCGAGCCGCGCGGCCCGCGGCCCGCATGGCCGCGGCATTGCGTTCAAGCCATAGCGCGTTGTGCAGGCCGCTCAAGGGATTGCGGAAGAAGAAGTCCGAGAAGGATGCCCGCAGGGGCCGGTCCTGGATGTCCCGGAGCAGGACATCGAGCGCGCGAGCCTTTCTAGTCGGGGGCTTATAGCGCTTCTCGAGGGAGAGGCGCCGCTTCATCGCGAATTCCCCGGTCCGTCCGCTCGGATCGGATGCGCGCACGCCTCCGGCGGAACCGCGGATCTCCTGCTGGAAGCGCTGCGCGATGCCCGGGAGGCCTGCCGCGGAAAGCTTCCGAAGGAGCACGTTGACGTGCGTTCTCAGGAGGAGATTTCCCGAGGAGTCGGCCACGATGTTTCCGCCCGCCTCCTTTGCGTTTTTTCGAGAGGTTTCGGCATCCAGCAGGGCTGATTCGCGTTCTTGCGGAGAACTGCCGCGGATTTTTGCCAGTCCTATCTGGATGCTCGACCGCACCGGCTCATGCGTGGTCATGTTATAGACCGGGCTGGCCTTGTGAGCCAGGCGGTGGGCCACGGCCAGACGCAGGGCCTCGGCCAGAAGTTGGGCGGAGCGTGCATTGACATCGGTGAAGACCGCGAATTTCGTGGGATTGCGGCGGATGAGCACGGCATCGGGCCCGATGATGCGGCTGATGATGTCGGTCGTTTCCGCGAGGTAGTGGTCGCCCACGGCATGTCCGTAGCCGTCGTTGATCTCCTTGAGTTCATCGAGCTTGAAGGAGAGCAAGGATCGGCTCCGCGCGAACAGGTCCTGCCCGTATTCCTCCAGGAAGAGGCGGTTGTACGCCCCGGTCAGCGGGTCGATATAGGCTGCGTCGTGGAGTTCCCCGAGCGTTTCCTCGTCGAGGGCTCCTCGACGAGACGCGTCCTCCAGCATGCTTCGGAAACTCCTGTTTTTTTGCGGAGAAGAGACTGTTTCGACTGGACTTGGAGTTTCCGAGGGGTGAAGTTTGTCCGATGTACCGTCGAAAAGCGCGGTTGCTGATGCCGCTGTTTCCTCTTTTGAGGTTGACGCGGCATCAGTCTTATCGATGGCAAGGCTCTTTTGAGCAGACTCCGTCAGCACCGGCAATGAGAGCTTCGAGCCCCCCTGTACCGCCTGCGCCGCAGGCGCGGTCTTAATGGAGGATGTATCCCGTTGATCTGCGGGTTCCGTAGGAACAATCGTCTTCGACTGCGCCTCAAGCCGTCGTGAAGCATCCGCGCCTGCGAGCGGAGCCGGAAGCATGAGCAAGGGCGCGTCCGCTCCTATGTTCAGCGGAAGGTCCAGCCGACCCGCGTTCCCTGATATTCCCGTCGGCAAGGCCGGAACCTGCACAGGGAGTGCGTTCGTGTTTGCCGGGACATCCGTCCGCACTCCCTGAGCCGAACACAGGAGAGCGCCCTGTGCCAGGGCAAACAAAACCATCCCGACATTGAACTTGCGGGTCATATAAGGATGCCGTTTCACTCGGCCCAATAAGTTTACCCCCCCGTTCTTTTTTCCGCAAGTGTTGCCCGGCTCTCTCTGTTGTTTAAAAGTGTCCTGTCGTCGAGAGCCGGGTCCTTTCTTGCCACTCCCCACACACACTACCCGCACGAATGGAGCGCAAGGGAGAACCCGACTCTTCCGCCACCCGTCGTTTTCTTTGAGCGCTGTCGAGCTTATGTGGGAGATTGCATTTAAGGGCGTGACGCTTGGGGGGGACAATATCTCGTCAAGAGCATTCTCCGCCCGGGATGGGTAGACCGTTCATCTTTTGCGTCCACACGCACGTCCATTTCCCGCCTTCAATAAAAAGCTTTAGTTCTTGATGAAAATCCCCATTCCAAGCCATACCTCCAAAATATACTTCTATTTTGTCAGTCATAGACCTATTGTTGAAATCTATTTTCCAGCGTTCTTTCCGACGTCTCCCCGCATAGTCAGGCCGGTGTGAATTGGGTTTCCGAGGTGCTAGCATAGACCAACGGAGGCCTCAAAATGGCTCGCAAGCGATACACTGAAGAGCAGATCGTAGGGATCCTGAAG
>JBAZUV010000024.1:0-40684 GCA_041661185.1 Elusimicrobiota bacterium
ACGGCCAGTACGGGCTCTATATCTATCAGTCCTCCGGCAACGCCGTGGTGCAGAGCTTCATCTCCAATCCAGGAGGAAATTCCGCGCGCTTTGAATCCTCCAGCTGGACGCTGGTCTCCCAAAGCACATTCTATGCGAACACCTCGGCGGCGTCCGCGATCCAATGGACCGGCGGAGTCACCGATACAACCATTTCACGAAGCTTCATCTGGAATCCCGGGGGCGCCGCCCTGTATCTTGAGGCCGGCTCCAATTACAATACCATCACGCAAAGCACCATGATCGCCGCGGGCAACGGCTCTTCCTATCGCGCGCTCTATCTCTACCAAACATCTTCCTCCAACACCATCTCCCAGTGCTTCATGTACAACCCGACGGGCGGCGCAATGACCATGTATCAGCTCTCCAGCGGCAACACCGTCATCCAAAGCACGATGATCGGGGGAGCCTCGACCCGATACGGGCTCAATTTCGCGGGAGGATCCTCCTTCAATACCATCTCCCAGTGCTTCATCTCCAACTCTCAGGGAGCCGCGTTGCTCATGAACAGCGCTTCCAACGGCAATGCCATCCTGCGGAGCACGATCATCGCCGTTGTCCCGAACATGTATGCGCTGGGCATCGATGGGGTCTCGGACGCCGTCCTCCTGGATTCCTATGTCCAGGGCTCTACGGCGGCGTATGTCAACGCTTCGACGGCAACGGTGATCGGCAACAGCGTATTGGCGGCTACGGCGCCCACGGGCAATGGTCTCTGGCTCGGCGGAGGAAGCGTCGATCTCACGCTCACTTCCAGCACCTTGCTCGCTCAGTCCCAATCCGCAGCGATCAGCATCAATCCCTACTCTTCCGGCGTCATCCGTCTCTCCACGAACACGATCAGCGGCGCTCAATACGGCGTTTCCATTGGGACGCAGAATGCGGGCACGCAGCTTTGGATCGCGTCCAATACCGTGGTGGTGAGCACCTCGAACGAGCGCAATAATTACGGCATCTACCTGAACGGTTTGGCGACGGGCGCCACGATCCAGAACAACCATATCGTGCTCCGCCAGGGCGGAAACCTGGGCTCCTATAGCGCCTACGGCCTCTATGCCAAGAGCGCCGGGCAGGTCAACTTCGACCACAACCGCGTCTCGAACCCCGGCCTGCTCACGGGCGGGTCCTTTGTGGGCGCCTATCTCACGGGCACGGATCACATGCAGTTCAAGTTCAACGACCTGCACAGCACGGGCACGGGACTGACCAACGCCTATCTGCTGTGGATGGTCAACGGTTCCACCGTGAATGTGGTCAAGAACAACATCTTCTCAAGCTCCGCGACCGTCACGGTCTCGGGCTCCTCGGCCACGGTGCGGCTCGATGCCGGAAGCGTGACCGGCTTTGCCTCCGACTACAACGACTTCTTCAGTTCCAACAGCGCGAATACCGGCATATGGGGCGCGGACGCCTGTCAGTTGGGGATGAATTGGACCGGCGGCGGGTCTTGTCCAGGTGCGGCGCAGGACAGCCACTCCATCGCCCAGCATCCGCAATGGGCCGATCCCGGCGCGGGCGTCGAGGACTTCCATCCCAGGTCCAAGGCGGCTTCAGGCCGCTGGAGCGCGAGCGGCTGGGTGCAGGACAACGTGAACTCTCCGACCATCGACCAGGCCGATCCAGATGAGGATGAGGATGCGGACATGGGCTTGGGCGTGGAGCCGGCCGACAACGGGAGCTACGCCAATCTGGGTTCCTACGGCCGCACGGATCAGGCGTCGAAGTCCTGGTCGCCGACGCTTCCGAGCGGCTGCCCTTACGGCACCACGGTCAAGCAGGATTTCACCGAGGCGTATACCTCAATCCAGGCCGCCGTGGATTCTCTCGACAAGAATCTCGCCGGACCCACCTGCGTTGTCATCAAGGACGCCTTGACCTATAACGAGCAGGTCACGGTGCAGAATTTCACGAACAACGGCTCGAGCCTTTCGTTCATCGTCGATAGCGCGGTCTCGGGCAAGCCGAGCGTGAATCCTCCCTATGCGTCCACGGCGGCCTTCGACCTGCGCAATATGAGCGTGTCCGTGCTGGGCATCGATATCGTGCCGGCCAACGTCACGTCCTACGGAGTTAAGTCGGCCTCTCAGGTCGTGACGATAAGCAGCGTGAATATCATGGACCAGGGCGGCAATATACGCATCGCGGGAATGCAGCTTGCGAGCTGGAACACGTTGTCGTATTCGAGCATGACGCTGGGCGCATCCACGGCGCACGGCATCTTCCTCAATGCCAGCACCATGACGCAGATCTCATTCAGCACCGTGCAGAATAACGGCCTTTGGCCCTCGGACCCCGGCTACTGCGCGCTCTATTTCAATTCCTCTTCTTCCAACACTGTCACCAACAGCAGCTTCAGCAACAATGCGGCAGGCACCAGCGTGTATCTGCGCTCGAATTCGAATTACAACATGATCAGCATGAGCACGATCACTTCCAACGGCAATGCGTGGGAGAAATTCGGGCTTTATATCAAGACGAATTCGTCGACGAACACCATCACCAAGAGCGTGATCATCGACATGGCCAGCGATGCCGTGGGTTTCATGATCGGTTCGAATGGGAACAGTCTCAGTCAGAGCATCATCATCTCCACGGCGCTCAACTCGCCTATCGCCCTTCAGCAGGTGATGAATTCCTCGATAACGGATTCCTATATCGAAGGCTCGACCTTGGTCTGGGTCAATAGATCTACGGCGACCGTGATCACAGGGTGCACGCTCATTTCCACTCTCGAGGACGGCGTCGGCGTGTGGGTCGGCAACGGCAGCAGGCATCTGACGTTCTCTTCCAACATGCTCCGCGCCGGATCCTTGGCCGGCGGCTTGTATCTTTCTCGCGGTATCAGCGGGATCTTTGATATATCCTCGAACTCCATAGAGGGAGGGAAGTACGGCGTTTATGCGGGGACCCTGGCGGCCGGCAGCCAGCTCTGGATCGCATCCAACACCATCGTCATCGGCACGTCCACGGCCGTCGGCGGATACGGCATAGCAGAGAATCAGGGCATCCGGTTCAACGGTCTTGTCACGGGCGCGACGGTCCAGAACAACTCCATCCTCCTTCGTCAAGGCGGAGACCTGGGCTCCGCGAACGTCTACGGAATATATGCCCGGAGCGCCGCGCAGCTCAGCGTGCACCATAACCGCATCTCGAACCCGGGCATGCTCACGGGCGGCAGCTTCATCGGCGCATATCTTAATGATGCGGATAACGTGGAGCTTAAGTTCAACGACGTGCACAGCACGGGCGCAGGCCTGACGGACGCTTATCTGCTGCGCGCGCTCAACGCGTCCACAAATCTTATCGTCAAGGACAACATCTTCTCCAGTTCCGTGAGCGTGACGGTTTCGGGCTCCTCGGCGACCGTGCAGGTGGATGCCGCCAGCCAGAGCGGCTTTGCCTCCGACTACAACGACTTCTTCAGTTCCAACAGCGCGAATACCGGCATATGGGGCGCGGACGCCTGTCAGTTGGGGATGAATTGGACCGGCGGCGGGTCTTGTCCAGGTGCGGCGCAGGACAGCCACTCCATCGCCCAGCATCCGCAATGGGCCGATCCCGGTGCGGGCGTCGAGGACTTCCATCCCAAGTCCACGGCCAATAACGGCCGCTATGATCCCGCCGACGGGCTCTTCGATCTTGTCGCGGACCCGGTCAACTCCGCCACCATAGACGCGGCGGACACAACGGAGAGCGTGAGCACGGACCTGGGCTTGGGCCTGGAGCCGGACTATGCGACCAACAACGCCGCGAATCAGGGCTCTTACGGACGCACCAGCCAAGCTTCAAAGGCGGGCTGCCCGACTTGGAATACCCCCGCCAATTGTTCCGCGGGCCAAACGCAGAACGTCTACAAGAGCGGCGCCTGCGGGGCCAATCCGACGATCGCCGCGGCCGTCGCGGCCCTGCCCTCGTCCTTGAGCGGGGGCAATGCCTGCGTGGTGTTCCGGGACACGCAGACCTACTCCGAGCAGGCGGTTGTGCGCAACATCGACACCGGCGGCTACCTGATCCGCATCCTGGCGGACCCGAGCTTCACGAGCACCGCGCCGGTCGTCAATCCGCCGATCCTGTCGACCGCGGCGTTTTATATCCAGAATTCGAGCGTGAGCATCGAGAACGTGCTCGTGATCACGACCAACAGCGTGCCCTACGGCGTTTTCGCATCCTCGGCCTACGTGACGCTCTCGAGCGTGAATGTCGTTTCTCCAGGCGGGAATATCTATTCCGCCGGCATCGCGTTCTCGACCGCGAACTGGGGAAGCATTTCGTACTCCAGCGTCACGGTGCAGAGCGCCCGCGCTTTCTATCTCGACTATAGTTCCGGCATCCACGTCAGCCTCAGCACGGGCTATGCCAATAGTGCGGCAGGCTATGCGTTATTCCTCAATGCCGCGTCCTCCAATACCTTCAGCGTCTTCCTGGCCTCGAACCCGGCGGGCAGCGCCGCCTATCTGCAGCTGGGCTCGGACTTCAACACTCTGGCCCAGAGCACCATGATTTCCAAGGCCGCGAATTATTACGCTCTCAATCTTAATCAGGCTTCTTCCAATACCGTGTCGCAGAGCTTCATCGTAAATCCTCCGGGCCACGGCATGCGCATGGGCACGGCATCCAATGGGAATACCCTCTTCCAGAGCACGGCGAGCGCCGGCGTAAACGGCCAGTACGGGCTCTATATCTATCAGTCCTCCGGCAACGCCGTGGTGCAGAGCTTCATCTCCAATCCAGGAGGAAATTCCGCGCGCTTTGAATCCTCCAGCTGGACGCTGGTCTCCCAAAGCACGTTCTATGCGAACACCTCGGCTACCCCTAATTTCTATTGGACCGGGGTCACCTACAGCACTATTTCACAGTGCTTCATATGGAATGCCGGAGGCTCCAACTTGTTCATTGAGAATAACTCCAATTTCAATACCGTCACGCAGAGCACCATGATCGGGACAGGCAATTCCTCTGCCATACGCGCCCTCTATCTTAACGCGACCGCTTCCTCCAACACCATTTCCCAATGCTTCATGTACAACCCCACGGGTCCTGCATTGACCATGTACCAGCTTTCCAATGGGAACACGGTCATCCAAAGCACCATGATCGCGAATACTTCGACCAGATATGGGTTCAATCTGGCGTCAGCCTCCTCCAACACCCTGTCCCAGTGCTTCATCTCCAATTCCCTGGGAGTCGCTTTGTACATGTCCATAGGATCGAACAATAATACCTTCACGCGGAGCACGATCACGGCCGACGCGCCGAACATGTACGCCGTGGGCGTGAATCAGGCCTACGGCATTACGCTCCTGGATTCCTATGTCCAGGGCTCGACGGCGGTTTATCTCAACGGCTCCACGGCGACGGTGATCGGCAACAGCGTATTGGCGGCCACGGCGCCCACGGGCAACGGTCTCTGGCTCGGCGGAGGAAGCGTCGATCTCACGCTCTCCTCCAGCACCTTGCTCGCTCAGTCCCAATCCGCGGCGATCAGCATCAACCCCTACTCTTCCGGCGTCATCCGTCTCTCCACGAACACGATCAGCGGCGGACAGTACGCCGTCTTCGTCGCAACGCAGAGCGCGGGTTCGAACGTCTGGATCGCCTCCAACACCGTGATCGTGAGCACCTCCAACGTCCGCGATACCTACGGCATCTATCTGAACGGGCTCAAGACCGGGGCCACGATCCAAAACAACAGCATCGTCCTGCGCACGGGCGGGGACCTCACCTCCGCGTACACGGCCTACGGCCTTTACGCCAAGAGCGCGGGCCAGGTGAACTTCGACCACAACCGCATCTCGAACCCCGGCCTGCTCACGGGCGGATCGTTCGTGGGCGCTTATCTGACGGGCACGGACCACGCGCAGTTCAAGTTCAACGACCTGCACAGCACGGGCACGGGCCTGACCAATGCCTATCTGCTCTGGATGGTCAATTCGTCGACGGCGAACATCGTCAAGGACAACATCTTCTCCAGTTCCATGAGCGTGATCGTTGCAGGTTCCTCTGCCGCGATCAATGTGGACGCCGCGAGCCAGACCGGGTTTGCCTCGGACTACAACGACTTCTTCTCCTCGGCGACCGCAGGCGGCTCGGTCCAGAATACGGGCATCTGGGGCAGCGCGACCTGCCAGTTGGGAGCGAATTGGACCGGAACAGGCTGCCCGGGCGCGGCGCAGGACAGCCGTTCCATCGCCCAGCATCCGCAATGGGCTGATCCGGGTCTGTACGTCGAGGACTTCCACCCGAAGAGCACGGTCAACAACGGCCGCTATGACTCCGCTGATGGGCTCTTCGACCTGGCCGCGGATCCGGTCCATTCCGCGACCATCGACGCGGCTGACACGGCTGAGGATGTGAGCATCGACCTGGGACTCGGCTTGGAGCCCGATTATGCGGCCGTGGCATCGGCCAACCAGGGCTCCTACGGCAGGACGAGCCAGGCTTCCAAGGGTTATGCCTGCCCAAGTTGGAGCACGCCCGCGAACTGCAATGCCGCGCAGACGAAGAACGTGTACAAGAGCGGCATCTGCGGCTCCAAGTCCACGATCGCAGAGGCCGTCGCGGCCTTGCCTTCGTCCTTGACCGGCGGCAATGCCTGCGTGGTGTTTCGGGACACGCAGACCTACTCCGAGCAGGCGGTTGTGCGCAACATCGACACCGGCGGCTACCTGATCCGCATCCTGGCGGACCCGAGCTTCACGAGCACCGCGCCCGTGGT
This sequence comes from Elusimicrobiota bacterium, assembly GCA_041661185.1. Taxonomy (GTDB): domain Bacteria; phylum Elusimicrobiota; class Elusimicrobia; order UBA1565; family UBA1565; genus JBAZUV01. Next base: position 6,755 of record JBAZUV010000024.1, read on the forward strand.
CAATCCGCCGCTCCTGTCGACCGCGGCGTTCTATATTCAGAACTCGAGCGTGAGCATTGAGAACGTCCTCGTGGTCACGACGAACTCCGTGCCCTACGGCGTGCGGATATCCTCGCAGTTCGTGACTCTGAGCAGCGTCAACGTCGTCTCCCCCAACGGGAAGGTCTATGCGGCCGGCATGATGCTTTCCAGTTGGAGCACGGTCGGGTATTCCAGCGTGACCGTGACGGCCGCGCACGGCTTCTACCTGCCGGGCAGCACCTCGGCTACGGTGTCCTATAGCTCGGCGGAGGCGAACAGCAGTTCGTTTTATGGGCTCTATCTCTGCGGCGCGTCCTCGAATACGTTCACGGAGACATTCGTTTCCAACTCGAACACCTACGCCGTGAGGCTGGACAATGCGGCCGGCTTCAACCTTATCAGCCACAGCACGGCCGCCAATGCGATCGTCTTCAACGGCGCTTCCTGGAATACGGTCAACGACAGCAGCATCCGCACCTTGATAGGGATGGACGCCGTCGATATTGCGGATTCGGACCACAACACCTTCAGCCGGAGCACGATCACGACCAATGGAACGGGTTGGATTCAAAGCATCTATTTTTCCGGCGGTTCCTACAGCATCGTGGACCAATGCTATCTCGCCTCGGGAGACGAGACCATTTTCTTCGATGCGGGCTCCCATAACAACACGGTCAGCCAAAGCTCGATGGTTAGCACCGTCGGCGGAACGAACAACGCCGCCACGGTCGAATTCGGAAGCGGAGAGGACGGATACAATTCCATCCTGGATTCCTACGTCTTCAACCCGGACGGCACGGCCGTGCTCTCCAAGGACAACCACAATACCGTCGCGCGGAGCACCGTCGCATCCAACGGGATTAATGAGGCCGCCGTGGTGTTTTACGGCAGCGCCGGGGACAACCTCATCGAGGGAAGCGTCATCGGCAACCCCGCGGGCTACGGCCTCGTCATACAGGCGCCGGGAGTCCACAACAACACGATCAGGCAGAGCACCATCACGAGCGGTGCGGCCGAGCTGTCCGCGCTTTACCTTGACAAGGGTCTCACGACCATCGTCTCCCAGTGCTACGTCCAAGGTTCTACGGCGGCCTATGTGGGCGGTTCGACCGGGACCGTTATCGGCGGCAGCGTCCTGGTCTCGGCCGCGCCTTCCGGCAGCGCTCTCCGATTGGACGGAGGAAGCGTCGGCCTCACGCTGTCGTCCAGCACGCTCCGTGCTCAATCCCAGGGCGCGGCCGTGAGCATCGGCAAAAGCTCCGGACTCATCGCGCTTTCCACGAACACGATCAGCGGCGGACAGTACGGCATCAGAGTGGGCACGCAGACCGCCGGGACGAAGGTGTGGATCACGTCCAATACCGTGGTCATGAGCACCTCGGACGTTCGCGATACCTACGGCATCTACTTGAACGGGCTCAAGACCGGGGCCACGATCCAAAACAACAGCATCGTCCTGCGCCAGGGCGGAGACCTCACTTCCGCGTACACCGCCTACGGCCTCTATGCCAAGAGCGCGGGCCTGGTGAACTTCGATCACAACCGCATCTCGAATCCCGGCCTGCTCACGGGCGGCTCCTTCGTGGCGGCCTATCTGATGAACGCGGAGCATACGCAGTTCAAGTTCAACGACCTGCACTCGACCTGCGCGGCCAATGCGCTGACCAACGCGCATCTCTTGTGGCTGGTCAACAGCTCCACGGTCAATATCGTCAAGAACAACATCTTCTCCAGTTCCGTGAGCGTGACGGCAACGGGTTCCTCGTCCACGGTGCGGCTCGATGCCGGAAGCGTGACCGGCTTTGACTCGGACTACAACGATTTCTTCAGCTCCAACAGCGCGAACACCGGCATCTGGGGAGCGAACACCTGCCTGCTCGGGGCCGACTGGACGGCCGGGGGCGCCGGTTGTCCGGGCTCGGCGCAGGACAGCCGTTCCATCGCCCAGCATCCGCAATGGGCTGATCCGGGAGCCGGCAGCGAGGACTTCCATCCCAAGTCCACGATCAACAACGGACGCTGGAATCCCGCGACCGGACTCTTCGATATGGCCGCGGACCCGATCGACTCCGCCACGATAGATGCGGCGGATCCTGCCGAGGATGAAGATGCGGACATGGGATTGGGCGCGGAGCCTTCGTACAACGGAGACTACGCAAACCAGGGCTCTTACGGCCGCACGAGCCAGGCATCGAAGTCCTATACCCCTGCCGGGGTTTGCAGCATGACCTATCAGGTCAAGAAGTTCGGGGGGGGCAATTATACCAGCATCCGAGCCGCGGTCGGGGCGATTCCCACCTCCGCCCTGTCCGGGACCTACTGCATCGTGGTGGACAGCCATACCTACTCGGAGCAGGTGCTCGTCACGAGCCGGACGAACAACGGCTATCTCATCAAGATCATGTCGGATCCGAACATGGTGAGCACGGCCACGACCATCAATCCTCCGGCCGGCTCCACCGCCGCGTTCGTGATCCAGAACGCGAGCGTGAGCATCTCAGGCTTCAATATCATCTCCACGAATACGGTGCCCTACGGCGTGCTCGTGTCGTCTCAATTCGTGAGCCTCAGCAGCGTCAATGTCATAGACCCGGGCGGGAACATCTACTTCGCGGGCATGGCGCTTTCAAGCTGGAGCGTGGTGAACGGGTCGAGCATCACCGTCTCCCATGCCGATGCCTACGGCTTCTTCCTGCCGGGCAGCACGGCTACGACCATCTCCTACAGCACCGCGGTCGCGTACCTCTCCGCCGTTAATCTGGACCATGCGTCCTTCAACAGCGTGGACCACGGTTCCTTTTCGTGCACGGGCACCGGCAACGGGCTGCATCTGAGCGGAGCATCCTCCAACACCTTCACCTACGGCTATGTTTACGCCGAGAACAGCCATGCCGCGCTCGTGGAGAACGACGCGTCCACCAATACCTTCACCAACGTCACGCTCGTGAGCAACAGCAACGGCGCCGCGTTGTATCTGACGGATTCCTCGTCGAATACCCTGGCCCAGTGTTCGCTGTCCATGCTCGGTAATTACTACGCGGCGATGATCGCGGGGTCCCGCACCACGATCAGCCGCAGCACGATCACCAAGCCGGGCGCGGAGACGACGGAGGTGATGCTGGTGAATGCCTCGTCCGTTTCGATCGTCGACAGCGTCATTTACGGGCCGTACGCTTTCAGGGCCGTTGCAGCGGACTATCTCGCCGTCCGCCGCAGCACGATCACAGCCACCACCACTTATGCGATGAGCTTTAACGTGAGCCACGGCGTCATCGACGACTGCTATATCCAGGCGGACAACAACACCGGCCTGGACCTCACTTCCGGGAACAACGACAATGCCGTCAGCAACAGCACGGTGGTGGCCGGCGGCTCAGGTTACGCCGTTTCTTTGGTGGGCGCTTTCTTGAATACCTTCACGCAGAATCTTTTCATCAGCTCCGGGTCCGGCGGGTACGGCACGTATCTCAGCGCCTCTTCCTCCAACACCTTCGTCCGGGACTTCTTCACGAGCCCCAGAGGGCAGGCCATGTACGTACGGGACCAATCCAACATGAACGTGATCGCCCAGAGCACCATGACCTCCTCCGTGCTGCGCGGCATATCCTTCTACAACGTCTCCTCCAACACCTTGACGGACTGCTACCTGCAGGGCTCCACGGCCGTCTATGTGGTGAATTCCACGGGCACGACGATAGGCAACAGCACGCTGTTGGCGACTCAGCAAGGCAACAGCGCGCTATGGGCGTTCAGGGGCAACGTCAACCTGACGGTCGCCTCCTCGACCTTGCTCGCTCCGCTTTATCCCGGCACCACGTCCTCCGTGCTGCTGCTCGACCGTCTCAATCGCGGCATGATGAACTTCTCAAGCAACACGATCCGCGGCGGGCAGTACGGCATCCGCGTCGGCACTCAGGTCGCGGGATCATCGCTCTGGATCACGTCCAACACGGTGGCCGTTTCCACTTCCGATGCGCGAGACACTTACGGCATCTATCTGAACGGCCTGAAGACCGGCGCCACGATCCAGAACAACAGCATCGTCCTGCGCCAGGGCGGAGACCTCACTTCCGCGTACACCGCCTACGGACTCTATGGCAAGAGCGCGGGTCAAGTGAACTTCGATCACAACCGCGTCTCGAACCCGGGTCTGCTCACGGGCGGGTCTTTCGTGGGCGCCTATCTCACGGGCACGGATCACATGCAGTTTAAGTTCAACGACGTGCACAGCACGGGCACGGGCCTGACCAACGCCTATCTGCTGTGGATGGTCAACGGCTCCACCGCGAACATCGTCAAGAACAACATCTTCTCCAGTTCCGCGAGCGTGACGGTGACCGGCTCCTCGGCCGCTGTGAGGCTCGACGCAGGCAGCCAGACCGGCTTTGACTCGGACTACAACGACTTCTTCTCCTCGGCGACCGCAGGCGGCTCGGTCCAGAATACGGGCATCTGGGGCAGCGCGACCTGCCAGTTGGGAACGAACTGGACCGGGACAGGCTGCCCGGCTGCGGCTCAGGACAGCCATTCCATGGCCGCGAATCCGCTCTGGGCTGATCCGGGGCAGGATGTCGAGGACTTCCATCCCAGGTCCAAGGCGGTCCAAGGCCGCTGGAGCGCGAGCGGCTGGGTCCAGGACGGCGTATATTCCCCGACCATCGACAAGGCCGATCCTTCCGAGAACAAGGACGCGGACATGGGCTTGGGCGTGGAGCCGGCCGATAACGGAGCATACGCGAATCTGGGTTCCTACGGACGCACGGACCAGGCCTCGAAGACTTGGATTCCGACCCTGCCCGCGGGCTGTCCCTACGGCACAACGGTCAAGCAGGACTATACGGAAGCTTTCACGGGCATCATGGATGCCGTGAACTCGCTCAATAAGACGCTCGCGGGGCCTACCTGCGTGGTGGTCAAGGACAACGGGACCTACAACGAGCAGGTCACGGTGCAGAACTTCACGAACGCCGGATCGACGATCACGATCATGGCGGACGCCGGGGTGCGGCCCGTCGTGGCCCCGCCTTCGGGGTTCACCGCGGGGTTCGTGCTGAAGAATACGAGCGCGGCGGTCCTGGGCATCGACGTGATCCCCGCGAACGCGGGCGCTGCGACGTCCTACGGCGTGCTCGTGTCCTCGATGTACGTGCAGGTCTCCAGCATCAACGTCGTGGACCCCAGCGGGCGCATCAAGACCGCGGGGATCAAGCTCGCCGGCTGGGGCGCGGTGAGCTACGCCAGCGTGACCGTGTCGGGCGCAAGCGTTCCCGGCTTCCTGCTCTCGGCCTGCACCATGACCTCCGTGTCCTACAGCAGCGCGACCAGCAGCGGAGACGTCAACAATCCCACGATTTACGTTCTCAGCGCAGGGTCCAATACGATCCATGCGAGTTCGTTCAGCAATACCAATGCCGTCGGCCGGGCCGCCACTTTCAGCGGCGCGAACTATAATTTCATCTCTTCCTCGACTTTCCTCGCCGGCGCTCCCGGCGAACGAGCGGTGCGGTTCCTCAGCGCTTCCTCAAACACGGTCACGGGCTGCTATGTCTACAATTCAGGCAACGGCGACGGGCTGGTGTTCTCCGCCGGAGGCTCCTACAACTCCATCCTCAGGTCCACCATCGCCACGAACGACACGGGCGGCTACTCGGCTCTTTACAGCGGAGCGCCGGGCAATCGCATCAGCGAAAGCTGGATCAGCGCTCCCAACGGCGTGGCTCTCCTCATGAATGTCGGAAGCGACGGGGCGATCATCAGCTTCTCGACCATGAGCGGGAATTCTTCCGCGAATGCGGCGGCCCAGTTGTCCGCATCCTCGTGCACCATGACTCGGAGCGTCGTCGTCAATCTCATGGGCGCGGGCTTGCGGCTGAATAACGCTTACGGGGCGGTCATCGTCCAATCTTCCATCCAGGGCTCCACCGCGGTCTATATCACGGCTTCCACGAACGCGGTCATCGGCAACAGCGTCCTTTCGGCGATCGTCTCAACGGGAGCGGCTTTACGGCTCGACGGCGGCTCCAGCGGCCTTGCGCTCTCGTCGAGCACGCTCATCGGCGGCGCCCAAGGCTGCGGCCTCTATCTGGCGCCTAATAACTCCGGCCTCATCAATGCGTCCACCAATGCCTTCCAGGGCGGACAGTACGGCATCTGCATCGGCACGCAGACGAGCGCCGCGCAGGTCTGGATCACGTCCAACACGGTGGTCGTCTCCACGTCCGATGCGCGAGACACCTACGGCATTTATTTGAACGGTTTGAAGACCGGCGCCACGATCCAGAACAACAGCATCGTCCTGCGCCAAGGCGGGAACCTCACGTCCGCGTATACGGCCTACGGCCTATACGCCAAGAGCGCGGGCCAAGTGAACTTCGATCACAATCGCGTCTCGAACCCGGGCCTGCTCACCGGCGGTTCTTATGCGGCCGCCTACCTGACGGGTACGGACCACACGCAGTTCAAGTTCAACGACCTGCACAGCACCGGCACGGGCCTGACGAACGCTTACTTGTTGTGGATGGTCAATTCCTCGACGGCGAACATCGTCAAGGACAATATCTTCTCCAGTTCCATGACCGTGACGGTCACGGGTTCTTCGGCCACGGTGCGGCTCGATGCGGGAAGCCAGACCGGCTTTGCCTCGGACTACAACGACTTCTTCTCCTCGGCGACGGCCGGCGGCTCGGTGCAGAATACCGGCGTTTGGGGCGGCGTTTCCTGCCAGTTGGGCGCGGGTTGGACCGGCACCGGCTGCCCGAGCCAGGACGCGAACTCGATCGCCCAGCATCCGCAATGGGCGGGCCCGGGCGTCGGCGTCGAGGACTTCCACCCCAAGAGCATGACCGCCAACGGCCGCTACAATCCGGCTACCGGCGCCTTCGACTTGGCCGCGGATACTATCCACTCCGCGACCATCGATGCGGCGGATACGGCGGAAAACGTGGGAGTGGACCTTGGCCTCGGTCTGGAGCCGGACTATGCCGCGATCGCCCTGGCCAACCAGGGTTCCTACGGCCGCACGGCGCAGGCATCCATGCACTTCGGCGCGCTCAAGGAGTGGGTCGGCGGCTACGACACGAACTGGTACACAGGCAACAACTGGTCTCCGATCGGAATCCCTGCGGATACGGACATCGTGCGCATCAATAAGAACGTCGCGGTCACGGTCAGCGCGAGCTCGCCGGCGATCGTCTTCGCCGGCCTGATCCTCGGCTCCGAGGCCGGGACCTATGCGTCGACGATCACGGTCTCCACCGGCATTCTGGCGACCAACGGCTGGCTCACGATATTCAAGAACGCCTCGCTGCTGCAGAACAGCACGCAGACCTTGCGGATATCTTCGGGTACCGTGTTCCCGGGCGGGCTGCTGACGCATGCCTCCGACGTCGCGGGCAGCGTCCCGACGAAGCGGGTCAATCTCAGCGTCGGCGGAGACTTCGACCTGCAGGCGGGCGCGACCATCGCCGTCGACGGGCGAGGATATCCTGGCGGAATAGGCGCCACCGGCTCAGGGACCGGAGGCGGCATCGGCGGGGTGAATACTCCCGGCGGCGGCGGCGGACACGGCGGCTACGGCGGACATGGCTCGGTGGGCGCAGGCGGCGCGGCGTATGACTCGTTCTCAAATCCCGTCGATCACGGCAGCGGCGGCGGCGCCAATAATTATCTCGGCTTCAACTATGTGGGCGGAAACGGCGGCGGCACGGTGATCCTGAGCGTGAGCGGAGCCATGACGCTCAATGGTCTTATCAGCGCCAATGGGAATAGCGCGACCGCGATCGGGGACATCTACGCCGGCGAAGGCGGCGGCGCGGGGGGCAGCGTAAATGTCTCGGCAAACACGATCTCCGGTTCGGGAACCGTAAGAGCCAACGGCGGCAATGGTTTCAGGGGCGGATCAAGCTTTTACGGCGGAGGCGGCTCGGGCGGAATCATCTCCCTGCGGGCAGCCTCCGGACAGGTCCCGGCGGCCATTATCGCGGTTTCCTCCGCGGCGGCGGGGTTCAGCAGCGGCGGAGATTCTCTGTCGGGCGCGGCGGGTCCTGTTTTTTCGCAGGACGCCGGCCAGACGGGTTCGGTCTTCAGCTTGAAGATCGCAGGCGGCAGCGCCGTTGCCGCGGCCAACACCCCTATCCCCGGCGCCGACCTCACGATCGACACATTCTCCGTCTCTAACGCCATGGTCTCCTTCGCAAGCGACTCTAACGCCGTTTTCACCACTTCCGTTTCCGTCACCGGTACTAATTCCATCAGCCTGAGCAAAGCCGTCTTCCAAAGCGCCCCTGACTTCACGGGCGCAAACACCGTGACGATCTCTTCGGCGATCTTCCAGAACGGCTCGGCTTTCTCGGGCGTCAATACGATGAGCATCGCCAGCGCCACCTTCCAGAACGCGGCCGTCTTCTCGGGCACGAACACCGTCACCTTCACTTCCGCAACCTTCAGCGCGGGCATCAGCATTCCCGGCGGCAGTTCCAACACGATCACATACGGCTCGCTCATTCTTCCGGCAGGGAACCTCACTCTCCCGGCCAAGACCACCTTCATCCAAAATTCAGTTTCGCAGTTCCTTGTCCAGGGCGACCTGACCATGCTCCAAGGCTCCTCCTGGAGACACGCGGCCAACGCGGCCGTCGGAACGCAGACCTCGCTGCTTAATATCAACGTTACCGGGGCTTTCGATCTGCAGGCGGGCGCCACCATCTCGGCCAACGGCAAGGGTTATCCGGGCGGAGTCGGAGTCACGGGCTGGGGACCTGGAGGAGGGGGAGGAGGAGTAAACGCCGGACCCGGCGGCGGCAGCCATGGCGGCTATGGCGGGCAGGGCTCGACCGGCGGAGGCGGTTCCGTCTACGATTCCCTTTCCAATCCCGTCAATCACGGCAGCGGCGGCGGCGGTAATAATTATACCGGCCTCATCGGCACGGGCGGAAACGGCGGAGGCACGGTCCTTCTGACCGTGGGCGGAGCCGTGACCTTGAACGGACTCATCGCCGCCGACGGCGATAACGCGGTCGCCAACGGCAGCGCCTATAACGGCGAGGGCGGCGGAGCGGGCGGCGCTGTGAACATCGCCGCGCTTTCGATTTCGGGCTCCGGCACGGTGAGCGCCAACGGCGGCAATGGTTTTAACGGCGGCTCAAGCTTCTACGGAGGGGGCGGCTCCGGCGGCATCATCTCCCTGCGCGTAACCTCGGGCGCGGTCCCGCCGGGCATCATCACGGCGGCCTCGGCCGCGACGGGCGCCGGCAGCGGCGGGACCTCGCTCGCCGGTGCGGCGGGAACCGTCTTCACGCAGGACGCCGCGCAGACGGGTTCGGTCTTCAGCTTAAAGGTCGCCGGAGGCGCGAGTGCCGCGGCCGCCGACACGCCCATCGCGGGCGCCGGCCTCACGATCGACACGTTCTCCGTCTCCAACGCCAGGGTCTCCTTCGCAAGCGACTCCAACGCCGTGTTCACCACCTCCGTTTCCGTCGCCGGCGCCAATTCCATCAGCCTGACCACCGCCACCTTTGCGCCCGCGGTCAATTTCGCCGGCAGCAACACTATCACGATCGCCAGCGCCACATTCCAAAATGCGGCCGTCTTCTCGGGCACGAACACCGTCATCGTCGCTTCCGCAACCTTCAACGCCGGCATGAGCCTGCCCGGCGGCAGTTCCAATACCATCACCTATGCGCATCTCGCCATATTGTCCGGCGGCCTTACCGTTCCGGCCAAAAACACATTCATTCAGAATTCCCTCTCTCCGTTCTCGCTTGCGGGTGATCTCACCATGAATCAGGGCGCCGCCTGGAGGCACGCGCTCAACGCCGCGGGCAATACCCAGACTAAGATGCTTAATCTCAATATAAGCGGCGATTTCGACTTGCAGGCGGGCGCGACCATCGCGGTCGACGGGCAGGGTTATTCGGGCGGTGTCGGAACTACGGGAGCTGGACCCGACGGCAGCGGCGGCGTCGGCGGGGTAAACACTCCCGGCGGAGGCGGCGGACATGGCGGTCCCGGCGGACATGGCTCGGTGGGCGCAGGCGGCGCGGCGTACGATTCGCTCTCAAACCCCGTCAACCACGGCGGCGGAGGCGGCGCCAATAACTATCTCGGTTTCAATTACGTAGGCGGAAACGGCGGCGGTACGGTGATCCTGAGCGTGAGCGGAGCCATGACGCTCAATGGTCTTATCAGCGCCAATGGAAATAGCGCGATCGCAATCGGGGGCATCTACGCCGGCGAAGGCGGCGGCGCGGGGGGCAGCGTCAATATCGCGGCCAACACGCTCTCCGGTTCCGGAGCCGTAAGGGCCAACGGCGGCAACGGCTTCAACGGCGGATCAAGTTTTTACGGCGGCGGCGGGGGCGGCGGACGAATCGCCCTGGCTCAAACAACCTGTTCCTCCTCTCTCTCGATCTGGGCGTCGAGCGGTCCCTCCTCGGGAGGAGACTCGGTGGCGGGCTCGACGGGCGCCTGGTATCCCTATCCCTCCTCTTTCCAAGGCGAGGCGCAGGGCGTCTCTTCGATTACCTGGAGTTGGGGCGCCGCCTGCAATGCGTCGACCTACGACGTGCTCGCCGCCACCGACAACGCGGTACGCGCCGGCGGCGTGGGCGCGCTGACTTGGGACGAGGTGGGGCTCTCCACCAACGCTCTCTACGGTCGCCAGGTCCGGGGCTTCAACGGGACGACCGCTTTCCCGACCGTGCTCTCTCCCTCGGCGTCCTTCTACACGCTCGCCGCCCAGCCGGGCACGCCGCCGGAGCCTTTCACGCAGGTGAACTTCACCTCGGTCACGCTCAACTGGCTCGCGAGGGGAAATCCGGGCTACACGGAGTTCTTCGTGCGGGCCTCGACGGCCTCGGATTTCACGGGCGACCTGTTCTACCCGGCCGGCGGAGCCGCGGCGTGGATGACTTCGGTGTCGACGGCGGTCGTCGGCTTGACCCAAGGCAGGCTCTATTATTTCGAGGTCCGGGCGAGGAATGTCGACGGCTTCCCGACCGGCTTCGAGGTCCTGGGGAGCACGCGGACGCTCGATACCGGCTATCCGGGCTGCGTCGTCGCCGTGAACGTGGGCGCGGGCCAGGCCTATGCGACGATCTCGGCGGGCGTCGCGGCCCTGCCCTCCACGCTGACGGGGCACTCGTGCGTGGTCATCCGCGACGGCGCGGCTTACGCCGAGCAGGTGACGGTGCAGGGCTTCACCAACGGCGGCTCGTCGATCACCATCCTGGCCGACCCGGGCTCGGGGCTGCGTCCCGCGGTGGAGCCGCTCAGCGGCTCGACGGCGGCGTTCGTGATCGCCAACGCCTCGGTCAACGTCTTCGGCGTCGACGTCGTCGCCGCGAACTCCATGCCTTACGGCGTGCGCGTGTCCTCGGAGTACGTGGCGCTCAGCAGCGTCAACGTCGTCGACCCGGGCGGCAAGATCTACTTCGCGGGCGTGCAGCTCTCGAGCTGGAACACGGTGGCTTGGTCCAGCATGACGACGATCGCCCAATACGGTTTCTATCTGCCGGGCAGCACCATGACGAGCATCTCCTTTAGTTCGGTGGTTTACGGCGGGACTTCCTATCCGATCTATCTTGTGAACGCGAGGAATAATTCCTTCGACACGGTCTTTTCCAGCGCCGGTTACAGCGGAGGCTACGGTTTTTACGCCATGGCCTCCAATACCAATACCGTGACCCGGAGCATTCTGTGGGGAGGGATGAGGGGGGCGGGCTTCAACCAGGGCTATTATAACGAGGTCAGCCTGAGCACCATGGTCGGCAAGGTCGATACGGGCCTCTATCTGGACAATTCGGACTCCAACACCGTGACGCAGTGCTTCATGTGGGGCAAGGAGAACGGCGCCTATCTGGCGGGAGGGGCGGATCGCAACTCCGTTTCCTATAGCACGCTCTCGGCGACGGCGACGGGCCTGCTTTTCGTCGGCGCGGACTACAACGACGTGACGCAGAGCTTCATCCGGGGCGGGCAGATCGGCGCGCAGGTGGACAACGGGTCCGACCGCAACGCGATCAGCTTCAGCACCATGACGGGCGGGACGATGAGAGGGCTCTATATCAATGCCTCGGATTCGAACACTCTCACGCAGAGTTATGTCGAGGGTCCTTACGGCGCGTATCTGACCGCCGGCGCGGACGCGAACGCCGTTTCCATCAGCACCGTGGTGGGAACGTCCAACGACGGAATGTACGTCTCCGCCTCGGATCGGAGCGCCCTGGCGCGCAGCGTGGTCCGAGGACCTCAGTGCGGACTGAGGCTGCTCTCCGGTTCCGACGAAAGCTCCATCGACCTGAGCGATCTGCAAGGCAACGGCAACAGCGGCTTGTACGCGGACGCCTCGGATTCAAGCACGGTGACGCGAAGCAGGCTTTCGGGCATGTTGGGAGCCTCTCTCGGCAACGGGTCGGACAACACGCGCCTGGTCTTGAGCACGGCGACGAGCGGCATGCAGCAGGGCGTCTATCTCTGGCGGTCGTCCTTCACGCGCGTGCTCGACTCGTACTTGCAGGGGACCTCCGAGGCGTTCTTCCATGAGGCTTCCACGGGGACGACGATCGGAGGCAGCGTGCTCTGCGCCCAGAACCCGAACGGCTCCGCCTTGCGCGTGACGCGGGGCTCCGCGGATATCCTTCTTTCATCGACCACGTTCATCGGGGGAGCGCAGGGCTATGGGTTGTTCCTCGAGGCAAACGGCTCCGGAACGGTCGCGGCGTCCACGAACACGTTCTTGAACGCGCAATACGCGGTCTACGCGGCCACGCAGGTTCCGGGGACGAGCCTTTGGCTGACCTCCAATACCCTTTCGGTGGCCGTTTCCAACGCGCGATACACCTACGGCATCTACCTCGAAGGACTCAGGACCGGCGCCACGATCCAGAACAACAGCATCATCCTGCGCGCGGGAGGGAACCTGGGGAGCTACGGCGCGTACGGACTCTACGCCAAGAGCGCGGGCCAGGTGAACTTCGACCACAACCGCATCTCGAATCCCGGCTTGCTTACGGGCGGATCATTCGTGGGCGCCTATCTGACGGGCACGGACCACGTGCAGTTCAAGTTCAACGACCTGCACAGCACCGGCACGGGCCTGACGAACGCTTACTTGTTGTGGATGGTCAATTCCTCGACGGTGAACATCGTCAAGGACAATATCTTCTCAAGCTCCGTGACCGTCACGGTCACGGGTTCCTCGGCCACGGTGCGGCTCGACGCGGGAAGCCAGAGCGGCTTCGTCTCGGACTACAACGATTTCTTCTCCTCGGCGACCGCAGACGGCTCGGTGCAGAACACGGGCATCTGGGGGGCCGCGACCTGCCAGTTGGGCGCGGGCTGGACCGGGACCGGGTGCCCGAGCCAGGACAGCCACTCCTTCGCGGCGCATCCGTTCTGGTTCGATCCAGGCTGCGGAGTGGAGGATTTCCATCCCATGTCCGAGGCCGCCAACGGCCGATGGAGCGCCTCAGGCTGGGTATCGGATGGAGAGACCTCGCGCACCATCGACAAGGCCGATCCCGCGGAAGACGAGGATTCCGACATCGGCTTGGGCGTGGAGTCGGCCAATAACGGGAGCTACGCCAATCTGGGTTCCTACGGTCTCACGGATCAGGCGTCCAAGAGCGTCTATGAGGATTGCGGCCTGGCCTATTTCGACGGCACGAACAACATCCGCGTGGCCTGCGAGCTCTCCGGCACCGTGACCTCCAAGCTGCGCCTGCAGAAGACCGCGGGCACCTACGGCGTGCGCCTGGTGGAGCCCGACAACTGCAACGCCAGCCGCATCCGCATCCGCACCTCCTCCGGCACCAAAGCCCTCCGCCTGTATTGACGCTTTCCCGGATTATTTCACCGATGCCGTACGATTATCCGGATAAACGAGCGGTATGTGTAAAATTATCCGGCTATGATTCCAGAGACATCTTGGAAACTGTTCTTACAAAAAACAATATGGCACATATCCTGTTTTTATACAGAACGATAATCCCTATTTATTGATTACTCATCTGTCATTTCATGCCGATCAGGGAGGCGTGCGCTGAAGAATTTCATCGCACCCGCATTGCTTGCGGGTGTTCGGAGAGGTAGAATTCCCAGCGTAGTACGCCCAACACTTTCGTACAGTATTTGCTTCGGCATCCCGGTGCAAGCCGGACCCCGGCTTGCGCCGGGGTGACGAAAAGGGAGCTCTCCTATGAACGGACTTCTTGTCGTGATTCGGCGCTACGGAACATCCTCCATCGGCAGGAAGCAGATCGCGGCCTTGACCGGCCTGATGCTTGTGGGATTCCTCTGCGGGCATCTGGCGGGAAACTTCCTCCTTTATAAAGGGATGGAAGCCTTCAACCACTATTCCGAGTTCCTGCAGAGCCAGACTCTCCTGCCGGTCATCGAGTTGGGCCTGCTGGCCGTGTTCCTGACGCACATCTGCATGGCCCTCTGGCTGACCTGGGAGAACTGGCGCGCGCGGCCCGAGCGCTACGAGGTGCGCGAGAGCGCGGGCGGCCGCACCTGGGGCTCGGCTACCATGATCTGGACCGGACTCTTCCTTCTGGGCTTCCTGCTCTTTCACGTGAGCACGTTCCGCCTCATCGAGGCCGAGGACGAGGCCGGGATCTTCGGCGTGGTGGTCGCCTGGTTTCAGAGCGTGCCCGTGGTGGTCTTCTATCTCTGCGCTCTCACTGCGCTCGGCCTGCATCTGAGCCACGGCGTGCAGAGCGCCTTCCAGACTTTCGGCGCGGAGCATCCCAATGCAACGCCCGTGATCAAGCCCGCGGGCCTGGCCTTCGCCGTGTTCCTGGCCGCGGCCTTCGGCTTGATGCCGCTCTGGTCGCATTGCATCTATAGAGGATGAACATGAAACTCGACGCCAAGATCCCTTCCGGACCGCTGGAACAGAAGTGGGACCAGCGCCGCTTCGAGGCGAAGCTGGTCAACCCGGCCAACCGCCGAAAGTTCGACGTCATCGTCGTGGGCACGGGGCTGGCCGGGGCCGGAGCCGCGGCTTCCCTGGGCGAACTGGGCTACAACGTGCTCAACCTCTGCATCCAGGACAGCCCGCGCCGGGCGCACTCCATCGCGGCGCAGGGCGGCATCAACGCGGCAAAGAACTATCCCAACGACGGAGACAGCGTGCGCCGGCTCTTCACCGATACGGTCAAGGGCGGCGACTACCGGGCGCGGGAAGCCAACGTCTACCGCCTGGCGCAGATCTCCAATTCCATCATCGACCACTGCACGGCGCTCGGCGTGCCCTTCGCGCGCGACTACGGCGGGCTCCTGGACAACCGCTCCTTCGGCGGGGCGCAGGTCTCGCGCACATTCTACGCGCGCGGGCAGACGGGACAGCAGCTCCTTTTGGGCGCCTACAGCGCGCTCATGCGCCAAGCCGCCTCCGGCCGGGTGAAAGTGCTCCCTCGCCGGGAGATGGTGGAGCTTGTTCTCGTCGACGGGCGCGCGCGCGGAGTCGTCTGCCGCAACCTGGTCACGGGCAAGCTGGAGTCCTACGCGGGCCATGCGGTCTGCCTGGCTACCGGCGGCTACGGCAACGTCTTCTATCTCTCGACGAACGCCAACTCCTGCAACGTGGGCGCCGCCTGGCGCGCCTACAAGAAGGGCGCGGCCTTCGCCAATCCCTGCTTCACGCAGATCCATCCGACCTGCATCCCGGTCTCGGGCACGCATCAGTCCAAGCTCACGCTCATGAGCGAGAGCCTGCGAAACGACGGCCGCGTCTGGGTGCCCAAGAAGGCCGGCGACAGCCGCAGTCCCGAGAGCATCCCGGAAGACGAGCGGGATTATTTCCTGGAGCGCCGCTATCCCAGCTTCGGCAATCTCGTGCCGCGCGACGTGGCCTCGCGCGCGGCCAAGGTCGTCTGCGACGAGGGAAAAGGAGTGGGAGCGAGCAAGCTCTCGGTCTATCTGGATTTCCGCGACGCGATCAAGCGCGACGGCTTGGCCGCCATCCGCGAGAAGTACGGGAACCTCTTTGACATGTATCACCACATCACCGACGAGGATCCGCAGAAAGTGCCCATGCGCATCTACCCCGCGGTGCACTACACCATGGGCGGGCTGTGGGTGGACTATGATCTTATGACCACGGTGCCCGGGCTCTTCTGCTTGGGCGAGGCGAACTTCTCGGACCACGGGGCCAACCGCCTGGGCGCGAGCGCCTTGATGCAGGGTCTGGCCGACGGCTTCTTCATCATCCCCGCGACGCTGAGCGGCTATCTGGCGGGCGAGAAGCTGGGCAAAGTCTCCGCCGAGCACGAGGCTTTCCGCGAGGCTGAGAAAGCCGCGGATGCGCGTGTGCAGAAGCTCCTGTCCGTCAACGGCAAGCGCACGCCCGCGGACATCCATCGCGAGCTGGGCGGCCTGATGTGGGAGTACTGCGGCATGGGCCGCAACGAGGCGGGCTTGAAGAAGGCTTTGGCGCGTGTGCCGGAGCTTAAAGAGGAGTTCTGGAAGAACGTGCGCGTCACCGGCTCGGGCGCGGACTTCAACCAGACCCTGGAGCGCGCCTTGCGCACCGCGGACTATATGGAGTTGGCCGAGCTCATCCTGCGCGACGCCTTGGAGCGCAAGGAGTCCTGCGGCGGGCATTTCCGCGAGGAGTCCCGGACTCCCGAGGGGGAGGCCCTGCGCGATGACGCGGGCTTCTCGCATGTGGCGGCCTGGGAGTATCAGGGAGAGGGTTCGGCGCCCGTGCGGCATACCGAACCGTTGTCTTTCGAGCATGCGAAGCCTTCGCAGAGGAGCTACAAATGATCGGCATCCGCCTGAATTTGAGAATCTGGCGTCAGAAGGGCCCGGCGGACGCCGGGGCGCTCAAGAGCTACGAGGTCGACGGCATCCTTCCCGACATGTCCTTCCTGGAGATGCTCGACGTGCTCAACGAGAAGCTCATCCTCCAGGGAGAGGACCCGGTGGCCTTCGACCACGACTGCCGCGAGGGAATCTGCGGCATGTGCAGCCTGGTCATCGACGGCCGGCCGCACGGAAAGGACGAGGGAGCGACTTCCTGCGACAACCGCATGCGGCGCTACAAGGACGGGGACACGATCACGGTGGAGCCCTTCCGTGCGAAGGGATTCCCCGTCGTCAAGGATCTCGTCGTGGACCGCTCCGCTTTCGACCGCATCATGCAGGCCGGAGGGTTCATCTCCGTGAACACGGGCAGCGCGCCCGAGGCGCACTGCGTGCCCGTGCCCAGGCACAAGGCCGAGGCCGCCATGGACGCGGCCGCCTGCGTGGGCTGCGGCGCATGCGTGGCCGCCTGCCCCAACGCCTCGGGCATGCTCTTCGTGGCGGCCAAGGTCTCCCAGCTGGCGCTTCTGCCGCAGGGAGCCGTGGAGCGCGAGCGCCGCGCCCTGTCCATGATCAAACAGCATGACCTCGAAGGCTTCGGCAACTGCACCAACGAGGCCGAGTGCGAGGCCGCCTGCCCCAAGGGCGTGAAGCTCTCCAACATCGCGCGTCTTAATCGGGAATACCTTCGCGCCTCGATCCTGACGCCTGCGCAGTGACTATCCGAGCCTTCGGGACTTTCGCGTGACGAACTACTGGGGGAACGGCATCCGCAGCAGGCTTTTCCTGCGGCTCCTCGCGGTCGCGGCCGTGGAAACGGCCGTCATGTTCGGCATCGAGGAGTTTTTCCCGCGAGTGGGGCCGCTGGCCCACGGGCTGCTGGACGTTGTCGTGCTCGTCGCGACCCTTGTTCCTCTGGCCTATTTCTGGATCGGCGGAGAACTTCGGCGGCTCGAGGCGGCGGAGACGCGGCTGCAGCATGATTATGAACTGCAAGCCGCCTTGGCGGATATCCTGAAGATCGCCATGGAGGACCTTCCTCTGGGGTCCGTGCTGGAACGCGTCCTGGACCGGATATTCGCCGTCTCCTGGCTCGCCATCGAGGCCAAGGGCGGAGTCTTCCTGGCCGACGAGGAGCCTGAGGTCTTGGTGCTTAAAGCCCAGCGGGGATTCGGGAAGCCCATCCTGGCCGCCTGCTCACGCGTGCCTTTCGGCCGCTGCCTTTGCGGCCGGGCCGCGGCTTCCGGGGAGACGGTCTTCGCGAGCCATGCCGATGAACGGCATGAAACGGCCTATGAAGGGATGCCCGAGCACGGGCATTATTGCCTGCCCATCAAGCGCGGCGGGAAGCTCCTGGGCGTGCTGGTCCTTTACGTCAAGGCGGGTTATGCCCGCAAGTCCAGGGAGGAGGATTTCCTAACGGCCGTGGCCGACACGCTTTCCGGGATCATCGCGCATGACCGGATGCTCAAGGTCCTTCTCGATCGGGAGATGCGCCTGCACGGCGCGCAGAAGCAGGAAGCCTTCGCGCAGGTGTCGGCGGGCGTATTCCATGAGTTGAAGAACCCTTTGGGCGTGATCCTGGGATTCGCCCAGTCCGCGCTCCGGCATGTCCGGCAAGAGGATGCTTCGACCTTGCCGCTTAAGAGCATCGAGCGCGAAGCCCTGCGCTGCAGGGACCTTGTCCAGAATCTCGGGGCTTTTTCCGGCGAAGAGATCCCGACTTTCGAGGACTGCAATTTCGACAAGGCCGTGGAGGGGGCTTTGGAATCCCTCCAAGGCCGGGCGCATTCAAAAGGCGTCGAACTCGAACAGGAACTCGTCTGCGCCTCTCGCGTTCACGGAAACGCCGGCCAACTCCAGCAGATAGTCCTCAACCTCGGCGGTAATGCCCTGGATGCCATGCCGAAAGGCGGCCGTCTGCGGGTGAGTACTCGCCGGGTCCAAGAGGGCGGACGCGAGTGGGCGCGGCTGGATGTCTCGGATACCGGGATCGGCATCCCCAGGAAGCTGCGCGAGAAGATCTTCGAGCCTTTTTTTACCACCAAGGGGCCCGGCAGGGGTCTGGGCCTTGCCCTGGTGGCCGAGGTCGTGCGCAAGCACGGCGGCCGCGTCGAGCTTCAAAGCGAGGAAGGCCGCGGCACGGCCTTCTCCGTTTTCTTCCCTATTCGTTAACGACGCGCGGCGCTCGCGGCAGTGCGGGAAAGACCCGCCGCCCAGTTCCGTGCGCTCAGCCACAGATATTGCGCCGGGCTGATGTCGAGGCTGTCGAGCAGGATGAGCCCGTACCTCAGTTTGCCCAGTTCTTCCTCGTAGATCGAGATCTTGGCCAAGGATGCCAGGGCGCTGCGCGCCGAAGGCGCGACGGATATCGCCAAGCCGGGATGGGAAACGCCCAGGGCATTCTCCATGCGGTCCTGGATGCTCATGAGCCGCTCATGCGGAAGATAAGCCTCCGGCAGGTCCCCTTCGCTCAGCGCCGCATCCAGCGCCGCGGAAAGCTCCTGCTGAGTCGGCGTGCCTCCGGAGAATGAGAAGACCCGCCCAAGGGTCTCAAGCAGTTCCGAGCGCATGAACGCATCCGGCGAAGGCCGCACCAATGCGGCCATAGCTCTGCGGAAGGCCGCGCGATCTTCTGTCGGGAGCTTGCGCAGCTGCGCGTAATCGATTCGCACGAGGCGGCCATGGAGGAGGTCGTTGATCCAGTTGCCGCTGTGCCCGTCCGGGTCGAAGGAGGCGCGCTCGAAGAGGGCGCGCAGCTCGGTTTTGAGGATGCGCGCGGCCGTGCGGGCCCGGTCCTTGGGATCCAGAGCTTTCAAGCGCGTGCCGGGGATGTAGTCGTAGAGCGAAACGCTGCGCGAATCCTTCTCAGGGACCAGGCGCGCCTGCAAGTCCTTGAGCGGAGCGAGCACCTCCACGCGCAAGCCGGAAGAATCCTGTTCGTCGGCATAGGCCGCGGCCGCGTCGGGATAGGCCTCTCGCTCGATGCTCAGGTCCAGCTCCACGCCGCCGGGCTTGAGGTTTTCGTAGGCGTAGCTTCGGGCCTCGTCGATGAGCATGGCCATGCGCCGGGTGCGGGCATCGGGGTCGGTCTTGAGCTCGGCGATGGCGCGCTCCCAGACCGGGTTCTCGTTGGCCACCAGGCCCTCTGCTCCCGGCCGCTGCATGCGCACGACCACGCGCCGTATCGCGCCGTCCAACGGGTCGACTAAGCCTGGCTCCGACGGAGAGCGGAGCAGCCACTCCCCGTTGGTAGACGGGTCCCGCAGGCGCACGAGCACCACCACGTTGAGGGAGCCCGAGCCCAGGAGTTCGCCCACGCCCTCCACGGCTTCCAAGTTCTTCCCGAAGACGCGCTCAAGGGCTTGGTATATCTCGTGGCGCGAGGGTTCCAGGGCGCGGTCCAGGAAGTCGTCGAGCTCGCTGCGTTCGGCCTTGGACAGGACGGCGCTGGTGCGCAGGAACTGTCCCACCTTCACGCCGAAGGGTCCCATGGCCTCCAGGATGGATTTTAGCGACGGAGCGCCGGGCGGCCGGCCCACGAACCCGGAGAGTATGGCGCCCAGGACCACCTTGCGCTCTCCCGGAGAAAGGGCCTTGAGGTAGGCGCGCATAAACTTGCCCCGGAACACCCCGCTCCAGTCGGAGCCTTCGCCGAGCACGAAGCTGTAGAGCGACTCCGAAGCCGCGGGGTCGGAGAATATTCCGCGGTTCTCATCCATGAGCGGCTGCAGCAGGAACACGCGCAAGGGAGTCTCCGCTTCCTGGAAGAGTTTTCTCGCGGCGATGATATCCTTCTCATAGGAGCGCTGCATCCAGCCCACGGACTCGAAGGTCGGCGGCTTGGATTCGGAGCCCACGAGATAGCGGATCAGGGAGATGCGGTCCGGTTGGCTCTTGACCATGCGCGCGACCAGCTGGGGCGCGGATAGGGCCTCGAAGCCCTTATGCTCGCTCCAGTTCTCCGAGTCCGCCCGCAAAGGGTCGAAAAGCCTGGACTCCGCCCGGCTGGTGAGCAGGCGCTTTTCGACCTCATCGATGAGCTCGTTGCGCAGAACCGATTCCTCCGGAAGCTGGCTCTGCAGGCTTGAGAGTATCCCCGTCAGCTGGGCTCGGACCTCGTCTTTCCCCAGCGCACCGGCGGCCTGCCCGAGCTCGGAGAGCTTGAACTTGCGTTCGAGCTGCCAGAGGGCCAGCTCCTTGGTCGAGGAAAGGTAATAGAGCTTTTCGACCAAACCCTCGTCTTCGAAGAGGCGCGCGGCCTTCGCGTCCTCGCGCACGAGCGGGAATATCTTCTCGAAGATGTCTCCGATCTCGGCCTGCGCATCCTCCCGGGACACGGCCAAGGCCGCGAAGCCTTGGGCGAGCTGTTCGGGGGATGCCTTTTCAAGGACTCCGGGATCCTTGAGCAGGGAGGCCAGGCGCTTGACGTCCACGCGGTTCTCCCATTCTGTGTCCGAGCCGTGGTACCAGATGCTGTCCTCGGCCGTGATCTCCGAAACGAGGCGGCTGACGCCTTCCACGCCGGCCGTGAGGAACTCCAAGGCCGCCAGCGGGGCCTCGGGGACAGCGCGGCGAATGACTCCGCCCAAGGCATCGCAGTTGAAAGGCTCGAAGCGGCGGTCATGCCAGTCCCGCCAAAAATCGTAGACCCCGTCGCGGATGGCGCCGGCCGGGCCCTGCGAAGCATGCCTGGCGATCAGGAGCCTTAGGCGGTTGGTAAGGAAGGATGAAAAGCCCGTATTTTTCGAATACGAATCCTCATCCTCATAGTCCGCATCGTCATAATTCTCAGCGTCGTCCAGGTTCTCCGGATCCGAATCCTCGTCAAAATCCTCATCGACATAACTCTCATAGATGCTCAGGGCTTTGGCCAAGGACACATCGTCCGGCTCTTCGCGCTCGAGCCAGGACAGGAAGCTCAACGCGATCTGTTGGGCTGGGCCGTTCTTTTGGGATTCCGGGGAGAATGTCACGAGTCCCTGAAGGCTGCTGATGAGCCGGTAGAAAGACTCCGGGTCGTCTTTATCGTAGACCAGCTGCACGAGGTAGACGTAATCCAATACCCCGTTGAACTCGTCTTTCATGGCGACCAAGCCGGAGATGCCTTTCACGATGGCCAGCCTGCGAGGATCGTCCTTTTCCGCGCCCACATGGAACAGCCACGGGAACCGGGCCAAAAGCAAGGCTCTGAGCTGGTCCCTGCGGCCATCCGGATATCGCACGCTCTCCATGCGCGTGAGCGCGGCTTCCAGGATCGCGTCGGAGGTTTCCTCGCTGAGGATGTTCTTGGAACGGCCCCCAATATTCCAGAGCGCGTCCTGGTAATAGCTCAGGGCGTTGAGCACTTGCCCTGCGCTCTCAGCTTCGGATAGTTCCCTCTTGAACGCGGACTCCAGCCTCGCGGATACCAGCTCTCTCGATGGCCCATCCTGCAAAAGAGGCCCGGCATTGTCCTCCTCCACCCAGACCGAGCGGATGAGCGTATCGAGCATGTCCAGGCCCGGGGCTTTTTCAACGAGGACTTTCATCAGGCTCAGCCAGATCCTCACGGCCGCGGCAGGATCGGCTGCGTAGAAGTCCTTGAAAAAGCTCCAGATGGATTTCCCGTCGTCCCGGGCCCGGTACCACATGATGCCGATGTTCTCGGCAATCCGCTCGGCAGGAGAGCCGCTGAGAGCCTTCCCAATGAAGCGGACATAGGCTTCCAGCAGAGGCCCCAAAGCCGCGGCGCCTGGCCGCACTTCCAGGAAGATTCCGATGGCCTCTCCGAATGAGCCAAAGCTCTTATTGTCGTCCAAGATTGCGGGCATGGAGGCTTCGATGGCTTCCTTGCGGCGGCCGGTAATGCGGGAAGCGTACCCCTCCACTCGGCGCAGCCTGAAGCCCTGCTTGAGCAGTTCCTCGGGTGAGTGACTGAAGCTCCAGAGATTGCGGGTCTCCTTGGGTTCCTGGATGAGCGCTTGCCAGCGAGAGTCCGCGTCCTTGTTCGCGAACACGCGGCGGGAAAGAGAATAATCATGCTCCAAGCGCCGCAACTCCTTGGGCAGGCGCAGGAGATCGGAGCTCGCCTCCATGCGCTCATACTCGTCTTTTGATTCAGCAAGAGCCTTCTCAGCCTCTGCAATGTCCTTTTGCTTTTTCTGGATATCCAATAAAACCCGGCCGGGCTCGGGAGCCGAGAGCACGAGTTTGTGAAGCTCCATGCGCAGGAAATCCTTCAGGTGTTCAAAGGAACGCGCCTGGAACGGAGCCTTAAGGACCCTGCTTCGCTCCGCTTCGTAGCCTTCGTCGAGTTTTTGGTGGAGCAAAAGCTGGAGGTCCACTCGAGCTTTGTCGCTGAAGAGGCCATCCGCATTGCGGTCGAACTCCTGCCAGTTCTTTTCGAAATCCGCTTCATAGACGACGTTGAAAATATTGAGAGTGTTGGGGTCTTGGACCGCATCATAGGCCTGTCGCGCGCGAAGGGAGGGCTTCATCAGGCCTGCCACGGCTTGCCGGCGGCGTTCCCGCAGGAAAGCCGGATCGTCGAAGAGCTGCTCGCGCAGGGGGCCGAGCACGCCGTCCTGCCGGGGATGGTCGCCGAAGCGGTCGTTGGGGTCGCGGCCCAGGCGGCGCATCCACCAGGAGAGGGCCAGGGCGAGCGCGTCGCGGCGAGAGGAGTAGTCCGAGTTCTCCTTCATGCCTTCGGATGCTTCGATGCTGCGCGTGAGGAGTTCGTAGGCGGAATGGGGGTTGTAGCCTTTCTCGATGACCCGGCCGACCAGGGAGCGCACGTCCGCCTCGGATTCCAGGGCGTTCTCAAGGAGAGTGGCTCTTATCCGGTCGAATCCTTCGTTTCGCTTGTACAGGCGGGCGATGTCCTCGTTGAGGTCGCAGTGGCCGCGTTCGAGCTCCTGGCCGATGAGATAGGCGAGTTCGTCGTCGTTCTCCACTTTCCTCAAAAGCCCCAGGTTCACGGCCAGCACGCGCTCGCCCGGACCCAGGTCCACCAAGGAGACCCCCGGCCGCATGTCGTCGACGAGGGTCAGGCGGATGGGCTCCCGGCCGTCCTTGTCCGTGAGCAGGCCCTCGACGAAGGGGGCGAAACGCTTCATGAAGGGCGCTAGGCTGGGGTGCGCGGCGAGGCTCAACTCATGGCGCTCTGTTTCCGCATAGAAACGTCCCAGCACAGGGTCCGTCAAGGCTTCATTAAGGAAGATGCGCGGACCCGCAAGAAGCGGGAATTGCGCCGGCGCGGGAAGGGCGAGGGGGAGCGCGGGGGGAAGGGGGGCGGTCCCGGGGACAGAGGGGACGACTTGGGCGAAGCACGGGCTCATGCTCTGAAGCAGCAGCGAGGCCGCCAGGAACATGCGCAAGGCCCGTGAAAAGCGCCGGGTCAGGTCCACGAATAGAGCATATGCTCGAACGCCCTCACGCAGAAGAGCCGATGGGGCCGTATTTTCATGGCAAAAGTCCTACGCGTTTTTGGGCCTCATGGGCCCTGCGGCGGCGACCGGGTATTGCGCGATTCGCACCTTCCTGTTACCCTAATAAAGGATGCTCCATTCACTGCTTTTCCTGCTTTTTTGGGGGGCGTCGGCGGCGTGGGCCGCGACGGGCGATGCATCATTGCTCATCGGGCGTGGGCGCGCGTTCGGGGACGGCGGCCCCGCAATCACTGCCGGGCTCAATCTCACCTGGAGCGTGAGCGCATCCACGGACGGGTCCATCTATATCGGGGACTATTACAATCGGAGCGTGCGCAAGGTCTCGGCCTCCGGGATCATCACGACGCTCACCTCCTCCTGGGTCCTTGCGTCGAAAGTCCTCTATAGCGGCGGCTATGTCTACATGGCGACGGGCGGGGGCGCGCGCGTGAGCGCAGCGGGAGGGGCCCTGGAGGGAGTTTCTTTCGTTCCCGGGGACCTTACCGCCACGGATGGGAACATCCTGTACTCGATTTCCGCGGGCAAGCTCCAGCGCGTGCAGGATCCGGTGAGCGGCAGCCTGACCCCGCTTCTGGACCTTCCGGCGGGGCAGGACTGGAAGCTGCTCGCGCACGCGGACGGAGCGCTCTTCTGCTTCTCCACGGGGACCACGGTGCGCTACGTCTTGCAGGATGCCTCCAGTTCGACGCTGCCCGGAGCGCCGTGGGACGGCTGGGCTTATCGCCGGGCGGCCGCTTTCGACGGGACCCATCTCTATGTGGCGCAGTCTTACGATTTCCCATCCGCGCCCGATGATCCGGCCGACAATCTCCAGCAGGTCCGGCGCTACACGCTCTCCAATGCGGAAGATATCGTCTGGGCGGGCGGCACGCAGGGAGACAGGGACGGAACGGGGACCTCGGCGTCATTCTCATTCCCGAAGGATATCGCCTATCTGAACGGCCGTCTCTATCTGGCGGACATGTTCAACCATAAGATCAAGACCCTGGACCCCGCGACCAGCCGCGTGGACACGGTCGCGGGCATGGGCCTGCCCTATGCCTCCTCAACGGGCTACGCCTGGACCCAGGTCCTGCTCAACAACCCGCTCAACGTGACCGCGGACTCCGACGGCACGATCTATGTCGCGGATACGGGCAGCCAGCGCGTGCTCAAGGCTTCTTCCGACGGCACGGTCCGGGTGCTCGCGGGTTCGGGCTTGGCCGGAGACGTCGACGGCATCGGCACCGCGGCCCGGTTCCGCTATCCTTGCCACGTGGCCGTGGATGGGGAATTCCTCTACGTGGCGGATTTCGGCACGCATAAGATCCGGCGCATCCACAAGCAGAGCGGGGAGGTGACCACTCTGGCGGGTTCGGGCGTCGGCGGCTTCGCGGACGGGCCGCTCTCAAGCGCGCAGTTCAGATTCCCGTGGGGCCTGTTCGCGCAGGACGGGCGCATCTATGTGGCGGATACGGGAAACCACGTCATCCGCGAGATCGACCTGGCCCTTCGGACCGTGCGCACGCTCGCGGGCTCGCCCGGAACTGCCGGTGCCGCCGACGGGATCGGCTCGGCCGCTCAGTTCAATTATCCGCGGGGCCTGGCCGTGTACGGCAAGTACGCCTACATCGCGGACTCCCTCAATCACACGATCCGCAGGCTGGACCTGCAGACCCTGAAAGTCGAGACCGTGGCCGGCAGCTTGGGCGTGGGCGGCTATGTCGAGAGCCCGGATCCCTCGAGCGCGCGCTTCCTCCAGCCTTGGGGCGTGGCCTGGGATCCGGAGCGCCTCTATGTGGCCGATGCCATGAACCTGCGCATCCGGCAGATCGTGCAGGCCAGCAGCGCCACCAGCCTGCTCTCGGGCAGCGGCGCCTGGGGGGACGTGAACGGCTCCGCGGCCGCGGCGGAGTTCGCTTATCCGCAGGGGCTCTTCAGCCAGTCCGAGATCGGCCGCCTGCTCGTGGCCGACACCTTCAACCATAAGATCAAGGGAGTGGTCATTCCCATCAGTTCCGCGCCCGCCGTGCCTCTGCCGCCCACGGACCTCACGGCCACGGCCCTTCCCGGACTCACGATAAGGCTGGATTGGGCGCGCTCGCCCTCCACGGGCGTGGTCGAATACCGCGTCTACATGGCCACGGAAGGCGTCGCCTTTGATTTCTATACGGCTTATTCCACGGTGAGCGCGAGTTCGGACACGTTCACGGCGCAGGGGCTCATAGATGGAAAGCTTTATCGCTTCATCGTGCGCGCGGCCACGGTTCAGGTCGAGGAGAAGAACACGAATGAGGCCTCTGCCCGGGCCTTCGACGTGCTGGTCTGTCCCGCGGCGTTCATAAAGTCCCCCAAGAACGGGAAGAAGGTCTCGGGCCAAAGCGTCACGCTGATGGCGGGCTTCGCGGACGGTGAGAATGATTCCCCGGTGCAGAGGGTGCTCTTCCAATATCGTTCCATCCTCAGCGGGAGCTTCGCCGATGTCCCGGCTTCCAATCCCCAGCATCCGAATCCTGATCTCAGCCGGCCGTTCTTCGTGCATTGGGACGTTTCCGATTTGACCAACGGAGAGTACTATGTCCGCGCGCTTTCAGACTGCGGCGGGGGCTATCCGCCGCAGGCCGCGGTCATCAGCCTGCATGTGGATCATTCTAATCCGGATTGCGATGAGGAGAATTCGGGCGGAGAGCAGAGGCGTTCCGAGACCATTGCAAACTACAAGGTCAACAGCGTGGTCGTGGGCGATCCCACGGCTCAGCAGTCCTTGCAGGTGGACCTGCCCGCGGGGGCCGTGAGCGCGTCCACGGACACGCTGTCGATGTCCTTGAAGCATCAATCCTCGCTCGCGGGCATCGGGCCTTCGATGCTGGCGCGCGCGGAACTGTCCCTGGGCTCCGGGCAGCATGCGCTCAATCTCCCCGCGCAGCTCACTTTTACCTATGACCCGGCCGCAACCGCGGGGATAGCGGCCTCCGAGATGCGCATCGCTTGGCTCGATACCGCCTCAGGCCGCTGGACGCCGCTCTCCTCAACGCTGGATGCTTCCGCGCATACGGTGCGCGCGCAGACCTCTCATTTCTCGACCTTCGGTCTGCTCTCCGGCGTCCTGGCAGGGGGGACGGACATCGGATTCGGGGAGGTCTATGCGTTCCCGAACCCCGCGGTGCGCAGCAACCCCGTGATCCATGCCGAGACCACGGCTTCGGAGCTCAAGATCCGCATCTACGACAAGTCCGGGGCCAAGGTGCATGATGCGACCGTGCAGGGCCCCACCGGGCTCATCGACGACGGGCACGGCCCGGAATGGGCTTATGAATACACCTGGGACGTCTCCGGCGTGGCGCCGGACGTATACTTCTTCTTCGTGGAAGCCCGCAGTCCGGGACTTGAGCCCGTGCGCAAGACCGGGCGCTTGGCGGTGGTCCGATGAAGATCTCCCGGTCCCGCGCCGAGCGATTTCGCTTTCCGATCGACTTCTGCCGCGGGCTGCTGAGAGCTCACGGCAGATGTCTGACGTGCGTTCTCTCTGCGGTCGCGTTGTCGGGGTCCGAGGCCTGGGCCGCCGGAGTGGGCGCCGCGTTCCTTAAGATCCCGCCCACCGCGGCCTCTTCGGTGTTCCAATATCCGCTGGGAGAGGAGGACGGCTCTTCTTGGATGCTCAACCCAGGGGCCTTGAGCCGAGAGGGCGCTGAGGCGAAGAGTCTGCTGAGCGTCACCTATGCCCCGTATTTCGAGGGCTCGAAGCTGAGTTACGCCGCGGCCGCGCATCCCGTGGGCGAGGGGGTGCTGGGGATCTCGTTCTTGCGGCTCGCGGTCGACCGCATCGAGGGCCGCGCGACCGACCGCTCCTTGACCGGCGGCTTCAATGCCTCCGATGATGCCGTGGGCGTGGGATATTCGCGCGGAGGCTTCGGCGGCCATGCGAAGTTCCTTCGGCAGTCCATCGATCACTACTCGGCCAACGGCTTTGCTTTGGACGCCGGCTGGCTGGGCAAGCCTTGGGAGGAGCGGCCCTTGGAGTTCGGAGCGGTGCTGAGGAATCTCGGTCCCAAGATGCGTTTCCTCGAAGAGGATTTCAAGCTCCCGACGGCGCTGGATCTGGAGGCTGCCTATGTTCCGGAGTCTACATTAAGGCTGGGCGTCGGGATATCCAAGGAGGCCTTCACGGGCCGCAGCGCGTTCTCTCTTGCCGGGGAATACGGGATCGCCCGGGTCCTGCGCCTGCGCGCGGGCTATCGCTTCGAGCCCGGCCGCGAGTTGGGAGAGGTGCCTTTACCCATGCTCGGCTTCGCGCTTTCCGCCGGGCCCTGCTCCGTGGAGTACGCTTTCTATTCGCACCGCGACTTGGGCGAGGTCCACCGCTTCTCCGTGGTTGCCCGCTTCGGCTCCTCAGGATACTCCGGCCGCTCCCGCCTGTCTCGCCCCTCCGCGCGCCGCTCCCGCTTCCGTTATTAGGTTCCCTTTTCGCCGTGTTGAAACCCCTTCCGGAAAAAATTCAGACATGGACAGATTTGAGGCCAACTGAATTTTCCCGGTTAATCTTGGTATGATGGCGGCATGTTCCGCGCGGCGATAGTTTTTTTAACCATCCTGTCGGTTTGCCCGGCCTTCGCTCAAAGCTCCGACGGCCCGGAGGCTCATCTGGCCCGCCTCACCGAGCAGATCGCCGCCGTCAGAACCCGAGACCGGGCCTATATGGATGCCGAGCTCCAAAAATCCTGGCTGGGCTCGGGGGGGCTCGGCGATCTTAAAGTCTCCTTGAGCGACGTCTCCTATCACGCTCTCGAGAATCGCCTCACCCAGGCGTGGAACCTGGACCCATCCAACACCCAGTGGCTCTCCATAGTGCACGCCCGGGCGGGGCTCCTTGAAAAAGCGCGCCGGGACCTTGGGGGAAAGACCGATCCCGCGAGCCGAGCCGCCCTGCTTCAGGCCGAGATCGACTACAAGCAGGCCGAGCTGGGCTACGCCGTCGCCCGGCAAGCCTTCGACCAAGCCTACTTCGCGGGCTTCATCAGCGATTTCCTCAACGAGATGGGAGACTCGCTGATCCAGGTTTCGGACGCCGTCGTCGACAAGGTGATCGACAACATGATCGAAGGGGCGGCGAAGTTCCGCGACGTCAAGGATCTCGAGACCTTCAAGAAGGCCGCCATGGAGTTCGGCTCGGGACTCGTCGAGGGCGTCACGGCCGAGCTGTTCAAGTCGGGACTCAAGGAGTATTGGGTCAAGTCGCTCACGACCGACACGCATGTCCCGCGCTACTACGCCGTCGCACTCTATAAGCGCTTCATCATCCCGGACGCCGCCGCGGAGCGGAGCCTCCAGGACAAAGTGGCCATGGGGGCGGCCAAGGTCCTCGCCGACAAGCTGGGCGGGCTCGCCGGCGAGCGCGCGGGCCTGGGCGACGCGCTCAAGAAGGTTTTTGGGAGCAAGAAGGGAGAGTTTATATGGGGGAAGGTCCTCAATGGGGAGGACATCGGCAAGCTCATGGACGAGGCCGCCAAGAAAGGGACCGTGGACAAGAACCTCCTCCTTCAGCTGGCCGCCGGCCGCGCCGGCGACGCCGCCGAGGAATACCGCAAGGACAACAAGCTGCTTCCGGCCATCGACAAATATATCGGCAAGTGGTGGATGATCAAAGACGCCAACGAGATGCTCTACACCCTGATCAGCCAGATGTCGACCTCCGGAGACGCCGGCGCCAACTCGGCGGTCAACGCCGCCGTGAAGAACTACGACGATCTTAAGAGATGGCTTGATGCGCACCCGACGTTCGGCATCGAGCCGGCGGAGGAGACGAGCGGGAAGCTGGTGCTCGACGCCGCCTTGGACAATCCCGGCCCTTGGCAGAGCGAGGCCAACGCCTATGAGAAGGCGCTGGGCCTGGAGGCCTCCTGGAGCGAGGGCAAGCAGGTTTCCGTGCACGACATCGCGGCGGCCTGGATGGAGGTGTTCTCCACTCGCGGAGAGGAGAAGGCTTGGCCGCCCTTCCGCCATCTTGCCCACGACCGAGTCGCCTACTGGAAGAACGTGCAGGAAAAGCCTGGACCGTGGGCGCGCTGGCGCAGGGACGCGGACTACGTCCGCAACGGCAAGGCCGCCGACGGCTACGACTACGACCACGGAGACTCGCTGCTCATCCGCGTCGAGTATCGAGTGGCCGGGCTGCAGCCCAAGGACAGCCTCGGGGTGACCGAGACCGTCGGCCGCGAGGATGAGGAGGGCGCAGCCAAGCGCGAGCGCATCTTCAAGAACGACGACATCGTTCCCGTCGAGTACAAGCTCTCGATCCCCGCGGGGTTGGCCCCCGGCTCCTACAACGTGGTCTTCGGCCTGTGGGACGGCGCGAACCTGGACGCGTTCAACGCCGGATTCAGCGTGTCGAGTCTCTACCCTCGCCGGCAGGAGCAGCTCAACGCGGCGCTCGGCGCGCTGGAGGCGTGCCAGTTGACGGCTGCGGTCAAGGAGCTTGCCGAGCTCGAGAAGGACGCGGCCGTGAAACGCTCTCAAAACGGCCTCCTGGGCGGCTTCTACAGCGCCGTTACGGCGGCCGCCTCGCGGGCGAAGTCCGCCCAAGAGGCCTTTGCTCAAGCGGGCGAGGCGTACCGCGACGCGCAGCAAGAGACTCTTTACGGCTGCAACTGGGGCCATGCGCTGCGCCAGATAGCGAAGGCCCGCTCTATTCTGAAGAAGCTGCCTGCCGCTTGCGCCGCCGACGCCAAAGGCATGGACGTCGTGGAGGCCGACGCCGAGAGCCTGCTCGAAGATGCGAAGGCCATGGAGAGCTACGCGGCCGCCGGCGACAATGCCTTGGCCGCGTGCGCCCTGGAAGAGGCGGTCGACGACTATGCCGTGACGGTCGTATTGTTCGACGGACTGTCCGGCGCGAGCCCGACCGCGAAGTCGTGTTCCGGGCCGGCCAAGCTGGCCAAGGCCGCCGAGGCTCATGGCCGCCAAGCCGAGGATCGATTGAAGGAGCGCGACGCGGTGGCCGCCGCGGTGCAAGCCGCTCAGGACGCCTTCGATAAGGGGCGCAATGTCGAGGCCATTCAAAAAGCGAACCTCGCGCTGGGCCTGGTCCGGAAGTCGTCGAAGGACAATAAGGCCTGCCTCTCGGAGGGACGCGGCAAAGCCCTCCAGCTGGCTGTCCAGGCCGGCCGGGACCTGCTCGCTCCCGATCCAGGCCGGGCGGCGCAGACCCTGCCGCCCGACGATTCCTTGGATCGTACCGGCAAGGTCCTTGGCGCCCGCCGCAAGCACCTCGCCGACCAGGCGGCCCAGCAAGCAGCGGCCGCGGCCGCCGCTGCCGATCAGGCGGCCCAACAATCGGCCGCCGCTGCCGCCGATCAGGCGGCCCAACAGGCGACGACAGCGCCGCAGTCGGGCGCCCCGACGGCCGAGGAGAGCGGCGCCGCGTTCGGCCGAGCCCTCGGCGAGGCGCTCTTCGGCGCTCCGCCGGCCGACGGCGGCCGAAATCCGGCGGGGGAGCCCTCCTCGACGGGCTCCGCGCCCGCCTCATACACCGCCGATAGCGGGCAGCCTCAAGCCGGCCCGAGCGAACTCAAGCGCCAATGCATCGATTGCGTCAACGCGCTGATCTCGGGCAGCTGCTACGTGCGCATCCCGACGATGGCGGGCTGGGGGCTCAGCCTGAGCTGCTCCAACGACGGCGGCGTCGAGGAGGGCAACCGGCACATCGACCAGGTCCGCTGCCCCGCCTGCGCCAAGGCGAACTGGACGCTCTGCGATTTCAAGCCCGCTCCGAAAGGCTGCGTGGCGCAGTGCTGCAGCGGGAGCGGGAGATAGGCATGCAGCCGATCAAGAGACTTCTTCCTCTGCTCGCCGCGTCCGCCGGCATCGGCTGTTCTTCCGTCACGGTCCCGGTGCCGCGGCTTTTCGGGCCCGGCAAGCCCCCGCCCGAGGGGCCTCAGGTGCATGCCAAGGCCGACGGGTACAAGGCGCGGTGGGCCATGCTCGCCTCCGGCCCGGGCGTTGCGCAAGGGCACACGATCGCGGAGGGGACCCGGCTGTGGCTGCGGCTGCTGCCGAAGAGCCTCCCCAAGGGGGGGCTTGAGAGCGGCGCTCCCGTCGGGCTCAAGTTCCAGGCGGTGACGCTCGGCGTGCAGGCCCAAAACGATCGCCGCCTGATCGCGCCGGGCAGCGTGCTCGACGGCGAGGTCATCGAGGCTTCCCCGCTCCAAGAGCAGCCGTTCAAGCCGGCGCGCCTGCGCCTCTATTTTTATCGCTTGACCGACGCGGCCGAGGGCCGAGGCGTGCCCGTCAAGGCGTGCGTCGTCGAGGCTCCGGGCTGGGAGACGAGTTCCGGCGGCGTCATCCTGGGCCATGTCGGCATCCGGCTGGGCGTCGGAGAATGGCTGGCCGTGCGGCTGCTCGAGGAGGTCGAGGTGCAGCTGGAGCAGAACGTCTGGGGCATCGGCGTCACCGGCACGCAGTGGGTCGGCGACCGTCTGCGCGTGACTTCCATACTGCCGCGCTCTTCCGCCGCCGACGCGGGCCTCTCGATCGGCGATGAGATCGTCGAAATCTCCGGAGAAAAGCTCCAGGATTATAATCCCTGGGTCCTGATGAACGGCAATGCCGGCGACGTCGTAACCCTCAAAGTGCTCAAGAACGGACGCGGCAAGCCCGTGAAGGTGCGCTGCCGCCACGGCGTCGAAATATCCGAGGGGCTGGGGCTGGTGCTGCGCCAGAGCGCCGAAGGCCCGCGCGTCGCGAAGATAGCCCCGGATTCCCCGGCCGAGCGAGCGGGCATCCCGATTGGAAGCTTGATCGTTCACGCCAGCGCGGATACGTGCATCGGCCTCGACGCACCTGCTTGCGCCAAGCTCCTTCATCGCAGAGCCGGAGCCCCGATTGATGTCGGCTATCGGCCGCCCGGGTCGCAAGAAGAAAAGAGGGTCATCCTTCGGGCCGCCAAGATCATAAAAGTGCGCGAGCCCTAAAAAAGGCTTCTTCCTCGACCTCACCCGCTTTCCCTGCGGGTCCCGGCGGCCTGGGATGGAGACCCTCTTCCCGCCCCATACCCTGCACCCGCACGAATGGAGCGGGAAGAGGGTCTCCATCCCCTCCGCCACCCGCTGTTTGCGCCGGGTGATGTCGAGTTCTTGGGTGTGGGTGCTGCCAAAGGAAGGGCGGTTATCCTTGGGATTCCTGTTCCCAGCAATAAAAAACAGGCGA
Organism: Elusimicrobiota bacterium; assembly: GCA_041661185.1. GTDB lineage: Bacteria > Elusimicrobiota > Elusimicrobia > UBA1565 > UBA1565 > JBAZUV01. The sequence continues at coordinate 40,195 of JBAZUV010000024.1, forward strand.
GCTATGCGGCGCAAACCCATAAACACCCTTTGGATGTGGAGCTGTCTCAGCAGCATTCCACATGGACATCTTGAGTCGCATTCCTCGGCGATATCGAGGGACAGTATCCCCAGAGGTCCAGGTCTCTTTTCAGCGGGGAAGAAGAACCCCCAAGCTGCGGCCTTCCTTGAGTAGGACCCACGCTCAAAACTCGACCTCACCCGACGAAAACACGGCGGGTGGAGTCGAGGGGAAACACCCTCCCGCTCCCGTGAAGGGGGCCCCACGGCTTGGGGGGAACCAGTTCCCAGGGGCGCGGGGGAAGGGAGGGTGTTTCCCCTCGGCTCCAGGACCCGCCGGAAAAAGTGGGTGAGGTCGAGGGGGGGGTGACGTCAAGAGTTCTGTGTAATTTTTAGGGGCTTCTCCCGCCAGATCCTGTTCATCCTGCTGAAAATGGCGTAAGTAATTCTCTCGACGCTGCCGATGTTCGTGAAACAGCTCATTGGCCTCG
>JBAZUV010000025.1:0-40416 GCA_041661185.1 Elusimicrobiota bacterium
GACAGCTCGGCGTCCAGCGCGACCGGGGACAGCTCGGCGTCCAGCGCGACCGGGTACAGATCGGCGTCCAGCGCGACCGGGTACAGCTCGGCGTCCAGCGCGACCGGGGACAGATCGGCGTCCAGCGCGACCGGGTACAGATCGGCGTCCAGCGCGACCGGGGACAGCTCGGCGTCCAGCGCGACCGGGTACAGATCGGCGTCCAGCGCGACCGGGTACAGCTCGGCGTCCAGCGCGACCGGGTACAGATCGGCGTCCAGCGCGACCGGGTACAGCTCGGCGTCCAGCGCGACCGGGGACAGATCGGCGTCCAGCGCGACCGGGGACAGCTCGGCGTCCAGCGCGACCGGGGACAGCTCGGCGTCCAGCGCGACCGGGTACAGATCGGCGTCCGTGGTCACCGGCTTCGATGGCCGCGCGCGAGCGGGCGAGTTCGGTTGCATCTGTCTCGCCTGGTGGAACGAGAAGAAGCAGCGCGGGGAGATGCGTTGTGCCCGGGTCGGCTCCGGTCCAGGCAGTCTCAAGGCGAAGACCTGGTACCGGCTGAACGCGCGCGGTCAGTTCGTGCAGTGCAAGGAACAGGGCGAGAATTGAAGGGAGACTTCATGAAGAGCTTGATGACGTTCGACAAGCTGTCCAACTCGATCGAGGTCGGACACGGAGGCGAGACCAAGTACCTGTCGGAGGCGCTGGACGATGCGGTCCGGAAGGTCGCCGACGCCGCGGAGAAGGCGAACGCGAAGGCGTCGCTCACCCTCTCGCTCGTCGTGAAGCCGCAGGGCGGCCGGGAGCTCACGATCGCCGCGCAGATCAAGACCTCCCTGCCCGAGCCCGGCGCGTTCCCGGTGCGTCTCTGGATCGACAAGCGCGGCGACCTGGTGTCGGAGGATCCCGACCAGGGCAGGCTCCCGCTCGAGGTCGTGCCGGCCGAAGCGGGGGGTGATCGCGAGTGATCAAGGACGCGATCGAGTACCTCACCGACCTGAGAACGGCGAACCGTGACACCGTCGTGAAGCTCGACGACGGGTCCGGGCGGATCTTCATCTACGAGGACCAGTCGAGCCGGTACCTCGAGCTGGACCGCTGGCCCGGGCGGAAGCGCTCCGTCAGCAACATCGAGAGCTTCACCGCGATGGTGCTCGAGGAGGCTCGCCGGGCGCAGTCGGACGGCGACTGGATGACGGTCGTTTTCGGCGTCAACGGCGCTCAGTTCGTCCTCGACGATCGGGACCAGCGCACGACCTTCGTCTACGGGCGCGAGCTCTCTCCTCAGTGCGCCCTCCTCCTGCAGTCCAGAGCGAAGCCCGTGGAGCATCGCGCCTTCGTGTCGCTGCTCCAGAGGCTCCGCCCGAGCATCCGGGAGTTCCCGAACGTGCTCCGCGACTTCCGCAAGATCTCCTTCGGCTCCGGGGTCAAGGTCGAGAGCGAGCCCACCCTGTGCGAGGGCAAGCGAGGCAACGCCTACTCCCTCGAGGTCACCGTCAACTCGAAGGCGACGGCCGCGGCGCTCCCCTCCACGATCGAGTGCGAGATCCAGTACGCGCGCGGGTCGCTGCGGCGGTACCCGCTCACTCTCGACATCGACATCTCGCTGCGCGACCAGCCGCGAGCGCTCCTATTCGAGCTCAACGCCGCCGACCTGGAGACGCTGGCCCAGCAGGCGATCGAGGACGAGATCGCCGGGTTCCGGGAGGCCGTGAAGTCGCTCCCGCGGCTCTGCGTGCTCGAGGATTACTGACCCAACCCTGAACGCTCAGATGGCGCCTCCGAAGAGGGGCGCAGGAGTTCAAGATGATGCGCGGAGAGAATCTTCCCGAGGTCAGGCCTCAGGGCCTCGTGACCGAGTGCGTCCCGGCCGCCGAGATCAAGGCGCGGGTGAGCCTGATCGCCGAGTGCATGCGGAGCGTGATGATTCGCGACGTGCACTACGGACTGATCCCCGGATGCGGAGACAGACCGTCCCTGCTCAAGCCGGGAGCCGAGAAGATCGCGGTCCTGTTCCAGATCCGCGTCGATCACGAAGTGATGTACGAGCTCCTCACCGATGAGGAGGTCTCCTATCGCGTCCGGGCGACGGCGAAAAGCCGCGACGGCGCGGAGCTGGGCTGCACGGAGGGGGTCTGCTCGACACGCGAGAAGAAGTACAGATGGAGGGCCCCCGTTCATCCGAAGGAATGGGAGGCCCAGCCCGAACACCGCCGGCGCGTGTTCTGGAAGAAGAACGGCGACGAGTACATCCAGGTCCGCACCGATCCCGGAGAGATGGCCCACACCATCCTCTCGATGGCGGAAAAGCGGGCGTTCGTGGCGGTGATCAAGCTCGTCACGGGAGCCAGCGACATCTTCGCCCAGGCCGAGGACGCGCCCGACGACGAGCCGGCTCCGATCAAGCAGCCCAACTCCCGACCGCAGGGATCGCCGCCCGAAGGCGTTTCCGTGACCGGGGCCGAGGTGGCCAAGAAGGGCGAGGGCGCCAAAGGGCCGTGGACCCTCTACAAGATCACGCTCTCCGATGGGCGGGTCGCCTCGACGTTCAGCGACTCCGTCTACGAGACCGCCCAGCAGGCGATGGCCGACGCTCTGGCCGTCGAGGTGCGGATGTCGCCCGGGAAGAAGGAAGGCCAGCTGAACCTCGATTCCCTGGAGCTCATCTGACGTGAGCGAGAACGGCGGCGGGCTGGCGCTCGACCTCGAGCGACACCAGTACTCCTTCGACGGAAAGCGGGTCGGCGGGGTCTCCGAGATCCTGACCGGCCTCGGGATCGTGGACCGATCCTGGTTCACCGAGTTCGCGTGTGCCCGGGGCTCCGCGGTGCACGCGGCCATCGAGTACCTGCTGCACGGCCGGCTCGACTGCCGCTCCCTCGACGAGCGGATCAAGGGCTACGTCGAGGCCGCGGTCGCGTTCATCGACGCGGCCGGGATCTACCGCAGTCCGCAGCTCGTGATCGAGCGGCCCGTGTGGCACCCGGTCTGGCGGTTCGCCGGGATGCCCGATCTGATCGCCGAGGCGTTCGGGGAGCTCTCCCTGATCGACTGGAAGACCGGCGGCGCGTCGTTCGCCGGACTCCAGACCGCCGCCTACGACGACGCCTACAGGTTCGACAAGCCGACCGTGAAGCCGCTCCGTCGGATGGCTGTGCAGCTCAAGTCCGACGGAACCTTCAAGAAGACTGACCTGAGAGACGCGAGGGATTACACCGACTTCCAGGCCTGCTGCCTGATCTACAACAAGTACGTCCTGCCCAGGAGGATCCGTGGAACAGACGATGACGACGGGAACTGAGATCGACACCAAGCCGCTGGTCGACGAGGGGCAGGCCCTCGTGACGCGGGCGGCCGGGCTCTCGATCGCGACTCACCAGGAGTTCGAGGTCGCCGGGGCGATGCTGCGCGACGTGGTCACGCTCAAGAAGAGCATCGCCGACAAGTTCGCCGGCCCGAAGAAGGCCGCGCACGAAGCGCACAAGCGGATCACGGCCCTCGAGACGGAGATGCTGCAGGCCCCGGCCAAGGCCGAGCAGATCTTGAAGCGCACGATGGGCGAGTACCAGATGGCCGAGGAGAAGCGGCGCCGGGAGGAGGAGGCGAGGATCCAGGAGCAGCTCAGGAAGCAGGAGGAGGACCGGCGTCTGGCCGAGGCCGCCCAGATCGAGAAGAGCGGGAACCGCGCCGTGGCCGAGGCGATCCTCGACGCTCCGATGGCTGCGCCGGTTGTTGCGCTGCCCAAGCCGATGGCGGCCGGCGTGAGCTCGCGCAAGCGGTGGGCGTTCCGCATTGTCAACGAGCAGCTGGTGAAGCGCCCCTACCTCCTGGTGGACGAGAAGAAGATCCGGACGCTCGTCGCGTCGCTGGGGCGGGACGCGGAGGATGTCGTGGGCGGCATCCAGTGCTACGAGGAGAGCCAGATCAGCGTGCGGACGGGGACGGGAGGCGCGCGGTGATGATCCAGCTCCGTTGCGGCAACCACGGCCTCCGCGCCGTCTGCACGGTGTGCGAGTCGGTCGGGCAGTCGGCCCACCTCGACCTCCACACCCCGCTGGCGCTGATGAGCACGGAGGACTCGAGGGGATCCCTCGTCAACCCTCCGGCGCTCGTCAGCTACCCGGTGAGTCTGGCGCAGTTCTGTCAGGAGCACGCGCGATGTGGCTGAGTAGCTGCATGCCGTGCCAGTGGGTCGCGCTGTCGGGCGGGAAGTGCTGGTGCACCTACGAGCACCAGTGCGTTGATCGGACGCTACCGGCCCGGCTCTGCGACGAGATCGTGACGTGTCCGAGGGAGGTGGGTCGGTGAGGCGGCTTGCGATTGACCCGGGTCCGGAGATGTCCGGATGGGTGGAGCTGGACCAGGGACAGCCTGTCCGCTGCGGTCACAGCTCCAACGCCGCCGTCCTGGCCGAGCTAGCGGCCTGCCGAAGCACCTGTGAACTGCTCGCCGTCGAGTGGCTCTACACCACAGGGAAGCCCGCCGGACAGGACCTCTACCTGACCGCGCTTTGGGCGGGTCGATTCGTCGAGGCGTGGCCTCACGTGTCGATCCTCATCTCCAAGCCGACCATCAACCTGCATCTGTGTGGAGACCCGAGGGCCCGGGTGCCTCAGGTTCGCCAGGTGCTCATCGACCGGTTCGGGAGCGACCGCACCTATAAGGGCGTCCGCTGTCCCATCTGTAAGGGCAAGGGCTGGCGTGGGCGCGAGCACACCCCGTGTCCGATCTGGGAGGTCGCCCCGGGGCCTCTCAAGGAGTTCACGGTCGATCATCACTGGGCGGCTTTGGCCGTGGCGGTCACGTCGTTCGATCGGGGGCTGACGTGCGGGATCGTGATGGGGGGCTCGTCGTGGTGAAGTTCACAGATCCTGTCAGGCATCTCCGGATCGTCCACGAGGACGGAGAGGTACGAGCTCGCTGCGGACACGCCCACGCGCGGTTGCTCGTGGATGAACCGCAGCAGGTCACATGCTCGCTCTGCTGGCAGAGGATCCAGGGTCGGAACAGGTTGAAGCTCACGCCGAGGAGGCCGCAGTGAAGTTCGCTAGAAGAGCCGAGGATGACCTCGGGCAGATGGACAACTACCAGAGGGAGGCCGTCCGTACGGCGTCTCCTCTTGCGGACGGACAGCTCCGTCTCGCCGCCTTCGCCCTCGGCCTCTGCGGTGAGTCGGGAGAGGTGGCAGACCTCGTGAAGAAGCACGTCTCCCACGGGCACGACCTGCCCTACGCGAAGGTGACGGAGGAGCTCGGCGACGTGCTCTGGTACGTCGCGAACATCGCGAACGTGCTGGGGTTCACGCTCGGAGAGATCGCCGCTCAGAACGCGGAGAAGCTCCGCTCGCGGTATCCGGACGGGTTCTCGAGCGACAGGAGCCGGAACCGATGAGTTCCTCCGACATCGCCTACCTGCGTGCTCTGTGCGATGCGGCCACGCCGGGGGAGTGGCGACTGTGCGCCACCGAGCCCAACGAGTGGAACCGCGACGAGTTCTTGAAGGAGATGGCCGACATCTGGGACCGGACGGATAGCGTTGTCCGTCACGAGAGGTTCTGGATGATCCAGGCGACTGAGAAAGACGGGACGGTGAACATCGCCATCGTCGGCAACGGACCCCGCAGCGAGACGCACTCCCGGCTGATCCAGTGCGCCCCCTGGTTGGTCAACGAGCTGGCGAACCAGTCGGCGCTGATCGAGTCGATGGAGATCGCGCAGCGTGCGTCCGACGTGGCCCTCGCCGAGTGCGCCGACAGCGAGCAGCGGCTGAGGGAGGAGAACGAGCGGCTGCGGAAGGAACTGGCTGAGCAGAAGGAGATGACCGATGCGTGGTTCCGCAACGCCCAGCGAGCCGGGTGGGTTGGCCACGATCGCGACCCCGTAGCCAACAGCGTAGCGTCCCTGTCCCGCCGCCTCGCGGTGGCCGTGGCGGCGCTGGAGGAGATCGCGGACTGGGAGTACGAGACGGGAGATCCGGCGGTGCGGGATGTGTCGATCCGGGCGTCCAAGGCGCTCCAGGAGGTGAAGGGCGATGAGTGACGACGATAGGCTCGGCGATGCTCTACGCGAGCTGATCATCTGGGGTCCGTTCGCGGTCTATCGGCACGGGGCTCCGGGTTACTGGAGCTATCGTGTGACGATCGAGGTGCCGCACTCGGCCAGCGAGGTCGTCGGAATCGGATCGTCCCTCCGGATCGCGGCTGAGCGGTGCGTCCGAAACGTGAAGAGGAGGAAGGCGTGACGAGAGACGAGGCGCTGTGGATGCTCCGAAACGAGATGCTTGAGGGCGAGCTGTCGTCCGAGGAGCGGGAAGCCCTCCGCGTCCTCTCGCGGCCGTGCATCGAGATCGAGGGGTGGGAGGTCGTGAGGGATTACGTGGACAAGCTTCCGGGAGCCACTGAGAGGTTCATCGAGCTGAGGAGGCGAGCGTGATGGACGAGAGAGAACCCTGGGTGTGCGCTCAGTGCGACCTCGGGATCATCGGAGCCATCTGCTCGTGCGAGAGGTGCCCGATCCACGACACCGCCTCTCCGTGCGAGCTGTGCGAATCGAAGCAACGGGCCAGAGACCTGTGCATCAAGCATCTCCGCGAGGTCGAGTCGGCCCGGCCGCGCCAGGTCGAGCAGGAGGCCGCCCTCCCCGCCCAGCAGGCCACGGCCGACGTGCCGCCCGGGCTGACCCACGAGGAACTCGTCGCGCTCGACGCGATCGGCCGGGCGGGTCACGGTGGCGAGCTGCCGGAGTCGCTGACCGGAGCCGTGTGCGTCGTGCGGGGGCTGCTCGCGCGGGCCGCTGAGGGGGCGCCAGCCGCTTGCCCTCGGTGCGCGGAGGCGAGGGAGCTGATCGAGGGGCTGATGGATGTTCTGGATCACGAGAACGTCGAGGACTGGGATGTCCAGGAGACGGCCCGCAAGTGGCTGGAGGGGAAGTGATGGCACTCTACAAGTGGGCTCGCAAGGATCTCGCCCTCCGCGTCAAGGCGTGGCGCCGGAAGCTGGGCCTGTCGCTCAGAGAGGCGGCGGGCATCATCAACATCCAGTTCACGACCCTCGCTCGAGTCGAGCGGGCCGTCCAAGACCCGTCGGCCGAGACGTTGCTCAGGCTGATGGACTGGTTCGACATTCATCCGTGCGCGCTGCTCCGGAGGGACCGATGAGGACCGTACTTGCGGCCGACCTCTTCGCCGGCGCGGGCGGCGCCAGCACCAGCCTGCGCAAGGCGTGCGACGAGCTCGGCCTGGCGCTCGATCTGCTGGCAATCAACCACTGGCCGACGGCTGTCGAGACGCACACGAGCAACCATCCGACAGCGCGCCATCTCTGTGAAGCGGTCGACACGGTCAATCCTCGCGAGGTCGTCCCGGGCGGCCGGCTCAACGTGCTCTTGGCAGGGCCTTCGTGCGTCCACTTCAGTCGAGCCAGGGGCGGCCGGCCTGTGACAGAGCAGGCCCGATCAAGCGCGTGGTCGATCGTGAGATGGTGCGAGGAGCTGTACGTCGACGCCGTGCTGGTCGAGAACGTCCCGGAGTTCCTGGATTGGTGTCCGGTCGGAGTCGACGGTCGGGCGGTCCGCTCGCGCAAGGGCGCCACTTTCGCGGCGTGGGTCGGCGCGCTGAAGTCGCTTGGCTACCACGTCGAGCATCGCGTCCTGAATGCGGCCGACTACGGAGACCCGACGACACGACATCGCCTGTTCATTCAGGCACGGCGTGATCGTCGGCGCATCGAGTGGCCAAGTCCATCGCACTCAAGAGACGGTGGCCGCAACCTGTTCGGAAGCACCGAGCGGTGGCTTCCCGCGCGGGACGTGATCGACTGGTCGCTGGAGGGCCAGTCGATTTTCAGCCGACGCAAGCCTCTTTCCAGGAAGACCATGGCCCGGATCTTGGACGGGCTCGAGCGCATCTCGGGCCAGCAGTTGGCGCCGTTCCTGGTGATCCTGCGCCAGCACATGGGTCCGCTGTCCATCGATCAGCCCTGTCCGACGATCGCCGCGCAGGGCACCCATGTCGGTCTGTGTCAGCCGTTCGTACTTCCCCAGCAGAGCGGAGGCTCCTGTCGACCAGTGACTCAGCCGCTGCCTACGATCGCGGCCGCTGGCGCTCAGGCGCTGATTCAGCCGTTCATCAGCTCGTACTACTCGACCGGGGGTGTGTCGCCCGTCACTTCCCCCTTGCCGACGATCACGGCTCGCGACCGGTTCGGCCTCGTGATGCCCCAGGTGAACGGGCAGCAGCTCGACATCCAGTTTCGGATGCTGCAGCCTCACGAGCTGTCGGCCGCGATGTCCTTTCCGACCAGCTATCGGTTCGCCGGGACGAAGAGAGACAAGGTGCGCCAGATCGGCAACGCCTGGCCGGTCAGCCTTGGAACAGCGCTGTGCAAGGCGCTTGTCAGCAGGAGGTAGTGCGGTGTCCTACGTGAAGCTCGACCAGAGGATTCTCAGCTCGTCCGTCTGGGAGATGTCGGCCGAGGCCAGGATCTGCTGGGTGACTCTGCTGCTGGTCACCGACAAGAATGGCCGCGTCCAGGAGTCGGTGGCGAGCCTGGCGCGCCGCGCGAACATCTCGCGAGATGCGGCGGCCGAGGCCATCGCTGCGTTCTGCGCGCCTGATCCGGACAGCTCCGACCCGTCTTCGGCTGGTCGCCGCCTGCTTCCGATCGAGGGAGGATGGAAGATCGTCACCTACGAGACCTGGCGTGAGCGCCTCAAGTCGGACACGTCTCGGGAGCTCGGAGCGGCGCGGCAGGCAAGGTACGCCCAGAAGTCACGCCCTGCTGACGGTACGCTGACGCCTGCTGACGGTACGCTGACGCCTGCTGACGGTACGCTGACGCCTGCTGACGGTACTCTGACGCAGTGCTCACGCTCAAATCAGCCTGTAGATGTAGATGTAGATGCAGATGTAGTTCTTTCTCTTCGTCCCGCGACTGCGTCGCCGGACGAGAAAAGTGACCCTCCCCCTGAGGTCGCCAAACCGAAGCCGGAGAAGAAGGCCCCGAGGAGGGCGTCCCTCTCCGCTCCCGCTCGCGCCGTGTGGGAGTTCTTCACGGCCCTGATGCGCAAGTACCAGCCGGACGTCGACCTTCACGTCGTTCCGGAGACAGGCGATCCCAAGGCGGCCGAGGACGCCATCCAGCTCAACAAGCTGGCCGAGCGCTACAAGGACACCCGCCGGCTGCAGTTCGCCGTGGTCTACGGTCTGCAGGATCCGTTCTGGAGCGGCTCGATTGTCGGCGTCGGGTCGCTCACCAAGCACGCCGACGCCCTGATCGCGAAGTCTCAACCGTGCTGGAAGACCCTCGGGAAGGAGTGGACGCCCGATGAAGAGTTCGCCGAGCAAGGATGACGTGACCGCCCTGATCAAGCTGTTCGGACAGCTGCCGTCGATGGAACCGCTCAGGATGGCCCGCGAGATCCTCGAGCAGGCTTCGCTCGCCCGGGTGCGCGCCGCGCTCGAGCATCCCCAGCGCGGCAGGCGATGGGCCAGTCTCGAGACGTTGCACAGGTTCCTCGACGACGCCCTGGCGCTCGTTCCGGACGAGCCAGACCAGCCGGCCCCTCCCGCGAAGCCGTCCGGACTCGTGGCGGCGATCGCCGAGGACTCCTCTCGATGGGACGACTACTGCCGCGAGCAGGATCGCAAGCGCCAGCAGATCCGCGAGGAGTACCGCCGCCGGTTCTCCGGTTCGCGCTGCGCGTCGTTCGACGTCGTGCAGCTGGAGCGCAGTGAGGCCGCGTGACGCGCGAGGCCCTGCCACGCATCGAGGGGGTGACCCTGATCGTCCCGCTCGACTGCCCGCTGCGCTATCGCTGGTGGGACGAGACGCTGCCCGATGAAGGGCGGCTCACCCTGTGCGCGATCCTGCGCCAGCTGGGCGCGTCCATGGAGATGCATCGGGCGTACTGCCCCGGGTGCGATGAGGAGGTCGGTCCTGCGTGAAGTTCGTCCTGATGGGCGAGGTGTCTGCGAGTGGGGCGCTTGCGGGTCGGTGCGATCGGTGCACGTTCCTGCGTGAGCACGAGCTGGCCGCGTACTGCCGCTTCTTCGACGGGTGGATGCCGTACGTCCAGAGCGGACGGCCGTTCACGGGGGCGATCCGACTGCAGGCGTGCGTCGATGAGGCGCGCACCTGCCGGGTCGTGGAGCCGGCCGTGAGCGACACGGACCCGACCGTCCTCGAGATGCGCAGGCCGTACCTGTAGAGAACCCGCATCCAGAGCGGATCTGCCATCGTTCGGCGTTCCTGAGGCCACCGTTGGCCTCGGGTGCGAATTAGGGAGTTTTTCCCTCCGAGGGCAGGCGGGCCCCTGGGGGGGCAGACCCCCTCTGGGACTGGATCGCGATGCTCGGGAGGGCGCCCTCGTTTATGCGAGCATCAAACAAAAAGGGTCCCGAAAATGGCCTGGGGACGTCCCGAGGATGCATCTCGTTCGTGATAACGGCCTCGCCAGGCGTCTTTCGGGCCAAGACTCGACGCCTTGGTCGCCCGATGGACACAGACCGGCCGCGAGGCTGCTGCGTGGAAATGGCTCGGTCGATCAGGCCGAGCTGTCGACTGCGCTTGCCGCGCCATCTTCGATGTGACGCTCGAGCCAAGCGCGGATGACTGTGACGCGCCAGCAATCACGGCCACCGATCGTGACGGGGAGCGGTAGGTAACCGGCCCTGATCCAGCGCAGCATCGTCCGGCGTGAGATCCCTCCGACGAGCCGCCTCACCGTCTGCGACGAGACGAACTGGTAGTCGACCAGAGAGCCGGGCACCTGCAGGCAGTCCCTCATCCTCTCACCTCTCGTGGGACAAAGTATGCCAAACCGCGCCATGTCCGGTCAATCCGCGCCAAACGTCTATTTTCGCGCCAAACCGCGCCAAACGTAGTCAAGCCGAAACCTCGCGGTTGTGGACCTCGTCCCCAGCATTTACGCTCCAGGTATGAGCGCTGCCGCCGACAGGCCGACCACCACAGGCCCGCAGGCCGACAAACAGGCGACGCAGGCTGCTCGCGAAGGGGACAAGTCGAAGTGGAAACGAGGGCCACGGCGGAAGCCTGGAGAGCCTCCGCGCCCTCGCGGCCGGCGTCGGAAGGACGGGAAACCTCCGGTCCAGCGCGCCGAGCGTGAGCAGCGGGCGAGGGACGAAGCAACCCCGCCCCGGCCCCCGAAGACCGCCGCGGAACTCTGGGAGCGAGTCTCGGATCTCGCCGGCATCGGCCTCCCGCTGGTGGACATCGCGGCTGCGGTGGACCTCCCGGTCGAGGACTTGCAGGACGGAGGGCGGCCAATCGCGCAGGCCTGGCGGGACGTCCTGAAGCGCCGCAAGGAGCCAGTCACGCTCGTGGCCGCCGTCCGGAAGGGCATCTCGTGGGCGAACGAGCGAGTGGCGCGGCCGGCGTTCGAGGCGGCGAAGGCGAAGACCGGAACCCCCATCCCCAGGATCTTCTGGGCGAAGTGCCGGATGAAGTGGCGAGAGACGGGTGAGCGCGAAACCGAGGTCAAGCCGCTGCGTGAGATCGAGGAGGTCGTGTTCCGTCTGACCCGAGGCGGCGCAGATGCAAGCACGCGGGACGAGCCTGGAGATCCAGATTCCGGAGTGCATGGCTCCGCTGCTGCAGCAGGGGCCGCGATACCTGGGGATCCACGGGGGCCGGGGCGGGGGCAAGAGCTGGACGTTCGCGGACCTTCTCGTGGCGCGGATGGTCCAGAACCAGGACCTCAGTGCGGTGTGTTGCCGGGAGACACAGAGAAGCCTAGAGCATAGTGTCAAGAGGACGATCGAGCAGAAGATCCGGTCGCATGGCGTAGAGGACTACTTCGATGTCAAAGCAACGCAGATCCGAGCGAAGAGAGGCTCAGGCCTCGTCATCTTCAACGGACTGTCGGACCACACCTCGGAGTCGATCAAGTCTCTCGAGGGCTTCGATGTCGCCTGGATCGAGGAAGCCCAGGCCATCTCCAAGCGCTCGCTCGATCTCCTGCGCCCGACCATCCGCAAGCCCAGATCTCAGATCTGGGCTTCGTGGAACCCCGTCCACGACACCGATCCGATCGACGTGCTGTTCCGCGGCCCCAACAAGCCACGAGATGCGGCTGTCGTCGAGGCCCACTACTACCACAACCCGTGGTTCCCAGACTCTCTCCGCGCAGAGGCCGAGTACGACCGACAGACCGACCCGGAGAAGTTCGCCCACGTCTGGCTCGGCGGGTACCTCAAGCACTCCGAGGCCCGGGTGTTCCGCAACTGGAAGGTCGAGGAGTTCGAGACTCCGAAGGACGCCGTGCTGCGGTTCGGCGTCGACTGGGGCTTCTCTCCGGACCCGACCGTCCTCATTCGCGGCTTCGTCCAGGGCCGGCAGCTCTTCCTCGACTACGAGGCCTATCAGGTCCAGTGCGAGATCGAGGATACGCCCTCCCTGTTCCTCACCGTGCCGCAGTCTGAGCTCTACATGCTCAACTGCGCCAGCGACCGCCCGGAGCGCGTCAAGAGCCTCCAACGCGCCGGGTTCAAGGCGAAGGCCATCCCTCGTGAGCCTCACTCCGTCCAGGAGGGCGTCGACTTCCTCCGCGGGTTCCAGGTCATCATTCACCCGCGGTGCAAGCACGCGATCGACGAGTTCAGGCTCTACAGCCGCAAGATCGACCCGATCACCAGCGCCGTCCTGCCCATCCTCGAGGACAAGAACAACCACGTCATCGACGCAACGCGCCACCTCATCGACGACGTTCGGCGCATGGTCAAGGCGAAGCCTCAGGGGGGCGGAATGACTCCGGTGCCCACCGTGTCTCACTGGGGCGGTCGATAGCCATGGCCAGGCCAACCAAGGAAGCGCGCCTTTCCGCGGTGCACGAAGAAGCTCTGCGCGCGTTCAACGCGATCCAGTCCGCGATGCTGGACGAGCGGCGGAAATGCCTGGAGGATCGCCGATTCTCCGTGATTCGTGGCGCTCAATGGGAGGGCCTCGAGAGGCAGTTTGAGAACAAGCCTCGGTTCGAGATCAACAAGACCCGCCGCTCCGTCGACCGCATCATCGACGAGTACCGCAACAACCGGATCGGCGTGTCTTTCGAAAGCAAGGACGGCACCCCGGACGACAAGCTTGCCGACGCATGCGCCTCGGTCCACAGGTCCGACGAGAGGGACTCGACCGCCGAGGAAGCCTACGACAACGCATTCGACGAGGCCGTGTCTGGAGGCATCGGCGGGTGGCGCCTGCGCGCCCGCTACGCGGACGAGGACGACGAGGGCGGAGAGGACGACGCCGACGAGGCCAGGCCGCAGCGCATCTGCTTCGAGATCATTCCCGACGCGGACTCCTGCCTCTTCTGGGATCTGAACTCCAGGCGGCAGGACAAGTCCGACGCGCGCTTCTGTTTCGTGCTCGTCCCGATGACGCGCGACGAGTACAAGCGCCGATACAACGACGATCCGGCAACGTGGCCCAAGGGCGTCAGTCGGAGCGAGTTCGACTGGGCTCCGGCCGATCAGGTGATCGTCGCCGAGTACTACCTCGTCGAGGACTCCGGGGAGACGATCCGGATGTTCCGAGGGCTCGACGGCGAGACGGTCGAGCACGCAGCCGCGGAGTTCGAGGCTGATGAGGAGCTCGAGCGGACGCTGCTCGCCACCGGATTCGAGGAGATCGAGCCGCGCAAGCCCAAGCGTCGCCGCGTCCACAAATACTTGTTGAACGGCCAGCGCGTGATCGAAGACTGTGGGCTCATCGCTGGCCGGCAGATCCCCGTCGTCGTGACGTACGGCCACCGCGCGTTCGTGGACGGTCGGGAGCGCTGCTGGGGCCACATCCGCTTTGCGAAGGACGCGCAGCGCATCCTGAACATGGTGCTCTCGAAGCTCGGCGAGCTGTGCGCCATGTCGAGTATCGAGAAGCCCATCCTCACGCCCGAGCAGATCGCTGGCCACCAGAACATGTGGGCCACCGACAACATCCAGAATTGGGCCTACCTGCTCATCAACCCGACGACGGACGCAGCCGGCAACACGGTCAACTCCGGGCCGCTCGCATACACCAAGTCCCCAGCTGTCCCGCAGGCGCTGTCAAGCCTGGCGCTGCTCGCCCAGGACGCCCTGAAGGACATCCTCGGCAATCCGCAGGAGGCCGAGAAGATGATCTCGCACGTCGCGGGAAAGACGGCCGAGATCCTGCAGACGGTGCTCGACAAGCAAGCGTACATCTACATCGAGAACATGGCCAAGGCGATTCGCCGCAGCGGCCAGATCTGGCTCTCGATGGCGCGCGAGATCTACTCGCAGCCCGGCCGGAAGCTGAAGGGAATCACTCGGCTCAACACCTTGACGCAGGTCGAGCTGTTGAAGCCCGTCCTCGGCGCAGACGGAAGGCCGACCGCCGAGAACGACCTGACGCGCGCCGCCCTCGACGTGTCCGTGGACGTCGGCCCCTCGTCCGCCACCAGGCGCCAGGCTGCGGTGCAGGCCTCGACGGCAATGCTCCCGGTCGTGGAGGACCCCGAGACCAAGGTCGTCCTCTCTAGCGTCGCTCTCGCCAACATGGACGGCGAGGGGCTGGAAGGCCCCCGCAAGTGGGCGCGCCTCAAGCTCGTGCGGATGGGCGCAGAGAAGCCCACGCCCGAAGAGGCGCAGCAGCTGAAGGCCGAAGCCCAGGGCCAGCAGCCCAGCGCTGCCGACCAGTACGCGCTCGCCGCGGCCCGCGAGTCTGAAGCCAAAGCCGTTCAGGCCGCAGCCCAGACGGAGAAGATCAGGGCCGACGTGGACAAGGTCAAGGCCGACACGATCGCGACTCTCGCTGACGTCGATCTCTCGCGCAGACAAGCGGCGATCGACGCGGTGGAGAGTCTGCACGGGATGATCCCCGCGCCGACTCCTTTGCCGGGACAGCCCCCAGGGCTTGGGAGTGCACAGGAATGAGCGAAGAAAAGGACCCGGCCCTTCAGCCGGAGAGCGCCCCAGAGGACGTCAGCAAGGTCACCGACCCGCAGGTGACGGAAGCAGCCGCGGAGTCTCCGGAGAAGTCCGGGGAAGGCGCGCCGCAGGACGACAAGGACCAGACCGAAGGGCTCGAGATCACGCTGGAGGGCGAGGAGCCTCTCCCGCCGGCTCCAAAGGAGTCGTTTGCCTGGGCGAAGCAACGCAAGGAGCTCCGCGCCAACCAGGAACGGATCGCAGAGCTCGAGGGCAAGCTGAAGGCCTACGAGAAGCCCGCCGGGGACGATCCGGGCAAGAAGCCGACCCTCGAGGACTGCGGATGGGAAGAGGGAGAGCTCGAGAAGCGGCTCCTGGCCTGGCACGAGAAGACTCGGCGCCAGGAGGAGACGAAGGCCCAGGATGCGCGAAGGGCCGAGGAAGCTCGGCGCGAGGCGCAGACAAAGCTGGATGCCTACGCCAAGCGGAAGGAAGAGCTGGCGAAGCGCGTTCCCGACTACGCGGAAGCGGAAGCGGTCGTCGCATCGTCGCTCGGTCGTGACGCCCAGGGCCTGATCCTGAATGTCGCCGGAGATCCGGCGCTCGTCGTCTGTGCGCTCGGGCAGCGTCCCAAGCTGCTCGAGGAGTTTGCCAAGGAGACGGATCCGATCCGCTTCGCCTGCAAGCTCGTGAAGCTGGAGGCCAATTTGAAGACCAAGCCGAAAACCCAAGCCCCGCCACCTGAGAAGCCGGTCCACGGATCCGGCGCACCTTCGGGCTCGGCGGATTCAACGCTCGAACGGCTGCGCGCCCAGGCCGACAAGACCGGCGACCGTACCTTGGTCGTCGAGTACCTGCGGAAGAAGCGGCAGGCGGAAAGGTAGAAACAGAAGATGTCTCAGTCCGACTTCGCAAGACAGGTCGTCGTCGCCTTCGAGGAGGAGATCGTCCCCGCGTTCGAGGATCTTCTCATCCTGAGCAAGAAGGTCAGCGTCAGGCCGGTCGACGACAAGACGATGGAGCGATCCGGCGACGTCATCTGGCGTCCGATGCCGTACATCGCGGTGTCCGAGGACGGAAGCGACGCGACCGGCCACTTCAAGGGGCTTACGGACCTCGTTGTCCCGGCCACGCTCGGCTTCCGGAAGCACGTGGCGAAGGAGATGGACGAGCTCGAGGTGCGCGACGATCTCCGGCAGCATCGCTTCGGCAAGGCTGCGGCGGAGCGTCTCGCGGCCGACGTCAACATGGCCGTCGTGGATGCGATCTGCAACCAGGGCACGCTCATCGCGACGAAGTCGACGGCTGCGGCGGGCTTCGAGGACCCGGCGGACGTGGATTCCGTCCTGAACCGCAACGGCATTCCGCAGATGGGGCGGCAGATCGCCTACTCGACCAAGGACTACAACGGCCTGGCGAAGAATCTCGCGGACCGCGGGACGATGACCAGCAAGCCGACGACCGCCTACGAACGAGCGCTCATCGGCGAGAACGTCTCCGGCTTCGTGGCGCACAAGCTCGACTACGCCAACATCTGCAACGACGCAGCGGCCACCGGGATCACGATGGATACGCGCTCCTCGGCGAGCAACTACCACGTCCCGAAGGCCAAGAGCGTGGCGACCACGGGCGAGGTGTCGAACTTCGACAACCGGCGGCAGCGAGTGACGGTGAACTCCACCACGAGCGTCGCCGCCGGGGACTGGTTCACCATCGCGGGAATCTACGAGGTGCACAAGGCCAACAAGCGCAACACGGGCGAGCTCAAGACGTTCCGTGTGATCTCCGTGGACGACTCCACGCACATGACGATCTCCCCGCCGATCATCAGCAACCAGGGTGGGTCGCAGGCCGAGAAGGAGTACCAGAACTGCGTCGTGCCGACGGCGGCCAGCAACGCCGCGCTGGTCTGGCTCAACACCACCGCGAAGCCCATCAACCCGTTCTGGGTCGAGGGTGCGGTCGAGCTCCTGCCGGCCCGGGTTGCCGTCTCGGAGGGCGCTGGCCTGAAGATCTCGCGCGCGACCACCGAGCAGGGCATCGAGCTCGTGATGACCGAGAGCGTGAACCACGCCACGCTCAAGACCTGGTATCGCTGGGACATCTTCTTCGGCGTCGCGGTGCTCCAGCCGGAGATGGTCGGCGGCCAGATCTTCAGCCAGACCTAGTCTCGGACCTGGGGGACAAGATCAACCGGGGCCGGCGTGGTGCCGGCCCCCATCCAAGACGGAAAGTCTGTGCAGGAGGAAGTTATGAAATTGCTGGTCATTTTGCTGGCTCTGGTGCTGACGGCTACCTCGTTCGCGGCCGTGTCGGTGAACGTTTATCCGAATGGCACGGCGACCGTGACCGTTCCCGCGTCCCAGTACATCAACGTGTTCTCGGCCGGATCGGCCAGGGTCTACAAGCAGGTCGGGTACCCCAACCTGCCTTCGACGTGGGTTCTCGAGACGAGCGGCGAACTCACCCGTCAGGAAGCGACCTTCGGGCCGTACACCTACGAGACCCAGGTCAAGATCGAGGCGGGCGTGGATGGCGCGATCTATTCGGTCGGCGCCGGAGCCGTCGCCCTCGGGTGCGAGAAGTTCTTGCCGGCCGTTCCGGTGAGGGCGCAGCTCGCCCCGGCGACGGCGACGGTAACGGCCACGCTGACGTCCGCTCAGCTCCTGAGCGGGATCATCGTGGCGGATAGTTCGGATGGCGGCGCCACACCGTACACTCTCCCCACTGGCACTCTGCTGGACACGGCGTCCGGGCTCAGCATCGGGCAGGGGTTCCAGTGGACGCTCATCAACGTTTCGACGGCGGCTGCCGACATCATCACGATCGGCGCTGGGTCCGGTCACACGGTGGTAGGCATCATGGCAGTTCCGTCCGCGCACTCTTCGACGGGGCTCGTGTACGGATCGAGCGCCACGTTCTTCTCCCGCAAGACGGCCGCCAACACGTTCGTCACCTACCGGATGAACTAAGGGGCGCTGACAACATGGCAATCAACATGATGCTGTACCGGAGCCCCGGATCGCATCCGGCGCCCGGTGGACTCACCTACGACTACGTGGTGGCTCCGGAGCAGGAGGATGTGGATCGACTCTCGAAGGGGGGCTGGTCCCTCACTCTGGACGAGGCGCTTGGCCGGGCGAAGCCCGCTATCGTGGCGGCTGACGACGACCAGATGACCCCGGAGGACCGATCCAAGTCGGCGGCGGAAACGCTGTCGGCTGCGGCCGACGCGGCTCTGGCTGCGAACACGGTTCTGGAGACCGACACGAGAGCCAAGGAATCCGCGGAGAAGGAACTGGCCAACGCCGAGGCTCAGGTCCGCGATGCGGAGGCCGGCAGGGTCGACGCGGAGTCCAAGGTCTACGCCGCGGAGGCCGTCAGGTCTGGAGCGGCGAACAAGTTCCGGACGCGCCTGGAATCGTACCGGGCGAGTTCGGTGCGGGCGACTGCGGCGGCGAAGGCTCTGTCCCTCGCGGCTGACAACGTCATCGCGGCCGACAACCGGATGGATGCCGTGGAAGCGGCCAAGAGGGCCCTGTCCGCGGCTGCGGGGACGGCGCCGGCCCAGAGCGCGCCGCCGCCACCGGCCCAGGCGGCGAAACCCGAATCGTCGAGGGGTAGGAAGTAGATGGGCTGGTCCAAGCAGGATCTCATCAAGCGAGCGTTCGGAAAGATCGGGCTCGCCCCGTCCGTGTTCGACCTGTCTGCGGAGCAGTTGCAAGACGCTTTGCAGGATCTCGACGCGATGATGGCTGCCTGGAACGCGCGCGGGATCCGCTTGGGCTACCCACTCCCCTCGACCGCGGGCGGCAGCCTGCCCGCGGACGACTCAGGACTACCGGACGCAGCGAACGAGGCCGTCGTGGCCAACCTCGCGCTCCGGCTTGCGGAGGACCTGGGAAAGGCCGTGTCTCCCCGGCTGGCACTGATTGCCAAGCAGGGCTACGACACGCTCCTCGCGCGGGCGGCGCTCCCGCCTCAGATGAAGATGCCGAGCGGGATGCCGGCCGGAGCGGGCCAGGAGCGCGGGTCCGGTCGGCCGTTCCTGGACCCGCCGGACGACGACCTCGAGGCCGGCCCGGACGGAGTTCTCGAGTTCAAGTAGGAGACACGATGGCCAGTTCTCCCATCAGGATCATCGACCTGTCCTCGGCGGACTCTCCCGCGGCAGGGGATCAGGTCCCCATCTACTCTTCGGCGAACGGAGACGCACGCCGGGCTTCGCTCACGGCGCTCAAAGCGTTCTTCAACGCTGGAGTCAGCGCGAGCGACGACAAGGCCACCCAGTACTCGGCCCCGTCGGCGAGTCCGTTCACGGTAGCCGTCACCGACTCCAGCGCCAGCGCCTGGCTCGTCCTGACGCCGACCGGAACGCTGGCGGCCGGGACCATCACGCTTCCTGCGGTCGCGAACTGCGTGGACAGGCAGGAGATCCTCGTCAACTGCACCCAGGTCGTCACCGCCCTGACGGTCGCCGGCAACGGGGCGACGGTGACCGGAGCTCCCACGGCGCTCGCGGCAAACGGGTTCTTCCTGCTCCGCTTCGACGCCGTGACGGACACCTGGTACAGGGTGGGCTGATCCGATGAAGATCCCGGTTCTCGCTGGAGTCTACGTGGACGGCAGCCCCGCCGTCCGAGTGGCCTACCCCGTCAATATGATCCCCGTCCCCGGGCAGGACGGGATCGACGAGGGCTACCTGCGGCCTGCCGAGGGGATCGAGACGTTCACGACCGGGCAGGGCGTGGACCGGGGCGCCATCGTCTGGGACGGAGACCACTACCGGGTGTCCGGGACGAAGCTCATCTCGATCTCGTCGGCGGGGGCCGTGACCGTCATTGACGACGTTCCCGGAACCGGCCCTGTGCGGCTCGACTTCAGCTTCGACCTTCTCGGGATCGCGGCTGACGGGGATCTGTACTACTGGGACGGGTCGAATCTCACGAAGGTGACCGACCCGGACGTCGGGACCGTCAACGACATGGTGTGGGTGGACGGGTACTTCATGGTCACGGACGGCGCGTACGTCGCCGTTTCGGATCTGGGAACCCCGACCTCCTTCAACCCCCTGAAGTACGGGAGCACCGACAGCCCCGACCCGATCCAGTGCTTGTTGAAGGTACAGAATGAGGTCCACGTCGTCAGCCGCCACATGATCGACGTGTTCCAGAACATCGGCGGAACAGGATTCCCGTTCCAGCGGGTCCAGTCCGCACACATCCCGCGCGGGGCGATCGGCCGGCGCGCGGCGTGCGTGTTCGCCGAAACGGTCGCGTTCGTCGGAGGCGACCGGAACGAAGCTCCCGGGATCTACCTTGGCCGGAACGCGCAGACGGTCAAGATTTCGACCCGGGAGGTAGACAACCTCCTCCTCGAGTACACGGAGGCGCAGCTCGCCACCACGCTTCTCGAGACGGTCGTCAACCGGGGGAGTCAGTTCCTCTTTGTCCACCTCCCGGACCGGACCCTGGTCTACGAGTCGACGGCGTCTGCGGCGGCGAAGTCGCCTGTCTGGTGCGTCCTGACCACCTCCCTCGACGGGTTCGCCCAGTACCGGGCGCAGAACATCGTGCGCGTCGATGACACCTGGATCGTCGGAGACCCGCTGACGAGCGCCATCGGGAGGTGGACGACGGACGACTCGCAGCACTGGGGCGCCGACGTCCGGTGGGAGTTCTCCACTCCGATGCTCAGAGCCGGCGGAAAGAACGCGATCATGCGCTCCCTCGAGCTGGTGGCGCTGACCGGGGCGGTCCCGTTCGGAGTCGACCCGATGGTGTCTACGTCCTACTCCGTGGACGGCCGGACCTGGAGCCAGTCCAGGGCGATCCGGTCCGGGAAGCGGGGAGACGCGACGAAGCGTCTCGTGTGGATGCAACAGGGCATGTGGAGGAACTGGCGCGTCCAGCGATTCCAGGGGGACAGCGGGTCGCGTCTGTCGGCCCTCCAGATCGAGGCTCAGGTGGAGCCGCTCGCCAACTGACATGCCCATCAAGAAACCGACTCGGTCGCAGCTCCAGCAGTTCGCGAAGGACCAGCACTCCGTGTTGGCCCTCGAAGAGCTGTTCGCGGCGTCCGACACGAACGCGGATGATATCGCGACTGTCGCCTCCGATCTCACGACCGGCCTCGCCGCCGTGAAGTCTTTCGTGGCCGGCGACATCGTCTGGTCGGCGGCAGCGACCCGGGCGGGCGCGGTGCCGGCCAACGGGGCGTCTCTCCTGCGAGCGGGCACCTACGCCGCCCTGTTCGCCGCGATCGGGACGACCTACGGGGCCGTGGACGGGACGCACTTCAACGTCCCCGATATCACGGGCCGCGTCGTGGCGGGGAAAGAGGCGACGGCGACCCGGCTCACGGCCGCCAAGAGCGGCGTGGACGGGGCGACCCTGGGAGCGGTGGCGCCACCGGGGGCACAGGAGCACACGCTCACCGAGGCCCAGATGCCGGCGCACGATCACAGCCCGTACAGCACGAGCGATCCCGGGACGCACACGCATCCGCAGGCCACGTCCACTCTGACCAACTCCGGAAGCTCCTGGATCATCGGCGCAGATGGCCAGGGCGGGACCGGCGGTACGACCCAGGGTGGCGGCGCCCACACGCACACGGTGACCGCGACCAGCAAGGGCAGTGGCAGCGCTCATCCGAACGTCCAGCCGACCATCGTCCTCAACGCCTTCATCATCTACTAGGAGTCGACCATGTGGGACATTCTTGGAGCAGTCGCGAGCGGGCTCGGGAGTTACTTCGCTGCGGACGCGCAGAAGGAAGCCGCGAAAACGGCAGCTGACGCTCAGATGGCGGCGAACCGGGAGGCGCTGGCTGCTCAGCAGCAGCAGTTCGGCCAGGCGCTCGACTTCCAGCGGAACCAGTTCGACACGAACCGAGCGTTTCAGCAGGGTCTTCTGGACCAGTCCGCAGGGTTGGGCGAGCAACAGCTCGGGTCACTGCAGAGCCTGTTCGCGCCCTTCGTGGCCGCCGGAGGCCAGGGGATCGAAGGCCTGAACCAGTTCGCCCAGACGGGGCTCGGGGGCTACCAGAACGCGCTCCAGTCGCAGCAGGCCCTCGCAGGCGCACTCGGTCCTGATGCGCAGGCCGCGGCGATCCAGGGCATCCAGAGCGGTCCTCTGTTCGGGTCGCTGGCCCGGCAAGGCGAAGACGCGATCCTGCAGAACGCCTCGGCCACGGGAGGCTTGCGAGGGGGCAACGCCCAGGCGGCCCTGGCGCAGTTCCGCCCAAACCTTCTCAACCAGCTGATCCAGCAGCAGTTCTCGAACCTCGGAGGCATCGCCGGGCTCGGGGCGCAGGGCGCGCAGGGCTTCGGTGCTCTGGGCCAGCTCGGACAGGCGGGGGCCGCGGGGCAGGCCCAGGGAGGGCTTGGGGTTCTGCAGTCGCGTCTTGGCCTCGCCGGCCAGGTCGGGAGCAACGTCGGGCAGGCCTCCGGTCAGCTGGCGTCGAACGTCGGGGCCCTCTCCGGGGCGAACAGCAGTGCGATCATGAACCTCCTCGGCCAGCAGGGAGCGATCGGCGCCGGAAACGCGCTGGCTCAGGGGCAGGCGAACGCGAACATGTTCAACGGCCTCGGGAGTCAGATCAGCCTGCAGAGCCTGATCAACCAGCTGCAGCAGCGCGGAGGGCTCGCTGGAATCGGAGCGAGTCCGTCCGCGGGGTTGTCCGCGACACCGTCGTACTCGCTCGGTAACCCCAACATCTTCGCGTCGTTCGGATTCGGAGGGCAGAGCTGATGCCTCTCGAGCAGCCGGCCAACTACATGCTCCAGTTCCAGGATCCGAGCGAGACACTCCGCAGGAACCTGGAGATCGCGTCGGGGCTGGTCAACGCGCAGCAGCGCAACCAGCTCTTCGATCTGCAGCAGCAGAAGGCGCAGTTCGATCTGCAACAGGAGCAGCGGCAGGCACAGCAGCAGCAGAACCTGCAGGCGCAGCTCGCGGCCGCCGCGGCGAACCCGACCGCCGAGAACATCGGCCGGCTCTCTATCCTCCAGCCCGGGATCGGCGACAAGCTCAAGGCTGGCTTCGACATGATGGAGACCGCGGACCAGCAGGCGCAGCTCTCTCTGGCCCAACAGATGCACGCGGCGCTGCTGCAGGGGCAGGTCGGCGTGGCCAAGGACCTGGCCCTGGAGGCCGCGACCGCCAACAAGAACTCGGGCAAGGCCGCCCGGGCTGCGGAGCTCACACGGACGGCAGAGCAGATCGAACGCGACCCGAAGAGCGCGAACCTGGCTATCGGCTCGCTGCTCGCGCGCGTGAAGGGGTCGGAGGACTACCTGAAGACCTTCGGGAAGTTCCGCTCGGCGGACGCGGACCAGCAGAAGACCGAGGCGGACGCTCGCGCGGCCGTGAGCGACGCGACGACGAAGGCCGCGACCGCGGAGTTCGCCAGGCTGCGGCAGGCGGCCGGGCTGGCCGGTGACCTCGCGAGCGCTGACGCATCGCGCGCGGCCGCGGCGGCGTCCCGCGACTCGATCACGGACCGGAAGGCCAGGCTGGAGCTCGAGGGGAAAAGATTCGAGGCAGAGAAGACCAAGGCGCTGGTGGAGGCCAAGAAGATCTCGCCGCAGGTGTTCAAGGAGGTATCAGGGGCGGTCAAAACCGCCGACGACTCCCGCCGCATGGCCAAGGATGCGGAGTCCGTCGCTGGCGACTACGAGAAGTTCGTGAGCGTCTTCGCGTCCTCCGGGGCGGCCGCGGCCGGTGCGGAGTGGTGGAAGTCCATGCGCGGCTCGCAGAACGACGTGACGAGGGCTCGGACCAACTACGAGCGCATCATCAACGCCCGCGTGCTCAAGATGCTTCCGCCCGGCCCGGCCACGGACAGAGACGTCGCCATCGCGCGAAGCGCTTTCCCGCCGAACACCGCCAACCCCGCGCTGATCGTCACGACCCTTCGTGACATCGCGAATCGTGAGAGAGAGGAAGCTGCAGCAGGACTCGCCCGGGCTTCCGCCGCGAAGGCGGGCGTGTACGGGATGACGAACGAGCAGCTCAGCGCGCGAGAGGCCGAGCTGGCCGCGAGGGAGGGCGAGTAGGCGATGGCTCTGACCGCAGAAGAGAGGGCCGAGCTCGAGGCGATCCGAGCGGAGAAGGCGCGCCGAGCGGGCGCTTCGGAGCAGGGCGCGCCGGGATCGACGACGGCCGCTCCTGCCGCGGCGGGGTCGGCCCCATCCGCGGGGATCGGCGCTCCCGCCGCCGCGGGCGCCGCGCCAGCCGGGCAGGTCCCGGCCGATCAGCAACTCCAGCTGTCGTTCCGGCCGGCGGCCGCTCCGGACGCCCCCAAGGGATGGCTCGACACGGCTCGCGAGTACCTCCCCGGCGCGGTCCCGGCCAAGGACCGCAACGAGGAGCACGAGCAGCTGCCCGACTGGATGCGGATGCCAGAGTTCCGGCACCTCTCGAGCAACTCTGCTCTGGCACTCATCGGCACGATGGCGTCCGGCCCGGAGGAGACTGCAAAGATCCTCCAGACCCAGTTCCCTGGCCTCAAGATCCGCCAGGACGGGCGCTATCTCGTGATGCAGTCCAAAGAGGACGGCCAGTCCTACGCCTGGAAGCCCGGCCTCCGCGGAAGCGACATCGCGCGCGCTGTCGGCGGGATCGTCGCAGCCGCTCCGGCCACGATCGCAGCGGGCGCGCTGGCTGGCCCTGGGATCGTCGGCGGGGCGCTGGCCGGAGCCGGCGGGGCCCTGACGCACGAGCTTCTGCAGGCCGGCGCCGGCGGCACGGTTGACGGCGACCAGTTGGCGATCGGGGGCGCCCTGGGCGGGGCGATCCCGGCGGTCGGCAAGGCGTTCCGGGCGGGCAAGAGCCTCATCACCGGAGAGGCCACAGCCGCAGCGGAGGCCGCGGCCGCCGCCGAGGCAGCAGCTGCCGCGCGGTCCGGAGCGGCCGCCGATCCCCAGGCCCTCAAGTCGCTGGGCGGGACGATGGCGAAGGCCGCGCGGAGTCCGGGCGGATCGGCTGCGGCCGAGGTCGCGGAGCAGGTCCGACCCAGCCCGGAGATCGTCGCCGCCGCCCAGCGACAGGGGATGCTTCCGCACCTCCAGCCCGACCACGTCTCGACCAACGACGCCTTCCAGCAGCTCGCCCAGGCCGTGAAGAAGTCCCCCGGCGGAGCCGTGGCGAAGCAGGCCGAAGCCAGCACGATCGACGAGCTCGGGGCCGGAATGAGGCGCACTCTCAAGGCCGCCGGCGGCGAGGCTGACATGACGGTCCTCAACGAGGACGTCAAGGAGGCCATCGCGAAACAGCTCACGCAGAACAAGGAAGTGACGACGGCCGCATACAAGGCCGTCACCGACGCGATCCCGAAGAACGAGCCGACTCCCGTGGCGAATCTGATGGCCAAGTTCGACGAGATCGCGGCGAACCGAAAGGGCGCGCTGCCCAAGTGGATCCAGAAGGTCCGGTCGGAGCTCCAGCCGAAGGACGGCGGCCCGCCGACTTGGGACATGGTGGACGCGGTGAACAAGCAGATTGGTGCAGCGACCAAGGGGCTCGGCCCATACGGCAAGGCCGCGGGCGCAGACCCTGGCCTCGCCAGCAGCCTGCGCGACGTCCTCGAGGAGGACATTATGGCCGTCGCGCGCCAGAAGGGCCAGGCCGAGGCTCTCACGAAGGCCCGCGCGGCCTCGCAGCTGCAGAAGGCCTACGAGCGCGACGTCGTGAACATCTTCGGCGATCAGGGGAGTAAGAGGCTCGCCGGCATCGAGCTCAGCGGAGAGATCCAGGGGAAGCTGCCGGGAGCTGTCGCGAATCTCCGCGCAGGCCGGGTGGAGCCGTTCGAGAAGATGATGCGCTCCGTCCCGGAGGCGATGCGGCCGAAGGTCGCGCTTTCCACGCTGTTCCATACGTTCGCCGACGGCGAGACGACGAACCTCGG
Source organism: Elusimicrobiota bacterium (assembly GCA_041661185.1). Lineage (GTDB taxonomy): Bacteria > Elusimicrobiota > Elusimicrobia > UBA1565 > UBA1565 > JBAZUV01. The sequence continues at coordinate 25,792 of JBAZUV010000025.1, forward strand.
AAAGTTCGTGGAATGGTGGGGAGGCGTGAAAGGCAGCGAGAAGGCCCACGCCGCGCTGATGACCTATCTGAAGCCCGCGGAACGCGCCGCCCTCCAGGACTACTACACCATGGCCAAAGGCGTCACGACCGCGATGGCGAAGGGCTCCGGCGTGAAGCTGTCCGACGTCGTCCCGGAGTCGAACTCCTTCGTGAAGGCCCTGCTCAAGCTCGGCGCGTCGGGCGTGCCTGGATCTGGCGGCGCCACCGTGCTGATGAACCTGATGACCGGCGGCACTCCGATCACGGAAGCCCTGAGTTCCTTCATCGCCGGTCCCGCCGGGCGCATGGCGATCGAGTCAGCGGCGAGCGGCGCTCCGATCCCAAAGGGGGTCGTCGCCAGCATCGCGTCGTCGGAGGCCTGGAAGCGCTTGGCTGCGGCCGCGAGCATCCCTCCGTCCTCTCGTCAGCAGTGGCTCGAGCGCGCCTTCACGTCCGGAACCGTGGGAACCCCTGCGCTCTCCGGAGTCACCCAATAGCCGGATCGAGGAGGAGTAGATGTTTCTCTATCCTGTGACGCAGCCGATCAAGCTCTACACCGATCTGGACGGGAAGCCGCTCGACAACGGGTACATCTACTTCGGGACTGCAAACCAGAATCCGGAGACGAACGAGGTCCAGATGTACTGGGACTCGGCCGGTCTGATCCCGGCGGCCCAACCGGTCCGGACGATCGGCGGCTACATCACCCGCCAGGGCTCGCCCGCCAACATCTTCGCAACCGGAGACTTCTCGGTGACGATCCGGGACAGCGCTGGGCGCCTGGTCGTGACGCATCCCACCTCGACGGATCTCCAGCTCGCTCTCGCCGTCGTCGGCGCGGGCTCTGCGGCAGCAATCCCGATCGACGACGTGGACGGGCATTACATCGCCGACAACGTCGAGGCGGCCCTCAAGCAGATCGGAGACGACGGGTTCACGACCTATGACCGCCTGGCGGCAGCAGTCCAGAACCTCCTGTTCAAGACCGGCGATGTCATCGACACCTACGCCACCTCGGCCCGGACCGGATGGGTGATGGCGAACGGGAAGACGATCGGGAACGCTTCGTCTGGAGGGACGGAGCGTGCAAACGCGGACACGTCGGCGCTGTTCGTTCTCTTGTGGAATAGCTGCGCGAACGCAGAGCTGCCCATCCAGGACAGCGCCGGGTCGGCCACGACTCGCGGGCTTTCGGCGGCCAACGACTTCGACGCCAACAAGCGGCTCCCTCTTCCCGACGCCCGGGGTTCTGTCCGGGCCGGCAAGGACGACATGGGCGGGTCGGCGGCTTCCAAGCTCACGGTCGCTGGCGGGTCGTTCGACGGTACGATTCTTGGGAAGCTGGGCGGCATCCAGGCCCACGCTCTGAGCGAGGCCGAGCTTCGGGCGCACGTCCACACGGGCGCAGTCCACACCCACACCCTGGCGCACACCCACACCGGTCCGAGCCACACGCACACGATCGCTCACACGCACACGGTCACCGACGACTCCGGAACGCTCCCGAACGGCACGGGCGGCTCGAACTGCCGCGCCGCCAACGACGGGGCGACCAAGACCACCAGCGCCTCCAGCGCCGCCGACTCCGGGGCCAGCGGAACCGGAAACACGAGTGCCGCGAGCAGCGAGACCACCAGCAACCCGTCAGCGGCGAACACTGGGTCCGTGGGCAGCAGCGCCGCCCACCTCAACGTGCAGCCGACCCTCATCGTCAACGTCATCATCAAGCTCTAGGAGGCACGACCGTGCGTCGTCTAAACGCTCTTGTCCTGTTCCTCCTGATGGCTACGGGGGCCTTCGCGCAGCGAGGCTTCACGCCCCACGATTGCCTTGGGGCGACGGCCGGCAACACGATCACGATCGCGGCCGGAACCACCACCTACGGGGCCGAGGTCCAGCCTCTGGGCAACAGCACCGACCAGTCCGGGTTCGTCGCGTTCTCGGGGTCGGGCACGCTGACGATTACGATCCAGACGCGCCGGGCTCGCGGGGGCTGGAGCACCCCGACCCTCGGGGCCGAGCCCCTCACAGCAGCGGCGGCCGGCGCCCACAACTTCCCGATCTTCACTCCCCCATGTGATTCGATGAGGCTCCTCTACACGGCATCGGGTGCGGACGTGGAGGTCACGGATGCGTTCGTTCTTGAGAAGTAAGCGGCCCCTCCTCCTGCTCGCGATCGTCTTCGGCCTGTGGCACACCGGCTGGGCGACCATCGTCGCCAACATCATGGGCCGGGCGATCTGGGAGACGGCCCCTCCGACGAACAACCAGACGCTGATCTTCCAGAGCGCCTCCAAAAGATGGGTCTACGGGTCCGCTGCGTCCTCCACCGTCGTCACGATGACGCCTGGTGCAAACGTCACGATCAACGGTGGGACTTCGACCGTCACCGGGACGGCGTTCACGGTCGCGGCGGCCGTCCCCAGCGCTTCAACGACTCAGAGCGGCCTCTGCCCGATGGGGGACGGAGATCCGAACCACTTCCTGAACGGGAACCTGTTCTGGACCTCTCCCCCATCGGGCGGCACCGGGAACGTGTCCATGAACGTGGCGGGTGGCCTGACCGTGAACGGCGGAACGTCCCCCGTCTACGGCTCCGACTTCACGATGGCGATCCCGGCGGGGACGTTCGTTCCCCCGGCCAGGTCGATCTCGACCGACTCGTACCTGAGCGGTGGCGGCGACCTGTCCACCAACCGGACCCTGCTCCTGAACATCGGAACCGTGTCGGCGAACGCGACTCCGACATGGGTCAACGTCCAGGGGAAGCCCACGACGTTTGCACCGATCATCGGCTCGGGTGCCGGCGATGCCGTCGCGGGGAACGATCCCAGGCTCACGAACGACAGGGCGCCGACCGCCCATGCCACTTCCCACAAGAACGGTGGAACGGACGAGGTATCGACCGCGACTGCCGGGGCGAACCTCATCCCGAAGGCCGGGGCCGGGGGGACGCTGGATTCCGGGTGGCTTCCCACGTCGGGCGTCGGCGCCGGGTACTACACGCTGGCCAGCCTCACAGTGGACGCGAAGGGCCGCATCACGGGGGCGACCTCGTCTGTCACCGGGACGACGGCGGGGACGATCGCAGCGGGCGATGATCCCCGCTTCACCGACTCCCGCAACGTCACCATCACGGGAAGCCAGCTCTTCAAGGTCAACGGCGCGACGACCCCCCAGGTGGGGACGACGTTTAACCTGACCCCGACGATGGCGACGTTTGGCGGGTACCCTCCGGTCATGATCGGGGCTCCCGGAACGTCGGACACCTTCTCGCGAGGGGACCATCAGCACAGTGGCCCGGCGTTCCAGACCGACTGGAGCAGCAACACGAGGACCGGGCAGATCCGTATCACGGACAGCCCCCAGATCACGTGGGACCAGTCCAATCTGAATGTCGTCACTGAACCAGTCACGCTGACCGCGACTCTCAAGAGCTCCGGGGTGTCGGCCAGGTTCTACACCCTCATGGCCGCGACGGTCGATAGCTTCGGCCGGCTGACCTACGCCACTTCGACCGTGACCGGGACGACGGCAGGGACCGTTGCAACAGGCGACCATGCACACACGGGGGTGTATCAACCCGTCGATACCACGCTGACGACGCTGTCGGCTCTCGCGGACGCCGCCGGGTGGCTCAAGAACGACGGCGCCGGGGCGCTTTCCTACTCGACCCCGTCGAAGACCGACGTTGGCCTCGGGAACGTCGAGAACACGGCTCTCTCGACATGGGCGGGAACGAGCAGCATCATCACGCTCGGAACCGTCACGACGGGTGTCTGGAGCGGAACCGAAGTCGCGGTCGCCAAGGGTGGAACGGGGGCGACGACAGCGGCCGGAGCCCGTACAAACCTCGGGCTGACCTCCGTTTCGATCAGCACCACCGGGACCGCCGCCGGGACCGTGGCAGCGGGCGACGATGGCCGGTTCCCCACGTCTGACCAGAAGGCGGCTCTTGCGGGGACAGGGACGCCCAGCGCGGGGAACGTCTACGTCACGGCAGACAACGCGGCCCTGACCAACAGCAGGCCCCCCAACGGCAGCGCCAGCGGGGATCTGACGGGGAGCTACCCCGGGCCGACGCTGGCCACGTCGGGAGTGGGTGCCGGGTTCTATACCCTCATGGCCGCGACGGTAGACGCGAAGGGCCGGCTCACCTACGCGACTTCGACCGTCACCGGCACCACGGCCGGCACGGTGGCGACGGGCGACCACGTTCAAGCGCTCGTGGCGGGTGGAACGGGGGCGACCTCGGCGGCGGGGGCGATCACCAACCTCGGTGGATTCGCGGCCACGGCTCAGTCTCTGGGCACGGCCAATGCCGCCGGGGCGGCCACCACGTTCGCCAACGGGGCGCACGTCCACGCGGCCCCCACGGTCGGCGTCAACGGAGGGGCCGGGAGCGCGACGACTGCGCTCATCCTTTGCTCCGACAGTGGCAACACGACGACGACGGTCTCGACCGCAGCGGGCACGACGAACGTCACCGTGATCGCGTGGGAGCCCAACCCCATCCTGAATGGGGCCATGCAGGTCGATCAGCGCAACGTCGGGACGACGCAGCCGATCACCAACTCCACGCAGTACTACACGGTCGATCGCTGGGCTTGCTACGCCGGATCGACCTCCACGACCTGTACGGCCAGGCAGACGACGACATCGCCCCCGGCAGGCTTCCAGTACGCGCAGACCATCCAGCGTGATGCGGGCAACACCGGCACCGGTCAGGTTAGCCTGTACCAAGCGATGGAGAGCAGCAACTCGATCCCATACCGGGGGAGTCCGGTCACTCTGTCGTTCTGGGCCAAGACGGGACGAACGGACAACGGATACAACGCTCTCGGCGTCGTGCTGCGAACGGGAACCGGCACCAACCAAAGCGCGGCTCTACTTCGCAGCGGAGGATGGACCGGCGTGGCCGACACCATCAACGTCTCCGCCACGACAACGACGAGCTGGGTGAAGTACAGCTATACCGGAGTCGTTTCGGCGACGGCGACGCAGATGGGCGCGATGTTCTTCGTCGTCCCCAGCGGCACGTCGAACGGGACCGACTACTTTGCGATCACCGGGGTCCGTATCAATCGTGGATACTATGAGGCCCCCTATCTGTGGAGGCTGAACGAGGAATACCCGCTCTGTGAGCGCTACTACCAGAAAAGCTACGACTACGTCATCAAGCCTGGCACGGCGTCCTCCAGTCCAGGGCTTACGGGAGCGGTCGTCCCGAGCAATTCGGTCGGAGCCAACCAGGTCTATGGGTTCTTCAAGTTCGGGACTCGGATGCGAACCGACCCGACGATGGCATCCTACGGATACCAGGGCAACAGGACGCAGGGGACGAACGGCAGCGGCGTCGATCTCGGAGCGAACACAGTCGTCCCTTGGCAAATCGGAGAGTTCACGTTCGGCTGCTACAACGGAGGAGGAGCAATCACCACGTCGGCATTGCTTGTGAACTTCCATTGGATCGCGGACGCGGAGATGTGACGATGCAAGTCTTCATGCTGAGCGACGGGAGCTATTACGTACCGGAGATCGGAGCGTCGTTCCCGCCGATTGCGCGAGGGAAGGGCGGCCATCTCGACACGATCCTCGCCGATCCGACGACGGTCGTCGTGCCCTACGTCCCGCCTCCCCCGCCCACGCCAGCGGAGCGCAGGGCTGAGAAGTACGCCGACCGTGTCGACAAGTGGTCCCTCAGCATCGTCCGCTACCAGGCCCGGCTGGGCGACCCGGACCTGAGCGCGGCGCAGAAAGCAAAGATCCAGGTCAAACTGGACGCCAGCATCGCGAAGGTGCGGAGCCTGTCGACGCAGATCGAGAACGAAGACCCCGACTGACGAAAGGAAGAGACGTGCCAGATACCCCTGTGTGCCACGGTGAGTTCCAGGTGTTTCGGGAGTCGTGCGAGAGGCTCCACAGCAAGCTCGATACGGCGCTGGCCCGGATCGAGACGAAAGTCGACACCATCAACACCAAGATGACAACCGAGGACGCCAACCGGGTCGCCGTGGCCGCCGCGCTCGCCGTGGATCACAAGTGGAAACACCTGCTTTTCACGTTAGGTCTGATGGTCGCGACCGGGCTCTTCGCCCCGACGCTGGCCGGGCCGGTCCAGAACTTGTGGAAGATGATCCATCCATGAGCGACGAGGAACAGATCGGCAGAGCGGTTTGCGCGGAGGCGCTCATGGATGAATCGTCGAGGTGGGCGATCTGGGGCGTGTGCTTCCTGTTCCTCCTCGGCTCCGTCGCGGGGGCGTGCGAACTGTTGGGGGTGCTCAGGTGAGCGACTACTGGCCGGGATTCCTGGCCGTCGTCGTTCTCATTCTGGAGTGGTGGCTCGGGCGAACGCCGCGCACCCGGGCCGGGTCGATCCTGGAACTCGCGTGGCTGGTTCTGCAACAGATTGCGAGGCGTGACGTGGTCCTCATCAACAGTACTCATCAGGTGTCCAAGGAAACCGACGAGGTTCTCCAGCTCGCCGCGAGTGTCATCGCGGGCCTGGTGGCCAAGAAGCCGGTCTCCGAAGTCGTGGCGTCCAACGTCCCGGCTCTCGTGAAGGCCATGGACGGGATGGAGCTGATCGCGGGCGAGTTCAACGAGAACCCGAAGGCTTTCTGCGGCACGGTCGGCGAGCGCCTGGGCGAGATCCTCGGCGGGCTCCTGGCGACGAAGGGAGCGTGACCGAGATGGACAAGAACGAGCTCGACAAGCGGTTCACCTATCACGCCGTCGTGGATGGCCAGCAGACCAAGTACGTCGCGATCCGCAACAAGGCCCGGGAGTTCGCCGAACTCATCGTTGCCGAGACTCCGGAGAGCCGGGAGCAGAGCCTGGCGATCACCGAGCTGGAGTCCGTCGTGATGTGGGCCAACGCCGCCATCGCGAGGAGAAGCTGACGATGACCCCCGACTTCCCCGCCCTCTGGACCACCTGCGAGATCCGCCCCGAGAAGATCGGGATGGTCGCGCGGGTGGCCAACGACCTCGCGAAGTGTCGAGGGAGGTACGAGGCAATCGCTCGGGAGTTCCGCATGCCGTGGGAAGTGGTCGCTGTCATCGACTACCGCGAAAGCGGCGGCGGGTGCCGGTGCCACCTCCACAACGGCGACAGCCTCAAGGCCCGGACGGTCCACGTGCCGGCAGGCCGCCCGCGCGGCAATCCCCCCTTCACCTGGGAGGAGAGCGCCAGGGATGCCCTCCACTACGACGGGGTGGAGCGAGTCAAGGCGTGGACGATCGAGGCCACCCTGGACTTCCTCGAGCGGTACAACGGGCTCGGCTACCGGGGGCATGGCGTCCGCTCTCCGTACCTCTGGGCGGCGACGAACCACCAGCAGGCCGGGAAGTACGTCGCCGATGGCGTGTGGAGCTCGACAGCCATGGACGCCCAGCTCGGCGTGTGCGCTCTGCTCAAGGCCCTTCAGTGGGCGCCTGATGTGGTGACCGTGGCGGAGGATCTGGCCCAGCGGCCCCTCCCGTGACGGAACCACAAGTCCGCGAGATCGGGCGGCTCGTCCTAACCGGGGCGGGCCGCCCGGTCGTTTCCGTCTGGGTCGGCCGGTGGGTCGTCCACGGCTACCTGGGCGTGGATCGGTGGGCGTGGCGCGACTACTGGGCCACGATCACGAGGGCGTTGACGGACGCCCTGTTCTTGTGGGCCTCCGGCGACGTGGCCGGGGCCGGGACGATGATTCGGAGAGGGGTGGCGATCTATGACAGGTGGATGCGGGCGGCTGGGATTCCTGGCCCTGGTGGGATGGCTCTTGGTCTCGACGTGGCGACCCGGTTTCTCGCAGAGTGGGCCAGGCTCCGATCCGTGGGCGCCTGAAGCGGTCGCGGCCGACCTGAAGACGACGCCGAAGGTCGAGCGCCTGAGCCTCGACACCTGGGTCGGGAAACAGAGTGGGCGGGGCGGCCTCGACCTTGGCCTCGGCCTCACGCTCCCCTGGGGGCGCCTCCGGCCCTCCCTCCAGATCGCCCAGGACCGGGCGGGCTTCGGCCTGGGGTGGCGCGTGATCCCGGTCCTGGACGTGACGATCGGCGTGCAGGGGATCTGGGACCTCAAGACGGGGCAGATCCAGCCGGGATTCTACGTCAGCGTGTTCCGGTTCTGACCTGTGCTACACTTCCGCCGGCAGTCCTCTCCAAGAACGGCAGCCGCAAGGCGTAAGTCCAGACGCAAGTCGTCGGGGATGATCGTCACCTCGCACGGGTGACAGAGGGCGAGCCAAGGCCCCCGGGAAACCGGGGGTTTTCTCTTCTCTGGGTGATCCACGATCTGATCCAGCCGGTGTCGCAGATCCTCGCCTGGAGCGGGTCGGATTCGCTGGTCTCCAGGAGAGAGATCATGCCGTAGATCCTCTGACAGAGCGGCGTGGAGCCGAGTACGTGTTGACGATTGCTAATCGTGTGTCGGGGGAAACTCCGACCGCGGGTTCAAATCCCGCCCTCTCCGCCAGCAGAGCCACTCTCAGACCACCAGAGCCACCAGCCGCGGGATCCACTTCGCTGGGCCTGATCCACGATCTGATCCACTCCTCCTCCGGTTGACCGCAGCCCTCACCGACTCCAGATACCCCGGCGAGGCGTGCGTGTACAGGTCGGTCGTGCGGCTCTGAGCGTGCCCGGCAACCTCCTGGATCTCCCGCCCCTTGGCGCCGTCCGCGGCCAGCTGCGAGAGGTAGTGGTGCCGGAGGTCGTGCAGGCCGTTGCGGACCACGCCGGCCTCCTTCAGTCTGGCGACGACATGGCGCAGGGCGATGAGACCTGATCCACGGTGGTGGTACCGGGGCTGGATCAGGGGGCCGGTCGTCCGGTCTCCGATCCACTCTCGCAGGAGGGCGACCAGATCGTCAGACAGGGGGATCACCCGGGGCCGTGCGCCCTTGGGCGAGTAGTCCCGGCAGTGAGGGATGCCGACGATCCCCTGATCCAGCCTGATCCACTCGACCTGAGCGTGTCGGATCTCGGCCGCACGCATCCCGGTCCCGATTGCCAGCTCCGCGACGATCCGATCGAGTCCTCGCAGCTGGGCGATCGCCTCCTCGACGGACCCTGGATCGAAGCGCCGAACGATGACAGGGAGAGGCCGGATCTTCGGGAGGATCAGCAGGTAGGGGTTGACCTGATACCCCGCAGCCTGCGTCCAGCGGGCGCACATCTGGAGCACCAGGCGCTCACGGGCGAGGGCGTCGTCACTCGTTCCGGTCTCTCGCCGATCGCGCAGATACCCGGCCCAGGCGGATGCGTCGCACGACATCATCGGAGCTGCGCCAAGCAGCCGGCAGACCTGGCTCATCCACTGGCGGTATCCCCGCTCCGTCACCGCTCGGCACGACAGCTGATCCAGCCAGACTGAGGACGCCTGCTCGATCGTCAGCTCCGGAGCTGCCGGCGCGATCCCGATCGACTCCCGCTCGGCCCCGGCCTCGAGCATCCTGATCTCGGCCTCGACCTTGGCCTTCCACGCTGCTCCGACCTTCGGATCGGTGAACCGGCGGGCGAGCCTGGTGTGCCCTCCGAAGTGGGGGCGTAGAGCCTGCGGGACGAACGCTCTCCACAGTGTGGCCATGGTCCCCCTCGCGATCCCGCAGGGCTGCCGTGAGCGCGTCGGGCGGGAATCGGTATGTCCGCGACGACAGGCGCAGATGCGGGATGCTCAGTGTACCACCGGCGAGCGCGTCGCGCAGCGCACGGGGGGACATCCGGAGCTCCCGGGCAACCTCGGCGAGGGTGAGCCAGCTCATCTCTCGACCTCTTCGATGCGCTGTTCCGCGATCTCCCTCAGAACTTCCAAGGCCCTCGCCCTCGCCTCATCGGCCTTTCTGTGGGCCTCCTCGCATCTCCTCAGCAGCTTCTGTTGATTCTCCTCGCTTTTCAGATCCTCAAGCGTTGCCTGGACTGGAACCTCTCCAGAGAACAGCGGGCGTCCATCGATCTCAAGAGATCGCACATGTCCCCTGTCGATCGAGTACGGGACTCCCCAGGCCAGCAACCACAGACGAACATCGCCCACTCTGTAGACGCGCGTGGTCCTCCCGTCTCCTCTGCTCTTGACGGAGAAGTCAGGCCCGATCTTCAGGATCCTAGCGGAAACGATGAGTCCAGATGGACATCGGAAGAAGCCGGTGACCTTCGTTTCCGACACTTCGCACTCGTCAAACATCGTCTCGGAGATGCGCTTGGCTCGCGGACTCTGGTCGTGGATCGCCTGAGGAACTCCTAGACGACAGTCCGCGAAGAGTTCAGCGAAGAAGTCCTGCCAGAGGAACCACTCACCAGAGGAGTGAAACGGCTCCAAGAATTGGTGCAGCAAACGCTCGTCGCTGATGGTCCCCCGGAATGTCGTCACTACCTCCAGAGGGAACGGATGCCCGGTCTGAAGCGTAGACAGACGAGTCGTGAGCGTCTTCGCGTCCTTCGTGAATCCGACCTTGATCTCCCGCTGTCCCTTCCCGCGGATGACATAGATCATCTCTGCACCTACCGAGCCACAATGGCCCACTCCCATCGGATCCACGGGGTCTCCGGGTCGCGAGCAACCTTCCACTGCTGGAACAGCGTCGGCCTCTCGAGGTCGCGCGGGTGGGCCCCGGCGACGACCCAGCCGGTCTCCCGCATCATCCGGACGTGATCCGCGATCTCGTCGCGCTCGCGGCCGTTCTCGATCCTGTTTCGCAGGATCACGATCATCACGCCGCCCGGGGCGATCCAGCTCCCGACGTTGGCGTAGACCTTCCGCATGTCGGGGAACCGGGCCTCGAACTGCTGCACTGCGGCGGCCCGCTTCTCGCGTCGGATCTCCTGCTGGTGCTCGGACGCCCCGCTGCTGTGGCTCTGCTGGTAGATCGGAGAGAACATCGCCAGCGGGATCCGGTAGGGACTGGAAGGCGGATCGGGGCGCCACGTCTCGGCCGGCGCCACGTCGAGGAATCCGTACTGCTCCAGGTTCTGTTCCGCGAGCTTGACCGCGTCGGAGCAGACGTCGCAGCCGAGCACGAAGGCATCGGTCTGGAGCCAGAGGCCGCCCACGCCGATCATCGGGTCGGCGGCCGTGGTCCCTACCGCGGGCCGGTACTTCTCCCAGAGCCACGCGCCCATTCCTGGGTGATTCCTGCCCGGGTAGTCGGTCGTCCCGGGAGCGCATCCGCCCCAGTCGACCGCCGTCGCCAGGCCGGGGACGGGGATCTCCTCGAGCAGGTCGACGCCCCACCGCGCGCATCGGGCGGCCGGCCCGAGCGGGAGCGCGGAGCACTCGTCGACGAAGAGGCGGCCTTGCTGCGCGGTCATCATCGCCAGCTGGGCGCCGCGAGCGTCACGCGGCCGGCCCGGTCCACGGTCACGGCGACCGTCACTATCGACACGTCTGGGATGAGCGCCATCGCCTCGTGCTGGTCGAGGATGATCTGCGCGACCTGGTGCAGCGTCTCCTCGAGGTCGGTCGGAGCGGGGGCCGATGGCGGGACCGGGAGAGCGACCGGAGCCGCGACCTCGACCGGCGTCTCGTCGAGCTCCGGAGTGGAGACCGGGAGCGCCGCGCGAGCCGGGGGAGCCTCGACCGCTCGCTCCTGCACGGAGGCGGCGATCTCCCGCAGCTGGGCGAGGCGCTCGCCCTTCCGCCGATCGACCTCACGCTGCGAGCATCGCTCCGAGCAGTAGCGGCGCCGGGAGTCCATGCCGTCGAGCGACCGGCCGCACGGAGGCGAGGCGCACACCCGGCCCGAGGGCTCGTCGGTCCGGGCCGGGGCGGAAACGGCCGCGGGGGCGGTCTCTGCGAGCTTGGCGGGCGTCGTCGTGGTCACGGTCTTCTCCTTCTCCTTCTTCCTCAGCTGCTCTCGGGTCTGCTGGTCCTCGATCTCTCGCTGGGCCGCGTGCAGGCAGACCGGGCAGGCCGCCCGGGCGGTCCGGTACTGCCGGCCGCACCAGCACGTCTTCACGGGGAGTCGCTCGGGGCTCATCGGTCGAGGTCCTCCGGGGTCCACTCGCCGCGCCTCGAGCTCTGCATCTCGCGCTTGCGGCGCTGCTTCTCCGACTCCAGGCTGGCGGCCTTCCGTCGCTTGACCCGACACGGGGAGCACCGCACCTGCTTCGTGCTCGAATGGAACGCGGCGTGACACGTCTCGCAGACGTACCGCGTGGTGGGCTTCTTCGGGGAGGGCGGCTCCGGCTGCATCAGCTCGGCGTGCCGGCAGATCGGGCAATCGGGAACGGACAGGAGGGCGTTGCACTTCAGACAGCGGAACCTCGGGCTCATCGCCGCACCACCACGCATCCGAGCCGGGCGACCTCCAGCCGGTCCCGCAGTTCGCGCACCTCGTGGATCAGCTTGATGACGTTGACGCCGTCTCGCTGACCGCTGCGCCAGGCCGCCTCCATCGCGCGGAGGTCGTCGTACCGGCGATCTCGGCGAGCGATGGCGCTCCGCGCCCCGGCCTCGCGGGCTTTGTTCTTGAGCCACTCCGTGTACCGCTGCCGGCACGCTGGAGCCTCGCAGAGCTTCCGCCGGGCCGGCGTGCGGCTCCCGCAGAACCGGCAGACCCCGCGCTTCCGCGTGCCGTTGCGGCGCCAGACGCAGCGGTCACACTCAACCTTCCGCGGGCGTCGCCGCTCGAAGATGGCGCCGCAGGTCGCGCACGGAATGAACGTCCCTCGATCGAGCAGTCTCGTCGTCACCTTGTCCCCTCCAGTCGGTCGTGCAGCAGCTCGCCTGGGTGCCGGTTCGTGAAGATCCGCCTCCGGTCGTCGATGATCTCGCGAACGGCCGGGAGGTCGAGGTACGTCCCCTCGGCGCAGCGCGTACAGATCCAGGTGAGCCGGTCCTGTCGTGGAGCCCAGCTCTCGATCACGAGGTGGTCTGCGCTCATCTCCGACCCCCGATCAGCCGATGAAAGACGCAGGGGAGTGTCGGCTTGCCGCCCCGCCCCGGCCGTGAGAACATGCCCGCGGGGGTGCGAAGATGGGATATGTGAAAGAGATGGCCCGTCGTGTCTTTGTCGTGGCCTGGATTGTCGTCGGACTTATGCTCATCGGAGCCGTTACTGCTGATGTCCTGAGCGGCATGAAAGATCCGGCCGCGACGGCATTGGCCGCGGTTGTGGGTTTGGTGATTTGGGCTCTTCAGTACATTCTCTTGGGTATCGCTAACCCGCTGGGAGTGTTCCGTTCGGCCACTACGGCTCCCATCCAGTAGGTCCCGCTGAGCCATCACGCCTCTTCCTCGTCTCCGTCGTCCTCGGCCGCCGCGCGCTTCTCCTCGTCCAGCGCAGCCTTCGTCTTCTTCCTGAACTGCGCGTGGTACTTGGCCCAGAGCTTTGCCATCTCCTGGGCCGGCATCGCCGAGAGCTCCTCCGGGTTCACGCCGCAGTCGATCAGCCACGCAACCCGCTCATCCAGGTCGGGAGGCTCGACGTTGCTCTTTTTCCAGTCCGGGCAGACTCTCAGGACGACATCTCTCATCTGGTCCATGTCCCGATTCCGATTCGCGACGGCGATGATGTCCTCGGGAGTCACGTTCGTGGCCAGCACCTCCGGGCTCACGCCGAGGTAGTCCGCGATCTTCACGATCTCCTCGACCGTGAACGGGGACGAGCCGCGCCCGTGCAGCTTCTCGGAGAACCGCACCCGGTGCATCCCGATCGCCCGGGCAACCTCTCCGCTCTTCTTCTTCATACTTGCCAGCAGGACTTCCAACACGGTGATCTCCCTCATTGCCGCGATCTTTGATGCCATCGAAATTCTACCCCCCCCCCCTCGTACATTTTAAGCCAGTCCCTTGACACCGTCAAGCCGGGCTTTGTAAAGTGTACAGGTAAGGTCTGAGGAACGCGGAAGCGATCCCACAGACTACCCATCGGCCAGCGGACGGCCGCAGTCGATGGGCCAAGCCGCAGCCCGCGGTGGGGGTCTCACGGCCCTCACCGCCCCGCACCCACACCCCACGCCACCGACCTGCGGCGTTCGACCGCGGGGCCGCCCGGTACTTTCGCGAGTGCGGGCGGTGGTGGCGGGGGGAACCAGAGGAGGAGGGATCCGGTGGAGAGCGAGATCGTCCCAGTCCACCAGTGGACGCACGGCGGCGCGGAGGTGCTCGTGCTGCGGTTCTCCGACCGTGACGGAAAGGCCCACGGCGGGTTCCAGCATCCGATGACCGTCGGAGAGTCCGTCACCGCTCCGGACTGGAATCCGGCCCCGGAGTGCGGACACGGCATCCACGGCTGGCCGTGGGGCATCGGGCTGGGAGACGGGAAGGATCTTGTCTGGTCGGATCTCTGGCAGGTCTACGGAGTCGCTCCGGCCGACATCGTGGCCCTGGGCAGCAAGGTCAAGTTCCGGACCGGCGTGTTGCGGTACGTCGGCACGTGGCAGGGCGCGACGGACTACATCCTCAAGGGCCAGATCGGATGGGTGCAGCAGGCCTCTCGAGGGAAGGGCCACGCGACCGGGTACAGCTCGGCGTCCAGCGCGACCGGGTACAGCTCGGCGTCCAGCGCGACCGGGGACAGCTCGGCGTCCAGCGCGACCGGGTACAGATCGGCGTCCAGCGCGACCGGGTACAGCTCGGCGTCCAGCGCGACCGGGGACAGCTCGGCGTCCAGCGCG
>JBAZUV010000026.1:0-27923 GCA_041661185.1 Elusimicrobiota bacterium
ACGACAGCCTGGGCCAAATGATCCGCGTCAATCGTCCCGATGACACCCTGACCCGGACGTACGACCTCTCGGGGAACGTGATCAAGGAAGAGGACGCAGCCAGCAAGCTGGAATTCGGCTACGACGCCGCCGGAAGGCCCACGGCCGCCAACCAGACGAACAAGGGGGCGGACCTCACGAGCGGAATCACTTACGAATACGACGCGGTGGGGAACCGCACCAAGATGACGCTCGCCGCAAACCCCACGCCCCTAGTCTGGAGCTACGCCTACGACAGCTTGAACCGCCAGACGAGCATCACCAACCCCCAGAACAAAGTCTTCGGCTTCACATACGATGCCGCAGGCCGGATGACGAAACTGAGCTACCCCAACGGCATCGACGCCGACGCCAGCTACGACAACGCGGGCCAACTCTTAAGCATCATCGACAAGCGCACCGCAGACCAAGTTGTCGTCGCGTCCGTGACCTACGCTTACGACAACGCCGGCAACCGCACCAGCATGACCGACTGGGCCGGCACGCACACCTACGGCTATGACGACCTGCACCGCCTGATTTCAGCCGTGCACCCTGCCGCATCCAATCTGCCCGTCCTAAATGAGACGTTCGCCTACGACGGCGTAGGCAATCGCACCCAGGACGCGGTTCACACCGGCTACCAATACGACGTCGGCAACCGCGTGCAAGAGAACAACGCCCAAACATTTACGCATGACAACAACGGCAGCCTGACCAGCATGACGGATAAGCTCAGCGGCCATGCGACAAGCTACGCCTACAACAGCGAAGACCGCCAGAAAGAAGTCACCCTTCCCGACGGAAAGCGCGTAGTCACCAAGTACGACGC
Organism: Elusimicrobiota bacterium; assembly: GCA_041661185.1. Taxonomy (GTDB): domain Bacteria; phylum Elusimicrobiota; class Elusimicrobia; order UBA1565; family UBA1565; genus JBAZUV01. The sequence continues at coordinate 851 of JBAZUV010000026.1, forward strand.
CCAAGGCCGCAGGATCGAAAAGTCCCTGCTTGAATCCGGGCAGAGCACCCCAGCCCCCGAGAACGTCACAAGATACGTCTACGACGCCGAGGATATCCTGGCCATGCTGGATGGCAACAACCAAGTCCAACAGATATTCACCCACGGCCCCGGCATAGACGAGCCGCTGAGCTTGAGGAAAGACGACGGTACCGAGTATTTCATCCACGCAGACGCCCTAGGCAGCGTGATTGCCCACACCGACGCCGCCGGAGTCGTCGTCGAGCGCGTCCAATACCAAGCCTACGGCAAGCCCGTCTTCCTCGACGTAAGAGGCCCGACGACCGTCCTTTCCGATCATTCGCTCACCGGCAATCCCCACGCCTTCACGGGCCGTGAAAACGACCACGAAACCCAAAACCAGCACTCTCGCCACCGCACCTACGACTACAACCGAGGAGCCTTCTTCCAAGAAGACCCCATCAGCTTTGGCGGCGGCGATGTGAATCTCTTCGCGTACGTCGCTAATTCGCCGACGAATGCGACGGATGCTTTTGGTCTCATGGGGATGGAGCCCCCGGCTTGGTGGGATAGGGCGCACGGATACACGCCACCCCCGCCTTATACTCCTCCGCTGTCTAGTGGTCTTGGAATCACATTCAATTTTGGCAACGGAATTGTAGGAGCTCAGGGTTCAGTCGCATGCAATGATCAGGGCGAACTTTGGGGGCGAGTAGGCGTTGGATGGGGGATTGGAGTTGGAATCGCGGCTGGACCAATGGGGAGTATCGGTCGAAGTTCCGGATGGAATATTGCGGGATCAGTAAGCGGCGGGTTAGGTCGGGGAATATTTGGCTGGCCAGTCGGAGGGGCAATGACGGGAACCTATAGTCAAGGAGGCACACAACTGACCGGGACTGGCGGGTGGGGCTATGGTAAGGGTGGATGGGGTTATGGTGGAGGTGGGAGCGTGACCGCTGGATATAAGGGGAGGATAAGATAATGGAGAACACTCTGCCTATCGCTTTCGGAGTGCTCGCGGTGTTTGCGTGTGTGGGATTCTTTTTGAATTACCGATTCCTTGCTTATGTTAGAGAGAAATATCCTGACAGATGGAATGAATTGGGGAGTCCAAGCGTACTTATGCCTAACTCGGTCAAAATAAATCTTGCTGTCATGTCGTTTTTATGGAGGGGGAAATATCTCGAAATAGGGGACGGCTATTTAACGAAGCTATGCGGATGGCTCAGAGTTTTTAGCTTGGCGTATTTGGTTCTATTCGGGGTAGTAGTCGCCTTATTTTGTGTGGTGATATCGTCTGGGAATGTGCCGAAAGGGTGATTCCGGGACGCCTCTGAATTGATGGTACCCGTTAGCAGAAGTCGGACGATTGCCTGATAAAATACAGGCATGAATAAACGCGAACAAACAAGAGTAGTTAGAAATACGCGCCGGAAGATATTCCTTGAAGCGTGGGAAAAGAGCAGGAAGGAGGGGATGTCACTTTCTGCGTTTTGCCGGGATTGCGGCTTACACCGATCGACTTTCATCTGTTGGCTCAACGCCGCTCGATCGCCGGTCCCGCGCAAGCCGATCTGCCGCGTAGATCCGGCGTTGAAGCAGAAGGCCATTGAGATCTACTTGCGGTACAAGGGGACTTGGGGAGCGGAGACGATCGCTCTCTCGCTGGGCAAGCGGCTCAATCCCGGGACGATCCGCAAGGCCATCAAGCCTTATCGCGGGCAATGGGATACGCGTCCTGTTCCCGACGAGCGTCCGCCGCGGCCTCAGCCGGCGCCTCCTGCCGCTCCCAATCAGGTATGGGCCATCGACTGGACGGAATATAAAGTTCGAGGCAAGAAATTCTTCATCGGAGTGGTCATCGACGAAGCCTCCCGCTTTTTCTTGGGCTGGGAGATATGGGATAGGGCGCCGCGTCAGCGGGAGGTCTGTCGACTCATGCGAGACGTCTTTGGCCGATACCGTGGTCTCCCTGTGATACTGAAATCCGACCGGGCGAAGGTCTTTTCTTCCCGGCGATGGGAACGATTCCTCGCGTGCCATGGGGTCGCTCCGGTGCGGGGGCGTCCGCACTGCCCCCAGGACCAGGGCGTCATCGAGCGAGGTATCCGAGAGGTCAAGGCGTGGCTGCGAGCGAATCGTCCGATGACACGGCAGGCGCTGGGACATGATTTTGATGAAGGCATGCTGATGCTCAATTTCCTCAAGCCGAGAGTGGTCCTGGGTGGGGGGACTCCGGCGCGTGCCCATTTCCTGGGGATTGGCGGGGAAAGGACCTCGGCGAGGCCCTTTCTCGAAACCCGGCATAAACGATTTGCTTGAACGCCGGGCATGGTCCCGTCCGTTCCTTTGCGTCAAAGCAAAATTCACCATGGGTTTTTTGCTTTGAGGCAAAAATTCTTGGCCGCAATGCGTCTTTTTTGTCAGTTTAATCGCAGAAACAACGCGTTGTTTGGTGAAATCCGCCGGATTTCCCGGTGGATCTGCTATGGGATCGGGCGGTTTTGGAAATGTCAGGATTGTCAGGATTATTTCCTTGCCAAACAGGCGAACGCGTGCCATAATTGCCTTGTTGTAATTTTTGTTCGCAAGGCTGTGCGTGCCGTGTTTCGTTGCCGCATCGTCGGTGCCGTGCAGGAGAGGCCGTGCAAACGCCGAGGAACGACGCTCTTAGAGCTATCGTTGCCGCTGCCTGTTTTCTAGTGTACTGCTCATGGCAGACACTAGCCGGTGCCTCGCCGTCGGCGCTCACCTGCGATGAACTCTCCGCCCTGCTCAAAGGGCAAACCCCTCCGATCGTAGTCGATGTCCGGCCGGCAGCGGATTTTCAGCGCAGCCGCATCGCGGCCGCCGTTTCCCTTCCTTATGATCAGCTCGGCCGCGCGCCCTGGCCCAAGGATGCGCGTTTGGTCCTCTACTGCTCCGGCGTGGGCTGCGCTCTGAGCCATGACGCGGCCTTGAACCTCGCCAAGCAGGGCTACACGGATGTGCGGATATTGCAGGGGGGGCTTAAGGAGTGGGACTTGAAGGGGTATCCCGTGCTCCGCGATCCCAATGCGGAGACGAATCTCCCCAAGCCGGGATTCGAGTTCCCGGCAAGCTCCGCGTTCGCGTCCACCGACGTGGGCGTGAAAGAACTTTGCTCGCAGATGAAGAAGGGCCGGGAGTTCTTCATCCTGGATGCTCGTCCGCCTCGGGAGTTCGCGGCCGGGCATCTGCCCCAGGCGCACAGCCTCCCCTTGGAACAGCTTTCAAACCGGTTGTCCTCTATCCCGAAGGACGCGGAGATCGTGGTCTATGATCGCGTTGCTGAGCGAAGTCGGCAGGCCGTCGCCATTCTTCAGGCGGCGGGGCTGAGCGCGCACATGCTCAGCGGCGGCGTTTCCGTTTGGCTGGCTTCCGGCCAGGCTTTGTCCGTGGGGAGCGTCCATGAGTGAGCTTTTGAGCGCAGGCATCCCCGATCGCAGGCGGGTGGCGGCCGTTGGACTGGCTCTGTTCGCGCTCCTTTGTCCCATGAGAGAAGCGATCCCTCAGCAGACGGTCTGCGCCGTAGCGAAGTTGGAGTTGGGCCAGACTGCGGCTCTGGAGCGCGAGGCTTTCAACGCGAGCCTTCGCATGACCAACAATCTGGGCGACCTGCCGCTTTCCAATCTTCGCATCGATGTCCTTATCAAGGATGCGGATACGGGCGCGCCGGCGGACCATCTGTTTTATTTGAGGGTCACGGACCTTCAGAACGTGCAGGCCATCGACGGCACGGGCACGGTCCAACCCGCGGGCGAGGCCACGGCGAAATGGCTGATCATCCCGTCTCCGGGAGCCGGAGGCTCCGCTGCTTCCGGGTCGCGATACTCCGTGCAGGCGCGCATGAGCTTCATGACCGGCGGCGCCCCGCGCGTGACCACGACTTTCCCGGCGGTCATCACGGTCAAGCCCCAGCCCGCGCTCATGCTGGAGTACGTGCTTCCTTTCGAGGTGTTCGGCGACCAGCCCTTGACGTCCGTCGTCGAGTCCACCGAGCCTTTTCCGCTGGGCCTTCGCGTCACCAATGTGGGCGCGGGGCCGGCAGCCAACTTCACCGTGGAGTCCGCCCAGCCGAAGATCACGGACAATGATCAGGGTCTGTCCGTCAGTTTTTCTTTGCTCGGGACCTGGCTTGGCGGGAATGCTTTGCCGGACAATACCCTCAATATCGGCTTCGGCGATATCCCTCCGGGCGGGACCAAGCTGGCGGCATGGTCCATGGTCTCTTCGTTGGCGGGACGCTTCACGGAGTTCAACGCTTCGTTCACGCATGCCGCGGAACTCGGCGGACAGTTGACCTCTCTCATCCAGGGCGCGAGCACGTATACGCTCATCAAGGACGTGTTCTCGGACCTGCCCGGACGGGATTCGCAGTTCGATTTCCTCGTCAACGCGACCGTTCCGCGAGCTCAGTTGGAGCAGATGTATCAACTGGGCGAGGAGCTTTCCCCGGAGTTCCTGATGGAGTCCGATCGGCCGGGCCTGACGCCTGTGCTCAATGCGCCCGCTGCTTTGACTGGAACGCTTTCGGGCTCGAACGCCGTGCTTCAGCTTGCCTATTCCGTGCCCGTGCCCTCGAACACGTGGGTGCATTCCTCCATGGAAGCGCCGGGAGATGGAGCGCTCTCAATCCTTTCCGTGAGCCGGGCCGATGGGAAGACACTCAACCCTCGGAACGTGTGGATCAGCAAGCATTTCAATAAGACCACGCAGCAGTTCGTGCGGCGCCTGCACGTCCTGGACTACACCGGCAGCGAGTCGGCGGGAATGGCCATGGCGTTCAATGCGTCCTCGCTGGATGCCGTGCCGGATCCTGTGGCGGGCCTTGCCGTCTCTTTCCCAGCGCCGGGGGAGCTGGCGCTTTCCTGGACAGCGAGCGGCGAGGACGCATCCTCCGGGACCATCCTGGGCGGCAAGTACGCGATCGCCTATTCAACCGACGCGAATGCGGTGCTGGACCCGATCTCCGCGCAGATCGTCTTCTCGACGACCACCCAGCCGGGCTCTCAGGAGAGCCATGTCGTGACCGGTCTCTTGGGCAATGCCCAGTATCATGCCGCGGTGTTCATTGCCGATGCGGCAGGGAATTACTCATCTTCTTCCGTCCGTGTTTCCGGCTTGACCCTGGCGTATCCGCCGGCCAATGCCGCGGTCCAGGTAGGGACCGGCAGCGCGGCGTTGAGTTGGGATATCAGCGCGAACTTGTCGGGAGCGCAGTATCGTTTGCTGCTTTCCAGCGCGCCGGGCCAAGTGATCGCGGATTCCGGGTTCATTGCAGACTTGACCAATATCGGATTCCCGGACTTGAGCGCGAACAAGACCTACTTCATCTCCGCGCAGGCCCGCAACAGCGGTTTGGCCGAGTCCGCCGAAACGCTTTTGGCTTCGGCGACGACCTTTGCCCTGGCGCCGGTCGCTTCCTCGGCGCCTTTTGCCGCGATCGAGGCTCACGGCGTTCTCGCCCAGTGGACAGCGGGGGGAAACCCGGTGGATACCGAGTTCCTGGCCGAGCTTTCCACTTCTCCCGATCGAGCGCCCGTATTCGCGCAGAGCGGCTGGGTCCTTGCCGAGAGCTTCGCCTTCCAAGGTTTGGCGTCTGGGACTACCTATTATGGACAGGCCAAGGCGCGAAACCGCGCCGGAGTCGAGACTGTTTACGCGGACCTGGGCGCGTTCAGGACGATGTCAATCATTGTCCCAGAGGCAGTTGCGGACTTGGCGGTTTCGGCGATATACCCGTCTTCCGTGACGTTGGCCTGGACGGCGCCGGCGAATGCTGCGAGCTATGAGCTGCGCTGGTCTACGAATCCGCTCAATGCGGCGAACTTTGTTTCCGGTACGCTTGTTTTCGCGCCGGCGCCTGCGGCGGCGGGACAGCAGCAGACGATTTCGATAGAGGGGGGCACGGAACCCGGGTTCTACGCGGCCTTGCGCAGTCAGGGCGCGGGCGAGGCGTGGTCTGCCTTGAGCAATGTGGTGGGCTTGGCGCGGGGAGCGCTTCTGGCGGATGGCCGCTCGGAGATGGACTTCTCTGCTGGGATGCCTGTGTTCGCGCTGTCCTTGTCCACGACCGAGGCGCCCGGCGCCGTGGTCCTGGCCACGGCCACTGCACAGGGCCTGGTGCAGGTCAGTTCCATCTACGAGCTTGGCCCGGAGAGCACCACGTTCATCCCGTCCGCTACGTTGACGTTCCGCTACTCGCCGGAGGTTTTGAGCGCGCTGGGCCTGTGGCCTGCGGACATCGCGATTTATCACTACGTGCCCGGCGTCGGCATGGTGAGCGTCGCTTCCCAGACGCTTGATGAGGAGCATGCGACCCTCTCTGCGCCGCTGTCCATTCTCACATCCATCTTCGGGGTCATGGGCGTCCCTGCCGGCGCTTCTCCCGAACCCGATATCTTGGCGCCGCTCAGCAGCATCGTGGCGGATTCTTCCTTTACGATCGTGGGGCAGGTCTATCTCTATCCGGATGCGCAATTGAGTTTCGCTGTCCTCGATGATTCGCGCACGGTCGGAGATCTCGCTGGAGTCGGTGTCGCGCATACCTCGTACAGCCTGGATGGCGGTGCCTATAGCCGATATTCGACTCCTTTCAGTCTTGTCTTGGGAGCGCACAGGATCCGCTATTTCAGCACGGATCGTGCTGGGAACGTGGAGTCTGTCCGTGAGATGTTCTTCATCGTGGATGCGCGGGGTCCGGACATCACCATCGCAAGCCCGACGGCGGGCTCCTCTGTGGATACGCATTATCCGCAGATCCGCGCGACGGTGGAGGACATCGCTTTCGGCGTATCGCCGGAGATGGCCCACATGTCCTTGGATGGATCGCCGGTAGGGGCGACGGTTACCGCGCGATCGGGGCTGGCTCCTTGGCAGAGGGTCGCCACTCTGCCCGCGCCGATCAGCGGGATGACGGCCATGACCTACGGCAACCGGGTCTATCTGTTCGGGGGGTATGCGGCAGGAGCCTTGTCCGCGGAGGTCCGCTACGCGGAGCTCGGCATGGATGGGACTGTCGGGGCATGGATGCAGGCGCGTTCGCTTCCGCTCGGGCTGATCTCTCCCCAGGTCGTACGGGCGGGTAAACGGATATATGTAAGCGGAGGGAATACCCTTATTACCGGCCTGCCTAACACTCCGACCTATCGCGTCTACTTTGCGGATATCCAAGAGGACAGTTCCATCGGGGAGTGGGATGGGATATCCATCCCCTCCGATGCGAGCAACATTGGGTTGGTTTCCTCCGGCGAATATCTCTACTGGCTTGGAGGCGGGGGGTCCCGGACTTCTTCATCGAATACGGTCTTCTATTCGCGAATATGCCCCGCGGGGCTCTGCCATCCAGATACCGGCGAGACATCTGCTCCTTGGAAGCAGACGCTTTCCATGCCGCAGGCAGAGCGGTTGATGAGCGTTGCTTCCTATGACGGCTGGATATATCTCGTGGGCGGCGATATCGCGAGCGTCGAACGTACGGATCGTACTGCGAAGGTCTATGGCGCGATCATCGGCGAGAATGGAGAACTGAGCTCCTGGATGGAGCGACCGTCTCTTCCGAGCCCAGTGGCTGAAAATAGCGTTTGGGTCTCGGACGGCTATCTCTATTCGATGGGCGGATCGTATTTAAATGGCGGTGTTGCTTATCGCAATATCTATTATGCGCGCCTAGATGAGGGCGCGGGCATGCAGCCGTGGCAGGAGGATGTGGACAACCGGCTCTCCACAGGCATGGCTCGCATGGCTGTCGCGGAGTATGCGGGCAGGATATTTGTCTTCGGAGGACATGGCGCAGGACAGGATTCAGACCAGGTACTTTCCGCTCCCATCGAATCCGGGAGCGTCTTGCTGAGCTATCTGCCGGAGACGGCGCTGATAGAGGGGGAACATTCCGTTCAGGTATCTGCGCAAGATTCTTCAGGAGAGTCCGTTGCGGCGGGCTCGGTCTTCTCTGTCCAGATACCGCCGGATATCCTTGCTCCGCGGACAGGGTTCGTCGCCAGTTCTTCTTTCACAGCGGCAGGCCGCGTTTATGTCGGACCCGAGACGCAGTTGAGCTTCTCGGTCGAGGATGATTCCCGTACTGTTGGGGATATGGCCGGCGCAGGCGTTCAGTCTACTTCCTATGGCGTGGATGGCGGCGACTACATCGCATATGCGGGACCGTTCACCTTGTCTGTGGGCGAACATGCTCTGCGATTCTTCAGCACGGACATGGCCGGGAACTCCGAGGCCGTCCAGTTCGTGGACTTGACGGTGCAGGGGCCGATGAACGTTTCCTCTCTCATGCCGTCGTCCGGGTATGATGTCGCCTCATTGCCGGTCGATGTCTACGGCAGTGGATTCGGGCCTGGAAGCACGTTCGAATTGGCGCGGCAAGATCTGCCGCTTTCAGGCAGCTTGTCCCGCACTACGGATCCTGCTTGGGCCATCGGGCAACCGACGTTGGTCACCCTTGCGGATGGCCGCGTCCTGATGATCGGGGAAGCAGATGATTTATATCGGAATCGAGTGCCGGCATTCGACCCTGTGACTGAGCACTGGATGGAATTCGCTCCGATCCCGACTCCGCGGCGCGAAGCTGTTGCCATCCTGTTGAAGGATGGGACGGTCCTTGTTACGGGGGGATCCTCCTCGGACGATCCCGCGCCTCCAGGCTACGCGGAGATTTATGACCCTGTCCGCAATGTTTGGACCGTGAGTAGCGGCGGCAGATGGAGCGCATCGCGCCCAACAGCGACGCTCTTGCCGGATGGCCGCGTATTCATCCTGGGGGGGAATGGGAACTATAACTCTGCCGGTGGGAATGCGGATATCTACGACCCGGTCAGCAAGACTTGGACCGAGGCTGCCACTGCGCCTGAGCAGTTCGGAACGCATACCGCTACTTTATTGAAGGACGGCCGCGTATTGGTCGTGGGTGGTTATGCACATTTGATCGGCTCTAATACCCCCTATGCGGGCGCCTATATCTTCGATCCTGTCGCAAATGCTTGGACTCCCGTGGCGGACCTGCTTCCGCATCGGAGGAACCATGCCGCAGTACGCCTGGAGGATGGCCGCGTCCTGGTCTGCGGCGGGATCCAGTTGACCGGATCTCCGCGCAATCTTTTGAACGTGGACATCTATGACCCGGTCAAAGACCAGTGGACCTCTGCTGCGCCGATGAGCGTTCGTCGTGCCGATCATCACATCTCGATTCTACCGGACCGCAGGCTCTTGGTTTCCGGCGGCATACAGGATGGGCCCGAGTTTTTTGAGATATACGACCCTGTGATAGGGACATGGTCTCATTCTGTGGATGTATCCCCTTATCCCGCGAATCCCATTGTCACAAGTCTTGCGGATGGCCGCGTGATGGCTTTGGCCTACGAGTATGATGGGGCCTCGGGTCAAAGTTCGTTCAGGCCATGGTTATATGACAATGTCTCCCGGATCCCTGCTCAGGATGTCGTTGTCCAGAATGACGGAAACCTGAAGGGATCCCTCGCTCTTGCCGGACGCAATCCAGGGGTTTGGGACCTGCAGGCGCGCACGGGAGATGGCCGCACGGCCGCTCTTGCGCAGGCCTTCACCATCGAACATGCGGTTGCGCCTCAGTCCATAGGCGATCTTGCAGTGACCGGAGTCCAGGACGGCCAGTTGAGCCTGTCTTGGACCGTGCCGCAAGGCGCTGCGGCCTATGAACTCTTTTGGGCGACCTATCCGCTGGCTGCTTGGAATTATCCCCAGGCACGGCAAGCCGCCATGCCCGCGCCCTCCAGCGTCGGCAGTCAGCAGACTGCGAGCGTGGACGTTTCCGGCGTGCCGGTCTTCTATGGGGTGCTGCGCAGCCGGAGCGCGCAGGGACTCGTTTCCCTGTCCAGCAACTTCATCTACGCTCCGGTGACGGTCGTTGCGGTCCACGGCATAACGCCTTCGAGCTCCTACAATCTGGGCGGCGTGGATGTGACGGTGTCCGGCAGCGGCTTCGAGCCTGGGACGCGGCTGGCGTTATCGCGCGAAACATCCTATACGACCGGGACTTGGGCCCAGGCAGGCGATCTGCCGATTCCCGTATACCAGCATGCATCAGTACGGTTGCGTGATGGACGTATCCTTCTCTGCGGAGGATTCAGTTTTGACGGAGCGGCGTCTGCGGATGTTTGGATCTATGATCCGGGCGTCGAGCTTTGGACCTCTGTCTCGCCGATGGGAATCCCTCGTGCTCAGCATGCCGCTACCTTGTTGCCGGACGGACGGATCCTTGTGGCCGGCGGGTATACTGCTTTTTCGGATCCCGATACGGGGAACTGGATCGAGACGTTCCAGAAAACAGCCGAGCTATATAATCCGGTGACGAATTCGTGGACTCCAACGACGGATATGCTCGGCGAGCATTCCCGGCATACGGCTACGGCTTTGCCGGACGGGAAGGTTCTCGTCGTCGGCGGAGAGACCGCTTCCGTGATGGCGGAATTATACGACCCTGTCGCGGGGACTTGGTCCGATGCGGGATTGCAGGAAGAATTGTCGAGCGGACATTCCGCGACATTGTTGCGCGAAGGGAAAGTGCTTGTCACCGGTGGGTTCCTGAATAGCGCGGGGATGTATACTGGCCGGGCGTTGCTTTTTGATCCGACGAATCATTCTTGGGCCAATACGGGGGCAATGCTTTCCTCCCGAGGCGGACATCGCGCGACATCGCTTCTGGACGGGAAGATTCTTGTCGTCGGCGGGGAAAATGGCGCTCCGAGTTCCGGCGCTGAGATATACGATCCTGGTATGGGACAGTGGACACTCGCGGCTTCGATGTCCGCCGCTCGGTCGCGTCATACGGCAACATTGCTCTCTGACGGCCGGGTCCTGGCGGCATGGGGTGAGGGAGATGGTCAGGATGGCCGGGCAAATACCGTCGAAATCTACGATCCGGCTTCGGGACGATGGTCCGCGCCTGAATTCGTGGGTGATGGGAGAGCCGATCATACTGCGACGGTGATGGGCGATGGCCGCATACTCTTCGCCGGAGGAGATGGTGCTGGGTCCGTATTCTCAACTGCCTGGCTTTTCAATGACGCAGCGCGTATTTCAGCGACAGGCGTGAATGTCGCCGGTCCTGCGCAGTTGAGCGGGCGCTTCGAACTGACGGATCGTTCGACAGGAACATGGGACGTGGCTGTGCAGGTTCCCGACGGCCGTTCCGCTGTCCTGGCGCAGGGCTTCAATATCGAGCAGGCGCCGGTTCAGGAGATTATCCCGCCGACGGTGACTGCGATCTCCGCGACGGGTGGATACGAGGGCGAAGAGATTTCCGCGGTCAATATCCAGGGAAGCGGCTTCCGAACTGGGACGAGATTCATGCTGTCCCGGTGGAATGGCTCCGCGCTTGGCACGTGGACAAGCACACAGGACCCAATCTTGCCCGCGATTGTTCCCGGGCCTGGCGTCGAATTGAAAGACGGGCGGGTCTTTGTCTGCGGCGGATCAGCCGAATATGGAGAGCGCGTCGGACCTGCGGCGATCCTTGTGCCGCAAACAGGCGTGTGGACACTGACTCCCCAGATCCCTTTGCCCGGCAATACCGACGGACATCTCGGCGGGCATTCCGTGACGCTTCTTAAAGACGGGAAAGTCCTGGTCGCCGGCGGCGATCGGATGGAGAATGGAGATATCTATTCTTCATCGGAAATCTATGACCCAAATACCGATGAATGGCGTCGCGTCGGAGATATGCGCACGCCCAGGCGCGGTCATGCGGCAGTCGCATTAAAGAACGGCAAGGTCCTTGTCGCCGGCGGTCGTTCGAATTGGGGGACGGAGGGATCCAATGCCGCGGAAATCTATGATCCTGCGTTCAGCGGCTGGGGAGACTCTCCTCCGCTTCCCTTCTCCGCCGCGCAGCCGAGTGGGATTCTTCTGAGGGATGGGAGGGTGCTTATCATTGGCGACGATTCTTCTTCTGTTTTCGATCCAGTTTCAGGACAATGGTCAGCGTCGGTCCCATCGCCGTCCGCGGAGGGGAATCCCGCGTTGCTGCTCCAAGATGGGAAAGTGTTCCTCAACGGACAAGTATTCGATCCGCTGAGCGGGCAGTGGACGAATATCGGCGGGCCTGCGGCCTCCTATTGCCGCCTTCCCGATGGCCGACTTATGTCTTGGCCCTCTCCCACGTCCGGATCGGGGCCGGTACGGATATTCGATCCCAATGTTCAGGCATGGTCGTCCGAGGAAGTCAGTTGGCTTGAAGGCGTCGTGCCGGAGAAGGCGGCAGTGGAACTGTCCGACGGGAGAGTGTTGTTCTGGGGATTCAACAGCCAATCGAGGCAGATGGAGGCGGGGATATACGCGCATCCGCGCATGCGGTTGCCTGCGGAAAATGTCGTGGTTTCGGACGATGCGCATGCAAGCGCGAGGTTCTATACGGCGGGTCGGCCAATGGGCGCAGCGTGGGATGTCGTTGCCGTGAATCCTGACGGCGGGAATGGGAAACTCGAAGGGGGCGCGGTGATCCCGAGCGCTGCAGGCGATTTGAGGGTCGCAGGGGTGCAGGCTTCCGGCGTGAATTTGTCTTGGACAGTGCCTGCGGGCGGCGCTGTGAGCTATGAGGTTCGCTGGGCCACTTATCCGTTGGATGCGACGAGCTTCGGTGCCGGGGCCCAAGCTCTTGTCCCAACGTCGGCGAATCCCGGTGAAACGCAGAATTTTACAGTCGATCGCATGGAGGGACCGCCTTTTTATGCCGCTATGCGCAGCCAAGGCCTCGGGGGGATGGGATCTCTGCTGAGCAATGTCGTCATGGCGCGCAGTACGGTCAGCGTGACATCCATCTCTCCAACATCCGGATATGACATCGGAACAATCGACGTGAATATCGAGGGGGCAGGATTTGCTCCTGACATGAAGTTCGCGCTCTCCAGGTGGAACGGGTCTTCGGGCGGAGTATGGTCGGAGGCAGGTGCTCTTCCGAGCGCGCGTGCCGGCCATGTAAGCGTTCGCCTGAAAGATGGGAGGGTGCTGGTCTGCGGCGGCGGAGGAGACAACGGCCAGTTGGCGGAAGTCCAGATATTCGATCCCGCGATGGGCTCATGGGTTGCTGCTGCTCCGATGAATTCCCCTCGCATGAGTCACGCGGCGGTGCTGCTTGCAGACGGGCGGGTCTTGGTGGCTGGAGGCGACAACGCTGGGGTGAACCTGGCATCGGCTGAGATTTATGATCCTGCCGCGAACACCTGGCAGAGCGCTGGGGATATGCATGCCGCACGCTCAGAGCTGACGCTGACTCTTTTGAAGGATGGGCGGGCTCTTGCCATCGGCGGCAGAGATACTGACGGCAATGCCGCTACGCTTGAATTTTATGACCCGGTCGTTGCTCAATGGACTGGCTTGACGGGAACTCCGAATCCCCGATGGGGGAATACAGCGACATTACTGCAGGACGGCAGGGTCCTTGTTGTCGGCGGACAGGACGTCGGCAATGCTTCGGTTTTCGACCCGCAGACAGGGAGTTGGTCGCCGACAAACATGAACGAAAGGCGGGATAGTCAGCATACGGCGACTCTCCTCGACGATGGGCGGGTGATGGTCTTTGGCGGGCAGTGGTCTGGGAATCGGACTCGCGGTGCGGAATTATTCGATCCGATCTCCGATAGTTGGACTCCCACCGCGTCCGTGGCGTTCAATCGCTGCGCGCATACTGCGGCATTGCTGCTGGACGGCAAGGTTTTGATCGTTGGTGGAGATCGACAGGATGGCGGCATGTTGTTCGGCGCGGATAGCGGAGAGATGTTCGATCCAAAGACAAGCGCGTGGTCCCGTGTCTTAATATCTGGACGTCGCTCATTCCATACCGCGACGACTCTCTTGGACGGCAGAGTGTTGCTTGTGGGTGGGCAAGACGATGGCGATGGGCAGGCGCTCGGCGGCTTGTTGAGCAGCGTAGAGCTTTACACCCATCCATACATGAAGGTCGATGCGCGATCTATCCTAATTTCGGATGGCGGCCACGCGAGCGGGCGATTTGATTTCGCTGACCGTTTGTCGGGTGCGTGGGATGTGTTGGCCATGAACCCGGACGGGGGAAGCGGGATTCTGCCGCAGGCATTCACCATCGAGCACGCTGTTGTGCCGCAGACGGTTACAGACCTTGTAGTTTCAGCGGTCTATCCTTCGTCCGTGACATTGGCTTGGACTGCTCCGGCGAATGCGGCGAGCTATGAGTTGCGCTGGGCGACCTATGCGCTCAATGCTGGGAATTTTGCGTCCGGGACAGCCTTGGCCGCGCCTGCGCCTGCTGCTGCGGGTCAGCCGCAGTCGGCCGTGGTAGAGGGACTTGGGGTGGGCGGATTCTACGCGGCTATCCGTAGTCAGGGTGCGGGCGGGCTGTGGTCGCCGTTGAGCAATGTGGCGGGCTTGGCGCGGGGTGCGCTCTTGGCGGATGGCCGCTCGGAGATGGACTTCTCCGCTGGGGTGCCTGTTTCGGCGCTATCCTTGTCCACGATCGAGGCGCCCGGTTCGGTGGTCCTGGCTACGGCGACCTCGCAGGGATTGCTCGCTGTGAGCTCCATTTATGAGCTCGGACCGGAGAGCACCACGTTCGTTCCGCCGGCTACCTTGACGTTCCGCTACTCGGCTGAGTCCTTGAGCGCGCTGGGACTGACCCCGGCGGACATTGCAGTTTACCACTACGTTCCGGAGACGGGCATGGTGAAAGTGTCTCCGCAGGCCTTGGATGAGGCAGCGCAGACCATCTCGGTGCAATTGAGCAGCCTGGCTTCCATCTACGGTCTCCTTGGCCTGCCTGCGCAGGCTTCTCATGAGCCAGACATCCTTGCCCCGCGCACGAGCTTGGTCCTGGGTGCGGGCGGTATCCCCGGCAGCGTGAACTATGTGAACGCGGCCACGCCGATCAGCTTCACGGTTGTGGATGACTCGCGCACGGTCGGGGACTTGGCTGGTGTGGGCGTGGCGTACAGTTCCTACAGCATCGACGGCGGCGCGTACCTTTCCTATACGACGCCCTTCACCCTTACTGCGGGCGAGCACACGGTCCAGTACCGGAGCGCGGACCTTGTCGGCAACGTAGAGTCCGTGCACACGGCCTCTTTCGTGGCCGACGCGCAGGGCCCTGTGATCGCAATCACCTCGCCTGCGGCTGGGGCGATGCTTTCGACTGCTTCGGCCATTCTGACTGCAACTTATGCGGATGAGGGCGCGGGCCTCCTGCCTGAGAGCATCCGCCTTCTGCTCGACGCGTCTTCTGTTCCTGCGCAGATCCGTTGGTACGGAGCGGGCGAACCGGGCGCTTGGCAGGCCTCCGTGCCTCTGCCTGAAGGACTCTTCAGCATGGGCGTCGTGGAAGCCGGCGGACGCGTCTACGTCGCCGGCGGCGGTGTCGCAGGACAGATCAGGAGCAGCGTGTATTTCGCCTCGATCCTTCCGGATGGGCGCCTGGGTCCGTGGACCGCGACCACGCCGCTGCCTCAAGTGAACATGCGCGTGAATCTGATCCATGCGCAGGGGCGGATCTATGTTCTGGGAGGCGCGGGCTACGGCGGCGGGTTCGCCGCATCCTACTATGCGGATGTCCAGGCGGACGGCTCTTTGGGCGCATGGACTCCCCTGCCGGACATGCCGTGGGGCGCTCGCAGCGGCTTCGGCGCCGTGCTGTTGAGCGGACGGGTCTACGTCTACGGCGGTTATACCGAGGATTGCGCGACGCACGCGGAAGCGTACTACGCCGTGCCGTGCAGCCAGGGTCTGTGCCATCCGCAGTCGGGCCTGTCGGATGCTCCGTGGCTGGCGACCACGGCCATGGCGCAGGATCTGGCATTCTTCGGCGCGGCAGGAACGGGGAACCGCGTCTACGCAGCCGGCGGCACGCGCGGCTGCGGACAGAGCTCGCGTTCCGAGGTCTGGTACAGCGAGGCGGGTCCTGATGGGGCGCTGGGCGCCTGGCAGCAGACCGCGCAGCTGCCGCAAGGGTTCGCGAATCCGCGGATGGCGGCGGGCGATGGGACTTTCTATGTGATGGGCGGCAACGACGTCTCCGGGGAGCTGTCCGCGGCGGTGTATTACGCGAACAGCGGCAGCCAGGGACAGATCGACGCCTGGCAGACTTCGAGCGCGGCTTTGCCGAGCGGGCGCTACGGCGTAGGTGGAATGGTGGCGGGCGGGCGCCTATATGCAATGGGCGGATATGGGAATGGACCGGTCTATGACGACGTCCTCGTCGCGCAATTGGCGGGGGCAGGGCGCGCCGAGGCGACTTATGTCGCCGAGGGGCTGGGTGAGGGCGGCCACCTGGTCCGGGCGGAGGCTGAGGACCGCGTCGGCAACGCGTCGTCTGCGGATTCCTCGTTTACCATCCAACTGCCGGTTCCTCCTTCCATCGCGCCGAGCTCCGGGCCTATCGGGATACCGTTCGTGATAACGGGGGCGGGATTCGGTGCGAAGAAGCTTACGAGCGGCAAGGTGTATTTCGGGACGTATGAGGCGGTCGTGAGTTCGTGGACCGATGCGCGGATAACGGGCGATGTTCCGGGCGTGCCCGCGGGCACATGGCCCGTGCGCGTGGAGCGGCACTGGGCTTCGAGCACCACCGTGCTGGCAGCGACGTCGTTTGATGCGGCCCTTCCTGAGTTGTGGGATGTGATCCCGGACTCCGGGCCCATGGGCATACGCTTCACCTTGCTCGGCAACAACTTCGGGACTTGGGAGGGGAGCCTGCGCACTCAGGTCCTTTTCGAGGGGACGACCGTCCCCGTGAGTTCCTGGAAAGATGACTCGATCCAAGGGACCGTGCCCGGATCGCTGGAGCCGGGCGTGCATCCGATATGGGTGCGCCGCACCACCTTGGACGGCGGCTTGATGGAGAGCGCTACGGTCCAGTTCGAGCTCATCGTGATGTTGCCTGATGCCATGAACCCGTCCACGGGGCCCATCGGCGTGCCCATCACGATCACGGGCAGCGGCTTCGGCGCGCGCAGTGGAGCTTCCACTCTCGTCTGGGTGGGGGCGAGTACTGCGGCGGTTTCTTCCTGGACGGACACGAAGATCATCGCCAAGGTCCCCGGCATGGTCAAAGAGCCCTATTGCGGGCCGGGCGAGACGATCTGCGCTCCGGTCGCGGGCAATGCCTATCCTGTTGAGATCGAGCGCATCCAGGGCGGTTACGAGGACCGGGTGGTCGTGGGCAGCTTCACGGTGACACCGTTGGCCGTGTCTTCCTTAGCGCCGTCCTCAGGCCCGATAGGCACGCCGATCACCTTGTGGGGTCCCGGATTCGGCCCGTCCGACGGTGTTCGGACGCAAGTCCTGTTCGCCGGGGCCACCGTTGCGATCACGTCATGGTCGGACGCGAAGGCGACTTTTGATGCGCCGGGCGGTTTCGGCAATGGCGTGCAGTCCATCGCCTTGCGCCGCACGACTTCGGACGGCGGGCTGATGGAAAGTGTGCCTGTCTTCTTTGAAGTCATCGGCATGTCGCCCGCGGGCATGAATCCGTCCACGGGCCCTATCGGCATCCCCGTCACCATCACAGGGAGCGGCTTCGGGGTTTGGGACGGAGTCAATACTCGCGTGCTCATCAACGGCGCTACCGTGCATGTTAATTCGTGGATCGACACGAAAATCTCCGCGGATATCCCGGGCTTGCCTGCGGGTGAGTACCCAGTGGCTGTGGAACGCGCGCAAGGAGGATACACGGACACCGTGTCAGTGGGCAGCTTCACGGTGACGCCGTTGGCCGTGTCTTCCTTAGCGCCGTCCTCAGGCCCAATAGGCACGCCGATCACCTTGTGGGGCCCCGGATTCGGCCCGTCCGATGGTGCTTGGACGCAAGTCCTGTTCGCCGGAGCCACCGTTGCGATCACATCGTGGTCGGACGCGAAGGCGACTTTTGATGCGCCGGGCGGTTTCGGCAATGGCGCGCAGTCCATCGCCTTGCGCCGCACGACTTCGGACGGCGGGCTGATGGAAAGTGCGCCTGTCTTCTTTGAAGTCATCGGCATGTCGCCCGCGGGCATGAATCCGTCCACGGGCCCTATCGGCATCCCCGTTACCATCACAGGGAGCGGCTTCGGGGTTTGGGACGGAGTCAATACTCGCGTGCTCATCAACGGCGCCACTGTGCACGTCAATTCCTGGGTGGACACGAAGATATCCGCGGATATCCCGGGCTTGCCTGCGGGTGAGTACCCGGTGGCTGTGGAACGCGCGCAAGGAGGATACACGGACACCGTGTCAGTGGGCAGTTTCATGGTGACGCCGTTGACCGTGTCTTCCTTAGCGCCGTCCTCAGGCCCGATAGGCACGCCGATCACTTTGTGGGGTCCCGGATTCGGCCCGTCCGACGGTGTTCGGACGCAAGTCCTGTTCGCCGGGGCCACCGTTGCGATCACATCGTGGTCGGACGCGAAGGCGACATTCGACGCGCCGGGCGGTTTTGGCAATGGCGCGCAGTCCATCGCCTTGCGCCGCACGACTTCGGACGGCGGGCTGATGGAAAGTGTGCCTGTCTTCTTTGAAGTCATCGGCATGTCGCCCGCGATCATGAATCCGTCCACGGGCCCTATCGGCATTCCCGTCACCATCACAGGGAGCGGCTTCGGCGTCTGGTCCGGACAGGAAACGCGTCTATGGATCGGTGCGAGCACGGTTGCCGTGACTTCCTGGACGAATACGAAGATCATTGCCAAGATCCCTGGGGTGGGGCACGAGTCCTATTGCGGGACAGGCGGCGAAGTCTGTCCGATGCTGCCGGGGACCTATCCCGTGAGCATCCAGCGCGTGCAGGGCGGATACGATGAGAGCGTGTTCGTGTCCAGCTTTACGCTTACGCCTCTGGTCGTTTCTTCCTTAGCGCCTGTCCAGGCCCCCATCGGCTCTTCGTTCACCTTGACCGGGACCGGGTTCGGGCCGTCCAACGGCGCGTACACCCAGGTCCTGATCAACGGCACGAGCGCGCCCCTTGTCACATGGACGGACACGAAGATCGGGGCAAAGGTCCCGGGGTCATTGGCTCCGGGCATCTATCCCTTATGGATCGAGCGCCGCACAACGGACGGAGGCGTGCAGGCGAGCGCTTCCATGGATTTCGAGGTGGTCGTGCCGCAGATATCGAGCATGACGCCGACGGCTGGGAAAGCCGGGACCAGCGTGACGCTCTACGGCAGCGGCTTCGGCTACAACGCAGGCGCGAGCTATAACCGTGTGCTCATCAATGGAATCGCGGCGGCCTTGAGTTCCTGGACGGATGTGAAGATCAAGTGCATCGTGCCCGACAGCCTGGCCATCGGGACCTATCCGGTGGTCGTGGAACGCACTCCCGCGGGCGGGGCCGTGCAGAGCAATGCCTTGGAGTATTCGGTGACCGCGGTGAAGTCCGTGTCCATGCTCGGGGTTTTGGCCGGCCCGTCTTCAGGCCGGGACGCGATCTCCGGCAACACGGTCCCATGCGGCGCTGCTTGTTCCGCGTCGGGCGCATGGAACCTTCCGGAGTGGGACTACGAGGCGGAATTGGCGTTCCCTGCGGCCGAAGGCGGACGCATGGAGAGCGCTATCCGGGCGAGCGTGGAGCTTCCTGCGGGCGCTTTGGCCGAGGATGCGGCCTTGAGCATGCGAAAGGGCCGCTTGGACCTCGTCTTGGATGAGAAGAGGGCCAAGGCCCAGGCCGATGCCGGGATCGCGCCCGCGGGTCCGGCCGTGGAGTTCGGTCCTGAAGGTACTTTGTTCGCCTCTGCCGCCACTATCGAACTGCCCTATTCTCTTGCGGACGGCCAGAGAGACTCGACCCTGGCGATCTACTGGTGGGATTCAGAAGCGGGACGGTGGATTAAGCTCAACACCGAACTGGATACTTCCAGGAAGCGGGTCCGCGCGAAGGTGGGACATTTCTCGCTCTATCAGCCCATGGCAGAGGCGGGCCGGCGGCTTGCGGCTGCCGCCGAAGAATTCGTCTTGCGCGATGTGTACGTGTTCCCGAACCCGGCGCGCGCCGGCGCCAAGCCCACGTTCCACGTGGAGGTCGGGCGAGCGGATTCTCTGGAGATCCGCGTCTACGATGTCTCGGGCCGCAAGGTGCATGAGACGCAGATCAGCGGACCGCCGGGCATCGTGGAAGGCCGCTACGCCTATGAGTACGTTTGGGAGGGCCGGATCGCCAGCGGCGTGTACTTCTACTCGATCGAGGCCAAGAAGGCGGGACAGGGAAGCTTGCGCAAGACCGGCAAGCTGGCGGTGGTCCGATGAACGTCACTCCGACAGTAATGAGATTCGTCGGCTGCGAGGCTGCGGCACATGCAGGGCTTGGCGGTCCGGGGGCAGGGGGCAATCCCGCATCCCGTCTTTTGCGGGGCCTTTCCGCATTTTTCCTCTTGTCTTGCGTCGTGTTGATCCCGTTGGGGACTGCGCACTCCGCGCAGTCCGGGGCCGCGTTCCTGCGCATCGGGACCGGCGCGCGTCCAGAGGCCATGGGCGGGGCGTATACGGCTCTGGCCGACGACATCAATGCCATCCACTACAATCCGGGCGGCTTGGCGGGCTTGGGCAAGCGCGAACTGGGGTTCACTCACACGCAATGGGTGCTGGACTCTCAGTTCGACTTCGTGGGATTCGGCCAGCCCACGAAGTTCGGCACTCTCGGGGTCTCCTTCGCGCGGCTCGCCACGGGCAAACAGGAAGCCCGCAGCGCGGATAGGCAGCTTACAGGCGGCTTCGAGGCTGCGGACAGCGTCTACACGCTGGGCTGCGGCCGCATGCTCGAGGGCGCGAGCCCGTGGGGGAGCCTGGGCTTCGGCGTGAACGCGAAGTATTTGGAAAGTTCTATTGGGAGCGACAAGGCTTCCACGTTCGCGGCGGACTTGGGAGCGGTGCATCGTTTCGAGGGACGGCCTCTTTCCTTGGGCGTGTCCGTGCTCAATATGGGGCAAGGCATGAAGTTTCTGGATCAGCGGGATCCTCTGCCTCTGACCGTGTCCGTTGGCGGCGCCTACCGCTTGGCCGGTGTTCTGGGCATCGCCCTGGATGTCCGCCACGAGCCCAACGACAAGTCCTGGGATGTGGGAGTGGGCACGGAGTATTCCCTCTTCCAGGGTTTTGCCTTGCGCGCGGGCTACGCCTCCGCCGCTGTTGCCGGCAGATCGAGTAAAAGCGGCGCTATGGGCCTTTCCGGCCTGGGCGGCGGCTTCGGCATCAAGATGCGCAGCTACCGCGCCGACTACACTTTTACCCCTTTCGGCGAACTAGGCAACGTCCAAAGAATCTCCCTAGGCGCCCGCTTCTAACTATTGGTGGCAGGGGTCAACTATCGCGAATATCGATATTCACGATAGTTGACCCCTGCCACCATCTAGTAGCAAGCAGAGGGTTTTCGATACTGAAGATCGGGTAATAGAAAGATATCTTGCGATTTGGGTGGGGGTGTATCCTAAAAGGAAGGCTTGCTCAATGAAGTGCTTTCTCGCGTGATAAGCTTTTATCATCCTACAGCGGCTACGGAGCATTTCTAGGGGTATCCCTGTCGTTTTTACAGCACATAGCGCCATTTCCTCAAGAGAGAGTTGTTTCTTTTCGCCAAAGGATGTCTTGGTTATTTGTTGGGGGACATTCTTTGGCTCGGCATGATTGGGACATGGAGCTGCTGAGCTTTCGGCGGATACTCTCAGCATTCCTTCTTCGATGAATCGGAGATAAGCTCTGCGTGCTGTCGAGATATCCTGATGAAGGATTGAGAGCAAGAAATCCTGGTCGATCAATGCCTTGTCGACATGTCCAAGATACTCTCGGTGGCCAGAATATCGCCAATCTTCTGGGCCTCGGACGAGTCCTGCCCTGACAGGATTTAGGTGGATATAGCGGACCAGATGCTTGAAATATTGATCTTTTCCACAGAGGCGGGTCTTATATCGCGACTGGAATACATGACCGCAGCGATCTAGGCGGGCATTGAGATACTTCGAATAGCGTGTAAGCAACATCCCCATGACTGTCGATAGGGACGTGTCTCCCTGTTCGATAAGAAGATGGAAATGGTTGGACATCAGGCAGTATGCATACAATTTGAAGGGACGGGCTTTTTTGACCGCAGCCAATGCCCTTAGAAAGCGTTCGTGATCTCGGTCGGTGTGGAATATCGTTTCCCGAGCATTGCCCCGTGAGTAGACGTGCAGTATTGATCCAGGGCAGAAGATTCTTAAGGGAGTGCTCACTCCTAGATATACGATCGAGTCCTAAAAAAGTTCCCGCATGGTGGCAGGGGTCAACTATCGCGAATATCGATATTCGCGATAGTTGACCCCTGCCACCAGTACGCTACTTTATGACGACGACGGTGCCGTTGATGGTTTTGTCTTCGGATTCGATCTGGTAGATGTAGACGCCGCCGGGGACGGGTTTGCCGCCGGCTTTGGCGTCCCACATCAGGGATTGCGCTATCGGGCCCGGGGTCATGTCGCCCACGAAGGCGCCCTTGAGGTCGAAGATCTTGCCCGTGACCTTGGAGTCGCGCGGGTTGTCGAAGGTGAAGACCACGATGTCGTTCATCCCGTCATTGTTGGGCGTGATCATGCGGTTGGAGATGCCTGCCGCGTTGAATGTGAAGCCGCCGGTGCGCTCGACTGCGCGCAGCTGGTAGCGGCCCAGGTTGCGGGTCTCGACTTCCACGACCTGCGCGCCTCCATCGAGCTTCCCGTAGAGCTGGACCCAGCGCTGGCCGTTGTGCCAGTAGACGCTCAACTGGTCCGGGGTCGCGGGCTGGGACGCGGAAGCGCGCACCACGCCTCCCAGGAGGTCGTAGTGCAGGCGTACGGAGACTGGGCCGGGCATCTGCAGGGCGCCGGCGGACGCGGGGATGCCGCCACGGACCGCGGTGAAGGCCACGGATTTGAGTATGCGGCCGCCCAAGTCCTCGGGATGGCTGGAGGTCACGATCATGTAGTCCGTCCGGCTCGGAGGGAAGAGCGCATCCGCGATGGCGGCCGGGATCTCGACGGTGCTGGCGTCGTCGGGCGCCGCGATGTAGGCGTCGCGCGTGGCCACGGAGCGGACCAGGTAGGGCCGCGAGAGGTCTCCGGCGTTGATGGAGCAGACCTGGTAGTAATCCTGTTGGGACGGATTGACCATGGTGTGCGAGAGCGTGGCCGTCGAGACGGTGGTCACCGCCGTCCAGATCGCGCCCGCAGGGGCGGTGGCGCGATAGATGCGGTAGCCGTTGAGCTCATCGGGCACGGGGGCCGTTGAGACCGCGAAGCTCTGCCAGTCGTCGAAGGTTTCGACCGGCGGCCAGGAGAGGACCATGGTGTTGGGCGCGGTGGCGGTCAGACCCAGTCCCAGAGGGGAGAGCGGGGGGGCGGATCGTGCGAAGACGGCCACGATGGAGCTGCGCTCCAGCTCGTAGCCGGGGGAGACCTCGGCCGTGGCCTGGTAGTAGTAGGTGGTCCCTACGACCACGCAGGTGTCGACGGCCACGGTCCCGGTGGTGAGCGCCACCAGGCGCGAGCCGATCTCATTGGCCGTGGAGCGGTAGATCTTATAGCCCACGAAGTCCGCAGTGATCGAGGTGGACGGCAGGTCCTTCCAGAGCAGGAGGATTCGGCGGTTCTTGGATTGGGCGCCGAATTCGCTCACGCGTACCGCATCCGGGTAGCCCGTGACCCACGGCGTCAAGGGGCTCGACAGGACGCTTGGCGGGGTATCCACGGCCTGGATGCGGTAGTAATAGCTGGTGCGGTTGGTCAGGCTTCCATCCAGGAAGAGGGTCCCGGAGGTGGTGCTATACCAGACGAAATCGTCCGCCACGCCGTCGGAGTCGCGGTAGATCACATAGTAGTCGATGTCGGGCTCCAGGTTGGCATCCCAGGTCAGGCGCACGGTGCCGCTGCTCGATACGGCGTGCAGGTTCCTCGGCATGGCCGGCGCGTAGTCCGGCGCAACCGTGAAGTTATTGGCGTTGTCGCTTCCGGCGCGGCTCCAGGGGCCCGTGTTGGTGGGCGCGTCGTCATCTGTGGCGCGGATGGCGAAGTAGTAGGTCACGCCCGGGGTCAGGCCTATGATGAGCTCGGTGCGCAAGGATTGGCCCAGGCCGGGCAGGCCTATGACCGAGGGCGAGAACTCGGCCAACGGATGAGCTAGGTCCGGATCGTTGAAGTCCGAGTCGTTCTCGATGTTCGCGAGCGTGGAAACCCGGATGGTGTAGGTCGAGGCGGTGCCGAACCAGCCGTCGTCGCCGGGCTCGGTCCAGGTGAGCTGGACGGCTCCGTCGACGGCGGTGGGCGTTGCGGTGAGGTCCGTGATGCCTGCCGGCGGGCCCGGGGGAACTATGGTGACGGTGAGCGAAAGGTCGTCGGGATTCCCGGCATGGGCGAACGCCGGCCAAAGCGCTGTCTGGAGGGCGATGATCCCCCAGGCCAGTGCCAGCCGGCCCATGCTCCCGAAGAAACGTCTTATCGACCGTTCGTTCATGATGGCAAGGCTCTTAGCGCTTAATGCGCCTCCTGCCGTGCTGTCTTTGCGTCTTCATAGTCCCTCGAGCGTTCCTCTCAGCCTCCCTATATCGCGTTGACGTATACCGTCGCGAACGCTGTCTGAAGGCCTGTGACCGGCGAACTGGCCGCCAACTCCAGTTTGAGCCAGAGACGGACTTCGGCGTTTGGCACCGGATATCCCAAACGAGCGCTGACCCCGCCGTCGGCGACCAGGTAGCCGTCTTCCGCTGGGCCCGTGGTGCCGGTTGCGAATTGGCCTCCCGCGGAGTCCTGCGCGGTTTTTGGCGAACCCGTGATGATGTCCTCATTGCCGAACGCTGCTACTGACGGCGCGAGGTCCTGGAAGAGCGCGGAGAGACGATATTCTCCAGCTCCCAATACCGCCGTGTCCGTTCTCAGAACCAGGGAATTGCCTGCATTGTCCCCGATGGAGAGTTGATAGGTCTCCGTGAGGCCGCCGCTGTCGTTGTCTATGTTGATCGGGTTGGTGTTCACCGAGGCATTCCCGAGCAGCATGGACCCGAAGTCGTAGGTATTCAGGTCATTGCCGCCGGCGTCCTTGATCCGCACCGAGAGCGTATTGCCGATGGTGACGGTCAGGGTCAGGGAATCCGGATTGACTGCGCAGGCTTCGCGCGTCGTTCCGAACCCCAGAGCGGTGATCATGATCACCGCCGTGAGTAGTTTCTTCAGTGTTTTCATCGCATTTCTCCTTTTCTTGTTCGCGACCAGGCCCCGGGAGAGGCCGTGCCGCGTGTTTCCAGTCCATTCGTTTTGCGCCGCTTCAGACGTGCATCGTGAGACATTGCACGTGTTCGCCGTCGTAAAATCCGTTCCTGCGTCGGGCTGCGCTGTTTGCCTGCTCATTGTCGTTCTCCCTGAGTCGCCGGCGACTGAATGATTTGTGATCGCGCGGCTGTTCCTGAAAATCTGTTTTGCCATGGACGTTCTCCCTGATGACGGCTGCGTGCTTCTCCTTCGCGCGGCAACATAAGTGCGACGTTCGGAGCGATTCTTAGACGCGCGTGTTCCTCAATAGGTCGGGCCCCGGGCGGCCCGGCTATGGCGCGTCTTAAGCGACTGTCCATCGCCTGTGTCTTCATCTGCTCCTCACGTCACGCTCCCATATCCTTCCTCTCGATCCTCGTTCCTTAGACAGCGTTGATGTAGACTGTCGCGAAAGCCGTTTGCGTTCCGCTGATGCTTCCTGTGGCTGCCAGTTCCAGTTCCAGCCAGAGATTTATCTCAGGGGTCGTGTTCCCATTAGGAACGACGCTGACTCCGTCCTCGCCGCCCGGCGTGGTCGTGTCCACGCAGAATATCCCGGTGGTATTGTCCGTGGCGGCTACGGCGCTGCCGGTGATGATGTCGTTGTTCGCGAAGTTGGCCGGCGAGGGGGCCGCGGCTTGGAAGATCCCTCGGACGCGGTACTCGTTGAAGCTCAATGCCGCGTTATCGGTCCGCAGTATGAGCCCGCCGCCCGTGTCTCCGATGGAGAGCTGGTAGCTTTCCGTGAGTCCGCCGCTGTCGTTGTCGATGCCGATGGCGGTGGTGTTGACCGAGGCTTGGCCGAGCAGCATGGCCCCGAAGTCATAGGCGTCCAGGTTCGCTCCGCCGGTGGTCGCGAATCTCACTGAGAGCGTGTTGCCGATGCTCACGGTGAGGGTCAGCGTGTCGGGGTTGACCGCCAGTGCGGGCGAGGAACCCAGTAGGGACAGCATTGCTGCGAGCAACATTGCGATGGACAGTCTTTTCATGGTCGTTTCTCCTTTGTTTTCCAGCGTCCGCGTCCCGG
This sequence comes from Elusimicrobiota bacterium, assembly GCA_041661185.1. Classification (GTDB taxonomy): domain Bacteria; phylum Elusimicrobiota; class Elusimicrobia; order UBA1565; family UBA1565; genus JBAZUV01. The sequence goes on from JBAZUV010000026.1 coordinate 27,125, forward strand.
ACGCAAGGGCGCTGGTCCTTTTAACGGCTCTTTGCGCTTGCGGCATGCACGGCTCATGGGTCTGCGTCTGTGCAAAACGACGGCAAATTGGTCGCTTTTTAAGGGCGTTCATAAGCGACGTTCCCTCGCGGTTTCGCGTGGTCAGGTGCTTCATAGATGTTCTCCGTAGCGGCTTATTTCGCGTCTCCCTGAAAGCATCGGTGCGGCAAAGCCTTTGCATTCCTTCCAGGCGTGGGCATCGTCCGACGATCCCAATAGCCGGGCTCCGGGAAGCCCGGCTGTGGCTCGTCCTAAGCGACTGTCCATCGCCTGTGTCTTCATCTGCTCCTCACGTCACGCTCCCATATCCTTCCTCTCAGCTCTCGTTCCTTAGACAGCGCTGATGTAGACTGTCGCGAAAGCCGTCTGCGTTCCGCTGATGCTTCCTGTGGCTGCCAGTTCCAGTTCCAGCCAGAGATTTGTCTCAGGGGTCGTGTCCCCATTAGGAACAACGCTGACTCCGTCCTCGCCGCCCGGCGTGGTCGTGTCCACGCAGAATATCCCGGTGGTATTGTCCGTGGCGGCTACGGCGCTGCCGGTGATGATGTCGTTGTTCGCGAAGTTGGCCGGCGAGGGGGCCGCGGCTTGGAAGATCCCTCGGACGCGGTACTCGTTGAAGCTCAATGCCGCGTTATCGGTCCGCAGTATGAGCCCGCCGCCCGTGTCTCCGATGGAGAGCTGGTAGCTTTCCGTGAGTCCGCCGCTGTCGTTGTCGATGCCGATGGCGGTGGTGTTGACCGAGGCTTGGCCGAGCAGCATG
>JBAZUV010000026.1:27933-37576 GCA_041661185.1 Elusimicrobiota bacterium
ATCGGTCCGCAGTATGAGCCCGCCGCCCGTGTCTCCGATGGAGAGCTGGTAGCTTTCCGTGAGTCCGCCGCTGTCGTTGTCGATGCCGATGGCGGTGGTGTTGACCGAGGCTTGGCCGAGCAGCATGACCCCGAAGTCGTAGGCGTCCAGGTTCGCTCCGCCGGTGGTCGCGAATCTCACTGAGAGCGTGTTGCCGATGCTCACGGTGAGGGTCAGCGTGTCGGGGTTGATCGCCAGTGCGGGCGAGGAACCCAGTACGGACAGCATTGCTGCGAGCGTCATTGCGATGGACAGTCGTTTCATTGTGGTTCTCCTTTGTTTTCCAGCGCCTGCGTCCCGGACGCAAGGCGTCTGGTTCTTTTGTACCGTCTTGTGCGTCTGCTGCATGTACGGCGCATTTGTCTGTGCGTCTGCTGCACGGCAAAAATGGGGATTCGCGGATCCCTGCATCCCTTCCCGTGTCTCGGCCATCGTGTTCTTCGTCATAGTTCTTCTCCCTTACATCGCATTGACGTATACCGTCGCGAAATCCGTCTGCAATCCGTTCACGGTCGCGGCCGCGGGCAGTTCGAGCTTGAGCCAGAGCCGCACGTTGGCGGCTCTTCCGGCGAGTCGGTCCGGGGCCTGCACGTCCTTTCCGTCTTCATCGGCGGGCGTGGTGCTCGCGGCGAACTTGGCTGCCGCGCCTTGGGACTCCGCGGTCTGGGGCGCGACCGTGAGAATGTCCTCATCGCCGAAAGCGGAAGGCGAGGGGGCCGCGTCCTGGAACAGGGCGCTCAAGCGGTATTCATCCTGAGCCAATATCCCAACCGTGGTGCGCAGGAGCAGGCCGTTGCTCCCATTGTCGGCAACGGAGAGCTGGAAGGTCTCCACAAGTCCGCCGCTGTTGTTGTCGATGTTGATTTCTCCCGTGTTCACCGAGCTTTGCCCCAAGAGCATGGTCCCGAAGTTGTAGTTGAGGCGGTCGGCGTCGAACTGATCTGTGATCCGTACGGAGAGTTGGTTGCCGATGGCGACGGTTAAGAGCACGGAATCCGGATTCGCGGCCTGAGCGCGGCCCGTGGAGACGAGCAGCAGAAGCGCTGCCGCCGAGAATGCCGCCAAGGCGCGGACAAAAGCGCAGACGCAAGCAACGGAGTCCGATCCGATGCAGGCGAGACTGCGATTTTTCCGCAGCAGGTTCACGGGTTGCCGCCTCCTTTTTCACCGACCATGATGATCTGCCCGAAGGCCGAGACCGAGACCGGCTGATCTTGAAGTTCGGCCTGTAGGATCAGCCGGACCTTCTTGCCTGCCAGCGATGGGTCATTCGGCAGCTTCGTGGAGAAGGCGACCAAGCCGATGGAGTTGGCCGGGATGGTCATCTCTGTCTTCTCCGGGGTCACGCTGCCCACGTCGTCGATCACGTTCGGCATGCTGCTCAGGCCTGAGAGTCCGCGGGAGATCCACTTGAGGTGCACGCGCATGGGCTTGTCCGAGAGATTGATGAGCTTGAAGTTCTTCTTGTAGCGCTCCTTCACGTTCACGGTCTTTCCCAAGGGGAAGTCCTCCAGGGTCATGTCCGCGGGGCTGAAGTGGAAATCCAGGCTATCGACGATCTCATCGGAGCGCTTGATCTCATCCAAGGTCATGAGCCTGGGGGAGATCTCCAGCATGACGCGGCTCTTAAGGCCCACGGCCAGGAAGCGGCCCGCGGTCACGCTGCGCGCCCAGAGGCTGACCTGGTACTTTTTGCCCAGGTGTTTGACGTCTTTTGGGATATTGATGATCACATCCGCCACTCCCTGCTGGCCCGGGGCCAGGTGGAACCTGTGCTGGGAGAGCCACATCCAGCGGCAATCGGGGATGATCTCGTAGCCGGGCTCGAGGATTCCTTCGTCCTTTCCGGGCGGAAGCACCGAGACTTCCACGTCCTCGGCATTGAGCGAGGTATTGGTGATCTTGTAGCTGATGCCGCTTAAGTCGCGCAGGCTCACAGTCGAGCCTAAGGGCACGTTGCCGATGAAGACTCGGCCCATGGTTGTGGAAAGGCCCATGGCTTGGGCGCGCTGGAAAGGGAGGAACGCGCAGAGGAGGAAGAGCGAGAGGGCGAAAACGGCCCGGATCCCGGCTTTCGCCGGGATGACGAGAGCAATTGTGAGGTCTCGGCTGGTCATGGTCGCGCCTCCGTTTCAGTGATCACCGTCACCATCCGGTCCACCGGGACCTCGAAATCCGTGCAGCGCACTCGCAGGATGTAGCAGGAGCGGCCTTTGCGCGGCGTCAGGCCCAGCGAGATCGTCTTGACCTCGTTGGGGCGCAGTATAAAGGAGGGGGATTCGATGGACAGCGGCGCTCCCTCCGGGGCTTCCCGCGCGTCCTGCGGGCACTCCATCAAGGAGTTCCAGTGATAGGCGCGCGTGACTTCCATGTGCAGGTCCTGCTCTCGCAGGTTCGCGACCTTGAGCAACGACTTTCCCGCGGCGCGCAGGTCGATTCCCTTTCCTGCGTCCAGACCCTGCAAGAGCAATTCCTGGGGCGCAGCCATGAACACATCTTCCTCCGCGTACTGTTCCAGCCAGCCGTTGGCTTTGCGGTCGGCCGGGTTCACGCGCACGGCCTCCAGCCAGGCTTTCTTGGCGCCCGGGATGTCCTGCGAGAAGTGCCGGATCTCGCCGAGCGAGTTGCTGAAATTGGAGATGGTGGGCGCGATCTCCACGGCGCGCAGTTCCGCGCTCTCGGCTTTTTTTGCCAGCGAGCGCCAGGCCTGCTCTCCCTCGGGGGACGCGGTCTTCAGGCGGCTGAGCGTTTGGCGCAGTTCCAAGGCCGACCACATCATGGACATGGCGTGGTTGTGCCAAGCATCCGCGGCATACGGATGGAGCTGGGTGTCTCTGCGCGTGACTTCGATGGCCGTTGAGAGTTCTCTCACCTTGTCCTCGGGCCGGGCTGCGGCCATGCCGTGCCGATAGAGGGCATTGCTCAAGGTCATGGCGTAGGCTTCCGCGCGTGGGTTGATGCGCCAGGCGAGCTGGGCGTAGCGCAGGGCGCGGCCCGGGTCGCGGCGTTCGAGCAGGACGCGGGCCTTGTAGGCCAGCTTGTCGGCGATGCGGTCCGCGGCAGAGCGGCCCACGGCCAAGAGGAGCAAGGGGAGAACGAAGAGCCATGCGCGGTTGGGGGCGGCGGGCCGGTCCGTCGGCGGAGCGGTTGCCGCGATTCCTGCGCCGCAGAGCGTTCCCAGGAAGGCCCATTGCAGGGCCAGGGTCGCGATGCTCGGGAAGTTGAACTGGGAATGGACCCAGAGCGCGAGCGCGGAGCAGAAGAGCGCGCTGAACAGGGGTCGATCCGTTTCCTCGCAGGAGCCGATCCTGCGCAGGGCCCGGCGTGTCCAGGAGGCCCAGAGCCAGAGATAGGCCAGGAGCCCGGGCAGGCCGAGCGTGACGAGTATCTGCAGGAATTCATTGTGAGCATAGGTCGTGATGAAGAGATTTCCCGCGCGCTGGCGCATCTGGGCGCTCTCGTAGCGGGGGGAGATGAGACCGAAGGTATCCAGGCCGCGGCCCCAGAAGCGGGCATCCAAGGCCATGCGGCCGGCCATGCCCCAAAGTTCCAGGCGGGTGCCGGCGCTTTGCTCGGACGGGCTCAGGAAGACTTTCATGCGTTCTCGTACCGCTTCTCCGCGGAAGACGACTGCAACAGCAGAACCTGCCAAGACCAAGGCCAGCACCCAGGTCCAGGCATTTCGGCGATTCGAGATCGCGCGGCGATTGAGGAAGAGCCACAGGCCCATCCCCGCGAGCGCTCCCAGCCAGGCTCCGCGGCCCAGGGTGGCGAGCAGTTGGTAGGCGCAGAGCGCCAGGGCGAGGGTCGAGAGCCTCCGGTTCCATTTCTTCTGCGCGAAGAGCGCCGCGCAGAGCCAGAGCGGGGCGGTCATGGCCAGCCAGCCCGAGTAGTTGAGGGCCGAGCCGAGCGTGGAGGATGGGCGGCCTCCCTGAGTTTTTATGAAGCCCAAGATCAGCGTGAGGGCGCCGGCGGCGCAGGCCGTCAGGAAGAGGGCGCGAGCCGTGCGGGCGGAGTCCATGCGGGCGACGACTCCGTAGAGGACCGCGAGGCTCGCCAAGGTCCAGAAACCCCAGATGAACATCTGGTCGCGGCCGAAGAAGCTCACCGAGGGCTGCAGGGAGAAGACCGTGAAGAAGGCGCAGACTCCGAGCCAGGCCGGCACGGGGGCGTCCTCGCGCGAGGGCCGCAGGCTGCTCCAGGTTCCTTTCGCGCGCAGGAAGAGCGCAAGGGCCACCAGCGTTCCGATGCGAAGGATCGCGGCCTTGGGCAGCTGGTAGACGTCCATGGACCAGGGATCGAAGGCCAGGGCCAGCAGGACGATCATGGCGCAGAGCACGCGCAAAGCCCAGTCCGGCTTGGCTCCGGGGACTTGCATGGCGGCTCCTGCTCTTGCGGCTTTGCTCATGGCGCTTCCTCCGCTGTGACGGTGACCTGGAAATCCTGCTGAACCCGCGTGCTGCTTCCCGTGGGCATGGTGAATCTGAACCAGATATTGATGTCGGTCCCGTAATAGATGTCCGCGCCGGTCTCGGCTCCTGCGGAGAACCGGGTCGCGTCGGCTTTCTGGTCCGCATGGGTCAGGCGGTCCTCGGGTTGGAACGAGTCCACGTTAGGGATCGCCGTGTTGAAGATGGCCCAGAGCGTGTACTGATCCAGAGCCGGCGCGCCGGCGGCGGCCCACGGGCTGCCAACGACCGTGGTGGTCACGCGCAGGTTGTAGGTCTCGCGTACGTTGCCGTCGTTGAGCACTGAGCTGTGCGTGGCGATGACCAGATCGTCGCTCAACATGCGCGTGCCCATGTCCACTACTTCATCGGGGATGGTCACGGAGAGCACCACGGGCAGGAGAGCGGAGACGGCGGGGCCGAAGTTGGGCACGCCGTTGTGGTTATAGCTGCCTGCGCGGAAGTAGTAAGTCTTTCCTCCATAGAGGCTGCTCGCGCTCAGGGTGCTCAGGCCGACGTTGTAGGTGACGCTCGACTGCACGCCCTGCGAGAAGTCGCTGTAGCTGGAGACCTTGAGGATGTAGCCCAGGCAGCTGCTCGATGAGCCTTCCAAGGCCGCGCCGGGCAGGGCCGTCCAGTTGGCGGTCATGGAGGTGATATAGGTCGCGTAGACTTGCAGGTTCTGCGGGGCCTTGGCGAGCGTGGAAGTCGAGCGCGGCACGGTCAGGGCATAGGAGGTGGCCTTGCCCCAGAGCGCGCCTGCGCGCAGGTAGTAGGTGGTGTTGGGGTCCAGGCTCTGCGGGGAGAGCGAGAGCGGCGTGGACAAGGAAGAGGAGGAGAAGATTGTGTCCGCGCGGAAGTCGGAACGCGTGGAGGCCTCGACCACGTAGCCGCCGGCGCCGACCAAACCGTAGCTCACGGTGATGCTGCTCAAGTATACGGCCGAGACCACGGGGTTAGACGGCGGCAAGGCCGAGCGGGAGGCTTCGGCGGTGCGGCCGTAAGAGCCTTGGTTGGCGAAGCCTCCGTTGGGCGCGGATTCCAAGCCGAGGCCGAGGTCCACGGCCACGTCTTCGGCGATGTCTGCCGCGTCGATGGTCAGGGAATGCGCGGTATCCGCGAAGAAGTCCTGCGTGGCGGGCCGGAATCTGCCGACCGCGGAGCGCGGGTGGAAGTCTTCGGCCTCGGGGGCAAACCACTGCGGATGCGCGGCGATGGAGTTCGCGTCCTGGCTCGGGCAGCCGGTCCCGGTCCAACCCGCGCCCAGCTGGCAGGCCGCGCTGCCGTAGACGCCGGTGTTGAGGCTGTTGGAGCTGAAGAAGTCGTTGTAGTCTGAGGCGAACCCGGTCTGGCTGGTGCCGTCGAGTCGGACCGTGGCCGAGGAGCCCGCGGCTGTGACGGTCACGGAGCTGGAGAAGATGTTGTTCTTGACGGTGTTGACCGTGGAGGTGTTGGCCAGCCACAGCAGATGCGCGTTGGTCAGGCCGGTGCCGGTGCTGTGGAAGTCGTTGAACTTGAACTGCATGTGGTCCGAGCCCGTGAGATAAGCGGCGATGAAGGAGCCGCCCGTGAGCAGGCCGGGGTTTGAGACGCGGTTGTGGTCGATGTTGAGCAGGGCCGCGCTCTTGGCGTAGATCCCGTACGCGCCGTAGCTTCCCAGGCTGCCGCCCTGGCGCAGGACGATGCTGTTGTTCTGGATCGTGGCACCGGTGCGCAGGCCGTCGAAGTAGAGACCGTAGGTATCGCGCTGGGCGGAGGTGCTCACGATCATGGTATTGGAGGTGATCCAGAGTTGGGCGCCCGAGGTCTGCGTTGCGATGCGCAGGCCGTACTGCCCGCCGAGGATCGTGTTCGTTGAGAGTATGACGAGGCCGGAATTCTGTTCGATGAACGCGGCCTCACTCTGCGGCGTGGCTCGCAGAGTGCTGGACGTAAGCGTGAAGTCGGAGTTGCCGTTCACCCAAAGGGCGCTGAAAGAGCTGATCGAAACGAGCGTGCTGTTGCCGATGCGTGTGTTGAGGGTATTAGCCACATAGACTGCGGTAGAGCCTTGAATATACGAATCGAGGATGAGGTTGGAGGAACATGATTCCACATAGAGGCCCCATCGGGCGGAGTCCCCCGCGATCATCGTGCTCTTGATGATCGTATTCCCATCGGAATTCGTGTAGATGGTCATGGCTGCGCCCGCGGAGTTGTAGATGAAGGAATCGGAGACGGTGTTGGAAGAGGAGTTGCTGTAGAAATAGAGCGCGCGCCGCTTGGGGGCGAGGATATTCGCGATCATCGTGCTCTGCGAGAGGGTATTGAAATTACCGTCCGCCTCGAAGTGCACGGCGCCGCCGAGAGAGTTCGTGAGGAAGCTCTGCGAGAGGGTATTGTGCGAGGCTTCGCCGAAGAATATGAGCGCGTATCCGGCCGATGTCGCGGCGGTGAGCGTGCTTCTTGTGATGGTGTTGTTATCGAAGCCGGCGCCGACGGTCATGGCGTCGCTGTTGGCGCTCCAGATGGCGCACTGCGAGAAGGTGTTGTGAGTCACCGTGCCGGTGGCGATGTTGAGCGCCGCGAGGTTGTCGGCTCCCGCGAACGTGCTTCGAGAGATGTCGTTCCAGCTGGAGGCGTTGATGTAGCCGGCGTTGCCCAGAGGATTCGAAGCGAAGAAGTCGCTGATGGAGCTGGAGGAGGCATTGTTGAGGTAGAGGGCTTGCGCTCCGTTGAGATTGGCGCAGCCCGTGCTGTGGCTGACGTCCACGCCGGAGCTGTAATCGAGGTAGAAGGCGCGGGCGTTTTGCACAGTGACGCTGGAGTAGGAGACTCTGCTCCAATTCGCGCTGGAGAGTGCGATGCCCGCCGCGTAGATATTGCCCGAGACCGGGTTATCCTGTACGCTCGCGCTCGAAATGCTCACCCACTGCGAGGAGACGAACACGCCGTAGGGCACGGAGTTGGTCGTGACAACGAGCACATTCTCGATGGACACGCTGGAATTGGCGATCACGAAGGCCGCAGTCGAGAGTACCGGCGGGTTGACGACCGGCGCCGTGGAGATGAAGCTCGGGTCGGCCATGATGCGGATGCGGTGCGTATTGGTCTGGATGTTGCGCACGCTGACCTGCTCGGAGTAGGTCTGGGTGTCGCGGATGACCACGCAGGTGGTGGTGCTCAGGCTCGGCGGTACGGCCAGGACCGCGGACTGGATGGTCGAATAGGGCATTCCATTCTTTGCCACGTTCAAGACGGCGCCGCAGCCCGTGGGCATGGGAGGCGGTATGAAGGTGTCCACGAACACGGTGAAGATGCTCGTGGACACGTTGCCCGCGTAGTCGGAGGCCATGACCGCGACTCTGTTGGTCTGCGCTCCGGGTCCCGTGGACGTGACCAGGTTGATGTTGTCTGCCTTCAGAGTGCGCCAGCTCGTGTCCGTGTTGTAAGAGCCTTCCAGTGTCACGTTCTGGGTGGAGACATAGTTCCAGGAGAGTCCCGCGTCCGTGGAGTAGGCGACTGCGTAGGCGTGTCCTCGGTCATGGGCCGAGAGCTGGTCGTTCTGGTACTCGGCCAGGATCTGCGCGGAGGATCTTGCGACGTTGAAGATTCGGACCTCGTCGATGGAGCCGTTGAGGAAGCTTCCGCCTTCCTGGGCCGCGAATTGGAGGGAGGTCGCGAAGTTCGTGTCTCCGACTGAAGCGGCATTAGCCTGTGTGTCGATCTGTCCGTCCACATAGACTTGCAGGAGGGTCTGCGTGCGCACCAATGCGACGTGATGCCATGCTCCGTTGTTGATGGAACGCGCGCTCGTGGCAGGGGCGCTCCCACCGGAACCCATGAGGAATGCCTGAGCTTTGCCTGCGGCCGTGAGGCGCAGGATGTATCCGGGATCCGCGCCGTCGTACTTGGAGATGATGGAGCGGACCGCGCCGCTTTGGGAAGTGCGGACCCAGAGTGAGAAGGCGAAATCTCCTGAGCCGAAGTTGTGTTGCGGCTGGTCGCCGAGGTCTGCGTATTGGGAAGAGCCGTTGAGGGAAAGAGCCATGCCCTTGCGGCCGGAGACGTATTGAGGATTGCCCACGAGGCTGCCGTAAGCTGCATAACCTGAGGCATCCACGGCGACAAGGCCGGAGGACTCGTCCAAGTGCCACTGACCCACGAGTCCGGTGGGCAGGCCGGTGGAGGCCATGAGTCCGGCCAAGGGGTCCTGGACGTCGATCTTCAGGCTGACCACGTTGGAGCTGAGGTAGGTGGCCATGGGCAGGCTGGTCCAGGGGCCGGTAGTGGTCGTGGAGACCAAGGCATTCGCGAAGCTGGGGGAGGCCACGTCCACTACAAAGGAACGGGCCGCGGACCATCGCGAACTGCCGTTGGCCTTGAGCCTCCACCAGTATGTCGTTGCGTCCGAGAGCGTGTTGGTGGAGACATAGAACGCGTTGGCGGTCGTGGAGTCCGCGATGATCGTGCTGAAGCCGGAGTCCGAGGCGAGTTGGAGCACGGAATTTGCGGCTGCCGACGTGGACCAAGTCAGGACCGGGGTCGTGGTGCTGACATAGGCTCCATTGTCGGGATATCCGGGCATGGGCGGCAGGCCGGTGTCCACCCATACCGTGAAAGTCGCAGTGGAGCTGTTTCCCGCGTAGTCCGAGGCAATAACGGCCACCTGGTTTGTCTGCGCTCCGGGTCCCGTGGAAGTGACCAGGTTGATGTTGTCTGCCTTCAGAGTGCGCCAGCTCGTGTCCGTGTTGTAAGCGTCTGCGAGCGTTACGTTCTGGGTGGAGACATAGTTCCAGGAGAGTCCCGCGTCCGTGGAGTAGGCGACGGCATAGGCATGTCCGCGGTCATGAGCCGAGAGCTGGTCGTTCTGGTACTCTGCCAGGATCTGCGCGGAGGACCTTGCAACATTGAAGATTCGGACCTCGTCGATGGAGCCGTTGAGGAAGCTTCCACCTTCCTGGGCCGCGAATTGCAAGGAGGTCGGGAAGTCTGTGTTTCCGACGGAAGCAGCGTTGCCTTGCGCGTCGAGCTGTCCGTCCACGTAGATTTGCAGGAGGGTCTGCGTGCGCACCAATGCGACGTGATGCCATGCTCCGTTGTTGATGGAACGCGCGCTCGTGGCAGGGGCGCTCCCACCGGAACCCATGAGGAATGCCTGAGCTTTGCCTGCGGCC
>JBAZUV010000027.1:0-35174 GCA_041661185.1 Elusimicrobiota bacterium
TGGAAGATGTTCTTTTGCGCCTCACTCGATCCCATCATCTCGATGCCTCCGATTCCTCGTCGGTGTTCCGTCGAGAGATTCTAGGATTTACGAGTGCGGTTTCGGAGGGTTTTTCAGCAGCCTGCTAACCGGAAGAATTCAGCCGGCCTCAAATCTGTCCATGTCTGAATTTTTCCGGAGGGGGTCAACCAGGGCGGTTTCAGGAGCCGACGGCAGGACCACTCGCTTGCGGGGGGATGGATGGCGGGGGGCGTAGGCGTCCAGCAGATAGATGTCCTCTCCGCAGAGGCAGGAAGGACGCGGGCAAGGAGCCGCGGTCTCTGAGAGCGCGAAGCCGGGATCGAAGAGATTGCCTATTGGCTTGCCTGAATCCGCGCAGCTGCCGCAGCGGTGCACGTCGCCGTTTGCCAGGACTTTCGCGTAAACATAGCCGGAGACGCAGGGCCGGCCCAGGGTGGATTCTTGGAAAAGGCTCAAGCCTTGGCGCAGGGCGGGCTTGAGCGAGACCAGGAGTTCCTGCTCTGCGTGCGTGTAGGAGCGCGGATAGGGGCGGCCCTCGAACTTCCCGAAGAAGGGCTGGATGTCGACGAAGACTCCCGTCTTTCCCAAGGACTGCGTCCAGTCCGCCAATTCTTTCAGGAACGGCGGCCAGGCCACGATGGAGGCCCACGTCTCGAAGCCGCGTTCCTTAAGGAAGAGCAGCTTTCGCGCGAACTCCGGGAGGACCGCGCCGCGGGGATGGAAGGAGGCGCCGAAGCGGACCCGTTCGGGCGGGAGCCTGTCGGTCAGCTTGCCTAATGTTTCGATTGAAGCAGAGAGGTTTGTGATGACCGAGGCCGCATGACGGCGGGAGACTCCGGCGATGAGCTGCGCGGCGTGGGGATGGAGCAGGGGCTCCGCGCCGATCAATGAGATATGGCAGCTGCCGTAGCGTTCGAAGACGCGGTCCCAGGCGGAGATCCAATCCTGCCAGGGACCCGCGCGATGGAGCCGGGCCATGCGCTCCCAGGAACCGGTCATCTCCCATGGGCAATAGGGGCAACGATAGCCGCACTCGTACCAGGGTTCCCATACGAACTGGAGCCCGTCCCAGAATCGGAGGTTCCGCCAATCGGTATTCGACATGAACAAGCGCCGGCAACCGTCGCGGCACATCGCGATTCTATCATGTCTGGAGAATTCCTTTCGCCACCCCGGCGAAGGCCGGGGTCCAGTTCCGGGGGATAGGTCCAATGGACGCTCGGGATTGCCTTTTAGGCCCATGCGCACGGCGCGGCCATGAGCGATAATATTTAAGATGCCGCGCATTACTGAGGTGCCCGTTATTTGTGCGAGATCAAGCATATCCTTGCGCGAATTCTTCATCTATACGTCGCTGGCCTGCGCTTTTGCGGCCGTGCCCGCACGTGCTGAACTCGTGCAGGCCTCGGTTGTGCAGGTCCTTGCCGTGCCTGTGCTTCCGGTCCTGTCTGTGACGGATGCCTCGGCGGGAAAGCCCGTCGGCCTGCTCGATCCCGGCGCGCTTGCGCCGCAGTTATCTCTCCCCGCCCTGCCTGAGCTCTCTTCTTTGCCCGCGCTCCAGCTTCAAGATCCGTCCGACGTATCGATGCGGGTCTCCGAAGCCGGCGAATCTTTGACGGCGGAGAAGGCTCTTCCCGCGCAGGAGGGGGAGGTCCTTCCGAAGATCGCCGCCGCGAATGGAGGAGTCGCGAATGCGCTCTCAGGCATTCTCTCCAAGGCGGCGCAGGGCTTGAAGCGGCTGCGGGAAGACGGCGCGTCCGCTCCAGTCTTGCTCGAACGGCTTGGGGAGCTTTTCTCCGGCTCGGCCGTACGGAAAGTCGGACCTGCGCCGGCGAGCACGGAACCCGGCCTCCCGCGTCCGGCGAGCGTGACCGATGATCAGCGCGCGCTCACGCAGACCGACATCGTGGTCCTGGACATGGAGACTTCCAGCTTCTTAGTCTATCCCGAGGTTTCCAGGCCCATCGATATAGGAGCGGTCAAGCTCCGCTTCCTCCCGGACGGGTCCATGAAGGTCCTGGGCACCTTCTCGCAGAAGATCGACCCGCGCTTGCCGCTCGATGCGCGAGTGACCGCGAAGACCGGCATCACTCCCGGCGACCTGAAAGGGCAGCCGAGCATCCGGGAGGTTCTGCCGCGGCTCTTGGAGTTCATCGGCAAGGAGGGCATCCTGGTCGCGCACAGCGCCGTTTACGACTCGTCCTTCCTGGCATGGCAGCTGCACGAGAACGGCTTGCCGCTCCCCGGGCATTGGGTCTTGGACACCTTTGAGATGGCGCGCAAGCTCTGGCCCGGACTCAAGAGCTACTCCGTCCAGAATCTGCTCGATGTCCAGGGGCTCGGACGAGATGAACGCCACCAGGGCCTCTCGGATGCCGAAGACGAGGTCCTGCTCCTGGGCCGGCTCATGAATTCTTTCCTCAAGAAGAAGAAGGCGCAGCTCTCGGAGATGAAGGTTTCGGATCTGCAGTTTTTTCCAAGGATCAAGTCGCTCTCGTCCGTTTTCAAGGGGCTTTCTCCGCTTCCGGTCCCTCCGGGGAAGAGCAGGCCTTTGCCGCCGCACTTGGATGCCAAAGACTTCGATCGTCTCGACAAGAAGCTCTATCACGAAGGACGTCCCAATCAGCTGCGCGACGTGGCCAAGGAACTCGGCGTAGCCTACGAGGAGCTGCTTCCCATCTTGAAAGACCTTCACGCGCACATCCCGGTCGCGAGGACCGATGAACTCCTCGCGCAAGTGGAGAGCTCTCCTAAAGAGGTCGTGTTCGCGGACTACGACAACACTCTGGCTCGCCGCAACGCCCAGGGCCTGAGCGTGCCTTCTCCCGATGTCCTGCTTGTCATAGAGGAGCACCTTCGCCGCGGGATCCCGGTGGCGATCATCAGCTCGCGCAATTACGACTACCAGCCCCCGGAAGCCGTTTCCTTGGATCCCAACTCCAGCGCCGACATGGCGATCGCGAAGGTTCTTGTCGAGCGCATCGAGCCGCGCCTGCGCAGGCATCTGGTCATCGTGGGCAGCCTGGGCGGGGAACTCGTGCTCTTCGACGAGAAAGGCGAGGCCGTGCGCGTCTTGCATTCCCAATGGGCCGCGCAAGAAAAGCCCTTGCTCAAGAACGCTTTTGCGAAGGCCTTCGCGGACGCGGGCGTCTCCTTGGAAAAGAAGGACGCAGTCTTCATTCACAGCAATCCCAGCCAGATGGCTGCGGTGTTCAAGCCTAGGGAGACTGCGCGCGCCGCCCAGTTCGCGGGATTCCTTCAGGCGCGCATGGCCGAGGCCAAGCTCCCGTATCCGGTGCTCCACAACAAGAACTGGGTCTATGTCGGCAAATACACCAAGGAGACAGGAGCGCGCTTGGCCTATGCGGTCTTGAAGTCCAAGGGCTATCCGATATCGCCGAAGAACCTGCTCCTGCTCGGCGATGAATTCCAGATGCCTGAACAGGGCGCTATGGGCGGGGATGCGTCCATGGCGTTGGCGTTCCCGGATTCCTTGGCCGTGAACGTAGGGGAGGCCCGGTGGGACTTCGGAGGACCGAGCCGCGGGCCTGAGAAGGACCCGATGCCGAAGAACGTGCGCAGGCTGGGCATCACCGGCGCCCCAGGAAGCCTGCGGCTCCTGCAGTCGAACCTTCGCGGCCACGACGCCCGCCGACCCCGATAGCCTCTGCCGGCCTTCCTTTCTCGACCTCACCCACTTTTTAGAACAGTCGCGCAGGGGAGACTCTCTCCCTTCCCCCGCGCCCCTGGGAACCAGTTCCCCCCAAACCCGCGGCGTGAGCAACTCGGGCAACGGCGGGGCCCCCCTCTACGGGAGCGGAAGAGAGTCTCCCCTGCGCTCCTTGCGTTCTTCAGGGTGAGGTCGAGTCCGGAGATAGGGGCTGTTCGTTGAGGAAAGCCTCAGTCCAGTCGTTTCCATCACCCGGGGATACGGAAGTTTCAACAACGGCTTTCCTTGAGTCCACTACACACGTTAACACTCGACATCACCCTAAGAAACGGCGGGTGGAGCAGAGGGGAAACACCCTCCTGCTCCCGTGAAGGGGGCCCCTATGAGATGCGCGGCATGGCCCGCGCACCTTAATGGGGTAACAGCCGTCCTGGGATGCAAAGCATCCCGACGGCGCCATAGGGGCGCAAGCCCCTTGGGGAGCACCGACGCGAGAAATGCAACCTCTCTCGCGTCGGCCTTCAGGCCCCGAGCGGAGACGAGGGGTGCGACAGGTGGGTGGGAACTTGTTCCCAGGGGCGCCGGGGGAAGGGAGGGTGTTTCCCCTCTGCTCCAGGACCCGCTAGAAAAAGTGGGTGAGGTCGAGCTTCCTTTATGTTGACGGGGAGGCGGCGGGGGAATAGAATAGAGGGATGAAAACAACTTTTTTCCGGCGAGTGCTTCCGGCGGCGATTATTTTCTCAGCGGCTTGCTCTAATCAGCCGGTCAAGACCGAGGGCCCGATTCAGCCCAGCCGCGTCTACGGATCGCAGACCATGAAGCAGGTCCTTTCCTCTTTGATCCAGGAGCCCTATTCGGATACCCGCAGCGTGGACGTGATCTATGCCACGGACCGTTCCGCGGGCGGCGATCCCTCGGAGTGCTCGGACGCATCCTTCGGCGTGCAGATAGGGACGGTTTCTTACGGAGTATGCACCATCAATGTCCCCAAGCTCCATTCCGTGGGCGGCTTCGAGGCCTCAGCGGATCCTCGCTCCGATCCGCACAGGTATTTCCGGCCGGTAGGGCAGCGGGCTCTCGATGAGAACGGCCTGCGGGAATTCCTGAAGTCGCGCAAGGGGAGCGATGTCCTCGTCTTCGTCCACGGCTTCAACGTCAAATTCCAGGAGGCCGTGTTCCGAGCGGCGCAGATCGCCTATGACCTCAAGTTCCAAGGGCCCGTGGTGCTCTTCTCCTGGCCCGCGGGAGCCGGCGACGGAACATTTGAAAGCCGTCTGCTCAATCTCACCTACCAGAACAACCGGGCCAATGCCGCCGCGGCCATTCCGCATGCGGCGGCCTTCTTTCGTCTGCTCGCGGACTTGGACATAAAGTCGCACGTCATCGTCCATTCCATGGGACATCAGGTCGTGCTGCCCGCGCTCGCGCAAGCGGCTCCCGAGATCAACGGCAAGAAATTCCTCGGCGAGATCATCCTCAATGCTCCGGACTTCCCGGTCAGGGACTTCCAGCGCCTGGCGCCGAAGATCGAAGAGATCGCCGACCGGATCACGGTCTATTGCTCTTACAACGACAACGCCATCGCAGCTTCCGAGACCTACAACAAGGGCAGGCGCATGGGCGGCTGCGAGCGGACTCCGGGCGTGGACGTCATCAACGTGGGGGGCATCGACGCCCCGGCGCTCGGCGTGGGCGGGCTCGGGCACGGCTACTATGCCTCTCGGCCCATCCTCACCGACATCATGCAGGTGCTCTTCGGCATCGAGGCCGAGAAGCGCCTTTTCATCCGCAAGAGCGAGCCCAATACCCCCGAAGATTATTATCTCCGCCCTTAACTATTGAATGCCGGGGGGGTATTTGAGAGAATGAGGCGGCATTCAATAGGAAGGAGGCGCATCTAATGTTCTTCGGCATCTCTCCGGTCATCATCATCGTCGTCGTCCTGGTGTTCTCCGCGATCAAGATCCTCAATGAATACGAGCGAGGCGTCATCTTCACGCTCGGGCGGTTCACGGGCGTCAAAGGGCCCGGCCTCATCTTCGTGATCCCCGGCATCCAGCAGATGACGCGCATCAGCCTGCGCACCGTGGTGCTCGACGTCCCGTCCCAGGATATCATCACGCGCGACAACGTCTCGGTGAAGGTCAATGCCGTGGTCTATTACCGGGTCTTGAGCGCGGACAAAGCCGTTCTGCAGGTGGAGAACTACTACTACGCGACCAGCCAGCTCGCCCAGACCACGCTGCGCGGCGTGCTCGGCAAGATGGAGATGGACGACCTGCTCTCCAACCGCGACAAGATCAACGCCGAGCTCCAGCAGATACTCGACACGCACACCGAGCCCTGGGGCGTGAAGGTCTCCAACGTGGAGGTCAAGAACGTGGACCTGCCGCAGGAGATGCAGCGCGCCATGGCCAAGCAGGCCGAGGCCGAGCGCGAGCGCCGCGCCAAGATCATCCATGCCGAGGGCGAACAGCAGGCCGCTGAGAAGCTGGCGCAGGCTTCCGAGATCATGAGCCGCAGCCCGTCGACGCTGCAGCTGCGCTATCTCCAGACCTTGACCGAGATCGCCTCGGACAAGAGCAACACGGTCATCTTCCCGCTGCCCATCGACATCATCTCCGCGGTGATGAAGAAGCTTTGCTGACGAGCACCGAGCCCCGCCGTCCGCTGAAGACCGCGCTGCCGGCAGCCGCGGCGGCGGGGCTTTATGTTCACGTCCCGTTCTGCTCCATCAAATGCTTCTACTGCGACTTCACGGCCTTCTCCGGCCAGGGAGCGCAGGTCGACCGCTACCTCAAGGCCCTTGAGCTCGAGGCGGGCTTGCGTCCTGATCTGAGTCCTCGGACGCTTTATGTGGGAGGAGGGACTCCGAGCGAGCTCTCCTGCTCCCAGATGGAGCGGCTTTTCGGCCTGCTTGCCGCGCGCTTCGGGCCGATCAAGCGCTTCTCCGAATCCACGTTCGAGACGAGTCCCGAGAGCCTGGACCGCGAGAAGCTCCTGCTCCTGCGCGAGCAGGGCGTGAGCCGCTTGAGCATCGGACTGCAGTGCGCCGAGGATCGCTTGCTGGCCGGCATAGGGCGGAAGCATTCCTACGCGGATTTCCTGCGCATCTATGCCGCGGCCGTGGAACAGGGCTTTTCCGTCAACGTGGACCTTATGCTGGGCCTGCCGGAACAGAGCTTCCCGGACGCCTTGGAAGGGGTGCGCCGGATCATCGATCTGGAGCCCGACCACCTTTCCGTCTACATGCTCAAGGTCGAGGATAAGACTTTGTTCTCCAAACGCAAGGTCTGTGCCGACGACGGCCTTTCCCGGGAGATGATGGAGGCGGCCTGCGAGAAGCTCGCGGCCGCGGGCTACCGGCATTACGAGATATCCAATTTCGCCCGGCCCGGCCGGGAATCCGTGCATAATCTGAATTATTGGGGCAACGGCGCCTATCTCGGGCTGGGCTGCGGGGCCTCGGGTTATCTCGAGGGCTTGCGCTACTCCAACGAGGACCGGCTCGTTGCCTATTGCGGCAAGCTGGAGGCCGGAGAACTGCCCACGGCGAGTTCCGAGCGGCTCGAAGGCCGCGAGCGCGTGGGCGAGGATCTGATGCTGGGGCTTCGCCTCATCGACGGGATGACGCTGACGCAGACGCAGGAAGAATGCTTCCGGGACCCGCTGGCCTCTTTGGAGAGCCGGGGCCTGCTGCGCTTGGAGCGCGACGACGCCGGGCGGATCCGGCTCGCGCGGCTCACGCGCGAAGGGCTCTTCATGGGAAACGAGGTCTTCCGGGAGTTCGTGGCGCCGTTCGAAAATACTGCCGCAAGGAGCCTTACATGAAGACCTTCGTGCTCGACACCAACGTCGTCATCCACGATCCGGAGGCGCTCTTCGCCTTCGAGGGCGCGCGCGTGGTCATCCCCTTGCCGGTCATCGAGGAGCTCGACAGCTTCAAGCGCAGCAACGACGAACGCGGCCGCGCCGCGCGCATGGTCGCCCGGACCTTGGACCAGCTCCGCCAGAAGGGCCGTCTGACCGACGGCGTGCCCTTGCCGCACGGCGGCACCCTCGCCGTGGAGATGGTTCACACCGACGGCCTGCCCGCGCAGTTCCTCTCGAGCTCCAAGGACAACATGATCCTGGGCGTGGCCCAGTACCTCAAGAAGAAGGGCAGCACCGTGATCTTCATCTCCAAGGACATCAACCTGCGCATCAAGGCCGAGAGCATCGGCTTGGACACCCAGGACTACGAGAAGGAGAAGGTCAACGTCGACGACTTGTACACCGGGCAGAAGGAGTTCACGGTCCAGCAGTCCGAGCTCGACGCCTTCTACAAGGACAAGAAGCTTCCCCTCGACGAAGCGAAGATGAAGGACCTTCGCGCCAACGAATTCATCATCCTCAAGAACGCTTCCGGCGGCTCCTCCAGCGCCCTGGCCCGCTTCGATCACGAGGCGCACGCAGCGGTCCCGCTCTCCCGCGCGGACTCCGCGCCCTGGGGCATCAAGCCGCTCAACACCGAGCAGCGCTTCGCCATGGACCTGCTCATGCGAAAAGAGATGCAGCTGGTCACATTGGTCGGCGTCCCCGGCTCCGGCAAGACCCTGCTCTCCCTGGCCGCGGGCTTGGAGCAGGTGCTCAACGAGCACGCCTACCGAAAGCTCCTCATCGCGCGGCCCGTGGTTCCCGTGGGCCACGACCTGGGCTATCTTCCCGGAACCAAGCAGGAGAAGCTCAACACCTGGATGGGCGCCATCTACGACAATCTCGAGTTCCTCATGGACCACACCACCCGCCGCGAGGACAGCGACATCGACGTGCAGATGCTGCTCGACGACGGGCGCCTGGAGGTCGAGGCCGTGGCCTATCTGCGCGGACGCTCCCTGCCCGGGCAGTTCATCCTCATCGACGACGCGCAGAACCTCACCCCGCACGAGATCAAGACCATCATCTCCCGCGTGGGCCGCAACTCCAAGATCGTGCTGACCGGCGATCCGTATCAGATCGACAACTACTACCTGGACTCGGCTTCCAACGGCCTGACCAACCTGGTGGAGCGCTTCAAGGGCCAGCATATCTTCGGGCACGTGAAGTTCACGAAGATCGAGCGCTCTCCCTTGGCCGGTTTGGCCGCCGAACTCCTATAGCGGAAGGCATGCGCCGCGCTCTTGCGTCGTCGGCGGCGCTTTTCCTGGCCGTATCCTGCGCGGGTCGCGCGCGCGCCCAAGTCTCCACGGCTTCGGCGCGCGCGATCATCGCGGTGGACGCCGGGCATGGGGGGGAAGACCTGGGCGCGGTCATCAGCTATGTGCGGGAGAAGGAACTTACTTCCCGCATCGCCCTGGCCCTGGCCAAGGCCGTCGACGAGCGTCCCGGTCTGCGTTCCCTCCAGCTTAGGCCCGAGGACCGCTACACCCCGCTCGTGGACCGCGTGGCGGCCGCGCAGGCGGCCGGGGCCGCGGCTCTCGTCTCCATCCATCTCGACGACCGGCGCTCTCCGAAACCGCGCAGCGGCTGCGAGGACTGCGGGACCTCCTGCGCACAGGAAGACGGCGGCCGCGGCGTGAGCGTCTATTATTATGGCCGAAGCCGCGAGCGCTACCGGCGGCTAATCCTGCCCGAGCCTCCGCGCAAGCAGATCCGCGCCTCAGGCGATCTTGCGCGCTCGGTCTATCGGGCTCTGCGCGAGCGCGGCCTGCGCACCTGCACCGTGGATCGGGGCTCCTACGTGATCCTCAAGGGCGCGAAAGTCCCCAGCATCCTGGTGGAGGCCGGAAATATGCGCGATAGCCGCGAGACCGCGCGGCTCAAGGACCCTGCCTTCGAGCGACGGCTCGCCGAGGCCGTGGCGCTCGGAGTGGAGCGCTATCTGTCGCGCACCCCATAGGCTCTTCGCAGTTCGTTGATCCTTTCTTTGTAACTAGGGTGATCGGAAAAAAGCGTTTCCGTGATCCATGGCGGAAAGAACGGCCGACTGTAGAGCAGCGTTATCGCCCGGTCCTTGTTTTTAAAGAATTCGATGAGCCAGCGAGGATCCGTCAGCCAAGCTGCGAAGTGGTCCGCTTCGAATTCGAGCCCGCGGGACGCGCGCAGCCCGAAGGCCGCCGCCAGGGTCCACAACGCGACGGACGCCGCGAACCAGCTCGCGGCCCACGCCAGGGGCGCGGTCTGAGCTATCACCATCCGGAGGATCTGCAGGCCTATCGCGGACACGCTGAGGATGATCCCTCCGGATATGAAGTTCAGGACATTGGAGACGCGCAGTTTGTAGACATGCCCGAGCAGGATGTGGCCCAGCTCGTGCGCGATCGTGGCGAGCAATTGGGCCGGAGCATTCTTCTTCAGGAAGTCCCGGCCGAAGAGGATGCCCCACTCCGCGGTCTTTGCCGCGGACTTCGCGGCTTTCGGGTAGACCATGACATTGTCCTTGCCGGTTCCGTTCTCGATCTCCGCTTTCATGTCGAGGTCGTCGATCTTCCCCGCGGCGATCAAGATCAGGCGCGTTCCCGCGCCGGCGTATTCCAGAAGGTAGTTCGTTTCGAGGGCGTTCGCGGGAGGCGAGGGCGCGGCTTTCAGCGGCGCCGTTTTGTCCGAGAACATGCCGCCGAAAGCGATCCATGTTCCGAAAAGAAGAGGGGTCGGCCCGAGGCCGACATACAGGGCGGCCAATGAGCCGAGGACCATCGCCGATTGCAGGAAGGCGGAGACCGTTATCTGCCGCCGGATGCGCGCGTCCGGGGAGTAGGGCTTGTCCGGCGTCTTCAGCGCCGGGTAGCGGAAGATGGCGCCGGTTGCGGCCGGCGCGATGTTCCGGCCGTTTCCCGTCGACGGAGGCGCGCTTTGGACGAGCACGCCTTTCGATTTGCTCTCTTCGCGGGAGAATAGGGAGAGGTTCGGCGAGACCTCCGAGGTCGGCGTTTCCAGAACTTTGCGGGCGCTCCCATCGAATAATGCTCCCCAATCGAGAGTCTGCGCTGATACCTGGCTCCCGGCCTTTGCCGGGACGAAGACTTCGTCATTCTGAAGTAAGCCGGAATCATCGGTTGCGAAGTCGTGTCGGGCGCTGGAGTTCCCTGTTCCGTCATCCTGAAGTGAGCCGAAATCATTTTTCTCGTCATTCCGGCGGAAGCCGGAATCCAGAAGTGTTTCCGGCAGGACCCCGGCTTTCACCGGGGCGACGGAAGTCGCTGGGCCCCGGCTTTCGCCGGGGTGACGAAAGCAAGAGGGCGTCGGTATGACGGCTTTCGGAAGCGAAAGAGCCGAAGGCTGGGCAATCAGAGAAGGAAGGGCCTTCCTCCGCAACGAGACCAGCGACTGCTCCTGCAGCGGGACCAGCGCTTGTGCCTGCAGCGGGATCAGCGGCTGCATCCCGACGGAGAGCGGCGTCGCCGTCGGGAGCCCGAGCGCCGCCTGTGCTTGGGAACCGTATGCGGTCTGGACGGCCGCGGCTGCCGCTTGGGCCGGCGGCGCCGCGCTTAGGCAAAGGGCCAGGACTGCGGCAATGGCGGTCCGCATCTTGCGCAAAATATAGCAACTGCGGAGGCGTTGAGGGAGGGCCGAAGAGCCCGCAGGGTACTAGGCCTATGGGGAATATCCCGATGGGTCCGATGCCGAGGCTCGAATGGGTCTTTCAGTACTCTTTGCCGATGGGAGGCTCCATTAAGCTATGTTCATGGCGCGCAATTATTTTCGCGCAGTCCTTTTGTTCTCCTTCAGCCTGATTTTCCCGGCCGCGCGGTGTCTCGCGCAGGGGACCTTCTCCCAGCCGAACCGGCAATCCCGGAGCGTCCAGACCTACGGGTCGGCTCTGGCCGATGCCTTGATCGCGGATTCCCTGCTCCCCACGGCGTCCGCGGACGACGAGGAGCTTCATCGGCGGGCTCTTGATTTCCGGCAAGGGCGCGCGCCCGACGAAGAGGACGGCGCTTTCCAAGCGCGCTTGCGGCGATTTTGCGCCGCCCTCCGCCTCGATCCGCTCCAGGAGTCCCTTGTCTTCGAGCATCTTAAAGGCCGCGTCCGCGCGCAAGCCGCCGCCGGAGACGGCGTCCGCTCCGTTCCCGGCGCGTTGAGCCCGAAGACCGGGCCGTCCATGCTCTCCAACGGCCTCGCGCATGCCGCGGCCTTGGGCTTGCCGGCGGATTTTGAGGGAGG
Source organism: Elusimicrobiota bacterium (assembly GCA_041661185.1). GTDB lineage: Bacteria > Elusimicrobiota > Elusimicrobia > UBA1565 > UBA1565 > JBAZUV01. The sequence goes on from JBAZUV010000027.1 coordinate 11,834, forward strand.
GGCATTCGCCGCCGGAGCGCCGCTCCCGGCGGAGGGCAAGCGCGCGCTTCGGATCGCGCAAAGGAAGCCCGTTGCCGCTCCGGTTTTCGCGGCAGCCGAGTCCGATGCTCCGATCTCCTGGAGCGAGCTGGAAAAGACCATCAAGTTCGGGCATCGGCCTCTGCCGATCGTGGGAGACCGTCTTCTGAACTTTTGGCGTCGTTGGGTTCCTCGGAGCGAAGAGGCCGTGCGCGCCGAAGCGCTCAGCCGCAAAGCCTTGGACCTCATCTTGACCGCGCCCGAAGGCCGCAAGGTCCTGCGCGAGCTCATCGACGAGTATCGCAGGGCGGGCAAGACCGTGGTGGTCGGCGCCGCCGAGATGCCGGGAAGCAGGATTCTTCGCAATAAAGGCGTGGAAGCCCTCGCGGGGATGTATGGGCTTGCATGTTACACCGCCTATCCTCCGCAGTGCTGGTACAAGGACCAATATGTCTTCAACGATCTTTTTCTCGATTTCAAGGATCAAGGCGCGGCGGCGCAGTATCTGGCGGCGGTCATGTCTCACGAGTTCCAGCATCTGGCGGCCAGGGCCTATGTCCATCGCGTCGATCCGCAGGCCGAAGACGTCTTCACTCGGTTCGGCCTGATAAATGAGCAGCGCGCCCGGGAGGTCGGCTATCTTGTGGCCGTGCGCGTGCACAACGGCCGGAGGATAGCCCACCTCACCGAGGCGGAGTCTTTCGTCCAAGACCCTGATCGGACCTGGGACAATCTCAAGTCCGATGACTATTATGCGGAGAACTTGGATCTTCAGGAGATGAAGGATCCCGTGGCCGCGCTGCAAGCGCATCAGCGCTTGGTCGGGGGAAGCGAGGCCGAGGCCCGGGAGTTCCTGGAGCAGAAGCTCCCTCGGCGGACCGCGGCTGCGGACATATTGGAGAACAAGGAATCCCTCGGTCCCGCGCTCGAGGATATCCGCGCGAACATCCAGGCCCTGAAAGACTATCTGCCCCGGAGGATCGAGGGTTTGGGCAAGGGCGTTCGAACGCTTCAGTCGAGGATCGACCAGCTTTCTTCTCCGCGCCATCGCGCTCTTGTTGAGGATATCCGCAAGGCCGCGGATTCTCCCGCATTGCGGAAGATGGCCTCGGACCTCGATCGCGATCAGAAGGCCCTCATCGAGTTCGTCAACGCCAATCCCTTGCCGTCGGCTCCGGCCGGCGGGCAGCTGAACATGGATGATTTCCGCGCGAAAGTGAAGGAATCCCGGCGCCTGCATCCGCAATACTGGGCCGAGTACTGGAAGCGCTTCGGCAAGTCGGAGGATGAATTTTGAAGACCTTGTCCCGAGGACTGCTGTGTCTTCTCGCCTTCTGGTGCCAGGGGTCATTTTGCTTGCTTAACTCGGCGGGGCCGGCGGGGCCGGACGCCGCGGCTGTTCCGTGGGAGCAGGTCGAGAAGGTCGTTCGCTTCGGCTCGCCCGGAGGCTTCGGCTCTTTAGGGCAGGCGGCCAAGGGACTCTTCGGGATGTCGGAGTCCGAACGCTTCTCGCGTGATGCCGTGGTCCTTCTGTGGAGCATCCCGGAAGGCCGCCGCGTGCTCCAATCCTTGCTCGATGAGTACGGCCGCAGCGGGACATCCCTCTATCTGGAGGCCTATTCGTTCCGGGGGAGTCGGCAGGGGACCCGTAGCGGGGCGGAGGCGATCTCGGGAACAGGAGCGGCCTCCAAGAAAGGGCGTTGCCGCTACAACAAGCTCCTGCTTTCGTTCTCGGACCGGGACTTCGCGCTCCAATATCTGGCTTCTTTCCTGGCGCATGAGTTCCAGCATCTGGCCACGCAAGCCCAGCTCGAACGGGAAGCGCCGGAGCTTGCGGAACTCTTCGACCGCTTCGCTTTCCTCAACGAACGGCGCGCCTATATGACCGGCTACCTCGCGGCGGTCCAGGTTTATAAGGGCAAGCCGACGGCCTATCTCCTGGATGCGCGTGACTTCATGAAGGCCCCCGAGGCGTATTGGCTTGAACTCAAAAGCTTGGATTATCCGCAGCTCCTGGATTTAAGCGAGCTGCGCGATCCCTCCGCGGCCTATGAGTCCCGCATCCGTTTCCTCCAGGCCCAAGGCAAGGGGGGGAGCCGGGCGCAGCAGCGTCTGCGCGACCTTCAGGCCTCTTTCGAGACCGGCGAGAACGCCGCCTGGAAAGCCCGCCTGCGCCAAGCCGCCGACGCCCCTGTTCTCCGCCAACTCTCCCAAGAAACCCTCCAAGCCCAAGCCGAATTATCCCATCTCCTTCAGTAACATTTAAGATAAGTGCTTCCCCGGGACTTTTTATTAAGGGGGCGGACTATCGCGCCGAGCAGCGGGGAATAAGGGTCCGAGGGGTGTCCGCAAGCCGATCGCGCTAACCGATCGGCTGAGGATAAAGCATCGCCGCACGGAAAGGCGATGCGGCCCCGCGGACCCTTATTCCCCGCTGCTCGGCGCGGAACTGCGACTTACCGTATGATTTAGGCTTCCGGGGTGGCACGTTCGGGTTCCATATCCTATAATCCGGGGGTGATCGACAAGACCTATCCGCCGCAATCCGTGGAACCCCGATGGACCGAGGCTTGGAAGAAAGCGGGGATCTCCCGCGCCCAGGCCGTCGGCGACCCCCGCAACCGATTCGTCATCGTCATCCCTCCGCCCAACGTCACCGGCGCGCTCCATATCGGCCACGCGCTCAACAACACTCTCCAGGACCTGCTCATCCGCTGGCACCGCCTGCACGGCCGCGAGACCTGCTGGGTCCCGGGCACCGATCACGGCGGCATCGCCACGCAGAACGTCATGGAGAAGCAGCTCAAGGCCCAGGGCAAGACCCGCCACCAGATCGGCCGAGCCGAGTTCCTGGACTTGATGCAGACCTGGACCCGGGACTGCAAGAAGACCATCCTGGGCCAGCTCGAACGCCTGGGCTGTCTCCTGGACATGGGACGGGAAGCCTTCACCATGGACGAGGTCCGCGCCCGTTCCGTGCACCATGCCTTCCGCAGGTTCTGGGACGAGGGGCTCATCGAGCGCGGCGAGCGCATGGTCAACTGGTGCGTGCGCTGCGGCACCGCCCTTTCCGACATCGAGGTCGAATACGAGGACCGCAAGGGCAAGCTCTGGCATATCCGCTACCCCGTGGCCGGCGAGCCGGGCAAGTTCCTGGTCGTGGCCACGACTCGTCCCGAGACCCTTTTGGGCGACACGTCCGTGGCCGTCAATCCCAGCGATACGCGCTACGGCTCCTTGATCGGCAAGAAGCTGCTCCTGCCGCTTCGCAAGGGCATGCCCAATGAACAGATCCCGGTCGTGGCGGACGCGCATGTGGACGCCTCCTTCGGCACGGGCGCGGTCAAGGTCACTCCCGCGCACGACCCCAACGACTTCGATATCTGGCAGCGGCATAAGTCCGAGATGGCCGGGCCCATCTCAGTCATCGCTTTCGACGGCAAGATGAGCCCGTCGGCCGGCGAGGCCTACGCGGGACTCAGCCGCGAGAAGGCCCGCGACAAGATCGTGGCGGACCTGCAGGCCCAAGAGCTCTTGGAGAAGATCGACGAGCATCCCCATTCCGTGGGCGTCTGCTACCGCTGCCAGCAGCCCATCGAGCCGCTCGTGTCCCAGCAGTGGTTCATGCGCATGGGCCCTCTGGCCGCCAAGGCTCTGGAGGCCAGCGAGAAAGGCGCCTTCAAGCTCCATCCCGACAATTGGGAAGCGCCCTATCGGAACTGGCTCAAGAACATCCGCGACTGGTGCCTCTCCAGGCAGATCTGGTGGGGACACCGCATCCCGGTCTGGTACTGCGTGCGCTGCCATGGGAAGAACCTTCGCGCATCCATGCCCGCCGCGCAGGAGGGCGCCGGGCAGGACGCCTCCATCTCCTCCTGGCTGGAGCAGGGACTCTCCCTGCGGGATATCGAGACCCGCGCGCGGCAGATCCGCGTGGAGCTTTCCGGTTCGGCCGTGCGCTCCGCTTCCGTGCGCGTGCAGGCCGAGCGGCCGGCAAAGCCCTGCCCCGACTGCGGCGCTTCGGACTGGCTCCAGGACCCGGACGTGCTCGACACCTGGTTCTCCTCCGCGCTCTGGCCCCTTTCCGTGTTCGGCTGGCCCGAGAAGACCCAGGACTTCTCATTCTTCTATCCCACCAACGTCCTGGTCACGGGCTACGAGATCCTCTACCTTTGGGTGGCCCGCATGCAGATGATGGGGCTGCACTTCGACGGACGGGCCCCGTTCTCGGACTGCGTCATCAACGGCATCGTGCGCGACAAGCGCGGCAAGAAGATGTCCAAGTCCCTGGGCAACGTGGTTGATCCGCTGCTGCTCATGGACAAGCACGGCACCGACGCCTTCCGCTTCTCCCTGGTCTCCCAGGCCCATCCGGGCCGGGACATCCCCTATTCCGAGGACTCCATCAAGGGGCCGCGCAACTTCGCCAACAAGGTCTGGAACTCCACGCGCTTCGTTCTCATGAACCTGCCTGAGAAGCCGACGGTCTATTCGCTCAAGGATTTGGACCGCTCGAAACTGGAACTCTCCGACCGCTGGATACTCTCCGAGTACGAGTCCCTCTGCCGCCGCGTCGAAGAGGCCATGGCCGAGCAGGAGTTCGCGGTCGCGGCCGACCACGTCTACGCCTTCCTCTGGGACAAGTTCTGCGACTGGTACGTGGAGCTGGCCAAGCCGCGCCTGGAGGTCATGGCCGGCAAGGAGGAAGACACCGAGGACTCCCGCGCGGCGCGCACGGTCCTCGTCGGAGTCCTTGGCGGCACGCTCAAGCTCCTGCACCCCGTCATGCCTTTCATCACTGAGGAGCTCTGGCAGTCCTTGAAGCCGTATTCCGGAGAGACCGCGGACCTGCTCTTGCGTTCGGGCGCGCCCAAGCCCGAGGGCTTCCACGATCCCGAGGCCGAGGCGCGCATGGTCTTCATCATGGACGCGGTCAAGGCTCTTCGCGCACTGCGCTCCCAGCTCAATGTCCCGCCCGGGCTCAAGATCCGCGCGCATCACGCGGTCCAGAATCCCGCCGAGGAACGCCTCTTGATCGAGCATTCCTCGTATCTGCGCCGCTTGGCGCGCGTCGAGGAACTCTGCGCCGCCTCCGGTCGGCCCGCGCAGTCCGCCACGGCCGCCGTCGGAGCCGTTACTTTTTACGTGCCCTTGGCCGGCGTCATCGACCTGGAGGTCGAGCGCAAGCGCCTGGTCAAGGAAGTCGATCGCCTTTCCGAGGAAGTGCGGCAATGCGAGGGGCGCCTCTCCGATCCGGTCTTCACGGGACGGGCGCCGGAGTCCGAAGTCGAAAAACTGCGGCTTCGCCGCCGCGAAGCCGCGGCCGAGCACGCCGCGCTGACGGACACTCTGACCCATCTCGAGGCCTGATGAATCCATTATTTATGCGAGGCTCAGCATGAGCGCCAAGAAAGTACTGCTGGTCGAGGACGACGACGCCCACGCCGAGTTCGAAAAGACCATCCTCATGGACCGCTACGAGGTGGAGAGGGCGCGCGACGGCATCGAGGGCTTGGAGAAGGTCCGCTCCTTCCGTCCGGACGTGGTGGTCGTGGACATCATGATGCCCAAGATGCACGGCTACGAGTTCTGCCAGCGCTTGAAGGCCGATACGGAGACCTCGGGCATGAAGGTCATCATCTGCTCGGCCAAGAGCTTCTTCGCGGACCAGGAGCAGGCCCGCGCCGTGGGCGCCGACGACTATCTGGTCAAGCCGTATTCCGCGCGCGACCTGCTCGCCAAGATCGACGCGCTCATCTTCCCCGGCAAGGGCGACGGCGCCGATGCTCCGTTCTTCGTGCGCTTCTGGGGCACGCGCGGCTCCTGCGCCACGGGGAGCTCCAAGACCGTGCGCTACGGCGGGAACACCGCCTGCGTGGAGGTCCGCATCGGCTCGCTTCTGCTCATCATCGACTGCGGCACGGGCCTGCGCGAACTGGGCCAGGAGCTCGGACGCGAGTTCCAGGACCGCTCCATCGACGGACACATCTTCGTGAGCCATACGCATTGGGACCATATCCAGGGATTCCCGTTCTTCTCTCCGCTCTACGACAAGAAGAACGTCTTCACGCTCTACAGCGTGCGCGGCGCCTCCGGGAGCCTGGAGAAGATCTTCAGCGGCTCCATGGCTTCCGATTATTTCCCGATCCCGCTCTCCAGCCTGGCCAGCCGCCTGCGCTTCGTGGAGATGCAGGAGCCCGTGGAGCTCGGCGAGGCGCGCGTAAGCTTCCACCACCTCAACCACCCCGGGGTCTGCATAGGATTCCGCATCGAGGCCAAGGGCCGGTCCGTGACCTATCTGAGCGACCATGAGACCTTCGCCAAGCTGGGCGGCGACAACGAAGGGAGCCGCAGGCTCGACACGGGCATCGTGGACTTCGTGCGCGGCAGCGATCTGCTCATCGGCGAGGCTCAATACACGGAAGAGGAATACCCCCAGAAGAAAGGCTGGGGGCACAGCACCTTCGACGACACCGTGCGCTGCGCGGTGCTCGGCGGAGTCAAGAAGCTCGCGCTTTTCCACCACGATCCGGAGCACACCGACGACATGATGGACGGCTTCGTGGAGCACTGCCGCAAGCTTGCGCGCAAGGCCGCCTCCCCGGTGGAGTGCTTCGCGGCGAAAGACGGCCTGCGTATTGACATCCCGGGAGGGGCGGCCTAAACTATCCCCATGCCCGGCAAGAAACTGCTGGTCGTCGAAGACGACGAGGATTTCCGCTCGGTCATCACCAACGTCCTGTCCTCCGCGGGCTACGCGGTCGTCGCGGCGCCCAACGGAGAGGAGGGCTTGGCCGCCTACGCGCGGGAGGCGCCGGACCTCGTGGTGCTCGACGTCCACCTTCCGGACATGACCGGCATCGAGATCTGCAGCCGCATCCGCAAAGAGGGTCCGCGTCCCAAGACGCCGATCGTGCTCTGCACCGTGCGCTCGGAGTTCGGCCCCGTGGCCGAGGGCTTGGCCGCGGGCGCCACGGATTACGTGGTCAAGCCTTTCGAGATACAGGACCTGCTCGCCCGGGTCGAACACGCATTGAAGGGCGCCGGAAACGCATAAAGAATGGCCCATACGGTCGCGGTGGTCGAAGACGACCCTGAGATGGGGGACTACTTCCTGCAGCTCTTGCGGCAGAAAGGGTACTCCGCCGCGCTCTACCCCACGGCCGGGCGATTCTTCGACGCCCTGCTCAAGAAGCGGCCGGATGCAGCGCTCATCGACATGCAGCTGCCGGGCATGGACGGAAAGGAGATCATCCGCGTCCTGCGCAACAGCCCCCAGGGCCGGGAGATGATCCTCATCGCCGTGTCCGGGGAGCAGAAGGCGGTCTCCGACGTGGTGGCCGGCCTCAAGAGCGGAGCCGACGAGTATTTCACCAAGCCCGTGGATCCCGAGCTCCTGTGCGTGCGCCTCGAGGGCTTCCTGCGGCGCACGGCGGCGCAGACCGTGGTTCCCGAAGAGGTCCTCGAGTACGGGGAACTCGCGCTCTATATGGACCAGCGGGTCTGCAAGCTCAAGGGCCGCGCCGTCGAGCTCACGCGCCTGGAATTCGACCTTCTCGCCTATTTCCTGCGACAGAGCGACCGCGTGCTCACGCGCAGCCTGCTTCTGGAGCAGGTCTGGGAGGGCGACCCCGTCATGACCACTCGCACCGTCGACAAGCACGTGGAGAATCTTCGGCGCAAACTCGGGGCTTTCGGCGCGCGCATCGAGGCGGTCATCCGCGTCGGCTACATCTTGAGGAAGTAAGGAGGAAGGAAAGTGAACTTCGGAGTCTTGATCGGTTTCTCGGCGGGCCTGGGCGTCATCCTGTGGAACATATTCGGGCAGACCTCCGGCAAGGCCTTCGTCAATTCTCACGGCGCCCTGGTGGTCCTCGGCGGCACCATGGCGGCCATGCTCATCAACACCCAGCTCTCCCTTCTCGGGGATGCCCTGGTCGCTTTGTTCCGGGTGCTCATCCCGGAGAAGCGGGTGAACTCGGAGGAGGCCTTGGCCGAGGTCGTGCGTTTGGCGCGCCTGGCGCAGAGCGGCGGCGGGCTCCTGGCCCTGCGCGATGAGGGCCGCGCCATGATGGAGGGCTTCTCGAATAGGGCGATCATGGTCGCCATCTCCACCGGCGAAGTCGCCGAGACCCGGCGCATCATGGAGACGGAGATCAAGCACCGCCGCATCCGCCGCCAGGAGACCGCCAATGTCTGGCGCACGGTCAGCGTGCTCTTCCCCATGTTCGGCATCATGGGGACCCTGCTCGGCATGATCCAGGTGCTCAGCACGCTCTCGGACCCCTCGAAAATGGGTCCTTACATGGCCCTGGCCCTCTCTTCCGCGTTCATCGGCATCAGCATGGCCAACCTGCTCTGCGTGCCCGTGGCCGGGCAGATCCGCAGCGAGGCCATGGCGGAGACCCATACCCTGGAGATCCTGCTCGAGGGCATCCTGGACATCGCCGCGGGCAAGCCGCCCTACCTCGTGGAGCTCCATCTTGCCGCCTATTCCGAACAGCGGCGTCTGGAGATGTCCTCCGGCCTGCGTTCGACGGAGACGCCCGCTTGAGCGTCTGGGAGGAACGCGACTCCGATCTCGAGGGAGAGCTCAACAAGAGCGCTCTCTGGGCCGTGACCTACGGCGATCTCATGAGCTATCTCGTGATCTTCTTCCTTCTCCTCTATGCCTCGGTAGCGACCAAGAGCGTGAGCCTTCAGATGGGCATGCAGGGCGTGGAGGAGTCCTTCGGCAAGGAGAGCAACATCATCAAGGAACTCTTCAGCCAGCGGGGCATCCAGCAGATCGCGCGCGTGGAGATCACGGAAGACAACATGCGCATCGTCTTCCTGGAGCCCGTGCTCTTCGAGCCCGGCAGCGACCGCTTGAAAGATAGTTCGTCTCCGCATCTCATCAAGCTGGCCCAGGCCATCTCCGAGCTTCCCAACGACATCCAGATCGAAGGCCACACCGACGACCGGCCCTTGGGCCGGCGTTCCCCCTTCCGGACCAACTGGGAGCTTTCGGCGGCCCGCGCCTTCACGGTGCTCAAGTATTTCGAGGCCTACGGCGTGCCGCCTTCCCGTCTTTCCGCCATCGGCTACGGTTCTTTCCGTCCGCTCAAGAGCAACGATACCCTGGAAGGCCGCACCGCCAACCGCCGCATCGAGATCAACATCCTTAGGCGTCGGGCGTAAGGGCTCGCGATGAAATAAGCAGCGCAATCTTCCAAGGCGCTATTGGGCTGTGACATCGTCTCTCGTCGCTTACATACCTTCGGGTATGCGCGCTTCTCGATCCTCGTCTCGCTCCAATATCGCCGGCCAGATTGCGCTGCTTATTCCATCGTGAGCCCTAACCGTCATCCCGGCTCCCCCTGGGTCCCGGGTCAAGCCCGGGATGACGACCTTTTTCGTCATTCCTGCTTCCCTTTCGTCATTCCGGCTTCCCTTTCGTCATTCCGGCGAAAGCCGGAATCCAGGCGCCCTCTGTGTATGGGGCCGTTGGTCCTATCTCCGTTTAGGCCCTTTGCGCTCGCAGGGAGGCCCTCTGGGCCCAGGACCGAAGCGGTTATCGGGGGCATTCTAATCGTATGAATACCCCGATGCGCAGCGGCGTACGTCTCTTCTTGACGGCGCTTCTCGTCGCCATGCAGGCCCGCGCCTTTGCCGCGGGGGGAGCGCCCGTATTCATCGGCGCCGCTGAAAGCAGCCTCGTCCAAACAGGCAGGATATTCGACGCGGCCCCAGGGGCGCTGCATGCCGGGGATTCATCCGTTCCCGTTGTCCGGACCGCCCTTTCCGATATCGCGGTCAAGTCGAAGTCGATCGAAAGCCGCTCAAAGAAGCGCAAGGCTATGGCGCGGGTGGGCCCCGTCGCCTTCTTCCCGTCTAAGGAAGCAGAAGCAGCAGGCGAGGATTCCTCCGATTATCAACAGGAAAAGGCGTTTTTATTGGACGTCCTCGGCATCATCAGAGAGACGCCGGCGGGAAAGGAGCTTTTTTCCGAATTGTCCGCCGAGGGGGCGCGTCTGGGAACAGGCTGTTCCGTCTTTTTTTGGACTATGGGAGGGACGCAGATCGTCGTGGAGGACGGCGTCGAGGCGGTCAAGGGAAGAGAGCAGGGGGAGACGATCTCGGGGTTGTGGATCATTACGATCAATAGGGGCTTCCTGGACTTTCAGGACTCCGTCTGGGCGAGGCTGCGCGTGGCGGAGGTCGTCGCGCACGAACTCTCGCATGCAGTCTGGAGCATGAGGATCAAGGGCAGGAAGCAGGCGCATGAAGCCGTGGAGCGGCACGACCTTTCCGATGAGATAACGGCCTACGCCCGCGGCAACCTGGTCTTCGCCCAGGCTTGCCGCGGCCTCCGCGCGATCCGCGACGCCTGGGTATGGAAGCTCGCGCGCGATCCGAAAGCGTTCTACGACCGAATGAAGGTCGTGGACCGCAGCTATGCCGTCGATCTGGACGTCGCGGAGATGCAGGACCCCGTCCCATCCTACGAGAAGCGGCTGGCCGCCTTGGAGGCCGAACTTGTCAAAGGGCGGGGGGACTTGGAGAAAGCCCGGAAGACTTTGCGGCGGATCGCCCATTTCGAGCGCGCTCACGGGATGCAGGGACGCTTCTCGTCCTTGAGCGAACGCGCCGGCAACGATCTCCGGATCGTGCCTCTCCAGATGGAGGATTATTCCAATGGGATCTCTGCGGTCCGCGAGCGCTTGGAATTCCTCGGCACGGACAAGGGACAGGCGCTGATCGCGGCGTTCCGGTCCGCCGCGGCGGATCCGGCCTACGCCGGAAGGATCCAAGCTCGCGTCGACAAGGATCTGCGCGCGCTCCGCGCTATTTTCGCGGATCAAACGCCCGCGCCGGAGTATCCCGCCGGGCAGATGACGCCTGAAGAGCTCGAAGCGCTTGTGCGCTCCGATCTCGCGGAGAATCCAGATCATGCCTCCGAACTCGAATAGAGCCGTTTTTGCCGCGCTGCTTCTCCTCGTCTGCGGACGAACCTCCGCGCAGGAGTCGCTTCCTCTCAACGGCGCGCTGCCGGAAATGGCGAAGGCCGGGGCGGTTCCTGCCGGGCAGGCCGTTGCGATGAAGGAAGTCCGCGCGCAATGGGCGAGCGGAGCCTGCTTGCGGGCGGCCTCTGGAGTGATCTCGCCGGTCTATTCGCGCCGGCCCGCCGAGCGGGTGATGGTCAGCAAATCCTTGCGCACTCTTGCGCTCTGTTCCAAGGGGCAGGTCCTCGCGCATTACCGGATCGCTCTGGGGTTCCGGCCCGAGGGCAAGAAAATGTGGCTTTACGACGGACGGACTCCGGAAGGGGTCTATCATATCACGGAGAAGAGCGCGAAGATGTTCCATCGCGCGCTGCGCCTTTCCTATCCGAACGAGGAGGACAAGGCGCGCGCCAAGGGGCGGTTCGACCCGGGAGGCGGGATACTCATCCACGGGCTTTCCGAGTCAAAAGCCCATCTGGGGTCCAGGCACGCGGAGAAGGATTGGACCAACGGCTGCATCGCGGTGGACAATACGGAGATCGAAGAGATATGGGAATTGGTCCCGGAAGGCACGCCGGTGGAGATCGAACCCTAAACCGCGGCTTTGACGGGGGCCTTGAGCGGTAGGCGGAAGGCGAAGGTCGAACCCTTTCCTACTTCGGACTCCACCCAGATCTTCCCGCCGTGCAGGTCCACGATCTTCTTGCTGGCGGCCAGGCCGATGCCGTAGCCCGCGCGCTGCTGCGCGCCGCCCAACTGGCGGAACTTCTCGAAGACCGCGGAGAGCTTGTCGGCCGGGATGCCCGGCCCGGTGTCGGAGACCAGGAACACGGCGTCCCGGCCCTCGGCGCGCGAGCGCAGGGTGATGCCCCCGTTTTTCTTGGTGAACTTCAACGCATTGCCCACGAGATTCCCGATGACGCGCTCGATGAGAGGCGAGTCGCAGTGAAGCGGCTCGGCCGGGTCCGGCCCGGGCTCGCAGACCAGCTTGATGCCGGCCCGCTCGGCCTGGATGAGCTGGAGCCCGTAGACCCGCTTGAGCAGCTCCGAGGGCGTCGTGGGCGCGAGCTGCAGGGCCATGGTGCCGGACTCGATCTTCGAGAGGGTCAGGATGTTGCTGACCATGTCCCGCAGGACCTCGATGGAGCGGTTGATGTACTCGATGTAGTTCTTCTCGTTCTGCGTCAGGTTCCCGCGCGATATCAGCATCTGCATGAAGCCTTCGATGGTGGCCACGGGGTTGCGCAGGTCGTGCACGATGGAATGGAAGAAGTCCTCCTTCATGCGCTCCATCTGCTTCTGGTCCGTGATGTCGTGCATGAGGAGCAGCACGCCGATCTCCTTGCGGTCCTTGAGCACGGTCACGCCGCGGCAGTCGTAGTGTCCTATCGGCTCGCCCTGCTCGTTGTCGATCTGGAGCTCCGCATTCTCCAGGCGCCGCCGCCGGCTGAGCAGCCCCGCGAACATCTCGCGGACCACGGGCAGGGTCGTGACCTCGTGCACGGTCTTGGGCTGGAGGTCCTTGGGCGTGCGCAGGATCGCCTTCGACGAGGAATTCATGTAGGCGATCGAGCCGTCGAATCCCGCCAGAAGGATCCCGTCCGGGATGGTCTGCACGAGCGCGTCGATCCTGGCCTTCTCCTCCAGCAGCTTCTCGACCTGCATCTCCTCGTAGCTTTGGAGCGTTCCCATCATGGCGTTGAAGGTCTGGGCCAGCTCGTTGAGCTCGCCCCAGCCCGGTTCCGGGACTTTCTGCGAGAAATCATTGGCCGCGGCCCTGCGCGAGGCCGCGATGATCGAGGCCAGCGGCCCCACGAGCTTGCGCGCGATCCAGTAGGCCGCGATGATCACGATCACGGTCAGGAAGAGCAGGAACATGGTTGCGCGCGCGCCGAAGCCCGCGCCGATGGCGTAGGCTTCATCGCGCGGCTGGAAGGTCAGCGCGCGCCAGCCGAAAGAGGGCGTGAGCGCGTAGGCGCCCACGAAGCGGTGCTTGCCGATGTTGAGTTCCTCATACCAGCCGAACTTGTCCTCTCCGGCCGCGGGCGCTTTCCAGGACGCGGGGAAAACGCTGTTATCCGTGACGCCCGGCAGCGGGAATCCTTCCCGGCCCAAGAGCAGGACGCGGCCCTGCTCTCCGACCTTGAGGCTTTGCACGCGCTTCCAGAGAGAGGAGAGGTCGTAGGCCGCATAGAGGCTGCGGCCGTTCGAGAGGGGGTAGGCCAGGGTGATCAGCGGCGCTTCCTGGCGGACCTCCACCGGGCCCACGGCCACGCGCTGAGTCTTGATCGCGAGCGCCACGATCGGGCAGGAGGAGCGGTCCACTCGCTGGGGCTCGGCGAAGAGCAGCTTATCCGAGATCTTCAGCGTCTCCTTGCCCGAGCTGTCGAGCAGGGAGAGCAGCACGAAGGAGGGATGCGTGGTGATGGTCTGCTGGAGTATGCGCAGGTCGTCGGTCTCGGTGCGCCGGCCGCTGCGCTCGAGGTCCAGCACGAAGCCGAAGGCGCGGTTCATGTCCTGCGCGGATTTCTCGACTAAATCCGCGGAGAGCACCGCGATCTGGCGGTGCAGCTGGCGGGCGTTCTCCTCGGCGCGGGCATTGGAGCGCAGGAACCAGGAACCCGCCAGGATCACGGGGCCCATGGCCGTGAGGATGAGGACGAGGAAGAGTCGGGTCCTGAGGCTCATCGCGCTCTATGATAGCGTTTTCCGCCTCTCCCGTCATTCCGGCGAAAGCCGGAATCCAGGGAAACGTCCAAAATGCGAAACTTCCCTCAGGGAGACTGGAAATCGGACGGCTCGAAGGCCGGGGCCTCTTCCGGCTCTCCGGCGGCGGCCAGGCTCAGGCGCACCACCGCGCCCACGCCTTCGCTGTTCTGAACGCTCACGTCGCCGCCGAAGCGGGCCGCGGTCCTGCGCGCGAAGGCCAAGCCGAGTCCCAAGTGTCCGGGCTTGCCCGAGGCGAAGGGCTCGAAGACTCGGGAAAGGGCTTCCTGCGTGAAGCCCGGCCCCGTGTCGGAGAAGAGCACGCAGGGCCGGCCGGAGGCGTCGGTCTCGGTGCGGACCGTGAGCGCTCCTCCCCGGGGCATGGCCTCGTAGGCATTGCGCAAAAGCTGATAGAAGGCCATGCGCAGGGTCTCGGGGTGGAACTTTGCCTGAGCCAAAGGATCCAGGCGCCTCGATAGCGCGATGCGCCTGCGGCGAAGGGCAGGCTCCCAGGCTGAGAGCGCGGCGTCGAGCACCGTCTCGATGCGCGAGGGGGCCGACAAGGGGGGCTCTTCCAGATATTCGGAGAGCACGCGCAGCGTGTCCTGGCTCTTGGCGATCTCTCCGGCCGCGAGCTTGAGCAGCGCCTTCTGGCCTTCCCCGAGCCGCGCGGCCGAGAGCCTGCGCAGATGCCCGAAAGAGATCCCCAAGGATGAGCGCAGCCTCTCGACGACGCGGGACCACGCGGGCTCCAGCACCGGTTCCACGGAAGGCAGCTGGGTCTCGGGCTCGGGTTCGCCCGGCGCGGCGGCCGCCGCGACCGTCGCGGCCAGGGCCGCGCGCGCGGCTTCCAGCTCGCACAGGCGGGATTCCAAACTGTCCTTGGCCAGGCGCGCCTGCTGCAATTCCTCTCCGAGCTGGGCAGTGCGGGTTTTCTCCAGCGCGGTTTCCTGCCTGGCTGTTTCACGTTCCGCTTCCAGCCGCGACTTCTCGGAGGCGGCCAATTCCCCGGCCGCCCGCAGGCGTTCCTGCGCGCGGGACTTCTCCTCCGCCGAAAGAGATGCCTCGTTAGCGAGCCGTCCTTCGAGGATGGAGCGCTTGGAGCGCTCATCGGCCGTGTCCAGATCGTAGCGCTGCTTCTGCTTGGCCAGTTCGGCCATGACGCGCTCATGCTCCTCGCGCAGGGGCTTGAGCTGCCGGGCGTCGAATTCCTCGACCGCGGCATTGACTCTGCGGCGCCACTCGTCGCGCTCGGACTGCAGGATGGAGAGCGCGCTGCGCAGGGCCGCCTTCTCCCGTTCCGACTGGACGCCCAGCTTTTCCAGGGATTCCTGAAGCGCGCCGAGCTTCCCGCGCAGATCCTTCTCGCGCGCGAACCACGCATCGCGCGCCTGCTCCAGGCGCTCGGCGCCCTGCTTGCGGGATGCTTCCAATGCGCGCATGGCCGCTTCCCGGTCCTGCAGGGCGCGGCGACGCTCGCGCAGGGCCGCCTGGTTCTGGGTGCGCAGCTGTTCGATGCGCTCGTTATGGCCCACGCCTTCGGACTCCATGTCTTCGAGCTGCACGCGCATGGCCGCGGCTTGCCGCAGCAGTTCTTCCTCGCGGCCCGTCGTGGTCTGAAGGGCGCGCAGATCGTCCTGCGCGGCATGCAGGGACTGCTCCAAGGCGCTGATGCGGCCGTCCTTCCCGGCGGAAGCTTCCTCGGCGGCCGCGCGCTGGGCGCGCTCGCCCGAGAGCTCCTTGGCGAGGGTCTCCGTCCGGATCTCCGCGATGCTCTTCTTCTCTCTCGCGGACTCCAGGACCTTTGCCTGGGAGGCCAGCTTCCCGCGCAAAAGCTCCAGGGCCGCGGCGTCCTCCTCGCGGCGGGCTTGCTCCTCGCGCAGGCGCGCGCGGAGCTCGTCGCAATCTTTTTGCAGCGCCTTGAGCTGGGGCTCCATGGAGCCCGGCAGGGATTCTATCCTTCGGCCTTCATGCAGGGCCAGCAGGTCGCGGCTCAAGGACTCGGCGCGGCGCTCGGCTTCCTGCATGCGCTCGCGCCAGACCGAGACCTCTTCCTCGGTGAGCACGCGCTTGAGGTCCGAGAGCGAGCCGCGCCAGCGGCGGTCCAGGTCCTGGATGCGGCGGCGCAGCGAGCTCCAGGTCGATTGATCGGCGCCCTGCGGCAGGCCTTCCTCGGCCGAGGGCAGCCACACGCCTACGAGCCAGCGCCAGAGCCGGTCCACCATGGCCCGCTCGCGCTGGAGCTGGGCTTCCTCCTCCAGGAGCTCTCCGAAGAGCCCTTCCATCCGGCTCAAGCGCTCCTGCAGGTCCGCGCAGAGCTTGGAGGGGTCGCCGGGGGGGAGTTCCCGCGCGAGCAAGAGCCAGCCTTCCTGCAGGGATT
The DNA here is from genome assembly GCA_041661185.1 of Elusimicrobiota bacterium. Lineage (GTDB taxonomy): Bacteria > Elusimicrobiota > Elusimicrobia > UBA1565 > UBA1565 > JBAZUV01. The sequence continues at coordinate 27,923 of JBAZUV010000027.1, forward strand.
CCAGCTCCGCGGACACGCGCTCCCAGTCCGCGTCCGAGGCGCGGCGCTTCGCCTCCAGTTCGCGCTGGGCCGATTCCGCGCGCAGCCCGCGCGCTTCGAGTTCGCGGCGGCGGCGCTCCCATTCCGGCTTGGCCAAGCCCGGGTCCGGCCATGCGCCCTCGCGCACGCGGCCCAAAAGCTGCTGGAATCTCTCCAGGGTCCTGCGCAGAAGCCGCCAGGCGCGCGGTCCCGAGAAGCGCCTGCGCATCTCTACGGGTCCGGCCGAGCGCCGCAGGCTCTCCATCTCCAGGAGCGTGCGCCGCATCAAGGCCCGCGAGCGCTCGATCTCGGGTTCGCTCATCAGATAAGCTCCGGCTCCGCGCCTTGGCGTTTGAGCGAGATCTGGCCCTTGGCCGAGAGCTGGTAAGCCTGCAGAAGAACCTTCGAGCGCGCTTCCAGCACCTTGTCGCGCGGCTGGGCCTGGCGCAGGGAATCCTCGATCATGGCGCGCGCGCCCGGCGGCAGCTCGGAGAGGATGCGGTCCGTGAACTCCGGCGGAGCCCCGCGCAGGGCCGTGCCCCATTCCTGGAAGTGCACGGCCATGATGAGGCGGCGGAAGTCCTCGGCCTTGAGCTCCGCGAGGTTCTCGAAAGTGAGCATGGAGCGCTCCACGGTCTCCGCGGCCGCGGGGTCCGAGCTCATGAGCTCGCCCATCAAGGCGTTTCGCTCATCGGAAGGCAGGCGGCTGAAGATCCTGCCCAGGCGCTCTCCGCCTTCCACGCCGAACTCCACGGCCTGCTGGAGACGGGTCTCGAGCATGGAGAGCTGGTCGGGCTCCACGCGGCTCAACTTGACCAAGGATTGCGAGACCGCGGCCTGGCCCGTGGGCGGAAGCGCCGAGAAGATCTTGGTGGCCAGGTCCGGGTTGGAATCGGCCAGATGCGCGAAGAGGATGGCGATGTCCAAGGGCTTCTCCGTCTCCAGGATGCGCGCGAGCTCTTGGGGCTCCTTGGCCGAGAGGAAGTCGAATCTTCGGCCCAAGGCGGGCAGAGGCCTGCCTCCGGGCTCCCCGCCTTCCTCCAGGAGTCCGGGGATGTCTCCTCCCAGGTCTATGGGCGAGCCGCCGGCCTCCTGTGCGGCTCCAGGCGCTTGCGGCAGGGCCGGCGCGCCCTCGCCCAAGGGCGTGCGCGAGGCCGAGATCTCGCGCGCCAGGGTGCGCATGGCGCCGATGCCGGTCACGTAGAGCGTGAGGCAGAAGAGCAGGCCGAGCAGGGTCGCCACCGCGATCGCGCCCAGGCGGCGCACGCCCTCGGCGTCCATGAACGCCGCCTTCCAGGGCGGGAGCATGGGCGCGCGCAGGAAGACCATGTCGTCTCCCCGGTCGGGCGTCATGCGCAGGAAATCCGGCAGGACTTTCTTGACGTGCTGGACCTGCGCGTCGGGCAGGAGCGAGTCCAAGACCACGGAGACCTGCATCTTCTTGATCTTGAAGCTTCCCTCGCGCTGGGAGCGCTCCACGTCCTTCTGGTAATAGTCGATCTGGCTCTCCTGCTCCTTGGGCACGTAGCCGGGCAGGGCCTTCTCCGCCGGAGGCGGCTTGGGCTTGGACATCGGGGTGGCGACTTCGGACTGGGTCTGCACCTGCGAGCGCTCTCCGTCCAAAGTGATGAAGACCCGCGCGCGGTTGGGGCCCAGGAGCCGGTCCAGGAAATCCATGGCGTCCGCGGCCATTCGCGCGGCCGCCTCGTTCTCAGGAAGCTCCGCGGCGCGCGCCCAGGGAGAGGCGCCGAGCAGGAGGAGCAGGAGCAACGCGCTGAGCATCCTCAGAGGGGATGCTCGCGCTTTGCTCTTCGGCTTGCTCCAAGATCGCCCTGACGGATGGCTCATGTTATTCCGGTGCGACCCCTCTTTCCGTCGCCCCGGCGGAAGCCGGGGTCCAGGCTTACGGCTTAACGGCGCTTCCTGGGTCCCGGCTTTCGCCGGGATGACGACACTTCCGGCTTTCGCCGGGATGACGAAGTGTGCAATCTAAGGAAGAGTCGGACGCACTCCACTGGAGATGATCCGCCTTCTTCCTTAATAGGCTAAGCAAAAGCAATTTCGGATTTATTACGCCGCGGTCGGCCGTTTCTTGGCCGGCGGGTTGAGCGGAAGGATGAAGAAGAACCGGGAGCCTGCGCCGACCTTGGATTCCAGGCCGATCTTGCCGCCGTGCATCTCCACGATGGACTTGGAGATGGCCAAGCCCAGGCCCGCGCCCGTGGCCCGCAAAGGGTTCTGCACGCGCTCGAAAGGCTGGAAGACCCGTTCGACCGCTTCCGGCGGGATGCCCACGCCCGAGTCGGACACGGAGAACTCCACGCCCTCCTGCAGGCGCTTGGCTTCCATTTTGATGGAGCCGCCCTTGCGCGTGAACTTGATGGCATTGGACACGAGATTCGTGAGCACCTGGGCCACCAGGTCCGGGTCCACGCGCATCTGCGGCAGGGCCGGGTCCACCAGGGACTCCAGCGCGAGTCCCGCCTCGGCCGCGCGCGGCTGGAAGAAGGCGGCGGTGTCGGTGACGAGCGTGCCCACATCCGAGGGCCTGGGCATGAAATCAAGCTTGCCGCGCTCGATGCGAGACATCTCCAAGAGGTTCGTGACGAAGTGCTCTAGTCTCGCCGCGTTCTTCTGGATGCGGTCCATGCTCTGGCGGTCCTCGGGCTGCAGGCGCGCCGGGTCGGCGAGGATCGGCTTGATGAGGCTCTGGATCGCGCCCAAGGGCGAGCGCAGCTCGTGCGTGACCGAGGCCACGAAGGTGCGCTTGAGGTTCTCCAGCTCCTTGAGCTTGTCCGACATCCGGTTGACGCTGCGGGCCAGGCGCGCGAGCTCGTCGGAGCCTTCCTCGCGCACGCGCTCGCCCAGGCGGCCCTCGCCGATGGCCGCGAGCGCGGCCTCCACGGAGACGATGCGCCGCGTGAGCGTGAGGCTTAAAGGAATGGAGAGGATCAGCGCCGCCAGCAGCACCACGGCCGCCGCGGTGCCGATGTTCTTGAGCATAGCCGCGTAGGCCTCGCGCTCGCGTTCGGCCAGGGCCGAGCGGGAGAAGCGGATCTCGATGGATATGGATTTCGCCGGGCCGCTCGGGGGGGAGACCTCCGCGGTCTCCGTGAGCAGGCCTCCGGCGGGCTCGGACTTCGGCGCCTCGCCCACGTCCTGCCAGCGGCCCTCCATCTTCACGCGGCACAGATGCACCTCGGGCCGTTCCTTGCGCAGGAAGGCGAGGTAATCGAGCAGCATGAGCGGGTCCTTGGCCAGGAGGGACTCGTTGGCCATGCGCGAAACGCTCTCCATAAGGAGGCGGACCTTCTCGGTCTGCGCCGAACGCAGGGCCGCCTTCTGCAGCTGGATGAAGACCGCGCACGAACCCAGGATGGCCGCGGCCATTCCCGCGGTCAGGAGTATGCACAACTTGATCCGTATGCTCACGTCCTTATTGTAGCCTCTTGCCGGGTTTGGTGCCAGGGGTCTATCCGGCTTTCGTCATTCCGACGTTCTTTTTCTTTTCGTCATTCCGGCGAAAGCCGGAATCCAGCTATTGTCGTATTGTCGTTGTTGCCGTCCCTCCGTCATTCCGGCGAAAGCCGGAATCCAGCGAAGGATATCCATTCGTGTCTTGCTGGACTCCGGGTCAAGCCCGGAGTGACGGTCCTTTCGTCATCCCCGCGTTCTTTTTTTCGTCATTCCGGCGAAAGCCGGAATCCAGTGATGTCGTTGTTATTATGAAGAGATGTTTATATAGAGATCTTTCCAGTCCGGATTTTCGCGCTCGATGAGCTCCAATTTCCAATCTCGTTCCCATCCCTTGATCGAAGTCTCGCGCAAGATGGCCGACTCCATCGTGCCGTGGAGCTCGAACCATACTAGTGAGTGCACCTTGTACCTTTTAGTGAATCCTTCCATGACGTCGTTCTTGTGTTCCCAGATGCGTTTCACGAGGTCCGAAGTGACTCCCACATAGAGAGTGCCGTTTCGGCGGCTGGAGAGGATGTACACGCAAGGAAGTTTGGAAGTCATTTTGAGCACCTCTGCGCTCCTGGATTCCGGCTTTCGCCGGAATGACGAAACTTCGGCGTCACTCCGGGCTTGACCCGGAGCCCAGGCACCTGGATTCCGGCTTTCGCCGGAATGACGGGCTGAGATATCCTCCAATGATTACGAGTCAGGCGGGAAAAAGTTCCAGCAAACGGCAGGATGCCGTCATGCCGGTGTTCCTTTTTCGTCATTCCGGCGAAAGCCGGAATCCAGCGAAGGATGTCCATTCGTGTCTTGCTGGGCTCCGGGTCAAGCCCGGAGTGACGACTTTTGTCATTTCAGGGGGGCGCGGAGGCCCTCCTCCGGGGTCGGAGGGGGGCGGCTCAGAGGCGGCAGCGCCGATTCTTATCGGCGCTGGATGCGGTCCAGGGCCTTGCGCGCCTGGGCGTTTTCCGGGTCGATCTGCAGGATGCGCATGAACATCGCCGTGGCCTGCAGGTACTCGCCGCGCGCGTAGTGCTCCACGCCGCGCTGGTAGAGGCGCTCGATCTCCTGCGGGTCCGAGCGGCGCGCCGCCGGCGCCTTCACGGGCCGGGGAGCCGGCGCCTGCTGCGCAGCGGCCTGGACCGGGGCCGCGGGGGCGTAGGACGAGGTCTCCTTCGCCGGGGCGGCTTCCGGCTCGGCTTGGCGAGGCGCCTTCGACATCCCCAGCTTCCCGCGCGCGCGGTCGATGTATTCGACCAGGGACTGGCGCTCCTGCGCGTTGGTCTCCATGGGCATGGCGCGCTCCCAGGTCTGCAGGGCTTCCTGGTAGCGGCCCAGGATGTAGTAGGTCGAGCCCGTGCGCTCGATGGCCGTGACGTTGTTGGGCGTGAGCATCGTGATGTCCTGGAGCAGCGAGAGCACTTTCTCATGCTCGGAGCGGGAGTTCGCCGCCTCCACGCGGTAGAGGAGCTCTTCGATGAAGCCGCGCGGATTCCCGGCGGGCAGGCGCTCGGCCTTCAGGCCCACGCCTTCCTCCAAGCGGGCGAGGAAGCTGTCGAGCTTGGTGTCGGCCGGGGTCAGGCTGAAGGCGTAGGAGGACTGGAGCACGGCCAGCCGGTCGCGGCCGCGCGCGAAGTTCTTGAGGGCGTCGAAGAGGATCTTCTCCCACGGCTCCTTGGCCTCGCCGAACTCGGGCCAGTAGGAGGCGATGAGTTCCAGGCGGTTGGAGAGCCGCACGATGGACTCATCCGGGATCGTGTCCTTGGCCAGATCCACAAGGGCCTCATGCGCCTTGCGGAAGAGGCCCTGCTCGATGTACTGCTTGACCTGCGCGAGCAGGGGATCGTCGAGCGTATGCGGCCGCTGCGCGTCGAGGAACTCGTAGCCGTAGCGCGTGCCCTGGCCCGACTGCATGCGCTTGGCCTGGTTGAGCAGGTCCTGGGATATCTCCTCCTCGGCGGTGGGCGCGCCGAAGTGGAAGGTCATGGCGATGCGGTGCGTGCCCATGGTGCCCTTGATGCCGCCCAGGGGCATGATGAACGCGTAGTCCGTCTGGATCTTGTTGATGCGGTAGGAGAAACCCATGGACATCTGGCGCCACTGGCGCGCGCCGAAGCCCAGGCCGCCGCGGATGCCGAACTGGCCGCGGTCCAGGCTGGGGAAGTATCGCTCGCCGGCGAGCACGATGTCCCGGTCCGTGGCCCCGCCCGCGCCCTTCTCCATGCGCAGCTCGCCGGTGAGGTTCATCCAGAGGCTCTTGTAGGCCGCGCCGAAGCGCATGTTCATGGGAAGCTTGTCCGGGGCCGCGTAGCCCACGTCGGGCTGGAGGAAGTGCTCGATCATCATGCCGAACTGCCAGTTGCGGGGGAGGCGGTAGAGAAGTCCCAGGTCCGCGTCAAAGGTTCCCTTGCTGCTGGAGCCCGAGAGCACGGGGTCGGCCTGGCCCGTGGCCCGGCCCGTGTCGTCGATGGCGTTGCCGGCCTCGGGGCCCGCGCTGAAGGAGCGGGAGAGCTGCTTGAAATTGAGCCCGCCCAGGAGCGTGCTCCCGTTGTCGCGGCGCAGCCAGCGGCGGCCCCACGAAAGATAGAGGCTCTGTTCGGAGTAGAGGCTGTCGAGCGCGAAGCGCTGCAGCGAGGTGCCGAAGGTGCCCCAGCGGCCCTTCTTGAGCGGATGCGCGTAGGTCATCTGGGAGACGCCCAGGTCCGAGCCGTCGGTGAGCCCGACGTAGAGCTTGGAGTAGGCCGCGGAGAACTGCGGGCGCTGCACCTGCGCCAAGCCCGCGGGATTGTAGTACACCGCGTAAAGATCATCTGCCACGGCCGTGAAGGCGTTGCCCATGCCCGGCGCGCGCGCGCCCGCGCCCAGGTTGTCGAAGGCCGCGCGGGCCTGCGTCGCGCAGAGCGCGAGGAGCAGGGAGAGCGCCGCGAGGCGAAGTGATTTCATCTCACCACCACGAGGGTTCCGGTGAACATGGAATCCTCGCCCTCCAGGACGTACACGTAGATGCCGCCCGGCACGGCCTTCCCGCCGCATTTCCCGTTCCACTGCAGCGTTTGCATGGCGGGGTCCGCCGGCGGCGGTCCCACTTCCATATCCGCGACGTACTTCCCGTGAATGTCATAGATGCGGCCGGTGATCAGGGAGTCCCGCAGATTTGAGAACGTGAAGATTGCGAGGTCGTTGAGGCTGTCTCCGTTAGGCGTGATTATGCGGTTCTTAAGGCCCGAGCCCGTCGAGAAAGAGAAGCCCTTCGGCGTGACCGGCATCCCAAAGCCCAGAGAGGCTGCCAGGAGCGGGAGGAGGAGGAAGCGCCAGAGGGTTGCGATCATGACTCTATGAGTATGAATAGATACGGCGAAGTTCTTGTTACACCCAAGCGAAAATTAAGCGGTAAAATCATTTTTTCCTCCGGAGATGCGTTATATCGCATTTTTAATAGCATGCCAAGCAAAAAACACCCAGCGCCGACCTGCCGGCCGCAATCTTTTTGTATAGGAAACGCCCATAAGCCCGGCGAAAGTGTAATTTAATCCAATATTAAGATGGGGGAGCTAGTTGTAGAATGCAGGTCGGATAATTTCGCAAACGATCTATTCATTCGACCCATGCAATGGTGCTTTCCTGTCCGATCGGGCTATCAGCCGGAAAATTCGTGCGCCAGCGCAAACCGCGCTGGTCCTGTGGCTGAGAGAGCCACCGCCCAAGACCTAGCCAGTCAGGGCGTAGCCAGTCTTGCGCCTGTCGACGGCGACGTCGAGGGTGAAGCGTAGAC
>JBAZUV010000028.1:0-34713 GCA_041661185.1 Elusimicrobiota bacterium
GGACCCGTGGCGTCTGGCCCGCAAGGCCTTCGCCTGAAGAGCGTCGTGCGGGAAATCCGCACGCGGCGTTCTGTGGGGGGGCGGGCAGGCGACTGCCCGCCCTACCCGATAGTTGGCCTCAAGTCTGCTCATGCCTGGATTTTTCCGGAGGGGGTTTCAACACGGAGACAACCGCTTTCTTTCGGGCGCAATAACGGCCGTTCCTGGATTCCGGCTTCCGCCGGAATGACGGATTCGGCCTTAACCGACCGTCATTTAATTGGCGTCAGGGGGCAAATAGCTTGCATATCGCGATATGCAAGCTATTTGCCCCCTGACGCCAATGTTATAATGGAGAGATGAAGGTAGCGTTCGTTTATCCGGGGTTTTTCAGGGATCCTGGGGACCGGTGGATCGGGGCCGGCTTCGGGCTTCTGAGCGCATGCATCAAGAAGGAAGGGCATCAGTCCTTTCTCATTGATTTTAGGCGCCTGGACGGCTGGAAGGAGTATTCCGCCAAGCTTGCGGAGGCCAACCCGGATGTCATCGCCTTCACGGCGACCACGATCTATTTCCCCGTGGTGCTCAAGGCCTCCGAGATCGCCAAGCGCATCCTGCCCAAGGTCCCGACAGTGCTCGGAGGCATCCACGCGACGTTGATGCCGGAAGAGGCCGCGGCCCATCCTTTCTTCGACCACATCGTGCTCGGCGAGGGGGAGATCTCCTTTCCGAAGATCCTTTCCGCCTTGGGTTCCGGAGCGCCGGTCGAGCGGATCATCCGGGGGGAGCAGGCGGATCTCGATGCTCTGCCCTTTTCCGACAGGGATCTTTTCGGCGTCCAGGAACTCCCGTTCTTCCAGGATCTCCCGCTGCCCTTCGTGACCGTGATCTCCGCCAGAGGCTGTCCCTATCACTGCACCTTTTGCCAGCCCGCGGAGAGGATCCTTTTCGGGAACCGCATCCGGAAGCGCTCGGTCGACAATGTCATCGCCGAGCTGAGGCTTCTGCGCGAAAAGCATGGGTTTCGGAGCTTCATGGTGCATGACGACTGCTTGAGCGCCGACAAGGTCTGGGTGAGGGAATTCTGCCGGAAGCTGAAGGAAGGCGGATTCGATCAGCCATGGGTCTGCCAAGTCCGGGCCGACCATGTCTGCGCCCATCCGGAACTCATTTCGGAGATGAAGGACGCCGGGCTCCGGGCGGTCCACGTCGGATTCGAGACCGGCAATCAGCGCATGCTCGATCTCATGCGCAAGGGCTTGACCGTCGAGCAGAACTACAAGGCCTATCGGATATTGAAAGAGCTCGGCATCCAGATGCAGGGGATGTTCATCCTAGGCCTTCCGACGGAGACGAAGGAGGAGATCCTGGATACGATCCGCATGATGAAGAGCATGGAGCTTACGAGGCCTTCCTTCACGTTCTTCACCCCGTATCCCGGCACGGACCTCTATCAGTTCTGCAAGGAAAGAGACCTGCTGACGATCCGCGACTACAGCGATTTCGACCGTTCGAAGATGTCCCCGAAGATCAAGGGGATCGACTATCCGTGGATCGTGGAGAGCATGGAGCAGCTCGCCACGGGCAGGCAGCGCGTGAAGAACAAGATCAAGTCCTTCCTCTTGCTCATCCTAGGGAAGTCTTTGGGCACCAGGCTCATCGAGTCCATCAAGGAATTCAAGAACCAAGGCTCCCACATCTGGCCCCTCAGCCAAGACGTCTGATTTAGGGCAGGAGTTCTCTTTCATTCTGCTGGGGGAAATCCCAGCGGAGGTGCTCGCTCAAGGAGCGCAGCTCCATCTCGAATCCGTCGTGATAGGCTTCGTGCCAGATAATAGAGTTCTGGAGCGCCTTGAGGTCTTTTTTGACCTGCTTTTTGTCCGCGGAGCCGGAATCCAGCAGAGCATTCAGCCGCTTCTCGTAGACGACGGCAGGTTCGTCGATGCGCAGGTTCTTGTCCGCGGAAGCGATCGTGTTTGAGAACATGTCCGGCTCGGCCCAGATGTTGACCCATTCCTGGACCGAGGCCGGCTTTTTCACGCGGGTCTGCATCTTCTCCTTGACGATCTGGATGTCTTTAAAGATTCGCACGAAGAGCTTTTGCGGGACCAGAGGCGAGCCGACGGTCGTCAGGCGGCGGACCTTTACGGGGCGTTTGTCCTTGACCAGCGCATTGAGGGCGTCGTGCATGAGCACCGAGCCCCAGCTGTGCGCCACGATGTAGAGCGGCCGTTCGGGCGATGCCGACTGCAGGGCCAAGAGTTTCTTCTTGAAAAGCTCGACGGTTTCCTTCGTGTTCTCGGGATCGCGCGACCAGGGCATGTCCTGGATCTCCAGTTCCAGGCCGTTCCTTTGGGCGAGGCCGCGCAGAGCCTCGGCAAGATAGTCGTTGCCTCGGCGGGATATGCGGCGGGAGGTCTCCTCATCGAGGTCCGCCCGCATCTCCCGGTGCATCTCATCGAGGCGGTCCATGAGCAGCTTCACGTTCGGCGCCTTGCCCGGGAAAAGGAATTTCCAGACCGCGAGCAAGTGCTTGAGCTCCAGGCCCACACCCAACTCATTCGAGCTCAGTCCGCTGACCGCCACGATGATGGGGCGGCTGTCTCCGTCGGAAGGGACAGCCGAGGCCTGGGGTGCCGGGATGCGCTTCGCATCGGCTTCTATCCCCTGCAGGACCGCGGAAAGAGGCGCGTCGGAGCCTTCGAAGGAGACTGCGGATGCTTCAAGCGCCGAGGCTTGCCGAGGCAGGGTCGCGGCCGCGGTCAGCAGGATCCAGGTGAAGAACAGATTCCTCATGGTTTCCTCCAAAGGTCCGGGAATGAGGGACTTCTACCATATTCGGCCGTCTTTATTCCTGAAATCCTTATTTAACATCCTCCTTCCATCCTTTCCCTTGTGATCGGCAAAGGATGCGGTCCGCCCAATGCCGCACCCCTTGACAAGTCAAGGCTTTGGGTATATACTATCACTGTAGCAGACCAGATGACGGCAAAGGGTGCGCGAGCCCGGGGATGTCGGCTTTGAGCGCACCGTGCCGGTCATCGGGCGATAACGGCAAACCCGGCGCAAGCCGGGGGCGCAAAGCCAGGATCCCCGCATCCGCGGGGAGGTCCGGTTACCGAACATGAAGGCAAAAAGGCTTGCAGTTCATATGCCCTTTTGGGCGGCGCTAGCCGGCGTCGTCTTAGGGTTTTTTGTTTGCCTTCCTGAGCCCTCTTTCCCGGCCGAGTCCGGCGGCCAGCCCGGAGCCTTCCTGCAGTACGGCGTGGGCGCGCGCGCCTTGGGGATGGGCGGCGCTTTCTATGCCATCGCCGATGATGCCACGGCCGCCTACTGGAACCCCGCGGGTTTGGCGTACCTGCAGCGAAAAGAGATCACCACCATGCAGGCCACGCTCTTCGAGCAGACGGCCTTCACCTACATGGCGTACGCGCACCCGACTACGACGCGGGGAACCTTTGCTTTTGGAATGACCCAATTGACTGCGGGCGGCTTCGAGCGCGTGGATGCGGTCTTCGACCCTTCCACCGGCGAGCCCATCAGCATCACCAAGGGCGGCACCTTCCAGGACAGTCAGCGCGCCATGGCTCTCTCCTGGGGCAAGGAAGCCACGGAAACGACCGCTTTCGGCCTTTCGATCAAGCAGGTGGCCCGCCAGCTCGCCTCCTCCTCCGACAGCACCCAGACCCTGGACATCTCGGCTTTGCGCCGCATGAGCCCTTACTACAGCCTCGCCCTCGGCATCCAGAACGTCTACAGCAAGACCGGCGGAGACACCGACGACAAGTACCCCGTGATCATGAAGCTGGGCAACAGCCTGAGGCTCTTCAAGGACCGCCTCATGCTCGGCTTCGACTTGACCAAATCCCAGGGCGCCGACATCAATTGGCGCTTCGGCGGCGAGTATTGGGCCGCCCGCTGGTTCGCCTTCCGTTTCGGCCTGCTGGCCGCGCCGCAGATCCAGGAGACGGACTTCGGCTTCGGCTTCCGTTTCCAGCGCCTGCAGCTCGACCTCGCCCAGGGCATCCATGACCTGGGCGCCAGCACGCGCATGTCGGTCACCTTCCGCTTCGGCCGCTCGCGCGACGACCGCTCGGCCGACCAGATCAAGCTTCTCATCGAGCAGGGCTACGAGTCGTTCAAGGACGGCGACTTCCAGCTCGCGACCCTGCGCTTGAACCAGGCTTTGGACGCGGCCCCGCACAACAAGCAGATCAAGGCCATGCTCGCGCGCCTGCAGACCGTGGTGAGCTTCGTGGCGCAGGCCCAGGGAGGGGAGGAGTTTCAGACCTATGTGCGCCGCGGCGTCATCGCCTACGTCGACGGCCGCGATCTGCGCAACGCGGTCAACTCCCTGCGCTACGCCTACAACAAGAATCCCAAGGACGACAAGGTGCTCGCCCTGCTCAACGTCGTCGAGCGCGAGGCGGGAGTGGCCGAACTCACCCGCCGCGCGGACGGGCCCGAGCAGTTCACCTTCGTGGACCAGAAGCTCTATGACTCCCGGCAGGCCATCTACGACGGCAAGTACGACGTGGCCATCCGCCGGGCGCAGGATGTGCTCGACCTCGAGCCCAACAACATCACCGCCCTGGAGATCATGGGCTCCTCGTTCTTCATGATGGAGGAGAAGAGCAAGGCGCGGGCGGTCTGGAAGAGGGTCTTGGAGGTCGATCCGGGCAACAAGGTCGTGGCCGAGTTCCTCAAGCGGATACCGTAAGGGCTCGCGATCGCGCGGGTCTGAGCACCGATCTGGGCCGGAGGGGGCGCCGAGAGCCGCGCAGGAACCTGGTGCCGCGTTCGCGGCACTGAGCTGCGCAGCTGCCCCTTCCGGCCCGGGTTCGTTATCTCTGCGGACTCTTGACTTGAATTTGTAACAGCCGGGCCTTACACTTAGTGCGGATGAGGATATTCGGCGCACTATGAAGAAGATATGCGTTCTAGCGCTATTGCTTTTGTCCGCCGGCCCCGGCCGGGCGGCGGACGTCGTCCAAGTCCCGCCCCTTTCCCTCATCGAAGCGCGCGATCAGATCATCAGGGAGTCCGAGGGGCGCATCCAGAAGGACATCCTCGACCCTCTGCTGGGCAAGGACCGCGCCACGGTCTTCGTGGATGTGGATCTGGAGATGAAGGCCCAGCGCCGCGAGAGCCTGCGCGAGGGCGCGGGCGTGGCGGAGAAGTACAAAGAGAAAGGGGAGAAAGGGCAGTCGGTGTTCGGGGATTGGGCCCTGCCGGGCGTGCCCAAGCCCAAGAGCATCTCGAACATCTCGGACAAGGGCAAACCCGAGGCCTCGGTGGGGCAGGCGGCCCAGCAGTCCAAGAGCGAGCAGGAGGAGTTCTTCTCCCAAGAGCTGGTCATCAAGAAGTTCCAGTCCACGGTCTTCCATGACGACCGCCTTTCCCCGCAAAAGGTCAAGGAGATCCGCAGCCTCGTGGTGGACGCCATGGCGCGCTACAAGCTCAAGCCCGAGGACGTGTTCTTCAAGCCCATGCGCTTCCAGTACAAGGACCGCAACTGGAGGGACGACCTGCGCGAGCCGCGCGTCTATCTGCCGCTGCTCTACGCTTCGCTCCTGCTCCTGCTTTTGCTATTCCTATTCGGTCCGTTCTCCCGCTTCATGCGGCGCTACGTGGAGGCGATCGCGCAGAAGCCCGCGGCTGAGATCAACGTGGAATCGAATATCGAGCCGCCGCAGGAAGAAGGCGAAGGAGGAGGCGGCGGCGGAGCCGAGGAAGGCTTGCTCGACGTCCTGGTGGGCAATAAGCCCCCGGAGCTTCCGCCGCCCCCGCCGCCCGAGGAGGATGACGATATGGCCAAGATGGAGCCTTTCGCGTACATCAACGAGACGAATCTCAAGCGCCTGGCCAATCTCTTCCTCCTGCGCAGAGAGGAGCCCTGGCTCATCGCCGTGGTCTTGAGTTATCTCAAGCCCGAGTACGCGCGCCAGGTGCTCACCGCGCTTCCGGTGGACCTGCAGGCCAAGGTGGCCTTGGAGGCCCTGACCGTCCGGCAGGTGACCCGTGAGCAGGTCATCGCCATCGATGCGCAGGTCCGCGAGAACGTGGAGTTCGTGGTGGGAGGGCTCGAGCGCCTCACGCAGATGCTCGAGGAGGCCGACGCCCCTACTCGCTCGAACATCCTGGAATACCTTAAGAATGAGAAGCCCGCGGTCTACGACCGCGTGCGCCGCATGATCCTGCTCTTCGACGACATCGCGAGCTTCCCGGACCGCGACATGCAGATCCTGGTGCGCGAGCTCAAGACCGAGAGCATGGCGCGGGCGCTTTTGGGCGCTTCGCCGGAAGTGGTGGGGAAGTTTTTCGGAAATATGTCCGCGGGCGCGGCCTCGCTCCTCAAGGAGTCCATGGAGTACACCCAGGGCGTGGGCCCTGTGCAGGTGGAGGAGGAGCGCTCGCGCATCATGGACCAGATCAAGGCCCTCGATAAGGAAGGAAAGATCAACGTGCGCAACCTCAAGCAGGACGACGGGAGCTTCCAGGAGGTGCTGGCCATCGACCAGCGCCCCTCCGCGTCCCGCAAGGAGCTCGAACACTCTCCGGCCGACGTCGTTTCCGCGGCAGAGGCCGAGGTTCGCGGACAGGCGGACCCGGAAGCGGCTCGGCGCGCCTTCGATGACGGCGTCCGGCACCATGAGGCCGGCAGCTTGGACGAAGCCGTCAAATGCTTCCGGCAGGCCATCGAGTGCGACCCGGACCTTTGGCAGTCCTATCAGTATCTCGGCACCGACCTCTTCCAGATGGGGCGCGTGCCCGAGGCTCTCCTCTATTATGAAAAGTCCTTATCCTATAATCCGGATCCCCAGCTGCAGGCATGGCTGGACGATTATAAAGCGCAGATGAAGGGGTAAACATCATGGCTGAACAACCAGAGAAGAAGCCCCAGCTTCCGCCTCTTCCGTCCTTGCCCGCGGCCGGAAAGCCGCCGCAGGGCCGGCCCGGCGCTCCCGCGGCTCTGCCGCCGCTGCCCGGCGCGGCTAAGCCGCCGGCCGTTCCTCCGGGCCGTCCGCCTTTGCCGGGCGCTCCCGCGGGGCGGCCGCCCATGCCTGCGGGTTCCGCGGGCTTTCCTCCTTCTTTCCCGGCAGGTCCCGGTGCGGCTTTCCCGAGCGCCGGGCCCATGGGGCCCGCGGGCATGTCCGCGATGTCGGGGATGGGACAGATGCCGTTCATGACGCCCATGATGCCGCAGATGTTCGCCGCTCCCATGTGGGCCGCGCCCATGCCCGCGCAGGGCCAGCCTCAGCTCGCGCCGCCGCAGCCGCCCGCGCCGCCTTCCGCGGAGTATGAGAAGAAGATCACCCTCCTGGAGAAGCGCCTGCAGGATGAGCGCGAGAAGGTCCTGCTGGCCAGCCTCAAGTCCAAGGAAGAATCCGAGATCGCTTCCCGGGTGGAACTCTCGATAAAGGACGTGCAGGACAAGCTGCGCCGCGACCGCCGCGAATCCGAGATGGAGGAGGGGCGGCTGAAGATGGAGGCGCGCGTCCAGGAACTGGAGGCGCGGCTGGCGCAGGAGCGCGAGACCTGGGTCCATACCCTTAAGACGCAGATGGGACAGCGCGAACTCCAGGACCGCGACATGGAGGGGCAGTTCACCCAGCGCATCCAGGAGATCGAGCGGCGCTGGCTCGAGGAGAAGGCCCATTGGCAGAGGCTCGTCCACGCTAAAGACGACGAACTGCGCCAAGCCAAGGGCGTCGCCGAGCATCTCAAGGCCGTTGACCTCGACTTCCAGAAGCTGAGCATCGAGAAGAAGGGGCTTGAGGAGAAGGTCTCCCAACTCTCCCAGGCCAACGCGCAGATGCAGGTCCAGTCCGCCACCGGCGTGGAGAAGGAGCGCGAGGCCTACCGCTTGCGCGCGGAGTATGAGCGCAGCCAGAGCGAGGCTCATTCCCTGCGGGAGCGTCTGGAGCGCGAGCTCCAGGCCGCGCACAGTTCCTCCCGGGAGCGAGAGGCGCGGCTCTTGGCCGACAATGAGAAGCTCCAGGGAGAGCTGCTAACCGTCTCCCAGCGCCTGCGCGCCGAGCACGAGGCGGAGCTCCGCCGCATCCAGGCGGAGACGGACGCGGAGGTCAAGAAGGCCAAGGCTCAGGCCGACCTGGCGGGCGCTGCTCTGCAGCGCATGCGCGCCGTGGCCGGCGCCTTGGAGAAGCAGACGGCGGCTCTGCGCGTGCAGGCGGGCCAGGGACACAAGCTGCAAGAGGAGCTCACCAATCTCAACGAGCGCTATAAGGCGGAGTTCCTTGTGCTCCAGAGAAAATGGCAGGATCGGGAGACGGAACTGCGCAAGCAGGTCGAGGCCGAGGCTGAGAAGCGCTTCGATTCGGAGAAGACGCGGCTCAAGGTCCGCTCTCAGGAGGAGCTGCAGGCCCGGGTCCTGGCGGTGCAGGGGCAGGCGCGCGAGGAGATGGAGCGCGCCTTGGTCGACCGCCAGCGCTCCATGCGCGCGGCCATGGAAGAGGAGATCGCGCGCAGGCTCAAGCTGGAATCCGAGAAGCTCGCGCAGGACTTGCGCGCTTCGGAGCAGGGACGCAGGAAGCTGGAGGAGGACCTCTATCGTCTGCGCCAGGAGCTGGCTCGGCTCCAGCAGGTCTACGACGAACTGCGGGGACGCTCGGCCGTGGATGAGGAGTGGCGGGCCGCGGCCTCCCGCGAGCGCGCCGGCCAGGAGAAGGAGGTCATCGCCCTGCGCGAGAAGCTGCATCAGGTCGAGGAGTCCTCGGCCCGGGCGCATCAGCATGCCGAGGAGGAGTCGCGGCGCTTCGCGGCCATGAGCGCGGAACGGGACAACTGGAACCGCCTGAAGCTGGCTTTCGAGGTGCAGGACAAGCGCCGGGTCCAGGAGTCCGAAGAGCTCAAGGCGCAGAATGCGCGCCTTCAGACCGAACTCGAACGATGCCGCGGAAAGGAGTCCTAAGGAGGGAGCTTGATCAAACTGACGCGTCTTAATGGGCAGCCTATCACGCTCAATGCCGAGCTCATCGAATCGGTGGAGGCCTGCCCGAACACGGTCGTCAATCTGGCGACCAACAACCGCTTCCTCGTGCAGGAGAGCGTGGACGAGGTCGTGGAAAAGGTGATAGAGTACCGGAAACGGGTCAACGTCGAAAAGCCCGTCCAAAATCCTATCCAGGGCTTCAAAAGGGAGTAAGGGAAAATGGACATCGCAACAGTGATGGGCATCCTCGTCTTCATCGGCCTGGCCGTGGCCGCGATCCTTCAGGCCGAGGGCATCAAGGGCTTCATCCCCTTTGCCAACATGGAAGCCCTGCTGCTGGTCATGGGCGGCACCTTCTGCGCCACGCTCGTCAACTATCCGCTCAAGCAGATCGTGGGCCTGGGCAAGATCCTGCGCAAGGTGCTCTTGCAGGGCGGCGAGGACACCACCGGCATCGTGGGCACCTTCGTGTCCTTGGCGCAGAAGGCCAAGCGCGAGGGCTTCCTGGCCCTGCAGGCGGACGTGGCCATGGTCCAGGATGACTTCATGCGCCGGGGCGTCCAGCTCGTCATCGACGGCGCGGATCAGGAGTTCATCCGCAACATGCTGGAGACGGAACTCGGATTCGTCCGCGAGCGGCACAAGGTCGGGCAGGAGATCTTCAACGCCATGGGCACCTATGCCCCGGCTTTCGGCATCATCGGCACCGTGCTCGGCATGATCCTCATGCTCAATTCCATCGAGGACGTCTCGGCCGTGCCGCGCCGCATGGCCTTGGCCCTGGCCGCGGCGTTCTACGGCCTGGGCTCGGGCTACCTGATCTTCCTGCCCATGGCCGGGAAGCTCCGCCGGCGCTCCGAGGAGGAGCTCTTCGTCAAGGAGATCGTCATCCGGGGCGTGCTGCTCCTGCAGAGCGGCCAGACGCCCAGCGTGGTGGAGGCCAATCTCAAGGCCTACCTGGAGCCTGCGCAGCGGGTGCTCGTGCGCGGACAGGAGGAGCCTCCGGCCGAGGAAAAGCCGGCGAAATAGCGCATGGCGCTGAGGGCTCCCAAAGGCTTCATCGACGAATCCGATCCGAAGGTCTGCCAGATCGGGCATCCGGCTCCGCCTTGGCTCGTCAATTACGCGGACCTCATGACCGAGCTGGTCTGCTTCTTCGTCATCCTTTACGCCCTTTCCGCGGCCTTGAACAAGGACGTGCAGAAGGCCAAGCAGGAAGTCGAGCAGGTCATGAAGGAGCAGAAGGTGGCCGGCGAGGTCAAGATCGACCGCGAGGGCATGAAGATCAGCCTGGAGGAGAGCGGGCAGATGTCCTTCTTCGAGAGCGGGAAGGCGGATTTGAGTCCCGGCCTCATAGGGCTCATCGAGAAGATCTCCCCCGAGCTCAAGACGCTCTCCCAGAAATACGAGGTCATCGTCGAAGGGCATACGGACAACATCCCCATCAACGACGAGTACTTCGCCTCGAATTGGGAGCTCTCCGCCGCGCGAGCCACCGAGGTCGTCGAATATTTCATCCGGCAGAAGGGGTTCTCTCCTCTGGCCATGGCGGCCATGGGCTATGGGGAATTCCGGCCCGTGGCGCCCAACGACACGCCGGCCAATCGCGCGCGCAACCGCCGGGTGGTCTTCTTCGTCAAGACGATCACTCCGCGCGCGCCTCCTCCCGGCGCGCAGGCCGCGGCGCCGCAGAGTCTTGCGCCCTCGCCCGAGGGCGGGACTCCGAACGGGGAGAGCCCGGAAAAAACTGCCGCAGAGGAGCCCTCATGAGGAGTTTCCCGGCGCTTGCATTATCGGTTCTCGCGCTCTCTCTGTGCGCGTGCGCGGACCTGAGCATGGGGAAGCGCGGCAAGATGGTCGTGCTCGAGGATTTCGCGGAAGGCCGCATCACCTCGGTGGTGATCACGGACCGTCTGACCGGCGCCAAGGAGCTGCTGTTCATCTCCATGCCGCAGAAGTCCAACTTCCTGGAAGGGTATATCATGGGAGTGGTCACGGATTATGAAGATAATCCCATCCAGGGCGTGGTGGTGCGCGCCGTGGCCGAGGGCGAGGAGAAGTTCGTGGAGAAGAGCCAGGCCGCTTTCCAGACCTCGTCTTTCGACGCGGGCGTCAGCGACTCCAACGGCATCTATCGCCTGCGCTTCAGCCTGCCCATCTTGAAGAACAAGGTGGACGTTCGGGGAAAGCTCGTCTACAACCCCGGCTGGGAGCAGGAGCGCGACAATCTCGGGAAGGCCTATGCCCCGCAGATGAAGGAGTCTCCGTTCCGCCTCTATTTCAATCAGAAGGCCGGTCAGCTCGTCTTCGCGGAGGGCGTGCGCAAGACCGTGGTTCAGCCCGTGGAAGGCAAGAAGGTCCCCAAGCAGAAGGAACTGCCCGGAGCCAAGGCGCCGGAGGCTGAGAAGCCCGCGGTCAAAGGCGAGGATGATCTGCTCAAGAGCTTCTTCGGGGGGCCGTGACGCTTGGCTCCTTTCGTCTATCTCGATCATAATGCGACAACGCCGGTGCGGCCGGAGGCCTTGGAGGCCGCTCTGCCGTTCCTGCGCCATGACTACGGCAATCCCAGCAGCATCTACGCCTTCGGACAATCCGCCCGCCGCGCCGTAGACGGCGCTCGGGAGCAGGTCGCGGCCCTGCTCGGCGCAAAGTCCTCAGATGAGGTGGTCTTCACGGCCTCGGGCTCGGAAGCGGACGTGCTCGGCATCTTCGGGGCCGCGGAGCAGGCCTTCATCGATTCCAACGGCCGCAAGAAGCATGTCGTGACCTCGCTCATCGAGCACGACGCAGTGCGCCTGCTCTGCCGGCGCATGCAGGCCAGGGGATTCGAGATCACGCGCTTGGGCGTGGACTCCTCGGGCCGCGTGGACCCCGCGGCCGCGGCCGCGGCCCTGCGCCCGGAGACCTCCGTCGTTGCCGTCATGCACGCCAACAACGAGACCGGCGTGCTCGAACCCATCGCCGAGATCGGCCGCCTCTGCCGGGAGCGGGGAGTGCTCCTGCACGTGGACGCGGTCCAGTCCGCCGGGAAGATCCCTTTGGATGTCCAGGAACTGTGTGCGGACATGCTCGCCATTTCCGGCCATAAGATCAATGCGCCTAAAGGCGTGGGCGCTCTCTATGTGCGTCGAGGCGTGAAGCTTTCTCCGGTGGTCACCGGGCATCAGGAGAAGGACCGCCGGGGCGGCACTGAGAACGTGGCCTTCATCGCGGCCTTGGGCCGCTCGGCGCAGGCGGCCGCCGAGGAGCTCCCGGAGCATTCCGCGCGCCTGCTCGGCCTGCGCTCCCGATTGGAGGAAGGCGTGCTCCGGCTGCCCGGTGCGCATCTGAGCAGCCGCGGCGCCCAGCGCCTGCCGAACACCAGCCATTTCTGCTTCGAGGGCGTCGACGGGCATCAGCTGGTGGTGGCCCTGGACCTCGAAGGGGTCTGCGCTTCCAGCGGACCCGCCTGTTCCGCGGGCATGGCCGGGGTTTCGCACGTTCTGGAAGCCATGGGCGTGGATCCGGAACTCGCTTCAGGCGCGCTGAGGGTCTCCACGGGCTGGGGCTCCTCCGACGCGGATATCGGCCGCTTGCTCTCCATCCTGCCCGGCGTGCTCAAGGGCCTGCGCGAGGTGCCCAAGGCATGAGCCGCGTGGTGGTGGCCATGAGCGGAGGCGTGGATTCCTGCACGGCCGCGGCCTTGTGCGTGGAAGCCGGGCATGAGACCATCGGCGTCACGCTCAAGCTCTCCGGCGCCCTGTCCGCGGGGTCCGGCTGCTGCGGCACCAGCGATCTGGCCGACGCGCGCAAGGCCGCCGAGAAACTCGGCATCCCGCATTACGCCATGGATTTTTCCGAGATATTCGAGAAAACCGTGGTGGAGCCCTTCATCGCCGACTATCTGCGCCAGCGCACGCCGAACCCGTGCGTGGAATGCAACCGGCGGGTGAAGTTCGGCGCGCTGCTCAAGCTCGTCGAGGCCTGGAAGGCCGATCTGCTCGCCACGGGCCATTATGCGCGCATCGTTCCGGAAGAGACGCCCCAAGGGACCGAGTACCGGCTCCTGCGCGCCGAGGACGCGGGCAAGGACCAGAGCTATTTCCTCTACCGTCTGACTCAGCAGGAGCTTGTGAGGGTCTTGTTCCCGATCGGGGGGATGAAGAAGGAGGAGGTCCGGCAGAAGGCGCGCAGCCTGGACCTTCCGGCCGCGGAGAAGGCCGAGAGCATGGAAGTCTGCTTCGTTCCAGGCGACGATTATCGGGTCTTCCTGCGCGCGCGCGCCGGAGAGAAGGCTTTCGAGCCCGGAGATATCCGGGATATGTCCGGCCGCAAGCTCGGGCGCCACAAAGGCCTGGCCTCTTATACCGTCGGACAGAGGAAGGGCCTGGGGCTCGGCGGTCCCAAACCGCTTTATGTCGCCCGGCTCGATGCCGGGAGCAACACTCTCGTCGTCGGGACCGAGCAGGAGGTCGCGCGCCGAAGCTTCACGGTGAGCGCCGTGAGCTGGACGCGCGGGCCCAGGTCCGGGGGGCAGGCGGGGCTCAAGGTCCGCGTGCGCCATCGGGGAAGATTGCTGGAGGCGTCGTGGTCGCGGACCGGGGAGGAGGGACTGCGCGTGGATCTCCGTGATCCTGAACGCGCGATCGCTCCGGGGCAATCCGCTGTTTTTTACGAGGGCCAGGAGGTCCTCGGAGGCGGGATCATCGAGGAGGCTCAATGAATTCCGAGTTCTCAAAGGCGGTCGTCAGGAAGGGGCTGCTCTGCGCCGCCGCGGCGCTCTTCGCCTCGGGCTGCACGCCGGGGCTCAAGGGGGACCGGATCACGCGGGAACTCAGCGCCGAGGTCCAGCGTTCCGATCGGCAGAGCGCGGAGAGCCGCACGCTCTCGCGTCTGGCGGCCATGGAGCGCAGCCTCAATGACTTCATCCAGGCCGAGGGGCGCATCCCCAAGAGGATCGAGGAGCTCATGCCCAAGTATCTGGCGGACATCCCCGAGGCCGAGCTGGGCCTGCGCGGCCATAAGGACGCCGCTGCCGTGACTTTCTATGGGCCGGAGATCATCAGCGAGGGGCGCATCAACGGCGCGAAGCTGCAGGACAGCGGGGGCTGGGGCTACGTCTATAACGACCGGCAGGTGATACTTTTCGTCGATTGCGTGCACAAGATGATGAGCGGCAAGCTTTGGTATGAGGCACGGGGGGTTTATTGATGAAGGTCCTGGTCCTTTGCGGCGGGCGCTCGGCGGAAAGAGAGGTCTCCTGCGTGTCCGCGCAGGCGGTGCTCAAGCATCTGGGCCGGCATGCGCCGGTCTTCGTTTGGATCGCGCCCGACGGGCGCTGGTTCCATCAGGCCGATGTCCGCGCCTTCCTTGCGCACCCGCATCCTGAGAAGTTCCGCTTCGCGCGCGTCCCGGCGCGCTTGGAGCCGGGTCTTCGTCCGGCGCTCAAAGCCGGGGGCAAGCGCATCTTCGTGGACGCGGTCTTTCCGGTCCTGCACGGACCCTTCGGCGAGGACGGCACGCTGCAGGGATTGCTGGAGATGATCGGCCTTCCGTATGTGGGCGCCGGAGTCTTGGGCTCCTCGGTGGGCATGGACAAGGCCGTGAGCAAGCTGCTCTCCCTGCAGGCGGGATTGCCCATCCTTCCCTATTCCGTGCTGGAGAAGGGCGTAGCGTGCAAGGATCCCCTGCGTCCCATGGGCGGAAGCGGACGTTTGCCTTCGCGCATGCGCCTGCCGGTCTTCGTCAAGCCCGCGCGGATGGGCTCTTCCGTGGGCGTCTACAAGGTCAAGAAGGCTTCCGAGCTCGCAAAGGCGGTGCGCAAGGCCTTCCGATTCGATACCACCGTGATCATCGAACAGGGCGTGGAGGCCCGCGAGATCGAATGCGCGGTGCTCGGCGGCGGCCCGGATGTCCGCGCCTCCAAGGCCGTGGGCGAGATCCGGCCCAATGCTGAGTTCTATTCCTACGAGGCCAAGTATCTGGATCCCAACGGCGCCCGGCTCATGATCCCGGCCGAGCTCGGGCGCGCGGCCAGCGAAGAGGTCCGCTGCTTGTCGGTCCAGGCGTTCAGGGCTTTGGGCGGCTATGGGCTGGCCCGCGTGGACTTCCTGCTCGATAAGCGCACCGGCAAGCTTTGGTTCAATGAGGTCAACACCCTGCCGGGGTTCACTTCCATCAGCATGTATCCCAAGCTCTGGGGCGCCTCGGGCGTCTCCTTCGAGAAGCTCGTCGACAAGCTCTTGAAGCTCGCGGTGGTCCGCCATCGCGAACAGGTCCGCTTGAGGATCACGAGGGATTAGTGCGGTTCGACAAAAGGGCCGCCGGCTGCGCGGCGGCGGCAGCCCTCGCGGCCCTCGTCCTCATCTATTGGCGGACCGGGTATGCCGGCAGGAATCTGGTGGACCTTTTCCTGCTTATGGATCGTCCGTATCGGGTATTCATGGGGCAGATCCCGTATAGGGATTTCGACTGCGTCACGACCCCTCTGACCTATTTTATCGAAGCCGGGCTCTTCCGGGTCTTTGGGATCGGCTTCGGAGTGTCCCGCTGGTACATGGCGCTTCAGGGAGCGTTCCTGTCCGCGCTGACGGTCCTGCTGCTGCATCGGTTCATGCGGCTGCGCATGAGCTTCAGCGCGGCGGGCGGGATCATCGCCGCGGCATGGTCCACGCAGTTCATCTCAGGCTATCCATGGTACGGCGCCGACGCCATAGCCTTCATCCTCACGGGTCTGGCGGCGTTCATGGCTGCGTGGGAGAGCCGTTCTCTCGCGTGGACGTTCCTCTCCGGGCTGTTCTTCTCGGCCGCATTCTGGTGCAAGCAGGACTTGGGCGCCGCCGCTCTGCTCTTCGGCGCGCCGGCCTTCGGGATACTCTATCAGCGCAGGCTCAGGGGCCCGGGGGCTTGGCGGCATATCGCGGCCTACGGGCTCGGGATGGCCCTGCCCTTCGCCCTCTTCATCCTGTTCTACGCGCGCCATGACGGGCTCTTGGCCATGCGCTATTGGATCGTGGAGCGGGCTTTGAGATTCAAGATCCAGCATTCAGGCGGAGGCATCGGCTCGAACATCCTCCGGACTTTCTCATCGGAAATCAGCCAATTCGGGAAGCTGCTCGCATTCGTCTATCTCATGGGCGTCCTGATCCCGCTGCGGATGCTGCGGAGGACCTCTTCAGAGCGGGAGAAGGACCTGCTTTGGCGCAACCTATCCGTCGGCGGGATATTCTTCGGGGTCTACTACACGAGCTTCATGTCTCATTACGCGACTCTTTTCGAGGCGATCCAGGCGGGATTGGGGCTTGTCATAGGAGGCATCTTCAGCTCATTAGGCTGCGGACGCGCCGATTGCGAGGACCGTCTTCCGAGATTGGGAAAGGCCGCTCTTCTGGCCGCGACGGCGGCGATTTCTTTAAGAAGCCTGTGGTATCTGCGCCAGGAGCTGGTCTTCCCTCCCACCGGCGCTTATTTCAGCCCCGTGCTGAACGCGCGCTTCGGCGGCGCGAGGATCCATAAAAAGGAAGCCGAGACCGTGAACGCGATCCTTGGATTCGTGGGGCGGGAAATCCGCGCCGACGAGTCTTTCTTCGTGCTTCCGATCGGGAACATGCCGGACGTGTATTTTCTGACGGGACGCATGCCGGTCCATCCCGTCACTTCCTCGATCCCGACCGAATGGGAGCCCGAGGATGAGAAGAGGCTCATCGAGTCTCTGCGGAAAAGCCGCGTGCGGTGGGCTTTCATCCTGGGCGGGAGAGCCGCCCAGGATATGCATGAAGCGGACCGGTATCTGCTGGAGAATTACCGTCCCTATCAGCGGCTTTCCCCGAACGTCGAAGTCCTGCTCCGCAAATAACTTATTTCGGCTGCGCCTCGACGGCGGAGAGTTCGGCTTGGTAGCGGACCAGGCGCTCGGAATAAGTCTTTTCCTTGGGATCGAGTTCCACGGCCTTCTTCATGGCTTCCACCGTGGACGCGAGGTCGTCCTTCCTGTAATAAAGCCGCGCCAGGGTCGCATAGTGCTCCGCGCTCTTAGGCTCGATCTCCAGGGCCTTGCGGATCATAGAGAACCCTTCGGCTAGGCGGAAGCGGTGCGTGGCGCACATCTCGGCGAAGTACGCGTAGTCGAGCGCTCTCTTGGGATGCGCGGCGATCTGCTTGCGGTAGAAGGCCGCGGCCTTGTCCAAGGCCGCAAGGCGCAGCGTGTATTCGACCATGTACGCCGAGGACTCGGCCGATGATGATCCCGGGAAGCGTTCGGAGAGGTCCATCTGGAGCTTCGCGGCCTCGGAGAATCGCCTTTGTCCGCGCAGGAGCTCCGCGTAGGAGTAGAGGGCCGGGGCGAGGGCGTCCTTCTCGTTCTTCGGATCCAAGATCTTGATCTTTTCCAGCAGGGAGATCACGGCCTTCTCTTCTCCGCGCTCGGAGGCTCGCCGCAGTTCCTTGAGCAGGACTTTGGGGTCGGAGGATTCCTGAGCGGAGGAGGGGGCGGACTGGAGCGCGGTTCCCAGGGCGGCGATCATCTCCGCGGTGGAATCATAGGAGCCCAGGCGGCGGTCTTTTTCCCGCCCGAAGACGTCCAGATAGATGAAGGTCGGGAAGTTGCGGATATTGAAGCGCCGGTTGAGCGACCAGCCGGGCTCGGAGTCGTTGTCGTAGCGCGCGAACACGAAGCTGGAGAGCGCTTTTTGGACTCCGGCGTCCGGGAGCACGGAGCGTTCCATCTCCCTGCAAGGAGGGCACCAAGTGGTGTAGAACTCCAGGAGGATGGGCTTGCCTTGGGCTTTGGCGGCTCGAAGCACTTCCTCGAAGCGCTGGTTCTCCAGGGGCTGGCCGTGCGCGGGGAGCAGCCCGGCCAAGGGCCAGGCGAGCAGGAGCAGGAAGACGATATTTTTTCTCATGTATAGTTCCTTTCGAAGTCTTCGTAGGAGGATTCGCGGATTTGGCCGCGCGCGGCTTTGAGCAGGTGCAGGCCCAGGCCCGCGCCCAGATAGGCGAGCGCGTGCAGTTCGCGCAGCCGGGGCGCGCGGCGCAGGAAGAAGGGGATCCTCGGCCGCGGATGAGGGGGGATCTCCGTGATGGGGTTCCCGGAGAGATCTTCCAAGTGAGAGCGGCAGGGGCCGCCGCGGCCCAGAAGACGGCGCACGGCCTCGCCGGCATCCTCGCCCATGAGGCGGAAATCCGACATCTTCCCTCCCGCGGCGCTCACGAAGCCCGGGATCCCGTCTCGGCGTGAATGGTCGAGGATCTCGAATTCCCGCGAGAGCAGTTTCTCCGGGCCTCTGCCCAGGATGGGACGGGCTCCGCAGACCGCGCGCTCGAAGCGTTCGGGGATGTTTGAGAAATATCGGCGGGCCGAGGCCTGCAGATAGGAGATCTCCTCGGCAGTCGAGGCGGTCTTGTCCGGGTCTTGGCCGCCGTCCAAGTCGGTCGGCCCCACCAGGGTCCGTCCGTCGCCCGGGATGATGAAGACGTAGCGCTGCCGGTCCACGGCTTCCAGGAGCAGGCCCAGGGGCACGCGCGAGGCGGTCAAGGAGGCCCATTGCCCCGGATAGATCAGATGCGTGCCTTTGCGCAGGCGCATGGGGATCTCGCAGCCGGCCATGCGCGCGATCTGCCCCACCCAGGGGCCCGCGGCATTGACCGTGATGTCCGCCTGCACGCGCTCTTCCTTCCCGTCAGGCCCGCGCAGGACGGCTCCGAGCACGCGTCCCTCTTCCTTCCAGAGGGAGAGGACCTCGGTCTTCAGGCGCACTTGCGCTCCGGCGCGGTGCGCCGAAGCCAGGTTCTCCTCGACCAAGCGCACGGCCGGCACCCACCATTCGTCGAACACGAGCCCGCCGAGCAGGCCTTCGGTCTTGAGTCCCGGTACGAGCCGCGAGACGGTCTGCGCCGAGAGGCGCAGATGCGGACGGCCGTATTTCATGCTTGAAAGGCCGTCGTAGGATTCCAAAAGGGTCTCGACCGTGGCGAATCCCCGCAGCTGTCCGCGGTAGACCGGCCAGAGCACGGGCAGACGCCGCAGAAGACGGCGAGAGGCGCGCACGATATGGCCCGAGTCCCAGCAGGTGCTCAAAGTGGTGGGCCGGTCGTAGAGGAGGTAGCGCAGTCCTCCATGGATGAGATGCGTGCTGGCGGAGGTGGTGCCGCTGCCGGGAACGTCCCGCTCCGCGAGCAGAACCTTGAGCCCCCGCAAAGCCAGGTCGCGGGCGGTCCCGGCTCCGGTGATGCCGCCTCCGATGATGAGCGCGTCGAAATGTTCCATGCGGCAAGTATATCTAATCTCGACCTCACCCATTTTTGAGGGCGGGTCCCGACGCGCAGGGGATGCACTCTCCCTTCCCCCGCACCCCTGGGAACCAGTTCCCCCCAAACCCGCGGCGTGAGGCATTCGGGAGACGGTGGGGCCCCCCTCTACGGGAGCGGGAGAGTGCATCCCCTGCGCGCCTCCCGCTGTTCCTATGGGGTGAGGTCGAGTTTTGGAGTGGGGGTCGTACCAAAGGAAGGTCTTGATCTTGATGGGAGACGGAGCGTCTCTCGCCGTGTCTCGATCCCTTGATAAGGTCGGCCTGCGCTTTGGGCCGCAGCCTTCTGTAGAGGCGCCGAAGAACGGCGCCGGAGGCCTTCGGTGCACCGATTCACGGCTTGCCAGAGGATCTGGGCCGGCTTGCGCCGGGCCGGGGCGACGCCTCATCTCTAACTTTGTAGAATGGAGCCGCACATGACGCGGTCCCGATTCTATCTTCTGGTCGGCGCGCTGGCCGTTGCCCTCTTGGCCGGCGGGCTCATGCTCCGGCGCTTCCTGGCCGAGCTGCCCTCTTACCAGACCTTGGAGGACTACACGCCCGCGCTCTCGACGCGGGTCTTCGACGTCAGCGGAGAGCCCTTGGCCGAGTTCTCCATCGAGAAGCGGGCCCTGCTCACCTTGGCCGAGATCCCCGTGGACCTGCAGAACGCGGTCATCGCCACGGAGGATTCCGAGTTCTTCCACCATGTGGGGGTCTCTCCCAAGGGCATGCTGCGCGCGGCCGTGATGAACTTCATCCGCGGGAGGGTGGTGCAGGGCGGCTCTACGCTCACCCAGCAGCTCGCCAAGCTCATCTTCCTGACCCCCGAGCGCAAGCTCATCCGCAAGATCAAGGAGATGCTCCTGTCCCTGCAGCTGGAGCGGAACTTCAGCAAGGAAGAGATCCTTCAGTTCTATCTCAACCAGATCTACTTCGGACACGGCGCCTACGGAGTGCAGGCCGCGGCCAAGCTCTACTTCAACAAGGACGTCAAAGAGCTCCAACTGCCCGAATGCGCCCTGCTCGCGGGCCTCATCCGTTTCCCGGGAGGCTATTCCCCCTTCACTCATCCGGACAAGGCGCTCTCCCGTCGCAAGGTCGTGCTCCAGCGCATGAAGGAAGAGGGCTTCATCTCGGCCAAGGATTATGAGGAAGCGTCCAAATCGTCCCTTCCCACCGTGCGCGGCGGGCTGGTGGACGCGCAGGCGCCCTACTTCGTCGAATACGTCCGCCGCAAGCTCGAACCCAAGTACGGCTATCACGCGCTTTGGCGCGGAGGGCTCAAGATCTACACGACGCTCGACCTTCCCATGCAGAAGATCGCGGAAGAGGAGATGGAGAAGGCGCTCAAGGCGTATGATGAGAAGTCCACGGCGGAATGGCGCAGGCAGCTCGACGAAGAGCTGGCCGCGGGCATCGATCCGCCCACGATCTCGACCATACCGCCTTCCGCGATCCAAGGGGTGTTCCTGGTCTTGGACGTCAAGACCGGCGCCATCCGCGCCATGATCGGCGGACGGGGAGATCAGTTCAACCGCGCGGTGCAGGCCAAGCGCCAGCCGGGTTCGACTTTCAAGCCTTTCGTCTATGCCGCGGCGATCAACGCCGGCATCACGCCCGCAACCTTGGTCGAGGACACTCCCTTGGCCTACTACTCGGACGGCCGCGACTGGCGGCTCTTGGAGGGCTCGAGCGATCCGCAGAGCATCCTCCTGGCCACGGCATCCTTCACGGGCTCGGAGGACTTCAAGGTCTGGGTGCCTAATGATTTCGACGGGAAGTTCCTCGGCGTCATCACCCTGCGCAAGGCCTTTGCGCTCTCTCGCAACGTGGCCTCGATCCGATTGGTCGAGCATGTGGGTCCGCCGCGAGTCGTGGAGTTGGCGGCCAAGGCCGGGATACAATCCTCGCTGGAGCCGGTGCTTTCCCTGGGGCTGGGCACCTCCGTGGTCACGCCCCTGGAACTCGCCTCGGCGTTGACGACCTTCGCCAACAGCGGCATCCATGTGGATCCTTTCTCGATCCTGCGCGTGGAGGATGCCAACGGCAAGGTCTTGGAGCAATCCTCGCCGCGCATGCAGGAGGCGCTCTCCCCGCAGACCGCCTATCTGATGACCTCGCTCATGCGCTCCGTGGTCCAGAACGGCACGGGCATCGGCGCCAGCCGTCTGCACCGGCCCATCGCCGGAAAGACCGGCACCACCAACGATCATAAGGACCTCTGGTTCGCGGGATATACGCCCGATCTTCTCGCCGCGGCTTGGATGGGCTACGACGATTTCCGGCCGCTGGGCGGCAAGGACTGGACGGGAGGCTCGACCGTGGTCCCGTGGTGGACGAACATCATGGAGAGGATTTTGGAGGGCACGGCAGCCAAGGATTTCCAGGTTCCCGAGGACATCGTGTTCCAGACCGTGGATTCCGAGACCGGGCTCCTCGCCTTGCCCACCTGTCCCAAGAAGTTCCTGCAAGCCTTCCTCAAGGGCACCGAGCCCAAGGATTACTGCACCTTCGACCACAGCCGTCCGCTCGAGCTCAAGGCAGGCTTCTCATCGAAGGGCGAAGTCGCGGGCGCGGTCGTATCGACCGCGTCTGTTTTCGGCGAGCAGCCCGCGCTCCCGCCCGAAGAAGAACTGCTCGAAGACCTCCCCGAATAGAACGGCGGTGCCAGGCGTCAACTAGCTTGAATAGCTGATTTGGTGCCTGGCACCGCTGTTGACTGGCACCGCTGTTGATATTCCCGTTAGTTGACCCCTGCCACCAGTTATTCGCGCGTGACGATGTAGGAGTATCTTCGGCCGGAATCCGAGAGTTTTAGTTCCACCTTCGTATTCGTCCCGGGCTCCACGCGCACGAAGCGCTCCCGGGGCTGCTGGTCCTCGGGCCGGCGCGCTGATTCCTCGGTGCTGAGGCGGTCCCAGAGCTCGATGCGCAGGGGATGGTTGCCCGCGGGGAGCGTTCCCAGCCAGCGTTTGGGGCGCGAGCGCTGCGCGGTCTCGGTCTGCCCCAGCAGCTTTCCGTCGGCGTAGATCTTCGCGTAGCAATAGCTTTCTTCCGTATTGGCGCCCGTCACCTCATAAGTCAGTATCTCGAGATCGGGGTGCTTGGGCGCATCCGGGCTCTGAGCCGCGTCCAAGGGAGGAGGCGGCGGCAAGAAAGGAGATTTCCTGCTGAACGCCTCCGCATGGACTTCTCCCTTGTCGTCCGTTCCGCCGAACACCCATATCCTGCCGCCGTAGGCCTGCACGAGAGCGTTCGACCGGCCGGAAGGAAGATAATCCGAGGCATCATCCTTCCAGGGCCCCAGCCGTCCGTCTTCGCTGAATCGCGAGGACCAGACGCGCGCATGGTTCCCGCTTCCGCCGCCGACATAATAGGCGTACTCTCCGGAGAGTACGGGTCCGCTTCCGCCGGAGCCCGCGGGCAGGCGGCTGAGCTCTTCCCACTTCGAGAGAGCGCCGTCAGTCCCGACCTGCGCGCGGTAGACTGTGTCCGCGGTCGGCGGACTGCAGACTCCAAGATTCCCGCCGATCAGGTAGATCTCCCCGTCCCGCATCACCGGATAGATATGGTTCATTTCGCGCGGAAGCGCCGAGGTCGATGCCCACGGATCAGCCGCATCTCCGGTCAAGGGATGGCAGAGCCCCGTGGGGCAGGACTTTGCATAATACGCGCTCGCGTAAATGGCGCTGCAGTCATGCCCGGTCCCGCCGAGCAGATAAACATAATCCCCGTAGGCGATGGTTCCGGCTCCGGTCATGCCGCTGCTGATAGGCAGAGGGACCGTGTTCCAGGTGCTCACGCGGCCGTTGGGCTGGATATCCGCGAAGTATCCTTCCTGAGCGAAGCCGTTGTCCGTAAACCCCGCCAGCACATAGATCCGGCTGCCGGCCAGCACGGCAAGAGAGGAGGTGCGCGCCTGCGGCAGGGGAATGGTCTCCGTCCATTCGCCCACCTGTCCGTCTTCGCCCAGCGTCGCATAACGCACGGAGGTCGTTGCCGTGCGGCCGTTCGAGCCTCCGAGGACATATATCCGGTCTTTGTACATGAATCCATCGAGTCCGCTCAGGGGCTCCGGCAGCTTGCCCGCGGCGTTCCAAAGGCTGGGCTTTTGAGCTTCCGCCTCCGCCGCAAGCGCAAGGCTCGGTTCGGCCGGAGAAGAAGGCTCTTGGCTGATCGGCTGCGCGGCTGAGGGAGACTGCGCGCTCATCGGCGCGGGCGCCTGGCTGCTCCCGATGGCTGCCTCCTTGCGCAGGGGCGCGGAGCAGGCCGATAAGAGCAGGGCCGCGCAGAAGAGAGAAGCTCGCCTCACCGGATCCTCAGGCGGAGCGTGTATTTATCCCGCACGTTGTTCTGATTGCTCTCGGAGGGCCGCAAATAGAGCCAATAAGTCCCGGGCTCCAGTTCTTTCTCCATGGAAAGAGGTTCCCCCGGCTTCTTGCCCGCAGCGGAGGCGATCTCCTTGGATTCCTGGTCATAGAGCGTCAGCGCGGGACGGACGTTGATCACGCCCGCGATGTCCGCGTTAACGATCCCTTTCTGATAAACATTGAACTCATACCAGTCCGCGTCGCCCTTGGGCGCGTAGTAGCCGTCGACGGATTCTCCGACCTTGATGCCTTGCGCCGTCGCGGAGCTGTCGTTGGACTCAAATTCCAGCCCGGCCGCGGCAGGCACGAGTTCGCGTGTCAGGCGGTAGTTCTTGCGGTTGTCCGAGGCTTTGCCGCTCTTCTCGGAGACCACGAGATACCGGTCGCTTCCGGTGAGTCCCAAGCCGGCGAGGATCTCGGGCTGTTCCTTGCCCATGTTGTCGATGGAGAGAAGCGGCGTTCCGACCTCGTCATAGACGTCGAGCTTGAGGTCCATCCCGGCCACCGGGCTCAGCACCGCGCGCAGGATCTTGCGGCCGTCTTGCGTGGAGCCGGAGATCTTGTACCAGTCCGCATCCCCGGCCGGGGCGATCGTCCCTTCAATGGCGTCTTTCTCGAAGGGTGTGGCCTCTACCCGCTGGTCATTGGGTTCGAACTCGTTCTTCCCTTCGTAGGGGAGCAGTTCTGTGACGATTCCGTACTCGATCTCCTCGCTGCCGGCCTTGGTCTTCGAGCGCAGGCGCAGGGTGTATTCCACGGGACCCCGGATGCCGAAGTTGCGCAGGCTCTCGGGCTCGCCGACTCCGCCGGTGTCCACTTCCTTGATCTTGTAGGCATTGACGTCGTAGATCTCCAGGATCGGGTCCACGCCCGGCACTTCGCTCACGTCGATGTTGAGCTGGAAGAGCCCGCTCTGCTCCACCTTGATCTTGAGCCAGTCGTCCTCGATGAAGTCCTTCTCCTGGGCCAAAAGATTCTGCTTGGGGAAGTAGTGCCCGCGCAGGGTCTCTCCGAGCCGGATGGGGGAGGCCTGCAGGGCGCTGTCGTTGGGCTCCAGTTCCCGGTCCAGGGAGGAGTCCAAGCGGATCTTCATGAAGTAGGGCTGTTTGGGATTGTCCGCTTTCGGATTCTTATTGGAAAGGACGATGTAATACGTGTCTTTTTGGACGCCGATATCGAGCGCGCGCTCGTCTCCGCCGATGCCGGTCTCGTCGTAGCGCTTAAGCTCCTGACGATCTTTGTTCTGGATGCTCAGGACGAAGTCTATGTCGCGGATGCCGCCGACGTGGACCGAGAGGATGCCGTCCTCCGGGGAGTCGAAGCGGTAGAAGTCTATGTCATCGGCTTTCGAGATCGTTCCCTGCGCGCGGGAACCCGCGCGCACAGGCGTGGCTTGCGAGAAATGGTCGTTGGGTTCTTTTTCCGAGATCCTGCCGCAGCCCGCGGCCAAAAGAGTCAAAAGTGTGCACTGGAAGAATCGTTTCATGGGATGATTCTACAACACTATTGGAAGAATTCCCGGACGGGGCGGTTGCGGTAGAAGGAGCGGACGAACTGCATCCAGGCGGGAGCGGCCACGCCGCCGCCGGTGCGGCCGGTCGTCAGGGGGATGCGCATGTCGTCGTGGCCGACCCAGACAGCGGCCGCGATGTCCGGGGTGATGCCCGCGAACCAGGCGTCCCGATAGTCATTGGTGGTCCCGGTCTTGCCGGCCGCGGGCAGATTGAAGCCGGTCTTCTGCGCCGCGCCGTAGGCCGAGCCTTCCGGGCCGAGCACTCCGCGCATCACATCGATGAGGGTGCGGCAGGTCGTTGAAGAGAGAGCGGCGGCAAGGACCGTTCCGGTCGAGGGTTCAGGGGCGGCCTCCTCCGTTTCTTTCTCGTCGGCGCTGACCGGCAGGCCGTTGCGGTCTTCCACTCCCAGGAGGAAGTGCGGCCGCACCGGCCGTCCGTCGTTGGCGAAGACCGCGTACGCGGAGGCCAGTTCCAAGGGGGAGAGTTCGGCCGTGCCCAGGGCCAGGGTGAGATTCCTGGGGAAATGCTCCTTGGGCCGTCCGGTCGCTTCGGAAAGCAGAGTGATCACGCGGTCGATGCCCGCGGATTCGAGCAGCCGGATGGCCACGGAGTTGATGGACTTGTGCAGGGCGAATCGCAGCGTCACCTTCCCGTAGTATTTGTCGCCATAGTTGGCGGGCTTCCAGGTCTTGCCGCCCGGCAGATGGAAGACCGGCTGAGCGTCTTCTATCTCGTCCTCGGGCTTGAAGCGGCCGGACTCGAAGGCCGCCGCATACACGAAAGGTTTGACCGAGGAGCCGATGGGGCGCGAGATGTTCGTGGAGCGGTCAAGCTGGTTCTTGAAATTGAAGCCGCTGCCGCCTACGAGCGCAAGGATGGCGCCGTCCGTCGGATCGATCGCGGCCAAGGCGCCTTCGACGCGGGATGCGGCTGTCGTGCTCTTTCGGTTCTCCTCGCGCAGGGCTTCTTGGAGCGCGGCCTCGGCGGCTTTTTGCGCCTGAAGGTCGAAGGTGGTCTGCACGCGCAGTCCGCCCTTGAGTATGCGCTCTTTGCTGAAATCCTTCTCCAGCCTTCGGCGCACGTGCTCGACGAGGTAGGGGGACTCGTTGGTCTTCATCCTCCAGAAGGAGACCTCTCGCGTGTTTGGGCGTTCCTCCCAGCCGCGCCAGAACTGCGCATGGTAGCGCTCGACCGAGGCCATGGGGATGAAGCCCAGCCGGGCCATGCGGGTCAGGACCGTGCGCTGGCGCGCGCGGGCGAGTTCCGGGTTCTCGATGGGGGAATACTTGTTGGGGCTGGCGATGATGCCCACGAGCATGGCCGCTTCCTCAAGCTGGAGGGCTCGCGCGGACTTGTCGAAGTAGAAGCGCGAGGCGGATTCCACGCCGAAGGCGCCGTGCCCGAAATAGGCGAAATCCAGGTACATGAGGAGGAGCTGGTCCTTGGTGAACTTTTCCTCGAGTTTGCGCGCGCAGAAGAGTTCGAAGACCTTGCGGCCGTAGGTCTTCTTGCGCGTGGTAAACAGGAGCTTGGCCAGCTGCTGGGTGAGCGTGCTCCCGCCTTGGCGCTTGCTCAAGGTGCGAAGGTTGACCAGCATGGCGCGGCCCATGGCGCGGTAGTTGACGCCGTGATGCGTGTAGAAGTTCCCGTCCTCGGTGGCGACCAGGGCTTTCTTAAGGAAGCCGGGCAGTTCGTCGGGGGATTGGACGTAGAGGCCCTGGGCGCTGGAGAATTCGCCGATGAGGCGGCCGGTGCGGTCGTAGATCCGGGTGGGGGCCGCGTCCTGGGTCAGGCGCGAGGCCATGTAGGGGACCTCGAAGACCTCGTCGCCTTCCAGGCGGTATTCCTCGCGGTCGGGCTGGGTGATGGCCAGGAAATATTGGTCCATCTTGCGGATGATGGAGGTCTCGTTCTTCTTGTAGCTGTAGTAGCCCCAGCCGATGATCGCGAGCGTGATCAGGGCTGCGGCTAGGAATGGGAGCAAGACAAGGCTGATCAAGAACCCGCGCCGATCCCCCAATGGTTTCTTCATGGAGCTATCATATAAAGAACAACGGCCCGGATAGGAATCGCGGATGCCGACAAGTTTTCATTTCGGCAAATTTGGTTTCCATGTCGCATCGGTTTTTGTAAGTTCTGAGGGACAAGGAGCGGGAACCGGCATGAATATCACATTGACAATGCCCGACTGGGCGCAGGAATTCCTGGCCCAACTGACTGTCTTGCATTTTCCCACGCTTGAGGAACGGATGCGTCTTGCCCTTCGATTCGCACGAAAAAATTTCGAATGCGATACAGGCGGTCCGTTCGCCGCAGCGGTCTTCGAACGCGATTCCGGGAAGCTGCTTGCCGTCGGTGTGAATCGTGTGACGGCGAACAATTGTTCCTCGGCCCATGCGGAGATCATGGCTCTCTCGCTGGCTCAAAAGGCGGCGGGGACCTATGACTTGGGCGCGGTTGGACAGCCGCCTCATCAGCTGGTCGTCAACTGGCGGCCCTGCGCCATGTGCTTCGGCGCGGTCCTCTGGTCCGGAGTGCGCTCCCTGGTGATCGCCGGCAGCGGACCGGAACTGGAGGCGTTCACCGGCTTTGATGAGGGTCCTCTGCATCCGGAGTGGTCGAAAGAACTGCATAAGCGCGGCATTCAGTTGGACGACAACGTGCTGCGAGAGGAATCGATCAGCTTGTTCCGTTCCTTCAGGGAGAGCGGGAAATTCGTCTACAATGCGCGGCAGGGGGCCGTCTCAGGAAAGACTTCACCCGGACATCGGGAGGCTTTGAGTCCGGCTGCGCGCAAGGCTGCCGCCACGGTGCTGATCGTGAGGCGCCGCGTGCAAAAGAAAGCCCGGATACTCATGCGAAAGAATCCTTTCGACAGGCCGGTACGATTGAACAACTTTCACGGCTATCTCCCAGGCGGATATAAGCGCAGATTCGACGACGATATCATGAATGAGGTTTTCCCTGATTCTCAAGCAAGCAAAAAATTCTCAAAGATGACGCTTGCCGAGGTGATTCGGGATATCGACCGAACAATCATAGAACTCGGCTTGGATCCGATGGAGATCATCCGGCTCATCGGATGGGAAAAACAGGTCTCGATGTATAAATATATCCTGCCGATCTACATCCGCATGCGCGAGAAGGGATACAGCCACTTGGATCTGACGGCTTGATCTTCAGAAGCGCGCTCCGAGGGAGAGGCGCTGGACGTTGCCGAGTTCGCCGAAGGGTGTGAAGGTGTAGTCGGCGCGGTAGTTGCGTATCTTGAGCCCGAACCCGCCGCCCAAGCCCCCAAGCGGCGAACCTCCGCCGGTGGAGGTTCTGGCTGCCTGGCTGGCGTAGCCTGCGCGCAGCGCGAAGCCCTGCATGATCGAGTACTCCGTTCCCATTCCGACATCCACGCTGCCGTCGTTGGGTTCCTGACGCACGTCCAGGGCGATGCTGAAGGCTCCGGCAAGCCGATAGGCCCCACCCACGGAGATGGACAAGGGTAAGGGGTCTCGTTGGTCGAGGAACTTCATCCCCTGGCCCATGTTGAGCACCGAGATGCCCAGCGACATAGGCAAGGAGTCGAGCTTGTGTACTGCTCCGAAGTCGGCCGCGAAGGTCGAGGCCTTGTCCGAGCCGATGCTGCTCTCAAGGTATTTGACGTTCATTCCGAAGCCGGTGTCGCCGTATCTGCTCAGTCCATTGAACATCCGACCAAAGCCCAGTGTGAACGCGGTATCCGAGGCCGTGAAGCCGCTGGTGCCCCGGCGGTTCTCATCGCGGCCCTCGAATGTCCCGCTGCCCAGGCGCGCGACGCTTAGACCCAGCGTCCCGGCCTTGAGCGGCTGGGCGAAGCCGAAGAAGTCGAAGGTCGTGTCCATGAGCCACTGCGTGTGAGTGAATCCGACTTCACGCTTCCCCAGGATCGAGAGTCCGCCCGGGTTATAGTAGAGTGCGTTGACGTCGTCGGCCAATGCCGTATAGGCTCCGCCCATTGCTTCGGGTCGGGCGCCCGTTCCGATTTTCAGGAACGCGGTCCCGGAATTCGGCGCGCAGAAGACGCTTGATTCCGGCAGGGTCAGAACCAGCACGGCGAGCAGTAGTTTGTTCATCGGACCACCGCCAGTTTCCCGATGCGCTTGATGCTCGTGTTTCCGCCTTTTTTTGCTTCTACTGCGTAGAAGTAGACTCCGCTCGGGATATGTCCGTCCCAGACGTATTCATAGACATACTTGGGTCCGCTCCCGTCGTCCATTACCACGGGAGCGCGGTCGATGTTCGCCTCATGCACCTGTCGTCCGGACACGTCGTATATCCTTATGTTTACTGAGTCCGCTATTCCTACCGCAAGATGGATAGTTGGTTTTGCCCCTGCTCTTGCCGGGTTGGGGAAGGCGTAGAGGTCGCGCAAATAGAACGCGGCCTCGCTGTCGGCTAGCGCTGTTCTCATCCCATCGCCTTCGGGTGCGAGCGCTTGATAGAGCGAGAAGTGCGTCGTTTTTGCGCTCACGGTTTGCGCATCCTTGTCCACTATTGAGGACAGTCCTTCCCATTCCTTACGCTCGGGGTTCCAGTAGTGGACTGTGAGCGCGTCCTCGCTGGAGCCGTGCGCGAGGAGCGCATTACGGTCATAGGGAAGGGTGATGGTGACCGGAGTCGCGAAGTTCGTTCCCTCGGGGCCGTACTCGACCGGCTCGGAGGCGGCGGCGAGATTTTTCTTTTCACGGGCATCTTTACGGTCCGGGTGCTCGGCAGTCTCTTCCGGTGCGGCGATGGTGAGTTCGAGATCGTCATCGAGCGCGGCAGGAGGGACCTCGACGGCAGCCTTGTCCTGCCGGAATACTTTCCCGCCATTCTCCTTGTCGATCGTCGAGCGCGCACTCCGCGCCAGTTGTGCATCGAGTGCGGCCAGTTCCATCGGGAGTTCTTCTTCGGGACTTAAAGTCGAAGAGGGCTCCGATGAAGCGGTTCGGAACCCGCCGCCGGAGTGTGCAGGCGCTGCGGGCGGCACCATGGAGGCTGGGCCGAAGACTTGGATGCGCTCATTGTTGCGGTCGGCTATGTAGAGCCGTCCCTCTGCGTCCATGTCGAGTCCGATGGGCTTGTTGAAAACAGTCTCTTGCGGCAGCGGGCGACGGTCCTGAATGACGCCGTGGCGGCCGAAGACATATTTCAGGTGTCCCTGCGCGTCGAACTTCGTGATGCGGTCGAGTTTGCGGTCGGAAACGTAAAACCCTCCATCCGGTGCCGCAGCGATGCCCTCGGGGCGGCGGAAGGATCCAGCGGCGCTCCCGTTCTGTCCAACGCTGAGTCGGAGCGCTCCGGCCGCTGTGAACACCAGCGCGCGGTGTCCCTTGGCGTCGGCCACATAGATGTTCCCCGCAGCGTCCACATCCACTCCGAAGGGAGCGGGGTCATTGCGATCGCAATCCTCATCATCCCATTCAAAGTCCTCATGCGTAGATGGCAGTGTAATGGCCCGCACGAAAGTCCCATCCGACCCGAAGACCTGAATGCGCCGATTGCCCGTGTCCGAGACTACGATCTTCCCGTCCGGTGCCACCGCGATGCCGGAAGGCTGGCGGAACTGCGCATTTCCCGAGCCGGGATGGAAGCCCTTGTTGTGTCCGTGCTTCCGCATGCCGCCGATATCGAAGAGGAATCGGCCATCCGTGCCCAACTTCACCACCCGATGGTGCTGGGTATCGGCCACGAAGATGTTCCCTGAGCTATCCACTGCCAAGGCTTTTGGCTTATCGAAGTAGGGCTCTTCGCGGCGTACGTTGCCGTAGGCGGCAAGGAAGGTTCCGTCCTGGTTCAAGATGAGGATCCTGTCCGCATTCGTGTCCGCGACATAGACCTTGCCGCCGCGGCCGTCCGCATCATGAGGGTGATGGAGCATGCGCGAGTTGCCCAGCACCATGAGACGCGTCGGCGGAACATCGCTTGGGGGACTTTCAACCAAAAAGGCGGCCATGCGCCAGACTTCCGTATTGCCCGCATTGTCCAAGCTGTGGAAAGCCAGCGTATGCGTTCCCGCCGGCGGCAAGAAAGGTGCGGTATAGAGGGTCTCACTCGAAGCATCGAGCCGGTAGAGAGTGGCGGCTACGCCCGTTCCGGTGTCCGTTGCTGAGAATCCCAGGGTGTCGGTCGAACGCAGGACCAGGCTTGTCGCCGAGGTCGCAAGACCATTGAGCAGCAATGTTGTCACCGGTGCGAGTGAGTCTACTAGGAACGTAGAAGCCGCCGCGCGGACATTGCCGGTCAGGTCGGCGACAGAAGCTGTGACAGTATGCAGTCCCTGTACCAACGGCGTGGCAGGCGTAAAGTTGGCCGAAGCGTTCGTTATGACTGTCTGGGCGGTTATGTCGTTTCCGTTCAGGGTCAAATGTACCGAATTCACATTGATGCCCGAGAGCGCGTCAGAGTAGCTGGCGATGATCTGGGGCGCGGTGACGGTCAGGGTGCTGCCGTTGATGGGAATGATGCTCAGGGTAGGCGGCGTTGCATCCAGTGACAATACGGTGATCGCGACGCTGTGGTCCTGCTCCTGATTGCCCAGGTTGTCGCGGCTATGGAATGCCAGCGTGTGCGTGCCCTGCGTGAGCGAAAACGCCGTGCCAAATGGTGCGGGTGCCGCGCCATCGAGTGCAAAGAGCGTTGCAGCCACACCAGCCCCGGCGTCATTGGCGGCGAGTGCGAGTGTGTCCGTCGATATCAGCACAAGCGTTGAAGCGCCGACAGTCTGGCCATTTACTAAGAGTTGCGTATTCGGCGGCGTGGTATCCACGGTCAACGAGCGGGTGTTTGTGGGCTCTATATTGCCTGTGGTGTCCACGCTGAAGAAGGAGATGGAATGGGGTCCGTCGCCGGTCAGCGTGAAGGGCGCGGTAAAGGCCGTGAAGCTGGCGCTATCCACTGAGTAGGATATCTGTGCGGGCTCAGAGCCGCTTAGACCCAGCGGAGTCCCATTAGTGATGAAGACCGTGGCGGAGCTGAAGCTGGGCGTTCCGATGCTGAGCGAAGTGACCGGGATCATGCTGTCAATGAAGAAAGTCGAGTTTAGCGAGGCTGTGTTGTCGGCCAAGTCGGCCACCACAGCCGTGACAATGTGCAGGCCCTGTGCCAGCGGTGTTGCGGGCATGAAGCTGGCCGAGGTCTCAGTCACGGCAGCTTGGGCAGTTACGTCAACGTTGTCCAAGGTCATGCGTACTGAGTTCAGATTGATGCCTGAGCGCGCGTCAGAGTAGCTGGCGATGATCTGGGGCACGGTGACGGTTAGGGTGCTGCCGTTGATGGGGATGATGCTCAGGGTGGGCGGCGTTGCATCCAGTGGCAATACGGTGATCGCGACGCTGTGGTCCT
Source organism: Elusimicrobiota bacterium (assembly GCA_041661185.1). Taxonomy (GTDB): domain Bacteria; phylum Elusimicrobiota; class Elusimicrobia; order UBA1565; family UBA1565; genus JBAZUV01. The sequence continues at coordinate 32,438 of JBAZUV010000028.1, forward strand.
GTTCTTGGTTGCCTAGATTATCGCGGCTATGGAAGACCAGCGTGTGTGTGCCCTGTACAAGCGAGAACGCCGTGCTAAAGGGGATGGGCGCGGCATTGTCGAGCGCGAAGAGCATTACTGCTGCACCGGCACCGGCATCGGCAGCAGTCAGTGCGAGGGAGTCAGTCGAGATTAGGATAAGCGTCGAATCGCTGGAGGGCTGGCCGTTGACCAAGAGCTGTGTGCTCGGCGGCGTGGTGTCCACGGTCAATGAGCGGGTGTTTGTTGGCTCTGTGTTGCCTGCGGCATCTATGCTGAAGAAAGCGATTGAATGGGGTCCGTCGCCGGTCAGCATGAAGGGCGCGGTAAAGGCGGTGAAGCTGGCACTATCCACTGAGTAGGATATCTGTGCGGGCTCAGAGGCGCTTAGACTCAGCGGAGTCACATTAGTGACGAAGACCGTGGCAGAGCTGAAGCTGGGCGTTCCGATGCTGAGCGAAGTGACCGGGATCATGCTGTCGATGAAGAAAGATGTCGAGGCGGAAGAGGCATTGCCCACCTTGTCCTGCGCGCTCACCGTGATGGTGTGGCTGCTCTGGGAAAGCGCGGTCCCCGGTACGTAGCTCAAAAGCGTCTTTCCGGAAAGGATAGGGGCGTTCAATATCGCATCGGAAGGCTGTCCCCACACCAGTCCGCCGAAAGTCCACGCTCGGCCGGCGTACTCCAAAGTCCCCATGGCCATAAGGCCGCCTTCGGGGAGAGTGCTGTTCGCATCCTCGATCCATGCGCCAAGAGAGCCGTCGGATTCCAGCTTCGCATGATAGACGGACCTGACTCCTCCGTCGCCGCCGATCAGATGGACATATCCCTTTGAAATGAGCACCCCGTATTCACCCAAAGCGATCGGCAGCCTGCGGTCGGTCAGTTCCGTCCATGCCGACAAGGCCCCGCCTTCGGTGATGCGGGCGCGATAAACCGAATCGATCAAGGTCGTCGAGCAGACGCCCACATTGCCGCCGAGTGAATAGACCCAGCCATCGTGCGCGACCAGCATGGGAACCTGGAACTGCCTCGGCAGGGACGTCGTCGCCTTCCAAGGCGAGGACGAATTCCCCGTATCCGGATGGCATAACCCTTCGGCGCAAGGCTTCGAATAATAGACCTCGTCATGGACATAAGAACAAGACAGGCTCGCCCCGCCGCCGATGTAGACGTACTCTCCCGCCGAGAAGAACGCATTGGCCCCTACTCCTTCCTCATACGGAAGGCGGCCGGCGGAATGCCACGCGCCCACGGTCCCATCCGCCTGGATGTCCGCATAATACGCATCCAGGATGAAGTGATTCGGCTCATGATTCGGGATATATCCCCCAGCCGCGTAAATCCGATTCCCGATCAGCACAGTCCTCGCGTCCGAGATCGCCTCAGGAAGCGGAGTCGTCTGCGTCCAAGCGCCTGCCTGGCCATCAGAACCGAGTTCAGCATAGCGGACATCCGCCGTCGCACCAGAACCATAAACGCCGCCGATCAGATAGGCCCGATTGCCGTAAAGAACGCTCCCCATCCGCGCCTGGGCATTAGGCAAAGTCCCGCCGGAAGTCCATGTCCCCACGCCTGACTGCATGCTCGCAACCGCAGGCACCGGGCTGCCGTCCAATGACATATGGATGCTGTCGGTAGCCACGCCCGCGCCCAAGTCGCCGACCTCGGCATGGATGTCCGGCAAGGTCGTCGCCACATACGCGCCTGCCGCAGGCGAGGTGATCGCGATCACAGGACCCTGCGCGTCGACCGCAAAAGAGGCCATGTGCACGGACTCTACGTTGCCGACAAGGTCCGCACTCCGATACTGAACCGTGTGCTCGCCCGCAGGCAAGGTGAAGGGCGTCATGTAGGAAAGGTACGCGCCGCCGTCGATGCTGTAGGAGCTGTACGCCACGCCCACACCAGCCAAGTCCCCGACCGTGCGCGAGTCATCCACAACCGTGAAGCTGATCGGCGTAGCCGCGTTCACGTAGTTCACGCTGCCCGGAATCCCGCCCGCCCCAAGGACCAAGCTCGTGCGCGGCGCCAGAATGTCCGGCTCGACCTCGGCGAGCATCTGGATGGTAAAAGTGGATTCCGCAAAACTTGCATTCCCAACTCGATCCATAGCCTCCGCGCGGACCACGTGGCCGCCCTCACCCAGCCCCTCGGCGACATAAGTCGCCTCGGCGCGCCCTGCCCCCGCCAATTGCGCGACGAGGACGTCGTCATAGACCGGTCCATTCCCATATCCGCCCATTGCATATAGGCGC
>JBAZUV010000029.1:0-31153 GCA_041661185.1 Elusimicrobiota bacterium
AGTACTTCGCCAGGAACGTGTTCTTCGCCGCGACCGAGGGATTTGTGACGGGCCAGATCAACGGCTTGGCGGTCGTGGGCGAGGACTTCGGCGTGCCCTCGCGCATCACGGTGAGCGTCTCGGCGGCCTCGCGCGGCGGCGGCAGCCTGTCCTCGTGGGACCGCTTCGCCGGGACCACGGGCCCGACCTTCGACAAGGCGCTCGGCGTTGTCAACGGGTTCCTCTCGAACCTCTTCGGGCAGAATAAGCCCTTGCCCGTGGACCTCACCGTTTCCTTTGAACAGCAGTACGGCGGCATCGACGGAGATTCGGCCACCTCCACGGAAATATACGCCGCGCTCTCGGCGCTCTCCGGGACGCCCATCGACCAGGGCATCGCGGTCACGGGGTCTGCGGACCAGTTCGGCAACGTGCAGGCCATCGGCGGGCAGAACGACAAGATCGCGGGCTTCTTCGCCCTTGCCAAGTCTCGCGGACTCAACGGCCGCCAGGGCGTCATCATTCCGGCCTCGAACGTGCCGGAGCTGATGCTCAAGCCCGAGATCGTCGAGGCCGTGCGCGAGGGCAAGTTCCACATCTGGGGAGTGGAGCACGTGAGCCAGGCCATGGAGATATTGACGGGCAAGTCCTACTCCGAGATCGTGAACAAGGCCAAGGAGCGCTTGGCGAAGGCGCGCTGAAACAAAGTCCCCGGGGCGCTCTCTCGCCCCGGGGACTTTTTTGTTTCCGTAAGGTCGTGTTGAAGCCCCTCCCGGAAAAAATCAGGCATGGACAGATTTGAGGCCGACTGAATTTTTCCGGCTAGAACTTATAGATGAGCTGGAGCGTGGTGCGCGAGCCGATGAAGCGGTTCTGGCCGCCGAACTCGATGGGATGAGAGAGCATGGCGCTCAGGCCCTGTCCCTGGTACACGAGCCCGGGCCCCGCGGCCAAGACCCTTTCCCTGGAGTCCGCCTGCCGCACGCCCGCGATCTTGTCGTCGGTGGTCTGGCGCAGCACGTAGCCCGCGGCGCCCAGGCGCAGCTTGGGCAGGATCTCGCGCGAGAGAGCGTAGTTCACGTGGAAGCGCTGTCCGGGACGGACCTTGGTCTGATCGTTCTCGGAGTTGAAGGCGTACCACAGCCGCAGGCTGGTCTCCCATTTGTCCGCGAAGAGCCAGACGAAGGAGTAGTAGGAGTCCAAGGTCCATATATTCGAGCCCGGATTCGCCGACTTGTTCTTGTCGTAGGCGCCGGTGGGCATGTTCAGGTCCGACTCGAAGCGCTGGAAGAGCGGGCGTCCGAGCAGCGTGCCTTTATCCCATTGCAGGGCCAGGCCGGCCATGAAGTCTCCAAGGCCCGCGGTATGGGCGGTCACCGGGATCGTGTCATAGAGCGTGCCCGAGGCCGTGACTGCTACGACCGGGACGAGCACGTCGATGCCGAGGTTCCCGCCGAGGACCTTCAAGTCCGTAAGCCAGTAGAACTGATGGAGTTGTGAGAACGCGTTGACGCTCGCCCCTCCGGGGATGGTCTTGCCGTCCTTATCCACCGCCTTGCCGGTTTGCGAGAAGATCGAGTAGTTGAGGTAATACAGGCCGGGAGGCGCCCCCCCATCCAGGAACGTGGTCGCGCTCAGATTCGCCGGAGGCTGGTTGAAGCACCAAGCCGGCGTATAAAGGGAGCATGCGGATAGACCGAGCAGCAACGCGAAGCGGGCTTTGCGCAGCGTATTTTCATTGTCTGTTTTTGTCTTCATGACGCTCCCATCCGGTTGGAATATTTATAATCTGTGATTATACACATTTCCGATAGGCCCAAAGACCCTTCCTCGGATCGGACGGATGGTGTAATCTATCCATTAAGGGAACTTTTTTCCGAGTCATTCGTATTCATGGGCAGGATAAGACTCGGGAGGCTGGCATGAAAAACAATTCCGACAACGCTCCGGCCACCAAGGCCGATCTTCATACGCTCGACTGCGTACTCCGCGCGGATATCGACGGCCTGCGCAAGGACGTCAAGTCCGACATGGACGGCCTGCGCAAGGACGTCAAGGCGGATATCGGCAGGCTCGAAGAAAAAACGGATAAGCTGTCGTTGGAATTCGTCAAATCCTGTGCCCGCACGGATCGGCAGTTCGCGGAGATGCGTTCGGAAATGCACCAGGGATTCGAACGCATTACGGGCATCGTGGAGTCTTTTGCGCAGAGGCTCGAGTCCTACGATAGGGAGAGCGCCGTCTTCCCCAGGATGCTCGACGAGCACGGACGATCGCTTCGTGATCATGAGGCCCGCTTGCGCTCTCTGGAATCCGCGCGCAAGACCTGACGCCTGGTTTGGGTTTTTTCGGCTGGGCGATAATCTGCTAAAATGTCACTGTCGTTGGTTGATACACCATATTCCGGCGTAGCTCAATGGTGGAGCATCCCGCTGTTAACGGGAGGGTTGTAGGTTCGAGTCCTACCGCCGGAGCCAGCTTCAGACGTAGCGAATCCGCGGCGGGTCCGTTTGACCGCCGCGGATTCTTTTCCGGGTCTTCTCCATGCTGAGTGGGTACCCATGCAGAGCAATACCGGAGCCTGTCCCCTTTCAGTCTCTTTTCTTCTTCGTCGATGGCGGGACAGGCGATGTCCCCTTTGTCCCCTTTATGTCCCCTTTGGAGGCAAGGCCATAGTACGTTCCGCGGCCGGTGGTCCCGAACTTTGCGAGCACGCCTTTTTTCACAAGATCATCCAAATCTCGCGAGGCGGTTTTCTTGATTGCCTTTGTAAGCTGCTGGTATTCCACGTTGCCAATCCGCCCTTTTTCTCGCACGTAGGCAATCGCTTTCCTTTGCCGCTCATTCAGGGCAAGGTCCTTCAAGGCTTCGGTGGTGATCCAATTCCGCCGCAACGTGATCATGACCTGGCCGGCGTCCTGCCGGAACTCGGGCTCAGGGAGTTCTGCCTCGCGGCAACGTGCAATCATATCCAGGGTTCCCGTTCCGGCTTTCTCGATGTAACGGGCGAGAAAGAGAGGTTCGGCTAAAAGCGGGTTGTGCGGGATGGACGGATGAGGCCGCCGGAGCCCCTCAGGCGTGAGAGCTGGGGGCAGAGTTCCGGGATTCCAGACTTCGAGCCGGTCCGCAAAGAGCATCACCTGGACACTGGCATTAGAGGCATAGTCGCGATGCGCGACGGCATTGACGATGGCCTCTCTTACGGCCTGCTCGGGAAGTTCGTAGGTGACGGGCGCTTGGGTGCTGCGCTCGCGCGTGCCGACAGCTCGCGCGATTTTGGAAAGTACGAAGTCCACCGCTTGGTCCACGAGATCAAACACCGTCCCTTTGTAAATCTGATAAGAGGGGATTGGCTTGCGGACCTCGGTGTCGTGAAAGTGAAGGCATTTCACTTCGGAAGTGACCAAATATCGCTGAGGCTCGCGGCCGAAAAGCAGAATGGCGGCGTGGTTTGGCCGTCCGTGGCCCAGAAGGTTCAAATGGGCCAGTGCCTTTTCTATTGTGGTGTTCTCATCCAGAGCAAATTGCCGTTCCTTCCGTGCGATACGCAGGAATTGGCGCACCTTGTCTTCCGAAAGATCGCCAATCGTGGCGGTCGGGCAGGCGGCTGCATCAAATGGTCCCCTGCGCAATTTCCCGGTATGCTCCAGATGATCGATCAAACTTGCGTAGAGGTTGGCCGTCAGATCAGGCACGTCGGCAAAGCGTCGACGGATCAACTGGTCGCCGGCTTTGCGGACGAGCGCCTGCATCTTGGGATGTCTTTTCGCGTCGTCGGCACCTTTCACGAAGATGAGACGAATCTTTCCTTTCGCGGAAGCCTGGTCGAACTCTCGCTCGGTCGCGGAGAGGCCTTCCGAGTCCTCCCGACCGTATTCATTTCCAAAAACACCGATGTAGACGGAGCATCGGTTCACTTCTTCCAAATACAAGTTGTCGGCACGGCGGTCTGCGGCGGGAACGTCCTCGAATAAGAACACTTCGAAGAACCGGCGGAGCAATGGGTCGCCCTGCATGTAGTCTTTCAGCGCGCGCCGTTCGGCGGCGAGTTCCTTTTGCACGCTGCTTATGAATATTCGATCCTTCATTTGAAGAATCCTATAAAAAAACGAGGCTTTTGCCGATCACGACTGTCTAAGTCGTGATGCACGAGATTGGCGCATGCGTACACGTTTGAGCCCTTTGTGAGCCCTTTGCGACCAAGGTGTAATAAGTGCCCTTCCCGGTAGTGTTTTGCATCACCGCGCAAAATCATTGCAAGCGTTTTGCGTGGTTATATTGGGACATATGACAGGGAATTGCCTTATTTGTCAAGTACATGATATATGAGATCAGCCGACCGGCAGGTCGAAGGGCTTTCTGATTATGATTTGGGGCGGTGGATGGCGCAATGGTGGGTCAGGCTGCGGCGGACTTCCCGCAGGAACTCCGCGCGCAGGAAGGGCTTGTTGATGACGGGGACCTTGAGGTTCGTCAGTTCCTGGGCCAGGGCCGTGTTGAGGACGTCGCCGGTCACCAGGATGAAGGCCGGCTCGCTGGGCAGTCCCTTGGCCGCGCCCAAGAGCCAGGTCCCCTTCACGGTCCCCATGTCGATGTCCGCGATCACGAGGTCGAAGTCCCCCTCCCGGATCTTCTTGAAGGAGTCCTCGACGGCGCAGGAGGATGCGATGAGCCCGTCCTCAGAGAGGAGCCTCTGCATCAGGTGCACGAGCTGCGGCTCGTCGTCGACGACGAGCACCTTCCTGCCCGGGACCGAGGGCGGGAGCTTGCACTCGTCCTCCGCTTCCGGCAGTCCCGCGGGACACGGCGGGAAGGATGCGATGAAGCGCGCCCCGCCCTGGGAGTTCTCCTGCTCGTAGCGCATCTTCCCCGCGAGGTCCGAGACGATCTGCGCGCAGATGGAGAGTCCCAGGCCCGTGCCCTGGCCCACGGGCTTGGTCGTGAAGAACGGCTCGAAGAGATGCTCCCGGACCTCGGGCGGGATGCCCGGGCCCGTGTCCGCGACCTCGAGCTCGCAGCCTCCGGCGACGGCGCGCGTCTTGATGCGGATGATGCGGCTCTCGCTCCTGCCCCTGAGCGCGTCGCAGGCGTTGGTGATCAGGTTGACGAAGACCTGCTGGAGCTTCTGGAACTCACCGGCCACCATCGGGGCTTGGGGATCCAGGGACACGTCCAACTCGATGCCTTCGGTGTTTCGGAGCCGGTACTCGAAGAGGTCCAGGGTGGCCTGGGCCACGTAGTTGAGCGAGATGCGCCTGCGTATGGGCTTGCCCTGGCGCACGAAGCGCAGCAGGCCGTGCACGATGTCGCGGCAGCGCATGGCGCTGGTGTAGAGATAGTGCAGGTCCTTCTTCTCCTCGCCTGAGACCGGAAGGTCCCGCAGCATCTCCGCGAAGCCCGTGATCGCGGAGAGCGGGTTGTTGAGCTCGTGCGCGACTCCGGCGATGAGGCTTCCCACGGTCATCATCTTCTCGGCCTGAACCAGCTGGGAGCGGATGCGCTTGTTCTCGGTCTCGTCCTGCATCACCACGAACCATTCGCGCGGCGAATGGGGGCCCGCGCTCTGGCCGGTCCAGCTCAAGCTCAGCTCCAATCTCCTGTCGTCGCGCGCCTTGCCCGGGACCTCGGCTTGGCGCACGGCGCCCTCGGTCTCCACCCGGCGCTTGAGGGATTGGTAGTCCTGCTCGTTGAGGATCATGTCGAGGGTGCGGCCGTAGGCTTCGGTCGGCTGGTAGCCGAAGAGGGCCTCGGCGCGGCGGTTCCAGAGGGTGATGCGCATGTTCTGGTTGAGGCCCACCACGGCGAAAGGCGAGTTTTCGACCGCGGAACGGTGGCGCCCCTCGGAGACCACGAGTTCGTCGAGGAGCTGGGCGTTCGAGAGGGCCAGGCCGACCGCGGCCGCGAAGAGAGAGATGCTCCTGAGGGCGCGCGCGTCCGCGCGCCAGCCCTGGTCGTCCCGGCCCACGCAGAGCACCGCGATGACGCGCTCGCGGACGATGACGGGCGCGGCGAAGAACGTGCCGAAGGAGAGTCCGGGCGGCAGCGCCGGGTCCTGAACGGCGGCGCGCTCGACTTCCATGACGCGGCGTTCGCGCACGGCCTGCGCCATGGTCGGAGCGTCGTCCATGGGGATGCGGCGCGTGTGGGAGTCGGCCTGCGCCGGCGCGGAATCCTGCGCGGATTCGTAGGTGCATTCCGCGATGAATTCCTTGGCGTTCTCGTCGAACCAGTAGAGGATGCCGCGGTCGAAGGCCAGGCCGCGCACGGCGGCCTCCAGGCAGCTCTTGGCGATGGCGCGCCGGCCTATCTGGCTGAGCACGGATTCATTGAGCCGGTGCAGGGCCGAGACCTCGCGCACCTTTTGCAGGAGGTCGTCGGTGTGGGCCTTGAGGTTCTCGGCCATGATGTTGAAGGTGTCGGAGAGGGCCGCGACCTCTTGGGGTCCCTCCACCTTGACGCGCGCGCTCAGGTCTCCCCCCGCATAGCGCATGACCGCCTTGGTCAGGGTTTCCAGGGGCTTGAGCAGGAAGCGGACTTGGCGCACGGTGACCAGGGCCAGCATGGCCGAGGTCAGCAGGGCCAGAAGGAGGGTCAGATTTTTCACCCAGGCCAGAGAGGCAAGGAGGTCGGCGCGGTTCATGGAGGTGACCACGGACCAGGAAGTGCCCGGGACAGAGGCTTCGGAGAGCAGATGCGTGCGCGAGGGCGCGCGCTGCATCCCCTGAGAATGATCCTCAAGGTAGATCCTTCCGGACGTGCCCAGGCGCAGGCTTCCCAGGAAGCCGTTGACGGGCGCCAAGCTCACATCGAAGACCAGGGCTCCGCGCAAGCGGCCCGCTCCGTCGCGCAAGGGCGTTCCGAAGCAGACCACGTCCGCGCAGCGTCCTCCTGCATCGAGCAGGGGCGAGAGGGCCCTGCGGCCGGAGGGCAGGCTGCGCAGTCGGCCGAGGAAGTCCGGCGCAAGGGGATTCGTTTCCTGTCGCGCCATTCCCTTGTCGTCCACGGCGCAGATCTCCCGGCCCAAGGGGTCCAGGTACGCGAGCCGGTTGTAGGCTTTTGAGCGGCGAGAGAGGTCCGTGAGCATGCGCTCGATCTCGCGGTGGTAGATGCCGGCCTCATGCGCGAGGCCGTATTCCACGTTCGTGTAGTGGTCCTTGAACAAGGGCGACTGGGAGACCGTGATGAGCTCGCTGTGGCGCTGGTCCACGTAGGCCTTGACCTCGGCGGCCGCGGCTTGGGTGATGGTCGCGATGTGTTCCTGGGCTTGGCGCAGGATCACGCGTCGCGATATCCAGTAGGTGCAGGCGCATGCCGCCATCGTGGCGAACAGGGAGAGCGGGAGTATCCAGGACAAGAGGCGCGAGGAGAGCGTGCTCGGGGCTCCCTTTTTGCAGGCCCAGGCGAAACAGCGCGACAAAAGCGCTCTCATCTGCACGCCGATAGTGTAAAGGCCGCGGCGGTTTTTCGCAAGGGCATGGGGCTGGAATCTTCAGCGCGCGACGGGCATGTCTGAAGATTCCAGCTTGGTAGTCCAGGAATAAAGGAAAGCTTCACTGTAATTATTGTAATACATGATTACGTCTTCCGCAAGTTTTTTCTTTGTTTATCGGGGGCGGCGAGGCGATGGTGCGTGAGGTCGGGAGGGACGATCAATGATGCAGAGAGATAGAGTAAAGGAATGCCAAGATATAGATTCCGGCGAGGAATGTGAATAATGCGACTAATCCGTAGTGACTGGCTCGGCCCATGAATCCCCCCGGCCAGATTTTCGGATAGACAGCGACTTGAATTGTTCCACGATAGGTCCAGAATATCCCCAGGAATGCTGACAAGGCCGTGCCAAGTCTCTGGCCGGAAACCAGAGCATTGGGATCCGTCATTACGACTATTCCCAATCCTATCACCGTCAAGACGATTGCCCAGCCAATCACAAAGAAGATCATTCGGTTGATGGGGCGGAGCTTTTCAAGGTCCTCTTTCCACCCTAGCATGGTCGGCGCAAAGAACAAGGCCGGGATTTGGCAGAAGTGAAGCAACCCAGCTAGGAAGACCAAGTTTTTTGGCGTAATAAAATTATTCCACAGGAACGTAAAGCTCATTTTGAAGCTCCCTTGGGCGGCTGTAAATCGTAGATATTGGAAAGCACAAGATAGGTTTTAGAGGTTATTCCGATATATAGGCGGAATAGAAATAAGGCATGCCTGTTCGAGAAGGCGTGAAATGAACTTTCTTCGATATCCCATAGGTTCTGATCTTTTGGAAGGAAAACAAGCAGAGAGCTTCTTCTTGGATGAAGCGGTCAAGTTTTTTCGCAAGAACGGCTGCCTGGTTTGGATCAAGTTCCGTTGTGATTTGTTTCAGTCTTTCATCGAATGCAGGGTCCTTGTGTATGCTGAAGGGAGATTGAGAGGAGAGTAAAGTCGTCGGGATAAAGAAACTGTGCGCCATGGGGTTGGGCAGCCCAGCAACGGTCATATCCCAATCGCCTTGCCTGATCTTGGCGATGACGTCCGCATCCGGTGTAATCTGCTCGATCTGCAGGTCGATGCCTACATCCTTAAGCTGGCTGGCCAGGATGCGCGCTGTTCGCTCACTTTGTGCCTGGATAAAAGCCTTGAGCTTGGCGCCTTTCGGCACTCCGGCTTGACGCAGCAAAGACGCGGCTTTTTTCGGACTGTAAGTGTAGGGTTGCAGTCCCGGATCGTATCCGATTTCTCCAGGCATGGCGAGGCCGGCGAGTACGCGTCCATTTCCCATGAGGTCGTAACGTATGAAGAGCTCTTTGTTTATCGCGTGAGCGAGAGCTTGTCGCACACGCTTGTCGGTTAATGGCGGACGGGAGGTGTTGAATGCGCCCACGACAGCGTAAAGTGTTTCCTGTTTGAGCACATCCGTGCCCGGATGTGCCTTGGCTTGCTGGGTATAGGTGCCGGGCATTTCCGTGATCAGGTCCACCTTGCCTTGCAAGAGGGCAGCCATTTGATCTTTGGCTGGAAGGAAGATGAATCGCAGCTCATCGATCTTGGGATAGCCGGTGTTCCAATAATCCGGGTTCTTTTTTAAGACAACGGCTTTTTCCTTTTCCCAGCGGTCCAGAATGAACGGGCCTGTTCCGGCGGAACGGCTCTGCAGGGCTTGTTCTCCGTTCTTTGCGATGAAATCAGGCGCCATGATCAGGATGAAGCCTGCCAAGCGGTTGAGCAAAAGGCCGTCCGGGTACTTGGTGATGATGTCTACCGTGTGCTCATCCACAGCCTCGGCTTTCTCGATGGAATTGATGAAGCCGTATGCGGGGAACCTGGTTTCAGGCGCAAGATACCGGGAGATGGTGAAGACAACGGCCTTGGAATCGAAGGGCTCTCCATCGTGGAAGCGCACGCCCTTGCGGAGCTTGAAGCGCATGCGCAGAGGGTCTTTGCGTTCCCAGGACTCCGCGAGGCCGGGTTCGATCTTCCCGTCGGCATCGAAGCGCACCAGACCTTCGTAGACCTGTTGCAGGAGGGTATGGTTCTTTTCGGAGAACTGCTTATGCGGGTCCATGGTTGCCGGGTCCTGCACATCATCGCAGACCGTCAGGGTCTTTGCCTGTACGGGCCGGCCCGCTGCTTGCGCGGCAAGCTCTGCCGGACGACTGATGGTCCAGAGAAGCAGGAGACTCGCCGCAAGCTGAAGGCTTTTCATTTTATCGCCGTGATGATCCGGGAGGCATTGCTTGCGTTTGCGGCAACAGGCCGCTGACGCAGGTTTTTAAAACCCTCGTTTTTGAGCCAAGCCGCATATTCATCGCGAGTATAGGTTCTTCCTGCTTCCGTGTAGATCAGCATGTGCACGGAGAACAAGGCGCCGAACTCCGGCTGCGTGCGGTCCTTTTCCAGCATGAAGTCATGGATCACGATGCAGCCGCCGGGCCTGAGCGCGCGGAAGCTCTTTGCGATGAGCGCGCGGTTGACCTTCGGGCTTTCATCATGCGTGATATGCGAGAGCAGGACCAAGTCATAAGCGTTCTTGCCGAAGGAGTCCGTCCGGTAGTTCCCAGGGCTCAGGCGAATGCGCCGCGCAAGAGCGGGCGGCTGTTCCTTCAGGAGCTTGCGCGTCACCTTCAAGGTGCCCGGCAGATCAAGAAGGGTCGCCCGCAGCCCGGGGTTCTTGGCGAGGAATGCCAGGGTGTAGGTTCCAGGGCCCGCGCCTATGTCCAGCATTGTTTCGGCCTTGGAGGCATCCACGCAGGAGGCGATCTCGGCGGCCGGTTTTTTCGCGATGTTCTGCATGCCTCGGATGTACTCGTTGGTAAAGCCTTTTTCCTTGAGCAGCCAATGCTCCAGAGGCCGCAGAGCCCCCCCCTTGCGTACGCACTCGCGCAAATCGCCCCAGGCATTCCAGAGGATGTCCTGGTATTTCAGGTTACTGCCCATGTAGTTCATGCTGTTTTGAACCAGGCATTTTTGACTGATCAAGGTGTTCCGATAGAGCCCGCGGCTCTTTCGCAGATAATCCATGGCTACCAGGGCATCGAGCAATATCTCGGTCGCGCGGGAATCGAGCGCGAGCTTGCGGGCAAGAGAATTCGCGCTGCGCGGCGCTTGCAGATGCGAGAAGCAGTCCAATCGGGTCGCGGTCAGCAGGATCTTGGCCTTGCGATAGCCGAGGATCAATTCGCCGATGCCGGCGGGCGTCTGTTTGAGCCTGGACTGACATTCTCTCATGCGGGGATCGGCAGCGCGAGGCGAGTGGATTTCTCTTTTACGGCTGGGGCATCGAAGAATTTGTCGAGCGTGGCAAGGCGCAGGCCCATGGGCGGGAGTGCATTGATATTCACGCGCACGTCCAGAACAACGGGCCGGTTGTTTTTGAGCGCTTGCTGCAGGGCTTGGAGAAGTTCGTCAGGCTTGTCTATGCGTACGCTGTCCGCGCCCATTGTCTTTGCCAAGCCTGCCACATCCAAGCGGTGCTTGAATTCGGCCGTGCTGAACTTGCCCTTGAACTGTATGCGTTCCCCATGATGGACCATGCCGTGCCCGCTGTTGTTGAGAACGACCCAGATCACAGGGATGTCATTTTCGACCGCGGTATGGACTTCCATGCCGTTCATGGCGAAGGAGGCATCTCCAACAAGCGAGATCACGGGCTTATCCGGAGCAGCCAGCTTCCCGCCGATGGCCGCAGCGATGGAGTGTCCCATGGATGCGAAGCCCAGGTTGATTTGGAAAGTCCCGGGTTTGTACACCGGGAAGTAATGCAGGGCCCAGGACATGCAGCTTCCGATGTCGCAGAACACAATGGCATCATCCGGAAGGGCTTGGCGCAGTTCGCGCATCACGCGCTGGGGAGTAAGAGGCATAGAACGATCCTCAAGGAGATCCGCTGCGATGCAGCGGCTGTGCTGGGCCTTGAATTTCCGGACAAAGTCCTCATCCCGCGGGCGGGCATTGTCAAAGTCTTTCCAGCGCAATTCGCGCTCAACCTGGAAGAACAACTCGGTCAAGACTACGTTTGCGTCTCCCACGATGGCTAGTTGCGCGGGGTAGTTCTTGCCGATTTCCACGGGGTCCGTGTCGATTTGGATGAGGCAGGTGTTGGGCCGCAGATTTGCGTTCCAGCCATGTGTAGCCAATTCTCCAAGGCTGGTTCCCACGGTCACCAGGACATCGGTTTCATCCGAAAGGATGTAGGCCTCGGATTGAGGAGAGCCTGCAAAGCCGAACACTCCCAAGGAGAGCAGATGATCTTCAGGGAAAGTCCCTTTGCCCTTAGGCGTTGTGGCAACAGGGATGGCAAGCTTTTCCGCAAGCCTGCGCGCCGCTTCATGGGCGCCTGAGATTTCTACACCGTGTCCCATAAGGAAAGCTGGATGTTTAGCTCGTATCAGGCGCTCAGCGACTTCCTTGAGCGCCGTCCTTTCAAAAGCCTGAGGCATGGAACGATATTGCTGCGGGGTCCAGGGTTCGTGCTTGACCTGCTTCTTCATGAGGTCCGATGGGATGTTGAGATGCACGGGGCCCGGCCGTCCGCTGAGCGCGGTGCGCAGGCAATGGCGTACGGTCTCTGCCGTGGTATCCGCGTTGATCAGCATGAGGCTGGCTTTTGCCACGGGTTTATACAGGTCCACCACGTCTATGCCAAAGGGACTGCATTCCTGAGCAGCGCCCTTGCCAAAGGCCATAGTCGCGGTTTGGGCCGTGATCGCCAGGACCGGGATGGAATCCGCGGCTGAGCAGGCGATCCCGGTAAGCGCATTGGTCGCGCCGGGGCCGGTGGTCGCGCAGCATACGCCCAGTCCGCGGCGGACCCGGGCATAACCGTCGGCCATGAATGCCGCGCCTTCCTCGTGGCGCGCGATGATGGGCTGGATGCGCCCGTTCTCGAACATCGCCTCGTAAAGCGGCATCAGCGGGCCGCCTGGGATGCCGAAGATATATTTCACGCCTTCCGCTTCCAGATAGCGCAGCAGCGTTGAGACCGCGGTCTCCGTTTTTTCATCCGTCATTTCGGCGCCTCCGAACGGCACCCGGACATATTTCCAGAGCCGGGCTCCGGCGCACAGCGGTTCTTCGACTTTCCATGACGAAAAAATGTTGTGGACCGATGGGTCCGCGTATTCGCGGGGTCCTGTGGTGGTTGCGCGGGCGACAGGGGAAAAGGCATGGCCGCAAGCCTCGACTTTATCGCGTCCGAGCGGGCGATTCCTCGAGTTCCAGCAACCCGCGGACCTTTTCCCTGATCTCCGCGGTGGGCAGAGGCTTCTGGAAGAACGCGTCCACATGCGATTTGAGGTAGCTCTTGTCCTCGGGCAGCAAGGCCTCCCCCGTGATCGCGATGATCTTGATGGGCTTGGTCTGCTCGTAGGTGCGCAGCAGTTTGCACACTTCCAGGCCGTTGACCTGGGGAATGCGGATGTCGAGCACGAGCAGGTCCGGCGATTCCTTGCCGATGATCATCAAGGCTTCCAGCCCGCTGGAGCAGCACTTGGTCTCGATGTTGGGAAGAAGCGGGGCCAGCGCGCGCAGGATCATCCTCTGCACCGAGGCATCATCGTCCACGATCAGGACTTTCTTACAGAGCCGGCTGAGGTCCTCGGGCACGGGGATGTCGAAGCGCGTCATGAAATCGACGAGGTCCTTGAGGAGGATGCGACGGTGTCCTCCGGGCGTGACATAGGCCTTGATCTTGCCCTTGTTGGCCCAGTTGATGACCGTGGTGTGGAAAACACCGCAGAGCTTGGCGACATCGAACGTCGTGAATACCTGGCTGGCCATAAGTCTCATAACAATTATAACATAAGTAATATGTATTTTTACCGAAGCAGCTTAAGTATTTTTACGGGGTGCCGCAAAGGCTTTTTGTGCCCCCCTTCCTTCCTTTATAAGGTCCATTCACCACGCGGCAAAAGAGACGCGATTTGGATGTTGGGAAAAGTCGGGTGGAGACTAGAAGCGCATGCTCAGGGAGAACCTGTGCGCGCTGCCCAGTTCGCCCATGGGGACCGCGGCGTAGTCGAATCCCCAGGCTCCGCCTTGCAGGCCCAGGCCCAAGGTCAACCCTTTGGCAGCCTCGAAGTCCGAGCCTCCTGAGATCGACGACTGCGTGGAGTAGCCCGCGCGGATGAGCACGCCTTTCATCAGCCGGTACTCCCCCCCGAAGCCTGCCTCATTGCCTGCGCCGCGAGGGCTGTTCGTCCACTCCGCGGCCAAGGCATGGCCTGCCTCGAACTTGTAGGCCGTGCCGAAAGCCAGGCGCAGGGGCAGATCGTTCCTCTCCCGGTCGAACTTCATGCCCGGTCCTGCGTTGCGCAGGGCCGCGGCCAAAGCCCAGGCGCCCAGGTTTTTGCGAACGCCCGCATCCACCGCGAAGCTCTGCGCCTCGGCTGAGGCGATATGGCTGCGCAAATACTTTACGGCAAGGCCGACATCCGCGAAATCTTCCTTGCGCCCCAGGCCGAGGCTTATGGCCGCGTCGGAGGCCTGGAAGCTTCCAGTCGGATGTCCTTGCGCATCGCGGCCGTCTAAGGCAGGCTGGCTCAGATAAGTGGCGCCTGCTGCAAAAGTTCCCTTGCTTGTCGGATGGGCATAGGCCAGGAAGTCATTGCGTATTCCTTGCGTAAGTTCGGCATGGCTTGCGGAGACCTCCCGCTTATCCAGTTCAGCCAAGCCCGCGGGATTCCAATAAAGCGCCGAGGAGTCATCCGCCATCGCCGTGTACGCCCCGCCCATGCCCAAGGCCCGCGCGCCTACGCCGATGTTGAGGAAGGATGCTGTCTCCGATGCATGCGCCGTCGCGGAGAACAACACGGACAGGAGCACAAGGAGCTTTGTCATTTGATCACCCCCACGCGGCCGGATGCGCGCACATCCGGCTGCCCTGCCTTGCGCGCGGTGATCACGTAGACGTACACCCCGGACCCTACTCCGGAGACGTCCCAAACGTGGTCGTAGGTGTACCGTGCGCCGCCCCCGTTCCCGTCGTCAAAAGCGCCCCGGTCCATGAAGTCGGATGAAGAGTGGACCTTCCTTCCTGCCAAGTCGTAGACGTGGATCTCCAGGCTGTCCGCCAAACCCGGCTGCATGCGGAAGGTAACCGCATTCACGCCGCGCACGGGGTTCGGGAACACATAATGCGCCTTGACGCCGAAGCTCGCGTCCGCCGCGGCCACGCCGATGCCAGTTCCCCCCGCGCCGAGCACTTGGTACACGGAGAAGTGGTCCGTCTGCGCGCTCACGGTCCCGGCATCCGGGTCCACCACGGAATCCAGGGCTTCCCAATCCTTGGTGTCCGGGTTCCAGTAATGGACCTTGAGCGTTTCTTCCTTCATGCCTAGGCTTGTGATGCGGGCATGGTCATAGGCCAGGGTGATGGTCACGGGCTTTTCGAACGTGGTGCCCGTGGGGCCGTATTCCACCTCAGAGGATACAGCCGCCAGTCGTTTCGCGCGGCGCTTGCCCTCTTTTGATTCAGAATCCTGCGCCGCATCCGGGGCCGAGACCGTGATCTCCAGCGGCGAACTCAGCGCGGCCGGAGGCACGCGCACCGAGGTCCCATCGTCGCGCTCGACCTTGCCGCCGTCCTCGACGCTTACTGTGCGAGAAACCGGGTCATTGGAGAAGACTGGTCCACTCGCCGATCCTTCTCCTCCTTGCGCGGTAGCGGACATCCTGTGGCCGTGGGGTTTCTCGTGCGCGTTGCCTGTCGGCAGGACATACTTCACGAGGCGGTTATGCCCGGAGTCCGCCACCCACAAAGCTCCATCCGGGCCGATGGCCGCGTCCGCCGGATCGCTCAGGTAGCGCATCCAGCAACGCTCCCACTCAGTCGCTCTGTTCCTGGGGCCGATGCTCAAGAGCTGTTTCCCGTCCGGATCGTATTTGTCGATGCGGTCCATGGTGCGGTCGGCCACATAGAGCGCTCGTCCGCGGTCGACCGCCGCGCCGCGCACGCGGCCCATGTCGTTGGTGGTCTTGAGCAGGGTCCCCCCGCGGCTATAAAGCCTAACCGTCCGGTCCTGCCGATCCGAGACCCACAGTCCGGCGCTCGTCAGGGCCACGCCCCAAGGTCGGCTGTGGCGGCCCAAGGAAATATCCCGCAGCACCGTTCCGCCAGGAGCGAACACGCGCACCCGTCCATGTCCGGTGTCCGCGACATACACGGAACCGTCCGCGTCCACCACTGCGTCATTGGGGCCTTGCAGGTCCGAGTCGAACTCCTTGAGCAGCTGCGAACCATCCGGCGAGAGTTTGGCCACGCGGTCATTTCCTCGGTCCGCCACGTAGAGGTTCCCGCCCGCATCCAAGCTCATGCCGCGCGGATTCTGGAACTTGAGCGGTCCTCTGCCGTGCGAGCCTACGCTGGCCAGCAGTTGCCCTTCCGGGCTGATGAGCAGGAGCTTGTCCGTGCCGTCTACGCCCACCCAGATATTACCGTCGGGCCGGACCACGAGGCCTTCCGGGTCCTTGAGCAAAGATACGAATTCATCTGAACCACGAGAGCCTACGGTGAATACTGCTTCGGGATTCCCTATGTAGACTGCCGCAGTGCTCAATGATGTCGCCCCGACGGAATCTGTTGCCTCCAGCTTCATGGTGTAGCGGCCGGAGAGCCGGGTCGCATCCCATGTTGCAATTCGTCCGGTCACAGGCGCCGTGCCTGATGCCAAGGTTGTAAAGCCGGTGTTGGCCGCAACACCCGGAGCGACCGAGAGCTTCCACGTACGCAGGCCCCCGCCCTGCAGCGCGGCCCGCACATCCACCTTCCCGCCCACGGCCTGCTCGACTTCGAGCGCTCCGGGCCAGGGATAGTCCAGCCGCACAAGGAGGCCAGAGGGCGTGGGCGGACTCAAGACGGTTATGCCTATCGCGCGCTGTCCCTCTGTATTCCCCGCCCTGTCGAGACTGTAGAAAGCCAAGGTGTGCGTGCCCGTAGCCAAGCTGAAAGCTGTGCTGAAGACCGTTTCAGCGGCGCCATCAAGACGATAGCGCGTCTCCTGCACGCCCACTCCCGAGTCTGAGGCAGTAAAGCCCAGGGTATCGGTCGAGACGAGCACAAGCGTTGTGGCTGAGGACTGCAGTCCATTCATGAGCAACGTTGTGACAGGCGGCAGGGAGTCCACTAGGAACGAGGTTGAGACGGAAGACCGGTTGCCTGCTAAGTCAGCCGCAACGGCTATTGCCGTGTGGGTCCCCTGGCTGAGATCTGTTGCAGGCACATAGACTGCGGAAGACGTCCAGACAGAGGATTGGGCGCTCACGTCCACGTCGTCCAGGGAAAGTCGCACGGAAGCCAGGTCCATGCCGCGGCCGGAGTCGGAGTAGGCTGCGTCGATGGCGGGGCGGTTCACGATGATCGTGCTGCCGTTGACGGGCAGAAGCGCCAACGCAGGCGGCGTCACATCGTAGGAGAGGATGGTCAGGAGGATTCCCTTCGCAGGCTCCGCATTGCCGACGCGATCAAGACTGTGGAAGACGAGTGAATGATTGCCCGAAGGCAGGCTGAAGGTTGAGGTGAACACGACCTCGTTGGTGGAGCCGTCCAGGCTGTAGCGCGTCTCAGCCAATCCCACGCCGGCGTCCACGGCGGCGAAGCCCAGGACATCCGTCGAGACGATGACCGCGCTGTCCGCCGATACGGCCGTGCCGTTGACCAACAACGAGGTCAACGGCGCCAAAGAGTCGGTGAAGAAGCGCGAAGAAGCTGTTGCTCGGTTCCCTGCCAAGTCCGCGACCTCGGCTGAGACTGCGTGTGTGCCCTGCGAGAGCGGCACAGCCGGGACGAAGCTCACAGATGACGCGCTCACGACAGATTGCGCGGTCATGTCCACGGCATCAAGCAACAGTCGGACCGAACCAGGATCGATGCCTCGTCCGGCATCGCTGTAGGCTGCGGTGATAAGAGGTGCGGAAAGAGTGACCGTGCTCCCATTGACCGGTGAAAGGGCGAGAGATGGCGCATCCACGTCATAAAGGAGGACATCTATCTCCGCGCTTCGAGAAAGCTCGATGTTTCCGGCACTGTCCAAACTATGGAACGCGAGCGTATGTGTTCCAGCGATCAGGCTGAACGTTGAGACAAAGACCGTCTCGGTCGCGCCATCTACTGAATACCGCGTCTCCTGCACGCCGCTTTCAGCGTCCGTTGCGGAAAAGCCCAAGGAATCCGTGCTTATCAGGACAATGCTCGTCGCGGACACGGCCAAGCCGTTGACCAGCAAGGCCGTCTGTGGGGGCGTGATGTCCGGAGAAGCCACTGCTACGGGGACGATGCGCTGCGGCTCCACGTTGCCTGCATGGTCCTTTGAGTGGAACGCGAGTTGCAGAGTCCCGGCAGGCAAAGTGAACGTCGAGGAATAGACTTGCTCCGGCCCCCCATCCAAGAAATACAGGATATCCGCCACGCCGGAGAGCGCATCGGTGGATATGAAGGAGAGGACATCCGCGGGCAGGAGGCTCAAACTGGTCGCGGAGACTTCCAGCCCGTTAACCAGCAGGATGGTCTCAGGAGGCATAGTATCCAGAACGAAATCCACTCTATTGGAAAGGCCGCGCCCGCTGGAGTCATAACCCGCGGCCTGGACTGCGTGCGCGCCCTGGCTCGCGGAAGCCGCATCCCAAGTCCAGGCGTAGCTTGCGGCTCCGCCTGCAAGCACGGCAGCAGGGATAGTGGAACTATCAAGTAGGAACTCGACTTTCAGGAGTCCATCGAGACCGACGCCTTCGAGCACGAACGGCACCGGCGGCTTGACCATCGCACCTTGCGCTGTTGAAGATAATCGCAGGCTGATGTGCGGCGCGAGTTCCCCTATCTTGCGGACATCGAAGCTCACGCCGGCAGCGGCCAGAGTGACCATGCCTGCTGATAAGCTTTTTCCCAGCCGCGCATCCACGGCTGCGGTCCCGGCCAAGTCTGCGGGAATCTTCCCCTGTACGGTCCAGGCGGAAAGCCCTTGCGGAATATCAATCCAAGTCTGGAAGCTCGCAGGGCCATCCGCTGCCTGGTCTCGCACCCCGCCGCTGAGCAGTACGCCGCTTGCCGCGCGGTTGGAGTCCACCTGCAATTCCGCGCGGAAATCTTCTCCCGCGACATATAAGGCTTTGTCCGCCTTCATGGAAACAAGGTGAATCGTATAGCCGTCCACATCCAAAGGCCAATCCGCTCCCTGTCCGTCTAGTGAGGCGTGGATATAAGAGGTGCCGGAAAGCATTTCACCCGGCAGCGAGAAGCCGCGGATCAGGGTCCCGGTGGATTCCACGGGAATCGTCTCGGTCCAGCCCGGCGCGGAGAGCACCAGAGTCCCGGTCGATTCCACAGTCACGGAAGCGGAGACGTTCTCCCCCATCCCGTAGCGCGGTTTGTCCAAGACCACGGACAAGCCGTCCATGCACCTATTTAGGTAAAGCGTATCGAGCTTTATGGCCCGGCCGCTCGACAAGTACACTCCCCAGGAGATCATGTACGAGGGCCCGCCGGATGACGGGACCGGGATATCGAAGCTGCGCGTCTCGACAACAGGCCCAACCGTGAAAGTCGAAGCGACGCTCTCATATCCGGTGCCATTGACCTTCATGAATATCGCGGGAGTCCGCGCGTTGGCGCTGCGCGCGCTCAGGCTCAGATGCGCGACTTCGCCTGCGTCATAAACCGGCTTGTCGAATGCCGCCGAGGCCTCCAGCGCGAAGCCCTCCACGTTCAAGACAAAAGGCTGCTCCAGTCTGCGCATGCTCTGCGGACTCGTCACGGATAAGGCTCCGTTATATTGCTTGCTCTCCAGGTCTTCCGGCAGAAGCACATCGAAGCTGAACTCCTTGGCTTCCCCGACCTTGAGCCACGCGCTCTGCTCCTGCCCAAGGATATCTCCTGCGCTCACACGGACCTTGGTCGTGCCTTCGCCTGAGCCGCTGTTCCTTATGGTAAAGCTCATTGCCTGCGTGCCGCCCGCGGGATAGGACGCGGCGATGTTCGAGGATTCCACGCTCCAATAAGGTTCAAGCCGGAACTCGGCGCTTCTCTCGGATACGAAGTTCCCTCCGGCATAGACCTGCAAAAAGGCCTCATAGTCCCCGGCTGCCGCGCCTGCGGGAAGGTCCCAGGAAAGCATCCTTTCCTCGCCTGGAGCCAAGGCTATCTGCTCGCCAAGGCTCCATAGCTGCGACTCTATGCGCAATTCTCCTTCAAAAGCGTACTGGCCGGGATTGGTCACGCGGCCTGATGCATGGACCTTCCCCTCGGGAGTCAGGCTCTGCTCGTCGACCGTGAACTCGTCTATGCGCAAGGCGCCGTACTTGCTCACGCTGATCAAAGCCGTACCCGAGAACAAGGCGGATTCATAACGCAGGACATGCTCGCCTTCAGTCATGTTCGCAAGCACAAGCGTCGCGGAGAATCCGTTCCAGGCAAGCACCGAGTGGCGGCGCGTAATCGTAGCCCCGTCAACGAAGAACCGGACCTCCAGGTCCCAGGGGACCTCGCCGTTGTTCTCCATGTAATAGCGCACGGAAGCAGCGCCCTCCGGGTAAGTGAAGTCCGGCTCCACGTTCAACCAGCCGGAAGCGGCCATGCACACGGGCTTCTTGACCACGCGAGAGACGTCTCCGCCCAAGACCGCCGCGATCTCCGTGCTCGCGGCGATGGAGAACTCTCCCTGCATGATCATCGTCTCTCCGGCCGCCAGGGAGAACGTGGAGTGTTCTCCAGCGAAATCCAGGGAAAGCTCTGCGTCGGAGTCCCCTTCATTGGCCGCCAGCGCGGTCATGGAGAACGGCTTGACGCCCGCGGAATCCGGCCCGAGCAGGCGCAGGGAGATCTTCGGCGAAACGACCTTCACTGAGTCGAGCACCTTCAAGTCCTGGAACTTCCCTGCAAGGTCGAAGGAGCGCTCCGCCTCAGTTTCCACGGAGAACGGCTTGGCCTCGCCGGGCTCCAGATGGACGTTTTCGCTAAGCAGCGCTGAGCCGTCCTTCTCCAGGCTCAAGGTCCCGTCCTCGGGGATCGCGCCGATGTTGCGCAGCAAGCCGCTGATGCGCACGGTCTCGCCGGGCTTATAGCTCTCTTTCTCCGCGTTGAAGCTCAAGACGATGCTGCCGGGAGCGACGTAGAAGCTGTTCCTCGCCTGCGACAGCTTTTGCCCGAACTGATTCCTGATGCCCGCCTCCAGCCGGTACTTGCCCGGAACTGAAACGCCTGAGACCGTCTCGGAGAACGCTTGCATGCCGCCCGAAAGTCCCAGGTCCTTGCTCCAGACAACATCTTGTCCCGCGCGCAAGGTCAGTCTGCTGAGTCCTCCGGCGGTTCCTACCCATAGGAAAGAGTCATCACTGGCCAGGGAGAGTACGCGCTCATTCGCCAAGCCTTCGGCTGTAGTGTAATGCACCCAGTTTCCCGAGGCCTTGTTCCAACGGCTCAAGCCCTTCTCCGTGCCGAACCACACAGCGTCTTGGTCGGCCAATACCGCATTGACGCGCGTACCCGGCAGGGTGGAGGCGAACACGCTCCAGTGTCCCGTGGCGCGCTCCCAACGCGCTGCCCCGCGGTCCGTGGCCGCCCAGACGATGTCCCCGTCAACGGCCACGTCGTTGACGTCCGCGCTGGGCAGACCCTCCGCGATGCCGTAAAGCGTCCAGGTCCCCTTGGCTTTATCGAAGCGCCCGATCCCTGGGTCCGTGTAGCCCTGCCTAGTCTGCCGCACCGCAGCCCAGAGTCCGTCCCCGTCGTCGGCCATCCTCACGAGCGGCGCGCTGCTCCAGAAAGCCCACGGCTCCCATTCTTCCTCGTCTCCTTGCACTCGACCGCGCCACTCACCAGCCTCAGGATCATAAAGCCACAACGAGGGCGCATACTGAGAATATGAATCGCTTCCGCCGGGGTTGATGTACCACACATAGGGCCCATCAGCCAGCGCACCCGAAGCCTTATAGGAACCCCCTCCCACCGAACTCATCATGCTCAAGGAGCCGGTTGCGCGCATCGAGAAGTCCGCATGGAGATCCGTTCCCGGTCCCATCGGAGGGCCCGGTTCCAGATAGGGGCAGTCCGCGTCTTCCCCGCACAATAATCCCGCGCCGCCGACATAGGCCGCGTACCAGACATTGCCGTCCAGGACCTGTACGGTTCCCACGTCCCCGGCCGAGTATCCCTGCTTCCACAAGCCTGTGCGCCTGTCCAATGCGCTCAGGCCGTAGCCGCCGTGGAGCTCGTGTCCAGCCGCCACCTGATCATCGCCCGCGAAGATGTCATGGACCGCGGACCCGCCGATTCCCGCCTGCGCGAACTGCGTCCACACGCTTGCCGGTTCATAACGACTCGCGCCGATCCCATGGCCGAACCACAGCACGCCGCCGCTGCCGCCGATGGCGCGCACGTCGTCGGACAAAAGGCCTTCTGAACGGCCGTACCAGGACACGGCCCCTGTCTCGCTGTTCCACGCGACCGCGCCGTCCCAGGGAGTGCCCATCCACAAGGACATCCCGTCCCAATAGAGCGCCTGCGTCTTGCAGTTCCAGCCGCAGGGATTGCCCAGCGAGGGGAGCTGCGCGCTGGAAGCTCGATCATAGCGGAGGACTTCCCCATATATGCCGACGACGAAAAGGTTTTGCGCGGAAGCGGCGAAGGATTGAAAAGGGCTCACCTCGATAGTGCGGTCCGTCGCGCCGGAGGCCTTGTCGTAGTGCAGGAGTTCGCCGCTCCATTCGGTCTGCATGCTGCGCCCCAGCCAGACGCCTTGCTCATCGACCAAGAGAGGCTTCACCAAACCGTTGCCGTCTCCCGCGGGCACGGGCTCCAGGACTCTTTGCCATGGACCAGCGGGTCTTGGATATCGATAAAGATCGCCCAGCTTTCCGGCGGCCCAAACATCCTGCGCGTCCGCGCCGATGGCGGCGAGCTTCACGCCTTCGGGTCCCGGAAAGGACGACCACGTCCCGGCCGAGCGGTCGAAGACCGCCAGACCCGTGGAATCCTCGCCGCCCGCGGGTGCGTGGGTCCTGTGCAGGAACCAGATTTCGCTGCCTGTCCCGGATATCGCGATCACATCCGCGTTCGCCAGCGCGCCGTTGGTCTCGCTTGAACGGTAGACGCGCCAGGCATTCGCGGCCTTCTCGTAGCGTTTCACGCCGTCGGCGGTCGCGAACCAGACGTTCTCGCCGTCGTCGTAGACGGCGTTGGCCACGCCCACGGCGGAATACCCCTTCCAGCCGGGCGCGGCGCCGTACGCTTTGAGTTCGAGTGTCGAATCCATGGGCGCTTGGGCCGTGCCGGTCGCGGTGACGGTCTCCGCGGGATGATAGGCGTCCTTGTCCGCGCTGATGGACACCGCGAGCGCGCTGTTTGGCGTCACCGTGAGCTTCCCCCATTTCTGGAGGCTCTGCCACGTAACATTGTCCCAACCGTCCAGGAAGGCGGTGTAGCCGCCGGCGGCGATATCGTCGGGGAGCGTGAAGGAGAACTCCTCTTCGCCCGTGCCCGCGGGTAAGCTCCCGGTCTGATGATAACTATCGTAGACCGTCTTGCCTCGCGCGTCCGTGAGCTTGAGGTACCCGGCGCACGAGGCGTCCACGCCGCCCGTGTTCTTGAGCTTGATGCGCACGGTCCCGCCCGGCGCGGCCTGCGGGGTCTCGACGCTCATGTCGAAGGCCGGGGACAGCACTATGAAATCGAATAGTTCCTCTGGCGCAGTCATGAACGGCATGGCGACGTGGACTTGGTGCGGGCCGGGACTGAGTCCCGGCGGGAGGACCGCGGCAAAAGTCAAAGTTCCGCTGCCTGAAGCCAAGTCCACCCACCCGGATTCCGAGAAGCCGGTCTCCGGAATGCTCACGGTCACGCTGACGCCGGTCACGGCCAAGCTTCCCGCGTCCGCGACCTTGAGCGTCATCCCAAGGGCGTCACGCACGCGATAGGCGGTTTTGTCGAACGAGGCTTCCGCCGCGACCTGCGCCCGCACGGGCAGCTTCAATACCGTCGCATTCCCGTCATAGAGCGCCTCGCACGCCAATGTGTAAGCTCCCTCTCCCGCGACGAAGCCGGAGGGAACGAAGTCCAGCCGCACACTTGCGCCGGGCGCGATCTCGCCGAATGCTTGCTCGGCTTGCCAAACGATGCTTCCGTCTGGTGCGATCAACTGCGCGGATAACGTTCCTGATGAGACGCCTACAACCTCCCGAACGGACAGGACTACCGGAACCGTGTCCATGCCTGCGCGCAATCTCTCGGGCCACTGCGGATTTAAGACCAGTCGAGAGGACTTCACGCTGAAGCCCGTAGACGCGAGTATCCGGCCCTGTCCCGTGCTCAAGCGCGCCAGCGTCAGCCATCTGCCGAGAGCCGCGTCTAACGGAAGCGTGAAGGTAAAGGTCTGCGTCGATGACTGCATCGCATTAAGCTGGACGGAGGATTCCCACACGCGCAGGCTCTCGCCTGTCGGCGAGACCCGGTCCACGCTCAGCGTCCCATCGAAACTCGTCCCAAGCGAATTCTTCAGAAACACTTTCGTCGTGACCGTGCCGCCGCGGATATACTCTTCCTCGCCTGCGGAGACCGCAATCTCCCCTGGTGAAACGGCAACCCAGCTCTTATCCGCATCCGCAACGACCGCATCCGGCCCCGCATTCGCGGGGGTCAGATAGAAGAACATGCGCAGCGTCCCGAAAGAGTTGTGCTCATCGGTATAGGTATAAGGGAGAATCGCGGTGTCGCCTGCGGGGATCGTCACGGAAGACTGCGCCAGGACCTTTCCGCTACGCATAAAATCCCCGTATAAGTTCCCGGTGAAGTCCGTAGTTCCGTTGTTCTTTATGTTCACGGTGAACGTCATGGGCATGCCGGTTCCCATCTTATCCGCGGGCAAAGTCGCCCGCATTTGGAGCGTCCCCGGCGAATAGCCGTTGACCGTGATATTGGTTTTTGCGGTGAAGGCGCTCTCCTGTGCTTCTGCCTGTACGACGATGCCGTCTGAATTCTCCAACGTATACGTTACCCAGTAGATTCCGGCGCTCTCGGCGAGCACGCTCACCGGGATCGTCGCACTTTGACCGGGAAGGATGCTCAACGCGACATTCTGCGTCTTCAGGAGATTCCCATCGGGATTGTAGACCCTGAGCACGGCTCTTGTCGCGGTCAAGGCTGTCGCGCAAGGGGCTTCATTTGCACCGCCGAAATCTCCCCCGCACCCGGCCGCGCCTGCTGCTGCGGCGCTCGCATAGCGGACCGTCGCATCGATCTGCGCCTGTGCGCCCATGGGGAACTCGGCGATGACGCCGCTTGCGGCCGCGTAGCGCACGATGTCCCGTGCAAGACGTTTCTCATCGTCGGCCATCTGGCTCGTGCCGTAGCCGTAGTCGCTGAACATTCCGCCGGTGATGACCTTTCCCTTTCCGTACGGATACTCGATGAGGGCGGGCATGCCGTTGATCCTGCGCCGCAAGAGGACCTTGGCGTTGTCGGGATACTTCGTGATGTACCCATCCATGTTCGCGTTCAAGACGGCGTTGTACTGCCCGGCGAAAACAGGGGAAGCATCCGCGATGGCCGCGGACATGGCGAAGCATGAGATATCCTCCCGGTCGCCGTAGCCTTCGATCGTCATGCTGCTCGGCAGGGCCGCGAAGTCCGTTCCGAAAGACTGGGTGAAGCTCACAAGGGCGCCGCCGTTCGATACGAAAGCTTTGAGCCGCTCCCGCCATATCTGGGAGTTCATCCCGCCGAGGCCGTTTGATCCAACGACCAGGACCCGCAGGTCTTCGAGCTTGTGGCCGGCCTCATCGAGTCCCGTGAAGTCTTCGCCTATTGGTGCGGTCTGTATCCCGTATTTGCCCAGCAAATGGCCTGTGCCCACGGCCCAGCCTTTCATCAGGATGCCCACATCCGCCAGGGTGTCCACCAGCCACGGGGTGGGATAGCTGGGGCTGGCCACGGAATAGTTGTCGTCCGGGTGGTCGCCGCCGGAATGCGTCGGGTAGAAACCTGCTACGCCGGCGGCATTCCCGATCGTCGCGATATCCGTCACCCACGATTGTTCGCCTGCGCCTTGCGCGCGCACGCGAAAGTTCGCTTGCGCGGAATCCTGGGC
Organism: Elusimicrobiota bacterium; assembly: GCA_041661185.1. Classification (GTDB taxonomy): domain Bacteria; phylum Elusimicrobiota; class Elusimicrobia; order UBA1565; family UBA1565; genus JBAZUV01. The sequence continues at coordinate 25,523 of JBAZUV010000029.1, forward strand.
GCCGTCATTCTCCAAGAGGAACTGGAACGATTGGCCCCCGCCGGGCGCGAGTTGGAACGTCTTCGTGTCCAGGGTGGCCACGTTGCTTATCCAATACCTGCCGGCGCGCAGGGTCGCGTTCAGGATGAAGACGGCCTCCGGGGGCAGCCAACGGTTGGTGACGCTCACGGCATAGGACGCACTTCTGAAGATCGGGATGGGCTGAATCAGGGGCGTTGCGGTCAGGTAGTATGGGGGATGAAGCCTGTGGACCTCATCGGCGCCGCCATTGGCCGTGATGGCGCTTGAGAGCGCGGACATGTCCGGCAGTGAGCGGTCCTCTGCGGTGCGCAAGAGCGAGTTCCCGGCAAGATCCTTGCCGCGCACCGTCAATCGAAGCGGGGCGCTCTTGCCGAAGCCGGAGACAGCGGTCGAGGAAAATATCGCGCGCCAGTCCCTGCTCGATGGGTCTACTGTGTAGACGGTCGAAGCCGCCACCCCATCCAAGGAAACCTCTTCAAGAGGGCTCATGGACTTGCTAAAGCCCAGGTGCACCGCGATGCCGCTCTCGGAGGAGGCCTCTTTCGGGTAGGAAGACCCAAGCTTCATGCCCGCGCCGGATGCCGTCCACTGCGAAGCATAGACGGCCGATCCGCCCTGTACCGCCCGCACGGAAGAAAGGTATGGCCGGAATTCCCCCACCCTGAAATACCACGTCGTGGAATCTTCAAGATCAAGGCTGTTTTTGGCGTAAATGTTGACCGAATGCTGCCCGCTGGATAAATCAACCGAAGGAGTAAACGCAACCTGGATATCCTTGCCGTCGGGATATGTCAGGAGCGTCTGCGAACTCCCGTCGATGCGCAACAAGATGGAGGATCCGATGATATTCGTCCCGGACTTGATAGTGAGCTTGATCTCCGGGAGAGGATTGTCCGTTATGGAGTCCGCAATAGGGCGAAGTCCGGCGAAAATTGGGAAAGGGCTGTATGGAAGGTAAGAACCAACTTCCGTTTCCCGTGTGATAACGCGCCCGATATCATTGCCGACCGCCTCGCTGACCTCGAAAGGACTGGTACTCGTGACCATCCGGATATGCGTCGGGCTAATCAGGACATCTCCCAAATCGAGATTCGCAGCCGCTACGGAGACGCAATAATCTCGGAATCCCCAAGCGTTTGTATTTGCCAGCATGCTCGGTGACGTGATCCCCAGCATACGCATCGCGAATCCATTGCAGTCAATCCCGGCGAGGTGTTGCGCCGGCTGAGGGCGATGGGTTGGATCGTCGGTCCACCAATCGTAAATGTCCTGCGTGGTATAGTCCGTATTCGAAACGCCGCCAGGGCAAGTCCCATTATTGATTCGCTGGGTCGTAGTGGCAGCTGCCTCTCGTCCGCCATACACATAGGGCCATTTATCATAAGTTTGATTGACGGCATAATACTTGCTAATAAAGATCACATCCGGGCTAAAAACGTGCGTGTTCGTCGATGGGGTCCAGGAAGAGATAATCTCGTTGGCCCTCGCATCAGCAGCAACCTCGGCGCGAGTTCTCCCATATGCGACTGTCGCGCAATTTGAGGCAAGCAAGAGACCTAAAACAAACTGCTTGATCACGAGTTCACTCCTTGAGCAAAGTCCACTTTAAGATTTCCATGCCGCCGCCATTGGGCTGAAATGGCAATTCCTTGCCGCGCGCAAATACTCGCATCTCATAGAACGCCCTGCCATTTAGATCAAAATGGATGATTGATCTCGATGACCACTCGCCCTTCCCTGCTCCGCGGAGTGTATCCGTATTCATCTCGAACAGAATCTCACCGCGGCTATTTTGTTTTCTTAGAATGCCCTTATCATGCGTATAGCGATTTCCGTTGAGATCCGCCAAATCGCGTGCCTCAATATCTTTTTTGTATTTGTGCCATGTTTTCCCGCCGTCTAGTCGATAACGATTCCCTTCGCCATCGACTCTGTCCCCGACGCCCGCATTCTTGTAGACATTCTGTTCTTGCTCAGAGGCGTCGACAAATTTTCCAGAATGCACCACCAAGACTCGCTCGACATACTCCTTCTTCTTTACATCGGGCAAGCGCTTCTGTTTCACATATAACTGCCCCTGAATCCATGCCAATCCCTTACATTCAACCTTGGGGAAACCAGCTCCTCGCTTATTCCAAGTTTTCAGCGTCTCATCATATTCGTCGTTCGTGGGCGCAATGAAAACCTCCAATGGGTACTGCTCAATGAACTTCCCACTTGAATCGAATTTTTGGACGCGGCTGTTTGCGGTATCCATGACATAGATATTGTCAGCACCATCAATGGTAAATTCCCTAGGAGCCGTATAATCGCTCATCCACTCTCCGAGATACTCGCCCAATCCAAACTCGCCCGGTTTGTTGCCCCATTGGCCCTGAATTATGATTTTAGATTCATATTTTTCTTTCGGCTGAGCAGAAACAAGATTGCCCAGGCACACTACTGTCGCCGTAACGACTAAGATGAATTGTTTCATAACTTCTCCTTTTGCTTTTCCTTGGGAAATGGACGTACGACAGGAAGGATTCGACAAACGGAAGACTGATCGGTTGCTCGGCGCTGGCACGGGACTCCTCCACTTCTCTTTCCGGCTTCGTTGTTCAGCGCCGTCCGGCTCGCGCTACGCTTCCAACATTACTTCGCTGACTTGAACCGGCGTCAGCCCGCCAAAGCCGAATACTACACATCTTATATACCTTGGGCTCTTTAAGTTGTCAAGGGCATTTTTAGCGGTTATCACTCCAAACGGAATATTTGATGCGGAGTAGCCTTTCCAACCCGGCGCGGCGCCGTACGCCTTGAGTTCGAGTGTCGAATCCATGGGATAAATATCGGGATGGGCTGAATCAGGGGCGTTGCGGTCAGGTAGTATGGGGGATGAAGCCTGTGGACCTCATCGGCGCCGCCATTGGCCGTGATGGCGCTTGAGAGCGCGGACATGTCCGGCAGTGAGCGGTCCTCTGCGGTGCGCAAGAGCGAGTTCCCGGCAAGATCCTTGCCGCGCACCGTCAATCGAAGCGGGGCGCTCTTGCCGAAGCCGGAGACAGCGGTCGAGGAAAATATCGCGCGCCAGTCCCTGCTCGATGGGTCTACTGTGTAGACGGTCGAAGCCGCCACCCCATCCAAGGAAACCTCTTCAAGAGGGCTCATGGACTTGCTGAAGCCCAGGTGCACCGCGATGCCGCTCTCGGAGGAGGCCTCTTTCGGGTAGGAAGACCCAAGCTTCATGCCCGCGCCGGATGCCGTCCACTGCGAAGCATAGACGGCCGATCCGCCCTGCGCTGCCCGCACGGAAGATAGGTATGGCCGGAAGTCGCCCACCGTGAAAGTCCAGGTCGCGGAATCCTCCAGACCGAGCGTGTTGCTCGCGCGGATACTGACCGTGTGCGCGCCGCTGGAGAGTGCCACCGACGGCGTATAGGAAACGTCGTAGTATTGGACATCCGGCGTGGTCGCGACCGAGAATGTCACCGACGAGCCGTTCACGCGCAGCTCGATATCCCCCGCCCGGATCACCGTGCCCGACCAGACGCGCGCCTTGATCGCCGGCCTGCCGTTGTCCGTCGAGGACCCATCAGCAGGAACGAGATTGGAATAGGAAGGAAAGGGGGTGTAGACGCCGTAGCTCCCGACGCTGACGAACGCCCAACGCGCGGCGCCGACATCGCTGCCAATAGCTTCCAGGACTTCCTGTAGTTGCGACCCTGTTGATGCGACGACGCGGACATGCTTCCCGACCCGTATCAGCATGTCGCCCGGTCGCATCCTGGCTTGGTCTATTTTCACGGACAGCGCAGCCAACTCCGTAGTGTTGGTGTTACTGATTTGCCCGATACAAGAATCTCCCAGGGCGCGGCACGCGAATCCGGAGCAGTCGATGCCGGCAAGATGCTGGGCGGGGTTGAAGCCATGATCCAAGAGCCATTCTGTGTCGACGGGCGTATTTCTCCCAGGAGGAATGATTTCTGTTACGTTTTTTCCGCCCGGGCACATTCCGTCGTTGATGCGTCTGCTTGTTTCTGCCCCATCAATCTTCCCGCCATAAACATATGGCCAAGAGGAATATTCGACGTCCGTCAGGAAATGGCTCTGGAATGTGACGGTCGAACTAAACTCATATACGTTTCCCGTCGCCGTCCACGTCGAGATACTCAACATAGCTCGTGCATCCGCCACTACTTGGTCGCGGGTCTTGGCCTGGGCATACTCGTGCCCGGTCAGCAGGCAGATCGCGGCGAGAAGTATCGTCAGACGGCGCATGGTCATTTCGCTGGGGTGAATTTCTTGATGTCCACTCCTTCCCAATAATCTTCAAACCCGAGATGTGCGGGATCTCCAGGCTTGGTCGAGTAGAGGTTCATAAGGTAGAGGTTGCCGTTGTTCGACACATCATGGGATGCCATATTGTCGAGGGGCGTTTCGAAAAGCAAGGTTCCTTGATGGCCATATTTCCGGATACGCCCGCGAGAAACAATCCAGACGTTATTGCCCCGATCGAAATATGCGGACCCGATCCGAAGGCCGTCATAGAAGAATTCTTCTCGGTCGCCGAACTTTGTTTTTTTCACTGAGGTCTTGAATTTCTGGTGAGTATTAAGATGTTCCCTAATGTCCGCATTCCGATATTCAACAGTCATCCTTTTTTCGACGAGTGTTTTGGTCGTTGTCGAAACCACCGGGACGAAGGAACCCTCGTGCATTTCGAGAAGGGTTTTCTTATGCGTGTCTTGATGTTTTTCATCTTGCATGGCATATATCCCGCCGTTTATGAGCCACATTCCCTCAATGGAGAACACGGAATATTCACGTCCCTGATTCTCTTCCGCTTCTTCTTCCGTGCACAACTGGTACGACTGAATCGGGATCACGCCCAGCAGCTTGCCCGCCTCGTCGTAGTGCTGGACCCTGTTGTTGAGGTGGTCGAGGACGTAGACGTGTTCCTTGTCGTCAACGACGAAGCTGCGCGGCCAGTCGCCGTCACCTTCCCACATTCTGGTTTGGCATTCGCCGGGCTTCTCGCCCCACTTGCACACGATCAGGGTCTTGCCCTCGTACTTTTCCTTGGGCTGTGCCCAGGCAAGATTGCCGAGGCATACTACTGTTGCCGCAACGGCTAGAATGAATCGTTTCATGACTTCTCCTTTGGATTTTTTGGAAATGGACGCACGACAGGAAGGATGCGACAAACGGAAGACTGATCGGTTGCTCGGCGCTGGCACGGGACTCCTCCACTTCTCTTTCCGGCTTCGTTGTTCAGCGCCGTCCGGCTCGCGCTACGCTTCCGACATTACTTCGCTGACTTGAACCGGCGTCAGCCCGCCAAAGCCGAATACTACACATCTTATATACCTTGGGCTCTTTAAGTTGTCAAGGGCATTTTTAGCGGTTATCACTCCAAACGGAATATTTGATGCGGAGTAGCCTTTCCAACCCGGCGCGGCGCCGTACGCCTTGAGTTCGAGTGTCGAATCCATGGGATAAATATCGGGATGGGCTGAATCAGGGGCGTTGCGGTCAGGTAGTATGGGGGATGAAGCCTGTGGACCTCATCGGCGCCGCCATTGGCCGTGATGGCGCTTGAGAGCGCGGACATGTCCGGCAGTGAGCGGT
>JBAZUV010000030.1:0-24749 GCA_041661185.1 Elusimicrobiota bacterium
CGAGGCCAATGAGCTGTTTCACGAACATCGGCAGCGTCGAGAGAATTACTTACGCCATTTTCAGCAGGATGAACAGGATCTGGCGGGAGAAGCCCCTAAAAATTACACAGAACTCTTGACGTCACCCATCAACTCACGTAATCGGTCACATCTTACGTGAGTTGATGCGTGACCTTTACATGAATGCCAGAGGTTTGTAGACTTAACCTATAGGTTAGTAACCTTTAGGTTTAATGGAGAGACAATGAACCCTTTCATCTTCGGCGAAGTGGTAAAGGACGCTGATTTCCTCGACAGAAAGACGGAGTTGGAAGCCATTGCAAGAGACCTTTCCGACGGACAGAAGGTTTTCCTGATCGCTCCACGAAGGTATGGGAAAACATCGCTCATCCTTGCCGCCGCCGAAAAACTCAGGGCGAAGGGCGCAAGAGTGATCTACATCGACCTATTTAAAACAGCCTCGGTCGAGCAATTCGCCGCCGCGCTCGGCAAAGCCGCTGCCGAAATGAGGAAGCTGGGGTTCGCCGAGGCGGTAGATTTCATCAAGGATTTCGTCTCCGGCCTGAGGCCGCAGTTTTCCGTCAATCCGGACGGCTCTCTAAGCCTCGGCGTCGACGCTTCTCCTCCGCAGAAAGAGGTTTTCCAGATGATAGAAAACCTATTGGAATACCCCCAGGAATTCGCTCTCCGGGAAAAGAAGCCGGTCGTCGTGATGTTCGACGAGTTCCAGGAGATCGTCAGTCTGGGAGGAGAACCGCTGGAAAAACTCATGCGCGCAGTGATACAAAAACAGCGCAATGTCGGATATGTCTTCTGCGGATCGAAAAAGACGATGATGAGTGAAATGGTCTCGAAAAAATCCAGAGCCTTCTTCGGAATGGGGCCGATCACTCACCTTGAGAAGATCCCCTCTGAATATTTTGAAAGATATCTTGCCGCGAACTTCGCCAGGGGCGGGTTTGACTGCGCCAAGGAAACCCTTCGCTCCATCGTAAACTCCGCCGGGGGCATCCCTTACTATATCCAGTATCTTGCCCATGAACTATGGGACTTAAAGGCCGAAGAAAAGAAGATCACAGGCGAGGATGTGGCACAGGCCGTGGCATTGATTGCCAAAAGGAACACACCGCTTTACCAGAACCTTTGGGAAAACCTGCCTCAAACACAAAAGCGGCTATTGCAGGGACTCGCGGCAAACCCCAGAGCCGCGATATTCAGCGGAGCTTTTATGTCACGATTCCAGATGAAATCATCCGCGCTTGTAAAAAAATCCATAAGCCTGTTGATATCCAAAGATATCATCGAAAAGGAAGCCGAAAGTTATGTCTTTACGGACCACTGGATGGGCATATGGGTACTTCAAAACTGTTCCTGAACCTGTACAGCTCGAGACAACGTAGATGAGTTCGGCCTATTTCGACACAAGTGCTATCAATGCACTTACGGATGATCCTTCCAGGGATTTCCTTATTGCCAACCTGACCCATTCGGATCTCGTTATCCACTCCAGCCTCTTCAATATCATGGAACTGGCGGCGTTTAAAAACAAGCCAAGGATAACGGAACTGTTCAATATCGTGAGGCGCGTTGGCAAAGGTTTCAGACCCTTATGCACTCAGGCAGACATTCTAAAGAGATCGTTGGATGCCTATGCCGCTGGCTCCATGGAGTTCGATGCCTCGGTTGGCGAGGAATATAACGGTGTCTGGTCTGCGTTACAAGACCCAAATCTAATCGATGACCAAGCCATAGAAGAATGTCGCAAAGTAAAAGAGCGTGAGGAGAAATGGCTTTTCGACTTCCATGCTCAGGCTCGCCCGAAATTCCAGGAGCTTTCACGTGCTTCGTCATCTCTCGATAAGGTGCGAAGGCTTATGCCTGCCAGCTACGTGCTCCACTTCCTTAATGAAGAGCAATTCCTTGAAGAGGTGTTTTCGGCTTTCTTCGGCACCTGTGGCTATCCGAACAACTTCGCTGGCCAAGCGAAGAGAGTTCTTCTGGACTTGCACCCCTGGCGGGTTTTTTTCACCGCCATGGCACTCGACATCTTCAACCGAGCCATTAAACCGGAGAAGTTCGGGATGAAGCACAATCCCGGAGGAATAGACATCAAGCAGTCAGTCTATCTGCCTGGGGTTTCTGTTTTTGTGTCGAACGACAAGAACCAGCGCCGCTTCTTAAAAAACGTCTGCCGCATCAGTCAGACGAAAACCCGCATCGTCCCATACGACGAGTTCACCAGAAGGCTCCTGGCCAACACCCTATAGATTGACGTTCCCAAAATAAACTGGATCGTTTACCCATAGGGAATATACTGCCCGCCATCGAGAGCTTTCCCCCCTCTGAGTGGAGTCCTGGACGTCCGCCGTCGGCAGGACCCCATCCGCTATCGGGGGAACTTGGCGTTATTCCCGGTCGTCCTGCTTCTTGCGCCAGGGGAACCATTCGGATTCCCAGCCCTTCTTGATGATCTTGCGCGCGGCGTCGCGGCCGCCGGTCATCTCCACGCGGACCGCGAACTCCTGAACCCCTCCGGGACGCATGCGGAAAAGCGCGCGCGCATGGAAGTCGTGGAAATCCTTGAAGAGCGAGAGCTCCTTCTCGAAAGCGCGAGCGTCCTTCCAGCCCAGGCCGCCGTCGTTTCGCAGATCGAAGCGCATGGCCGCGCAGACGCGCCAAGTGGCGCTGCTCGGCGCCCATCCCCCCTCGATGCCGGCCAGGTACATGGAAGCGCGGTCGAGATTATGGCTGAAGCCGAAACCCGCATAGGTCCCGGTCCGCTCCCCCCAGTCCGCCTGGGCCAGGAAGGCGCGGTTGCCCTCCTCGAGCTGGTACTCATCGCGCACCGAGACGTCCCAGCCTCCGCCCGCGACCCAGCTCATGTCGCCGAAGAAAGGCTGCACGCGCCTGCGAAATCCCGGATCCAGCTCCCGGAAGGACCGGAGATCGTAGCCTCCGCCGAAGCGCACCACCAAGCCCGGCCGCGGAAGCAGAGTGTCCTGGAGCGTGAGCAGGCTCTTTTCCACGCCGTAATCCGGCGCGCCGGAGTCGTCTTGGAGCGTGCCGGGCTTGGTGCGCCGCGCCAAGCCGTAGTCCGCGTCCCAATAGCCGATCCTCGAATTCAAACGGAGCCCTGTGCCGAGTTCATACCTCCCGGTGAACGCATCCTGATAGACGCGCGTGGAAGTCGAGGAGGCCGGCGCCTCGCGCCGGCTCTCATAGGTCTCGCCCAGCACCAAGCGCGGGGTCAGGCTCACTCCGCGCGCCAAAAGCACGGTCCGCGTCAGATCGCCCGAAGCGCCCAGACTGCGCTGCTGGAAGCCCCTTGTCCGCTCGTAGCGGTTATCCGCGAAAAGGCCCAAGGTCGAGATCCAGCCGCCCCGCAGGGACAAGGGCGCGGTCTGAAACTCCGCGCGGGGAAGGCTCTCGTTCTCGCGCAGGAAGCCCTTGTTCAAGGGATTGCGGGTGTCCAGACGGGAATAAAGCAGCCGCGTAGTCGTGCGGCTCGTGCGGCGCACGAAAGCGCCGCTGTTGACGAGCTCGGAGGTCACGCGGAAGGCGCTGGAGCGCTGGTAATCGTTGTTGAAGTCGGCATCCGACTGCGCCTGCATCCGCGCCTGGACCGCATAGCTCGACCCGATCGACGCGTACTCGCTTCCGAGCATGGTCCAGCGCTTTCTGCCCGATGAGAGCTCGCGGACATGATATCCGTAGAGCGCTCCGCGCGCATCCTCCGAGGAATGATGCTGGATCTCCGTGCCCGCGCCGATCCCCTGCGCGCTGTAATAGTCCGCGAAGAGCTTGCCGTACATCCACGGCGCGAAGGAATAGAGCGTAGTGGTCCGGGCGAAGGCCCCGTTGCGGCGGTCATAGCCGGGACTCACGCGCGTATGGATGAGATGCTCCTTCCTCAAGGACTTCCAGAGGAACGGACTGTAAAAAAGAGGCGCCCGGCCCACGAAGAGCACGGGATTCCACGCAAAGATGTACTTGCCGGGCCGCATACGAACGCTGGAGGCGCGGAAATGATAGTGAGGCCGAGGCTCATCGCAGCTGGTGAAATTCGTGCGCCTGAAGACCACCCTGCGGTCCTCGAAGAACTCGGCCTCGTCGGCGCGGATGCGCCAGGGCGGGCTCCCGGCCCGGGCGCCGCGCAGGGTGCCCACCTGGCGGTCCAAATCGAAGCTCCCGCTCTCGCCGTAGACGACGTTCTCTCCATCGTCGAGCTCCAAGCCGCCGGAGGCCTCGGCCGTGCGCGCATCGAGGTCCGCGAGGAGATCGCTGGAGCGCAAGGTCCAGGTGGACTCCTTGAGCGTCACATGCCCCGTCAGATGCAGCATCGTGCCGGCCGCCTCCGTCGAAGGCTTGAGGAAATCCACGGTGTCGGCGGAAAAAAGCAGGTCGCCGGTCGTGGGCGCTGGCAGGGAGAGCGGCGCCATGGACGCGGCCGCCGTGCTCTGCGCCGAGCTCTCCGAAAGAAGGAAGAAGAATAAAAACGCAGTCCCGCAGGTCCGCGCAAAGAACGCTCTGCGCCCGCGGGCCGCGGACTTCAACGGCGCTTCTCCAAAGCCAAGAGGCCGGCGCCCAAGGCCCCGAGATTCTCGGTCGTCCCCACCTGCACGCGCACATGCGAGAACGGGACGCGGAAAGGATTGCGGCGCAGCTCCTTCTTCAGGGCCGGCAGGAAGAATCGCCCGGCGCGGGAGACCCCGCCGACGAGGACGACCGCATCCGGATTGAAGCAGAGCACGAGGTTCGCGATCCCTTGGCCCAAGGCCGCTCCCATGTCCCGCCAGATCCCGAGCGCCAACGGATCGCCCTTCCTCGCGGCCCGGCAGATATGGATAGGATCGAGCTCCGCTCCCGCGTCCCGAAGGATGCTGCGCGAGCGCCGCAGAGCCAGGAGCCGCCTGGCCTCGCGGATAAGGCCCTTGCGTCCCGCATAGGCTTCCAGACAGCCCCGCAATCCGCAGCTGCAGAGCGCTCCGCCGGGCCGGATGCACATATGCCCGAACTCGCCGGCGGTGCCCGTGGCCCCGGGATAGAGCCTGCCCCCCAGCACCATGCCTCCGCCCACGCCCGTGCCCAAGGTCACGGCCAGCATGTTGGAGGCTTTGCGCTTGAGTTCCACGACATACGCGCCCCAAGCGGCCATGTTCGCGTCGTTCTCGATGACGCAGGGCCGGGACAAGGCTCGGGAGAATGCGTCCCTCAGCGGAAACCCCTCGAAATGCGGCAGATTGGGAGCGAAGCGCAGTCGCCCGCGCGCCCAATCCAGGTCGCCGGCCGCGCCGATGCCCAGAGCATGCGCCCGCGCGCCCAGAGTCCGTTCGAGGCCGCCGACGGCGTCGGCCACGCGGCGCACGAAAGGACGCGGCCCCCGGTCCTCGAAGGTGGGGACCTGCATGAAGGAAAGGACCCGGCCCTGAGGAGAGACCGCGATGATCTTCGCGAAAGTGCCGCCGATATCCACGCCCACGCCGAAGATCCTGGAAGTCATGACTTCCTCCCGCGCAGCGACTTCAAAACCCCTCCGACGAGATAGAACGAGCCGCAGACCACGCCGATGCGCGCGCCCTTCTTCAGCCAGAGCCGCAAGGCCTCTTGCGCCGAACGCGCGGAGCCGAGCACGCGTCCGCCCCCGCCGACGAGCTCCGCGGCCGCGGCCTCGGGCTCCAAGGCTCGCGGGGAATCCGGCCGCGCCAGTATGGTCTCCTTCGCGCTCGGAGCCAGGCGCCTGAGCATCACCGAATGATCTTTGTCGGAGAGCATCCCCACGATGAACGTGGCCCTTTTAAGGGAATAGGGCGACGCGTTCCAGGTCTGCAGGAACGCCTCCATGGCCGGAGGATTGTGCGCGCCGTCCAAGACCAGCAGCCGTCCGCGGTGCTCGGGCAGGAAAGCGCCGACATCGAGGATCTGGAACCTTCCGGGCCAGCGGATCGACGCGAAGGCGCGTCCCAGCGCCTCGGACGGAAGGTCCAAGCCCCGCGCCCTGAGGATATCCGCGGCTTCGAGCGCCAAGGACGCGTTCGCCGCGGCCTTGGCCCCGGGCAAGGCGAGCGTCCAGCTCCGCCGCCGGGCATCAGACAAGACCTGAGAGCCCGTGCTCCAATCCGTCGAGACAGGGGACAAGCGCGCGCGGGCGATCCGAAAGGGGCAGCCCTGGACGCGGGCATGTTCGCGCAGGACGCGCATAGAACCGGGAGCGGCCTCCCCGCAGAGCACGGGCACGCCGGGCTTGAAGATCCCGGCCTTCTCCCGGGCGATCTCCTCCAAGGTGTTGCCGAGCTGGGGGATATGGTCGAATCCGATGGAACTCACCACGCAGAGAACGGGATCCTCCAGGATGTTGGTGGCGTCGAGCCGTCCGCCCAGGCCCGTCTCGATGACCGCGGCCTCGACGCCGGCCCGGCGGAAATGAAGGAACGCCGCGGCCGTGAGGATCTCGAAGAAGCCGAGCGGCTCATGCTCCTCCTTGCGCACGGCCCGCAGGGCGGCCGCGAAAGCGGCCTTGGAAACGGGCTCGCCGCCCACCTGGATGCGCTCTCGCATGTCCATGAGATGCGGCGAGATGTAGAGCCCGGTCGGATATCCGCTCTCCCGCAGGGCCGCCGAGAGCAGCGCGCAAAAAGTGCCCTTCCCATTGGTCCCGGCCACGTGCACGCAGCGCATGCTCTTCTGGGGATCGCCCAGCCGGGAACAGAGCGCGCGCATGCCCTTGAGATCGCGCTTCCAGGCCGTTCGCTGGCGGCGCTCGAGCCAGGAGAAGACCGCCGAGTCGCCGGAGGCCATCACCACTCCACGCGGCGCATGCGCGCGCCGAGCTTCCTCAAGCAAAGCTCCATGCGCTCGTAGCCGCGGTCGATGTGATAGACGCGCTGGATCACGCTCCGGCCGCGCGCGGCGAGCGCCGCGACCACGAGCGCCGCTCCCGCGCGAAGGTCGGAGGCCATGACCGGAGCGCCCAAAAGCTCGGGCACGCCCGTGATGCGCGCGCGCCGGCCCTCGACCGCGATGTCCGCGCCCATGCGCAAGAGCTCGGCGGCGTGAAGGAATCGGCGCTCGAAGACGGCCTCATCGACTGCGCACGCGCCCTTGGCAAGGGCCATGAGCGCCATCCACGGGGCCTGAAGATCGGTGGGAAATCCCGGATGAGGGCGCGTCCGGATGGAAACGGGCCGAAGACGCTTGGGCGCATCCATGCGCAGCCCCCCCGGGACCTCGCGCACGCGCGCGCCGGCCTTCCTCAGCCCTGCGATCAAAGCTCCAAGATCCTTGGAAGACGCCCCCCGAAGCACGACGCTGCCGCCGGCGGCCGCGCAGGCGAGCAGATAGGTCCCGGCCTCTATGCGGTCGGGCATGATGCGGTGGCGCGCACCCTTGAGCTTCGAGCAGCCTCGGATGCTCACGCGCGAAGTCCCCGCGCCCAGCACCCGCGCGCCCATCGAGCAAAGGAACTTCCCAAGATCCGCGATCTCCGGCTCCCGCGCCGCGTTCGAAAGGACCGTCTCGCCCTCAACGGCAGCCGCGGCCATCATCAGGTTCTCGGTCGCGCCTACGCTTGGAAAGCGCAGACGCAGGCGGCGCGGACGCAGAGTTCCCTCCAGGACCACGTCTCCCCCCTCGGCGCGGCTCAAGGCGCCGAGCGCGGAGAAGCCCTTCAAATGGATGTCGATGGGCCGCAGACCGATGGCGCAGCCGCCCGGAAGAGCCGCCCGGGCGCGGCCGAAGCGCGCGAGCAAAGGCCCCAGGACCAGGATGGAGGCGCGCATCTGCTTGACCAGCTCATAGGGAGCGCGATAGGACAAGCGGCCGCCGGATTCCACGCGCACCGTATGCCCGCGCGCCAGGACCTTCTTGCCCAAGGTCTCCAAGAGCCGGCAGGTCGTGCGGATGTCGCGCAGGCGCGGAACTCCCTCCAGCACGCAGGGTTCGTCGGTCAGCAAGGTGGCGATCAGGATGGGCAGGGCCGCGTTCTTGGAGCCGTGGACCGCCAGGCTCCCCCGCAAAGGACGTCCGCCGTCGATGATGAAAGCGTCCATCCCGCTATCCTACCATTCTGCGCGAGAGGACCACCCGGTCATGGCCCTGCCAGTCCTTGAGAACGCGCGAGCGCTCGAAAGGCCCTCGCGCGAGAAGACGGAGCACGGCCTCTCCCTGATCGGAACCGATCTCCAAGGCCAGGAGACCGCCGGGCTTGAGCACGCGCACCGAGGAGACCGCGATGGCGCGCAAGGCGTCGAGTCCATCCTTGCCGCCGTCCAAGGCCAAAAAGGGCTCCTTGAGCACTTCCGGCTCCAGCTTGCGCAGTTGAACAGAAGGGATATAGGGAGGATTGGAGACGAGGACATCCGCCCAAAGCTGGGCCTTCACCTCGGGCCGGAAGAGGTCCTCGCGGAGGAAGCGCACGCGCGCGGAGACGTTGTGCCTTCGAGCGTTGCGTTCGGCCAGGTCGAGGGCCGCCTTGCTGATGTCCGTGGCGTAGAGCACGGCCCGGCTCAAGCGATGGGCCAAGGCCACGCTGATGCAGCCGCTGCCGGTGCCTACCTCCAGGATATGCAGAGCTTCCTGCACGTCCTTGACCTCGCCTAAGACCGCCTCCACGAGCTGTTCCGTCTCGGGCCTGGGAATGAGCACTGAAGGCGTGACATACAGATCGAGTCCCAAGAAAGGCTGCTCGCCCAGGACGTAGGCCAACGGGGTCCTGCGGCTGCGCTCGAGGATGAGATGCCAGAACTGATGCTTCTGCTTCTCGTCGAGGGAACGGGAGCCTTGGGCAAGGACCGCCGGCCGCTTGAGGCCCAGCACGTGCGCCAGGATGAACTCGGCGTTGGCTTCGGGTTCGCCGACTCCCTGGCGCCGCAGGTGCTCGATCCCCCGGCGCAGCCATGCGTCGACGGTGACAAGCGCCTGCAGCATCAGCGGCCCCTCAAAAGACGCTCCTGCTCTTCCTTGCGCAGAGCCTCCAGGATGGGCGTGATGCCGCCCTCCATGATCACGGGCAGGTTGTGCCAGGACTGCTCGATGCGGTGGTCCGTGACGCGGTTCTGCGGGAAATTGAAGGTGCGGATCTTCTCGGAGCGGTCGCCGCTGCCCACCTGCCGCTTGCGGTCCGCGGCCTGGGCGCTCTCGGACTGGTCCTTGGCCATGCGCGCGAGCTTGGCGCAGAGGATGGACATGGCGCGCAGGCGGTTCTGCCCCTGGGAACGCTCCTCCTGGCAGGCTACCACCAGCCCGCTGGGCATGTGCGTGATGCGCACCGCGGTCTCCACCTTGTTGACGTTCTGCCCGCCCGCGCCGCCGGCGCGGAAGGTGTCGATCTTGAGGTCCTTGGTCTCGACGGAGACCTCTTTCTCCTCGGTCTCGGGAAGAACCGCCACGGTCACGGTGGAGGTATGGATGCGTCCGGAGCCCTCGGTCACGGGCACGCGCTGGACCCGGTGCACGCCGCCCTCATACTTGAGCCAGGAATAGACCGATTTCCCATGGATATGCAGGACGCCCTGCTTGGCGCCCTTGAGCCCGGTCTTGGAATACTCCACGACCCCGACCTTCCAGCCGCGGTCTTCGGCGAAGCGGGTGTACATGCGCAAAAGCTCGGCCGCGAAGAGCGCGGACTCCTCGCCGCCGGCGCCCGCGCGGACCTCGAGATAGACGTCCTTGTCCGCGTCCGGGTCCTTGGGCAGGAGCTCCAGGCGCAGGCGCGCGCGCAGTTCCTTGGCGCGAGAGGAAAGCTCCTCCTTCTCCACTCGCGCGAGCTCATGGAACTCCTCGTCCGGGCCGGCGAGCAAGGCCTCGGCCTCGGCCAAGTCGCGCTGGACTTTGCGCAGTTCGCGCACGCCGAACATGAGCGGGGCGAGCTCCGAATGCCGCTTCATGAGCGCGGTCATCCGATCGACGGACGGCCGGGAAGATCCGCTCATCTCGGCTTCCAACGACTCGTACTCTTTCTCGATCTCGGAGAATTCCATGTTCAGGCTCGAAAGAACGGCTCTTCCCTACAAAAAGCCGCCCGCGCCCCGAAGGGCGCGGGCGATCACGGCCGGGAGCGGCTAGGCGGCTTTCTTGGCGTCCTTGGGAGCGGACGAGAGCTTCTTGGCGCCCTTCTTCTTGTCGTCGGCGATGGGCGCAGTGGACAAGGTCTTGCGGACGATCTTGCGGGACATGACCGCCTCGAGCTTCTTCATCTTGACCTCGGCCTTGGGAGCCCGTTCCACGGTCTTCCCTTCGGTCGCCAGGAAGCGCTTGCGGAAGCGCTCCACGCGGCCGGCCGTGTCCATAAGGCGCTGCTTGCCGGTATAGAACGGATGGCAGCCCGCGCAGACATCGAGCTTGATCTCTTTCTTCGTCGAGCGGGTCATGAAGCTGTTCCCGCACGCGCAGGTGACCTGGGTATTGTAATAGCTGGGGTGGATTCCTGTTTTCATCGTTATTCGTCCTTCTCCGTCGAAGATTTGCTCGGCTTCATTATACATCTTTTCAGGCTCCGCGTCATCCGAAACGGCCGCCGAAAAACGCGGTCCCGGCTCACATGCTCGAGAGTTCCATGGACTTCAGGAAGTCCTTGTTGGACTTCGTGGCCAGGATCTTGTCGTGCAGAAGCTCCATGGCCTCCACTGAGTTGAGCGGGGCCATGATCTTTCGCAGGATCCAGACCTTGTTGAGCTCGTCGTCGCTCAAAAGAAGCTCCTCTTTGCGGGTGCCGGAGCGGTTGATGTCCAGGGCCGGGAACACGCGGCGGTCGGCCAGCTTGCGGTCCAAGACCACCTCGGAGTTGCCCGTGCCCTTGAACTCCTCGAAGATGACCTCGTCCATGCGCGAGCCCGTCTCGATGAGCGAGGTGGCCACGATAGTGAGGCTGCCCCCCTCCTCGATGTTGCGCGCCGCGCCCAGGAAGCGCTTGGGCCTCTGCAGCGAGGTGGCTTCCAACCCGCCGGAGAGCACGCGTCCCGAGGATGGGGCGATGGTGTTGTAGGCGCGGGCCAGGCGCGTGATCGAGTCGAGAAGGATGACCACGTCGCGGCCCATCTCGACTTGGCGGCGCGCCTTCTCGATGACCATCTCGGCGACCTGCACGTGGCGGTCGGCCGGCTCGTCGAAGGTAGAGGCCACGACCTCGCCCTTGACCGAGCGCTGCATGTCCGTGACTTCCTCGGGCCGCTCGTCGATGAGCAGGACGATGAGCACGCACTCGGGATGGTTCGCGGCGATCGCGTTGGCCACCTTCTGCAGGATCATGGTCTTGCCGGCCTTGGGCGGAGAGACGATGAGAGCGCGCTGTCCCTTGCCGATGGGCGAGATGAGGTCCAGAAGCCGGGTCGTCAGCTCGTTCTTCGTGGTCTCCAGGTTGAAGCGCTTGTTCGGATGCAGAGGCGTGAGATTGTCGAATACCGCCCGGTTGTTGAGGTCGTTGGTCGGCACGCCGTTGATGCTGACGACCTGCAGGAGCGCGAAGAACCGCTCTCCGTCCTTGGGACCGCGCACGTAGCCCGCCACGGTGTCGCCCTTGCGCAGGAAGAACTTCTTGATCTGGGAAGGAGAGACGTAGATGTCGTCGGGACCCGGCAGATAGTTGTAGTCCGGCGAGCGCAGGAAACCGAAGCCGTCCGGCAGGATCTCCAGGCAGCCTTCGTCGAAGATGGTGCCGTTTCGCTTGGCCTGTCCTTCCAGGATCTTGACGATGAGCTCCTGCTTGCGCAGGCCGGAGAGTCCTTCGAGCTTCATCTCGCTTCCGAGCTTGAGCAGGTCGGCGATGGTCTTCTTGCTGAGGACCGATACCTCGAGCTTGGCTCCTTCGCCCTGAGGCGCGGGCGCGGCAGGCGGAGTCTTGGCGGTACCGGCGGGTGAGGTTTCCATGAGTGTCTCCTTCATTTATGTTCCGTGTTTTTGTACGTCATTCGCGCCGCGCCTTCCAAGGACTGAAGACAGTCCCGGACGGCGCGCCGCAGCTGCGGCAGGCTTCCATCATTGAAAAGGATCATATCGGCCAAGGCGCGCCGGCGCGGACAGGTCCACTGGCTGCGCAGACGGCGCAGGGCGTCGCGGCGGCTCATCCCCCGGCGCACGGCGCGAGCAAGGCGCACGCCGCGAGGCGCCTCGACGACGATCGCCGCGTCGAAGCCCTCCTGCCAGCCCTTCTCGAAAAGGATCGCGGCATCCACCACGGCGGTCTTGGCGCGGCGCCGGGCCAAGCGGCGGCGCAGCTCGCGCAGGAGGATCGGATGCGAGGCGCGCTCCAGGCGCGCGAGCGTGCGCGCGTGCGAGAACGCGCGCTCGGCCAGGCGCGGGCGGTCCAAGGTCCCATCCGGCCGGAGCACGGCGCGCCCGAGAACGCGAAGGATCGCGCGGTAGACCGGACCTCCGGGCTTGGAAAGCTCATGGTGCAAGGCATCCATCGAAAGGGTCCAGGCGCCTGCCTGCGCGAAGCAGCGCAAAGCCTCGCTCTTGCCCGAGGCCAGTCCGCCCGTGAGCCCGAGGATGCGCCCTTCTCTCTTCATATCACTGGGCCCTGTGCCTGCGCAGGATTTCCAGCTCCTCAGAAGTCAACGAAGACTCCCCTTTTTCCAGGATCTTGTCCAATATCCGGTCCACGACGGCCATCTCCTCTTCATGGCTGAGCGCGGGGACCGGCGCGGCCCCAACGGACTCCGGAGCGCGCGCTCCCCGCTGGTGCGCGGGCTGGTCAGCCGCGCGCACGGCCCGGGCGCGCGCGGGACGAGGCGAAGCGGCCGGCAGAAGCCCTCCCAGCAAGGCCTTGGCCCTGAGCTGAAGTATCCACCACCAGCGAAGGTAAAGATAGCCGACGGCCATCCCGGAAAGATGCGCCAGCCTGGCCACGCCGGGCGTCGAATGCGAGACCCCCGCGGCGAACTCGACGACGCCGAAGAGCACGGCCATATGCCGGGCCTTGATCGGGAAGAACCCGTACAGATAGACCACCGCGTCCGGATAGAGCATGGCGAATGCGACGAGCAGTCCGTAGACGGCGCCCGAGGCGCCGATGACGGGCACGGTCGAATGCGGGGACACCGCCACGCTCACGAGCCCGGCGCCCACGCCGCAGAGCAGATAGTATTTCAAGAACTCCCGCGCTCCCCACTGGGACTCCACCGGAGAGCCGAACATCCAGAGCGCCAGGAGATTGAAGAGCAGATGCATCAGGCTGCCGTGGAGGAACATGTACGTGAACAACTGCCAGACCCAGCGCTGGCCGATCACCTGCGCGGGCACCAAGCCGAAGAGCCGCGTGAACTCGCCGGAGACCAGCCAGCCCAGCACATAGAAGAACAGGTTCGCGCCGAGCAGGGCCTTGAGCACCGGAGGCAGTCCGGGCAGGTCCACGGGCGCGTGCTCGAATCGGCGGCTCACGGCATCCTCTCCATTCCCTTCCAATCCGGCCCCTGCTTGAGATCCACGACCACCGGGATCTCCAGGCGCACGGCCGACTCCATGGCCGAACGCGCCCAGGAAGAGAACTCCTTGAGCGCCGGCTTGGGAAGCTCGAAAAGGAGTTCGTCGTGCACCTGCAGGAGCATGCGGGCCTTCCCCCCCGCATGTTCCCCGATCCCGGAGCTGACGGAGATCATCGCGGCCTTGATGATGTCCGCCGCCGTTCCTTGGATGGGAGAATTGACGACGGCGCGCTCGGCGAAAGCCCGCTCATTGAAATTCCTGGCGTCCAAGCCGTCGGCTCTGCGGATGCGGCCGAAGATCGTGCGCACCACTCCCTCCCGCCGCGCAGCCTCCAGGGTCCGCCGTATCCATTCCTGAACGCCCTTGTATCGGAGGAAATAGCGGTCGATGATCTCTTGGGCCTCGGCCCGCGGGATGTCCAGTTCCTTGGCCAAACCGAAGGAGGTTTGGCCGTAGATGATCCCGAAATTGACGGCCTTGGCGCGTCGCCGGAGCTCGGGGGTGACGGCATCCTCGGCCACGCCGAAGACCTCGGCCGCGGTCCGAAGGTGGACGTCCTGCCCAAGGCGGAAGGCCTCGCGCAAAGCCTCATCCCCGCTCAGATGCGCGAGCACGCGCAGTTCTATCTGCGAGTAGTCGGCCGAAAGAAGGACATTCCCCTTCTCCGCGACGAAAGCCCGCCGGATCTTCTGCCCAAGCGCCGTGCGCACCGGGATGTTCTGGAGGTTCGGGTCCAGGCTCGAGAGCCGTCCCGTGGCCGTGCCGGTCTGGTCGAAATGGGTATGCACGCGCCTCGTTGAAGGGCTGACCCGCGCGAGCAGCCCCTCCACGTACGTGGACTGGAGCTTGGCCGTTTCGCGGTGATCGAGGATCTTGGCCGGGATGGGATGCTGCGCGGCCAGGGCGTGCAGGGTCTCCTCATCGGTGGAGGCCGCGCCGGAACCGGTCTTCTTGACGGGCATGAGCCCCAAGCGTCCGAAGAGCAGTTCCGCGACCTGCTTGGGCGAGTTGAGATTGACCTCGGCGCCCGCGAGCGCGTCCACTTCCCGCTTGAGAGTCTCCAGGACTCCCGCGAACTCCGCGCGCAGCTCGCGCAGGTATTCCACGTCGAGCGCGATCCCCTCCTTCTCCATGGAGACGAGGATGGGGATGAGCGGAAGCTCGAGTTCCTCGTAGACCTTGCGCAGACCCGCGGACTCGAGTTCCGCATCCAAGCGGCGGGACAAGGCAGGCATGAGCACGCTGGAGGCCGCAGAATCTCCTTGGGCGGGAGCGGCGCCGAGATATCGAGTGAAAAGAGCCTCCTCATCGAGGCGCTCGCGGCCCGCCCCAAGGCACCAGGCCGCCACGCGAGCGTCGAAGATCGGCCCCCCCACGGGGAATCCGGCGTCCGAGAGGATGCGCAGGGTCGACTTGGAGTCGTAGGAGCACTTGCGGACAGGACCGGCGAGCAGGCCGGAGAGCGCGGCTCGATGCCGGCCGAACTCCTCCTGCCGGATCAAGCAGCAGCGCCCATCCTCCAAGCCCATGGAGAGCGAGAAGCCTCCGCCGACCAAGTCCTGTTCCTCGGCATGCGCCTGCAAGCCTACGCGCTCGGCCCCGGCCGCGGCCTTCAGGAATTCTCCCGGCAGGACCTCGCGCGTTTGCGGAACTTGAGCCTGCGCCGAAGGCTTCGCGGCCGCAGGAGATGACTCGGGAAAGCCCAGTTCCGCCTTCACCCGATGGAACTCCAGGGAATCCAGCAAAGCCCCGAGTTCCGGAGTCGCCTGCGGCCCGCGGACCCGGCAATCCGAGAGTTCGAGCTTGACCGGCGCATCCGCATCCAAGGCCACCAGCTCCCGGCCCAAGCGGACCTGCGCCGCGTTCTCGCGCAGGGAAGCGGCGAGCTTGGCGGAAAGATCTTTATTCCCGTCCTGCGCGGCCTTCAAAAGGGAATCCAGGTCTCCGAAGAGATTGAGCAGCTTCACCGCGCCCTTGGGCCCGATGCCCGGCGCGCCGGGAATGTTGTCCGCGCTGTCTCCGACGAGCGCCAGATAATCGCCGAGCTTCCCGGGACCCACGCCGAACTTCTCCTGCACGCGCGCATCGTCGTAGGGAGCATCCTTGGTCTCGCGCAGCACGCGCACTCCGGCCTCCACGAGCTGGAGCACGTCCTTATCCCCGCTGATGACCAGGACCTCCAAGTCCTTGCCGCGCGCGCGCGCGCAGAGCGTGGCGATGAGGTCGTCGGCCTCCCAGCCCTGAAGCTCGACGGCCGGGATCCCGAGCGAACGGACCAGCTCGCGGGAGCGCTGGAGCTGGACCTTGAGGTCCGGCTCGGTCGGCGGACGCTGAGCCTTATAGGCGCGGAAGCGCTCATGACGAAAGGTGGGACCCGGAGAATCGAAGCAGACCGCGAAATATTCAGGCGCTTCTTTGCGCAGGATGCCCAGGATCGCTTTCAGGAAGCCGAAGAGAGCCCCCACGGGCTCCCCAGCCGCGGTCTTGAGCGGCGGCAAGGCATGGTAGGCCCGATGCAGGTAGGCATGCCCGTCGAGGATGATCATCCTTTTGCGCTCGTTCATCTCATCATCCGCCGCGGACAGTCCCTTCCTCTAATAGCGCCGAAGCTGCGGCATCGATCTCCTGGATAAGCCCGGGTTCATAGCCGGTCCACACGCGCCGCACGCTCCCGTCCTTGCCGATGAGTATCGCAGTCGGCAATCCGCGCACGCCGTAGGACCGGGAGACCGCTCCGTCGACATCCAAGACGGAGGGATAGCGCACTCCCGCGGCCCGGAGGAACTCCGCCGCGAGTCCCTCGGAGGACTCCAGCCCTACCCCGAGCACTTCCAGCCCCTGGCTGCGCCGGCGCTCCAGGAGTCCCTGCAGCTCCGGCATGGCCTCGAGGCAGGGGCCGCAATAAGATGCCCAGAAGTCGAGGAGAACGACCTTTCCCCGAAGGTCCTGCATGCGCGCGCGGCCCCCTCCGACCGTCGGGAGATCGAAGGCAGGCGCGGCTTTGCGCCCGGCCGATTTTCCGTCCGAGGACTTTCCGCAGCCGATGAACGCGGCCGACAGGAGAAGCCCGAGGCAGACTAATCTCGATCTACGCAACTTGGTCCAATACTCGTTTGATGTCGGCCTTCGATTGCGCGCCGACCATCTGCTCGACGACCTTCCCGCCCTTGAAGAGCATGAGCGTGGGAATGGCCGAGATATTGAAGCGTCCCGCGACATCGGGATGATCGTCGGTGTTCACCTTGCCCACCCGGACCTTTCCCGCGTACTCCTTCGCCAGTTCATCGATGAGCGGAGACAGCATCCGGCAGGGGCCGCACCAGGGAGCCCAGAAATCCACCAGCACGGGCTGCGGGCTCTTCAGGACTTCCTGCTCGAAGTTGGCGTCGGTGAGTTGGAGCTCGGACATAATACGGATCCTCCTTGGGATGGGTACTCGGATTATTGGACGATGTTCAGCTGTTTTTGGGTAGGGCTCGGCGTATTGCGGCAGTCTGCGACCAACGACTCAACGACGCGGCGACGGAAATTGATGATAGCAGGGCTCAGGCATTCCTGTCAAGGAGATGCTGTATCTCCTGATGAAGGCTCTCCGGATTTATGGGCTTGGCGATGTAGCCGTCGGCTCCCGCGAGCAGGCCCTCGGCGCGATCGGAAGGGTCCGTATACTTCGCGGAAAGGAGCAGCACCGGGATCTTTCGCCATTTCAGGGAGCGCTTGAGCATGCGGCAGAACTCGAAGCCGTGCATGTCCTGGAGCTGGACGTCGAGAAGGATGAGCGCGGGGAGCTGCCCGCCCTTCAGGCGAAGAAGCGCCTCGGCGCAGGAGGAGACCCCATGGACTTCCGTGCCCTTCAAGGACATCGCATCGGAAAGCGTTTCCAAATAGTGCCGGTCGTCGTCGACCAGAAGGACCTTCGTGCAAGTGGCTGTTGCCATGGTTTTAGTGTAACGTTTTATCCATTATGCGCGCATTGACCTAGGTCAATGCCGCCCGATTCAAATTCCCGCCTGAGCGACATTCCGGTATCTATTCATCGCGGACTTCCGCATGACCCAGAGCGCGGGCTTGAGCAGAAAGCCCGGCAGCACCGGCTGCATCGTCTTGCAGAGTTCCTCATAAGCGGCATAGACCGCGTTGAAGCCCTGCCCGATCTCGTCGACTCCCTGCCCCTGCGGATGAACCAGGGTCTTGAAGACCGCGTTGACCACCGCGTCGAGCTTCTCGCCCACGGAGGTCACGCCGAAAAGCTGGGCCAGCATCAAGATCGTCCCGGCCACCTTGGGCTCGGACATGGAACTGCCGGAAAGGGACTTGAGCGGTCCCATGACCGAGTCCACGCGGCCGGGAACCTTATCCGTGGGCCACGCGCCTTCCGTGTTGTAGCCTTCCTCGCCGATGTCCGGACGCTGCGGCCAGCCGTTGTAGCGAGGATCGCTCGACGTTCTGGGACTGCCCTTTCCTCGCGAGGAGAAGTAGGCGGTCTTGCGGTCGCGGTCCGTGGCGGCCACGGCGATGACCCTCGGAGCGCCGGTCTTCGCATCCTTATAAGAAACGATCGCAGGAGAGCCGATGGTGTCGGGACGCGGCCCGCCGTTGCCCGCGGAGAAGACCATCACCCTCCCTTCCTCGGCCAGCTTGCGGACCATCAAGGACTCCGGACTCTCCGGATCGCCGATAGAAGACCCCCAGGCGTCCGAGAAAATGATGTTGCCGTCATTGGCCGCGAGGGAAAGAACCTTGAGGATATCGTCGGTGGTCGCCTCCCCGGCGACGAAAGCCTTGTAGTGGCGGACCTCCTTGGCCCACGGCGCATACGCCCGGACCATGGAGGTCACCCAGGTGCCGTGCCCGTTGTCGTCGGTGTTCTCCCGAAGGATCTCGGGATGCCAACTGTCGGATCGTCCGCCCGCGGCGTCCACGTTCTGGACGCCGCGCAGCATCGGATGAGCGGTGTCTGCGCCCGTATCGATGACCGCGATCTTCGGCTGGGGCGCCGAGAAGAGCCCGAACTTGTTGAGAATGGAGAGCGCGGCCCGGCCAAAGAATCCCATTTCAACGGCCGGAGCGCCCCATTTTTGAAAGACCTCCTGATGCAGGCGCGCCATATCCGAAAGCTCCAGCGTCTCCAGGATGGTCACGGGCTCGCGGGAAGGAAGCCCTGCCTCGGGAGCCGTCGGCTCCGCTATCGGCTCGGGGATCCGGATCTTCCGATTCTCATAGACCTTGAAGCCCCGGCCCTCCAGGTCGGCGCGCAAGCTGTCGGCCCGGTCCGCGGAAACGCGAAGCGTAGCCGAGTTGATGCGGCTGTAGGTCGCCACCGGCGTCACGCCGTAGCGGTCCAAAAAGAAGGAGCCCAGGCCCGCAGCCTCCAGTTCCATTCGCATGGTATTCTGGACCGCGAGATAAGCGTTCACATAGCCCTGGACCTGCTGCCAGGAGGCGCGCACAAAGCTCAGGTGAAGGTCCTGGTTCAAGGGCTGCGCCGCGCCGTCGAAGCGCACGATGAGGTCCACGGACGCCGGCATATCCTCCGTGGGCATGCCGAGTTCCGGATCATCGTCGGCAGCCTGCGGCTTCGGACCCAACCCGGCGCGCAGAGCCGCCGCGGACGATGCGTCCGGCTGGACAGCGCCCAGCGACTGCACGATCGGCCTGCCCAAGAAGAAATCCGCGGCATGGCTCACGACCGGGAAGAACCAGGCGCTGAAATTGAGCAGCACGGCCATGAAAAGCATGGAATGCACGGCCTTTGCCGCGGGACTCAGGCCTCGGACTGGATCCCCGAACAAGGCGGCCGCCGCGCGCGCCCCGAAGAGCTTGGAGATCAGGCCGCGCGCCGCATGCGCCCCATCCAGGGCCGCGGACCCGAAGAAGTAGAGCGGCATGAGATTGAACAGCCCGAGGAAGACATTGACGAAGGCCGTGGTGACGAGGAAGTTCATCAGCCCGACCGGCATCGCGAACAAGGATGCGGCCTGGAACACGAGCCCGGCCGCGGCCGCGATCAGGATATTGGCGAGCGGCCCGGCCAAGGCCGTCTTGGCCATGCCTGCCACGGGATCGCGGAAGTTATCGGGGCGAGCGCTGACCGGCCGCGCCGCGCCGATGAAGAGAGGAACGCCCGTCATCAACCACGAGACGAGCATCATTCCCACGGGGACGAGCACGGTCATGATGGGATCGATATGCGTCAACATCCCTTTGAGGCTCCAAGACATGCGCCCCTCGCTGCGGGGAGTGGGGTCGCCCAGACGGTCCGCGACCCAGGCATGCGCCATCTCATGCAGGATGAGCGACGGAAGCAGTATCCCGAAATAGGAGGCCAAGCCGCCCAGGAGCGTCGTGGGAAAGATGCTCGCCGCCGATACCGCGGCCAAGACCGGCACGGCCAGCCCGAAGAACTTCAGGGGCAGAGTCCGCGAGCCGCGCGCAGCGCGCAGCTCGCCGACCCCGCCCCCGACGCGGGAGAGGCGCAGGCTTTCGACGCCCGAGCGGAAAAGGACTCCGCCGGAGCCGTCGGGCCCGTCGTCGTAAGGACTCCGTGAAGGAAACTCCGGTCCGACTCCGTCGGGACTTCCGCCGGAATCTCTGTCCGGGAACTCGGAGGGGACTTCATCCGGGCCGACCGAATCATCCGGCTGCTGCTTGGAGGACTGCTTCAGCGAGCTTTTCGCGGACTTGAACTCCGTGGAGAAAGGTCCGTTGCCGCCACCGCGGTCGTTGTCCGAGCCGTCCCAGCCGGAATCCGGCCCGCCCTCGCCGCCGCGACGCCTCTGATTGCCGAGCTCATCGAGGCCGCCGCTGCCGTCCGGGGAATCGTCCCTGTCCGCGCCGCTCTCATCGGGCATGCTGCCGGAGTCCGTGAAAAAAGCCTTCAGCTGCAGGAAGCTCTTGGACCCGCGCAGGATGGACCTGAAAAGGCCGCTGTTGCCGCTGCGGTCGTTGTCCGAGCCGTCCGAGCTGGAATCCGGCCCGTCGCTGCCGCGGCGCGGGGTATTGCCGAGTCCATCGAGCCCGTCCGTAGAATCCGGACCGCTGTCCCGGTCGGGAGTCTCGGAAGGCATCTTCGAATCCTTATAAGAACCCGTCAGCTTCAAGCTCTTGAGGACCGAACTCCCGCTGTTTTGAATCTGAGGAAACAGCACCTGGACTCCCAGGCCGGAAGGCGCAGGCAGGATGCTCGGCAGGGGAATCTGCAGCCCCTCGACTAGCGCGAACACTCCCGCCTTGGACGCCTGCACCGCGCCGACCCCGGCTAGAGAGGCGCTCACGCCCGGGACCACGACCGCGTTCTGCGCCACGGTCTGGGCAAATGCCGAATACGCGCCCAGTCCCGGAGAGAACAGGATGAGCAGCATGGAAACGACGCACGCCAGCGTCCGTTCAATACGTCTATTCATGGTTTCACTCCAGAGAAACTTTCTCATCGTCAATAACGGTCTTCATTAAAGGAAAGCCCTGAGCAAAACCTCGCAGGCCTCTAGCCCCAGCCCATAAACGGCAATGGACCCATCCCCTCCTAGGCCAATAGTGCTGCGATGAATTAACTCAACCTCGCCCATTTTCCTGGCGGATGGAGCAGGGAGAAGTCCCTCCCTTCCCCCGCGCCCCTAGGAACCAGTTCCCAGGGGCGCCGGGGGAAGGGAGGGTGTTTCCCCTCTGCTCCACCTGCCGTGGAAAATTGGTGAGGTCGAGTCCTATTGACGAGAAAGGACCCTTCGGGTATGCTCTCTGCCATGGCCATCCTCCACATTCTCATCTCGATTTTCCTCGCGCAAAGCGCTTTCTCCGCGCCTGTAGGACCCGCAGGGACCGCACCCGCGGAACTCTCCAAAGACCCGGTGCTCGCGGTTCTTGAGACCGAGCTGGGCCGAACCGTCAAAGGCCTCAAGAACGCGGAGAAGGTCCCCCTTTACTATCTCGGCTACGAACTGCGCGATGAGCGGACGCACGATATCACCGCGTCTTTGGGCGCGCTCAACGCGGAGAATGAGCAGCATTACCGCAGCCTCGACGTGGACCTCCGCGTAGGCGACCGGCGCTTCGACAACACGCACCAGATCAAAGGACATGAGTCGTGGTCCGAAGGGAACGGACAACGGCACTTCACGGAGGTCTCCTCCGAGGATGACCCCGACGCCCTGCGCGCGGACATCTGGCTGCGGACCGAAGACGTCTACCGGGAAGCCGTGGACCGCTACACCAAGGTTTCGGCCAACAAGGCCGTGACCGCGGAGGAAGAGGATAAATCGGATGATTTCTCCGAAGAAGCTCCGACCTCCGCCGTGCATGCGGTCCAGATGCCGTCCCTGGACGCCGCTCTCTGGAAAGAGCGGCTCAAGCGCCTCTCAGCCGAGCTCAAGCGCTATCCCTTCATCCTGGACTCCGACATCTACGTCGGAGCGCGCGCGGAGAACCGCTACTACGCAAGCTCCGAAGGGACGCGGGTCGTCGACGGGAACGTCTACGTCCGGCTGGCCTACAGCCTCACGGGCCGGACCTCCGACGGCATGGATCTCTACCGCTTCAAGGCCTACGACGCCCAGGACCCCTCGGGGCTTCCGCCGGAGGAGAGAGTCCTCGAAGACATGCGGCGCTCCGTTTCCGAACTGGAATCCCTGCTCAAAGCGCCGATCACCGAGCCCTACACCGGGCCCGCCATCCTGCGCGCCCGCGCCGCGGGAGTCTACTTCCATGAGATCATGGGCCACCGTCTGGAAGGCCACCGCCAGAAGATGGAGAAAGAAGGACAGACCTTCGCCAAGATGCTCGGCCAGCCCGTGACCGCGCCCTTCATCAGCGTCTACGACGACCCGACCTTGGAGCGCCTGCACGGCACGGACCTGCGGGGCCACTATCTCTACGACGACGAAGGAATGCCCGCGCGCCGGGTCTCCCTCATCGAAGACGGCAGCCTTCGCTCCTTCCTCATGTCCCGCCTGCCCATCCGCGCCTTCCAAAAAAGCAACGGCCACGGCCGCAGGGACGCGGGATACGACGTGGTCCCGCGCATGGCCAATCTGGTCGTGGAAGCCAAGGAGCGCATGCCCTATGCCCGCCTGCGCGAGCGCCTCATCTCGGAAGTCAAAAAACAAGGCAAGCCCTACGGCATGATCTTCGAGGACATCACGGGCGGAAACACGGGCACGGGCCGCAGCGGCCCGCAATCCTTCAAGGTCATCCCCCTGCTCGTCTACCGCGTTTACACGGACGGGCGGCCCGATGAAGTCGTGCGCGGCGTAGACATCGTGGGAACGCCCCTGACCTCCTTCTCCAGGATCATCGCCGCAGCCGATGACGACGGGATATTCAACGGCACCTGCGGAGCGGAGTCCGGAGGAGTCCCCGTGTCCGCGGTCTCTCCCAGCATCCTCTTCGGCGAGATCGAGGTCGAGAAGAAGGAGAAGTCCTCGGAGAAACCCCCCATCCTGCCGCCGCCCTTCCACGACCGGAGGCAGCCATGACCCCCTCCTTGCGGACGCCGGCCCTGCTCCTGCTCATCCTTCTGAGTCCTTCGGCGCGCTCGGCGGAGCCCGTCGACCGGGTCTTCGACGCCATGCAGGACGAGTTGAACCGCACGACCAGCCGGCTGGAGATGGACAAGATGGGCAAGCCGTACTTCGTCGCGGTCACGGTCCAGGATGACGACCGCATCGAGATCGAAGGGAGCTTCGGCGCGCTCAAGAATCCCAACGAGCAGCGTTCACGCAGCGCCCGCGTCCTCCTGCGCGTGGGAAACAGGACCTTCGACAACGCGCATTACGTGGGCAGGGACTACTGGCGCTACCAGCCCTTCACGAATTCCGCGCCCGTGGAAGACGACTACGACGCCCTGCGCGCGGCGCTCTGGACCACGGCCGACCAGGCCTACAAGCAGGCCCTTGAGAAGCTCTCTCAGAAGACCGCCTACCAGCACGGCCGCAACATCACGGACGCATTGCCGGACCTGACCAAGGACGAGGTCTTCGCGTCCTCGCAAGCCCCGACGGCGCAAGGCCTCGACCGCGCGCTCTGGGAGGAGCGAGTGCGCAAGCTGTCGGCCGTGTTCCGCCTTTACCCCGCGATCCAGCGCTCCTCGGTGCAGCTGTCCTACGTCCGTCGCGCCATCCGGCTCTTGGACAGCGAAGGCCGAAGGATCCTCCGCCCGGCGGACTTCATCGAAATGAACTTCAACGCCTCGGGACAGGCGGCGGACGGCATCCCGGTCCAGGACCGCCGCCTTATCCTGCGCCGCAAGGCCTCGGAGATGCCGGACTTCTCGTCGCTGGAGGGCGAGGCGCGGGCCCTGGCCGGGGACGTGACGGCTTTGTGCTCGGCCCGGCAAGCCGAGGCCTATCTCGGTCCCGTGCTGTTGGAAGGGCAGGCCTCCGGAGAATTCCTCAACCAGCTCTTCGCGCGCAGCATCTCCTTCCCGCGCGAGCTCTGGATCGAGAACGAGGAATCCAAGGAGTTCTTCTCGCACGGGGAATTTTCCTCGCGTCTGGGGCTGAGGGTCATCTCCCCCCTCTTCGACGTATACGACGATCCCGGCGCCCGAGAGTCCGCGGGCGCCCCGCTGGCCGGCAGCTACGACTTCGACGCGGAAGGCATGCCCGGCCGAAAGGTCCTGCTCGCGCAGAAGGGTATCCTCAAGGACCTTCTCATGAGCCGCTCGCCGATCAAGGACCGCAATGCCTCCAATGGGCACGGCCGCGGCACTCTCTGGGAGTTCCCGGAGGCCCAGATCTCCAATCTCTTCTTCGAGCCCTCCGAAACCATGAGCGAGGCGGAGCTCAAGCAGGAACTGCGCAAACGCGCCTCGGAATTCGGGCTTTCCCACGGGCTGATCATCCGCCGCATCTCCGAGGCCGCTCCGGAAAAAGAAGGCGCCCTGGCCGCGCCCATCCTCGTCTACCGCGTGGACGTCAAGACGGGCAAGGAAGAGCTCGTGCGCAACGCGGAATTCTCGGGAGCCTCCCTGCGCAGCCTGCGCGACATCGCGGCCGCCTCGGACCGGCGCCGGGTCCATGACTGCTGGCGCGTCGGGATCTACCGCTACAATCACGGACGCGTGCCCGCGAGCATCATCGCGCCCTCGGTTCTGATCTCGGAGATGGAGCTCAAGAAGTCCGAGCAGAAGCCTCAGAAGCCCCCGGTGCTCAAGCATCCCTACTTCGACAAGCAGCCTTAGCCGGAAAAATCCAGGCATGGACAGACTTGAGGCCGACTATCGGGTAGGGCGGGCAGTCGCCTGCCCGCCCCCCCACAGAACGCCGCGTGCGGATTTCCCGCACGACGCTCTTCAGGCGAAGGCCTTGCGGGCCAGACGCCACGGGTCCGGATGCACGATA
>JBAZUV010000031.1:0-19369 GCA_041661185.1 Elusimicrobiota bacterium
CATGACGGACAGCGCGATGGGAGCCGAGTTGGACTCTCCGGCAAGAAATTCGAAGCCAGTTGGGCTCTATCGGGCTTCCGGTCCGGCCGAGGCCCTTAAAATCAGGGCTTTTTCAGCAGCCTGCTAATAGGGATATCCTGGATCGGAATATAATATCGAGACGCGCGGCAGGGCAGTCATGATCCCGCGGCGGCGTGCTATCATAGTCGCGGCGGATATAGAGGAAAGGAAAGAATATGGGTGATTGGGGACGATTCGAACGGCAGCATCTGGAGCTTCTGTTCTGGGGCGCCTGGGCGTTGGTCTTGGGCTTCATCCTCTATCGTGTCATCGTCTGGAAGAAGACCCGTTCTCTGCGTGATCATCCCGCGCCGCGCTTCGCGACCCTTCCAGCGCAGCCCGAGCGGCCGACCTCGGCCCCTCGTCCCGACGAAGACGCCCTCCCCGTCTAGCCCGGATTCTATTTCCGCTGCCGTTGTCGCCGTGTTGAAGCCTGCCCCGGAAAAATTCAGGCATGGAAAGACTTGGGGCCGACTGAATTTTTTCGGCTAGTGGCGGTAGTGGCGCATGCCGGTGAAGACCAGGCAGAGGTGAAGCTCGTCGCAGAGCCGCACCGCCTCCGCGTCTTCCGGGCTTCCGCCCGGCTCGATGACCGCGCTCACTCCCGAGGATGCGGCTTCCCGGATATGCGCGGGCCCCAGGGGGCCGTCGGAGGCCAGCGCCAGCGGCAGGGCGGGGGACACGATCGGGTGGCGCTCCTGGCTCTTGGAAAGCGCCAGGCGCACCGCGTCCCTTCGCGCGGTCTGTCCGCCCGCGATCCCCAAAGTGACCATTCCGCGCGCGAGCACGGCCGCATGCGTCAAGGTGTGCTTGGCCACGCGCCAGGCGAACTCCAAGGCCGCGGATTCCAGATCCGTGGGCTTTCGCTTGCTCGCGATCCGGCGTTCCGGCGAGACCGTGGGATGATCCTTCTCCTGCACCAGAAGCCCGCCGGAAACAGCCTTGATGTCGATCTCCTCGGGAAATAGAAGCAGCGAGGGAACGCAGACCAGCCGCAGGTCCTTCTTCTTGCGCAGGATGTCCAGCGCCGGAGCTGAGAACTCCGGGGCCGCGATGCACTCCAGGTTCTCCGGGGCCAGGGCCTTGGCCGTTTCTTCGTCCACTGGGCGGTTGAAGGCCGCGATCGCGCCCGTGCAGCCGGCCGGGTCCGACCGGTAGGCCAGGCGCGCGGCTTCGGCCGGGCGGTCCGCAACGGCCGCGCCGGCGGGATTGGTGTGGCGCACCATGACGCAGGCAGGCTCGCGGAATTCTCCGGCCAGCTCGCAGGCCAGGTCCATCCCGAGATAGTGGTTGAAGTTGAGCGGACGTCCATGGACCACGGCCGCGGCATTGAGTCCCCAGGGCCGGGCTCCGCTCAAGCGGTAGAGGGCCGCGCGCTGGTGCGGGTTCTCGCCGTAGGGCAGGTCCACGGCCTTCTTGAGTCCCATGACCAGTTCCTCGGGCAGATGCTCGAAGCCGGAACCCAGGTACTGCGCGACCGTGGAATCATAGTAAGCGACATAATGGAAAGCCTTGGAGCCCAACGCCTGGCGGCGCTCCTTGCTCACGCTCCCTTGACGCAGGGCTTCCAGGATCGCGGGATAGTCCTTGGGGTCGCACAGCGCCAGCACGCGGGGATAGTTCCTGGCGGCCGCGCGCAGGAGCGCGGAGCCGGCGACGTCGAGGAAGTCCAGCACGTCCGCGCCCGAGGGATTTCCGCTTAAGACCTCGGAGAGGGGATAAAGGTTCGCTGCCACCAGGTCGATGGAGGGGATATCTTCCCGCTCCAAGTCCTTGGCGTGCCGCGCGTCCGTGAGGTCCGCGAGGATGCCCGCGAAGAGCTTGGGCTGCAGGAGCCGCACGCGCCCGGCCAGGAGCTCCGTGGAGGTTCCCGCGGCCGCGCCCGTGAGTTCCGAGACGTCCCGGAAGGAGAGTTCCGCCTGGCGGAGCACCTGAGCCGTGCTCCCGGAACTCAGGATATCCCAGCCGAGTTCCGAGAGCCCGATGGCGAATTCCACGATCCCGGTCTTATCCGAAACGCTCAGAAGGGCGGTCTTTTTCGCGCTCATGGCCTAGGGTTCCCGATGAGTTCCAGGAAGGCGGCCTCGTCGAGGATGTTCACGCCGAACTGCGCGGCCTTCCTGGCCTTGGAGCCCGGCTCCTTGCCCACGACCACGAAGGAGGTCTTCTTGGATACCGAGGAGGAGGTCTTGGCTCCGAGCGAACGCACCTTCTGCTCGGCCTGCTCGCGCGGCATGGACTCCAACTCTCCGGTGAAAACGAAGCTCTTTCCCGAGAGCGGCGTTTCTTCGCGCGGAGCCGTCTCGGGCTCGTCGGTGCGCACCCCCGCGGCCTTGAGCCGCGCCAGAAGCCGGAGCACGCTCTCCTGCCGGAAGAAGCCGGCCACGCTCTCGGCTACCACGGGTCCCACGTCCCGGACCGCGCCCAAGTCTTCGGCTTTCGCGGCCATGAGCGCATCCAAGGTCTTGAAATGCGCGGCCAGGTCCTGGGCGGTCTTCTCTCCGACTTGGCGGATGCCGAGGCTGAAGAGCAGGCGGGAAAGAGGGCGGGTCTTGGCTTCCTGGATCTGGGCGAGCAGATTCTCGGCGCGCTTGTCCTTGAAGAGTTCAAGGGTCAGCAGGACTTCCTTGCTCAGGTTCAGGAGGTCCGCGAAATCGAGCACGAGCTTCCTGTCCACGAGCTGTTCCACGACCTGTTCCCCGCAGCCTTGGATGTCGAGCCCGTCGCGCGAGACGAAATGGAGCAGGCCGCGCTTGAGCTGGGCCGGGCAGGAGGGGTTGATGCAGCGCCACGCCGTGAACTCCTCTTCCTTGACGACCGCGCCCGCGCAGACCGGGCAGGACGCAGGCGGGCAGAGCGGAGTTTCTTTGCCCGTGCGCTTCTCGCGCACGACTTGGACCACCTTGGGGATGACCTCTCCTGCGCGCTCGATGGTCACGGTGTCGCCCACGCGCACGTCCAGGCGGGCCACCTCTTCGAAATTGTGGAGCGTGGCCGAGGAGATCGTGACCCCGGCCAGGAAAACGGGTTCCAAGCCGGCTACGGGGGTGATCACGCCCGCGCGGCTCACGGAGAAGGTCACGGAGCGCAGAACGGTCGTGGCCTGACGGCCCGGATATTTGAAGGCGACCGCCCAGCGCGGGCTCTTGGCCGTCGATCCCAGGACGGCCTGTTCCGCTCGCGCATCGACTTTGACGACCAAGCCGTCGACCTCGTAGTCCAAGGAGAACTGCCGCTCCTTGAACTCCTCGTAGAACGAGAGGACTTCGTCGATGTCTCGGCAGCGCTTGAGCACCTCCGTGACCGGGAAGCCGCAAGCGCGGCAGAACTCGAGCCAGGCCGAATGGGTCGCCGGAGGCTCCATGCCTTCGACGCGGCCGAAGGAGTGCGCGAAGAAGCGCAGGCCGCGGGAAGCCGTGACCTTGGGGTCTTTCTGGCGCAGGGAGCCGGAGGCGCAGTTGCGCGGATTGACGAAGGGCGCTTCTCCCGCGTCCTGGAGGTCTTTGTTGATGCGTTCGAACTCTTTCTTGGGGAGATAGACCTCACCGCGCACCTCCAGCGCCGCGGGCGGGTTGTCCATCGCGAGCCGAAGGGGCACGGCGCGCAGGGTCCGCACATTGGCCGTGACGTCCTCTCCGGTTTCTCCGGTGCCGCGCGTGGCGGCAAGGGCGAGCAGGCCGTTCTCATAGACCAGGCTGCAGGAGAGCCCGTCGATCTTCCCTTCCACCATATAAGAGGAAGGCGCCCGGCCCAGGGCTTTGCGCACGCGCTCATCGAAGGCGCGGATGTCCGCGGCGTCGTAGGAGTTGTCCAGAGAGAGCATGGGCAGGCGATGCCGCACGGCCGCGAATGTCGAGGATGCGGCGCCGCCCACGCGCTGGGTGGGGGAATCCGGGGTTATGAGTTCGGGATGCTCGGCCTCCAGGGCCTTGAGCTTTTCCAAGAGCCTGTCGAACTCCTCGTCCGAGATGACGGGCCTTTCGAGCACATAGTAAAAGCGCTCATGCTCGCGGAGTTCCCATCGCAGGGCCTCGATCTCCTTCTGCGCGTCTTGAGGCGGGCGTGTCACACGGTGAATCTACAAAATCCTAGTGGTGTCGTCACCCCGGGCTTGACCCGGGGCCCAGGGATTGCCTGCCCCCGGCCTCCGCCGGGGTGACGGAGCGGCGGTTGAATGCTTTCTCTAGGATGAAGCCGGTCAGGAAGCCCATGCAATGAGCGAGGTGATTGGTCCCGTCAAAGGATGCCAGTCCCAGCAGCTGCATGAACGCGACGGGGAACTCATTGAACAGGATCGGCGCCGCGGACAGGATGATGAAGATGGCGCGGACCGTGCGAAGGACGTCGGCGTCCATCCAATCCGACAAATCACCCTGGTGCTCCTGGACTTTCTGAAAGCTGGGCCTGAGCGATGCTCCGTACAATCCGTAGATCGCCGCGCTGGCGCCCAGGGTCTGCCAGCACGCGATGCCGAAGAGCGCCGGCAGAAGCGTGTAGGCGACGTGCGCGATGAAGCCGCTGAACAGGTAGATCGTGAGCGCGCGTTTGCCTCCGAATGCTTTTTCCGCGGCGGGTCCGACCAGCAGCAGGTTGAGCATGTTTCCCGCCAGATGGCCGATGTTCGTATGCAGGAACATGGCGGACAGGAGGGGAAAAGCCGCGGCGAGGATGTCGAGCCCGCTGCTTTGCGCCAGCGCGGACAGGAGTTTGGCCGGGGTCAGCGCCCAATGGCCCTCAAACGTCGCGCGCGGCAGTCCGACGGGGAATGCATAGGCCTCGACGCAGAATATCAGGACGTTGAGGAGGATGAGGCCCGCGGTTACGGGGGCTTTGGAGATCAGGCGCCTGAGAAGTCCCGTTGCAAGAGGTCCGGGCTTGGGCTTGTTCGCGGCGGAGTCCGCTTCGATTTGTCGGATGCTTGCGTCGGCGAAGCGGTTCGCGGTCTCATCTTGCGGGCTCGTCGCGGACAGGGGAGAGTGCTTTTTCGTCGCGTTTTGGAAGGTCGCCGCGGCAAAGGGGTCTTCTTGCGCGGCCTTGCGCTCAAGGATGCGGTCCATGAGGCTTTGTCCGGAGCTTCCGATCGTTTCCGGAGAGCTGTCCTTATCCTGCCCGGACGTGAAATCCGCGAGCGCGGCGCTGATCCGCGAGAACTGTGTTTTGAGCCGGACTGCGGGAGCTGTTTTTTGAGGGTTCTTTCCAGTGTTTGCTTGAGAAAGCGCCGGTTCGTGGCGGCCCGGAGTCCGTTCCAGTACGGTCACGGTCGGGAAAGTATCGGACAAGACGGTCTTGGGCGTTTGCTCAGGCAGTTCCAGCGCGCGGTTGCCCGCCGAGCGCGGCAGCTGGAGCATTGCCGGGAGTTGTAGAGGCTGGATCAGCGAGAGATTTTTCGCATCCGGGATCGCCGATGGGAGCAGTGAAGTCCCGGCCGCGCCGATGTTCAGACTGCCGATGTTTGAAATGACGACGGCTTCAGGTGCGGCCGCTGTTTGCGCGGCCTGGAACTCCGCCCGGGCCGGGATCGGGACGAGCGCCCAGAGCTGGACGAGGCAAAGCAGAACGGAGAAGCCGCGCTTCACAACGTGAATATAGCGTGAAAGCATTCAGGCCGCGCGGGTTCTAAGTCCTAGCTCGGCCGTGTCATTTAGAGCATAGGATTCAGGTCTTAAGTCCTAGTGCTGCGACCGACACATAACCGGTGTTTTTGTCGCGCGATTTTCGGAGCGAGCCGAGGCGTTGCTCCGCACTCACAGTGCTCACGCACTGCTCGCTCGTCGAGTCTTGTGCTCTCCGCAATCACGCGCCTTCAAAACACCGGTTATGTGTCGGTCGCGGCACTAGCGGTATGCTATGCTTTCTGCACGGCCGGTATGCGTTGAGAGGCCGCGGATTCGATAAGGCAGTCCATAACTTATGCGGGCATCGATAGCCGATCATCTTGGATGCATGCGCGTGGGGGAATCCCTTCTCCTGGCCGGAATCCCTTTGCTGGGCGCTCTCTCCTTGGGACTGCCCCATTCAGGAACAGGTTTTCTGCGCATCGGAGTCCTTCTGGCCGGCTTCGTGCTCCTTCTGGGCCATGTCTACGCATTCAACGACCTTTGCGGTTGGGAGCATGACCGCCTCAATGAAGCGCGCAGCGATTCCTGCGCGCGCACGCTGGGGCCGCGCCGAGTGGGGGAATTGTCTTGGAGCCTCCTGGCGGCCGCGGCCCTGCTTGCGTATGCCTCCGGTCCGCGCGTGCTCGCCATGGCCGCGTTCGTGGCAGGGCTCTCTTTTCTTTACAGCCACGAGAAGATCTTTCTCAAGGCGGTCCCTTTCGCGTCCTCTCTGGTCCATTTCTCGGCCGGGACGGCCTACTATCTCTTCGGGCGGCTCATGAAGAGCCCTTTGGACGCGGCCGGGCTCTTGATCGGCGTCTATTTCGGGCTCTTGTACGCGGCCGGACATCTCAATCACGAAGCGCTCGACCATGAGGCGGACCTGCGCGCGGGCCTGCGCACGCATGCCGTGCTCTTCGGGCCTGAGCGGGTCCTCTTGGCCGCGCTCGTGCTGATCGCGCTTTCGAGCCTGTATCTCCTCTCTCTGTGCCGCGGCGGCTGGGCGCCGCGCCCCATGCTTTCCGTGGCCGCGGCCGCGGTCTTGGCCTACATCGGCCTTTTCCTGTCTCTTCGCAAGGGCGGGCTGGTTCCCGCGCGTCTGCGGGATTTCCGCTTCGCCTACCGCTCGCTCTACGCGGTCGTGGGCGCGTCCTGGATGCTCTTCTTGTGCCGGATGCAGCCATGAACCGCGTGCCGGGCCGCGTCCGTTTCGGACGGGAAGCCGCGCGCTGGGCCTTGACCGCGCTCGCGCTCGCGGCCGTCGCTCCCTTATCCCGACCGCTCTTCTCCCAGCCCTTCTTCACCGACGACCATGCCATCCGCTTCTTCATCGCGGTGATGAACTTCGAAGGGTTCGCGTATACGCCTTTCTCCAATGCGGGCTATTTCATCGGGCACTCGATGTATTTTAGTTCCACGGGGCTATGGTTCCTGCTCTTCAAGGTCCTTCGCTGCGTGCCTCCGCATGTCCTCTACAACGGCTTCCATCTGGCGTGGCTGCTCGCGGCGCCTCTGCTCTGCCGGGTCCTGGCCGTGCTCTTCCTCGACGATAGGGAAGAACAGGAGACCTTCATCGATTGGCTGCTGCCCTTCATCCTGGTCTCGGACATGATCTTCATCTACGCGGGCTCCTTCCACTGGGCCGTCGCGACCTACGGGGTGTGCGTGTTCTTCGCGCTCTGCGAGCGCCCGAACATCGGGCTGCTTGGGACGCTCGGGCTTTCCCTGCTTAGCGGGCTCGTTTTCTTCATTAATCCTCTCTCCATCGTGCCGATGGCCGTGTTCGTGCTGGTGCAGGGCTGCGTTGCCCGGCGCATGCCTTGGAAAGCCTTGGCCGCTCTCGCCGCGGGACTTGCGGGCAATATCCCCGCCATGCTCAAGACCGTTCCCGTGCTCCAGGGGACTTCCAACTGCCTTTTAGACGACGCCTACATCGCGGGACCGCTTCTGCGCAGGATGCTTCTGCTGCGCTTCCATCCCGCGGGAAACTTCTTCCTGGGCGGGATGATTCCCGCGGCCGGAATGCTCCTGGCCGCTTTTGCCCGCAGCGTGCGCGCGCGCGCCTGCCGGCCGGGAGTCTGCGGCTATTCGATCCTGGCCTTGATCGCCTACGTGCTCTTCTGCCTGGGTCCGGGCGGAAACTTCGGCGTCAACCAGACGCCGCTGCGCATGGTCTTCGTGATTTATCCTCTCTTCCTCCTCATGCTCATCCGCTGCGGTTCCGGCTTGCTCCGGCGCTGGGTCTTCCTGCCCGGGCTCTTTTTCGCGGCAGCCTTCTCGCTCCAACTCCTGCTCAAGGGCCCGCTTCTCCCCGCGGGACTGCCGCCCGACTTCGTGCGCCTGCAGGACTGGATCGCCGCGCGGACCGACGGCTCCGGCCGCATCCTCCTGGAGGAGGCTTCCCACTGCTTCGATTCCGAAGGCCTGCTCGTGCATCCGCTCTACGGCTCGCATATTCTTCCGCTCCTGATGCTTCCGGGGGACCGGCAGTATGTCTCCGGCGTGGTTCCCTGGGTGCGGCGCGCTCTCTATTCGCGCTTCTGGCTGATGGACGGCCGGCTCATGGACCGTCCTATCGAGGGCTATCCTCTCGCCGAATTGCGCCGATTGTTCAAGGACTACAACGTGCGCTGGATCGTCTGCTGGACGCCTGAGAGCGAGCGCTATTTCAGCGGCCGGCCGGCTTATCTTGAGCGGGGCCCGAGCTTCGGCTTGTTTAAGACCTTCACGGTGCGTGAGAAATATTCATTTTTGGAGGGAGCCGACGGAGAGGTCCGCTTCTCCAAGGATTCGGCGCAGGTCCATCTTCGCGGACGGTCCCGGAGCGCGGTGCTCAAGCTCCATTATCTCAAGTCCATGCGCACCCAGCCGCCCTTGGCCGTGTCTCGCGCCGCGAGCGAGGACCCCGCGGGAATGGTGCGCATCGAATATCCGGCGCAGGACTTCACTCTCTACTGGGAATGAGCTCATTTCCCATTTCCCGGGCGTTTTTGCGCCGGCTGTTCCTGCGCGGACGCAAGGGATTGCTCGGGCCGAGGCCGTCCTTGCAGGGCGCTCTGCGGGCGGCGCAGGCGGCTTGGAAGTCGCGGCGCGCGGATGCGCCGCTCATCGCCACGCTCGCGGTCACCGCGCGCTGTCCCTTGCGCTGCGGCCATTGTTCCGAGGGCGGCGGGCAGGAGGAGATGCCCGCTCTGATGATCGAGCGCGCCGTCGATGAGCTCGGGAGCCTGGGCTGTCCTGTCGTGGCGCTCACGGGAGGGGAGCCGCTTTGCCGCGCGGACCTGCCCGCGCTTTTGTCCCGCATCCCGCCGTGGACCACGGCCATGGTCTACACTTCCGGCGTGGGCCTGACAACGCAGACTGCCGCCGCTTTTTCGCGAATGCCCAATCTCCTGGTCTGCCTCAGCTTGGATCACGAAGACCCCTCGGAGCATGACCGCCGCAGGGGATTCCCCGGAGCCCACGCCGCGGTGATGCGCGCGCTGGGGCTTCTGCGCGACGGACGCTGCGGGCTCCATGTTTCCTCGCTCATCACGCGCGATCGCCTCGACGAGACGGCTCTTTCGGCTTTCGCGCGGGGCCTGCGCGAGAAAGGCGTTTCCTGCGTGCAGTTCTTCGAGCCCAGGCCCGCGGGCCGGCTGGCGCGGGATGCGCGGAGCGGACTGCGTCCTGAGGAAGGACTCCGGCTGGGGGCGCTGGCGCGGGAGATGAACAAGGATCCGCGTTCTCCCTGGGTCGTGGCGTATCCGGCCTTGGAGCGGCCCGGGATGCTGGGCTGCTGCGGGGGGTATTCCCGCCTGCACGTGGATGCCTCGGGCTGCGTGCGGCCTTGCGATTTCGCGCCGCTCAGCTTCGGCTCTCTGGGCGAGGAATCCTTGTCCGCGCTATGGAAGCGCATGCGGGCTTTCTTCACCGCGCCCGGGAGCCGGTGCATGGTCCAGGGCAATCCGGGACTTTTCGCGCGCGAGAGAAGCTCCCGCAATCTGGACTTCTCTTCGCTCCTTGATCCTCGATCATTGCGCAGCCCTGTTCCCGGCGCATGGCGGCGCTGCGGCGAGCAGGGCTATCGCCGCTTGGCGGCCGGCCTGAGCTTGGCTGCGGCCGCGGACTTTGACTCGTGAGGGGCTTTGATATCCGGCGGCCGGCAGTCCGCGGCGAAGGCCGATCGGCAGCCTTTCGCCGAGGGAGGCTTTGGGCCTATGCGGCATGGCGCTGGCTCAAGGTCCTCTGCGGGGACCGCTCGCCCATGGTCGCGTCCTTGAAGGTGACCTCCCGCTGCGACCTGCGCTGCCGGCATTGCCCGTGGACCGCGGAATCTTCGCCGGACCTGTCTCTTGAGGAGTGGAAGACCCGCATCCAGGCCTTGGCCCGCCAAGGAGTGCTCCAGCTGATCTTGGAGGGAGGGGAGCCCACGCTGAGGCCGGACCTGGCTCAAATGATCGAGTTCGGCCGGGCCGAGGGACTGCTGGTCACGGTCGCGACCAACGCAGGCAGGCCGCTCACAGGGCTCAGGCCGGATCGCTTCCTTGTCTCCATCGACGGGCTGGAAGAAGTCCATGACCGGCTTCGCGGGAAAGGCGCTTTCGGGCGCATGTCCGGGAATATCTCCGGCATGCAGGCGCCCGTCGTCGCCTTGGTCTCCCTGTGCCGCGAGAACCGCTCGCAGCTCCGCGCGATCCTGGAAGCCTTTCATGGCCGGGTCCAAGGTTTTTGGTTCAGCTTCACCTATGATTATCCGGGCCGTGAGCCCTTGGCTCTGGACAGCGAAGAGCGCCGCCGAGCCGCGCTGGAACTCCTGGAGCTTTCCGCTCATCATCCCATCCTCAACACGCGTTCGTTCCTTCGGGGAGTCGGGACACGGCGGGGATGCCGGCCCTGGCTCATGACGACCGTGTCTTCGGACGGCTCGCAAAAGGACGGCTGCCTGGTGTCCGCGGCCGGCGGGCAGGAGCCTGACTGCGCGCGCTGCGATCTCCCCTGCCAGCGCGAGCTCTCGGACTTTGCCGATCCCCTGTTCCTGGCGGACTCCCTGCGCGCTGCGCTTCGAAAGTCCTGGCTCATTCCGGCGAAAC
This sequence comes from Elusimicrobiota bacterium, assembly GCA_041661185.1. Lineage (GTDB taxonomy): Bacteria > Elusimicrobiota > Elusimicrobia > UBA1565 > UBA1565 > JBAZUV01. Next base: position 10,730 of record JBAZUV010000031.1, read on the forward strand.
CGGGATACAAAAACTAGTCGTTTTCCTTCGCTTTCGCGCGGCGGGGCTTCTTGGCCGGGGCTTCCGGCGCGGATGCAGGCGTGGGCGCGGCTTCAGGAGCCTCCGGGCGCGCGTTCTTGATCTTGTCCAGGATGCCGTTGAGGAAGCGTCCGGAATCCTCGCCTGAGAAGTTCTTGCCGATCTCCAAGGCCTCGTCGATGACCACGTTCACCGGAGTGTCGAGCGTATGGAGAAGCTCGTAGGAGGCCAGGCGCAGGAGGCAGCGGTCCACGCAGGCCATGCGCTCGATGGCCCAGTTGGCCGCGACTTCCTGGATGCGTGCATCGAGGTCTTTTTGGCGCAGGGCCGTGCCGACCGCCAGCGAGCGCGCGAAGGTGAAGGTATCCTCATCGGCCGGGACTCCGATGCGGACGATGTCGAAGGCCTCGTCGGCGGGGATGGTCGAGACGTCGGAGAGGTAGAGCGCCTGCAGCGCCAGTTCGCGGCCTTGTCTGCGGCGTCCCATCAGCGTGTCCTCCCGATGCAGCCTCCGAGCTTGAGCTCGGCTAAGTCCAGCGCGGCCAGGGCGGATTCCTGCCCGCGGTCATTCTCGCCTTTCGTTCGGGCCACGGCCTGCTTCCAGGTGCGCGGGGTGATGACTCCCAGCACGCAGGGCACGCGGGTCTTGAGGATGATGGATTGGAGGCTCTCGATGACCGAGCGCGCGATGTGCTCGTTCTGAGACGTCTCGCCTTTGAGCACCGCGCCCAGGCAGACGACGACGTCGTATCGGCCGCAGAGCGCCAGTTCCTGCGCGACCCAGGGGATCTCATAGGCGCCGGGCACGCTGACCCAATCGATATGGCTCTTCGGGACGCCGGCCTTCTGGAGCGTGCTCAGACAATTCGCCAGGAGTTTTTCGGTGACCTCTTCGTTGAATCGGGAGACCACGATGCCGTAGCGCGCGGACTTCGCGTTCTCGCGGCTGGACGGCGGGAAAACCTTCATAGCTCCTCCGGAAGTCCTGCGCAGGCGAGCAGATGCCCGAGCTTGCGGCGCTTGGCCGAGAGATAGCGGGCATTGTGGCGGTTGGGCGCGGTCTCGATGGGCACGCGCCGGCTCACGCGCAGCCCGTAGCCTTCGATGCCGATGATCTTGCGGGGGTTGTTGGTCAGGACCCGGAGCGTGCTCAGCCCCAGGTCCGAGAGGATCTGCGCTCCGATCCCGTATTCGCGCAGGTCCGGCGCGAAGCCCAGGGCTTCGTTGGCCTGCACCGTGTCCATGCCGCGGTCCTGCAGGGCATAGGCGCGGATCTTGTTGAGCAGTCCGATGCCTCGGCCTTCCTGCGCCAGGTAGAGGACCACGCCGCGGCCTTCATGGGAGATGCGCTTCATGGCGGCTTCCAATTGGTCGCCGCAGTCGCAGCGCAGAGAGAAGAGCACGTCGCCGGTGAAGCAGGAGGAGTGCACCCTCACCAGCACGTCCTTTTTGCCGGAGACCTCTCCCATGACCAGGGCCAGGTGCTGATGCCCGGTCAGGGCTTCCTCGTAGATGTGCAGCTGGAAATCGCCGAAGCGGGTGGGCAGGCGGGCCGAGGCGAGCCGGCGCACCAGGCGCTCGGTCTTGCGGCGGTGCGCGATGAGCGCGCGGATCGTGAGGATGCGCAGGCCGTGGCGCTTGGCGAAGCGGTTGAGATGGGGCAGCCGGGACATGGTCCCGTCCGCGTTCATGATCTCGCAGATGGCGCCCGCGGGCTTGAGTCCGGCCAGGCGCGCGAGGTCCACGGCCGCCTCGGTATGTCCGGCGCGCACGAGCACGCCGCCTTCCCGCGCATGCAGGGGGAAGACGTGTCCGGGGCGGATGAAATCCTCGGGCTTGGCCGAGGGCGAGGCCAGGAGCCGGATGCTGCGGCTGCGGTCCGCGGCCGAGATCCCGGTGCCGGTCCCGCGGCGGGCATCCACGCTCACGGTGAAGGCCGTGTCCTTCCCCGCGCCGTAGGACTGGGCCTGCCGGTCGACCATGGGGGCGATCCTCAGGCGGGAGAGCTGAGCGCCGCTCAAAGGCACGCAGATGAGCCCGCGGCCGTGCTTGGCCATGAAGTTGACCGCGGCGGGAGTCGCCTTCTCCGCGGCGATGACGAGGTCTCCCTCGTTTTCCCGGCGAGGGTCGTCGACGACGACGACCATCCGGCCCTTGCGGATGTCCGCGACCGCTCCCAGGACGTCGTCGAACGTTTCGTGCTTGGAACTCATCAAGAAACCTCGTTCATGATCCTCGATAGCGGGAGACGATGTCCACGGCGGATTCTTTCGCGGCTCGCCCGGCCGCGGGCTTGCCGAGCAGGCTGCGCAGGTCCAATGTTTTCAGGGCGTTGAGGAGGTAGCGGGCGAACATGTCCGCTTCGAGATTGACGATCCCGCCCGTTTTTTTCCGGCCCAGCGTGGTCCGATCCAAGGTCTCGGGGATGGCCACGGTCTCGAAGAAATCCCTGCCCACGCGCGTGACCGTCATGCTGGTCCCGTCGATGGCGATCGAGCCTTTGTAGGCGCAGAGCTCCCGCATGGCCGAAGGCAGCTCGAAGCGGATGCGCGTGAATCCTTGCTCCAGGTCTTCGCGCTCGAGCACCTTCGCGCGGGCGTCCACGTGCCCGCTGACCCAGTGCCCGCCGATGGAGTCTCCGGCCTTCATGGAGGGCTCGATGTTGACCGCGTCCTTGGGCTTGAGTTCGCCGAGATTGGTCAGGCTCAGGGTCTCGGGGCTCACATCGAAGTCCAGCACCCCGCCTTTCTGCCCCACCGAGGTCAGGCAGACGCCGTTGACGGCGACGCTTGCTCCACGTTTCTGCTTGGGCAGGCCCGTGTCCACGCGCAGGCGATAGCCCGTGTTCGAGACTACGCGGCCCAGCTTCAAGATGATGCCGGTGAACATGTCAGACTCCCTTCCTTCGCGCGTGTTTTGGCGTCGTCCGCGGTCCGGGTCCGGACTTCGCGGGGCCCATGCGTCCCTGGACGAGCAGGTCCGAGCCGATGCGCCGGATCGAGATGTCTCGGAGCTTCGGGGCGGATCTCAAGGGGAACCCCCGTCCTTCGAAGATGGACGGCGCGTTCTTGCCTCCGAGCACCTGGGGGGAGAGATAGAGCTGGACCTCATCGACGAGCCCGGCTTGGAGGAAAGAGGTGTGCACGCGGCTGCCGCCTTCCACGAGAAGGGAGGATATCCCGCGGCCCGCGAGCGCGCGCAGCAGGGCCTTGAGATCGAGGCCTTCCTTGGAGCTCGGCAGGCGCAGGATGGAGACATTGGGCGGCAAGGGCCGCTCTTTTTTGCAGGCGCAGGCCAGGATCGTGGGCGCGGCTTCATCGAGCACGCGGGCTTTGGCCGGCGTACGGAGCCGCGAGTCCAGGATCACGCGCACGGGGTTGCGGAGGATGCGCCGAACTCCGCGCGCGGGAGAAGAGGCGGATCCGGCATCGCAGGCCTCGGCGGTCAGGCGAGGGTCGTCGGCCAGCACGGTTTCCGCTCCCACAAGGATGGCGTCTATTTCCGCGCGCAGGGCCCGGCTGAATCCGCGCGCGGCCTCGCTCGTGATCCATTTCGAGCGGCCCCAGCCGTCGGCGGTGCGGCCGTCGAGGCTGGCCGCGGCCTTGAGGATCACATAGGGACGTCCCGTTTCCATGAAGTGGATGAAGGAGCGGTTGAGGCGCCGGGCTTCTTCTTCCAGGACTCCGTGCTCGACGATCACTCCGGCCCGGCGAAGGAACGCGAAGCCTTTCCCGGAGACCAAGGGGTTGGGGTCCTTCATGGCCGCGACCACTCGCCGGACTCCGGCCGCGATCAGGGCCTTCGCGCAAGGGGGGGTCTTGCCGTAATGGCAGCAGGGCTCGAGATTCACGTAGGCCGTGGCGCCTTGGGCGCGCTTTCCGGCCTTGCGCAGAGCCTCCTGCTCGGCGTGCGGTCCGCCGTAGCGCGCATGGAAGCCCTCGGCGATCACGCGGCCGTTTTTGACGATCACGCAGCCCACGCGGGGGTTCGGGCTGACCGCGCCCGCGCCTCGGCGCGCCAGGACGATGGCTCGATGCATGGCGCGCTGGTCGGGCGTGGCCGGTCTCATCCGGGGAACACCGCCACTTTCAGCGAGGACTGCGCGTGCATGCGCTCGAAATATTCCGGGACCTCTCGCAGGGTGATCTCTCCGGCGAAGAAGCGCGCGGCGTCGAGCCGGCCGGAGCTCAGGAGGTCCAAGGCCTGGCGGAAGTGCTTCGGGGTGTGGTGGAAGACCCCGTGCAAAGATATCTGCCCGTAGTGGAGGCGGTGGGCGTCCACCGGCACTTGCGTGCCTTGGGCGCAGCCGCCGTAGAGGCAGACGCGTCCGCCGTTTCGCGTCATGGCGATGGCGGTCTTCCAGGTGTCCGCGGTGCCCACGGCCTCGAAGGCGCAATCCGCGCCGTGCCCGCCCGCGAAATCCCGCGCGGCCTGGACCGGGTCCTCGTCGTGGATGCTGACCGTGCGGTCGGCCCCGGCGGCCAGGGTGTGCGCGAGCTTGTCTTTCCCTCGTCCCACCACCAGCACGCGCGCGCCGCGCGTCTTGAGCGCGCCGGTGAGCAGCATGGCCATGATGCCGGAGCCCAGGATCGCGATGCTCTCTGCGGAGCGCACGTTCATCACGTCCACGGCGTGCAGGGCGCAGGCCAAGGGCTCGCAGAGGGCCGCGGTCTTGAAATCCATGGAGTCCGCGATGGGATGGAGATTCCTGCGCACGATGTGCGCGGGCAGGAGATTGTATTGCGCGTAGGCGCCGTTGTGCAGGCGCAGGTCCTCGCAGAGCTGGGGCTGGCCCTTGGCGCAGAAGAAGCAGCCCTCGCAGGGCGCGGAATTGGCGGCTACCACGCGCATGCCGGGACGGAAATCGCTCACTCCCAGGCCCACGTCCGCCACGGTGCCGGAGAACTCGTGCCCGAAGGGCGCCGGCGAGGGTCCCAGGAGCACGCGGTGTCCCTGGCGGTAGGCCTTGAAGTCCGTGCCGCAGGTGAGCGCCGCGCCCACCTTGAGCAGGACCTCTCCGGGGCCGGGTTTGGGGATGGGGACTTCCTGCAGGCGGATGTCCTTGGGCCCGTGGAAGATGACCGCCTGCATAGAACTCATCCAAAAGCCTCGTCCCTGCTGCAATCGCAGCTTTCAGGCTGCGTCTGCGTCGCTCCTCGCTCAAATAGCTCTGCTATTCGTCGCTCGTCGGCTCCTTGCCTCGCCTTGAAATCTGCGATTTCGTTACGGGACGGGGCTTCTGGAGGAGTTCTCATCGGACCTCCTGCGGCAGGAGGATGGCTTTGATGAGCTTGCGGCCGCGGAAGAGCCGGAGGGCTTCATCAAAACGCGAGAGGGGAAATCTCCGGCCCGTGAAGGGGCGCGCGTCTATCTCGCCGCAGGACAATAGGTAGAGGGCCTGGCGCAGGTCCTTGGGTTCCGCGGAGTAGCCGGTCAGAAGGGTTAGCTCTCGGTGATAGATCTTGTTGAGGTCGAGAGAGCCGTGCGGCGAGGAGAGGGAGAAGCTCGCGAAGATGTTGACGGTCCCGCCGTCGCGCAGCCAGGAGAAGCAGTCTCCGACCAGGGAGGAAGGGCCCGCGGTGAAGAGCACCGCGTCCGCGCCCCGTCCGTCGCTGAGCTTCTGCACGGCCTTGCGCGCGGCCTCGCCCCAGCCCGGATAGGCGCGCCGAAGGCCGAGCCTGCGGGCCAGTCGGATGCGGGCAGGGTCGAGTTCGAGTCCCACGACGTTCGCGCCCGCGCGCTCGAGCAAGAGGCGCATGATGAGGCCGATAAATCCCAGTCCCACGACCACGACCGTATCGCCTTTCCTCGGCTTGAGCCTGCGCATGTCGCGCAGGCAGCAGGCGATAGGTTCTACCAGAGACGCGGCCTCGCAGCTGACCCCGTCGGGGAGCCGGAACATCGTGTGCCGGACGTGGCGCTCGGAGACGCGCACGAACTGCGCGAAGCCGCCGGGGTCGAGGTTGGTCCGCTTGAACTCCCGGCACATGGAGGGGCTGCCGCGCAGGCAGTAGTGGCACTTGAAGCAGGGGACGTGGTGGGCGACGACCACGCGCTGGCCGATGCGGAAGCCGCGTACGCCGCGTCCCAGGGCCGTGATGCGTCCGGCGACTTCATGGCCCAAGGGGCCGGGCTTGGAATGGCCGCCGGGCATGAGCTTGAGCAGGTCCGAGCCGCACAGGCCGCAGACCTCGGGCGCCACGAGCGCCTCGCCGTCTCCGATCACGGGGACCGGGACCTCGCTGAGTCGTACGCTGCCGTCGGCTTGACAGATCAGAGCTTTCATAGAACCGAAGCCGGCAGCCGTGAGGATTGCTTCGCGCGTCTTCACGCGGTTGCCGGCATCCTTATTGGAAATTTTACAAAATCTGATAGGGCTCTGCTCATCGCAGTGTCTTGCGCCGTGTTGAAACCCCTCCGGAAAAATTCAGGCATGGACAGACTTGAGGTCGATTGAATTTTTCCGGCTAGTAGCCGAGTTCGTGGACCGCGGAGGTGTCCTTGCGCCAGTTGGCGCGGACCTTGATCCAGATCTCGAGTTCGGCTTTGCGGCCCAGGAAATTCTCGATGCGGCTCAAGCTCTCTTCCGTGAGCTTGCGGATCCCCATGCCCTTCTTGCCGAGGATGATGCCTTTTTGTCCGGCGCGCTCCACGTAGATGATGACGCGGATGGAGTCCTTCTTGCCCGGCCGTTCCTTGAACTCCTCGACTTCCACGGCGCAGGCGTGGGGGATCTCCTCGTGGTAGAGATTGAAGATCGTCTCCCGCACCAGTTCCGCGACGAAGAACCGCTCCCAGCGGTCCGAGGCCTGAGTCTTGTCGTAGAAGGCGGGGGATTCCGGCAGAAGGGCGATGAGAGCGTCGCGCAGGGCTTTGACCCCGTCTCCTTTGAGGGCCGAGACCGCGTAGATTCCGACCGGCGCGAGAGCGGCGTAGGCGGTCTTCACGGCTTCCTTCTGCGCGGCGGAGGCGAGATCCGTTTTGTTGAGGACCAGCACCAAGGGCGTGCCTTCCCTCAGCAAGCGCTTGAGCGCCGCGAGCTCTTCCTCTTTCGGAGCCCCGGGCTCCACGACCAGGAGCAGGACGTCGGCGTCGTCGCGGGCCGCGGAGCGGGCCGAGTGGATGAGGGCCTTTTGGAGATTGTCCTGCGCGTTGTCGAGCCAGCCGGGCGTGTCGAGCATGCAGAGCTGGAAGTCCTCTCCGTTGAGTATGGCCAGGAGCTTGTGCCGCGTGGTCTGCGGCTTGGGCGAGACGATGGATATCTTCTGGCCCAGCAGGGCGTTGAGCAGGGTGGACTTCCCGGCGTTGGGACGCCCCAGCAGGGATACGAAGCCCGCGCGGTGGGTCACTTCCCTGCCGAGAGGACGATGTAGATGATGTCGACTACGAAGAGTCCCACGATGGCCACTTCCAGGACCAGCATGCGGCGGTTGTTGATGTCGCTTAAGACCATGTTGTAGAGATTGTCGAGGGTCTTGAGCTTGCTCTCCACCGCGAGCTGCCAGTCCTTGAGATGGAAGCGGTCCGCGCAGGCCATGTAGATGCGCGCCAGGTGCCAGTCGCCGAAGAACTTGGTGATGTTCGAGACCTCGTCGGACATCTTCTCGAGGTCCATGCGCATCCTGCGCAGGCGCTGGAGGATATGTCCGGGGCCGCGGAAGATGGGGGTCTTGCGCGTGTAGTCCTCGATGTCGTCGTAGGCGCGGTCCACGGCCTCTTCCAGGATGCGGTCGTAGAGGCGGAACTCCGTGAGCTGGAGGTTCGCGGTCTCCACGGTGTAGAGGAGGTCCTCAGGCTTGCCGTCGGGGTCGACGATGAGAGCGCTGTTCCAATCCGCCACGAAGAGGTCTCCGACGGTGTAAGAATAGGCGTGCCGGATGGTCTCCTCCACCTCGGCCTCGCTGAGCTGGTCGAAATGCTCTTCCTCGGTGAGCAAGCCCGCGATCTCGCGGCGGTGGCTCTGGAGCCATTCCTGCGCGTCGGGCCAGGGCTTCTCCTCTCCCGGAGCGTAGAGGCAGAACACGGTGTAGGCCTCGGGGTTCCCTTTGGAGGGAGAGGGCTTGGTCAAGAACAGGCGCAGGGATTCGAGCATCTTCTCCGCGATGCCGCCGGCGATGTCGTCGATGCTGCGGCCGTTCTCGATGCGCACGTCGTGGTAGGGCAGCAGGTCCTTGATGGAGCGCACGTCGAAATCCGCGCGGATGGAGATGGAGAGCGCGCCCACGGAGAATATCTTGATCTCGCGGTGCAGGGTCATGGAGCCCTGGGGAGTTTGCACCAGGATCGGATGCTCGGTGACCACCAGGGGCTTATGGAAAGGGAAGTCGCGCGGAAGCGTTTTGTCCGGGCTTACTTCGAGGTACTGCGGACGATGAGCGAGGAACTCTCTCGCCTTCGGGAGGTCGATCTCGTAGGCCACGTCGTACGCGTACATATAGACTACTTGCCCTTTCATGGCCATAGCATACCTTTCCCGGTGCCTGTCACTCAACTAACAGGCTGCTGAAAAAGCCCTGATTTTAAGGGCCTCGGCCGGACCGGAAGCCCGATAGAGCCCAACTGGCTTCGAATTTCTTGCCGGAGAGTCCAACTCGGCTCCCATCGCGCTGTCCGTCATGTCGC
>JBAZUV010000032.1:0-13974 GCA_041661185.1 Elusimicrobiota bacterium
GGACCCGTGGCGTCTGGCCCGCAAGGCCTTCGCCTGAAGAGCGTCGTGCGGGAAATCCGCACGCGGCGTTCTGTGGGGGGGCGGGCAGGCGACTGCCCGCCCTACCCGATAGTTGGCCTCAAGTCTGTCCTTGTCTGAATTTTCCCGGAGGGGGTTTCAACACGGCGACAACGGCAGCGGAAATACCGCATGACCAAGAAAGAAGTGCTAAAGCGGACAGCCGGTGAGTGGTTCATCTTATTGCACTATAGTGCAATAAGATCGATACATAGTGCGCTAAAAAATGTCAGCCGGGATGGGAATGGCGGCTGGATTTCAGCGGAACAGGATGACGAGCCTTCGGTCCAGGGCCGCGGCGATCCGCTGGAGTGTGGCCACGGTCAGGTTGGACTGCTTGCCGGTCTCGATGTCCGAGACCATCTGCTGAGAGGCGTGGATGCGCTCCGCCAGGCCTTTCTGCGAGAGATGCTTCCCCTGCCGCAGGAGCGCGATGCTCACCGCGAGCCTGGAGCGAAGGTCCTCCTTCTCAAAGGCTTTGCGAAAGAGGGGGGATTTTAGTTGCTTTTTTAAGTAGGCGCTGAAGAGGATTCGTTTAGGCTTCATAAAGTCTTATGTCTCCATGTTCCAGCATCCAACGGTCTCTTCTTCGTCGGGCTCGTAAAATCTCCTCGGGGTCGATCCGTCTTTCCTTTTTGAGGAATCCTTGCGTCGCCACGATATTGTGCCTGGTGATGAAATACAGCACTCGCATCTCCATCCGTCCAAAGGATATCCGCAGTTCCCGTATGTCGCCTGAGAGTACATCGGCATAGGGGCGGGGCATATCCGGGCCGCATTGCTGAAGCCTCGACAGCCAAGCCGAGACTTTTGCCCGAGGCTTCTCAGGCAGCGAGGCCAGGAATTCTCCGACAGGGCAGCAGCCTCGATGGTCACGGTAGAATTCTAAAATATACTCTACATGATAAGTCATGTTATATCAAGGCCCTGCGGTTTTGCAATGGACCGTTCTCTGCGGCCAGGAACTCCCGCAAGATATTACGAGTCAGGCGGCAAAAAGTTCCGCTTAGGATTCGACGAGGATGTCGTGGAAGGTCCTGCTGCGGAGGGACAGCCGGTCCGCGATTTTGCATCGGCGCTGGAGGAGAGGTTCTTTGTTTAATCGGGGAAAATAAAAATGTGCTGCTTACGGCAAATTTCACGTGGACGGCCACGTTTTTTGTTTGATTAGTTCGCTTGTTTTTTGTCGGAGCTAGATGTAAAATGCATCCCGTGAATTTTGAAAAGATATCGCTTACGCTTGTCGCAGAGGACCGTCCCCTTGAACGCAGGATGATGGTCCGCCAGGTTGAGCGCTTCTCGAAAAGAGTCCTTGAGGCCTCGACCGCGGCCTCGACGCTGGAATTCCTGGAGGATGAGTGCCCGGACCTCATCATCCTGGACCTCGACCTGGGCGATGAACCCATGGGTCTGCGGCTCTGCGAGGCGGTTCGCAAGGCCGTGCGTTCCGAGAAGACCAAGATATTCGTCCACACCGGGCAATCCCACCTCGTCGACGACAAGATTGCGCTCCTGGATGCCGGCGCCTACACCTATTTTTGCAAGGCCGAGTCGGCCTACAGCATGGCCGCGGCCGTTGCCGCGGCCTTCGCTCCCTTGGCGGACGTTTGCGCGGAGTCCCGGCCCGAGATCCTGCTCGTCGACGACAAAGAAGAGGACCTCGAGCGATTGTCCCTGACCTTTGAGGCCGCGGGCTTCATCTCCAGGAGCGCGCTCGACGCGCCCATGGGCATCATCCACGTCCGCCGCCGCCGGCCCGACGCCGTGCTCGTGGACTACCGCATGCCGCAGATGAACGGCCTGGACGCCATCACGGTGTTCCGCTCCCTGCCCGGCATGGCCAAGGTCCCCATCTTCATGATCTCTGGCGTGGAGCAGAAGGGACTTGAGAAGCTCTGCATGGCCAACTCCGCGGCCGACGGCTTCTTCGACAAGGACGGCCGCGACTGGGGCGTACTCCCTTTCTATGTGCGCAACATGCTGCGCCGGCTCGGCCGTGTCCCGGACCAGCCTCTGCGCGCCGGACGATTGTGCGTGGACCCCGCCTCTCCGCGCATGCGCATCGACGGGAAACCTGCGCAGATCCCCAGGCAGGAATGGGACCTGCTGGTCTATCTCATGCGCCGAAGCCCGGACCCCGTGTCGTGGGAAGAACTCCAGCGCGAGATCTGGGCCTTGGACGAGACGGAGATCTTCCCCAAGTCCACGCCCTGCATCGACAAGGCTCTCTCCCGCCTGCGCGGCCGCCTGGGCCCGCTTTCGGGCTGCATCGTCGTCTATAAAGGCCGCGGCGTCTCCTTCGTCGAACGCCCCTCCAGCTGATCCGTCGCTCCATTTTTTTGTCAGCAACCAGATTCTTGAGCAGTTATTTCTTGAAAAACAAGAAACAATACTGTATACTATCCGCATGACCAAGAAAGAAACGTTAAAGGGGATCATCCGCTCTTTCCAGTCCCGGCCGATCGACGCGGCCAAAAGGCGAGAGGCCGCTGTTGCGCTCGATTCCGGAAAGATCGTAACGGTTTCAGGCGTTCGGCGCAGCGGGAAGACCTATCTCCTCTTGGATGCGATCGCGCGGCTGGTTGCGCGCGGCGTGGATATCCGCCGGGTGGCGTACATCAATTTTGAGGACGAACGCCTGGACATCGGACGGGAGGACCTGGACCTGATACTGCAGGCCTATGCGGAGCTTTACCCGGAGACGGACCTTTCCAAGGTCTATTTCTTCTTCGACGAGATACAGAACGTGCAGGGGTGGGAGAAATTCATCCGCCGCGTCTACGATTCGGTTTCACGCAATGTCTTCGTCACGGGGTCCAATTCAAGACTGCTGAGCACGGACATCTCCACAAGTCTGCGCGGCAGGAACCTCGGCTACGAGGTCTATCCGCTTTCATTCCCGGAATTCCTTTCGTTTTGCGGAACGGTCGTCGACCTCCACGATGCGAGGTCCCGGGCGAAGGTCGCGGCCAAGGCGGAGGAATACCTGCGATCCGGCGGGTTTCCGGAGCTCTTGGGCATCCGCGAGGATCTGCGAGTGAAGATCCTGCAGGGATATTTCGACGTCATGCTCTTCAAGGACCTCATCGAACGCTACGAACGCAAGCCGCATGCGCATCTGCTGAAATATTTCATCAAGCGTCTTTTGGCGGGGATAGCAACGCCTGTTTCCATCCATAAGATATACAACGAACTCCGTTCGCAGGGATACAAGGCGGACAAGAATCTGCTTTATGAACTGCTGGAGGAGCTCAACGCGATATATTTATTTTTCCCGGTGAGGAAATACAACGAATCCCTTATCAAGAGGGAGTCCTCGGAGAAAAAGATCTATGTGGTGGACAACGGCCTTGCCAATGCCGTTTCCTTCAGTTTTTCCGAGGATCGCGGCAAGCTGCTCGAGAATGCGGTCTTCATGCGGTTCCATGCCCAGGGCAGCGAGGTGTTCTTCATCAAGAACGGCAAGGAGTGCGATTTCATCCGGCTCGATGAGCGCGGAAAGCCGAAGGTTTATCAGGTCTCCTGCGACCTGTCCTCTCCCGTTACCCGCAAACGCGAGTTCGGTGGGCTGGTCGCCGCGTGCAAGCGCCTGAAGCTTTCCAGGGGGAAGATCATCACCTCCTCCGAGGAGTTCGAGGCCCATGCCGACGGCGTAAGGATCGATGCGGTCCCATTCTATAAATGGGCCCTCGGACAGGATTCCTGAGGACCCACTCGGGCTGCTGGGCCCGATCTCCGACTGCATCGTCGTCTGCAAAGGCCGCGGCGTCTCCTTCGTCGAACGCCCCTCCAGCTGAGACCGCACGTTTTTCGACCGTTCAGCAGCGTTCTCACTTTCGTCACCCCGGCGAAAGCCGGGGTCCAGGCTGGCGTGCTACGGGCTGCGCGTCGTGCTGTAGACGGTCCTGAGACGGACCACGCCAGGATGTCAGGATTGTCAGGATTATTTGCTTGCCAAAAGTTACAACCTCTGCTAATAATTACTAGGTCGGCCTGCCGCGTAAGAGGCCGAATCAGGGGGAGAAGTGCCAGCGCCGAGTACTCCTGCAAAGGGGACAGCTGTTTTCTCATTGTTCCTGCATCGCGTCCGCCGATGCGCGTCGTTGTTTCTGTCGTTGACGATCTTCTCTTTCATTTCCGCATCCGCGGAATCCATCACCTGGACCGGTCCCACTAACTCCAGCTGGTTCACGGCCGCGAACTGGTCCCTTTCGCGCGTCCCTGCCGCGGCCGATGACGTGCTCATCGACCAGAACGTCACGGTCCTGGTCCCGGCCGGCTCTTCCTCTATAAGCTTCGCAAGCCTGACCTTGGGCGACGCGGCCGGGACTTTTTCTCCGACGCTCAAAGTCTCCACCGCCGTCGCGACCAACGGAACCCTGACGGTTCTGCGCAATGCGACGCTCCAGCAGGACTGCCCGTGGAAGCTGTCTTTCGGCGCGATGAGCGTCGCCCCCGGCGGCCTTCTGACGCACACCGCCAACACGTCCGCGCGCAGTTATGTGCTGAATCTGGCCGTGGCCGGGGACTTCGACTTGCAGGCCGGCGCTACGATCTCCGTTAATGGTAAAGGGTATTCGGGTGGAGCATCGGCGTATCAGCCCGGATTCGGCCCGGGAGGGGGGACAGCTCCTCCGACTCATAGCGGTGCGGGCGGCGGGCATGGAGGTCCTGGCGGCAAGGGATATGATTCAACGGCATACGGCGGCGTGGTGTATGATCATCCAGTTTTTCCCAGGGATCTCGGTTCAGGTGGAAGCAGCGGCGGACAGTGGGGATGCATCGCGGGGACCGGAGGTTCAGGCGGCGGCGCTGTAAGGATATGGGTCGGCGGCCAGATGATCTCCAACGGGCTTGTCGAGGCGGATGGGGCGGCAAGCGTTCCTCCCTCCTGTATGAGCGCTGCTTGTGGTGGAGGCGGTGCCGGTGGCTCCATTCATATCACTGCCGGCGCCTTATCAGGGAATGGAAGGTTGACCGCAAAGGGTGGAGCAAGCCGCCCAACACCTGAGAATTACGGCACGCCGGGCGGCGGCGGCGGCGGCGGACGGATCTCTTTGGAATCGGTTGCCGGCAATGTTGCGGGATTGATCACCCAAACCGATGGGGGTGGGAGTTATGTCATCGGTGGAGGTGTCGTCGGCGGCACCGGGACGATCCAGATTAACTCCGCCTATGTCCCCTTAAGTGTTGCTGATGCGCCGTCAAACATACGGGTGAGCACTCTTGAGGAACGGTCGATCAGTGCGGCATGGGATGCTGTCTCGGCGGCGGCCATCTATGTATTGCAGGCATCGACATCCCCGGATTTTTCAGGCGCGATCATATCGAGCGGTACTGCGGCGACTTCCGGGACCATTCGGCAATTATTGCCCGATACGTCTTATTATCTGCGTGTTCGGGCGGAGAATGACGAAGAGCAGTCCGTATTTTCCCAAACGATATCGGCACATACTCTTGTGGATGTCACTCCTCCGCCTGCTCCTACCCTCATCGGCGTCCTGTCGGAGGGACGCAGGTATCTGCGTATCTCTTGGGAGGCTGCATCTTCCGGCGAACCTGTTTTCACTTTTAACGTCTATCGGGCTACGTTCTCATTCTCGTCTACAGCTGGGGTATCTCCACTTATACTTCATTCCACTTCAACCGTATTTGTGGATAGACCGTCTGCGGAGGGTGTCTACTACTATGCTGTCACAAGTTTGGATATGGCGGAGAATGAAAGTTCCCCGTCATCGTCGTTGCCAGGCACGGCATCCTATGCATCGATCTTGTGGGTCGGCCCCACTAACGGCAGCTGGTTTGCGGCCGCGAACTGGTCCCTTGCGCGCGTCCCTGCCGCGGCCGATGATGTCTCCATCGACGAGAACGTCACGGTCCTGGTCCCGGCCGGCTCTTCCTCTATAAGCTTCGCAAGCCTGACCTTGGGCGACGCTGCCGGGACGTTCTCTCCCACGCTCAAGGTGTCCACCTCTGTCGAGACCGGCGGCACGCTCACGGTCCTGCGCAATGCGACGCTCCAGCAGGACTGCCCGTGGCAGCTTTCTTTTGGCGCTGTGAACGTTGTTCCTGGAGCGACGCTGACGCACACTGCCAATTCGTCTTCGCGGCAGTACGTTCTGAACCTGAATGTTGCCGGAGACTTCGAACTGCAGGCTGGTGCGAGCGTTTCCGTGAAGGGCCGCGGCTATAGCGGCGGCGGACAGAATGCCGCCGGGAGCGGGCCCGGCGGTGGAGGCGGTGCCAGTTCGTCGGGCGGCTATTGGGGCGGCAGCGGCGCCGGATACGGGGGCAAGGGCGGGGTAGGCGGCGGCTGGCAGGGCGGGCCTGGCGCTGCGGGCGCGGCTTACGGTTCGCTGACGGATCCGACGGATCTTGGCTCGGGAGGAGGAGGAGGATCTCGCAGCGATTTCCCTGGGAGCGTCAATGGCGGCGCCGGTGGTGGTGCTGTGATCTTGAGCGTCGGCGGACAGATGATCCTCAATGGGACGGTGGATGCCGACGGGGTCCCGTCGCTTCCGGAGAACAGCTACGGCGGCGGCGGCGGTTCCGGCGGCAGCGTGAATCTTTTCGCGGCGAGCATTTCCGGAGCAGGCAGCGTGCATGCCGATGGCGGGGCGAGCGCTGTCTCATCATACCCGAGCGGCGGCGGCGGGGGACGCGTGGCAATGGCCGCGAGTATTGGGGATTCGTTTATTGGAGAGATCTCAGCAAGTCCCGGGTCCGGGTACCAGAACGGCGGTTCTGGTACGGTTGCAAAGAAGGCTTATTCCGCTTCGCGATATTCATTGTTCATTGGCACGTCCTCTATCGCGGCAAGCGCGCTGACTCCTGTCCCGATTTCTCCCGTCGAATTCGGCCCGTCGGAGTTCCGCAACAGCAACATTTCTTTCAACGCGGCGGGGGCTGTGGATTTTGGCGGGTTAAACATTATCGGCAATGTGACGTTGAACGCAGGCAGCATGACGTTCAGCTCCGGCGGGAACCTGGAACTCAAGTCCGGCTCTAATCTAAACATGGTTTCGGTCAAGTCTTTTTCCGGTGCGAACCTTATCGTCAGCAGCGGTGCCGTGCTCACTCAACAGAGCACGGCCGCGATCAACGTGGGTTCCGTGCAGGTTCTGCCGGGCGGCATGCTGACGCATGCGGCAAACTCGTCTCTGCGGCAGTACGTTCTGAACCTGAACGTAGCTGGGGACTTCGACTTGCAGGCAGGTGCGAACATTTCAGTGAAAGGACGCGGTTATAGCGGCGGAGGACAGCGAGTTGTTGGGAGCGGTCCCGGTGCCGGCGGCGGGGCATCCGGTGATGCTTACGGCGGCAGCGGCGGCGGATACGGCGGTCAGGGCGGATACGGCGGCGGATATGGCAGCGGCGGGAGCGGGACTCCTGGCGCAAGCTATGGATCGCTGACGAATCCGACGGATATCGGGTCCGGCGGCGGCGGCGGTACTCGTAATGATTCCCCTGGCAGTGCAAACGGCGGCGCCGGCGGCGGTGCGGTCCTTTTGAATGTCGGTGGGCAGATGATTCTCAATGGGGCGATCGATGCGGATGGTGTTTCCGGCGCTTTGGCGAACCAATGCGGCGGGGCCGGCGGTTCCGGCGGAAGCGTGAATATTTCCGCGGCAAATATTTCTGGAACTGGGAAGGTTCATGCCGACGGCGGGTCCGCCTTAGCCGATCAGTATGCCAGCGGCGGCGGGGGTGGCGGACGCGTGGTCGTGGTTGCGAACACCGAGGATTTGTTTATTGGGGAGCTTTCCGCAAGTCCGGGTTCTGGGAGACAGAATGGCGGTGCAGGCATGGTTCTAAGGAAGCCTTCTTCTACTTCTCCGTATTCCTTGTTCATTGGGACTCCGTTCATCGCCGGCAGCGCCCTGACGCCTGTTTCTGCTGCGTCCGAGGTGTTTGGTCCCTCGGAGTTCCGCAACAGCAACGTTTCTTTGAGTACGGCTGGGGCTGTCGATTTCAGCAGGCTGAACATCGTGGGCAACGTGGCTCTCGTCGCCGGAACCATGACGTTCAGTTCCGGCGGGAGTCTGCAACTCAAGCCGGGTTCCAATCTGAGCATCGCCGCCAAGTCCATCTCCGGCGCGGCTGTCATCATCAGCAGCGGTGCGGTGTTCAGCCAGCAGAGCACGGCCGCGATCAACGTAGATTCTGTGCAGGTCTTGTCCGGCGGTATGCTGACGCACGCGGCCAATTCGTCTTTGCGGCAGTACGTTTTGAACCTGAAGGTCGCCGGAGACTTCGAACTGCAGGCAGGTGCGAGCGTTTCCGTGAAGGGTCGCGGCTATAGCGGCGGCGGACAGAATGCTGCTGGAAGCGGTCCCGGTGGAGGCGGCGGCGCCAGTTCGTCTGGCGGCTATTGGGGCGGCAGCGGCGCCGGATACGGGGGCAAGGGCGGGGTAGGCGGCGGCTGGCAGGGCGGGCCTGGCGCTGCGGGCGCGGCTTACGGTTTGCTGACGGATCCGACGGATCTTGGCTCGGGAGGAGGAGGAGGATCTCGCAGCGATTTCCCTGGGAGCGTTAATGGCGGCGCCGGTGGTGGTGCTGTGATCTTGAGCGTCGGCGGGCAGATGATCCTCAATGGGACGGTGGATGCCGACGGTATCCCGTCGCTCCCGGAGAACAGCTACGGCGGCGGCGGCGGTTCCGGCGGCAGCGTGAATCTTTTCGCGGCGAGCATTTCCGGAGCAGGCAGCGTGCATGCCGATGGCGGGGCGAGCGCTGTCTCATCATACCCGAGCGGTGGGGGCGGCGGACGAGTGTCCATGTCCGCGAGTATTGAGGATTCGTTTAGTGGAGAGATTTCAGCAAGTCCTGGGTCCGGATACCAGAACGGCGGTTCCGGTACGGTCGCAAGGAAAGCTTATCCCGCTTCGCGATATTCATTGTTCATTGGGATGTCCTCTATCGCGGCAAGCGCGCTGACTCCTGTTCCGATTTCTCCCGTCGAATTCGGTCCGTCGGAGTTCCGCAACAGCAATATCTCTTTCAACACAGGCGGGACGGTCGATTTTAGCGGGCTCAGCATTGTCGGCAATGTGACGCTGAATGCAGGCAGCATGACGTTCAGTTCCGGCGGGAACCTGGAACTCAAACCCGGCTCGAACCTGAATGCCGCAGCCAAGTCGTTGTCCGGTGCGAATCTCATCGTCAGCAGCGGTGCCATGCTCACTCAACAGAGCACGGCCGCGATCAGCGTGGGTTCCGTGCAGGTTCTGCCGGGCGGCATGCTGACGCACGCGGAAAACTCGTCTTTGCGGCAGTACGTTCTGAACCTGAACGTAGCTGGCGACTTCGACTTGCAGGCGGGTGCGAACATTTCAGTGAAAGGACGCGGTTATAGCGGCGGAGGACAGCGAGCCGTTGGGAGCGGCCCCGGTGCCGGCAGAGGTGCGTCGGGCGATTATTACGGCGGCGGCGGCGGCGGATACGGCGGGCAAGGAGGAGTAGGTGGCGGCTGGGGCACGGGAAGCCCCGGCAGTGCGGGTCCGAGTTATGGTTCGCTGACGGACCCGGTGGATATCGGTTCGGGTGGCGGCGGCGGTACTCGCAACGAACTCCCGGGCAGCGGCAATGGCGGCGCCGGCGGCGGTGCGGTCCTCTTGACCATCGGCGGGCAGTTGATCCTCAATGGGACGGTGGATGCTGACGGCGCTCAGGGAGCGTTGACGACTACCTACGGCGGCGGCGGCGGTTCCGGCGGGAGCGTGAATCTTTCGGCCGCGAACATTTCGGGATCAGGGAGCGTTCATTCTGATGGCGGCTCCGCTTTGGCGTATCAGTATGCCAGCGGCGGCGGGGGCGGCGGACGCATTTCTTTGGCCGGCTGCAAGGCCATGGATGTTCCTGCGAGCGTCGGCGGCGGGACAGGTTCTCAATCCGGGAGTTCGGGCACGGTCCATATCGTGATACCGCCCGGGTGTCCGAGTGCGCCGAATCCGCCGCAGAACCTTGTCACCCTCGCTGCGGGGGAGAATTCCGTTACTGCGGGATGGGACCCTTCCGCGACTGCGCTTTCCTATACGTTGCAGGTGTCCACTGCTTTGGATTTCTCCGGCTTGGTCCGGTCTACGGCCACGGTCGAGACCTCGGCGACCATCGACCGCCTGCTCTCGCAGACGGACTACTATCTGCGCGTGAACGCGGAGAACATCATTGGCGCATCCGCTTTCTCGGCCTCCATCTCCACGCGCACGCCCATCGATCTGACAGCACCCGCGCCGCCGGTGCTGCTGGGCGCGGTGCCCCAGAGCGGGGGCTATATCCGGGTTTCCTGGCAGGAAGCCTATTCCGGCGAGTACACGGACTACTTCAATCTCTATCGCGCCACGTTCGCGTTCTTCTCGACAGCCGGGCTCTCGCCCATCGTCCTGCACACCACCGCGACCGTGTTCACGGACCTCCCTCCAGAGGACCGGGCCTATTACTACGCGGTCACGGGATTGGACCTCGCCAATAACGAGAGCGCGTCTTCGGAACCGTTCATGGCCTATGCCTATCACGGCCCCAATGTCCCGGTGAGCGATCTTGCGGCGAGCTTCTCCTTCGGCCAGAAGAAGGTCCTGCTCTCCTGGAACGAGCCCGCGGGTGCGTTCGTATCGAGTTATAACATCTATCGCGACACGGTCCCGAGCTTCGCGCCCAGCGCCCAGTTGCGCATATCCTCTGGCTCTGCGCTGACTACTTTCGCGGACTCGCCGTCCCTGGCGGTTGACGCGACCTACTACTACGTCGTCACCTCCATCAATCCCGTGGCCGACGAGAGCGCGGCCTCCAATGTCGCGCTTGCGGGCTTCGACGTGCATGCGCCCGTGCTCCAGGTCTCAGGCATCGCGGCCGGACTGCATTACAACCATGATGTGTCTCCTTCAGTCTCCATCGCGGACTTCTCTTCCTATATCAGCTCCTTGACGCTCGATGGAGCGGACTTCGTCAACGGCAGCGCGGTCTCAACTCCGGGCGCGCATGCGCTATCCGCTTGGGCGCAGGACGTCTACGGCAGCAGTGCCAGCCTCGCGCTTTCCTTTACCGTGGACAAGGTTGCGCCCTTCTTCGCCATCAGCGCGCCTGTTGACGGCCTGGTCACCAATCAAAATGTGAGCGTGGTCTTCGCCGCATCCGACGATCTCACGCCGACGGCGCAGATCACGGTGCGCGACGAGGGCAATAACATCGTGACCTCGCCGCTCGTGTTCAACACCGACGGCATCCGCAACCTTGTGCTCACGGCCAAGGACCTGGCAGGCAATTCAGCCCTCGCGAGCGTGGGCTTCATCCTGGATAAGACCGCGCCCTCCGGGGTCACGGACCTGCGCATCACCGCGTACCGGCCTATGTCAGGCGAACTGGACCTTGCGTGGACCGCGCCTTCGGATAATCTCACCGGCATGGCGCACTATATCCTGCGCGAATCCAATGCCCAGCTCACGGAACAGAACTTCTCTTCCGGCCGCGACATCGAGTATTCCACGGCCCCGGCCTCTGCAGGCAGTCTGGAGACCCTGACTGTTTCCGTTTCCACGGACAGGACCCACTACTTCGCGCTCAAGTCGAGCGACGTGGTGGGTAATATCTCCGTGCTCTCCAACAACACCTTCCAGGATTTGGAAGGCCCGGCGCTCTCAGGCTTGACCCCCGCGGCCGGACAGCTTGCGCGGCCCACCACATTTACGCTTCAGGCAAACGATGTCTCCGGGGTCAGCCGCGTGGTCTTCTCCGTGGACGGGGTGGTCCTCTCCACGCGCACGAGCGCGCCCTTCTCCTTCTTCTGGGACACCCTGGCCTATGACGACGGGCCGCACTCCCTGGCATTCGACAGCGTGGACACCTTGGGCAATGCCGCCGGGTTCCAAGTCCCCTACACCCTGTTCTATCAGCCGCCCCCTGTGCCCAGCATCCTCTCTCCCGGAGAGGGCTATGCCACGTTCACCGGCACGCTGAGCGTCAACGGCCTCGCCGAGCCCGGCGCCATGGTCCAGGTCCTGGTCAATGCCCTGCCGCAGGCAAGCGGCCGCGCGGATGCCGGGGGGAACTTCTCCATCTTCCTCACCCTGCCCTCCGAAGGCACGGCGCTCATCACGGCCAAGGCCTCGGACTCCAAGGGCGCAAGCGCGGCGAGCGCGCCCCGCACGGTCTACTTCGACCGCACGGCCGCCAATCCGCCCGTTTCTTTCGAGGCGCAGACCCTCCCGGCCGGCAGGATCAAGCTTACCTGGGCCGTTCCCTCGGGAAAGACGCCGTCTTCCTATAACATCTACCGGAGCATGGACCCTCCTGCGTTCTCTTCCGGCTCTATCGCGAACCCGGCCCTGCGCGTGGCCAACCATGTGGCGGGGCTCACGTTCACGGACCTGCCGCCTGCCGACGGCCTCTACCATTACGCCGCGACCTCCAATGACTTGAGCGGCAACGAGAGCGTGCTCTCGGCGCTCTCTCCCGCGGTCTCGGACCGGGTTCTCCCGACCGCGGGCATCGAAGTGTTCTCTGCACAGCCTTTGGGGCCGGGCCAGCATGCACTGCGCCTCACGCTCTCCAAGGTCCTGGCTGTGGAACCCCTACTCATATATACGCCTCAGGGGCAGGATCCGTTCCCGGTTTCGCTATCGGCCGTCTCGCCGACCGTGTGGTCCGGGACGCTCACCGTGACCTCGGCCATGAACTCCGGGGTGGGGACGTTCCGCTTCGAGGGGACCGACTTTGCCGGGAACGTGGGCACAGGCATAACCTCGGGCGGCACGGCTTTGCTCGACACCTTGGGCCCCACGGCTGCGATTTCGCTCAATCCGCCTTCGCCGCTGAAGGCGGGTTTGGCTGGGCTCACCTTGACCTTAAATGAGCCTGCTGCTGTTGCGCCCAGTCTCTCGTTTGTGACGGCCGCGGGGGCCACGGTGCCGGTCATTCTCTCTAATGGGCCTTCTGTCTGGACGAGCACGCTCTCCATACTGCCGGGGATGGATGGGGCAGCGGCATTCGTGTTCAGCGCGGTAGACGGTCTTGGCAACATGGGCTCCGTCATAACGTCGGGCGCGGGCTTCACCATCGACTCGACCGCGCCGGGCGCGCCGCTCTTCTTGCGCGCGGCCTCCAAGAAGGCCGGGGCCATCGACCTCACTTGGAGCGCCCCCTTGGGCGAGACCCCGTTCGTGTATTTCGTGTACCGCGACGGGGTTCGGCTGCTCTCGTTTGTCTGGCCCGCGGGGGATAAGAGCGGCTCATTTACGGATGTTCCGCCGGGCGGGGATGGGACGTATTCCTACACGGTCGCGGCCGCGGATGCTGCGGGCAACGAGGGACAGGCCTCGGGGGCGGTCTTGGCGGTGTCGCGCTCTTCCCTGCCTTCAACGCCGGTGTCCCTGACTTCGGCGCTCAATGCGTTCGGGAAGATTCAGCTGGATTGGCAGGCAGGCGTTGGCGAGGTTCCTGCCGAGTACCATGTGTTCCGGACCACCTACGAGGCCGCTTCTTTTGCCGGGCTCACGCCCATCCGCGTGAGCACCCCGCCCTTGGTGGATGCGCCGACCGCGGGCAATGGTCTCTATCATTACGCGGTTCTTTCAGCGGACTTCGCGGGCAATGAGTCCGCGGATGCTGCGCGCACCTCGATCTTGTGGGATAAGGCGCCGCCGAATATCACTATTGAGGGTGTTTCAGAAGGCGGGCTCTACGGCCGGGACGTTTATCCGGCTTTCACGGCCTCTGACCCGGCCCTGGATACGGCCTCTGTGCATGCGGCTCTCAATGGGCAGGCGTTTTTGTCCGGGTCCACGGTCTCGGCGGAAGGGACGTACGCGCTTTCGGTGTATGCGGCCAGCCTGGGCGGGATCTACGCGACCGCTACGGTGCATTTCAGCTTGGATAGGACCTTGCCTGTTGTCACGGTCACGGGATTGATCGCGGGAAGGACCT
>JBAZUV010000033.1:0-13857 GCA_041661185.1 Elusimicrobiota bacterium
CCGCTGGAGCAGGTGGGAAGGGTTGGGCTGTTCGCCCATTAAAGCGGTACGTGAGCTGGGTTCAGTACGTCGTGAGACAGTACGGTCTCTATCTACCATGCGCGCAGGAAGCTTGAGAGGAGTCGACCACAGTACGAGAGGACCTGGTTGAACGAACCTCCTGTGTCCCAGTTGTCCTGCCAAGGGCAGCGCTGGGTAGCGGTGTTCGGAAGGGATAAATGCTGAAAGCATCTAAGCGTGAAACCCGCCTCAAGATAAGGCTTCCCTCCCCGCAAGGGGACTAAAGGACCCCGGAAGACTACCGGGTTGATAGGTCGGAAGTGTAAGCCTGGCAACAGGTTCAGCGAACCGATACTAATCGTCCGTGCGGCTTGGCCATATTCTTTAATTCTGACGCAAGGCTTGTTCTAGTACTTGCAAAGTGTGTTCCGGATTTGGTATGATGAAGTCGTCGGGAGCAGAAGGAGTTCGTAGCGGCTTTCCGCGACGATGATGGCGCCACAGTGGTGGGCGACTTCAGCCATACTCCCTCCTGAGACCGGGCTTGCCCGGCACTCGAGGAGTCAACGATGTCGGTGATAATTCCAGCAGGGAAACACCCGTTCCCATTCCGAACACGGCAGTTAAGCCTGCTAGGGCTGATGGTACTAACGCCCAACTCGGCGTTGGGAGAGTAAGTCGTCGCCGACATCGTTGACTCCTTGAGTCAAAAGAAGAAAGTCTGATCTGGTGGTGATTGCATGAGACAGGGATGGATGTCCCTGGGGATTATTTTTGTCTCCGCTGTTCCCGCATTCGCGGGGATGGTCGGCTCACCGCGACAGCTGCCGGCAGGTTCTTTGAAGATCTTCGCTTACTATGAGGGAGTCCAGGGTCAAGACCTGGATTTCGCTCTGTCGAGCGAGGGACAGTGCACGACGAACAACGGCACTTCGCCGAACGCCGGATTCGCCTGCGGATCCACGGGACATGTTTCCGCGGAAGGGTCCGGAGGCAGCGGCAAGGTGCGGGTGCTCTACCAGCCTTACGAAAGCGTGCAGTACCGTCTGGGAGCAGGCGT
Organism: Elusimicrobiota bacterium; assembly: GCA_041661185.1. Classification (GTDB taxonomy): domain Bacteria; phylum Elusimicrobiota; class Elusimicrobia; order UBA1565; family UBA1565; genus JBAZUV01. The sequence continues at coordinate 1,061 of JBAZUV010000033.1, forward strand.
CGGAGATTACTCTCTGAAAGTCGCTTCGATCACGCAGGCGAACACGCTCAACGGAGGCAGCCCGGGTACTTCTTTGGATGCCGGGCTTAAGTTCGTCTTGTGGCCCGACACGCTCGTCGGGCCCGGCTTGGCCGCGGATCTCGGAATGGAGTGGGACTCTTACCGCTTCACCTCCTTTCCGCAGGCGCGCACGGCAGCGGAGGGGGCCATCGACCAACGGCTCGATCTTCTGCGCACGCAAGTCTCTTTGCAGACAGGGCATGTGTTCAAGCCGGAATCGTGGCGCGTGGGTGTGGAGCCGTACGGCGGCGTTCAGTGGATCCGGACCCAGGCGTGGCTGAAGGACTACAAAGGCGGGGGTTGCGTCGGAGGCATCCAGGATACGGTCGCTCCGTTCTTGGGCGTGCACTTGGCGGTTTATGAGAATGAGGGTCTTTTCGTCGAGGCATCGGTCGTAAACGGCTGGCGTTATGCCGCCGGATTGAATGTTCGATTCAAGTGAGCTTATGAAACAGACGAAGGCGCAGAAAAAAGAAGAGTCAAAGAAATTCGCGGAGACGCTCAAGGCGTCCCCGTTCCTTTATTTTACGGACTATCAGGGCTTGAAGTTCACGGAGCTCGCAGAGTTGCGCGCGAAGCTCAAGCCCATGAAGTGCCGCTTCAAGATCCTTAAGAATTCCCTGCTCGAGAACGCTCTCAAGCAGGCGGGGATCGATGGAGTCGACACGCGGCTCATCGAGGGTCCCAATGCGATTCTGGTGACCCAGAGCGACGATCCGATCGGTCCGGCGAAGGTCTTGGCCCAGTTCGCCAAGGAATTCCCCAAGCTCAAGATCAAGGCCGGCTATGTCGGCCGGCAGTGGATGAGCGCTCCCGATTGCGAGCGCCTATCGAAGATCGGCTCCAGGCCGGAACTCGCGGCAAAGCTCGTCGGCGTGCTCTACTCCACTGTCAGTCAGAGCGCGTCCGTGCTGGCCGCGCCCATCCGCGACTTGGTGCTGGTCCTCAAGGCGCTGGAAGAGAAGCAGCAGAAGTCCGCGACGACGGCCGCGTAAGCCGCCGGTAGTCCCCAAAGGGGATAAACCCTCGGAAGCCGAGGGGCTACCTAATAAAGGAGAGGAATAAAGATGAGCACCGCAACCAAGCTGGGAAAAGACGAGATCGTCGAAGCGATCTCCGGACTCACCGTTCTGGAACTTTCAGACCTCGTGAAGGCGATCGAGGAGAAGTTCGGCGTGAAGGCTGCCGCGGCCATGCCCATGATGATGGCCGGCGGAGCCGCTGCCGGCGGAGCCGCTGCTCCCGCCGCCGAAGAGAAGAGCGACGTCACCGTCGTTCTTGCCAGCGGCGGAGACAAGAAGATCCAAGTCATCAAGGTCGTGCGGGAACTCACGGGTCTGGGCTTGAAGGAAGCCAAGGACCTCGTCGAGGGAGCCCCCAAGACCATCAAGGACGGCGTGCCGAAGGCGCAGGCTGAAGAGTGGAAGAAGAAGCTCATCGAAGCCGGCGCCGGCGTTGACTTCAAATAACGCTTGATGCGTCACGACACCCATGCCCGGCGTTCGCGCCGGGCATGGGTGATCGCGCATCCAGGAAGCAGTGGACGGAGAGTCGGGGCGGAACGCGGTAGGTCGAAACAAGGCGGGTAGAGGAACGGATGAATCAGATTAACTTCTCGAAGATCCCGCAGGTCCTGGAGATGCCGGACCTGCTGGAGATGCAGAAGCGTTCTTTCAGGGAGTTCCTGCAGGAAGAGGAGTCTTCTTCCGAGCGAAAGCTGCAGGGCCTGCAAGCGGCGTTCATGGACGTGTTCCCTATCGAATCCTCGGACTGCAGCATGGTCCTGGATTTCGTGCGCTATAAGCTCGTGCCCACGCGCTATGCGACCGCCGAGGAAGCCCGCGCGCACGACGCCAGCTTCACCACCTCCCTGCGGGCGGTGCTGCGCCTCTCTTCCCGCCAGCCTTCCGGCAAGCTCAAGCAGATCGTCGAGCAGGAAGTCACCCTTTGCGAGATCCCCTTGATGACGGAGAACGCCTCCTTCATCATCAACGGCGCCGAGCGCGTGGTCGTCAGCCAGCTGCACCGCTCTCCCGGCATCGTGTTCGAGGAAGATGAGGAGAAGAAGATCTCCTCCTTGGGACGCAAGATCTTCTTCGCGCGCATCATCCCTTATCGCGGCGCCTGGGTCGAACTCGAGTTCGATCTCAACAACGCCCTTTTCGTCCGCGTGGACCGCAAGAAGAAGTTCCCGGCGACCTCCTTCCTGCGCGCCTGCGGCATCGAGTCCGACGCCGAACTGCTTCAGATCTTCTACGAGTGCGAGGAAGCCAAGGTCTCCGTCGAGAACGCCGACCAGATCCTGCGGCGCATCTGCGCCGAGGACGTCGTCGACCGCTCCACCGGCGAAGTGCTTCTTGAGACCCGCCACCCGGTCACGCATGAGGCCATCAAGAGGATGCTCGAGAAGGGCATCTCCAAGATCAAGGTCATCGCCGGGAATCCTGAAAAAGACAATCCGACCATCTGGGAGACCCTGCGCAAGGATCCTTATAAGAGCGCCAAGGAAGCCCAGCAGGAGATCTACAAGAAGCTGCGCGGACAGGAGTTCATCGTCCCCGGACAGGCCGAGCAGTATCTCGACAATCTGCTTTTCAAGAACCTGCGCAAGTACGACATCTCCAACGTCGGACGCTATAAGATCCAGAAGAAACTCGGGCTCCTCCTGCGGGCCTTGGCCGACCACAAAGGGATGCATTTCGAGGTCCCCTCCGAGCGGCGCCGCACCCTGACGATCGAGGACTTGATCGTCACGATGAAGTACATCATGCTTCTCAACGCCGGGGACGTCACATACACCTACGGCGAGAATACCATCAAGGTCGAGGTCGACGACATCGACCACCTCGGCAACCGCCGCGTGCGCGGCGTGGGCGAGCTCCTGGAGAATCAGGTGCGCGTGGGCTTGGCGCAGATGTCCCGCGTCATCCGCGACCGCATGAGCGTTCAGGATAAGGCCGGCTTGACGCCGCGCAGCCTGCTCAACACGGCGCCGCTGGTCGGCATCCTGCGCAAGTTCTTCGGCACCTCCCAGCTCTCGCAGTTCATGGACCAGATCAATCCGCTGGCGGAACTCACGCACAAGCGCCGCCTTTCGGCCCTGGGACCCGGCGGTCTTAACCGCAAGCGCGCGGGCTTCGAGGTCCGCGACGTCCACCACACCCATTACGGCCGCATCTGCCCCATCGAGACCCCGGAAGGCCCGAACATCGGCCTGATCACTTCGCTGGCCTGCCATGCGCACGTCAATAAGTATGGTCTCATCGAGTCGCCTTACCGCAAGGTCATTAAAGGGAAGCTGACCGGCCTGACCGAGTACCTCGCCGCCGATATCGAAGATGAGCACATGATCGCGCAGGCGAACACGCAGGTCGAGAACGACAAGATCTCTTCCGAGCTCGTGTCCTGCCGCCGACGCGGAGACTTCCCGCAGGCCGATCCCGCGAAGGTCGACTACATGGACGTCTCTCCCCTGCAGATCGTCTCCGTGTCCGCCGCGCTCATCCCCTTCCTTGAGCACGACGACGCCAACCGCGCCCTCATGGGCTCCAACATGCAGCGTCAGTCCGTGCCTCTGCTGAAGGCTGAGGCTCCTCGCGTGGGAACCGGCATCGAGTCGCGCGTCGCCCAGGACTCCGGCGCCTGCATCAAGGCCAAGCGCGCCGGCCGCGTCCTTTATGCCACCGGCGACATCATCGCCGTGGCCGCGGAGGGCGGAAAGGAAGAAGTCGACATCTATACTCTTAAAAAGTACCAGCGCTCCAATCAGGACACCTGCGTCACCCAGGTCCCTTATGCCGTCAATGGGCAGAAAGTGGCGAAGGGCGACGTCCTGGCCGACGGCCCCGGCACCGACCAGGGCCAGCTCGCGCTGGGAAAGAACCTGCTCGTGGGCTTCATGCCCTGGGAAGGCTACAATTTCGAAGACGCCATCCTCGTCTCCGAGAAGGTCGTGCGCGACGACGTCTTCACCTCGATCCACATCTCGGAGTTCGCCATCGAGGCGCGCGACACCAAGCTCGGACCCGAAGAGATCACGCGCGACATCCCCAACGTCAGCGCCGACGCTTTGGAGCATCTCGATGAGAACGGGATCGTCATCCCTTCCACGAACGTGCGCCCCGGCGATATCCTCGTCGGAAAGGTGACCCCGAAGGGCGAGCAGCAGCTCACCCCCGAGGAGCGCCTTCTCAAGGTCATCTTCGGCAAGAAGGCCGAGGACGTCCAGGATGCCTCCATGCGCGTTCCGCCGGGAGTGACCGGCAAGATCATCGGCGTGCGCGTGTTCGTCCGCCGCGAGAAGCTTTCCAAGGGCGACGAGAAACGCCGCATGCAGGACGTCGAGGACAAGCTTGAAAACGCTTTGAAGGCCTTGAAGCAGTACAAGGCCGAACAGGCCGCCGAGGCCAAAGCCAAGGGCGGTCGCAGGAAGGAAGAAGAGGACCGGCTGCAGACCTTCTTCAAGATGATGGAGAAGAAGCTCCGCGAGGATTCGGTCCGCGAGAAGGAGAATCTCAAGCAGGGCGACGATCTTTCGGTCACCGTCAACAAGGTGGTCAAGGTCTACATCGCCTCCAAGCGCAAGCTGCAGGCCGGCGACAAGCTGGCCGGCCGCCACGGGAACAAGGGCGTGGTCGCGAAGATCCTGCCGGTCGAGGATATGCCCTTCCTTCCGGACGGCACCCCGCTGGACATGGTGCTCTCCCCGCTGGGCGTGCCCTCGCGCATGAACGTCGGCCAGCTCTTGGAGATGATGCTCGGCTGGGCCGCCACCACGCTCGACATCCAGGCCGTCTGCCCGGTCTTCGACAGCGCCAAGGAATCCGAGATCCATGATCTCATCCGCAAGGCCAAGACGAAGCTCCATGAGCAGGGCGTTCCCGACAAGTATCTGCCCACCGACGACTGCCGCATCACCCTCTACGACGGCCGCACCGGCCAGCCCTTCGAGGAGAAGATCTCGGTCGGGACCATGTACATGCTCAAGCTCATCCACTTGGTCGAGGACAAGATCCACGCCCGCTCGACCGGACCCTACAGCTTGATCACGCGCCAGCCCTTGGGCGGAAAGGCGCAGTTCGGCGGCCAGCGCTTCGGCGAAATGGAAGTGTGGGCCATCGAAGGCTACGGCGCGGCCTATGCTCTGCAGGAGTTCCTCACCGTGAAGTCCGACGACGTCAACGGGCGCACGAAGATGTATGAGGCCATCATCAAGGGCGAACCGCCGCAGGCCCCGGGCACCCCGGAGTCCTTCAAGGTGCTTATCAAGGAACTGCAGGCGCTCGGCCTCAATGTCGAGCTGCTCAAGCTTGGGAGCGAAGCGCAGTCCGCCCTGAGCGTGACGAAGTCGGTCGAAAAGGTGGAGGCTGCCTGAGATGAGCACCAATAACCTGGCGATCGCGGAACGCAAGCTTTTCGGCGGAGCGAAGAAGAAGAAGAAGGAGACCGGCCTCGATTTCCAGAATTTCGACGCCATCCGTCTTTCCCTGGCCAGCCCGGAGCAGGTCCGCGCATGGTCTTTCGGAGAGGTCAAGAAGCCCGAGACCATCAACTACCGCACGCTCAAGCCCGAGCGCGACGGCCTTTTCTGCGAGAGGATCTTCGGACCCGCGCGCGATTTCGAGTGCGCTTGCGGAAAATACCGCTGGATCAAGTTCAAAGGCATCGTCTGCGACCGTTGCGGCGTCGAAGTCACGGAGAGCAAGGTCCGCCGCGAGCGCATGGGCAATATCGAGCTCGCCGTGCCCGTGGCGCACATCTGGTTCTTGAAGAAGACCCCTTCGCGCATCGGCATCGTGCTCGACATGCGCACCGCCGACATCGAGCGGGTGGTCTATTATGCGATGTACGTGGTCCTCGACGATCTCGTGGATGCCAGCGGCCGCACCGTTTTCCGCGCCACGGACCTCCTCACGGAAGAGGAGATGCAGAAGGCCCGCTCCGAATTCGGCTCCAAGCTCAAGATCGGCATCGGCGCCGGCGCGGTCCGCGACCTCCTGGCCCGCATCGATCCCAAGAAGGAATCCGAAGTCATCAGCAAGCAGATCGAGACCACGCACTCCGAGACCGAGCGCGCGCGCCTGGTGCGCCGCCTGCGCCTGCTGGAGAGCTTCGCCGAGTCCGGCACCCATCCCGAGTGGATGGTCATGACCGTGCTGCCCGTCATCCCGCCCGAGCTTCGCCCGCTCGTGCCGCTGGAAGGCGGACGCTTCGCGACCTCGGACCTCAACGATCTCTATCGCCGCATCATCAACCGCAACAACCGTCTCAAGCACATCGAGGCCCTGCGCGCGCCCGAGGTGATGATCTACAACGAGAAGCGCCTGCTCCAAGAGGCCGTCGACGCCTTGATCGAGAACGGCGCCCGCGGAAAGGTCGTCATCGGGGCCGGCAACAGGCCGCTCAAGTCCCTCTCCGACATCCTCAAGGGAAAGCAGGGCCGCTTCCGCCAGAACCTGCTCGGAAAGCGCGTGGACTACTCGGGCCGCTCGGTCATCATCGTGGGCCCGAACCTCAAGCTCCATCAGTGCGGCCTCCCCAAGGAGATGGCGCTCGAGCTCTTCAAGCCTTTCATCATCCGCGAGCTCATGAAGAAGGACCAGCTCACGCTCAAGGCCGCCAAGCGCATGTTCGAGCGCGTCCGCCCGGAGATATGGGACATCCTCGAGCAGGTCACGCAGCGCCATCCGGTCATGCTCAACCGCGCTCCGACCCTGCACCGCCTCGGCATCCAGGCCTTCGAGCCCGTGCTCATCGAAGGCAAGAGCATCCAGCTGCACCCTCTGACCTGCGCGGCCTTCAACGCCGACTTCGACGGAGACCAGATGGCCGTGCACGTGCCCCTCTCTCAAGAGGCCCAGCTCGAGGCGCGGATGTTCATGATGGCCTCCAACAACATCCTTTCGCCCGCGTCCGGGAAGCCCATCGCGACGCCCTCGCACGACATGGTGCTCGGCATCCACTACCTGACCAAGGAGAAGAGGGGCTCCATCGGAGAGGGAAAGATCTTCGGCGGCGTGGACGAGGTCGTGACCGCCTGGCAGAGCGGAAAGACCGACATGCACGCCCGCATCAAGGTCCGCGGGATCACGGAGCAGCTCTTCGAGGAAGGAGAGAAAGGGAAGCTCCTTCCCGCCCAGCAGTGGGTCGACTATACCACCGTGGGCCGGGTGCTCTTCAACGACATCCTTCCTCGCGACGCCGAGGGAAAATCCCGCCTGGGCTACTACAATCAGGCCATGGGCAAGAAAGAATTGCAGCAGCTCGTGGAGCGCTGTTATAAGGAGCTCGGCCACTACGAGACCGTCTGCCTGCTCGACTCTCTGAAGAACCTGGGCTTCCGCATGGCGACCCAGGCCGGACTCTCCATCTCCATCACGGACATGCGCATCCCGCCGATCAAGGCGACGCTCGTCGATAAGGCGCGCAAGGAAGTCCGCGAGATCGAGAAGCAGTCCAAGATCGGCGTCATCACCGAGTCCGAGCGCTACAACAAGATCATCGACATCTGGACGCACGTCACGGACAAGATCTCGGACGTGATGTTCGATGAGATGAAGAAGGACGAGACCCTGGAGTATAAGGCCGGCCAGCCGCGCTTCAACTCCATCTACCTCATGGCCATGTCCGGCGCGCGCGGAAGCCGTCAGCAGGTCCGCCAGCTGGCCGGTATGCGCGGCCTCATGGCCAAGCCGCAGAAGAAGCTCACCGGCGGCGTGGGCGAGATCATCGAGAACCCCATCGTCGCGAATTTCCGCGAAGGCCTGACGGTGCTGGAGTACTTCATCTCCACGCACGGAGGCCGCAAGGGTCTTGCCGACACCGCTCTTAAGACCGCGGACGCCGGCTATCTGACCCGGCGCTTAGTCGACGTGGCGCACGACGTCGTGGTCACGGAAGAGGACTGCGGCACCATCAACGGCATCCGCATCGGCGCGCTCACCTCCGGCGACGAAGTCATCGAGTCCCTGGACGAGCGCCTGCTCGGCCGCGTGATCCTCGAGGACATCGTCTGCACCAACCCCGGGCCCAAGGGCAAGTCCATCGAGGAGAAGGTGGCCCAGTCCGGCCAGATCCTGACCGCCGAGACCGTCGAGAAGGTCAAGAAGGGCGGCCCCGAGCACGTGCGCGTGCGCTCAGTGCTTACCTGCGAGAGCGCCGCCGGCGTGTGCGCGAAATGCTACGGCATGAACAACGCCACCGGCCGCATGGTCGAAGTGGGAGAATCCGTCGGAATCATCGCCGCGCAGTCCATCGGCGAGCCCGGCACCCAGCTGACCCTGCGGACCTTCCACATCGGCGGAACCGCCTCCCGCGTCATCAAGCGCTCGCAAGCCGTGGCCGGCTTCAACGGGAAGGTGCAGTTCCGCGATATCCGGACCCTCAAGAACCGCGAAGGGCTCACCGTCTGCGTGTCCCGCAACGGCATGATGCTCCTTACGGATTCCCAGACGGGCAAGGTCGACGAATATAAGATCGCCTTCGGCAGCCGCCTGAAGATCACCGACGGACGGGTCGTGGAAAAGGGAGAACTGCTCGCGGAGTGGGACCCCTACGCGCTGCCCATCATGAGCGAACATTCGGGCCGCGTGGTCCTGCGCGACGTCAAGGAAGGCGTGACCCTCCATGAGGAGCGCAACAAGGTCACCGGCATCATCGAGCGCAAGATCATCGAGCACCGCGCCGAGAAGGTCAATCCGCGCATCATCATCGAGAAGAACGGCAAAGAGGTCGCCTCCTATCCTCTTCCCATCGATACCACGCTGCTCGTGGACAATGAGCAGGAGATCCAGCCCGGCGACGTGCTCGCTAAGATCCCGCAGGAGATGACCAAGACCAAGGACATCACCGGCGGCCTGCCGCGCGTCTCCGAGCTCTTCGAGGCGCGCAAGCCCAAGTCCGGAGCGGTCATCAGCGAGATCGAAGGCTTGGTCTCCCTGGAGACGACGCAGAAGGGCGCCATCAAGATCACGGTGCGCGACGAAGAGACGGACATGTTCAAGGAGTATCTGATCCCGCAGGGCAAGCACTTGGTGGTCTATGAAGGAGACCGCGTGGGCGTGGGCGAGCCTCTGACCGACGGCGCCATCGACCCGCACGACATCCTTCACATCAAGGGCGTCAAAGAGGTCCAGGAATACCTCCTCAACGCGATCCAGGAAGTCTATCGCCTGCAGGGAGTGGCGGTCTCCGACCGCCACATCGAGTGCATCGTGCGCCAGATGCTTCAGAACGTGAAGCTGCTCGATTCCGGCGACACTGGATTCCTCAAGGGAGAGGTCGTCAACCGCTTCGTCTTCTCCCGCGAGAACAAGGCGATCGCTGCCAAGAACGGCAAGGAAGCCCAGGGCGAGCCGATCCTTCTTGGGATCACCAAGGCCGCGCTGGCCTCCAACTCGTTCATCTCAGCCGCCAGCTTCCAGGAAACGACGCGGGTCCTCACGGAAGCCGCGACGACCTCGAAGATCGATTATCTGAAGGGACTCAAGGAGAACGTCATCATCGGCCACATGATCCCCGCGGGCACCGGACTGCACGCCCGCATGCGGGAGCTCAAGGCCTTGGGTGGGAAAAACTGACATGCCGACAATCAACCAGCTCATCCGTATCGGGCGCAGCCCGCTGAAAAATCGAACCAAGGCCCCGGCCCTGCGGTCCTGTCCGCAGCGGCGCGGCGTGTGCACGCGCGTGTACACCACGACGCCGAAGAAGCCGAACTCGGCTCTGCGGAAGGTCGCGCGCATCAAGCTGACCTCGGGGATGGAAGTCACGGGCTATATCCCGGGCGTCGGACACAATCTTCAGGAGCACTCGATCGTGATGGTGCGCGGCGGCCGCGTCAAGGACCTGCCCGGCGTGCGCTACCACATCATCCGCGGCGTGCTGGACACCGCCGGCGTGGATGGACGAAAGCAGGGACGTTCAAAGTACGGCGCGAAGCGGCCCAAGGCCGCTGAGACCAAGGCCTAGAGGATATTATGCCGAGAAAAGGACTTCGACCCAGAGACCGCCGGGACTTCCCGGCTCCGGATTACCGATACAATTCCGTGCTCGTCTCCCGCTTCGTCAATAAGATGAACTTCCAGGGCCGCCGCCAGGCCGCCGAAGGCGTCTTCTACGGAGCCATGGACCTGCTCCTGCAGCGCGGCAACGAGAACCCGCTCACCGTTTTCGAGCAGGCTATCGAGAACGTGCGCCCGCTCCTGGAGGTCCGCCCCCGCCGCGTCGGCGGCGCGACCTATCAGGTTCCCAGCGAGGTCCGGCCGGTCCGCTCCTACACCATGGCGATGCGCTGGCTCATCAACGCCGTGCGCGAGAAGAAAGGCCGCCCCACGGCCGAGCGCCTAGCCGACGAGATCCAATTGGCGATCAAGAAGGAAGGCGCCGCGATCAAGAAGCGCGAGGACACCCATAAGATGGCCGAGGCCAATCGGGCGTTCGCGCATTACCGCTGGTAGGAAAGAACATGGCAAGCTCCCAGGCGACGGAAACCAAACCTCTCGTCCCGCGGCAGTTCCCGCTGGAAAAGGTCCGCAACATCGGCATCATCGCGCATATCGACGCCGGCAAGACGACCACGACCGAGCGCATCCTCTATTACACCGGCCGCATCCATCGGATCGGCGAGGTGCACGACGGAGCGACGACCACCGACTGGATGCCGCAGGAACGCGAGCGCGGGATCACCATCACCGCGGCCGCGACCTACTGCTCCTGGAAGGACTGCCAGATCAACATCATCGACACTCCCGGCCACGTGGACTTCACCGCCGAGGTGGAGCGCTCCCTGCGCGTGCTTGACGGCGCGGTGGTGGCTTTCGACGGAGTGCAGGGCGTGGAGCCCCAATCCGAGACCGTCTGGCGCCAGGCCAACAAATACAACGTCCCCCGCATCGCGTACATCAATAAGATGGACCGGCTCGGCGCGGACTTCTACATGTCCTTCAACTCCATCCACGAGAAGCTGGGCGCCAACGCCTGCGCCATCCAGCTCCCGATCGGCGCGGAGTCCAATTATACCGGGCTCGTCGACCTTATCGATATGAAGGCGCTGGTCTGGAAGGGCGAGGAACTCGGAGCCAAGTGGGACGTGCTCGATATCCCCGAGGACATGAAGGAACAGGCCCAGGAATGGCACGAGAAGCTCGTCGAGAAGATCGTCGAGTTCGACGATGCCATGCTGGAGCGCTATCTTGAGGGCAAGCACGAATTCACCGCCGACGAGCTGCGCAAGACCCTGCGCAAGGGCGTCGTCGCCTGCAAGATCTTCCCCGTGCTCTGCGGCTCTTCCTATAAGAACAAGGGCGTTCAGCCCATGCTGGACGCGGTGACCTACTACCTCCCCAGCCCGCTGGACCGGCCTCCGGTCTCGGGCGAGGATCCTTATACGGGCAAGCCGACCGAGCGCAAGCCCTCGGACCAGGAGCCTCTGACGGCCTTCTTCTTCAAGATCCAAACCGACCCCTTTGTCGGGAAACTCGCGTTCTTCCGCGTGTACTCCGGCGTCCTCAACGTGGGCGACACGATCTACTTCCCGGCCAAGCGGACCTCCGAGCGCATCGGCCGCGTGCTGCGCATGCATGCCAACAAGCGCGAGGAGATCAAGACCGTCTGCGCCGGAGAGATCGCCGCGACCGTGGCCATGAAGAACACGGGAGTGGGCGTGACCTTCTGCAATGAGGAGAAGCCCATCATCCTGGAGCAGATCAGCTTCCCCGAACCCGTCATCTCGGTGGCCATCGAACCCAAGTCGAAGGCCGACGAAGAGAAGATGGGCAACGCCATGCAGCGCCTGGCCGAGGAAGACCAGACTTTCCGCATCAAGACGGACGTGGAGACCGGACAGACCATCATCTCCGGCATGGGCGAGCTGCACCTGGACATCATCGTGGACCGCATGAAGCGCGAATTCAACGTGCAGGCCAACGTGGGCGAGCCCCAGGTCGCCATCAAGGAGACCATCCGCAAGACCGTCGAGATCGAAGGCAAGTTCATCCGTCAGACCGGCGGCCGCGGCCAGTACGGCCACTGCTGGCTGCGCCTGGAGCCGCAAGAGATGGGCAAGGGCTTCGAGTTCGTCGACGACATCAAGCAGGGCCGCATCCCGCGCGAGTTCATCCCCGCCATCGAGAAGGGCTGCCGCGAAGCCCTCGAAGGCGGCGCGCTGGCCGGCTTCCCGCTCGTCGACATCAAGGCGAGCGTGTTCGACGGGTCCTTCCACGAGGTGGACTCCTCGGAAATGGCCTTCAAGATCGCCGCGGCCATGGCGCTGCGCGCCGGCTGTCAGAAGGCGAGCCCGGCGTTGCTGGAGCCGATCATGAAGTTCGAGGTCACCACGCCCGAGCAGTACATGGGCGACGTCATCGGCGACCTCAACGCCCGCCGCGCCAAGATCGTGGAGATGGGCGACCGCCACAACGTCAAATTCGTCTGCGGCACCGTGCCGCTTTCCACCATGTTCGGCTATGCCACGGCCGTGCGCTCCATCTCCCAGGGCCGGGCGTCGTTCACGATGGAGCCGAGCCACTACGAGCAGGTCCCCGCCAGCGTCCAGCATGCGATCGTCGAGAAGCGCGGGATGAAGAAGTCTGACGAGAAATAGGAGAAGATCATGGCCAAGGCGAAGTTCGAGCGCAAAAAGCCGCACGTGAACATCGGGACGATCGGGCATGTGGACCACGGCAAGACGACTTTGACCGCGGCGATCACGCACGTGCTGTCCCAGCAGGGCTTGGCGC
>JBAZUV010000034.1:0-12834 GCA_041661185.1 Elusimicrobiota bacterium
ACCCACCCACGGGCACTTGCAAGGAATGCGGTCTTCGTCCGGCGACGGGCTGGTTCGCAGCGGACATGACGTCCGCTGCTCGCGGCAAGGCTGAGGCCTGGTGCGAGCGCTGCATGCTGTACGAGCAGATCAAGACCTGCCGTGCCGCCGCCGCGCGCCTGCCCGAGCTAGAAGCGAAGCTCGCCGCACTCGACGCGCCTGAGATCCTCTACACGGACGAGGACTTCAAGGTGCTTCCCATGGGTGTCCTGTACTGCCGCGAGTGCCTGCCGGAGAAGCACTGGACCTGTCAGAAGCACCGCGCGGAGTTCCGCGCTCACGTTCTCATCATGAGGTCCAAATGAGCCTGATCGCCAAGGTCGCCGCGCGCGAGCGCGCGAAGGACGAAACCGAGATGAACTCCCTGATCGAGCGCATGCCCAAAAGGGTCCGCGAGTACGTCGCCAAGCTCCATTCCGACCTGGAACGACTCAAGGCCGAGCTGAATCCGCCGGCTACGCCCACCCGCGTGGAAATCCACCACTACATGAAGCCGCCGCAGTACTTGCCCGACGACTCGCGCATCCGGTTCCACCTGCCCGCGATGCAGGGCTACATCGAGGTCACCGTCGGCACCGACACCATCGACGTGCGCACGGACGGCTTTGGCGGGCTGGTGGTGCTCCCGATGGCGTCGAACTCTGCCAGCCTGATGGTCGGACGGCCGAACACGGTGGGCCGATGAGCACCCCCAAAGTTCCGGGAGATGTGTCAGACCTGGGCGTCTCTGACGAGAAGCTGCGAGAGCACTGGAACGGGGGCCAGCCGAGCATGCTCGGGGCTGACACGCTGTTGAACGAGGCTATCCGGCGCGGCGCGGTCATCGCCGCGCTCGGGGGACAGACCGTCTGCCCGGCATGCAAGGAAAGCCCGATGGACGTCTCCTGCGCCTGTTGCGGGCACGGGTACCCGGCGAAGGCCGAGCTGGACGAGCTGCGGGCACAGCTTCTCGGGGCCGAGCAGATGCTCGTCGAGCGCCACAAAACGCTGAAGCACCAGAACGCCCTCTTCGAGAAGCTCGACAAGGCCATGGCGACGCCCGAGCGAATCGCTCAAGACACCGCGCTGGTCGGCGGCTTCGTCTCGTCCTTGGACCTGACCGAGACGGCGGAAGAGGTCGTCGCGCGGGCCTGCGCTCGCCTGGAGTCCAAATGAGCCTGACCGAACTGGAGATTCAGCGGTACACGCGGCCCATCAGCGCGGAGCTGGACCGGCAGAAGGAAAAGAACGCGAAGCTCAAGGCCCAGGTGAAGGACCTGGAGGCGCAAGTGGCCGCCTGGAAGCACGACGCGAACAAGGAATGGGGCGCGTCGGCGACCGAAAGAGCGGCCAAAGACGCGGAAATCGCCAACCTGAAGGCGCACGTCGATGCGCTGGAGTCCGGTATGTCAGAGGACGCGAAGCGCATTCACCAGCTAAGCGCAGACAGCGATGCCCCCCAAGCTCGCGTCGAGCTGCTGGAGCTGGCTATCCGCAAGTCACTCGCCCATGCGACGGACGAGAAGTCGCCTGGGACTGCGCCGCCGCGCAACCGGATGCAGAACATGGTTTGCTTGCTTAGCGCAGCCCTGGAGGCCAAGTGACCGGGGACCTGTGGCTCCAGCGTCGCGTCGCCGAGGCCATGGACGCGCTCGTGGTGCCGTACCAGAGCCGGCAAGACTTGCCCAAGCTCGCCCGGGAACGGGTGAGGAACGCGTTCGAGGCGCTGCGCAAGCTGATGCCCGAGCCCCTGAGCTACCTGGTGATTGCGAACGGCTGCGGAATCCGGGACGTCAGGGAAGCCATCACGCTCAACGACGCCCGGCGGATTGCCATCGCTCAGAAACCGGCCTTCGAGCACGTCTGTGTCCAGGCCGACGTCAAGGGCCTGCGCTGGACAATCGAGGTGTACAAGTGAATCGCCCGAAGGTGGTCTGTCTCTGCGGCTCGACCCGCTTCTACCAGGAGTTCCAGGAGGCGAACTTCAAGGAGACGATGGCGGGGCGCATCGTCCTCTCGGTTGCCTTCGCGCCCGGAGTTGTAGAGCACGGCGAGCGCGTTGGCATCACCCTCAACGAGAAGGTGATGTTCGACGAGTTGCACATGCGGAAAATCGACCTCTGCGACGAGGTGCTCGTGCTCAACGTGGGTGGCTACATCGGGGACTCCACGTTGCGCGAGATCGTCTACGCGAACAAGCACGGGAAGTTCGTTCGCTACCTGCACCCGGAACTAGAGTTGCTCCGCGTGCGAGGCGGCCGATGAACCCGCTCCTCAAGGCCTGCGTCGCGCTCATTCAGGCCGTCGAAGGCGCGACCATCGACGACCTGCGCGCCGCGCGGCAAGAACTCGAAGGCCTGCCGGGGTTTCACCCGGCCGGGATGATCATCCGGTCCATGCTCGCGGACCAGGCGCAACGGTTGGCCAACGAGAGTCGCGGCGAAGCACAACGACTCGCACAGCCCCGGGAGGGCGTATGAAGAAGACCGAACTTGCTGAAAAGCGGATGCAGTACTTCGAGGTCACCGGCAAGCGAACGAATCCGTACGCGGGCAACCTGATTGGGTTCGTCTACAACGTCCGCGCGGACACCATGGAACAGGCGATGGTGCTGACGCGCAAGATGGTCGCCAACATGTACGAGCAGCGCGTGAAGGTGGCGGCGTTCATCAAGGTCGAGCTGCACCACGTCGATTGGCTGGAGGCGCCGTGAACTTCTTCGTCGGCCTGTACTCCATTCTGGTCATCCTCTGCGTCCTCTACCTCATCGGGTACATGACCGGCCGCGTGTGCATCTCGCGAGAGCAGTTCGAGCGGGAGCAGAACGTCCTTCAGAATGTCCTCGTGGGCTTCATGGTGTCCTTCTTCCTGGTCACCATCCCCACGGCCGTGTTCACCCTCCTCTGGTACGCGGTCCCCGCGCTCGGGCATGCCGTCCTGGAGGTCCTTCGATGAGCACCCTGGTCGAAGGCCTGGTGGGCGCGCTGCTACTCGCGGCCGTGTTCGCGTCTCTGTGGGCAACTGGCTGGGCGGCGATGCGCGCCGACCGGCGCTGGGGGCTGAACCTCTTTCACGGGTACGACGAGCATATGCTGTTGACCGCGTTCCTGGGATTCGAGGTCTACACTACCGTGTTCGCCATCGGCATCGCAGCCTGTGGCCTTTTTGGTATTCTGCTGCCCGCGATCGGGCACGTCGTCCTGAGCCTGGTCCGATGAGCGCGCGGACTCCTACGGACAACGGCAACGTCCGCCACTGCTGCTCCTGCGGCGACACCCACGAGGGCGGCGTGTGGGCCGGGGACACCTGCTCGGTCACCGAGAGGAAGGAACGCATCGAGGCCTTGCTCAAGGGTAAGGCGTTCGAAGGGCAGCGAAACGTGCTCAAAGAGGCGCTTTATCGGCTTGACGTGGCCGAGGAGGATGTCCTCATGCACCGAGGATTCGTGACCGAGGAGGATGTCCTCATGCACCGAGGATTCGTGACCGAGGCCGAGGACGAGTTGCTCAAGGCCGCTGACGAGCGCGATGCGTTCGCCGAGGTCCACAAGGCCGAAGCAGACCTCGCCCGAGCCAAGTCTCGCGCAGCCGGCGCCTGTGGCTGCGGCAGCACGAAATACCCAGCGGACCATCGTCCGTGGGACCACGCAGGATGGAGCCCCCCATGAACCTGGAGCAGATTTCGGACGAGCAGCTGAAGGCCGAGCTGGAGCGGCGCGAGATGGCGGCGAAGGTCGCGACGATGCCGAAGCCGCTGGCGAAACCGGACTACTCCAAGCTGGAGGAGGTGCTCAGCACCGGCATCATCAAGATCATGCAGGCCAATAAAGCGCCAGAGGACTTCAAGCAGTACATCTTCGAGGCGGCAATGGAAGCGAGATACGGGACGAACGTCTGGACCTGGTACAACGCGAACACCTGAGAGACCCATGAACGAGCTGAAGCCGCAGGTCGAGTGGCAGATGAATGCGTGGAGCGAGTCCCAAGCGAAGGGCCGCATGGGCAAGCCCTCGTGTTGGTCCACGTGCACGTTCACCAGCGAGGCCGAGGCCCAGAAGGAACGCGCGCGCGCCTGGAGAAGAAGTGGAAAAACCACGACGGCGCAGGGGCTCCATACGTGTTCGACCTCTACCGCGTGGAGCGCACGCTCGTGCCCCGGAGGGGCATGGCCCCCGGAGGAGCCGATGAACGAGCCGAAGCCGATAAAGTCCTCGTTCGCGGAGCAGGAGGCGAAGCGGGCCGAGGTCGAGCGTCAGCTCGCGCGCAGTCACCGGGAGCTGGCCGAACGCTTTCTCTTCCACTTGGTGGCGACTGACTGGGACGGCCAAGGTCCGCCGAGCGTGCTAGTTGCCCAGGCATTCGGCATGGCGACGATGTTTGAGGCGTCTATCGCGCTCATGGACGAGCGGGAGAGGGCCGTCGAGGCCGGGAGGAAACCGTGAAGCCCCGCACCGAAGAAGAGCGCCTGCAGTCCATGGTCGCCATGGCCGACAAGCTCTCGCGCGCCTTCGACCAGGCCATCGACTCGTGCCTGGGCCCGAAGCCCCAGGGCACCGACGGCGCGGCGCTCATCGCTGTGCTCCAGCACATGCTCCGCAAGGCCAAGGAGCACTTCCCGCACAAGGAGCTGCACGCGGTGGCGGATAAGATGGCAGGGGCGCTGGCGGCGACCGAGACGATGCCCGGGGCGCCGCCTGGGGTGCGGCATTGAAAGCCTTCATCGTCATCTACGCCGACGGCAACGACCTCTACTCCGAGGACTGCATCGATGGCGTCTTCGCCACGCTCGACGAGGCGCTGGCGCACATCAACTCGAACGAGAACAGGAACTGGCACCACATCGAGGAATGGGACGGCACCGAGTGCGCCCGCGCGCTCGATTACGAGGGGAAGCCGTTCTTCTCTTGACCAAGGCTTTTTCTTCACGTATGACGCTGCACCGAGAGGGCACCATGAAAGAGTGGCTCGAAAAACTGAAGTGGGACGGCAAGAACCGCATCAGCTTCGTCTCCGAGGACGTCCTGGGCTCGAAGGACTACCTCGACCGGGACAAGGTGACGCAGCTCTTCAAGGACGCGCTGCGCCGCGTGTACCATCCCGGGTGCAAGCTGAAAAAGCACCTGGTGCTCGTGGGGCCGCAGGGCATCGGCAAGTCCGCGTTCCTGCGGAATCTGTTCGGGCAGTGGTACGAGGACTTCCGCTTCGACGGCGGTGAGATCGGCGAGCGCACGGCGGACGCCTGGGGCGCGGAGTTCGACCCCGGCCAGCTGAACAAGAAGGGAAAGGCGTGGCTCTCCGCGACGTCGGACACGGTCCGGCCCGAGTATGGCAAGCGCGCCGGGAAGCACCCGCGACGGTGCGTCTTCGTCGGGACCACCAATGACATCGCCTTCCTTCACGGGCCTGGCCGGCGGTTCTCGGTCGTCCACTGTGGCCAGATACGGCTCGCGAAGCTGAATGTCCGCCAGGTCTGGGCCGAGGCGATGCACTACTGGGGGTGGTAGGTGAGCGCGCACGCGAGCCCCGTCCTGCGGCCCATCCAGATGTTCCCCATCGGGAACCGCGTCCTGGGCCTGTACCAGCACACCAGCCGGCCGCCCAGCTCCGCGTACTCGCTCTACTGGGAGGACGGTAGCGGCGCTCGGGGCGGGGACTGCGTGCAGCACAACATGACGGCGCACGAGGTGTTCAAGGTGCTCGGCGGGCTGCTCCGGGAGGCTAAGTGATCTTCTCCGAGGACGACATCAAGAAGGCCGTCAGTGCCGCGCGCGATGTCCTGTTCAAGACCTCGATCGATTCCCGGCCTAGCGCCGCGTGGGACGAGCCGGACGAGGCCTTCTACCGCCGCGTGGTCGAGCACGCGCGGGGCAAGCGGTCGGATGCCGAGATGGCCACCACGGCGAACCTCGCGCCCGAGCCCGCCGACCTGCCACCGAACTTCTTCATCCACGCTTGCTCCAAGTGCGGCGCCAGCACCAGTGCCAGGCGCATCGACTTGGGCCCGCATCTGTACCTCTGCACCGGGTGCCAGATGAACCTGTACGGCCGCATTCCGTACCCGGAGCCAGCATGAGAGCCCACTCGCCCCGAGGGCGCGTCGAGAAGCGTAGCCTCCAGTTCCGGCTCGAAGCCCTGAACGACCAAGTCGAACTCGCCGTGTATCACCTGCGGCTAAAGCGGGACATCCGAGCAGCCAAGATGCTCGCCGTGGCAGCCGCTGAGGAGCTGCAGTGCGTGAGCCACCAGGCTCCGGTCTGGTGGGGCCGCCACCTGCTCATGAGCGAGCTGTTTCACCGCGCGGAGCGCGCCGAGGCCGGCAAGTGAGCGCCCGCCCCAAGCCTCCCCCGCCAGTGCCTGAGCTACACCGCTGCTCCGTGTGCAGCTTCGACACCGCGAACCAGCCGACGCCGAGGGGCAACTACATCTGCTGCTCG
Source organism: Elusimicrobiota bacterium (assembly GCA_041661185.1). Taxonomy (GTDB): domain Bacteria; phylum Elusimicrobiota; class Elusimicrobia; order UBA1565; family UBA1565; genus JBAZUV01. The sequence goes on from JBAZUV010000034.1 coordinate 6,452, forward strand.
TGCCAGATCAACAACCTGGGGCGCGTGGTCTACGGCCCGCCGGAGGAGAAATGATCCTCGCCGCGACTGGCCATCGACCTGAGAAACTCGGCGGATATTTCCCGAACCCGCTCCAGGAGTGGCTTCTCCAGAGGCTTCGCGAAGAGCTGACTCGCCTGAAGCCGGCGTCGTGCGTCTCGGGCATGGCCCTGGGCTGGGACCAGTGGTTCGCACGGACGTGCTGCGACCTGGACATTCCCTGGACGGCTGCCATCCCCTGCGACGGGCAAGAGAGCCGCTGGCCAGAGGATGCACAGCGCGAGTACCACGCGCTGCTCCGCTTGGCTGATGAAGTCCACGTCGTCTCCCCGGGCCCGTACGAGGCCTGGAAGATGACCGCGCGAAACGTCTGGATGGTCGAGAACTCGACGCACATCCTGGCCTGCTGGAACGGAAGCGAGGGCGGCACAGCGAACTGCTTCCGCAGCGCGGAGGCACGCGGCCGCTCGGTCAAGGACGGAACCATCATTCTGGTGCAGCCCAAGGACATGCCCAAGGCTTTGGGCTCGGAGGACCCATGGTGACTCTCGACTCGTTGCAGACACTCCAAGCGCTGGCAAAGGCGCTCGGGAAGCCCTGCATGTTCGTCTCCACGCGCGGGGCCGACGGCAAGGGCTTAGGCGAGATCCTCAAAGCCGCGCCGTATCTCGACGGGCACGATCAAGTCCTCTGTGACCAGAGCGGGTACCTGGTCTTCGACACGGCCGAGGAGATGGAGAAGACGTTCGAGCAGACCGTGGGCGACGACGGGCCCACGAAGCTGAACACGTACTCGGGCCCGGCTCGCGTCTATGCGGTCACCTGCGGCGCGGACGGGGAACTGCAAACGGAGAACACATGAGCCTCTTCACGCTTCACCGGGGCCGTGCTTCGCCCACGACGCGGGACAACGTCCAGGCCCGGCTCGTGACGTTCGGCCCGATGAGCCAGGCGTTCATCCTCCCCGACGAAGAGTGGACCGAGTGCCCTCGCTGCGGCCAAACCAAGGGCGAGCACGACGCCGGCTGCGACGGGGGAAACCGCGACGAACAGCTCCTGGCCTGGCTCATCCTGGAGTCGGAGAAGTGCGAACTCGGTGCTCTGCTGGGAGAGATGCGGCGGCGCTCGAAGGAGCGCTCATGAGGCGCGCCGTCACCAAGCGCCGTTTCGAGGACGTGCTCGTGAACCCGCTCTGTGGGACCATGCGCCGCTGCGAGGTCTCGAACGTGCTCTCGTGCGGCCACCTGTTCTCGGTCCGGGGGCAGGCCAAGGGGAAGTCCTTCCGCCTGTGCCCGCTCTGCCCGAGCCCGAGGGCCGAGTACCAGCGGGCCCGTGCGGTGACTCACCCACGGTGGCCCAGGAGCGTTTCGACCCTCTCCAGGTCCAGGGTCACGCCCGAACGTCGCTCCTGAGCCCGCCTGGGCGGCCGATTTTCGCGACTACTGCCAGAGGTTCTGCACCGCGTTCCGAATCGCGACCTTGACGTCGTGCAGCCCCTGCCTGATGCCCTCGTTGTACCCGGAGGACTCCAGATTGCGCCCTGCGAGAGAGCCCAGCTGCCCCGAACGCGCGAAAAGTGCCGTCCTGACGAGTTCGCGCAGAGCCGCGCTCATGTTTCCGCCCGTATTCTGCTCCGCGAAGGCCTTCACAGCGTCGAAAAGGTCCCCTTCGAGCTGCGTTCCGACCATCGTGAGGCCCTGCCCGCTGCCTTTTCGTCGTCCCATGGGGCCCATACTACCCCGAATCACTAGTTAATCCCAAGCTGGAGAGAGGCCGGCGTTTTTTCAGATTAACTAGTTAATAAAATGAAATGTTTACATACCTATGGGTATGTAATATCATCCGAGCCCAATGTCCCGCCCATCCAAACCGCCCCCGGCGCTGTTCAGCCACCCCGAAGTTGCAACGTTCATCGCGTCGCATCCGCACCACGTCGGGCACCTGAAGCGCTTCTGCGCAGCAGCTGAGCTGGCAACGTGGGACCAGCTACTCTCGCTGGACCGTCAGCAAGGTGCAAAAGCTCGCGATGCGATGCGTTCTAGCTTCTCCGGGCCGACCGTCTACCACGCAGTGAGCGCGGCGCGTGCGCTTCTCCGGCATCTAGCAGACCGGGGAGTTGTCGCCACCAACGTGCTCGACAGCGTCCGCACCGCTGGGTCCGTTTCTCCCATCCCGATATTCAACGTGCTGCAGCCGGGGCAGGATGAGAAGCTTCTGGCAGCGGTGAAAGGCTCTCACGCGGCGCGCGACCTGGCTGTGCTCGCCGTTCTACTTGACCACGGACTGCGCGCTACTGAGCTGGCGATGCTCACCTGGGACCGGCTATACCAAGAGCCTGACGGCCGCTGGACGATGACGTTCATCGGCAAAGGCGGGAAACCCGCGCGCATGCGCGTGAAGCCGAGGACGATGGATCTGGTCTTGAAGCTCGGGGGGTCACGGACAGGCCCGTTCATCCCGAAGGTACCAGGCGTCGCACTTACGCGGCAGGACATCTGGAGCATCGTGCGGCGGTGGGCAAAAGTCATTGGTAGCCCGGTGACTCCACACGGGTTACGCGCGACTTTTATCAGCGGAGTGCTCGCACGCACGGGCGACCTGCGCAAGGCGCAAAAGATGGCTCGCCACGGAAGCCTGCTGAGCACCGAGCGGTATCTACGGCACGAGGTGCTCGATGACGACTGACCGAGGAGCCATGACCCGTGACCAGTTCCGTGAAGCCGTCTTCGCCCGTGACGACCACCGCTGTGTCGTCTGCCAGGCGCCGGCTCAGGACGCGCACCACATCATGGAGCGCCGGCTGTGGCCCGACGGCGGGCACATCCTTGAGAATGGCGCCTCGCTCTGCGCCAAGCACCACCTAGCGGCCGAGCGGACCGACCTGTCCTGCGAAGCTCTCCGAGATGCGGCCGGCATTGGACCCATCGTGCTGCCACCGCACCTCTACCCGGACCAGCCGTACGACAAATGGGGTAACCCCGTCCTCCCGAACGGCACCCGTCTGCGCGGCGAGCTGTTCTTCGACGAGTCCGTACAGAAGGCTCTGGCCGGCGTCCTCTCGCTCTTCACCAACCGCGTGAAGTACCCGCGCACGTATCACTTGCCCTGGAGCCCTGGGGCCACGAGCGACGACCGAAAGATGGTGAACGACTACTCGCTCACGGACTGCGAGGTGATAGTCACCCTCAAAATGGACGGCGAGAACACCACCATGTACCGCGACAGCATGCACGCGCGGTCGCTCATCTTCGAGCCGCACCCGTCCAGGGACCGGGTGCGTGCCGCGTGGGGGCACATCGCCCACGACATCCCCGAGGACTGGCGCGTCTGCGGAGAGAACCTTTACGCGAAGCACTCCGTCGGGTACTCGGACCTGGAGGGGTACTTCCTGGTCTTCTCAGTTTGGAACGAGAAGAACGTCTGCCTCGCGTGGCGGGACACGGTCGAGTGGGCCGCGCTCCTGGGCCTACCCACGGTGCCGGTCATCTATCAGGGCCAGTACGACCGCGAGAAGGTCGAGCGAGCGTTCGAACCACACAAGGCCTCGCACGAGGGCTACGTCATCCGCTGGGCCAATGCGTTCACGTACTCGATGTTCCCGGTCGCGGTCGGCAAGTGGGTACGACCGAATCACGTCCAGACGCATGGCGGGTGGATGCGGCAGCGGCTGGAAGCCAACGGGCTGCGAGGCGCCAAGTGACCCGTCCCTGGGCCCCCGGCGAGAAAGAGACCTTGGACGGACTCACCGAGGCTGACATCGAGCAGGAGATTCGCGAGTGGAGCTGCGGGCTCGACGCGCTTCTGTACGCGGCCGCAGCTCACGCCCACGGCGGTCCGTGGGCTGTGCCGGCTGCGCTGCGGACCGAGGCCGAGCTGACCATCCAACGAATTCATCGTGAACTCCACGAAATGATCGCGCCAACCGGCGAGGTCGTGGACCGGTGACTTCTCTCCTGACCTGGTGGCAGTCCACCATCGCGCCCTGGTTCCACCTCATCACGAGCTTCATCGTGATGGACTTGCTCATCTTCTGGTTCGTGCGCCTGATGAAGCCCGAGAGGGCGCCCGCACCCGCGCCGCCCGCGCGCAAAGGAACGTACGCCGTGCAGAAGTGCCCGTGCGGCAGTGGGTACTGGATTGTACGGAGCAACGGGCCGAATGGGTATGTGAACGGCCCGGTGCCCATGGGCGAGAACCTGGCCAGGATTCTCCGGGAGGGCCAATGACCTCGCCCGTGTTCACCGAGCAGACGATGCCCAACGGCGCTAAGGTCTGCTTCGACTGGCTGCCCGGCGCCAAGGTTTTCATCGTTTATGCCTCTGTAGACGTGCGCGAAGTGGCATACGTCTCCGGCAAGCAGGAGAGGATGGTCTACCCCGAGCTGGACTTTGACCACTCCAACGAAGCGCAGGACGCACTCGACGCGTATGGACACATGGCCCTGGAGTGGCGCGCGAAGACCGTAGATCAGGTTCGCGACGCTGTGGCAGAGTGGGCTGAGGACTCGGGCGTGAAGAGCTGGGAGTGGCCGTAAAAAGGTAGTTGACACGCACCGGAAGGCGTAATACAAGCAGGGCCGAGAGGGAGCACCCATGCAAGTTTCCGAACCAGGAGTCATGCTCACGGGCTTGGACGCGGACGGTGGCGTCCACGTCATCCAGACCGACGGCCAAGGACGGGTCCTGGTTTCGCCCGAGTCCCAGCAGGTTCCGCATGGACTCGGCGGCGGCGCGGGCCTGTGCCTACTAGCCATCCTCTTCGGGGTCTACATCTTGGTCGGGAAGGCGTTCCGATGAGCAATTGCGAGTACTGCGGCCACACGCACGGCGACCACGACTACAACGCGACGGGCGACGACTGCATCGCCTGCCGCATGAACGAGAGGATTTGCCCTGGCTTCGTCGCGCCCGAGTCCGCCCGTGAGCCGGCGAAGCTCGGCGACCAGCAGGCCTTTCCGAGGCCCGACTACCCGGGCATGACGTACCGGCAGTACCTCTTCGCCCAGGTGCTCGCGGCGCTCACCGTTACGGCGCCGAAGCGCGTCGGCGGGATAGGCAACCTGGTCGTGGACGCCACCAATATCACCGACGCCGCGCTCGCGGCCCTGGAACCCACCGCGCCCAAGGAGGGCTGATGAAACCGTACCTGACCGCCCTCGCCCTCGCTCTGGTCGCCGCGACCCCCTTCGCCATCATCTCCTGCACTCTCGGCCCCGTCGCGCCGGGCGCGCCCGCGCCGAAGCCCACGGCGGACTGGCCCGCGTTCCCGAGCACGTCCATCTCGAACCGTGGCATGACCTACCGCCAGTGGCTCATTGGTCAGGCGCTCTCTGGATGCATCATCAACCATCTCGCCCTGCAGTCGCCGGCCGAGTGCGCAGTCGCAAACGCTGACGCCGTCATCGCCCTGGAGGGTAAATGAGCACCTGCAACAAGCTGGTCACCGAACGCTGTGTCGTCACTGAACATCACCATGGACCTTGCAGAGGGCAGTTAGCTGCCTCGCAGCAGTCCACGATCGACGACCTGGTCGCCCAGCTAGCTCAGGCCCGGGGCTCGAAAGAGAGCGCCATGGCCATGAGCGAGCAGAACCTTGCCCGCGCGCTCAGGGCCGAGGACCTCGTGCAGTTCCTGCACGAGAACCGGGAAGACGGTACGCTGCCGGCCGCGCTCGACCGCGCGGAGAAGGCCGAGGGCGAGCGCGACCTGGCGCGACAGCAAGTGCAGCGGCAGAACGGCATCATCAACGCGGTCATCGACCCGAAGACGGACTCGAACTTCACCCCCGAGCAGAACCACTACCGGCTGCTCGCCATCGGGGCGGTCGAGGCGAACGGCTGGGTGGGCCCGACCGAGGTCGCGGCGCTCAAGGCCAGCGCTGCCATGGCCACCGCTTCGCTCGACCAGCTGAAGGCGAACGGCTGGCTCGACCCTGCCGAGGCCGACGCGCTCAAGCGGTCGGCCACGAGCATCCGCGTGGGCGACGCCATCGACCGGGTCAACCAGGACGTGCTCCTGAAGCGAGTCAACGAGCTGGACGCTCTGTGCGGCCAGCGCCTCGCGGCGCTCGACGATGCCCAACGCGAGGCCAAGAACATGCGCGTGGACCGCGACGAGTGGTACGCCCGGGAACATCGCGCGCGCGAGCGCCTGGCCGAGGCCGAGCGCGAACTCGGCAGGCTCAAGGCCCAAGACGTGACGGAAGCCGACCTACGCGACCGCGCGGACTCCGCTGAGTGGAAGCTCCAGCGCGCCCTGGAGAAAATCGAAGCCCAGGAGAAAGACTCCGGCGCGGTGGACCTGTACCGGTCCCTCCAGGACCAGCTCAAGGCAATCAGTCAGGCCCTGCGCACGGTCCGGCCGCCG
>JBAZUV010000035.1:0-12213 GCA_041661185.1 Elusimicrobiota bacterium
GGAATCAGGTGGCAGGCGCAGTGCGCCACCCCGGTCTTCTCTTCCAGCTCGATGGCGCGCGCGGTGTCCTCGTAGAGCTTGGCCTTGCGCTCGGCGAGGGCCGGCAGGTAGCAGTGGTCCCACTCGGGCCGCTTGCGCTCCTGGTCGGCCAGCAGGCGCCACTCGGCAGCGTGGGGGTTCATCGCGCCACCAGGGAGTTGAGCTTCGCCTTGACCGCCTTCGCCACGGGCCCGCGCCAGGTCTTGGCGTTGCCCAGGAAGCGCAGGATGATGCCGTCCGCCCGGTCCACCAGGCAGTAGTCGGTCACCTCGTGCAGGCCCGCCATGGCCTCCAGGTAGGGCACGGCCGAGTAGTGGACCTTCTTCCAGTCCTTGCGGACCAGGCGCGCGAGCGCGGCGATGTCGTCGGGGAGCTTGTCAAGCTTCAGAGGGATAGGGCCGAACAGCGTGTCGGGGTCGGTCTTCATGGCGTTCCTTTCAGGGGGCGAGTAACCCGGGCGACAGCTTCGCGCCCGGCAGGGGTGAGGGTGAAGGTGCTGGCCTGCAGGTAGCCCAGCTGACAGAGCGCGTCGATGGTCGTGCGGCGCAGGACCCGCTCGAACCCGGAGAGCGCGTCGGTGAGCGTGCCGTCGAAGGCGAGCTTACCGCCCCGGGCCAAGGTCTGCAGCGTCGAGAAGTGCGCGGTGGTCACTGGGCCCTCGCGACAGACGCCTGCGCCATGTTCCGCGCGTGCTGGGGGTTGTGCCGGTCCACGCACGAGCCCGAGTCCAGGTAGCAGGGCGCGCCGCAGAGGCAGTGGGACTTCTTGCTCATGTCGTGCCCGATCTGCCACATCTCGCGGGCGCGGTCGATGAGCCGCTCCAACACCTTCTCGACCGTGCCCGTCCTGAGCACCTTGGTGGCGTGCGCGACCCCGGCGCTGTTCCCGTCGGGGCTGAAGTAGACCAGCGTCACCCGGATGGCGTCGGCGCCGCAAGCGGCCGCGTCGACCTGACCGTCCTTGACGCTGGTCCAGATGCAGACCTGCAGCCCGTGGGCGTTGACGCCACCCTTGGCGACGGGGTGAGACATCACGATCTCCGCGCCCGGCTTCCGGCAGGGACGCTGGGTGAAGCCCTTGACGGCAAGGAACTCGGAGAGGGTCTTGAAGGGGACGGTGACGTAGGACATGGCTTACTCCTCGTAGGTGCTGCGGTAGGACTTGGGGGCGGGGCGGGAACCGACCAGCGTCAGGTGGTGCATCGCGCGGGTGATCGCGACGTACCTGATATTTTCCTCTTCCAGGTCATCGCTCTGGCGGAAGCTGGACTCCAGCAGGAAGACGTGCTGGGCCTCCAGCCCCTTGGCGCGGTGGACGGTCGAGAGCACGACAGCGGGGACCGACTCGTCATCCGAGAAGAGGCTTTCGATCTTGGCGACGAGCCCGTCCACGTCGTCGACCTCGGCGATGATCGCGGCGAGCGCTGCCTGCTTGTCCTCGACCTCTTCGGCCAGTTTCTCGGCGCCGGCATCGGACAGCTTCGCGCAGCGGGCCAGCTGCTTGTCGGCCCACTTTGCCAGGTAGGTCTCGACCTCGTCGAGCGTCCTTGCGTGAGCCTTGCCAATCAGATTGACCAGCCCCTGGCCGACGTTCCGGCCGCTGACCCGGGCCGGCACGCCGTGAGCGGCGAAGCGCAGGCAGGTCGTCACCAGTGGCGCGTTGGTGCGTGAGAGAACGAAGTCGCCGGGCTGCGCGGTGCGCACCAGCTTGTCCGGGGCGATGCCATCGACGATGCCCTCGGGCGCGTCGTCGGCGGCGCAGAAGTCGGGCACCAGCTGTTTGGCCATGGCGACGACTGCTTTGGGGCAGCGGTAGGTGATGGTCAGGCCCAGCTCGTCGGCGTTCAGCTCGGCCTTGAGCCGGTCGAGCGAGCTGCTGTCGGCGCCCCGGAATCTGAAGATGCCCTGGCGGTCGTCGCCGATGATCACGATCCGGCCGTTCGGCTTGCAGAGCATCGTGGCCAGGAGAAGCTGTCCGGCGTTCATGTCCTGCGCCTCGTCGACCAGGACCATATCGTAGAGGGGCTTGGCGAGGCCCAGGCGCACGGTGACATAGACCATGTCCGAGTAGCTGCAAGTGCCGTCGAACTCCAGGGCGAGCAGCATGGCGCGGTAGGCCCGGACGCGAATCCACTCGGGGGTGTACATCTCCGAGATGTCGTCCTCGACGCCGATCAGGTCGTAATCCAGCTGGAGTTGCTCCAGGTCGTCCGCGCTCTGGGCCAGCGGGGCGCAGTCCTTGCCCAGGGCGGCCAGCTTCTCGACGACCTTGATCACGTCCTTGGGGGTGTTGCGGTCGCACGCGGTCTCAGCCATCCGCTGGTCCTTGCCCTTGTCGAGCCGGGTCCGGCGCAGCGCGTTCTGGCAGCCGAAGCCGAGCCCGTGCAGGCTGTTGCAGTTGACGCCCACGGGCATCCGCTTGATCAGCTCGTCGGCGATCTTCCGGCCGAAGGAGCAGGCCACGATCGAGATCTTGCGCCCCCACTTGGCGACCACCCGGTGGACCAGCTCGACCATGGTGGAGGTCTTCCCAGTGCCCGCGCGGGCCCGGACGATGACGTGGCGCGCGCCAGGGCGCACCGTGACACCAGCGGGGAGAGCGGCGAGGAAGGTGGAGAAGACGGCAAGTTGCTGCGGGGACCAGATGCGGGCGGCGAGATTCTGGTCTGCCATGGCGGCCTCCTGGGCGACGACCCTGACAGGGTATTCACGCGACGTGCCAGGGGCCGGCTCGACGTATTACGCGGGGTTACGCTCGGCCGCGTATTTCAAAAGTGAAACGCCCGCAGGTTTGAAGTGCAGAAGTGAAACGGAGAGTGTGGGGTGCAGTCGCTCCTTATATACTGTAGCGCCGAAGCGCTACGTGGACGCCTCGGGGCCGCGCTGCGCTCGCCCCTCGGCGCTCGTGCGTCGTACCTCTCTACTGTACGCGCCCCGCGCGGTCGGCCGACCAGGCCCCGGGTCGGACCCCGGCCTCGCGTCATACCCGGTATGACGCCAGCCAAGAACCGGGCCAGGGCAACGTCATACGCCGGTCAAGGACCATGCCAAGGACCCCGGGCGCACACGAGCCCACCCCAAAATGACGCACCGCAGAAATCGCCCAGGATCGACGGAAGGACCACCTGCCAGGGGGACGTAGTGCCCGCGACCTGTCGTCGTTCCTGGGCCCGGCCAGGGGCCTTCCAGGGCGTATGACACCTTTGCCCTATTTACACGCAAGCCCTTGATATCACTAGGGAAAGGTCCGCCCTGGGCGGCCGTTCAGTGCTTCCAGGCCCCTGTGGCGCACCTACATGTAGGTATGCCCTCCCAGAGCCTATACCTACATGTAGGACACTGTAGACCCATGTACCCCCACCCCCGGGGGTCCTTCGGCGGGTCCGGCCGACCCCCTGGGGGTGGGCTTTGGGCCCACCTGAGGGGCGGTCTCGCGCCGCTGCGCCGGCCGCATATGTAGTAAGGTGCGCGCGATCCGGCCGCGCACTGACCAGCCAGCGCGACCGGGGCAGGCGCTGCTGCCGGGTCAGGGCGGGGCGCCACTTTCGCGCCGCCGTCTTTCACTTCTGCACGACGACCATCTTTCACTTCTGAAATGGAAGGCCCGCGCGGCGCGTAAACGCTCGGAGTCATTGGCGTATGACGCTCGGCACGCTGCCTGCAGTACGAGAGGGTAGTAGACCGCCCCGGCGGGCCCCGGGAAACACCCATCCACGAGGTACAGCAAATGCGAATCAACGGAATCGTCGTTCAGGACCCGAACCCAGGTCGCTACTACCTCCTTCGCCGCGAGCCTGAGCAGGGCAGCCCGAGCTACCACCTTCGCGACGAGCCGGGCCGGACGAACCAGAGCCACGCCGAGCGCCACTCCGGCTGGCTTGGCAGCACGAACAACGTTTCCTGGTTCGCGGAGGAGGCGATCGAGTTGCACGAGGTCAACGGCCGGTGGCAGTACAAGCGCCTCCCCGCGTCCGAGCTGGTCGAGAGCGAAGAAGCTGAGGAGGTGACGGCGGGCTAGGCCGGCCCGTAGCACCAGCGCGCCCGGCAAGCCCGGTTCGACTCCGGGGCGCGCTCTCAAGCCTCTCAACGCCAGGGTGACCCCATGAAAACCGCCGCTCCGTTGTTCACCGCCGTGATCGCCGTCTCCCCCGAGACCATTGCTTTCCTGCTCACCACGGGGCTGGAGAGTGGCTTCAGCTGGTGGCAGAAGGTCAAGAACTTCAAGGCGCCCAAAGGTGGCGGCACCGCGTACATGGGCATCGGGGACAAGGGCAAGGCCGCCAAGGCCGAGTACGCGGGCGAGGTCGTTGCGTCTGGTGGCTCGGTCGTGGTCATCGCCGACGACCCCGAGGAGGCCGAGGGGACGGGCAAGGCTTACCTGCTCGACGTGGCAGCGGTCCGGCGCGGCCTCGACCTGACCGTCAAGGAGGGCCGGATCACCCCTGAGTTCCTCGACGGCTCGGCGGACGCGGGCGAGGCTGACTGCTTCCTCCAGCGCTGCCTGTTCGGCGAAGTGGTGTACGCGTGACCCCCGCCGCGCTCCGTGCTCTCCAGGTCCTCGCCGCCGGGGGCCAGCTCCTGCGCCCCTGGGGCGAGGTGAAGAGCTACCAGGTCTGCGACCCGAGCCGGCCGGAAGCGGTGGTCTGGCTCTCGAAGAAGGCCGGCGACCAGCTCATGGACGAGGACTACATCACCCGGGCGCACCTCACGGCGCCCATCAAGCTCACCCCCAAGGGCCGCCGAGCGGCCAGGAGCACCTCATGAAGCACTTCATCGTGCAGTCCGCCTGCGCCAAGATGCCCGCCAGCGTGAAGGCCCCGTACCGGCGCATCGCGGTTCTGGAGGTCGAGCCCGGGGTCGAGAGCGTCAAGATGATCTCGACCCACGCCCGGGGGGTGGTCCAGGTCGTCGCCACCTGGGAGAAGCTCCACGCCCAAGGCAAGGTGACTGCCTACGACCGCGCCATGGTCGAGGCCGAGGCGCTGTGCGCGAAGCTGAACACGCACGAGGCGAAGCTCGCGCGGCGTCGGTTGACGCGGGCGCGGAAGGGCCTCCGGGACGCGCGAGCGTGCGGCCAGGTGGTGTCATGAAGCCCGAGGACCTGGACATGCTGCACAACATTGGCCACCGGCTCGACGTGCTCGCCCAGGACGCGGCGGGCATCCACCGCCGTCTGGCCGGCGTGGTGAACGACCGCTTGGCGCAGGAGGCGCTGCACCTGGCGCAGGGCCTGCGCGCGGCGCGGCTCGACCTGGACCAGGCGACGGGATCGATTGTTTCGGACGCGGTGCGCGGGGCTGGCGAGGCGTCACACAACATGCTCACGGCCGCGCTGGCCGGCATCAAGATGGGCGGCAAGGACAAGTAGCTGTTGACACGTAGTCCCCGCAGGCGTACAAGGACCCGTTGGCGTAATACCGAGAGGAGGAACCCGTGGAGACCAAATGCTTCGTGTGCAAGGGCCCGTATCACCCCGCGACCGGCGGCCTCCACGGGACCACCCCCTTCTGTGGGCGCTGCGAGAAGGAATTGGTCCAGGAGATGAAGGAGCGGCAGGGGCGCGGGCTGTCGCCCCACGCCTTCCCGCCGCCCCCGGCCACCAACCGCCGCTGGCGCTTCAACCTCTGGCCGCCGACGCCGACCGCGAGGAAGCACTGGTTCCAGACGCCGTCTGTCGAGGTCGAGGAAGTCAGCATCGAAGCAGCCTTTCAGAAGGTCACCATTCCCGAGGGCAGCCGGCTGATGTGCTGCTTTGAAGTCCCCACGGAGGCAGCATGAAGCTCACCGACGCGCAGAAGAGCACCCTCTTGAACGCACTCGGTGTCGCTGCCGGGCGCTTCTCGGACAACGCCAAGGAGCTGCGGAGCGGACCGGCAGCTCTTCGGCCAGTTCGTATGCCGCACCTACGACTCGTACAACGTCTTGGAGGTCCCATGAGCGCGCTCGGTTTCCGGTTCACCATCAGCTCGCCCCAGGTCGAGCGGATGACCATCGAGAGGCGCACCGCGAAGTACGACGTCGCGGTGCGCCTCAAGGCGGCTATGCAGCTTCTCGGGTTCAGGGACGTTCGCATCTTCGCGGTCGGTCAGTGGGCGAACGCGAGCAGCGGACGCACCTCCTGGTTCAAGACCTGGGACCTGCTGGTCGTGAAGCAGGTCGCGTCGAGGCGGTTCAGGTTCAAGGGTCACAGCGGCGTGGAAGTGTACCGGCCTGCGCGGAACGCGACGTTCAACGTCACCGGGGAAATGCCCCAGGGGGTAGCATGAAGCCGTCCAAGGACGAGCAGCTCACCACCGCCCGCCGCGAGATGCTGGCGCTCTGGCTGCTTCTCACGAATTCGATGGAGCGCTTGAGGACGCTGAAGGTCAAGGCTCCCGTCGGTTCCCTCCCACTCTGCGCGCTCGCCGGGCAGATGCGCGCGATGAAGATCTTGGCCGATGACCTGCACAGGAAGCTGGAGGACTACGGATTCTCGATCGAGGACTCGGACTTCCGGCTCGTGCTGACTCGGGTGAGCAAATGAGGCCGGGCCTCTACCGCCTCACGCGCGACGTGAAGAACCCGGCCCCCGACCGGCGGTCCACGAGCTTCAACAAGCTCGCAGTCTGGCCCAAGGGCATGCGTGTGGTCGCTGTCGCGCGCTTCGCCGAGGAGGGCGGCGCTTCGGTAACCGAGTGCGACGCGGACTACCTTTTCCGTTTCGGCCAGTTCGAGAGTAACGGCGTGCCCGTGAGGATTCGTCCCGGCCCTGGTCCCGCGCTGCTCAATCCGGTGTTCATGCTGCTCGCCGAGGCGATGGAACTCGAACCCCGCAGCCTGGACTCGGTCCTGCGCCGCGAACCATCGCTGCGGCAGCGGCAGCTGCTCACGCGGCTTCTCGACGCGAAGAAGATCACGCTGGACGACATCGAGGAGGCCTTATGAAGTCTCAGGTGCAGCACCTCAAGGAGCAGGCCAAGAAGCTCCGAGCCCAGGTGAAGGAGCTGTCCGCTCCGCGCCCTGTGCTCGGGCTTGGCGACTCGGCCCACTTCCGGCTCTGGGCGCACCTGGGCTCGGAGCACGCCGGTATCTGGAGCATCGGGCTGACCTTCGCCGAGCTGATTCGCGAGCACGACGCAGAGCACGCCGGCCCCGGGACCATCCGGGACCACCACGAGGCCGACAGGACTTTCTCACTCAAGAAGCTTGGCCAGGTTCTGGCCGAGGGGCGCGAATGACATTCGCCGAGTTCCAGGCCTTCGCTGCCATCCGCCCCTCGCACGCCTGGCGCAAGGGCCAGACCGCGTTCAACGCCTTGTGGGAGAAGCGCCCCGACCTGGCGGACAAGATTCGCGCTACCGCCGCCGACCCCTTCTACGACGATTCGAAACTTCCCACGTTCTGGACCGAGGTCCAGAAACACTGGAGCGCACCATGAACTGCCATCGGCTCAACCTCGTGAAGAGCGCGGTGACGCCATGAAGCACTCGAAGCCGGTGCAGGTGAACTTCACGTCGGAGCAGAAGGAGGCCTTGGACATCGCGAGCAACAAGGCCGGCGTGCCCTTGGCCGTGTGGCTCCGCATGGCCGCGCTTGCCCAGATGGGCGCGGTGAAGGACGCGGTGGCCGAGGCCAAGCGGGCCCTCTCGGATCCTCAGCTCGTCGCGATTGCCAAGGGGCGAAAGTGAGCGCCAAGGCCAAGGGTGCGCCGCGCATCGAGATCCGGGACCTGGAGACGCGCAAGCTCGTGAAGACCATCGTCCTGTCCGGCGGGAGCCGGCACATCGGCGAGAAGACGCTCGCGGGGGTCTACCGGAATCTGGGCGATGGGTACTACGCGGTGCTGAAGTGCGTGGACAAGGTGCGGTGCTGAGGGTAGGACTCGCCCGGTCGGGGCGAATGAGGACACCCATGAGCTACATCAAAGGACCCATGCCGGCGGGAACGCCAGCCAAGAAGGCGCAGCCGCTGGCGGCTCTCGCGCACCTGGCGCCCCCGCCTCCGGCGGCAGCAGTCGCGCCCGAGCCCAAGCGCATCGTGATGCCCGTGGCGCCCGTGGCGCTCGGGACAGTCCCCGCCTTCGACCCGGTCCAGGACCTGGCCGAGAAGGCCACCGCGCTCTACCTGAGCGGAAACGTGACTTTCGCCGGGCGGCCCATGTTCTTGTTCGAGCGCTCGGCGAGGGCCGTCAACTTGAAGGAGCTGTCGGCCGAGAGCCGCGCCATCATGGAGGGGTACTTGGGCGTGTGCAAGGGCCTGCCCGCGCTGCGCGACCGGCTGCTGCTCTCGGCCGGCAAGGCTGCGACGCCCGAGAAGAAGCCGTGAACGACCGCTCCGAAGGTCCTTGGAAGGAACTCGTTCCTGGAGTGGCAATTCGGGAGGGCGCAGGGCAGTCTCAGGGCATGCCCGAAAAAGCCACGCCGAAGCTCCACCCTTGCGGCCGCTGCGGCCGCGACATGCAGGGCACCATTCACGGCTGGACGGCCGCTCAGCTGGTCATCTGCGAGACCTGCGCCGGCCTGGTGCCGCGCAAGCAGACCATCCGTTTGCTGCAGGGCGGGCAGACGCCGGAGCCGCTCGCGCCCTTGGACTTGGCGAGGAGGAAGCGATGAAGAGCTGCATCGACAAGATGAAGGAACGTAGGACGAAGCAGCACCGGCTCTGGTACGGCCGAGCGTATGCCATCCTCGATACCCTGCTGAACGGGGACGAGGCCGACATGGTCATCACTGCCGGCGTCAAAGACCTCGAAGGAGATGATGCCAACGACGTCCGGCAGGTCATCCACCTGGAGCACATGCGCTTTCGCGACCTGGCGAATGTTCTTGAGGCGCCTCCGGTGGCTCGGAGGAACCGATGAGCTGCCCAGCCTGTGGCGCGCGGAATGCGGCCCTCCTAGAGGCGATGGAGCGGGTCGCGAAGAAGGACGAGGCCCTGCGGACCGAAAAGGCGAACGCGCTGCCTCGGTTCGAGGAGCTGGAGAACAAGCTGCGGAAGGCGCGGATGGACCTGAAGGACGCGAACGACCGCATCGTCACGCTGACGGCCCGGGTCAAGGCCTTGGAGATCAAATGAAGCGGACAGACTGGTTGCACGGCATGGTGGCGCTTCTCGATTCCGCGCTCCGCTGGAGCGCGAAGTGGGTGGGCACGAAGGGCTCGTTCGAGGAACGGCAGAACAACGTGCTGAAGGCCCTGGAGCGACAAGCGCGGTGGGAGCTGATTGGGGGCTCAGGCCCGGCCGAGAGCGAGCCCGTGCCGGACGCGGACGCGGTCAAGGTTCTCGCCGCCGACAACCGCTTGCTCCGCGAGCTGCTCTGGATGCGGCACAGGTGCGAGTTCCCGGCCCTCTACGGGGACGATGGAGAATCGCAATGTTCTCAGTGTGGCTTGGACTTCAAGCGGGATTCGCCCGAGCACATCCAGACCACGTTCGCGTGCCTTGGGGCGAAGAAGCTCGCGGCGGACCCGCGCGGGGTCGGCGCGCAGCCGAGCGATACCATCCAGTTGCCGAGTAACGACTTCTTCTTTCAGGCCGAGGCCGCCCGCCAGGCCGAGCGAGAGGCCGAGAACGCGATGTGCGTGAAGACGAACCATGAACTCGCCCGGATGCAGGCCGAGCTGGTGAAGGCCAAGGCCACGATCGCGGAGATGGAGCGCTCGGCAGTCTGCGACGGCTGCGGTTTGCTCGGCCCCCTGGACGTGATCAAACAGCACGTCACTGCATGCCCACCGGCTATGCGGGGGAAGTTCAGATGCGCGCACTGCGACTTCCGCTGCGACGACATGGGCCAGCTTCACGCTCACATTGATCTGTGCCCGGTACATCCCATGGCGGTCCTCCGGGCCGAGCGCGACGCGCTCAGGGCCGAAGTCCTCATGCTCACCAGCGTCGAGCCCCAGGCGACTATCGCCGCGTTGAAGGCCCAGCTCGAACCCCTGGAAAGAGCCCTGGACGAGGTCAAGGACCAGCGCGAGGACCTCCGGGTCCGCCTCCAGGCTTCCGAGGCGAAGCTCGCATCGGCGCTGAACGCGTTCGTCGAGCGCGACACAGCCGTGCGCAAGCGCGAGGACATGGCCAAGGAGCTGACGCAGGCGTTAGAGAAGGTCATTGCCCTCCAGGGCTTACCCAACCAGGTCAAGGCCAATGTCGAGAGCGTGTGGGTCTGGCAGGGGCAGAACGACCAGCCCGAGAGCCTAGCCTGCCCCGTGGTCATGAGCGCGGAGACCTGCCGCAAGCTTGTCACCCCCGGGTTCACGGCCGAGACCTTGGCGATCATCCGCAAGGGGCTGCACCACACGCAGGACTGCCTCAAGGGCATGAGCGAGGGCAGGCTGAGCGCGGATGAATCGTTCATCGACAAGACCTGCGCCTGCGGCCTCGCCGCCGCGCTGGCCGAGCTGAACGCGCTGGAGGCCAAATGAGCCGCATCAAGGGCCCGTACTCGACCGACGGCATCTACGTCTTCGCGAAGGACAATTTCATGTTCGCGGAAATGCGCGGATGGGGCGGGCTCACCGGGGGCGGTAGAAGTGGAATGCGGCTGTCCGAGGCCGAGGCCGAGGAAGTGCAGAAGGCCAACGCCCAGTTCATGGTGGACGCGATGAACGAGAAAGAGGCGCGCGAGAAGGCCACGCCCCGGGAGCCCTTGACCAAGGAGCAGTGCGAGGCCGTGCTCGGGAAGGCTCGGTACGATGAGAGTGAGCGGGAAGCGCTGCGAAGGGCAAAGGAAGCGCGCGAGGCTGCCGCACCCGTGCCTGTGGTCGCCTTCCCGAAGCCGTGCCCGCGCTGCGGCAAGCCCATGAGGACCGTCCAGAAGATGAGTGGCTCCTGGTCGGAGTGCTCGGACGAGAAATGCGACGGGGAGGCCCCATGACGCTCACCCGCGACGAGCAGAAGCTCATCCTCAAGGTCGCCAAGGGCCTCGTCGAGATTGCCGCCCTGGCCATGCCCGAGTCGTTCCTGGCGTCGGACCGGCGCGTCAAGGCCGCGAAGCAGCTCATTCTCGCGGCCAGGAAGGCGGACGTACTGCCGTTGCTGGCTGACCAGGAGAAAGAGGTCGCAAAGCTCCTCAAAGAACTCCACCGGATCAACCGGAGACGGCCCCCCGAGGGATTCAGGTACTAGTCAAACATTCGTTGATACCCGCCCCCGGGCGGGGTATTACGCAGGACCGAGAGGGAACCATGAAGATCCAGTTCGACCCCCCAGCCATTCTCGCAGCCCGCACGAAGATTCGCGCGGTCCAGACCGACTGCTTGGGCTACCACCCGCCCGAGATGAAGAACCTCTGCGGTGCTTGCGTCGCGAAGGCGCTCACCATGGTGGCCGAAACCGAGCGCGAGCGCTGCGCGCTGTACCTGGAGAAGGTGGCGCGGACGGGATTCGGGCTGTCGCCGCGCGCCCTGCAGGACCTGGCGAGTCAGCTTCGGAGGCTCGAATGAGCGCCAAGAAGGCTGTCCCATACACGTTGAACAACGCTGACGGGACCTTCTACCCCACGCCCGCGCCCGAGAAGCGAACGAAGCCCAAGAGCCGGCCCGCGCGCTGGGCCGAGGCCTGCGCTGAGGCGCGAAAGGCGCTGGACGAGGCCCGGGAGAAGATGGCCGAGCTGCAGTTGCTCCTGGACGACGTCAACGGGGCATTCGAGGGCCTGAAGAGCGTACAGGAGGAGTACGAGGAGTGGCAGGGGAACATGAACGAGAACCTGGCCAGCAGCCCGACAGGCGAGAAGCTCGAAGCCGTCACCTCCATCGACATCCCGAGCGACATCGGCGCCGACGACCTGGACAGCGCCGAGGCCGCGCTGGACGAGTGCGAGGGCGCGGACTTGCCTCGGGGGTTCGGCAATGACTGACAAGGACAAGCAGACGATCAGGAGCATCGTCCGTGAAGAACTCGAACGAGCGCAGCTGAAGGCGCGCGAAGCAGCCGAGGCCGAGGAACGTAGGCTGTACGGCGACCTGCGCATCTGCGGCAACTGCCACGAGCGGCATGTGCTGAAGCCAAGCGGGCGGTGCCTGATGTGCGACCCGGACAAGGATACCTACTATCTATGTGGCCGAACCCACCCACCCACGGGCACTTGCAAGGAATGCGGTCTTCGTCCGGCGACGGGCTGGTTCGCAGCGGACATGACGTCCGCTGCTCGCGGCAAGGCTGAGGCCTGGTGCGAGCGCTGCATGCTGTACGAGCA
>JBAZUV010000036.1:0-10571 GCA_041661185.1 Elusimicrobiota bacterium
GTCACCGCCGCGAGCGCGGCGCCGGTCGGGCCACCGGAGCGAGCCCCGGCGATCACCAACGGCTCGTGGGGGTCCACGTCCAGCTCCAGTCCGAGCTTGGCCAAGTCCTCCCGCTCTGCATCCACGCGGCGGATGATCACGCTCTCCAGATAGGCATGCAAAGTCTCTGGCTGAACACCGTGCTTGAGCTTCTTCACCATTTCCATGATGGCCGTGGACGTGGGAATCGGCATGTCAGAATCGGTCACGAGCGAGAGCATAGACCAGGGGCGCGAGAGCTGAAAGGAACCATGGAGCGCATACTCCCTCCGGGAGACAGCACGCGTCAAGGGAAAGGTGACAGGCCTTCACGCCTGGGGTAGGGTCCGGGGCGTGAAACATCTAGGAGCCGAGATCGCCGCGCGCCGCAAGGCCAAGAAGCTGTCGCTCCGGCAGGCGGCCGAGATCGTCGGTATGTCGCACCAGGCCGTGAACAACGCGGAGCACGGGCTCACCTCGTTCGAGTCCGCGCTGAAGATCGCCAAGGCGCTCGGGGCCAGTAAAGAGCAGTTGGTGAGCTTGGCAAAGCTCGACGCCGAAGACCTCGCGAGGGACGCGTGAAAGTCATCGACGCGCGCTCCGGCAAGGAGCTGAAGC
Source organism: Elusimicrobiota bacterium (assembly GCA_041661185.1). Taxonomy (GTDB): domain Bacteria; phylum Elusimicrobiota; class Elusimicrobia; order UBA1565; family UBA1565; genus JBAZUV01. The sequence goes on from JBAZUV010000036.1 coordinate 637, forward strand.
TCGGCGACCAGGTCACGTACCCGCCGATCTACTCCTGGCCGCTGAGCACCACGAAGCCCGACCCGGACTCCTACCGGCTCATGAACGTGGTGGTGGGCCTGTTCTCGGCCGACGTGACGGTCCGGCGCGTCGGCGGCGAGGTGGTCACCCTGAAGGGCGCCGTGAGATATTTGCACCCGAACTTCCTGCTTCGAAGAGTCGTCTTCGTGGAGACCTAGATGAACGCCCCGGCCCTTTGCCCCACCTGCAAGGCTTCGGTTCAGCACGCCCTCGCCGAGCAAGTACCAGCCACGTTTTGCTACAGCTGCATTTGCCTCTCAATGGGATTCGGAATGGCCCTAGCCGAAAAAGCCGGAGTGGACCTGAACGAAGTTCGCGTTCAGCCATCTTCGCCTGCGCTTCACATCGTCTCTTCGGAGGAATGATGGCCATAAAGCTCGAATGCGACCTCTGCGGCAAGCTGGTCACCGAGGACAAGACCCAGGTGGACGGCAGCATCGAGGAGTGGGAAGCCCACGCGGACGCTGTACGTCCCTTCGTCGGGAACGTGTCCACGATCTGCAGCGAGTGCTTCGCGCCCATCGAGACGACCGTGTTCGCGGTCGTCGGCGCGCTCCGGCGCCTGCACCCCGAGCCCGAGCTGTACCCTGAGCCCGACCCGACACGGCTGGCGGCCTCGACCCTTGGATAGCCTGGTCACGCTCCGGCGCGCGCTCTGGACCTCCAGCGGCCGGCGCTACCTCGCGGGCGAGACGATGCGCGTCGTGGGCGAGTTCCAGGGCAAGTTCGACCTTGATGGTCCCCAGGGGAAGCTCTACCGCGTGCCGGTGGACGCCGTGGGCTGGCCGACCCGCTCGGGGCCGCCGCGCGTCGAAGTGCTCCCGCCGAAGCGGGTGCCCATTGGGTCCCTGAACCTTCCATAGCCGACGGCGAAAAATGCCCTGAGCCCCTCGGGCTGGTACTCTGAAGGCATGAAACGGCCTAAGTGCCCTCGGGCTCCCGCGTTCATTCCGGCGGCGCAAACATCACTTTGGATTGACCCGAACGGATGCACGTTCGATGCGGAGCAAAGTCATCACGCCTGGGCCTCCGAGTTCCTGGGCCAGCCTGACGAACTTAGGGCCCTACGAGAACTCACTGATGCCGGGTGGATACGGCTCAACTCAAGTATGGGGCGGCTAAACATACAGCTGAGCGTTCAGCCCACCCCGGCCCAACTCAGCAGACTCGACCAGTACATCCGTTTCCCTGGCGCCGAAGTAGACACCGTAGAGGCCATGTATGACGGAAAACACGCATATGACACGAACATCCGAACAACCGGAGGTGTAGCGGCATTCGCACGAATGCACCTCAGAGAACCCAAGGCCCCGAAGAGCCTGGCCGGCTTCATCGACGAGCACGGCATCGGCGAGGGCTGGCAGCACATCTGGCTCGGGCCCGACGGCGAGGACATCAGCGTCGTGGACCACGAGCAGTACGCACGGCAGCAGGGAGCCGGCGGACGGAACCCGAACATCGAGTTCGAGCGTCGAGGTTGGATTCGCGTGAGCATTGTGCTGGGCTCCATCGGGTTCGAGATGGAGACGCTGCCGACTCCCGCGCAGCTCGCGACGATGGACAAGTACCTGCGCTACCCGGGCATTGTGTTCAAGGCGGTGAACTACCGGAACCGGTACATCCAGAACGATGGGTTCACGAGAATGACGGCTGGGCGAATCGCCGCGTGGGCGCAAGGGCAGGCCGGGGGCGGGCTCGGGGCGACCCGCACGCATGCGATACCGGCGACGGCCGTTGTTGCCCATGCCGCTCGCATCGATGGAACGGGTGACCCCGCCTGGGTGGCGTACCTCCGCAAGGAAATCCTCAAGTACCCCCGCTGGGAGCTTACTTTTTTGCCGCTGGACGTACTTGAATTCGACCTTGCCGACGATGCTGATCCAGAAACGTACGAGAGCGCGCTGGACGTCCCCATCATCGTCGTTCCAGACGGTTCGAACTACGAGGTCATAGATGGACGACATCGGGCCACGGTCGCGTTCAAGCTGAAGCGCAAGACTCTTCCGGCGTACCACCCGGCATGACTCTTAATCACCCCCGGCGCCCCCACACCTGCGGTCCCTGCACCGGCTCTCGCGCGCCGAACCCGGGGGTCCTGCTCTGCGCGTACTGCGACCTCTGGTTCTGCTACGGTCACCTCGCCGACCCCAACACCCACGACTGCGCCAAGACGCAGCTCATGACCCCGAAGTTCTTCCTGAAAGGTTGATCCCGCCGTGCCTGACGTCGTTAAGTTCTTGAAGCCGCCAAAGACCCTCGCAAACGCCTCCTGCCCCACCTGCGTGCCCCTGAACTGGACGCAGATCCCGGAGTACAACCGGCGCTGCGCCAAGTGCAGGACGTTCTTCTGCCCCCAGCACCTGAAGGAGCACCTCTGCCCGGGGACGCTGAAGGGCAAGATCCTGGGGTCCTTGAAGCCGAGGTAGCCCGCCCGTCCTCGGGGTGAAGGCGTTAGCGGCGTCGGGCGCACTTCATCAGGGCCGGGAGGATGGCCGTGACCGTGCCCGTGTCACAGACCGCATGCCCCTTATGCATCGTGCTGTGCTGAAGCGCGGGCGTGAATGGGACCAATCGCAACCTCCCGAGTCCTTCGCCCACCTCCCAACGATGCAGCAACTGGTGGTAGGTAGACAGCCCGTCCGCATCCAAGTACTTGTCGCCGACCATCACCACAACGTGCTGCACGATGCTATGACCCCAGAGGTCTGCGACCAGCGCGACCAAGGTGCCGTCCACGAGCCCTGCCACCGCGTGCGCGAGCGTCCAGCACCCGCCGGCCGTCCACGTCCCGCCCGAGCCCTTGTCGAGCGCGGCGTACGCGGCCTTGGTGCTGATGGCCTTCTTTAGGCACGAGGCAAACTTCTTCAGGTCCATCAGCGGCGTCCGAGGAAGTACCCAATCCCCACGAGCCCGAGGGCGATGGCCGGCAGCACCACCCACCCGAAGTCCCCCGGCGCCCCTGCCGGCGCCACCACGACCTGCCCCGCCTTGCCCCTGAAGATGGCCATGGGCTTCATCCAGGACGCGACGCCGGGCTCGGCGTTGCCCGCGTCCGTAAGCTTCACGGTGATGGGCGGGGTGATGGCCGTGCGGAATTCCACGGTGTCGTAGGCCGTGGAGGCTAAGGCACCGAAGTTCACATTCCCCTGGGCGTCGATGACATCGGCCGAGAAGCCCTGGCTCTGCAAGGCCGTGCGGAGCAGTGGGATGGTCGCGGCTGGAAGGGGCATCAGGCCACCCGGGCGATGGGGCGCGAGGCCCGGAAGGCCTCGACGGTCTGGACCGGCAAGGCAGTCACGGTGGCCGCCGACGCGCCCTTGCCGGTGTGGCAGGCCACGAGTTCGGCCCAGGAGCCGGCGCGGTAATGGCAGGCGACGTGGCCGGCGTACCAGGGCGAGAGCTGACGCGCGACGGTGTCAGCGATAGATACCCCCGCCAGGACTTTGACGAGCGTGGGCTTCTTGAGCAGCATGGCCCCGGCAGCCAGGGCAGCGAGAATCCAGGAGTGGGTGCGGAACAGGGGCTCGCCCGAGGGGGGCGTGGCGCCAAAGACGTCGGCAAAGAAGGGCGGGGTAGCCATCAAGTGCTCCTCGCGGCGAAGAACGAGTCCATGGCCCGATGGTACTCCAGGGCGTGGCCCCCATCCACTTTCCGGGCTTGTCAAACTTGGCGTGACGGGGTAGAACGCCGACGTGCCGACCGACCTGCCACCCACGTTCGTGCCCCTGGAACTCCGGGCGAAGATGTGGCTCCTACTGCACCCGGTCATCGCCTTCCTCTGGTTCGCGTCCTGGCTCAGGCTCGTGTCCATCGTCCTGGACCTGGGCTGGCACGCAGCACGGTTCGACCGACACCTCTGGCTGCACGCGAATATCGGAGCGCTCCTCTCGGAGTTCGAGCGCACGGGCATCGAGGTTGGCTACTACTCCGCGCGCGTGCTGCGAGAAGCCCTGAAGCCGTACCACCCAAAGGCCCTGGAGCCACGATGAAAACCGCGTTCTTTCTCTTCTCGTACGGCGGCGTCGAAGGCCGCGTCATGGACTCGGTCATCGACGAGATCATGCTCGCCGGATCAAAAGGTGCCGTTCTCGGATACGCCCGAATCCACGATGACGCTCTGATCTCCCGGAGCCGCTCCAAGGCCTTGAGCGACTTCATCAAGAGCGACTTCGACACGATCGTGATGTGCGACCACGACATCGAGTTCGAGCCCGGGGCAGTCATCGGCCTCGCCGAGCAGGCGGACCTGCGCAAGTGCCTGGTCTCGGGCATGGTATCGCTCCGTGGGCTCGGCGCCGGCATCGCGGGGCGGATGAAGAACCCGCGCCAGCCGGTCCACCCGGGCGCCGACGAGTGCTACGAAGCGGACTACCTGGGGGCCGGGTTCCTGGCGATCCCCAGGGTCGTGGCCGAGGAGGTGCTCAAGGCCGGGCTGCTGCCCGATGCGCCGCCGAACGCGAAGATCGCGGAGTGCATCGGCCTCGACGGGCACCCGTTCTACGATTTCTTCCGGTGCGTCGTCGCGCCGAACGGAGAGGGCAAGAACGAAATGCTCTCGGAGGACTGGTCGTTCTGCTACCGCGCGCGCAAGGCAAACAAGGACCGGCCGATGTACCTCTGGGCCAAGCCCATGCTTTTGCATTGGGGCGAGTACGGGTATTCCGTCCTGCAGGCGGGGCAGCAGGTCTCGCCCATGAGCAAGCTCGACGCGGTGCGCGAGCCGGCGCCCGCGCCGGGCCGGATCATCCGGTGAGCCGGTCCCTGGCTAGCGGATGGCCGAGCCTCATGCTCTGGATTGGCCCTCCACTGCTCGTCCTGGGTGTGATACGCATGTCGTTTGCGGCGCATGAACTGTTGATGCGCCTAATCGGCCCGTAGGGGCCATCGAGAGGGAAGCACATGACCAGACGCAACGGGTACACCGAGGCCGACGGGAACGACGACGTGGTGGACGCTATCGAGGTGGCCAACCACGCCGACAAAGCGTACCCCGGGAAGCCGCCGGCTAAAGACGAGGTCCAGTTCTTCAACACCAAAGACCTGCAGACCCAGGAGGCGCTCATCCGCGAGGTCTGGGGCCACGTCGATGCCTCGACCAAGAAGGCGCTCGCGACCAAGTTCGCGACCAGGCTCTTCGAGGCCGCCGCCGAAACGCCCGTGCTCCTCGACGAAGCCCAGGCCATCGTCGCGCGCATGACCCGGGAGATGGTCATCCCCCAGGACGTGCAGGACCAGGTTCAAGCGCAAGTCCGCAACCTGGTGCGCGGCGAGATCGAGCGCACGGTCGAGCGGACCGTGAAGCAGATCGCTCAGGAAGCGGCGGCGCGCATCGTCGGGCACCTCCGAGTGATGCCCTAGGCCCCCAGTGACGACCCTCGAAGTCTTCCAGAAGGTGGCGAAGCACGAGCTGACGCCCGAGGAGGGCGCGGACCTGCTCATGGAGCCCAAAGTGCTCTGGTTCGACTACGCGTCCATCACGCTCTGGCTCGCGCTCGGAGCGGGACTCCTCTGGGGAGCCCTGCGGTGACCGACCCCAAGGTGATGCCCACCGTCCCCGGCCCGGCCGAGCGGCAGAGGATGGACGACGCCGATAGGCTCAAGCGCCGGTCATGGGCTCTCGCCGAGCGCTTGCTCACGCTCCCGGCCGAAGAGCAGATCAGCCACGAATCGCTAGAGGCCACACTGCACCTCCTGCGCAAGTTCCGGCAGTGGACCATCGCCGACATCGTCGAGCGGCATTACCTCGGGCCCGCGCGGTGAAGCTCTACCTCGCCCCCGGACTGACCTTCGACCTGGACTCGTCCGAGGTCCGCGCGAGCGGGCTCCGGGCGTACGTCCTGGGCGAGAGCGGCTCGGGCAAAAGCGCGGCCTGCGCCAGCATCGCGGGCCAGCTCCTGGAAGGCGGGCACCAGGTCTACTTCCTCGACATGCACGGCGAGAACGCCGGGCTGTGGGGCCTGGCGCCCGCGAAGGTGACCCGGTTCGGGTACGGCGAGTCGCTGCCCCTCATCGAGCCCGAGGACCCGGACTCGGTATCGGCCGCCATCGCTCCGATGCTGGCCGCCGTGCGCGCCGGCCAGTCGGTTCTGGTGAACCTCCGTGAGTGGGCCGTGCTGGAGCCGGCAAAGCTCGACGCCTGGGCGCTCGCGTTCATCCGAGCGTTGTACGCGTTCAAGGTGACCAAGCCCGGGTTCTCGCTCCTGGTCGTAGAAGAATGTCACCAGCTCGCGCCGCAGGCCCAGAGCAAAGGGCAGTCAGACAACGTGAAAGTGCTGACGAACATCACCACCGACGGCCGCAAGTACGGGCTGCACTGCCTCTACGCCACGCAGCGGCAATCCCTGGTGGACGTCTCGGTCCTCGCGTGCTGCAACGTACGCGTCTTCTTGCGGCTCACGGACCTCCGAGACTGGAAGAAGATTCGTGATGCTATCCCCGACGGGCTCGGCATGACGTTCGAGCGCATTTCGCATTTCGCGAACGGCGAAGCGGTAGTTACCTGCCCCTGGAAGAAAGCGGCACGGGTGAAACTCTTTCTACCTGAAGCGATCCCGAGGGTGTGATGCACATTGCCTCTGTCCGTGCCGGTGAACCCGGCGTCGTCTACATCGCTACCCTGAAGTGCTCCTGCGGCGCCTGCGGCGCCGACCGATTCGACGGCACAGCGCCGGCCATCATCCGCGTCCACTCCAGCCAGCCGCATCGACGCCGGGGCAAGCCCATCTCGAAGCGCGCGTCCTGGGCTGCCACGCACCCGCTCCTGTGCCTGGTCTGCGAACGGCGGCTGGCGTTTAGCGAGACGTCGCGCGGAGAGCCGCGCCGCTTCGTCCAGATGGAGCTGCGCGACGACAGCTTCTACGACACCTTGGGGATACCGTGAGACTCCGAGACCTGGTTCACCCGCACGTCCTGTACGACACCATCGAAGTCCCGCTCCCGTGCAAGCCCGGATTCAAGTTCGCGTTGTTCCGCGACCTGCAAGGCAAGACGAGGGAGCAGACCAACTTCGACACCCCCCTGCGCCTGCACTGTGGAGAAGCGTTCCGGCTCGACTCCGTGGTCGTCCTGGCGAGCTACGCAGGGCTTCTGGCCACGGCCGACCTCACGCTCAAGGCCGACGACCGCATGCTGGTCTCTCTCCCGCTGTCAGACCTGGTAACTCCTAGGCTGGCCCGAGACACATTCATGGACAACACCGACATCCGGGGGCGCGTTGGCATCATCAGGTCTGTGCCCGGGACGGGCGTGGCGACCGTGCGAGTAGAGCTTCACGGCGTACTCGCGAAGCCCATTCCCAAGGAATGGAGGCCCGAATGAGGCTCCCCAAAGTCATCTCCTGGCCGCTCTCGAAAGTGCTGGTCGCGGCCCTAGGTACCGAGCGAAGCCTCGACCTAGTCATCGGGTTGTACAAGCGCATCGACCCCGTGGACTGCGCGCTCATCTGCGTCGAGCTGCACGGCGAAGCCAAGGGCGAGGAGAAGGCCATCGTCGAGCGCGTGCTCGCGAAGCGGTACCCGGTGGCCCCCAGGCCGTGACGCGGAGTAGACTCCAGGTATGCCCCCCTGGAAAACCATCGTCGCCATCCTCGCCGTGCTCGCCCCCGCGACGGTGAACTTCTTCGTGGCGCGGTCTGCCGCCGACGAGAACCGCATCCGCGCCGAGGTGGCGTACAAGGCCCAGGTAGACGCGAACGCGGCCCTGCTGGTCAAGGTCGAGCGGCTGGAAGACCGGGTCGCCGGCATCAAGGCCCAGTTCGGCGTGTATGAGCGTGCGCTGGGCATCACGCTCCAGGCCCCGATGGTGCACCCTGCGCCCCGCGCGTTAAAGGCAGTGGTGCCGTTCGAAAAGGCCGTGGAGCAGTTCAAGGCCGAGGAGAGGGCCTCGGAGAAGTAGTCGAGGCCTCGCGCGAGGGCTAGGATGAGGGCATGAAGCCCAAGTGCCCCTACGGCCGTCTCAAGAAGCCCATCGGAAGACGGGTGTGTAAGCGGAGGCCGTTCGGCTCGGGCCGGCGCAAGACGCCCAGGCACAGCCGGCAGCGGGGCAAGCCCGAGGTCAACGACCTCTTCCTCTCGCGCCCGACGCGCGTCGAGGACGACCGGATGTTCTGGGACGACGGCTCGCACATGGACCTGCCGCTGTGAAGCGCTGCCCGAGGGGCTGCGTGCCCGTGGCCCCGCTGGGCGCCGTAAGGGCCCCGCTCCCGCTCGGCGGCTGGAACGCCTACGCAGAATGGATCGGCCGGTGGATTTCTCCCGACGGCATCGCGCACGACTCGGGGGCCAGCCACGCACGCTGGGCCAACATGTACCTCATGCGCGGCCCCGACAAAGCAGCCCTGCTGAAGACCGCGTTCTCTGACGACCTGGCGTTCCAGCTTCTGCTCGACCGTGGCTGGATTCGCCTGGCAGGGAGCAAGGGCGAGCTTAGCCTCTACCTGGAGACCGTCCCGACCGAGGCCCAGACGCGGACCATCCAGCAGTACATGGACACCCCAGGCGCGTGGTTCTGGGGAGCTGACGTCGGTGGCGCCGTATACCGGGGCGACGTTGGATTCAAGACCACCGCAGGGCGCATCACCAACTTCGCGCGCGAGCACTGGAAGCCGAAAGCTGCCCTCGGGCGCATTTCCGACCTCTGCTCCGGCACCCCGCTGGGACGGGAAGTCTGGGACTACTCCTGCGTACTGCCCTCTGAGATGCATGAGCGCGGGTACAAGCTCCGAGTCGACATCGGGCCCTCGGGGAACTACATTCGGGTCTCCTTACGCCACCCAAGCGCGCCGCACGAGAAGCAGCTCCGAGAAGGCGAAGTGGGCTTCGTGTCGGGCGTGAAGAGCGGAACCTCGCTCGTGGTCGGAGAAAGCTTCGTCACCGAGTCCTTCCGTGGTAAAGGGCTGGCCGTGCCACTATACGAGGCCCTCTTCCGGCACGCCCAGTCCATGGGCGTGAAAAGCATCGAAGGAACGGCACACTCTAGCCCAGCAGCGGCGGTTCATCAGAAGCTCGCGACCAAGCATGGACTGGCGTACCGGGCGTTCCCAGCATACGGCGAAGGCAAGAACTGGGAGACGCGGAACGAATGGGCTGAGGCGCCATCGGGCGCGTACGATGAAAAATGGGGCCCGTACAGCTACGCGCTGAACGGCCCGCCGGGCCTCGGCGCGGACCCGCGCACTCAGGCCCTCGCCGAGTTCAAGAGGGCTATCCAGCACGTCTGGCGGAACGCGGACTTCGTCCTGCCGGTCGTCGGCATCTCCCCGGAGGAGCCGGGTAACGACTCCCAGGGCCTGCCCGTGTACGCGTCCATCGCGTTCGTCCGAGGGCAAGGTGACGCCGCCATCGGCGACAGTCTGCTGCGCCGCGCGCCGGCCTACGTCCTGCGCGTGTCGGGGAGCTTCGCGAACCTGTCGCCCGAGAACCAGTGGCGCGTGCTGGTTCACGAGGCGGTGCATCTCGGGTACCCGGGGCACGGGCAGAAGTTCCGGGACCTCTGCACGCTGAAGGGCGGGGCCGTCTCGGGGCGAGCCGTGCTCGACCCGGGGGTGAAGGCCGAGAAAAAGGTGGGCTCGCGGTACCAGGTGCAGCGGACGTTCACCGACGAGCGCGAGGCCACGCGCTGGGCCAAGGAGCAGCAGAAAGCTGAGCCGGGGTCGCGGTGGCGGTTGTCCTTGGGCGGGGTCGGCGCCACGAAGAGCCCCAAGGACTGGAACGCGCTACTCGCTGCTCAGCACCTTCCGCCGGCAGCTGGGGACATTCTCGACGCTCGGTACCGAATGGGTAGCAACGATTGGTACCACCGTACGAAAGCCGGGTGGTTCTGGTACGACGACCGAACAAAGCGATGGGTGCCCGCTCCGCTCGGCCCGGACTAGGGCC
>JBAZUV010000037.1:0-4886 GCA_041661185.1 Elusimicrobiota bacterium
TCTCGGAGGAGGCCTCTTTCGGGTAGGAAGACCCAAGCTTCATGCCCGCGCCGGATGCCGTCCACTGCGAAGCATAGACGGCCGATCCGCCCTGTACCGCCCGCACGGAAGAAAGGTATGGCCGGAAGTCGCCCACCGTGAAAGTCCAGGTCGCGGAATCTTCAAGATCCAGGGTGTTCTTGGCGTAGATGTTGACCACGTGTTGCCCGCTGGAAAGGGCGACCTCTGGGGAGAAAGAGACCCGAATCTCTTTGCCGTCTGGGTAGGATTCTATCGCCTGTGTGCTGCCGTCAATGCGAAGTTGGATGGAGGACCCGATGATATTCGTCTCGGACTTGATGGTGAGTTTGATATCCGGGAGAGGATTGTCAGTCATGGAGTCCGCAGTGGGCTGCGTTTCGGAGAAAACGGGAAAGGGAGAGTAAACGCCGTATTGGCCGATGCTTACGTTGGCCCAGCGCGCATATCCGATGTCGGAACCATATGCTTCGACAACCTGCACCATCGATGGAGCTACCGTTGTCGACGCAACAACCCGCACATGGACGCCAGGCTTAATGAGCAAATCCCCCGGCTGAATATCCGTCTTGACCGAGCGTTTTACGGAAAGCAACGCCAGCTTTTCCGTGTTGGTGTTATTGATATCCGCAATGCAGGCCTCCCCAAGCGCCCGGCAAGCGAACCCGGAGCAGTCGATGCCGGCAAGATGCTGGGCTGGACAGTCTATCGTCGTTCCTGGAGCGGTTTTCGGATTGCACGGTGACAACGTCCACAATGCTTCCGTGCTCACGGGATTTGTATTTTCGGGGTTATTGATATTTCGTGCGAGATTCCTACCTCCGGGAGAAGTCCCGCTATTGATTCGGTTGCTCGTTGTGCCCGTTGTTTCTTTCCCACCATAGACATACGGCCACAAGTAATAGCTCGTGCCGGTCGAGAAGTGGCTTTGGAACGGAATCGTGTCGAATTGATGCGTGTTCAGCGTCGCAGTCCAAGTCGTGATCGACAGCATGGCCTGCGCATCCGCGACAACCTGCTCGCGGGTCTTGGCCTGGGCATGGTCGTGCCCGGCCAGGATGCAGACTGCGGCAAGGAGAATCGGCAGACGGCGCATGGTCACTTCACCAGGGTGAATTTCTTAATGCCGACTCCTTCCCAATAATCCTCGAACCCAAGATGGGCGGGGTCTCCCGGCTTGGTCGAGTAGAGATCCAGCAGGTAGAGATTGCCTTGCTTCGATACGACAGGGGTGCTCTGTGGATCACAGGGAATTTCCGCAAGGATTTCTCCTGTCGGGCTGTATTTCCGGATAAATGATTGCGTCAGGACCCAGCGATTGTCTTTCTGGTCAAAAGAGATGCGCGCTGCTTCCAGCCCATCATAAAACTGATATTCCAACACGCGCGGCCCGCCATCCGCGGGGACCGTTCTTGTTGAAATCTTGAATTTTGGATCTCCTTTAAGGTGGTCTTTTGCCTCGCCGAATATTTCCGTACGGGAACGGTTCTTCCTTTTTATGGTCCTCGTTTTCTCATCGCCTGCCACGATTTTAACGAAGGCGTCGCCTTGTAGTTTAAGGATGTTCTCTTCTCGAATATTTCCCCTGACGATCTTTTGGGCCGCATAAATCTTGCCGTCAAACTGCCATATGCTTTTTACGGAAACCGTAGCGTACTCCAGTCCCGTGTTCTCCTTCTTTTCTTTTTCCGTGCTCAACTTGTAGGACTGGATCGGGATCTCGCCTACGAATTTCCCCGACTCGTCGTAGTGATGGACCCGGTTATTGAGGTGGTCGAGCAGGTAGACGTGTTCCTTGTCATCCACCACAAAGCTGCGCGGCCAGTCGCCGTCACCTTCCCACATGCGGGTCTGGCATTCGCCAGGATTCTCGCCCCACTTGCAGACAATCAGGGTCTTTCCTTCGTACTTTTCCTTTGGCTGGGCAGAAGCACGATTGCCCACGCAGACCAGCATTGCCGTAGCTACCAGTATGAATCGTTTCATGACTTCTCCTTTGATTATTCTTCTGGGAATGGACGCACAACAGGAAGGATGCGGCAGGCAGAAAGCAGTTCTCTCACTCGGCGTTTTCACGACTCCCCCACTCCGATACAGGCGACGGGTTCAGGCAACTTGTAAAGTTATAACAGGTCCCAAAATACTTGTCAAGCCTGCAACATTGCAAACGCAATAAACGGAATCCAAATAATCCTTACACAACCTTACTGGCCGGGCGCTGTTCGTCCTGCGCGCTCTGGTTCGCGCCGTAGCCGTAGTCGCTGAACATCGTACCCGCGATGACCTTTCCTTGTCCGTATGGATATTCGATGAGGGCGGGCATGCTGAAGAGCGCCGGACTTGGAATCAATTTGAGAGCAAGGGCCGCCGCCTCGCGGAACGGATGTTGAAGAACGAGGCGGCCCTTGCTTTTGTATTTGATAGAATGGGGCCGACAGTTTGGCCACGCAGAGGCCGCGCTGCCGGAGGACGGTCCCCATGGGTTTCCCTTTCATGCCGAAAGAGCCGAAGTTCTTCGATCTTTTCGATCAGCAGGTCGCCAACGTCGTGTCCGCTACCGCGCTTTTCAAGGAGCTGGCCGAGACGGGGCGCTTCGACGACGAAGGCGTGCGCAAGATGGACGACATCGAGCATGAGGGCGACACGCTGGCGCACGAGACCATCGACACGCTCAACCGAACCTTCATCACCCCTTTCGACCGCGAGGATATCCACTCCCTGACCTGTGAGCTAGACGACGTCGCCGACATGATCCACGCCATCACCACGCGCAGCCGGCTCTACAAGATCGAGGGCCGCGACGAGTTCCTGGTGCAGTTCGCCGAGACCATGCACCAATCCTCCCAGGCCTTGGCCAAGGCCGTCAACTCCCTGCGGGAGATCAAGCGGCCGCGACGCATCCTGGACTGGTGCATCGAGGTCAATCGCTTGGAGAACGTGGGAGACCAGCTGCGCGAGGCCGCCATCGGGAAGCTCTTCGAGAGCACGCAGGACGCCCTGGCCGTCATCAAGAAGAAGGAGATATACGAAGGAGCGGAGACCGTCTTGGACAAGTGCGAGCACGTGGCCAATACGGTCGAGAGCATCTTAGTCAAGCAAGGATAAGGGGGCGCGGAACATGACGTTCTCCATCGTCCTGCTCGTCATCCTTGCGCTCTTCTTCGACTTCCTCAACGGATTCCACGACGCGGCCAACTCGATCGCCACCGTGGTGTCCACGCGGGTGCTTTCCCCCCGCAAGGCCGTGGTCTGGGCCGCGTTCTTCAACTTCATCGCCTTCTTGTTCTTCGGCCTGCACGTGGCCGGGACCATCGGCAAGGGCATCGTGAATATCGGGATCATGGACTCGCGCGTCATCTTCGCCACGCTCATAGGCGCCTGCGCGTGGAACCTCATCACCTGGTACTTCGGCCTGCCGACGAGTTCTTCGCACGCGCTCTTGGGCGGCTTGGTGGGCGCGGCCGTGGTCAAGGCAGGGACCGCGTCCTTGGTTCTTGCGGGCATCGGCAAGACCCTGCTCTTCATGGTGATCTCCCCCATCCTGGGATTGCTGTTGGGGCTCATCATCGGCTGCATCGTCTATTGGAGCTTCCGGAACGTTTCTCCCAGCCAGGTGGACCATCTCTTCCGCAAGGGACAGCTGTTCTCGGCCGCGGCCTACAGCCTGGGCCACGGCGGAAATGACGCGCAGAAGACCATGGGCATCATCGCGGGCCTGCTCTTCAGCGCCGGGCTGCTGGGATCTCAGTTCCACATTCCGGCCTGGGTGATCATCGCCTGCAACGGGGCCATCGCATTCGGCACGCTCTTCGGAGGCTGGCGCATCGTCAAGACCATGGGCTCGAAGGTCACGAAGCTCCGACCCGTGGACGGCTTCTGCGCGGAGTTCGGCGCGGCCATCACGCTCTTCTTCTCCTCGGCCTTGGGCGTGCCCGTGAGCACCACGCACACCATCACCGGCTCCATCATGGGAGTGGGCAGCCTGCGCAGGTTCACGGCCGTGCGCTGGGGCGTGGCCGGACAGATCGTCTGGGCCTGGATCCTCACCATCCCATGTTCGGCGGCCATCTCCGCGGGCAGCTACTACGCGGTCCGCCTGCTGCGCGGATAAAAAAACGCCCGTTCTCCGAGATCTGAGAGGGGCGCTTTTTTATCGGACGGGAATCCTGAACATCGGCTGATTTCCACGCCGCGCGGCGAGAGGCTCAGTGTTTTTTCTGCGGGGTCGATTGTTGCAGCTGCTGCGCAGCGGCGCCGAGAGTCCGGATGTCCGATGACTCGTCGGCAGGGACTTTCTTCTCCGGTTTGCGGGGCAGAGGTCCCGTGCAGACGGGATGCAGGCCTTTCAAGGACATGAACTTTCCTGCGGCATGGTCGTAGACGAAGGAGCTCCCCCACTCGAAGCAGGCCAGGGCCCCCGGGATCTCCGTTTCTTCAGGCCGGACGGAGTCCGGGACGTCCCGGCTGCGGTAGATGCAGGTCTTGAGCTCAAGGGAGATGTTTCGCGCGGTCCCGGGTTCCGTGAAGAATGCGACCTTCCCGGGATGGTCCAGCACATAGAGTTCCGGATAGGCGGGCCGCTCCTGGCCGAACTGCCGCTCGGTTTCCTTGTCCGTGGAGCCGGGCTTGCGGTTCCAGCGATAGACCGCGTGCCGCGCCATGCCCTCGGTGCTGTTGTAGAACGGATCAGTATCCGCGGAGTCCAGGACCCAGTCCGGATGGCGGAACATCTCCCAGCGGGCGAAGAAGTCGCGGTAGATATTGAACTCGTAGTCGATGCCGCCGTCGGGGCGCTGGGTGGAGTCGAAGACGCAGCCCCGTATCCACTGCACGAAGCCGTACTTCTCCAGAGAGGACGGGTCCTGGGT
>JBAZUV010000037.1:4986-6426 GCA_041661185.1 Elusimicrobiota bacterium
AAAAGCTCCCGGCCGGAGGATTCCGGCCGGGAGCTTTATCTTCTCTCGTCGCCCCGGCGAATGCCGGGGTCCAGCCGACTGCTGGATTCCGGCTTTCGCCGGAATGACGGAGCGCGCTGCGGCTATTGCTTCAGGCCGCCCAGCGCGCCCGGAGACTTCGCGCCTGCCGCGGCGGGTGCGTTCATGCTCATGTACAGCGGTCCCGGATATGCGAGGGAGGGCTTGTTCATGCTGCACGTCTGCACTATGATGCCTGCCATCTTCTGGCTCTCCATGATCAGGTGGGTCTTGAACATCTTGCCGATGGCATCGCCCACCATCTCGCCCACGGCCGCTTGCAGGGCCGCTTGGGGGTCGATGTTGATCTTCTTCTCCGTGAACTTCGCCTGCGCTTCCCAGAGTCTTTCGCCCTTGTCGTCGTGCAGGACCACGGAGCAGTCCACGGTGGGGCTGATGTAGAACCCAAGGTTGATCTTGTTGAAGTCATTGATGGTCGTGACCGCGATGCCGTCCGTGCCCAGCGCCTTGGCCAAGTCGGCCAGCTTGAAGGCGTTGACTTGCCCGCCGTCGGTCATACCCAGCTTTCGCAGGATCTCCTCATGCACGGGGCTTGTGATCGGGAAGTAGCCCAAACCGATCATGGCCGAGGACATCGCCCCCAGGGCCGCGCGCGGGGCCATGAGGTCGTTGGACAGGTTGTTGGGCGGGAGCATGGCCACGAAGTCCGGGCCGTTGAAGTCCGGCTTCACGTAGTTGACCTTTCCGCCGGCGCAGCCGGTCAGGGCCGCGGCCAATCCGCAGCAAAGCAGCGCATGGGATCTCTTCACGGGGCCTCCTTTGCGACGCGGGTAAGCAGTTGGCGTACGACCACGTCCTTGCTGAAGAGCCCGGGCTGGCCCGTGGCATTGAGTCCCAGAAGGGTTTTTCCGGTGTTCGCGTCCACCAGGCGCAGGACCAGGGCTTGCGAGGGCTGGTTGCCCGTGAAGTATTGTCCCTGGGCGCACAGCAGTACCGCGTCCGCGCCCATGTCCTTGCCTGCCTGCACGGCCTGGGCCAGGGTGTAGCCCCAGCGGATGGAATCCGGGTCCTTGACGGCGGCCCAGGAACTGTCGGTGTGCTTGTATTCCACGCCGAGCTTTTTGAGGGCCTCGACGCTCTGGTCCTGGCCCATGAGCTGGTAGCGCTGGCCGAGGATCTCGCGGGCGTTCTTATCGAACATGATGGCCGGGATGAACGAGTCTCCGAAGCCTTTGTAGAGCGGATCGAACGCCATCTGATATTGGACATCGAAGAACGGCATGATCGCGACGGTCTTCACCTTGGCCGCAGTCTCGCGGTCCCGTATGACGAGCGCGGGACGCACGACGCAGCCGGTGAAGAGGGCCGTTAGGGCCAGAACCGCGGACAACCTCTTCATGTTCTCTCCTATAGGGTGGAATA
>JBAZUV010000037.1:6526-9001 GCA_041661185.1 Elusimicrobiota bacterium
ACCGTCAGGTTCTGCACCGAGGTCACGACCGAGGCCGTGGACACCGCGTCCTCGCCGAAGCGCATGGCAGTCAGCGGGAAGCCCAGGTACACCGTGTTTCCCAGGGCCGAGCAGAGCAGGAGTTCCCCCCCGTTCTTTTTCAAGAAGCCCAGGCGATGGGCGAAGAGCAGTCCGGCGATGAGCAGGAGTCCGGGCAAGGCATTGGCCGCGAGGAGCGCGCGGTCCACGTCGGCCAGGCCCGCGGAGGTGAGCTTGTCGAGGATCAGCGCGGGCATGGCGATATAGTAGAGATAATCGTTGAAAGGCCGGTCCGCTTGGGCCGCGAGCACGCCGATTCTTCGGCAGAGCCAGCCCAGGCCCATGACGCCGAAGGCGACGAGCACGATGGAGGGCATCAGAGCGAGAGGAACACGATCAACTGCGCGGAGAGCACGCGCAGGATCATGACCAGGGGATAGACCGCGGCATAGGCCGCGGAGACCGCGTTCGAGGGCGCCAGGGCGTTGGCGAATGAGAGCGCGGGAGGGTCGGTCATGCTCCCGGCCAGGAGGCCGCAGAGCGTGAAATAATCCAGGCGCGAGCGCAGTCGGGCGAAGGCGCCCACGATCATGAGCGGCACGAAGGTGATGATCGCTCCGCAGGCCATCCAGCGCAATCCCTCTCCCTGCATCAGCGTCTGCACGAAGCGGTCTCCGGAGCGCAGTCCCACGCAGGCCAGGAACAGGATGATGCCGAACTCCCGGAGCATGAAGTTGGCGCTGATCGGCATGTACCAGGACAGAGGTCCAAGCTGGCGCAGGCGGCTGAGCAGGATGGCCATGACCAGCGGGCCTCCGGCCAGACCGAGCTTGACGGGCGCGGGCACTCCGGGCAGATGGATGGGCACTTGGCCCAAAAGCACGCCCAAGGCGATGCCCAAGAACACGGGGATGAGTTGGGGATGGTTGAGCTGGGCCGGCGCGTTGCCCAGAAGGGACGCGACCTTCTTCAAGTCCTCATCCTCCCCCACCGCGAGCACGGTGTCGCCGAAGTGCAGGACGAAATCGGGCGAGACCAAGAGCTCGATGTCCGCTCGCCAGGCGCGCGTGAGCGTCACGTTGAAGCGCTCTTCCAGCGCGAGATTCTCCAACGGAGTCCCGAGCACGTCCTTGTGCGTGACGACCACGCGCCGCGAGGTGACGCGGCTGGGCAGGCTTTTGAGATCCACGTCCGCGGGTCCGCCCACGATGAGCGCGAACTCGCTTAAGTGCGGCTTGGCGCCCACGGCCAGGAGCACGTCGCCCAAGCGCAGGACCTGGTCGGGCCGGGCAGCGCGCACCGCGCCCTCGTGCAGAACGCGGGAGACGCGCACGGACAGGCTCTCCAGGGCCGGGATATCCCTCAAGGGGATGCCGTCGAGATTCTTGTTCTCCACGCGTACGCTCATGTTCGCGAGCGAGGGTTTCTGCCGCTGGGCGTCCTCGCGAGATTCCTGCGCGGTATCGATGCGCAAAAAGACTCGCAGGAGGATCATGGCGAGGATGGTCCCGAGGATTCCGAAGGGATAGGCCACTGCATAGCCGAGCCCCGGGCGCAAAGCCGCCTCGGGCGGGAGCGAGGCCGCGTCCTTGAGAGCCTGCTGGGCCGCGGCCAGGCTGGGCGTGTTGGTGACGGCGCCGGAGTAGACGCCCACGGCCGCGGCCAGGTCCATGCCGCAGACGCGGGAAATGAGCACGGCGGCCGCCGCGCCCAGGAGCACGATGGCTGCGGCCAGCAGGTTCAGTCGCAGGCCTTGGCGCTTGAGGGAGTCCACGAAGCCTGGGCCCACCTGCAGGCCGATGGTGTAGACGAAGAGGATGAGTCCGAACTCCCGCAGGAATTCCAGGGTTTCCTGCGGCAGGGTGATGCCGAAGTGTCCGAAGAGGATGCCTGAGAAGAGCACTCCCGCGATCCCGAGATTGACGCGCAGGATGCGCAGGTTCCCGAGCGCCAAGCCCAAGGCCGCGACCAGGCTGAGCAGGACGACCGCCTGCGCGATGGAGTGCGCCGTCAGGAATCCCATCAGCAGATCCTGGGCAGCTGCTCGCCGGCGAGCATGTCGAGGATGCGCTCTACGCCGATGCGCGTGCGCATGCGCACCGAGCCTTTGTGTTCGCCGATGACCGAGCCGATGCGCGCGGGCGGATGCGCGCGGCAGGGTCCCTGCAGCGCGTCAACGGCTTTTTGCGCGTCATGCTCGGGCACGAAGGCCGCGAAGCGTCCCTCGCAGGCCATGTAGAGAGGATCGAGCCCGAAGACCTCGCAGGCCGAGGCCACGTCTCCATTGATGGGAACTGATTCTTCCTCGATGAGGATGCCCAGGCCCGAGGACTGCGCGAGTTCGTTGAGCGCGGTGGCCAGGCCGCCGCGCGTGAGGTCTCGCAGGCAGTGCACGTCTACGCCCGCGTCGAGCAGGGCGCGCACCTGCGGCCAGAGGAGTTCTGCGTCGCTGAGAAG
>JBAZUV010000038.1:0-5650 GCA_041661185.1 Elusimicrobiota bacterium
GAAGCTCCAGCGCGCCCTGGAGAAAATCGAAGCCCAGGAGAAAGACTCCGGCGCGGTGGACCTGTACCGGTCCCTCCAGGACCAGCTCAAGGCAATCAGTCAGGCCCTGCGCACGGTCCGGCCGCCGTCCATGGAAATCCCGGTGGCCCCCCGATGAGCGCCCGCCGGCTGGTCCTGCACGTAGTCCTCGCCATGCTCGGGTTCGCCCTCGGGTACGCGGGCAACGAGATGCGGCACGCTCGGCACCAAGCTCAAGTCACAACCGACAAAGGCGCCCGATGAAAACCTTCACCCCGAGCCCAAGCCCGTTCTGGTACCGTCTCCTGCCCATCACAGGAGCGGCACAGGCGCATCGAGCAGTTCGTCGAGCGCCTGGCCGAGAGAACGGGCTTGAGCTGTTTCCCGCGTTCAACCGGAGCGACGCTCTGAAGCGGGCCGCGAAGCGAGCCCTGGAGGGCGCATGAACGCCGACTCGTCCACCTGGTTCATCCTGTTCAGCACCCTAGGTGCCATGCTGCTGCTCATCGTGGTGAGCTTCTCGGTCGCCTCCTACCTCCAGTATCGCGAGCAGCACCCGGGGGCGCCGGGTAAGCCCTGGAGCAACTCCTGGGCCGGATACCTGGCCACGCTCGTCTTCGCCATCTCGGTCGTGGTGCTGGGCCTGCGGCTCGCGTTTCTGGAGCCCAGGGTCGCCCCGCCTGCGCCGGCCACGGCCACGCTCGTCCCCGAGCGCTGGACCAGACTCTTCGCTCGCGCGGACCGGGGGCTCGACGCCGGGTACATGCTGACCTCTCCGACCCGCGCCGAACCGACCACTACCGCGCCGAACTACGCTGTCACGCGCAACATCGTGAACCACAGGCCATCGGACATGACCTGCTCCTTCAGCCGGCCGGGCTACGCGCGCACTGACATATACCTCCGCGCAGGCGAGCGCTTCGTTTTCAATCAAGACCTTCGCAACGTCCGATGCTCGCCAGACCCGTTGCCGTCAAAGAGCTTTTGACGTACCCTGCCGCCTTCCTCGCACCTGGAGCCCAAATGCCCCGCACCCCCCGTCAGAAGCCTTTGCCCCCGCCTCCCCCGCCTGGCCCCTACGGATTCGCGCCCACGCCCGAGAAGCCGGCCACCGCCGGCAAGCTCTTCGACGCCACCACGCCCGAGGAGGTGACCAAGATGCTCGCCGAGGCCACCGGCCCAGTCGTCCTGGACTTCGTCGAGGAGGGCTGCGGCTTCTGCGAGGAAGAGAAGCCCGAGGTCGAGAAGCTGGCCAAGGACTGCTCTGGCGTGACGATCATCCGCGTGGACCCGGTGAAGCACCCGGGGCTCGACGGGCTCACGGACCAGTACCTCACGGGCCCCGACGCGGGCTTCCCGACGCTCTTCGTCGCCAACAAGGGCTCGGACATGAAGCCGGGCGAGGCCGTCCAGGTGGACGACGCGGCCGCGCTCAGGAAGCGCTTGAAGTGCCCCCGCGAGCCCAAGGCCTAGACCTTCATGCAGGGCAAGGGCCTCTGGTCAGGCTCTCGGCGCGGTTCCCTACCCCTCCCACCGCGCTCGCCCTGCACCTTGACAAGTAGTATGAGCGCGGTATGCTACCTAGCATCTAGCAAAGGAGCTGCCCATGGGACGCCTCGTTGTGCCGGTAGTACTTGTCTACGGTGAAAAATCCGTACGGACCGAAGCCAAGGTCGACACAGGCGCAGACCAAACGCTCATTACGATTAGCGATGCCGAACGCCTCGGCATCGACGTCTGCAAAGGGGAACTGCAAACCGTGGGAGGCCTTGGAGGAGGTAAGGTAGCTGGCCGCGTTTTCGACATCGAAATCTGGGCCGCCGAACGGCGAGCTGTGGTGCGAATCCTGGTTCCCACGCACCGGATGGTTTCAAGCACAGACCGGCAAACCGGGAAAGAAACAGTCACCTTCGTAGCAGCCACCCGAACGCAAAACCTCCTCGGGCATGACTTCCTCCAAGATGCCAAATCAAAAATCGACTACTCCAAGCCCCACAACGAAGTGCTCTCTGGCATGAAAGCCGATGGCACGCCAATACCCAGCGACAACCCTGACGTGTTCGAACTTGCAACCATCACCCCGGCCGAGCGCAAGGCGTACGAGAAGCAGATGAGGAAGGACTACAAATGCAAAAAAAGAAAGCAGTAGACCGCTATGGCGACGGAATACGCATCCAGCACCAGGTCTGTCTGAGCAAGAAGGAACGCGACCTGGTAGACCAGGCAGCTGCACGTCAGGGCCTCCCCCGTGCCAGCTTCATGCGCCAGGCCGCCATGGACGCGGCCCGCAGGGTGCTCGACCATGGATGATATGAAGAGGCAGCTGATGCGAAACCGGACCCCGTACGCCACACCCCCGGGGCAAGGCGTCAAGAAGGACCGGGGCGAGACCCGCCGCGCGCGTCGAGCCCTGGCGCGCGCCACGGTCCAGGCCGCTGTCGAACTCGGCGTCGGCCTCGAACTTCTCCTACCCGCCGGCCGACCGAAGGGCCCATGAACGCCATCTGCCTCACCCCCGACGAGCGGCAGCGCCTGGCAGCCCTCTACCCGGTCAAGGACGAGCCGGCGCCCGAGGAAGTGCTCCTCGCGCCCAGGAAGCCGCACCGGACCGCCGCGCAGATCGAGAACCTTCGCCGCTACTGGCTCAAGGGCTCCCGACCAGGCATCCAGGGCGAGGGGCACCCGAGAGCCGTGCTCACTACTGCTCTCGTGGGAGCCATGAGGCTAGAAGCCGCGCAGCGGGTCACCGTGGAGGCCCTGGCCGCGAAGTACGGCTTCCCCAAGAACACCATCCTCCACGCGGTCAGGGGCGACACCTGGTCCTGCGTTCGCGTCCCGCCGCCGGTCTTCGGCATCAAGGCCCACTTCCAGGAGCGGGTGGTAGCCGCTCTCAGGACGAACGTCCTCACCGAGTGGAAAGCGCCACAGCTCGCAAAGCGCCTGGAGTCGGACGTGAACCAGACGCGCATGGCCCTGCACCGGCTGATGCTCAGGGGCAAGGTCGAGCGCACGGGTCGCGGGGTCTATCGCTGGGCCCAGGGATGAACTCGTTCGAGCGAAAGGCCCTGCGCCAGGCCTCAGATGTTCACCGGGCCGCGAGAGAAGCCAAGCGCGTGCGCTTGCTCGCGGTGGCGAAGGCCGACCCAGGCATCACCGGCCGGGCCTTGGCCGAGCGCTTCGGCGTGTCGCCGAACCAGGTCAAGAACTGGCTGATGGCTTTGCACTCGCCGAACCCCCTGCTAAGCCCTAGGGGCACGCACTAACCGCGCAGGCTCCCTCGACGGGGCAGCGCGCGTCGCAGGAAACGGGGGCCCGAGCTGGGGAGACGGCCGAGCGCCCAACGGTGACTAGCTGCGAGTCGATGCCTGCCTGGTAGTCAGCGAGAATTTGCGCCGCGCTGCGCTCGGAAGGCCAGACGGACCACTCGTCAATCTCGAAGTCCCGAGTAACTACCTGCGTGTCGTTGTTGCAGACGCCCCCCGAAGCACATATTGATGTTCAGCGCGGTCGAGCAGAACACCCAATTCGCATCAGTCATCGACCCGACGTACGCGCCGTCCATGTACCCCTTCCAGGTCGTCGCATCGGATGCGCTCCGCGTCCAGGCCCAATGGCGCCAGATTTTCGGGCCGTTCGCTGGCGCGCCCGTCGCGATGTCTGCCGAGGCCGTGTATCCGCCTTGGCAATTTGCGCCGACGGCCGCCTGCATGCTCATCATCGCGCTATCGCCGCGCATCTGAAAGTGATACGCCAAAACCCCGTTCCAGCGTGCCTCCGAGAGCGAGAGCACAGGGAAAATTGCGTTCCACACCGCATTCGTGCCCGCTCGCACCCAGCACTCGACGGTGACCGCGCCAGTCTCAATAGTCGCCGGTCCGAGAACCCAGGTCTCTAGCTGCTTTTGCCCGCTCACCATGTTCCGAGCGCCCGCGACCACTCCTGCGTCGGCCGTGTGCGTCCCGGTGGACGTCATGGTGTAAGCCCCGGTGACATCCACGAGATCGCCCGACGCTTCATCGGCGCGGTAGCAGGCGAAGGCGCCCGTGCAGTCCACCGCGTGCGCCGCGACACCTGTCGAGCTGGCTATGGGCGTAGGCGTTCTAGCCTGCGACAGCGGAGCCCGGACCTGCTGCGAGAGAAGGGCAAGGAGAAGGAGAGAGATCATTTCTGGTACTCCGCTTGCGCTGCGTTCATCCCGTTCGCCGCCCAGCCCGCGTGCGAGTAATCCACCTTGCTGGTCTTCTTCAGCTCGACGACGTGCCCGAACTCGTGGCACAGCGCGGCCAGGCTCGGACCCACGAGCACCCGAGGCGTGGCCTCGTCGAGGAACGAGAGCCCGGCGACCTCCTGGCTGCCCAGGTTCCAGGTCTCAGTCGCGGCCAAGTCGATGCGCAGACCGGTCACGGCCGCGAAGACGGCGTCCCGCGTCCAGGTGGTGAGCGCCAAGGCGGTCAGCGCGTTGCGCACGGCGAGCTGGACGCGCGCCTTGGTCTCGGGCGAGAGCGACTTCTTCACGGCCACCGGGGGCAAGGGCTCCCACTGGGCGTTGGCCAGGTAGATGCGCAGGAACATGGACCCGGCGCCGAGAGCAATCAGCCCGAGGACGATGAATGTGATGATCACGGGCACCCCGACGCCACGGTGCAGCGCGTGCCTAAGTCCGTGTTCGGGTTGGACGCCACCGTGGCACGAGCTGGGGAGACGGCCGAGCGCCCGACGGACACTACCGAGACTGGAGCGCGACGTTGCGCGTCCTGGAGGATCTCAGCATCGGTCTGCGCTCGACCAAGCACACGCCAGTCGTCGAGCGTGACGGGCGTGAAAAAGCTGCCGTTCGGCAAGTTCGCCGGGTACCCGGCCGCGAAAAAGTATCCGTCTTCGCCACCGGTCGCGTTTGGCTGGTTCAGCGACGACGTCACGACCACGCCGTCCACAAACACGTCCACGTCATAGTTCGAGCCGTTTAGCTTCTTTCGGACCGCGACATGGCCCCAGGAACCCGTCGTCAACACGCACGCGCTGAGCGCCGTCGCCACGCTCTGGTTGTTGCCGTAGTCCCATCCGGCTTCGATCTTTGCCCCACCACCGCATGGCTCGATGTCGGTCCAGAAGAGGTGGTTCGTCGCCGACGTTGTATCGTGCTTCGCCAGGAACGAGAACAGATATCCCGAAGGGGACCCATTCACCCGTACCCAGCCGGAGACGGTCCATTCCCCCAACAGGGCAGCTAGTTCAGCCACCGGCACTGGCGCAACCTGTGCCGACCACTGGCCCACCCCTCCGACCAGACCTGCATACGTCCGAGCGTTTCCCCAAATCCCGTTATCAACCGTAGGGACGTTCCCGGGCCATAGGTCACATGAACCAGAAACAGCCGTATCGAACGCACCTTCGCACACGTTGATTGGGTTCACCCCAGACTCATCGAAGTGCCAGAGCGCGAGCGTGTCCGCTGTGACCGTGAACGGGCCCGAGGGGCCGGGAGTGGTGGTACTCGCCGTGGGCGTGGGCGTCCTGTCCCCGGCCGGGTCACGGACCTGCTGCGAGAGGAGCGCGAGGAGAAGGAGGGAGGTCATCGGTTCCTCAGTGCGTACTCGGCCTGCGCCGCGTTCATTCCGTTCGCTGCCCAGCC
>JBAZUV010000039.1:0-5421 GCA_041661185.1 Elusimicrobiota bacterium
GTCTACGCTTCACCCTCGACGTCGCCGTCGACAGGCGCAAGACTGGCTACGCCCTGACTGGCTAGGTCTTGGGCGGTGGCTCTCTCAGCCACAGGACCAGCGCGGTTTGCGCTGGCGCACGAATTTTTCCGGCTAAGCGCAGGCGGATTTCAGGCGGGCGGCGATGTCTTCGGGAGGAGCGTGCGGCGTCAGCTCTTTGTTGACGCAGACCATGGTGGTCTTAGCCTTGGAGATCAGCCGGCCGTTCTGGTTGAGGATCTCGTGGTGGAAGTCCATGCGCACGCCGGTGCAGTCCCGGGTCCAAGTGCGGACATCCAGGACGTCTCCGTAGGCCGCGGGATGCTTGTAGTCGATCTCCTGGCGGTAGACCACGAAGAAGACGCCGCGCTTCATGAGTTCCTGCACCGAGAGCCCCAGGCCCTCCAGGAAATCCGCCCGCGCCTCCTCCAGGAACTCGAGGTATTTCGCGTAATAGACCACGCCCGCGCAGTCCGTGTGGTGGTAGTGGACGCGGAACTTCATGCGCCGCCGATCATCTCGGCGACCGCATCGATGATCTTCTGAGGATCCGCGGGCTTAGAGAGTATCCGCGTGCTCTGATTCTCCTGGAGCTTCTGCCGTATCTGGTCCATGGGGAGCGCGGAGTAGACGAGCACCGGGGTCGAGAGCGTCCCGCTCATCTGCCGGATGCGCTCATAGACGGAGAAGCCCCCGCCCGCGGGCATCATCATGTCCAGCACGATAAGGTCCGGCTTCAGGGTGCGGGACAGCATGGTCCCCTGCATCCCGTCGAGCGCGGAACTGACCTGATAGCCGGCCCTCTCCAAGACCATGCGCAGCACGCCTTGGAGAGTGCGGTCGTCGTCAACGACGAGAATATGCTTCATGCCTACCCTATCCGCCAGGGCGGCTTCGTGGACTCCGGGTTTCCGAACCGGCGTTCGACATAATCGCTGATGACGGCCCTGAGATAGTCCATGTCGAAGGGCTTGGTGATATAGCCGTTGGCGCCGATCTCCAGGCAGCCGCGCGCGGATTCGATGTCCCCATGCGCCGTCAGCACCACTACCACTGCATTGGAGCCCCGCGCCTTGATCACCTTCAGGATATCCAAGCCCGTCACGTCGGGAAGATGCATGTCCAGGAGGACGACCGCGATATCCTCCTGAAGCAGCTGCTGCTCGGCCGTGGCCCGGTCCCAGGCCTCCAGGACCTCGTACTCGGCGCTGAGCCCCGAACGGATGACGAGGCGTATGTCGGCGTCGTCGTCGACGGTCAGGAGTTTTCTTTTCATCAATGGAATACCGGGCCCGCGGGGCCGTCCTTGATGATCTTCATGCTGTTGCCCATCTTGAAGAATCGGTCGCTATAACGATTGTAGCCGGACTGCGTGGCCGGATAGATCATCACGTAGAAGCCGTTGTCCATGGGGATGACCACATAGGCATGCTTGCGCAGGACCATGAGGTTGCCCTCGGCGTCCGTGGAGCCGCCGTAGTGAGAGCCGATCGCCATGGGCATGGGCGCAGCCACCACGAAATGCTTCGCCTGCAAGTCGGACACCGTCACGGACATCACCGGCTGTTCCAAGAAAAGATCGGGCCCGTAGAGTTCCTTCAAGGTCTTCTCGATATAGTCGTCGGCATCCCGATAATAATCGGTCCCGCCCAAAGGATCGGGAGCTGGACGGTTGCGGCCGTACCATCGGATGATCAGGCTCGGCGCCCCGCGGAAGAAATCCGGATCCATGGGCCCGAGGAAGGTGTAATTGTAATAGTCGTCGCCGGAGCGTTCGAAGAATACCTGCCAGGCATAAGGCGCCTCGAATTCGAAGTCGCCCGTCTCCGCGCGATAGAGGATATATTTCGGCGGACGACAGCCGACCAATAAAAGGAGAAGCGAGGCCGCTGCCGCGGCCATCCAAGGTCGTCGGGCATTCATCATCGACTCCCGGATTATAACAGCGGCTTACGACTCCTGCAAGACCCGCAGTTCTCCATCGGTCAGCCGCAGCCGCAGGGTCAGGGCGCGGGCCAGGCGCGCGAAAAGCCGGATGCCGAGCACCGGATGCTTGCGCACCGCCTCGTTGAAGCGCTCGCGGGAGAGGACATAGAGATCGCTGGGCGCCGCGGCCACCGCGTCGGCCGAGCGCACGCCGCGGTCCACGAAGGCCATGTCCCCGAAGAAGTCCCCCTGCCCGAAGGTCGCCAGATGATGCGTACGGCCTCCGCGCAAAGGCAGCTCCACGCGCACGCGTCCGCGCCGCACCACGAAGATCTCATCTCCGGAGTCTCCCTGCCGGAACACGGTCTCCCCGACGCGGAAGGAGCGCTCCTGCAGGCAGCCCTCCAGGGCCGCGCAAAGGTCCGGCTCCAGCTCGCGGAAAAGATCGATCTCAAGGATCGAGAGCGCGCGCTCGGCGCCGCGGCGTCCGCCGTGCGCGTCCTCCAGAACGCGGTCCTCCGACCAAGCCAAGGCATCGTCCAAACCGTCGAAGATCTTGGCCCCCCGCTTGGGAGTGACCAGCCCGATCTCGTCGAAATAAGCCTTGAGGTCCTGCCCGCTGGGCAGGCTCGCCGGCAGGCTGCTCAATAGAAGATGCCCTCCGCGCTCCCTGAGCCTTTCCTCGATCTGCTGGAACAGATGCGCGGCCGTGAAGTCCAGCGACTGGACGCGGCGCAGGTCCAGGATCACGAAGCGGCAGATCTTGAGGTCCGCATCCAGCTCGCAGAGCAGCTGGTCCGCGGTCCCGAAGAAGAGGCTGCCCTGCAATTCGCAGACAGCCGTGCGCCCTCCCAGGCGCTCAAGAAGCTCCATCTCCTCGGGCAGGCGGCGCTGCTTGGAGAATATCCGGTCTCCGTAGCCCTTGCGCCGGACCACCGAGCCCCGGATCTGCTCTCGGATGAATAGCAGGATGGAGAGCGCCAATCCCACGCCCGCGGCGGTCATGAGATCGCTGAGCACCGCGGAGGCCACGACGCTGGCCATGACCGCGAAGTCGAAAAAGGTCGAGGGCTTGCGCAGGAGCCGGAAGCTCTTGCGGTCGAACATGCGCCAGCCCACCACGAGGAGCATCCCGGCCAGCGCCGCGATCGGGACCCAGGCGATCCAGTTCCCAACGGCCAGGAAAGCGAAGAGCGCGAAGACCCCTTCCAAGGCTCCGGAAACGCGCGTGCGTCCTCCGCTCTGCGTGTTGACCAGGCTGGCGCCCATGGTCCCGGCTCCAGGGACCCCGCCCATGAACGCGGAAGCCATGTTGGCGAAGCCCTGTCCCATGAGCTCGCGGTTGGAGTCATGGCGCGAACGCGTGAGCGCGTCGAGCACCACGCAGGTCTTGAGCGTGTCCATGGACAGGAGCACGGACAAGGTGAGCGCCGGCGCAAGAAGGCCGTGAAGGTCCATGAGCGTGAGCCGCGCCGCGGCGCTCCACCGCGTGAAGGCCGAGGAGAAAGAGAAGGCGGAATCGCACAAGGGGCCGACGATGAGCTTGTTGCCGGAGAGCACGCGCAGTTCGGGAAGATGCAGGCTGAGCAGCGCGTAGGCCAAGCCCCCTCCGAGAAGTCCGAGGATGGGCGAAGGGATCCTCTTTAAGACCCGCGAGCCCAGGACCATGCCGGATATGGCGCCCACGCCGACGAGGATGGCGGGCCAGCGCCAGAGCGCGGGAGAAGAGACGGCGCTCCACAAGGAGGTCCCGCCCGGACAGCCGAGCAGGCGCGGCACCTGGCCGAGGAAGATGAGCACGGCCACGCCGCTCAGATAGCCGGCCACGACCGGATAGGGGATGTACTTGATAAGCCGCCCGCCGCCGATAAGGCCGTAGAGGAGCTGGAGGGCTCCGGAAAGCAGGATGGTCAAAGTGAGCAGCAAAGCCAGGCGGACGGGGTCTCCGTGGGCAGGGCCCACGGCGAGCACGCCGCCCAAGGCGGCGAGGACGGCGGCAGCCGGGGCGCAGGGCGCGGAGATGAGGCGGGCAGTGCCGCCCAAGAGAGGGGCGATGATGCCCAAGGCGGCGGTGCCGATGATGCCGGCCAGGGCGCCGGAGGCGGCCGCGTCGGGTCCCAGGGAGCCGTAGATGACGACGCCGAAGGCGATGGCCTGGGGCATGGCGACCAGCATGGCCGCGAACCCGCCGAGCGCTTCGGCGGACCAGTCGATCAAGACGTCTTTGCGCACTTTAGACATGATTCCCTGCTGAAAAAATCAGCCCCCGCCCGGAATCGAACCGAGGTAGGCAGTTTACAAAACTGCTGCTCTGCCACTGAGCTACGGGGGCGCGGCGTTTATTTTACCGTAATAACCCGCGCCCCCGCCATGATTTAGAAGGCACCAAGGCACTACATCACCCACGTTTCCTG
The DNA here is from genome assembly GCA_041661185.1 of Elusimicrobiota bacterium. GTDB lineage: Bacteria > Elusimicrobiota > Elusimicrobia > UBA1565 > UBA1565 > JBAZUV01. The sequence continues at coordinate 4,359 of JBAZUV010000039.1, forward strand.
GCGGGTCCTGATCGGCGGTGGGACCCATCGGCCTCTGCTCGCGGCTGCATCGAAAACGTTGCTCGCACCCGGCCGATCCGACCCGCCGTCGCCACCCGCTGTTTGCGTCGGGTGATGTCGAGCTGGGAGTATGGGCTATTCATTAAGGAAAGTGGTTACTAAAAACTCGATATTTATCCTCTCGGAAAACCGCAGTGAAACCGCCTTCCGGGATACAACAATGCCTTCGTTTTGTAGAATCTCCACATGGGAGAACAATCACCAACTAAATTTACAGGAGAATCCCTGTCGCGCTGGGGTGCAACTATAATCGAGATATGGCTGGGACTCAAAATAAGCGAGGGATTTTGGTTTAGATTGACGTTTGATATCGGACTTATCTGCATTGTCACTTGGTGGACCTTGATTTCAAGCAGAAAAATATGGGTTAAAGTCCTTGTCCCATCTTTAACCGCTATTACAATTTATTTTATGGATGCCAGTGCCCTTGCAAAATTACGCGGCTCTTTTATTTTTGAGACAAAAAAACAGGAAAGCGGAGATATTCGCAAAACTACGACCGAGAATGCACAAACACCAAGGCTGAACGACAAAGCGGTAATAACTCAGACGATAAAAAATTCCCCAGGATCTATGACTGCTGGTAGAGATATCAATGTCAATGGCACAACGCAATCTGAAATTGAAAAAGCCCTAGAAAAACTTGCGAGCAAAAAAGCCTGGAAAGACAATGGCGGGGATTCTGTCCCCCATTTAGTACCACATTTTGACCAAGATAATACGACGAGATTATTTGTTAAGAACGACAGTAGTTATTCTATGCACATAAATTACGATGAGGTTTGGGGAACAATATATTTTGTTGGAGGGTCGTCCGCAACATTCAAATATCCGAAAGACTCGAAAGAAGGATCGCTTGAGGTTCTCAAGAGGAAACGACGTCACCCCGCTTTCTAGGCCAATACGGACTGGCGTTTCTCAAGGGCTAGCTTGTTTAGCATAGCCGTATGCTTTTCAGCAAACTCTCGCGGCGTTAAGCCGTCGAGAGAGCTGTGCGGTCGTT
>JBAZUV010000040.1:0-4536 GCA_041661185.1 Elusimicrobiota bacterium
CGCGGCGGAGGAAGCGTTCCAGCGCCGGGCGGGGGCCTTCGGCTTCGATGCGCACGCCGGAAGGGCCGTTGAGCACCCAGCCGCTCAGGCGAAGCTCGCGAGCCAGGCGATAGACGAATGGACGAAAACCCACCCCCTGCACCGCGCCCGTGAGCGCGATGCGCAGGCGGTGCTTGCCGGCGGTCCGCAAGGAAGGCTTCATGGGAGTGCGTGTCACGGCGGCGATCTCCGACGAGATTTTAGCATTTTGAGGGGCGGCCGGGGCTCATCACGTCCCGTGTCATGGGACCCAAGTTCATGGGGGGCCATCATCGCGCGGGATTCTGCCCCGTAGGCCCATAATCTTTCGAAGCTTTTCCTTTATGATGGGATCACCATGAATACGAAACTGCGCCGGAGCCTTGAAAAATCCATTTCCCTGCTGATCGCGGCTTGCGTGATCTTTCTCTCTCCTGGACCGGCCGCGGCGCAGGCAGTCAACGCCGCGCTTGCGGTACAGACGCCCGCGGGCGCCGTGGTCCTTCCCGTTTCCGGCGTTCTCAGCCGGCCTTCCCTGAATCAGGACTTTCAGCTGCCCTCGGCCCAATTGACCTTGCCGACCACTCTGGAGCAGCCCCAAGCCGGTCCAGTCCTTAAAATGCTTCTGGATTCCGGCTTGCGCCGGAATGACGAATCAACTTTCGGCTTGCGCTCGGATGACGGGACGAGTGATGTCGCGAATCATTCGACGCACTACGCGATGGATAAGGGCTTTGGCGTTGTCTCGGCCCCTGTTGAGGCGGTGCAGACGGAGCCCCAAGCGCTATTTTCCAGCAAAGCTTTCTCCGCGCTGAGCGGCCTGCTTTCCAGCAAAGGCCTGCGCAATGTCCGGTCACAAGGCTGGGCGTCCACGCTCAATAAAGTCTTCGAGAATTCCCGCGGAGTCGCGGAAAACGACGCAGCAGTCGCGGGGGTTGAGCAGGGAGAGCGGACGTCCTCCTTGGTTTCCTCGGACCAGTCTCGTTTTGACGCGGAGCAGGCGTCCGTGCCCGCTCCGAAAACGGACGCAGTGCCCGCGGCCCAAAGCAGCCTGAAGCGTGCATGGAATGTCGGCGTGCTCACCGCCGCGCTCTGCCTTGTCATGGAACTCGTCATCATCCCCGTCGTTGCCGTGGCATTAGGCTATCAGTTCCATTCCAACTACGGCGCGCTCGGGAAACTGACGCTCGACACCGTTTGGGACGGCGTGCGCGCGGGCGGCGCGGTGAGCTTCGCGGGACCCTTGGCCGAGGAGGTCCTCTTCCGCGGCGGCATGCTGGGAGGCTTGGCCTGTCTCGGCGCATGGGTCGACAAGAAGCTCGGCGGCCACGGCAGCAAGCTCCTGGCTTGGCTGCCCAACATCATCACCTCGGTCGTGTTCGTGGTCATCCATGAGACCTCGGATCCCGTGCTTATGATCGTGCGCCTGGTCACGGCTTTGGCCATGGGCGCGGTCTATCAGAAGGAAGGACTCATCGCGTCCTCGTTCATGCACATGGTCCACAATGCCCTGCCCATGGTCGCGATGCTCGGGCAGATGTTCCTGGGGCCAGCGATCGGAGCCCAGCTCGGCCTGCTCGCGATCGCTTCGCTGGCGTTCATGGCGTATAACGCGCACAAGGAGCTCAAGGCTCAGCGGCCGGACCTGGACGCAGGCCGAGTGGTTCCCTTCCGTTTGACCTACGAGAGGACCCTGGCCCTGGCTATCATCGCCTTGGTCAATGTTCTCCTCTTCTCCGTGACGCCGTTCACCTCGGTCCTTTGGACCTTGGCCGCAGCCGGCCTGGCCGGCTACGCCAGGTATCTGCAGAAGAAGGAAGCCGCGGCTAAATAACGGCACTCTTTGCGTTGTCCTGAGCGGAAGCCGTAGCGGATGTCGTCATCCCGGCGAAAGCCGGGATCCAGCAACTGCCGTTAAGCCGTAAGCCTGGACCCCGGCTTTCGCCGGGGAGACGACGACGGCGCCAAAGAAGAGCCGGCCCCCTTTCGGGGGCCGGCTTTTTACATGCCGTGCTGCGGGCCCTGGAAGGGTCCGCGACGCGGTTCAATACATGTCGCCGCCGCCGTGCATGTGCCCGCCGGCCGGAGAGGCGTCCTTCTTCTCCGGGATGTCGGCCACGAGGCACTCGGTCGTCAGCAGGGTGCCGGCGATGGAGGCCGCGTTTTCGAGGGCGCAGCGCACGACTTTCGCCGGGTCCACGATGCCGTTCTTGACGAGGTCCACGTATTCCACGCTCTCGGCGTTGAAGCCCCAGCCGTCCTTGAGGCCGTTGACCTTCTCGATGACCACGGAGCCGTCGACTCCCGCGTTGAAGGCGAGCTGGCGCAGAGGAGCTTCCATCGCCTTTCGCACGATGCGGATGCCGGTCGACTCGTCGTCGTCGGCGCCTTTGAGGCTGTCGAGGGTCTTGGCCGCGCGAAGGAGGGCCGATCCGCCGCCCGCCACGATGCCTTCCTCGACTCCGGCCTTGGTCGCGTTGCGCGCGTCCTCGACCTTGGCCTTCTTGGCCTTCATCTCGGTCTCGGTGGCCGCGCCCACGCTGATGACGGCTACGCCGCCCTGCAGCTTGGCCAGGCGCTCCTCGAGCTTCTCCCGGTCGTATTCGGAGGTGGTGTCCTGGACCTGCCGCCGGATCTGCTCGGCGCGCTTGTTGACCTCGGTCTTGGCTCCCGCGCCGCCCACGATGGTCGTGTTCTCCTTATCGATGACCACGCGCTTGCAGCGTCCGAGCATGTCGATGCCGGCCTTCTCGAGCTTGAAGCCCATCTCCTCGCTGATGACCTTTCCGTCCGTCAAGGTCGCGATATCCTGGAGGAGGTCCTTGCGGCGGTCTCCGAAGCCGGGGGCCTTCACGGCCGCGCACTTGAGCGTGCCGCGCAGCTTGTTGACCACGAGCGTGGCCAGGGCCTCGCCTTCGACGTCCTCGGCGATGAGCACCAGGGGCGCGCCGGACTGCGCGATCTTCTCGAGCACCGGCAGCATGTCGTTCATCGCCGAGATCTTCTTGTCGGTGATGAGGATGTAGGGGTTCTCCAGCACGGTCTCCATGCGCTCGGCGTCCGTGACGAAGTACGGAGAAACGTAGCCGCGGTCGAACTGCATCCCTTCGACGACCTCGAGGGTCGTCTCGGCGGACTTGCCTTCCTCGACCGTGATCACGCCCTCATGGCCGACCTTCTCCATGGCCTGGGCGATGAGCTCTCCGATCTGGCGGTCGTTGGCCGAGATGGTGGCCACTTGCGCCCGCTCTTCCTTGGTCTTGACGGGCTTCGAGGCCTTCTTGATCTCCGCGACCACGCACTGCACGGCCTTCTCGATGCCGCGCTTCATGTGGATGGGGTTGGCTCCGGCCGCGATGTTGCGCAGTCCCTCGTTGATGATGGCTTGCGCGAGGACGGTCGCGGTGGTGGTGCCGTCGCCGGCCACGTCGTTGGTCTTGGAGGCCACTTCGCGCACGAGCTGGGCGCCCATGTTCTCGAAGGGATCCTGCAGCTCGATCTCCTTGGCGATGGTCACGCCGTCGTCGATGACGGAGGGTGAGCCGTACTTCTTCTCGAGGACCACCGCGCGGCCCTTGGGGCCGAGGGTGACCTTCACGGCGTTGGCGAGCTTTTCCACGCCGACCTTCAGGCGCGCGCGGGCGTCTTCACTGTAGATGATCTGTTTGGCCATGTGTGTTCTTCCTCCCGGAATGGGGTTATTTCAGGATCCCGAGGATGTCTTCCTGATGGACGATCAGGAGATCATGCTCGTCGAGTTTGATCTCGGTGCCGGAGTATTTCCCGTAAAGGACCCGGTCGCCTTTCTTCACGTACATCGGAAGGGTCTTGCCCTCTTCGGTCGTCTTTCCCGGACCGGCCGCGACCACTTCGCCTTCCTGCGGCTTTTCTTTCGCGGTATCGGGGATGATGATCCCGCCCTTGCGGGTTTCTTTCTGCTCCATCGGCTTGATGAGGACCCGGTCTCCCAGGGGTTGGATCTTTACGTTGGTCAGCGTCGCTTCCGCCATGTTCGTGTTCCTCCTGACTTATCGCTTCGGGGCTGATGCATCTCGGCTTGCCCCATTATATTGGCACTCCTTAAAGGCGAGTGCTATTATAGCGAAGCTCGGTCAAAGTTGTCAATCCCTCGGCATGACTGCCAATTATCAGACCGACTCGTCATCCCGGCGAAAGCCGGGACCCAGAAATTGCCGTTGAACCGTAAGTCTGGGCCCCGGCTTTCGCCGGGGAGACGATAATTTCGTCATTCCGGCGAAAGCCGGAATCCAGGAGCTTGCTGGATCCCGGCTTCCGCCGGGATGACGAAAGTAGAGAGGGCTGTCCTTTCCTTTATAAGGGAAGCTCAGGCCTTGAATTGTTTTGCCTTTTGGGTCAGGGCCTGAGCCCAGATGGTATGATAGGACGATGAACGGAGCAGGTCGTTCGCGAGGGCTCTTGGCGGCCATGGTCTGCGTGTCGCTTTCCGCGGCCTGCCTCTTGGCCGGCTATGAGTTCCTGCGCAGCACCGCGGCCTCT
>JBAZUV010000041.1:0-3755 GCA_041661185.1 Elusimicrobiota bacterium
GCCCGCGGGCACGATCGCGGCGGCGGGAACCGTGCTTTCAGCGGGGACTGCGGCCTCTGCCTCGATCCCGGCCAATGGCGAGGGGGAACTTGTCGCGGCGGTCGCGGTGCCCGCGGATCTGGCAGGCTCCGGGGGCGCGGGCGGGAGTTCTCTCCTTCGCGCGGCGCTCACGCTGCCCAGCGAACCCGGGACCACGGCCCAGCTCGTGCGCGTGTTCCCCATCCAGGCCCGCACCCCCGCGGAACCTATCGTAGAGATCTTCTCCGAGCCGTTGGTGCGGGGCACGAGTCCCAAGGTGCGGGTGAAGGTGAACAACCGGGGTTCCGCGGCCATGGAGCTTAAGAGCGCGCCCTCAAGCGACGTGCTGGTCCAGCTTTTGACGTTAGAGGGCACGGCGCTTTCATCCGCGCGGCTTTCGCAGACCGGGAACGGGGCTTTGACCGGGCCTTCTGGGTATTTCGTGGCGATAGGGGCGGGCTCTGGGGTGATGCTGGACCCTGTGGAGCTTGCGGTGCCGCAGGGGCTGGGCGCTTCGGCGCGGATCGCGGTGAACATCGCCAAGGCGTACAGCGGGCTTGCGACGGACAGTCCCGTGTCCGCCTTGCGCGCGTTCTCTTCCACGCAGACGTACTCCGGGGTGGCCTCGCCGCCGTATACGGCCACGGTCTCTGCGGAACAGCCGCTCTACGACCAGGGCGCATCGGTCGTCCTCTTGGGAACGGCGGTGGACACGGGCGGGAACTTGGTCCCGGGCGCCACGGTGCAGCTCGGGGTCTCTGTGCGGGGATTTGAGCGCCGCGCCAGCAGCATGACCGATGACACGGGCCACTACTCGATATTGTTCTCGCCTTCACCCAATGAATCCGGGCTTTACACGCTGTGGGCCGCGCATCCGGATGTGACGGATAGAAGCCCGCAGTCTTCCTTCACCATCGCGGGGTTCGCGTTCCAGTACGGCGACTTTACGGCAAACCTCACGCAGAACGCGGCAATGCAATTCAGGGTAGAGCTTCGGAACACCGGCCAGAATACGCTGACGGGCTTTACAGGGGACATATCCGGGCCTGCCGCGCCGGGTGTGACGCTGGCGCTGGACCCGACCAGCGTACCTGCTCAGCTTGGGGCGGGCCAGGGGGCATCCCTGTTGTTTACGGCGCATGCTTCGCCCACGGCCCAGCTAGGGAACGCTTCCTTCCTTGCGCGCGTTGTGGATTCCAACGGATTCTCCAGAAGCATGCCGGTCACGGTGAGGGTAGCGGCCTCTGCGCCGGCGCCTGTCGCGGAACCCCAAGCCTTTACGGTGGGCATGTCCGCGGGCGCGACAAGGACGATAGCGGTCACGCTCAAAAACAACGGCACGCAGTCCTGGACCGGCGTTAAAGTCACCCAGCCCACGCTGGCATGGGTCTCCGTGCAGGGCGCGGCGCAAGCCGCGGGGACGTGCGGCTCCGGCGGTTCGGTTTCCGTCGGGGAGTTCTGCGCGGGGGATATCCCGGCGGGCGGCTCTACGAACATCAATCTCGTGCTGGCCCCGCAGGCAGGCCTGACAAGCCAGGCGTATGCAGCCAATCCGCTTGTGGAAGTTCACTCGCAGAACGCAGGGACCATTCCCATCAACGCGGCCGTGACCATCACGGCTTCCGGGAAGGGCGGTGCGGTCTACAGCATCCTGGACGCGGACAAGCCGCGCGATGCGTATGGGGCGGGCTCACCGGCCCCAGGCGCGAAGGCTTCTCTCACCAGCCTGGAGATCGCAGGCCTCAACCGCAACGCGAACGCGGATGCCAACGGGGTTGCCCGGTTCGTGGACGTGCCTGCCGGGCGGTACTCGCTTTCCATTACCGCGCCCGGCTATGAGACCAAGAACGCCGTAGAGACCATCGAGCCCGGCGTGGACCGCACCGCTGAAGTGCTTCTGCCCACGGATGTAGTGAGCTACGACTGGTCCGTGACGCCGACGACCATCGTAGACCGTTATGAATTGAAGCTCACGATGAGCTTCAAGACGGATGTGCCCGCGCCCGTGGTCGTCGTGGAGCCTGGGGCTTTGAACTTCAATCTGCCCGACGGTGGTTCGGCGGATGGGCAGCTGACCGTCACGAACAGGGGATTGGTCTCTGCGTTCGATGTGAAGCTGTTCCCGAAGATCAATGATACTGCGGTAAGCGTGGACATCCCCTACGGCACGATCGCTGAACTGCATGCCGGTCAAAGCGTGGTGGTCCCCTTCCGTTTATCCCTTGCGCACGCATCCTGCCACGCGTTCAGCCTCAATACGAGCTACAACTACCCCTGCGCGGCCGGGGGCAACACGCAGAAGACCTTGCCGCCCATCAACGGCACCGCGGGCGACTGCTTCGGTCTGCCCACCGGCGGCGTGGGCGGCGGGGGCACGAACAGTTCGCCCAGCTGGGGCGGCGGGGGCGGAAGCGGCGGCGCATCGGTCAGCTTGTCGGTGCCGTCGTCTTACATCAGCATGGCCGTGGCCAATCCGCCCGCGCAGGCCGCCACGCCGAAGACCTGCCAACTGCCGACAAGGAAAACGCCCTCTTCCTGCATCATCTGCGATTTCGTGACCTGGTTCACGGACGCGGGCGGGGACCCGCGCGTGCCGGAATCCGATCTTTCGGTCTCCGTGCCGAAGTACCGCGGCAGCCTCGACTTCACCCGTGTCTACGACAGCCATGACCAGGCCACGACCACCCTGGGCAAGGCCTGGATGCACGCATTCGAGAGCCGCATCAATCTGAGGCGGGCGACGAACGTATTCATCCCGCAGGGCGGGGAAGTTACCGCAAACTACGGCGGCGGCGACTGCGACGTGCCCTTGCCGGGGGGCGGCTGCGCGATGACCCTGGTCAACAACCGGGACTTCATGGTCACCCCAGAGGACTTAGTCGAACTGCGCTCGCCGGGCGGCCAGCGGCTGATCTACAGGTATGCGGGGGGCACGGCTTTCAGCGCGCCCGTAGGGGAAACGGGGGTCCTCACGGTGGATGGGAGCACCATGAATCCGGGGGGGTATGCCTGGACGCAGGATGACAAGACGGTCTATCACTACGATGGGACCGGGAAGCTTTTGGACATCACCGACCCCAATGGGAACGCGGCCAGCATGGTCTACAACGGGGGGAACCTCGCTTCGGTGAAGGATCCGGACAATCGGACGATCTACACCTTCAGCTACGACGGCAACGGGCGTCTCTCGAACGTGACGGATCTGGCGGGCAGGACGGTGGATTTCGAGTATGAGCCTTCGGATGGGATCGTACATGACCACATGCTCAAGAAGGTGACGGGTCCCAAGGGCGTCACGTCCTACGGGTACACGGACTACCAGATAGAGAACCTGGACAATTTCGCCTATGGCGCATTGAGCGGCCTGGGCAAGCAGCGGATGCTCACGAGCGTAACCTCGCCCAACGGGAACGTGACGAGCTTCGGCTACGGCCCGGCCGCGCATGTCATCGACTACGGCGAGGATAACGTAGGGGTATCGTTCGCAAGCTTCATGGGCGGCAGTCCGGCCGCAACCTACCTGGTCAGCAAAGAGCAATGGTCCGGCAAGAAGTACAAGTCCGGGGACTTCAAGATGACGGGCAACAAGGTCTACTACGCGCCCTTGATACCCGGGACCAGCGGCTATGTCCTCGACGGCGGCGCCTTCGCGGACTGGTACTTCCCGCAGAAGCTGCTCACGCTTTCGGAATCGGGTCCGCTGGGCACTTGGAGCTTCGAGCACACCATCGACGAAC
>JBAZUV010000042.1:0-3595 GCA_041661185.1 Elusimicrobiota bacterium
GACACGATCCCGCCGCAGCAACACGGAGGGCCTGGTGAAAAACTTCGTGTTGGACACGAATGTCCTGCTTCACGACCCGCACTGCCTGAACCGGTTCGAGAACAACCATGTTTACATTCCGGTTGAGGTGCTCTCCGAGCTCGATCGTTTTAAGAACGAGCAGACCGAGCGCGGGGCGAACGCGCGGACCGTTCACCGGTTTCTCACGCAGGTGTTCGGGCATGACACGAAGAGCGTGACCAAAGGGGCCAAGACGACCGGCGGCGGGTCGGTTCGGATCCTCATCAATGACTCGCTCGACGCCGCAGGCGCGCGCTCGGCCATCCGGCGGTTCCAAAAAATCTTCCCCGACCAGGATCGGGCCGACCATCGGATCATGGGCGCGTGCCTCGCCTTGAAGGAGAGCGCGGAGACTCCCACGATTCTGGTGACGAAGGACCTCAACATGCAGCTCAAGGCGATGGCGATCGGGCTGACGTGCCAGGATTACCTGAACGACAAGGTGTGTGTGAAGGACGCCGAAGGATACGAGATCCGGTCGATCGAGGTCGAGGCGCACGAGCTCCAGCGGTTCGGGAGCGCTCGGGCGATCGAGTTCGAGCCCTCGCGGATCGGGCGGCTGGAGGTCAATGAATATGTCCTGCTCACGACCGGAGACAAGAAGCTGCTGCCCGGACGCCATGTCGGCGGGGGCCGCATCGTCCGTCTCAACGTGCCGCAGAGCCTGCAGATGCCGAAGGGGATCGAGCTGCGTCCGGCGAACCCGGGCCAGCAGTGCTTCCTCGATGCCCTGCTGGATCCCGAAATCTCGCTGATCACCTGCTACGGGCAGGCCGGAACCGGCAAGACGCTCCTGGCCGTCGCCGCCGGGTTGCTGCTGACCGCGCAGAAGGATTTCAACGGGATGACCGTGAGCCGTCCGGTGGTCGCGATGGGCGACACGCTCGGGTTCCTGCCCGGCACGCTGAACGAAAAAATGCACCCCTGGCTGCAATCCATCTACGATGCGTTTGAGGTTCTCCTGCCGATGCACCCGCCGCGGCCGGAGGGGAAGTCGCGCAATGTCTCGGAGAGAAAATCCTACGAACCCGAGTCCCACCACGTCCCGCATGCGGTCGTGAAGCCGTATGAGCAGCTCATCGAGCGCGGGCTGCTCGAGATCGAGGCGCTGTGCTACATCCGCGGGCGCTCGATCCCGAACCGGTTCTTTGTTCTCGACGAGGCCCAGCAGCTCACCCCGCTGGAGGCGAAGACCGTCGTCACCCGCATGTCCAAAGGCTCGAAGCTCGTCATGGTCGGAGACCCCGCCCAAATCGACAACCCGTATGTGGACAGCCGCTCGAACGGGCTCGTCTACACCCGCAACCCCCTCCGCGGACAGCGGATCACCGCGCACGTCTCGCTCACCAAAGGCGAGCGCAGCGACCTGGCGGAAATGGGCGCGAATATGATGTGAGGGGCTATCCGCTGAACTTCCGCTCCAGTTCGGAGAACGACCATTGGATCATCGTCGGATGGCCGCGCGGGCTGGCGTAGGGGAGCTGGCAGCGGAGGAGTTCTCGAACGAGCTGCCGCGCGCGGACGGGGTCGAAGGGGAAGCTTTTGACCGCCGCGAGGCTCGAAACCGAGCGGATCAGCGCGTCGAGAACGAGCGGGCGGCTTCCGAGCGATCCGGAGGCGCGCAAGGACTCGCAGAGATCGAGCAGCGCCGTTCGGGCGTCGTTCGCGGCCAGGCAAGCCGGCAACGCCTCGACCTTGAACGTGGTGCCGCCGAACGGTTCCAGCAGAAAGCCCGCCGCCTGGAGGGGCTCCAGGTTCTCCGAGATCCACGCGGAATCCTTCGCGGGGAGTTCGATGACCTCCGGGAGCAGGAGGCGCTGCGCGGGAGCGGCTCCGGCTTCGGTTTCCCGCTTCAGCGACTCAAAAAGAATCCTCTCCGAGGCCCCGCGGGCATCGAGCAACACAAGCCCCTCGCCGCTGCGCATCACGATCCACCGGTCGGCCAGCCCTCCGATCAGCTCGAATCTTTCCTCTTCCTGGTCCATGGACCACTCCCCCTGCGGAGGAGCCTGGAAAGCCTGCATCTCGGGGGCTGCGGAAGCAGCCGGAATGACGGGAGCGCGATGGGCGGGCGTGCTCTCCGTTGGCGGACCGGAGGGGGCCGTCGGCAAAGCGGCGGGCTGCGGGGGCGGGACCGCCGGACGCCGGAGATTGTCGAGCATGCTCCGCGCGACAAGAAACACCGCCTGGCGAAGCAGGTCGGGACGGTGGATGCGGACCTCCCGCTTCGCGGGGTGCACGTTGCAGTCGAATGCCAGAGGGTCCATGGAAACACGCAGCACGGCGAGCGGATGGCGTCCCTTGGGAATCGCCTCGGAATAAGCCTCCCTCAGCGGCTGGTAAATGGCCGGACACTGCACGACGCGGCCGTTCAAAACGATGAACTGCTGGTCACGGTCCGGCCGTCCCTCCCCCGGACGGGCCAGGTGTCCCGAAATGGTGATGCCATTTTCTTCGCGGGGCTCGATCGGAACGAGGCGCTTGAGGAAGTCCGCGCCGAAGAGATCGCGGAGACGGACGCCGGGATCCGTTGTCGCGGCGGCCTGCCAGAGTCGGCGGCCGTCCCGCACGAGCGTCATCGCGACGTCCGGATGCGCGATCGCCAGCGACTCCATCTGGTGGATGATATGCGCCGCCTCGGTCTCCTCCCCGCGTAAAAACTTCCGGCGCGCCGGCAGGTTGAAGAACAGGGCGCGGACCTCAATGGCTGTTCCCGGAGCCTCGCCGCTGTCCGAGACGGATTCGATCTTCCCTCCGGCGATCACGATCTCTGTTCCGGCCTCCGCGCCCGGCGGACGGGTGACCAGGCGGAACCGGGAAACGCTGGCAATGCTGGGGACGGCCTCTCCGCGGAAGCCCATCGTCGTCACGCGGGCGAGATCCTCGGCCGTGCGGATCTTGCTGGTGGCGTGCCGTTCGAGCGAGAGGAGCGCGTCCTCGCGATCCATCCCGCACCCGTCGTCGGCCACGCGGATCAGCTGGGTTCCTCCCCGTGCGAACTCCACGACGATCCGGCGCGCCCCGGCGTCCACGCTGTTCTCAACCAATTCCTTCACGACCGAGGCCGGGCGCTCGACGACTTCCCCGGCCGCCACCTGGCTGGCGACCTCGTCCGGCAACAAGCGAATCTTTCCCATGCCATTTGACTTCGCATGGATTCGTTCATAAGAAAAGGACGTGATCACAGTGACTGACAACGCCGCGCGTGCGCTTCTCGACCTCATCCGGCAGAATGGCCATGCGGACGGCCTCCGACTTGCCGTGGAAAAAGGCGGGTGCGCGGGCCTGCAATACACCATGACGCTGGGTTCCGAGCAGCCCGGCGACCTGGTGGTCCTCCACCTGGGCTCGCGGATCTTTGTGGATCCCGCGAGCGAGGAAACCCTCGAGGGCTGCACGCTCGATCATGAGGACGGCCTCTCCGGCGCGGGATTCCGCATCGTCAACCCCCGTGCCGTACGATCCTGCGGTTGCGGCACCTCGTTCGAACCTGCGAAAGATTGAGCCTCTATGCTGCCTGACACGCGCCGCCAGA
>JBAZUV010000043.1:0-3507 GCA_041661185.1 Elusimicrobiota bacterium
TGACAGACGCTGCGGTTTGGCGCCGCCGGGTGAACGCGTTCAGGCGGGCCCAGGCCGTCGGCGGACAAGTCGTCCGCAAGCTGGACAAGGTCGTCCACCACCTCGACGGCGACCCGAGCAACAACGATCTGGCCAACCTGGCCCTGATGGACCCGAAGGAGCACCCGTGAAGCCTTTCATCTTCAAGCACTTTGCTGCGAACGGCCGGACCATCACCGCCTGCGGTCTGCGCATCGAGCCGAACACGGACAAGAACGAGAAGCAGCACTCGGACGGTCGATCCTCCTGGACGCGCCCTTCCGGCGAGCCGACCTGCCTCAAGTGCAAGAAGGCGCTCGCGAGCCAGGAGATCCGCGACGTCGTCCGCTGCTCCGAGGACGGCAGCGACACGGCCCTGGACCGGGCGAGAGCAGCACACGCCAAGGCCCTGAAACTCTGCACCATGCTCGGGCCGAAGTGGAAGCCGCGCATCTGGTGCAACCTCGGATGGCATCACGAGGCACACGTCGGCGACCTCCTGGTTCACGGCAACGGGGAGAGCTTCACGGCGTACTTCGCCCGGATAGCTGTCAGTGGCACGAGCCCGCGCGGGTGCGTTCAAGCGCTAGTTACCCAGCTGCAGGTCAACATTGCCGAACAAGTGGACTACCTAAAGCACGCAGTGAAGTCCCTGGTGCTCGGGTGAAGGTCGGCGACGAGGCCACCCGGAAAGGATTCAAGATCGGCGACCGCGTGCAGACGCACCCCGCCACGGACGCGTGGATGCAAGGGGGCCGGTACGGGACGGTGACGGACTCTGACCAAAACATCCGCCTGGTTAAGCTCGATAGGTCTGGGCGCACGATACTTCAAGCTGGTGGGGACCGAAGTCATCGCGACGCTGAATATCCCCAGCATCCACGGAACGCCAAAGTTCGCCTCCGTGACCCTCAGTCTGTCAAGAGTCATCCGCTGGTCTACTGCGGAACGAAAACGGCTCCCCCAGCGGTACTTCAAAACCAACTACGGCAAGGTGTACCTGCCAGAAAACCTGCATCGCGCTGCTCAATGGCTCGCGCGAGTGGCAGCACCCAAACTCAGGCTCGCCTCCATCGCCCGTGCGGCCGAGAACCTGGCCGCAAAGAAAGCAGGCGTCGCACCATGACCTTTTACGTCGCCAAGAACGGTAGCGTCGTGGCCATGTACCTGGCCACGCACGAGGGCGCGCCCCGCTGGACGACTCAGCTCGCGCTCGCGGCGACGTGGCGCCGCCGGGTGAACGCATTTCGAAGGGCCGCCAAAGTCGGCGGACAAGTCGTCAGGAAGGGCCCATGAGCGTCTTCAAGTTCGAAGTCGGCGACAAGGTTCTGCTCAAGGGCAAGGCGTGCGTCGTCCACGACATTCAGCTCGGAGGCCGGTGGACCCTCGTGCAAACGAAAGCAACGGCTACGTGCCAGGCGTACAAATGGACCCCCACCAACAAACTGCGGCGAGCCGCGAGGAAAAAGTCATGAGCCAGTTCAAGGTCGGCGACCGCGTGCAGACCCACCCGGCGACGGACGCGTGGATGCGCGGGGACCGGTATGGGACCATCGTCGAGGCCGCCGCCGCGAATGACCCGGCCGGCCGAGCGTTCAAGGTGAAGCTCGACAAGTCCGGGCGCTCCACCTGGTTCCACTCGCTGAATCTTCTGCCCATCAAGGAGTAGCCCATGGACCCGAACGAGACACTGAGCCAGATGCTCGAAGCCGCGACCGCCATCCAGATCGACGAGGACGAGAACACCGAGGACGCGGTGAAGCTGGCTGGGCTCGTCCAGGCCCTCTCCGGGTGGCTGCACAACGAGGGCTTCCTGCCCGAGTACTGGGCGCGCCCGGCCAAGCCGGAGACCCTCCCCGAGCAGCTCTTCGAGGTCCGGCTGCTCACCGAGGACAACCAGGCGCTCACGGTCGGCCGGTACTACTCCTACGCCTCGGCCTTGGCGCACGCGAAGCGCACCAAGGAGCGCGGCGACTCGCTCTCACGCATCGACTGCACCGACGTCGTCGTGGTGCCTGTCGTGGTGCTGCCTTGAGCCGCGTCAAGTCCGGGGACCTGCCGCCCATCGTCTGCCCCTGCGGCAAGAAACTTCCAACCAACGCCTACCTGGCTGCGCACTGGAATGAGAACCTGATGCACCAGTGCCAGTGCGGCCTCACGCTCCGCGTCCTGCGCGGGCACGTCATCAGCGCCAAGAGGAATCCATAAACATGTTCCGCCTCTCGCTCGTCATCCTGCTGGTCTCCGTCAGCGCCCGCTCCTGGACCGACCTCGCCGGACTCCCCTGGTGGGCCAGGCTCTGCATCACCTTCCTAGTCGGCGGCTTAGCCGGCGCCACCCTCGCCTGGTTCGCGCGCGACGAGTACGAGCGCGGGCGTGACCAAGAACGCGCGCGGTGGGTCGAGCGCGAGGCCAAGGTGGTCAACCTGTCCGAGTGGCTGGCGCGGACCATGAAGCCCGGGAGCCGGCAATGAACGGCCTCACCAAGGCCCCGCGCACCGTCACCGAAGAGCGCGTGGACGAGAACGCGCCCGTGCCCGGCCGCTGGTACTGGGTACGTGAAGCGGACGACAAGGAACGATGGCTCGGATGCGTCACCCGGCTCGGAAGCAATTACGCCGAGCTGACCAGCGCGGGCGGCGAAACCTCGCGCGTCCACTTCGACGCCTTCAACGACGTCTGCCACGCGGAGCCCGAGGCGTCGAAGCTCATCGAAGGGTACATCCAGGGCCACCACCGCAAGACCCGCGAGCTGATGGGCGAGGTCCAGGAGGTGACCGAGCGGCTCGCCCTCGGTCCGAGCACCTTGGGCGCCGGCAACGAGACCCAGGCTTTGGCCCTACGCGGCCATTCGCAACCGGCCGAGGAGTACAAGGCCGCGCTCGTGCTCGCGAAGGAGAAGACGCTGCCGCAGCTGTTCGAGCAGATCAAGGCATCTAACGAGTCCATGGCGACCTGGTCGCGGGCGCAAATCCTCCCGCTCCAGGCCCAGGTCGTTCCGATGAAGAGCATGATCTCGGCCATCGAAAGCCGGCTCTTCAACGTGGAGCTGTACGCCGGGCTCACGGAGCACGCCGCGAAGATCCAAGACGGCAAGCCTGCGCCCCTCACCGAGCCCATTCGCCTCTTCCAGCGGCGCCACTACATGGACGAGGAGTGCCTGGCCAACTACGAGGCCGGCGGAATGCGCTTCGCAACCATCAAGGAATTCGATGCCTGGCTCCTACGCCCGGAGAACCTCAACCGCATCCTTCCGTTCCCGCGCTGCATCGTGGCCTTCCAGGTGCGCCGGAAAGCGGCGCATGAAGAGCCCACGAGCTGGCGGGAGCTGATCGCGCTCCTCTTCGATGACTCGGCCAAGGCCGACAGGAAGACGTTCCTGTACATCAGGAACGGCGAGCAGATCAGCTGGCTAGAGACGGACATTGACTTCGGCGCGAAGCTCTTCCCGGATCAGGACCAGTCGAACTTGAGCGGGAAGCTCTACGC
>JBAZUV010000044.1:0-3068 GCA_041661185.1 Elusimicrobiota bacterium
GAGAAGTTCTTCACGCCGAGCTTGCGGGCTTGATGCGCGGCCAGGGCCGCGGCCGGCGCCGTGGTCTCGAAGCCCACGGCGAAGAACACGGTCTGGGTCTCGGGGTGCGCCTGCGCCCAGGCCAGCGCATCGAGCGGGGAGTAGACCACGCGCACCTGCGCGCCTTCGCCCTTGGCCTGCAAGAGGCTTTTCTTGGACCCGGGCACGCGCAGCATGTCGCCGAAGGAGCAGAGCACGGTCCCGGGCCTGAGCGCGAGGTCCACGGCCTGGTCGATGAGCTCCAGCGGGGTCACGCAGACCGGACAGCCCGGGCCGTGCACGAGCTCGAGCTTCTCGGGCAGGAGGCGGTCGATGCCGAAGCGCACGATGGCGTGGGTCTGCCCGCCGCAGACTTCCATGACGGTCCAGGGTTTTGTGGTCAGGCGGCCCAGCAGCTTGGCGTAGCGCTCGGCGGCCCGGCGGTCGCGGTATTCGTCGACGTATCTCATGGCCGGTCCTTTTCCGCCTGCTCGGCCAAGGCGTCCATCTGAGTGAGCAGTTCCAGCGTCTTCTGCGCTTCCTCGGGATCCACGGTGTCGAGCGCGAAGCCCGCGTGCACGAGCACGAAGTCTCCCACGCGCAGGTCCGGGACATAGGAGACGCAGGCTTCCTTGATCGTGCCGCCGAAATCCACGCGGCTGTAGCTCAGGCCGTCGGGGCGAGCCTCGATGCTCAAGACTTTTCCAGGAACCGCCAAGCACATATCAGCCTCCGGCCGGCGCGTGAGTACGCGACGGCGCATGGTCCTGCATGGGTCCGCGGACGCAGAGCCGGCCGGCCCAGTAGGCCTGGCCGACGGATATTCCTCCGTCGTTGCACGGCACGCGTTCGTGCGTGAAGACCGAGAAGCCCGCTTCGCGCAGGAGCTTGGCGGTCTGGTCCAGGAGATAGGCGTTCTGGAACACGCCTCCGGTGAGCACGATCTGAGCGATCCCCGCGCGCTTGGCGACTTGCAGGACGAGCCGCGCCAAGCTGTTGTGGAACCTGGCGCTGATCGTCGAGACCGGGATGCCGGAGTCCAGATCCTTGAGCAGGGCCTCCACGCAGGGGGCCCAATCCGCGGCGAGCCCCGCGTCTTGGCCGCGCGCGGACTGCGGCTTGGCCAGGGACCAGGGGTAGGTCCCGCGCAGGGGCGCGGAAGGATCGAGGCTTTGTTCCAAGGACATGGCGGCTTGTCCCTCAAAGGCATTGACGGCCTTGAGCCCGGCGAGCGCGGCGACCGCGTCGAAGAGCCGTCCGACGCTGGAGGTGCGCGGAGAGAGGCGCGAGGAGGAGGGCAGGCGGTTGAGCGCGTCCCAGGACGGAAGGTCCGTGAAGAGCGGCTTGAGCCGCGAGGGAGAGAGCTTTGCTTCGTGCAGCAGTCCCAGGGCGGCTCTTCGGCCTTCGCGCACGGCCGCGCTTCCTCCGGGCAGAGGGAAGGTCCGCAGATGAGCGATGCGCTCGAAATCCGAGGGGCCTACCCGCAGGAACTCCCCTCCCCAGAGCGTGCCGTCCGTTCCCAGACCGAGTCCGTCGAAAGCAACGGCCAGCACGGGTCCGGAGAGACCGTGCTCGGCCATGCAGGAGGCCGCGTGCGCCGCGTGATGCTGGACGCGCAGGACCGGGATGCCCAAGGCTTGCGCGCGGCGGGTCGAAAGATAATCCTCGTGCAGGTCGCAGGCCGCGACTTCGGGCTCGAACTCGTAGAGCGCGCGAAGGTCCTGTTCCGCGCGCAGGAACGCGTCGTAGGCGGAGCCGTTTTCCAGGTCTCCGAGATGCTGGCTGCAGATGATCTGCCGGCCGAAGCCGATGGACACCGTGTTCTTCAGATGCGCGCCCAAGGCCAGCACGCGGCGCTTGAGCAACGGCACGGCCAAGGGCATGGGCGCCAAGCCGCGGCCGCGGCGGAGCACGCGCGCGGCGCCTGCGTGGACCTGCATGATGGAGTCGTCGGCGGGCCGCGCGATGGGGCGGTCGTGCATGAGGAAAGCGTCCGCGATGGAAGAGAGCTTGGCGCGGGCCTCGGCGTTGCCCGCGGCGATGGGCTCCTCGCTCAAGTTCCCGCTGGTGGCCACGACCGGGAAGCGCAGGCGCTTCATGAGCAGATGATGCAGGGGCGCGTAGGGCAGCATCGCTCCCAGCCGGGCGTTGCCCGGGGCGATCTCCCGCGCCAGGTTCTTCCGGTAGCGGTGCTTGCGAAGGAGCACGATGGGCGCGGCCTGCGAGCGCAGGCAGGCGGCCTGCTCGGCGGTGAGAGTGCATTCAAGGCGGACGGCGCCGATGTCCGGGAAGAGCACGGCGAAGGGCTTTTCTTTGCGGCGCTTGCGCGCGCGCAGGCGCCGCACGGCCGAGCGTCGGCGGGCGTCGCAGAGCAGGAGGAATCCTCCGATGCCTTTGATCGCCACGATGCGGCCTTTCTCGATGAGCCGGGCCGCGGCTTCCAAAGCAGCCGGTCCGTACTCGCCGGGGGCAAGAGGCGCTTCAGATCCGGCCGAGGACTGCGCATCGGCGGCAGAGCCTTTCAGGGACTTTTCCAGCCAGAGCTTCGGGCCGCAGGCCGGGCAGGCGATGGGCTGGGCATGGAAGCGGCGGTCTAAGGGGTTTTGATACTCCGAGGAGCAGTGCTTGCAGAGAGGGAAGCCGGACATCGTGGTGTTGGCGCGGTCGTAGGGCAGGGACGCGACGATGGTGAAGCGCGGGCCGCAGAGGGTGCAGTTGGTGAAGGGGTATGCGCGGCGGCGCTGTCCGGGCTCGGAGATCTCTTGCAGGCAGTCCGGGCATGTGGCCAGATCCGGCAGGACCCAGGCGGAGCGCTCCTCCTTGCCGCTGCTTGCGCGGATGAGGAAGTCCTGATTCCCGCGCGCCGCGCCCCAGCGCGAACTCACGCGCAGGATGCTGGCCGCGGCCGGCTTCTCCTCCACTACGCGGCGGAGGAAGCGTTCCAGCGCCGGGCGGGGGCCTTCGGCTTCGATGCGCACGCCGGAAGGGCCGTTGAGCACCCAGCCGCTCAGGCGAAGCTCGCGAGCCAGGCGATAGACGAATGGACGAAA
>JBAZUV010000045.1:0-2866 GCA_041661185.1 Elusimicrobiota bacterium
CCCATAAGAGAGAACCCGGGCGCTGACGCGCAGGAAGCAGATGAACGGATGCATCCACAAACAACCACTACCGTGTGGCAGGAGTCTTATTGCCCCTTGACGCCAAGTGCCCTAATGAGTGGCACCGCCGTTATGCACGCTATTTGACCCCTGCCGCCAGGACGTCCTAACTAGGCGTCGCGGCCAGATCGTTGATCCGCTTTCTAAAATTCGATTGGGAATCCTGCGCGCTTGTGATCAGATACAGCCAAGGCTTATCTTGCACCGAGCAGCAATCCTGAAGCTCCAGCTCCAGGACTTCAAGTGCATGGAACTGCGGGCTGCCGGAAGCATAAGGCCCCTTGAACAACCGGCACTGTTCCTCGCCATCCGGAAGCAAATCGTAGTGAAGGATCGTACGCGAGCCGTCATCCGAATTCACCTTGAGCAGGTAGACATGCCGCGCTTCTCCCTCGAATTGAATCCACCGGACTTTGCCGGGCCTGTCGCATTCGGAGGAAGAGCCCGCGTTTGGATCTTCGCCGCCCGGACTCGTGACGACGGCACCCGCGGCATAGGCAGGGACAGCCTGCGCATCCGGCGGAGTTTCGGCCTGCACGCGGACTGAAGAGGAACAACACACGCCAAAAGCCAATGCGAACGCCATGAAGCCGCCGCTTGTGACGAGAGCCTCGATCCGGAGTTTTCTGCTCATGGTTTCGGCGCCTCTCTGCGGTCCAGCCCGGTCTCCTTCCAGAACTTCTCGGTGGCATCGCGAAGTTCATCGAACTTTAGGCCTCGCAGGTCGTCGGTCTGCTCCTTGGAGCGGACGCCGGCCTGATACCCGAACCCTTGGCCGCAAGTCAACCGCACTTTATATAAGAAAGATCCGTCCTCCAGACGCCGCGCCATGATCCTGACCGCCTGTCCGTCATTGGAATATTTATGGAAGATGATGATGGGCCCGTAAGGAGCTCCCTCGGGGTAGCCGTCGCCTCGACCGATGTATTGATGCTCGGAGATGACCGCGCGCTTGCCCTGCGGCCCCGTCTGTTCCTCGTATGTGATCCACGCGGGTTTTCCGCCGGCGGAACTCTCCAGGCCCGCGGTTCCTTCGGTGCGGGCCAACCCTTCCACGAAGATCTTCCCTTCCCTCTGCGAAAGATCGCCTTCCAATCGATAAGAAAAAAGCCCGTCCCTAATGGAGAATCCGACTGCGTTGGCCTCGCGAGTCACCCTCATCGGAATGATCCACTCAGCGGAGTTGTTGTCCGCGGCACGCTCGGCGCCGGTATCCGGATCGCTCAAGACTTCAAGACAGGAATCGAAGCGCCATTCCTCGGGCATCGCCGATTGCGCAAGCGTCGGCGGATCCTGCGCTTGAATGGATGCCATCGCCGAGAACCCGACAGAGAGGCAGAAGGCCAGACCGAACCTCAATGCTGTCCTCATATTGAAAGGATATCCGCCGAACAGCAGTTCCGAGAGGGTCGAAGGACCCTCGGCTGCCTGGGTCGAAAGGGAAGGCTGAAACTTGGTGCCAGGGGTTCAGCGCAGCCAAGGATCGATGAGAGCGGTCCAGAGAGCGTAGCCTTTGGGCGACATATGGAGCCCGTCCGGGCCGAAGAGTTCGGGCCGCGGACCGCCCTGCGCGTTGAGCATGGCTGGAAAAACATCGATGTAGCCCACGCCCTTCTCGCCGGCGGCATAGTCGCGGATCAAGTCATTGGCCCGCTTCACCTTGTCCACCAAAGCCCAGCGCGCAGGGCACGGCTTGATGGACACGAAAAGTATCCGCGCGTCCGGCAAGGAGGATCGGAGCGTCTTCACAAGCGCTTGGAAGTCGGCGAGCGCCTGTTCGGGACTCCGTCCGAAGAAGATGTCGTTGTCGCCGGCGTAGAACACGATGGTCTTGGGATGATAGGGGATCGCGATGCGGCCTGCAAAGCGCACGCAGTCTTGGATCTGCGAGCCTCCGAAGCCGCGGTTGATCACGGCAAGCCCGTGGAAATCGCGCGCAAGCGAAGTCCAAAACCGGATGCTCGAACTGCCGAAGAAGAGGATTGCGCCTTGAGGCGGAGGCTGGACCCTGTCGGCGGCCTCGAACGCCTCGATCTCGTCCTGGAACGGGACCTTCTCGTTGGAGACAAAAGCCGGGATGCCCTTCGCAGCCGAGCCTTGCGGCGAGGAAACGCCGCCGAGCGATGCCGCGAGGGAGCGCGGCTTCCCGTCGTCGTTGGGGTCCGGCGCTCTTCCGGAGGCGATTAGAATGCGGCCCGCATCCGATGTCTGTTGGAACGCGGGCTGCGGGACCCGCAAACCAGCGGGGAGTGCCGCATCCGGATTTTGTTGGGGCGCGGCCTGCGGGAACAGAAGGGAAGAGGTCGGAAGCCGCAGCTGATCGGAGATCCCCGCGCCAAAGACTGTCCGCGCTTCGAGTTGGCCGAAGCCCGAGCCGACGACCGGCATGGCCATCGCTCCGATGCCCGGGATGCCGCCGGACACGACCTGCGCGCGCGGCATCCCCGGCAAGACAGCCAAAATGGCCGCGACCGACAGGATGAGCGCCCCTCTGCCGAATTCCCCCGAAGCCCTGTTTCGCATGGGGACTATTTTCACAAATTTCACGCCCAGCGTTCTAGAACGGAGCACCGGGATCACGGCCTATCGCGACCGGAAGATTCTTCCAGGAGAACCTTCGAACAGCGGTGCCAGGGATTATTTAACTCGCGTAACTTCTAAAACGTTACGCGAGTTAAATGACGCCTGATAATCATCTAGGGCTCTCTGAAAAAGTAGAGGCCCCCTGCCCAACGTTGGTAGTGTTTGTTTGCCCACAAGCAAAACCAACGCAAGGAGAGGACCCTAATGAGATTATACGCCGCGA
>JBAZUV010000046.1:0-2539 GCA_041661185.1 Elusimicrobiota bacterium
CCGACAGGAAGACGTTCCTGTACATCAGGAACGGCGAGCAGATCAGCTGGCTAGAGACGGACATTGACTTCGGCGCGAAGCTCTTCCCGGATCAGGACCAGTCGAACTTGAGCGGGAAGCTCTACGCCAACACCGAGTACGACCGCCCGGACAAAATCATCACCGAGAACGAGTGGCTCGCGATGAAGGTGCGCGAGGACGAGGAGGAGGAGCAATACCGACTGGAGTTCGAGGCCGAGAAGGTAAAGTACACGACCGAAATGGCCGCCTGGCCAGAGCAGCTCGCGGAGTTCAAGGCCTCGAAGAAACAGTACGAGGCTAACAAAAAGGCCTTCGAGAAGGCGAATAAGGAGTGGCGGAAGAAAGCATGGACAGAAATCCCGTATGACGCCGCCGGGCAAGAGAGAGTCGAGCGGAAGCGGAACTACGACGTGCCTGACTTCGACCTCAAGGAACCGAAAGACCCCGGGTACGGACCCACCAAACCTTGTTCGCCCTGGGCCAGCCACGCTAACCGTAAGTCCAAGCAGTTCACCCCATTCACCAAGGACAACCTCTACTTCGATGAGATCGCTGCGAAGGTGAAGGCCGACATCGACGCCCACAACCGGCTCGTGCTCGTGCTCCAAGGCCTCCTGGACCGCTCGATGACGCTGCACCCGCACCCGGCCTGGCGGCTCTGGGAGCCGGCCAGCTTCGAGGCCGCGCTCAAACTGGTCTATGACGAGTCCCGCGCCCTGGTACCTGGACCGAAGCCCGACTTCGCGGCGTACCGATCTACGTGCAACGCCCTCATCAAGCCGGGCTCGGTGACCATCGGTCAGGACCGATACTGGCAAGAGCTGGAGGCCGAGAAGCTGAACAGACGCCGGGAACATGACGAGAACCACTTCCGTCGCGAGCGGTATCGGCCCCGCGACGACTCCGGGCCCGGGAAGCTCGCGAAGGTGGTGCGCGTGCGCGGGGGCAACGCCACGTTCGAGTGGACGGTGACGAAGTCCAAGACCCGCTGGGAGCAGAGCAAGGGGTTCAGGGTGCCGGGGAAAGACGGCATGTGGACCCGACCGGTTCAGGTCACGACGAAGAAGAAGACTACCAAGCGCCTGATCGTGCCGCTGAACCGGCTGTTCAACGTGAGCGCGTACACGCCGGGCGACTTCAAGCAGTTCTTCGCCGATCCAAGGTCCCGCGCTGAGTATTTAAGCTGGGCCTGGCTTCTCCTTGAAGCCGAGGAGTTCAAGGCCGGCAACCGGAAGGTGGCGCCGGGGCACGAGGACGACTTCTACCCCGTCATCGCCGAGACCGCAGAAAAGCCCGAGGACGAGCCCGAGGACGAGCCCGAGGACGAGCCCGAGGACGAGCCCGAGGACGAGCCATGATCCGCTATAACTTCATTCCCACCTGGCGGCGCAGCCAAGAAGTTGAAGTCGTGCTCCACCCCCATGCAGGGTGGTTCCGTAAACTCACGCACGTTCGCTTCGCCCTGATGGAAGACGGGGACCTGTACTTCGGCGACGGCATGACGGTGCTGCACCAGGACATGTGCAACCTTCGCGGCCCTACCGACGCGCGCCCGCTGCTTGCCGGCGTCATGGTGCGGCACGACGCTGGACGCTGGCGCTTCGGCTTCGTCCAGTACTTCGCGCGCAGCCACAACGAAGCCGGGCCCGCGAAGAAGCTGCTGCGCAAGATGGACGCGTGGCGCGAGGCGGTCAGAGCCATGGGCGAGGACCCAACGCGCGTCGCAACGTGGGACGAACTCGGGGGGCGACGATGAAGCACCGCTGCTGGAGCTGCCGCAGAGTGGGTGAGTGCGGCCGCGCCCCAGCCTCGCTCGGGACAGTACGCGGGCTGAGGACCGTCTGGGTCTGCAAAGCGTGCCTCCAGAACGCGGTCACCAACGCCTACCCTGGGAACACAACCTGCCAAGGCATCAGCATCTCGGGCGCGAAGGAAGCCCTGCGGACCTGGCCAGCGCCCGAGCGCGACACCGCTGAAAGCGTGGGCAACTGGCAGGATGATGGCGACCTGGCGGACGAGATGCACCCCGGGCACCCGAGCAACTACGGCGACCAGTGACTACTGCCCCCTGCGGCCCTTGGACTTGGATGGCCCCGCGCTGAGCAACTTTTCCGCTTCAGCCCGAGCGCGCAAAGTCGGGGCCATCACAGCCGTCAAGTGCTGTACAAACCGCTGCCGGACCGTCATTTCGGGCGGCACTGACTCGCGAACGGGCCCCTGGAACGCTTGAGCCCGAGGACCCGGACGGTTCTCCCTGAAGGCCGCGCACTGGTCTGGGGAGTGCCCGTCGGCAATGACGAGCACCTTACAGACTCCGCAGAGCAGGTAGTCGTCTCGCCAGTCGTACTTGTCGCGGGCGCTCACGCGCGGGCGCCTGATGCTGCTCCGCAAAGCGGGCACTTGTCCGACGTCTTCTTCGGCTTCACGAGGCCGCCGCAGTCCTCACCCTGGAGCCGTTCCCGACAGAGGCGAGAGAACCGGCGCTTCATCACCGTCACCGCCGCGAGCGCGGCGCCGG
>JBAZUV010000047.1:0-2525 GCA_041661185.1 Elusimicrobiota bacterium
GCTTCTTCAGCGAGGTCGCCGCGGTCTCCCCCAAAAGAAACTTCGCTTCAATCAAGACGGTGGGATCCTCGGTGCTGGCGGCAAGCTGTTGCGCCTCGCTGACGGCGTCCTTTGCCTGTCCGCTGGCGACCATCGCGCGAAGGCGTCCCTGCTTGGCCGTCATTCTGTCCCCATCGCTCCAGGCCTTCGACTCGATCAACTGGAAAACTTGCAGGGCATTCCCCGCGCGGCCCGCATCACCGGATCGCAGGAGAAGATCTGCGTAGAGGCAGCCGACCCGTGCGGCGGGCGACTTCGGAACATCCAGCCAGACGAGCTGCGCCGACCAGAGAGCGGCGATTTCCGGGAGCCGTCCGGGCGTCGCCGACTTGAGCGCCTCCTCGAGCGCAGGGTCACGCGCAAATTCGATATGCAAAACCTGGGATTTTGGAACTGCGACGGAGGCGGAGGCGGGAGGCATTCCTGGGCGGGACGGAAGAGGGATCTGGAGGCGAAACAGGTTGTTGTCGGCGGCGGTGATCCGTCCGGATCGCTGTTCTCCGTTGCGCAGGAAGAGCACGTCCTGCGCGGACAGGCACGAGAGGGAAGCGAGCATGAGAAGAAGAGTTTTCATCCCTGTGTTGGCGTCTGGCCTCCGAGCGCTTCAAGCCGCTTTCGCGCGGCGGAGGACTCCGGCAGATCCGAGAGATCCTCCTTTTGCGCCAGCTCCTCGTAGGTTTTCCTGGCGCTTTCCGCATCCTTCAGTTTTTCGAATGCCTCGCCGCTGCGCAGGTAGGCCTTGGCGACCCAGTCGCGCCAGCGACCGTGCATGACATAGATGCGCTGGAAGTAGGGAATGGCGAGCTCGGCCTTCCCCTCGGCCATGTGGATCTGCCCGATGCGGAACAACGCCTCTGCCTTCTCTTTTCCGGAAGATGTTCCGGCGGCGAGCAAGGTTTCGAGGGTCTTGCGTGCGGCGGCCTTGCGGCCGCTCCGTTCCTCGATGCCTGCCTTCGCGAGCAGGACCCGTCCGGTTTCCAGCGAGCCGACCGCCTCGTTTTCAAAGCGGTCGAACATGGCCATCGCCGCGGGTTCGTTGCCTTCCTCGATCTCAGCGAATCCGATGGCAGCCAGCGCCCGGTCTTTCTGAGGTGCTCCCGGGTTCCATTTCACAAGATCGCGGAAGAGCTCCAGAGACTCCTTGGGGCTTCCTGCGTCGCGGAGAGCCGTGGCAAAATCCGCGAGCAGGAGCGGATTCGTCGTCTGCACATCGGAAAGCTTGCAGGCTTCGAGCAGGAGCTTCCGCGATTGTTCGGGGTCCGCCTTCTTCACCGCCGCCGCCCGCGCCCAGAGCGCGCGCATCGCGAGCGTCGGCATCGCGCGTTTTTCCGCGTCGTGCTGAAGATCCGAGAGGAGTCTGAGATATCCCTCCCCGTCGTCGCGGTAGAGCCTGGCCAGCGCGGGGAAGAGGCCATCCACCGAGCGCATCGAGGGATCCGCGCCATGCGCTTGGATTGCATCCCAGTAAACCTCGCGTGCTTTTTCCGGGGCGTTGTTCCGGCGGTGGACCCAGCCGATCTGGAAGACCGCCTCCGCGACGCGCGGGCTGCGGGGGTTCGCGTTTTGAAACGCCTTCATGTGATCGAGGAGCCGGTCGTATTCCTCCAGGAGCTTGAGCGCCTTTGCTGTCTTGAAAACCCCCTCCTCGTAGAAGCGGGCATCCTCGCGCCGGATGCCCTTGAACGCGGCGATTCCCTCCTCCACCTGCCCTTCGTTCATCAGGGCATCCCCGAGGAGGATGCGGGCCTCGCTGGTTTCCTCGTGGCCGGGATACGTCC
Source organism: Elusimicrobiota bacterium (assembly GCA_041661185.1). Lineage (GTDB taxonomy): Bacteria > Elusimicrobiota > Elusimicrobia > UBA1565 > UBA1565 > JBAZUV01. Next base: position 1,818 of record JBAZUV010000047.1, read on the forward strand.
GCAGAAACGACCGGATCTCCTTGATGCTCGTCGTGTAGTCCTCCATTTGCTGCGCGCAATAGGCTTTTCGAAAAACCGCGCTGCCGGAGTAGGGGCCGTCCTTGAAATGCTTCAGGCAGGCGGTCATGGCATCGCGGGCCTTGGAGAACTGCTTGTCGAGCGAGTAGCCCATCCCGCGCCAGTAGGCGGCCGCTCCGGCAAGCTCATGGTCCGGATACGCCTTCCCGAATTTGTCGAAGACCTGGATCGCCTCCGCGTTCTTCTCCGCGAGCAGGAGGGTAAATCCTTTCATAAACAACGCCCGGGGGGCGAATTCCGACTCCGCATGCCGATCCAGAATCGTGTCGAAGCCTGCCACCGATTCCTCGTAGCGCCTGTCCTTCTGCGCCGCCAAACCCTCGAGGTAAAGCACGAGCGGCAGGGACTTCGATTCGGGAAACTTCTTGCGGAACGCGGCGGCCGCCTCCGCGACTTTCGGCCAGCGCTCGATCTCAAACCACGTCTGCACAAGGTTGGCCGAAGCCTGCTCGACGACCGGGTCGGCCGGCATCCTTTCGAGCATGTTCTCGAGAATCAGGGCCGACTCACGGTAACGCCTCATCCCCTGGTAGGCGGCGGCGAGACGCAACCGCAGAGACGCATCAAAGCTCTCGATCTTCTGGAAATTCTCGATCTCGCGATTCCCCTTTTCGATCAACTGGCCAAGGA